>NZ_JCACNY010000001.1:4800000-6142574 GCF_059115245.1 Acidicapsa borealis | reverse complement strand
CGTTCTGGTACATTTCGGGTATATCTAAAGTAACTTTTCCCGTGAGAAGATGATTGGCATCAATAGTTTGAGTTTTCCAGCCGGTGCTCTATCGGTCCGTGCGAGACTGGCGATGAATCCCTAGAGGGCTCAAACAGGTTGACCGGGGCTTTCTGCACACCGGGAAATGCAGAATGGAAATGGACAGAGCCAGGATGTCACAGGAACAGGTGCCGCGACGCTTGTCGCAAAGGTCACTGCAACAGTTGGGGCCTCAGCCCCGGCTCGGCCTGTTTCGGACTTTTGTGCTCCCAAACCTGGTTTTCTGGTTTGTAGTTTTCGCATGTGCCTGCTTTCCTTTGGTTTGCCTGGCGGCGGAAGCGCCAGCAAAGATTACCCGCGTAGAACAGGTGGTGGCGCTAACGGGCGAGCAAGCCGGCAAGAAGATTCCCGTGGAGTTGGAAGCGACTGTAACCTGGACGCCCCCGACCGGACACGACTTCTTTGCTCAGGACAACGGTTTCGGTGTGTATGTCCTGTTCAGTTCGGATATTGGTCTTCGGCCGGGCGACCGCGTAGCCATTACCGGCGTAACCGACAACAGCTTCCGGCCGGAGATTGAAAGCAGCCAGGTGCGGCTGATTTCGCATGGAAAGCTGCCTGCAGCGCAGCCGGCGAAATTTGAAGACCTCATTGAGGCCAAGTGGGACAGCCAGTACGTCCAGGTGAAGGGACGGGTGCTCGCGGCCACGACAGACGGCACGAAGCCGGGCGATGCTCTTCGCATTCGTCTAAGCATGGAAGGGGGTGCGATCGACGGCGTGATCGCACGTCCGGGCAGCCTGCGTGCGGAAGATCTTCTGGACGCCCAGGTCCGCCTGACGGGTGTGGCGGGGGGGGAGTTCGACGGTCGCGTGCAGATGTCGGGAATCCTGCTCAACATCAATTCCGCGGAAGATTTGGTTGTTTTAACTTCGCAAACCTCCGATCCGTGGGCGATTCCGGCTCTCCCGATGGAGAGCGTCATTTCCGCATACCGCAACAACAACCAGAGCCGGCGAGTGCGGATTATCGGTACGCTCACCTATTATGAGCCGGGCAGCCTGGCGGTGGTCGAGAATCACGGCGTCGGCACCCTGGTAAAAACACGTTCGCAACAGGCTCTGCAGACCGGTGCAGGTGTAGAGGCGATCGGCTTTCCTTCGGTCGACCAGGAAACCGTGCAGTTGGAGAACGGCCAGATTCGGGAATTCAAGCAGGCGAAACGGACGCAACCACGCACCATCTCCTGGGAAGACGCGTCGATGGGAGAGTATGCCTTCGATCTGGTCTCAATGGAGGGGGAAGTCGTGGCCGTCGTGCCTGACAGCCAGGCCGATATGATTGTCGTTAAATCGGAAGGTCATCTCTTTTCTGCGACGCTGCGGCAACGCTCTTCCAATGCGTCCAATGCCAACGGCGATCTGCCGTTGCCAACGGTGGGCAGCACAATTCGTGTGACGGGCGTCTGCTTTGTCGATACGGACAATCACTGGCATGACCGGCTGTGGTTTGAATTACGCATGCGGTCAATGGACGACATCGTCGTGGTGAACTCGCCGGGCTGGTGGACGGCGCGACGGTTGGGTTATCTGAGCACGGGTTTGAGCGTCGTGATTCTGCTGGCGATGATCTGGGCAGGCATTCTGGACCGGCGGGTGCGCCAGCAGAACGCCATCCTGGCGAAACAGAGCCAGGAGGATGCGATTCGCGAACGGCGGCTGGCGCGGCAGGAGTTGCAGCGGAGCCACATCCTGGAGCTGATCAGCAGCTCCGAGCCGTTGCAGGATGTGCTGCGGGAGATTGCTGCCATGGTTTCCTCCCGGCTTTATGGGGCTTCTTGCTGGTTTGAGCTCCAGGGGGAAGGCGACAGTAATGCCGAGCTGGAGCGGCCGAGCGGCCCCGGCGTTGTTTACAGGGAGTTGTTCGCCCCCGACGGCACCCGGCTGGGATTGCTGCTGGCTACGCCGTTGCTACGCACCTCACCGGACAAGGAGATCGCTTCCGCTCTGGGCGCTGGCGCCAGGCTGGCGGAGTTGGCTATCGATACCCGCCGTCTGTATACCGACCTGCGCCATCGCTCCGAATACGATCTGCTGACCGATATTCCCAACCGCTTCAGCATGGAGAAGCACCTGGATCGCCTGATGCAGGGTTCGCAGACGACGGTTTTCGGTCTTATCTACGTCGACCTGGACCGCTTCAAGCAGATCAACGACCAGTATGGCCATCGGATGGGCGACCTCTATCTACAGGCTGCGACCGGCAGAATGAAGTTCCAGCTGCGTAGCGGCGACATCCTTGCCCGCATTGGCGGGGACGAATTCATTGCGCTGGTGCCAGTCTTGCATGGCCGTGAGGATGCAGAGGAGATCGCGATGCGGATGGAACGGTGCTTCGACGAGCCGTTTGAGATCGAGGGCATCCGCTTCCTTGGGTCAGCCAGTGTTGGCCTGGCTGTCTATCCCGACGACGGCACCACGAAGGAAGACCTGCAGCGCTCCGCCGATGCCGCGATGTACGCGAACAAGGAAGGCAAGCGCCACCAGGAAAAGCTGGCCGAGGCAATGCAGCGGGCGTGGAGCGAAGATCTGCTCCACTAAGCCCGCTCCTCTTCAGACGCTCTTATTTCGCGTCCGGTTTTGCCTTGGCTTCCGGCTTCACTACCGGTGTAAGCGCTGGAGCCAGCGGATCGCCCCATATGTAGTGATTGAACCAGTTCTCGTTTTCCTCCATCACGGCGCGCTGCTGCTTGGGCTTGTTGATGGGGTGGCCGAAGCCGTCGTACACCACCATCTTGACCGGAACGCCATGATCTTCGAGCGCCTGGCGCAACTCGAAGGCGTTCGCGATGGGCACGCGCCGATCCGCGCCGCCGTGCTGAATCAGCGTGGGTGTTTTTGCCTTGGCGATGTAGGTGATCGGAGAGGTTTTCGCGTAGATTGCAGGATCATCTGACGGGGTGGCGTGCAGGTACTGCGGGGCAAACGGCGTGATGTCGGTGTTGTAGTAATACGTCGCCCAGTCCGAAATGCCGGCGCCGACCGACACTGCCTTGAAGCGGTCGCTCGACGTGGTGATGAAGGCTGAGATATAGCCACCTTCGCTCCAGCCCATCGAGCCGACGCGGTCCTTGTCCACGAAGCCCTGCGCGATGAGCGAGTCAACGCCGGAGATGACATCGGCGTAGTCGCCTACGCCGAGATTGCGCACGTTGAGCGAGCGAAACTTCTCGCCGTAGCCTGCTGAGCCGCGGTAGTTGGGGCGCAGGATCAGTGCACCTTTGGCGACGAAGCGCTCCATCGGGTAGTAGCGGTCGGGGGCGATGAGCGGCAAGTCGACACCGGTTGGTCCGCCGTGGATGACGACCAGCAGCGGGTACTTCTTCTTCGGATCAAAGTCGGCTGGCTTGTAGAGCACGCCTTCGACGGTTGTGCCGTCGCCCGATTTCCACTGGACCACTTCCCTCTTCGCGGTGTCGAAGCCGCTGAGTTGATCGGCAAGGTGCGTGATCTGGACGGGCGTAGCAGCGGGCAGAGCTGTCGCGTAAATCTCGGGAAACTGGTTCGTGCCTGCGCCACGATAGCTGATCTCTTTGAAGTCTTTCGAGAAGGAGAACTGCCCGGCGAATTCGCTGCCTGGCGTTGCAATCTGCTTCACGGACTTGGTGCCCGGATCGAGCAGGAAAAGTGCTGATTTCGTTTTCTGGAGCGCGGAGAAGTAGATGCCTTCGGGAGCCCATTTGAGAAGATCCGGGTCTTCATCGAAGCTGGCTGAGAGCACATTCGGTGTGCCGCCATCGGCTGGGACGACCGCAATGTGGCGGTTGGTGTAGTAGAAGAATTTGCTGCCGTTACTGGTGGTGTAAGCGATCTGCGAGCCATCGGGCGACCACTGCGGATCGCTGTCCGGGCTCTCGGTGGACACGATTTTCTTCACCGAGCTGTCCGCAACGGTGACGGTGTAAATATCCGAGGAAAAGTCGGAGATCAGGTCCGGATCGCGCTGCGCGTCAAAGGCGATGCGCTTGCCGTCGGGCGAGAAGACAAAACTGCCGACGGTGAAGGTGTCGCCTGCTGTCAGGAGCTTCGGCTCACCGATGGCGGCGGTGCGGCCAGCGGCGTCGGTCGTGGGTAGATCGACAAGCCAGAGATGCGTCATCGTGTAGTCCGCGTGGATGACGCGGTACTCACCGAAGCTCTCCGTCCGATCCTTGGAGGCCTTGGTCTCGGGAGCCTCGGCGGCGATGGCGATGTGCTTCGAATCCGGCGCCCATTCGAAGCCGCCTACGCCCTCTTCCATCTTGGTCAGCTGCTGCGCTTCGCCACCATCGGCGGGCATCCAGTACACCTGACGCTTGCCTCCGGGTGAGCCGGCCAGCTGGGCCGCGCGATCGGAGAGGAACGCGATCCATTGGCCATCCGGCGACCAGGCTGCCGCGTTGCTGGACTTTGCCGCCGCGGTAAGGCGATGGCGCGCACCGGTGGCTGTATCGGCGATCCATAGATCGGTTTCGAAAGCGTTGGCGTCCCAGTTGGTCCTCGTCTGTTCGTAGATGACATGCTTGCCGTCGGGCGAGATACGCGGGTTGGAAACGCTCTGCATCTCGAGCGACTGATCGATCGTTGGCGTGCGGGTCTGCGCGATAGCGGACTGGAGAAAAACAATGCAGATAGCGAGAGGAAATGAGAGCTTGAGGGCGGTGCGGAGCAAGGGCATTCTCCTTGAGCGGTGGTGAGCGCAGTATACCTGCGCTCACCTGCCCTGCCCTTGCCTTCTACTTGCTGACGCGGATCATGACCACGCTGTGCGGAGCGACGTTGGCCTTGTAGCCATCGGCGGTTGCGCCTTTGTCAGCGTGGGCCCAGAGGTCGCGCACTTTATGCTTGCCCTTCCAGTTGATCTGGCTCCAGTCGATGTGCGCTTCGCCTGCCGTAGTGCCGCGATTGAAGAAGCCCACGGCATAGTCGCCGTTGGCCAGCGGCTTGGTCCAGACGACCAGATCGCCTGTTGCTGAGAGCTGCGTACCGCCTGCGCCGAGCGCATCCTGATCGATGGCGATCACTTCCTTGTTGAGCAGGATGTCGCGAATCTCCGGAGTCATCGTGCGAATGTCATTCCCGGCGATCAGCGGCGAGGCAATCAGCGCCCAGAGGCTGAAGTGCATGCGGTACTCTTCGGTCGTCATGCCACCGTTGCCGATCTCGAGCATGTCAGGATCGTTCCAGTGGCCGGGGCCGGCGTACTTCGCTAGCTCAGTCTGCGCGAAGCCGATCTTGTCCATCGAGTCATAGCGGTCGCGGATATCGCCGGTGGTACGCCAGAGGTTCGCGCCGACCTGCGTTCCCCACGTCTGCACCTCGGACCGGCCGTACTGGCAGAGCGAGTAGACGATGGGTGCGCCGGTTGCCTTGAGCGCGTCGCCCATGCGCTGGTAGACGGCGTGCATGTCCGGGTCTTTCCAGACACGGGAGGCGCTGCACCAGTCGTACTTCAGGTAGTCGATGCCCCAGGACGCATACATCTTCGCGTCTTCCGTCTCGTGCCCGTAGCTGCCGGTGAAGCCGGCGCATGTCAGGGGTCCGGGTGAGGAGTAAATGCCCAGCTTGAGACCCTTGGAGTGCACGTAATCCGCGAGCGCCTTCATATCCGAGAAGTTGGGGTTGGGATGCAGGATACCGTTGGCGTCGCGCTTATCTTCCCAGCCGTCGTCGATGTTGATGTAGACATAGCCGGCGTCTTTCATGCCGGTTGACACCATGGCGTCGGCCATCTCGCGCACGGTCTTGTCATCGATCTTGGTGCGGAACTTGTTCCAGCTGTTCCAGCCCATGGGTGGAGTCTTGGCAAGGCCGTTGGCTGGAACCTGATGGATCGCGGGCACCTCGACTTTGGGCAGGCTTGCGTAGTCCACCGGCGCCGCACGATACGACGGGAACGGAGTTCCGCGATGCGCGATGACCGGCCCCTTCTGCGCACCCTGCATGGGAGACGGAGTTCCCGGCGGCGGACCACCCGCCGCGGGCGGTGGCGGAAGCGGCATCGCGGGATTGATCTCGAGCGTGTCACCAACGATCTTGCCGGTGGCTTCGCGATTCTGAATGCTGCCGTAGCGGTCGATTGCGACGGTGAAATGGAATTCGTTGCCGGTGAGTTGGCCATCGATGATCGGAGGGTCCCCGAAGGGTAGGCCTTCGCTGCCAGTGATCTTGCCATTGACCGACTTGAGCCGGAAGACGAGTTCTGTGTCGCCGTAGGGGCCCATCCAGTGGGCGATCCATGTGCCGGTGAGTCCGGCGTCGTTGGGTGCTTCGGGGCTAGTTTGCGAATAAGCGGTTGACGCAACGGCGAGCATGAACAGTGCGATCCAGCGTAGCGAGCGATTGGTTGTCATAGGGCCTCGAGCGGCTTGCGTTCCGCGCAGCCATTGTAAGTCAGGGACTCTGCCTCATTCGCCGCGTTCGAGACAAACTTGAAAATCAGCAGTTGCCTAAGGCTTTTTCGCAGATGCTTTCTTGGCCGGCTTAGCTTTCTTTACCGAAGCAGCCTTCTTTGTCGGGGCTTTCCTGGCAGCCGCTGCCTTCTTCGCAGGCGCAGCCTTTTTTGCGCTTTTCTTCCTTACGGGCGCTGCCGCGGGCGGAGCGTCTTCCGGAGTGTCGCCGGGCGGCAATGCGTCGAAGCGATGGTTCTTGTAGGGGTCGAACCGGTAAGGATTCACGGCAATCGCAGCGGGCTTCGGTTTTGTCATGGCGGCAGCATACTCTTCGTACGAATTGCTGAGAAGCGTTTTCTAACAGCAATCTGCGGGCAAAACAAAAGCCGCGACCCTGGTTGGGATCGCGGCTTGATGTTTGAGACTTGTCGAAATGCTTAGAGCTCTTTGACGCCTTCGACGAAGGCGCGCAGCTTGCGGCTGCGGCTGGGGTGACGCAGCTTGCGCAGCGCCTTGGCTTCGATCTGGCGGATACGCTCGCGGGTGACCTGGAAGCTCTGCCCGACTTCTTCGAGCGTGTGCTCGGAGCCGTCTTCGAGGCCGAAGCGCATCTTGATCACGCGCTCTTCACGCGGGGTCAGGGTGCGCAGGACCTGCGAGGTGTACTCCTTTAGGTTCACGCTGATCACGGCCTCAGAGGGCGAGACAGCCTGACGATCTTCAATGAAGTCGCCAAGATGCGAATCTTCCTCTTCGCCGATCGGGGTTTCGAGCGAGATCGGTTCCTGCGCGATCTTGAGTACCTTGCGGACCTTGGCGACGGGAATGTCCATGCGGCGGGCAATCTCTTCGCTCGAAGGTTCGCGGCCAAGCTCCTGCACCAGTTGACGCGAGGTGCGGATGAGCTTGTTGATGGTCTCGATCATGTGCACCGGGATGCGGATCGTACGGGCCTGATCCGCGATGGCGCGGGTAATGGCCTGACGAATCCACCACGTTGCGTAGGTCGAGAACTTGTAGCCGCGGCGATACTCGAACTTGTCCACCGCCTTCATCAGGCCGATGTTGCCTTCCTGAATCAGGTCGAGGAACTGAAGTCCGCGGTTGGTGTACTTCTTGGCGATCGACACGACGAGACGAAGGTTGGCTTCAATGAGCTCGCGCTTCGCCTTCTCGGCGTCCATGTCGCCCTGGATCATTTCGCGCTGCGTGCGGCGCAGCTCAACAACCGTAACGCCGGCTTCCGACTCAACCTTTTCGAGGTCGATACGGCAGTTCTTCTGCTGGCGCCGGTATTCCTTCTTCAGGTCCTCAGACTTCGAAGCATCGTGCTTCTGGTCGAGAGACTTGATCTGCCGCTCGAGCGAACGCATGATCTCGACGGTCTTGTTGACCTTGTCGAGCAGGCGCTTCTTTTCCTGGCCGGTGTACTTCAGTTCACGAACGATGCGCGAGATCAAGACCATTTCGCGGGCGATAAGCCAACGGGTCTTGCGCGCTTCGCGAGCCTTGGTCTTGGCTGCGAGGGTTTCGAGCTTCTCGTTGAGCAGCAAGATTTTCTTCTGGTGCTTTACGAGCGCGTCAATGCGGCCGGCCGTGGCGCGAACGCGGGCCTGCACTACATCTTCGGTGAGCTCTTCTTCATCGAACGTGACCACTTCCTTCACGTTGCGGACGCCGCGCTTCAGGTCCTCTCCGAGGGCCACGATTTCGCGTATCACCACGGGCGAACGGGAAAGCGACTTGAGCACGCGAAGCTGCCCGCGCTCAATGCGCTTGGCGATTTCGACTTCGCCTTCGCGGGTGAGCAGCGGCACGGTGCCCATCTCGCGGAGGTACATGCGGACGGGGTCGTTGGTCTTTTCAAGGGTACCCGGGGTCAGGTCCAGCTCAACGTCTTCGCCGTCTTCCTGGTCGAAGTCCTTATCGCCGAACTTGGGCCCGTCGAGCAGATCAATGCCCTGAGTACCAATGGTGGTAATCAGGTCGTCCAGATCGTCGGCATTATGCATATCGTCGGGCAACATGTCGTTCACGTCGCCGTAGGTCAGATAGCCTTTATCCTTGCCGGTGTCGATCAGGCTGGAAATATCGTCTTCAAATTTGTCGTCAATAGCCAAGGCGCTCACATCTCCTGCGCGAAAATTCTGGACCGCTTCTGGGAGCAGGCGCACTGCGATGAACGGTTCCGGTGCCAAAGTGGGCGCTGAAAAATAATTCAGCACGCCCGGCAAACCGATGCCGTACAGGCAAAAGCGACCCACAACATCGGGAAGCGATGTCCGGTTGAGTTGCTCGGATCAGGATATTCAGCGCAAGTGGCCTATTTTGGCCTGCCCGCGAGCCGTGGCTCATGTGTGGGGCAATGGGGCGCACATCCTTCAGAGAATACAAGAATACCACAGCGAACCTCCCGGATTAACAGCAGAACCCCTGACAAAGTCAAGTATTTTCGCCTTGCAGTCGGGGCGGGGCCGTATTCCTGCGGTCTCGCTCTGTGTATATAGATGCTATAACTCGGAAATTAGTTCCAAATCGCCATCTTTGGTCAAGAAGTCGCCAGCACGCAATCAGATCGGCATGGATTTCAGCAATTTCCGCATATTCCGCTTTCCGTGCGCGATTCCGATAACTCGGACCGGGCTGGGCTCCGGTATGTATAAGACGAGGTAGTTAGGGTACGCGGGAATAGGCCAGAATCGAATCGGACGTTTGGTGATGCCTTTACGAACCGATCCCATCATAGGATTCGTACCGAGCAGATGACACGCGCTGTAGATCGCTTCCTCAACCTGGTTCGCAGCATCCACATTGTCCATCGAGATGTAGTGCCAGATTCTGTCAATATCATTCGCCGCTCTGGGAGTTAACCGGTATGGATGCGACATAATTCATGCTGTCTTTCGATTTTGGCGACGTTCCTGCAGCATTTGTCTGACCTGGTCCGGATCCAGCAATTCGCCTCGCTCAGCCTGTGCATACCCTTCTTCAATCTGAGTTGCGATTTCTTCGCGATTCTCAATCAACCAATCGTCCATGTCGTGCTGCGCCTGGATAATTGCAAACGCCTGATCCAGCACTTCCTCCAGCGTTCTGCCTGACAGGATCTCCTGTTCGAGAATTTTCTGGTGCTCAGGTTTGAGTTCCAGGATCATGTGTCAACCTCCAGTCGGATGCTGGTAAAAGTATATGCAGTTTTCTCTCATCACTACTGGTGCAAGCTGCGGATTTCGCGATCTACGGCTAGTTTGCGCTGGGAGAGAGCGGCCACTTCGGCGAAGTCTCCGCGTCGCTCGGCTTCCGCGATCTGCGCACGCAGGGCACGCTGCTCGTTTTCGAGACGGCGCAAGTGGAGACCGTGCAGGGCGCCCTCAACCGCCACTTCATCGGGCGGATGATTTTCCTGCAGCAGCACCTGGGCGACGAGGGCGCGCTGGCCGGGATCTTGGACCGCCACCATCGGGTCCGGAGCGGGTTGCGCAGCCAGGGCCAGCAGGGCTTGAAATGCCGAAAGATGCTCAAACCACTCCGGATGCTCCAGAATCGGGCCGCTGGCGGTGTGCCAGCAGGCCTCGTTCGTGGCCAGCGCGCGGAGCAGGATGCGCTCGACTTCGGTCACCGTTGGCGTGCGGGATTCGACACGGGCGTCGAGATGATCCTGGCGCTTGAGCGCAGCCTGGCGTAGTTCATCCTGCAACACAGCGGAGTCGATGCCCAGCTTCTGCGCTGCGTCGTGGGCAAACTGGCCACGCTCCAGCGTCTGCGGAATGCGCCGGATGTGGGGAAGCAGGTAGTTCATCGCCTTGATCTTGGATTCGGGATTGGCTCCGGGAAACTGCTGGCGGGCGCGCTCGATCAGATAATCCGACTGGCGGCGGGCTCCCTTGATGGCCGCGACATAAGCTTCTACGCCGCGCTCGCGGATGAAGCGGTCCGGGTCGAGGCCGCCATCGAGGGTGATGACCTTGATCGAAAATCCCTCCTCGGTCAGAAGGCCGATCGACTTCTCGGCGGCATTGGCTCCGGCGGCATCGGGGTCGAAGTTGACGATGACGTTGGTCGTCTGGCGGCGCAGCAGGGCCACCTGGTGCTCGGTGAAGGCTGTGCCGCTGGTGGCGATCACGTTCAGGATGCCGCGCATGTAGACCGAGATACAGTCCATCTGGCCCTCGACGAGCAAGGCCCACTCGGCGGCGCGCATCTGGGCTTTGGCCTTGTCGAGATTGAAGAGGACCTGACCCTTCGAGTAAAGCGGCGTTTCGGGGGAGTTGATGTACTTCGGTCCCGCTTTGTCGCCTGTCTCTAAAGCGCGGGCAGTAAAGGCAATAACTCGTCCTGACTCATTCGCGATCGGGAAGGTGACGCGCTTGCGGAAGCGGTCGTAAAGGCGCCCCTGAACGACGTTGCCGCCCTGGTCTTCCGTATCTTTCGAACTGAAAAGACCGGATGCTCGCAGAGTCTCACCGTCAGCCATCGGCGCGAGCTTGTCGCGCAGGCCGTTGAAGTTGTCCGGCGCGTACCCGATGCGGAATGTCTTGATTGCCTCCGCCGTGACGCCGCGCCCGGCGAGGTATTCGCGGGCCAAGGCACCCTCCGGCGACCGGAGCTGTTCTTCGAACCACGTTGCTGCGGCCTCGTGCAGGTCCAGCAGCTTACGCCGCATTCCGGCTTCGGCGGCCTCTTCTGGCGAGTTGTACTCGCGCTTGGGCAGCGGAATGCCGCACTTTTGCGCCACGATACGGACCGATTCCGGGAAGCTGGCGTTCTCTATCTTGCTGACGAAGCTGAAGATATCCCCGGACTGGCCGCAGCCGAAGCAGTGGAAGAACTGCCGGCCGGCATGTACGGAAAACGACGGCGACTTCTCTTTATGGAAAGGACAGAGGCCGGAGTAGTTTTGCGCTCCCGCCTTGCGCAGACGGATGTAGCCGCCGATCACCTTGACGATGTCGGCCTGCTGTTTCACGGTTTGGGCGAAGTCGGACATGAATTCTGGAGGAGCGGGCGCTGTCTTCAGGATACCGCCTGTACCACTGGCTGGAACGCCTCTTGCGGTGGGAAACGAGGTGTTAAATCGGCCAAAGTGATCATCCGAAATGCCCTGATGTGATGGGAAAACATGAGTCTCTGCGGGCGAATCGAGCGATAAAGTGAAGGTGGCAGGATGCACCTTCCGGCGATGAGAACGACTGGAAGCAGGTCGTTAACGTCATAACAATTTCGCCGTCTCAGGTTGACACAGGACGCTTACTCGAAGAGCCTTAAGTTATTACGTTGTTATCAGGTCTGAAAGCTGCGAACGTCTCCAGACTGTTTCAGGCAGGCGAATTACCACCGGAGCAGCCAGACCAATCCATCATCGGCCCCCAATCCTCCCATCCTGGGCGGCCCCAATTCATAGGAGTACATCTGTATGCCATGCAAGCCTGTTAAAGCTAGGCTTTTTGCCTTTGCTCTCGCAGCAATTCTGTGTTGGGTTACGATCCTGCCAGTGACAGCCCAGACATCTGGATCCGGCAACATTACCGGAACTGTAACCGATTCAACGGGTTCCGTCGTGTCGAACGCGGCCATCGTGATCACCGACGTCGATACCGGCGTTTCCCGCACGCTCACCACCAACGACTCCGGCGAATACACCGCCACCTTCCTGCAGCCGGGCCACTACGAAGTGACGCTGGGCGGCAACTCCTTCGGCAAAGTCTCCCGCACGAACCTTGTCCTGACAGTCGGCCAGGTGCTGACGGTGGACGCCGTTCTGCCCGCTGCCTCGGTTTCGACCTCGGTGGAAGTTTCGGGCGAGTCTCCTCTGCTCGACACGGAAAAGACCGAAGTCTCGCAGACCGTGGACCAGCAGCTGATCTCTAACCTGCCAGTGAACGGGCGTAACTGGAGCGACTTTGTCCTCCTCACGCCAAACGTGGTGCAGGACGGCGGTTCCGGCCTGGTCAGCTTCCACGGAATCAGCGGCCTCTACAACCAGAACTATGTGGACGGCGCGAACAACAACGAAATGCTGTTCTCGGAAGCCCGCGGACGCGCTTCCGGCGCTCCTTATATCTACTCACTGGACTCGATCAAGGAATTCCAGGCGGAAACGTCAAACTACTCCGTCGAATTCGGCCAGGCGGCAGGCGGTCAGGTGAACGCCATCACCCGCTCCGGAACAAACGCAATCCACGGCGATCTCTTTTATTATCTGCGCTATCCGGACCTGA
Organism: Acidicapsa borealis; assembly: GCF_059115245.1. Taxonomy (NCBI): domain Bacteria; kingdom Pseudomonadati; phylum Acidobacteriota; class Terriglobia; order Terriglobales; family Acidobacteriaceae; genus Acidicapsa; species Acidicapsa borealis. Next base: position 6,129,905 of record NZ_JCACNY010000001.1, on the reverse strand, counting down.
ACGCGCTGGACCCGTACAACAAGTACCAGGGTCTGCATGGCGGAAATCCCTTCCTGCTGACGCAGCCGATCCACCAGCAGCAGCAATTTGGCGGCTCAGTAGGCGGACCGATCATCAAGGACCGGCTCTTCTACTTCTTCACGTATGATGGCTTCCGTCGCGTTGGCCGCGTGCTCTACGCAAACACCAACACGCTCTCGCTGACCCCTCAGACGGATTCGAATGGCTCCGGCACAATCATCACTCCGACGCAGTGCCCGGCGACGATCACCGCAGCCCAGTGCACCTCCGCCATTACCTTCCTGATCGACAACTCTGGCGGGGCAGGTTCGCCGCCTTCGCGCTTCAGCAAGGAAAACATCTTCTTTCCGCGCCTCGACTGGCATATCAACAGCCGGAACGACGCGTTTGTGAATTACAACTTCGCGAACTTCGACTCGACCAACGGTTACTCGGGCGCGCCGACCTTCACCAACAGCTCGCCCTCGACCAACGGGCCGACCAGCTACCACGAGCGCTTCCTCGTCGGCGGCCTGACGACCCAGTTGGGCAACACGACCGTGAATCAGGTCCATTGGCAGTATGGACGCGATCTGGAGACGGCGGGCGCCAATGCGGCTGGCCCGAGCATCGGTATCGGTTCGCTGCTGACATACGGCATGCCAAACGCGCTGCCGCGTATTGCTGAGCCGGACGAACACCGCACCCAGCTTACGGATGTGGTTTCGATGATCCATGGCCGCCACACGATCAAGTTCGGCGGCGACGTCAACCTCGTTCACGAAATCATGATCAACCTCTTCCAGGGCGGCGGTATCTACAACTACAGCGGCTCGACGGCAGTCGCGAACTTCCAGAACTGGGCTGCTGACTCGTTCCAGGGCCAGCCAGGGGACACCGATCCTTTTGCCGGATACCACTACACCAGCTTTGTGCAGACGGTAGACCAGATCAACAAGGGCAACCGCGCCGGCGCCGACGACTTCTGGATGAAGATGTTCGACGGCTTTGCCGAGGACTCGTGGAAGATTCGTAGCAACCTCACCATCACCGCGGGTGTTCGCTATGACGTGCAGCTGACGCCTAACCCGACGAAGAACAACACCAACTACGGCGACCTCTCCACCTACTACAGCAGCACGATCAAGAACGTGACCGATCGCGTGCAGCCTCGTGTGGGCTTTGCGTGGCAGCCGTATGCAGGTACTGTGGTTCGTGGCGGCTATGGCCTCTTTTCCGGCCTGAACCAGGGCAGCACGTACTACGCGATGCGCGTGGAGAACGGCGTTGTCCAGGTGAACTACAACTACACCGGTTGCGGAAGCAGCTGCAACGCGTCCAACTCGGCGGCTGCAGGACTGATCTATCCTAATGTGCCATTCAAGCCGACTGGCCCTTCACTCGACAACTCGCTCTATCCGAACGGCGGCGCTCCGCCGACCGTCGAAGGTACGGCCAAGGTCGGTGTGCAGAGCTTCCACGGGCTGGACCCGCAGTTTGTTCCACCGCTGGCGCATGAAGCTGACCTGAGCGTGGAGCAGCAGTTGCCCGGCAAGCTGACGCTTTCGGTGGGTTACGTGGGATCGCGCGGGCTTCGCCTGCCGGTCTTCCTGGATGCCAACCTGGTGGGCCAGACGCCGCACGGGCTGCGCTCGTACGACGTGCTGGACAAGAGCGGCAAGGTCACCCAGCAGTTGACCGTACCGGTGTACCTGCGGTCGGACCGCATTAACTCCTCGCTGCAGAGCTACAACACGGGCTTCAGCGTGGCGAACTCCTGGTATAACTCGCTGGCAGTGACGGTGCGCCGTCCGTTCGCCAACGGCCTAGAGATCCTGGCGAACTACACGTGGTCTCGCGCCACGGATACGGACCAGGTTGCAGGTGCTTTTGGTACCTTCTACGGCGGCAACCCTGTGCTGGACCCGAACAATGTGCGCGGTGAGAATGGGCTTTCCGATCTCGATGTGCGCAACCGCTTTGTGGGCAGCTTTGTGTACCAGCCACACGTTTTCGAAGGCAACAAGTGGATGAAGCTGACGCTGGATGGGTTCAAGTTCTCGGGAACCGATACAGCTTCCGCGGGTCAGCCAATTACGGCTTCGATGAGTGGCACGGTTTACAACGGCGGTTCGTCGAGCTTTGGCGCGGCGGGCAACATTTACGGTGGCGCGATGAGCTCAGGCTCCGGCGCGGCGACCACTGGCCGTCCCCCGCAGATCGGGCGTAACTCGTTGATCGGACCGGGGTTCAACGACTTCGACTTCCGCGTGACGCGGGAGATTCCGATCCACGATGCGATGCACATGGAGATCGTTGGCGAGGCATTCAACCTGCTGAACCATGAGATCATCACCGGTGTGAACTCGACCTATTCGACGTACATTGGCGCTGGAGCCACCACGGGCGGCATCAAGTGCGAAACCACTGTTTCGACGGAAGCTCCGCTGCAGGGCTGCATCATTCCCTACACGGGCAAGGGAACGGCGGCGTTCGGGAACAAGTCGAGCACCAACAACGTGTTGTATGGGCCGAGGCAGCTGCAGGTTTCGGCTAAATTTTTCTTCTAACTTGCTTTAGGAAATGCGAACGGCCCCTGCCAGGGTTCTGGCGGGGCCGTTTTTTTTGGCACATTCTTTCGCAGGGGAAGAACTTACGAATGGAGGGGGAGGGTATTTATTTTCCTCTGCCAACGAAAGGCGAGAAGCAGATTCCCTTCGGGAATGACAACTAAAGAGCATGTGCTGCTGAGCTGTTTCTTATGATGCGCTTTTCGGTAGAAAATACTCACAATCTGCTGGCAGATTTTTTCAGACGTTCTGCTGAAGGCTCAGGGTGTTGCCGAAGGGGTCGGTGAACCAGGCGATCTGAGTGCCGCCGGGGGCGGTCCAGATGGCGAGCGGGTGGTCGGCGTTGAGGCCGGGGTAGCGGGTGAAGTTGACGCCCGCGTTGGTGAGCTGCTGGACGGTGGCAGCGATGTCGGGGACGGTCCAGCCGAGGATGGTGAAGGGCTGGGGCTTGAAGTCTCCCGCGAACGTGGCGCGGAGCGTGGTGCCGGTGGAGGCGCCGATCGCTGAACCTGGGAGGTCGTCATTGCCGGAGCGGCTGATGCCTTCTCCACCGGTGCCGGATTCGCCTTGTAGATTTTCGCGCAAGTCGCCGGAGATCTCGCTAGGGATATGGAGCCGGAAGACGAGGGCGAAGGGCGACTGGTCTTCGACAAAGGTGAGGCCGAGCTGGTCGCGGTAGAAGGTGAGCGCTTTGGCTTTTCCCGTCTCGGTGTCGCTGATGGGGACGAAGGCTACGGGTTGGGCGGTCGCGAGTTTTTCTAAGGTGCTCATTCTTATTCTCCCAAATCTATAGGATGCAGTTCTGACTGCTGACCGCATTGATTTTCTTCCGTGAATTGACGCGGTTCAATCCCCTATCTTTGCATCAGGGGTCGATGATGCCTGACTGGTTTCGAAATACTAGTTGGTCGCCTGAGATTGAGGCGCAGTTTCTTGCAAGGCTGAAACGCAGCCGCAGCCAAAGGCCGCAATATCTAAAGATTCAGGCATGGACATTGAGGTCGACTGAGCCGCGGGTTGCTTTGCGGCTGATCGAGCTGTATTTCGAATCTGGAGATGAATCCTTCATGGCAGACGCATTGAACGTGCAGGCGGAAGCATATGTGGCGTTGGGATTAATTGATGAAGCCATCGATTCTTACCGGCGTTCACTTCAATGGGAGGAGACGCATCGTGGTTCTACCACGAGGGCGCGCTTCAATCTGCCGCTTTTGATCGCTACCTATGGCAGGCGGGAGCTTTACGACTTTGCTATCGAAACATTGGAGGCCCGTAGTTTGAACATGGTTTTCCCGGTTGAGGTCTTCATGTATTCAAGTGCATTGGCAATCGTGTATTCGGAGCTTGGGAATTCCGAACTGGCGTTGCGTCATGCGGAGCATGCACTGAAGATGGCTGACATCAAAAAGTCTCCACTATCGCGGCATCCCGATCTGGGACTTGTTAAGGGCGAGTATGAACCAGTCGTTGAGCGGATAAGGGCTTTGGTGGACAATGAGGGCGCAAACAAAACGAAGAGCGACGGTTTTGTGGACAAAGTGCGGCGAGCGTTGCGCTTGCATTGATGCCACGCAAAGACTTATGGGCTCATCGTTCGACGAGAACCGGCCGTTACCGCTTGTCTTGGAAGTTCAAGTAGCCCCACTTTTCCGGGACGTGCATGTTGATTACGCCTTGGGGGGACCAGACCCAGTTGGCTTCGTGTTCGCCGGGTTGCTGGTGGCCCTGGAGCCATTCGACGCGGCTGAAGTTGAAGCGCCATTGGTCGCCGGCCTTGGGGTGCGCTACGGGCAGGCGGCTGGTGTAGGCGGCGAAGGGGATGGCGATTTCTACGGTCCAGCCGTGGTCTTTGTCGGACGCGTTGTTGAGGGTGCCTTTGAGGGCTACTGCGGTTTTGAGGCCGGGGATGTTCCAGCTGTCGTCGGCTTTGCCGCCCTGGTTGTAGGGGCGGTTGAGGTAGAGGTCCCAGCTGGTGTTGCGGGCGTTGATCTCGAACTCGAAATAGCCGGGGGCCGGCATTTTCTGGCCTGCGGGGCCTTCTACGGTGGCTGGGGGTTTCACGAAGAATTCGAAGTCGTTGTCTTTGAAGATGACGGAGTCGTGTTCGGTGAGTTTGGCCTGGAGGTTGGGTTCTTCCAGCTCGGCGGCGATGTAGAGGTACTGGTCGTCCCAGAGCAGCTTGGCGCGGGTGCGGTAGCGGGGCTTGGGATTGGCAGGATTGGCTGCGCCTTCGATGTCGATAAAGTCTTCGGTCCAGGGGGCGGTGCGCCAGGCTGGGTCGTCCAGTTTGCCGTCGATCTTGATGGGCTTGGGGGTGTGGAGGCAGTTGTAGGTGAGGGGTGTTTCAGGGGTGGGTTGGGCTTGGGAGAGGCTCAATAGGCTGAGGGCGAATAGGGCTGCCAGGGGCTTTGCGGCGGATAGGTACATGGGCGGTATTGTTGCATACGCGGACTGGCAACAGCAGATTCCCTTCGGGAATGACTGCAAGAAAGGCAAGGGCAACGACGGGCTGGGATTTGTGATTCCCACCCTAGCGACAAAAACAAAGGCGTCGCGAGGGTGGGGCACCCGCATTTGTTCTCGCGCCAGTGAAGACAGGCTTGCTTTTGCGGCTGGCTGCCTGCTGTTCGTTGCTATCTGCTTGCTGCTATCTGCGGCCGTAGCCGCCTCGGTCGCCGCCTCTGCCTCGGCCACGATCACCTCGGTCGCCTCTGCCGCCGCGGTCTCCACCTCTACCGCCTCGGTCGCCGTAGCCGGTGCGGACTGGCATTTGGGGGATGGGGGCTGGGAGGTCGGTGCGGCCTTTGGGGTAAACGACTAGGTAGCGCTCCTGGCCTTCGCCGAGGGATTGGGTCTCTACGTCTTCGATGGAGCGGAAGGCGAGGTGGAGCATACGGCGTTCGCGGGAGTTGGTGGGGGGGAAGCTGTAGGGGGTGCCGGTCTCGCGGACGCGCTCGGCGGCGGTTTCGGCGGAGAGCTGGATCTCCTGCTGGCGGAGGGCCTTGAAGTTGAGGGCGTCGAAGCTGACGAGGTCGTGTTCGCGGACGTCGAGGCGGAGGATCTGGATAGCGAGGTGCTCGAGGGAGCGGAGGAGTTCGCCGCCGCGCTGAGTAAGCAGGGGTGCGTCGAGGCCGTTGAGCTCGACGTTGAGGACTTCGGCGCCTACGTGTTCGCTGTCTGCAGGGACGGGGCTGGCGCTGATGCGGTACTTCAGCTTGAGGCCGCCGAGCTTGACGATCGAGTTGAGGAGAGTGGCGACTTTCTGCGCGGCCTGCTGAATGTTATCGATTGGCATGACGACTTAGTATTGCAAATTACCGGGGCAGGTGGGAATTGCTGGGCGGCCAAAAGCGATTTTCCGCGGTGGATCTCAATTCGATGCCGCAGGGGCTGAAGCCCCTTTTTCTGTTCGCTCGGATAGTGCCGGGGATAAATCCCCGGCCTACCCTACTGGCCCAGTGAGCAGGATACAGCTAGCGCTTGGCGCGGATGGGTGCGGGCTGGAGAGTGTTGTTATCGCGGAAGTGGCGGACGGTGGCTTCGGCTCCGAAGGCGAGGGCGAGGACCAGGCCGGTCGAGACCACGTCGCGTCCGTAGAAAGGCAGGCCGGCGATGTAGGCGGTGATGAGGCCGCCGAGATTGCTGGCGTACATGCTGCCGGGGCGGCTGAGGATCTGCCAGGCGGCAAAGTTGGAGATGAGGAAGAAGGAGGTGGGGCCGAGCAGGCCGGTGGCGATGAAGCGGACGGCTGAGGTGCGCGCGGAGAGCAGGATGTGGCCGAGAGCGATGGCGGCGGCGTACCAGGCCCAGGTGGAGAGGTAGTTCACTACGTTGAACTCGGAGCTGTAGACCTGGGTGGTGAGGTAGTAGTCGACCGCGGCGAAGGCGGCGACGGGGAGGAGCATCTCGCGCCAGTTGCGGCGGGCACCGAAGTAGAGCAGGGCGCCACCGACGGCGGTGAATCCGTACCAGCCGGAGTGGGGAATGACGCGGCTCAGGAGAGCGGCTAGCAGGAGCAGGTATGCGGGCATTGGTACCTCGGGTGCTGGATGGACCAGTGATCTTTCAGCGATGGATTGACAAGACGATACGGGAATCGACAGAAGTCTATGACCATTCTGGGGATTGAATGGGCTGGGGTCAACCGGGAATTGTTGATCGAGTCAATAAACGCGGTGATGCGGGTGAAATTTCGCGTGTAACGCTCCATCAGCGGAGTAGTTTCGCGATTTCGGTCATTTCGAAGTGGATGCCCTTCTCCGGGTGGGAAAAGGTGGTGCTGTCGGCGAGGCGACCCTGGTGGAAGCGCTGCCAGACCGGGAACGCACCGGCAGCGGGTGGGTCGATGAGCCAGATCTGGGGGATGCCCATTTGCTCGTAGAGGTCGAGTTTGCGCATGATTTCGCGGATCTTGTTTTCCGGGCTCAGGACTTCGAAGACGGCGACGGGAGGGAGGGTAGCGATCTTCTCTCGCGGATTTGCGGCGTCGAGGATGGTAACGTCGGGGACGAGAAAGTTCTCGCGCCTGACTTGCACGCGCAGTTCAGGACGGATACGGATGTTCCATTCGTCTTCATGCTGGTGAAACCAGTAGCAAATAGCGCCTAGCCAGGAGGAGTGGTCGTCTTCGCCCACGGGTCGCTCCATAATTTCGCCATCGATGTATTCGGCGTCTGGCTGATAGTCGGAGCGGAGGTAGACTTCGACGGGAACCTGGGTTGTCGCGGCCATGGCGCTCTCCTATGGGTCTTGATTCTACGCCTACTTTTGTTCTCTGCCTCCGATGAACTGGCCGGCTTCTTCCTTGCTGCCGTTGGGGCCATCGACGATGTAGACCCAGCCAGCCAAGCCTGTGGTTGGCAGGGTGGCGGCTAGCGGGCGGCTGGAGCCGGTGCCCATGCTGGTGTCGAGATAGGCGTAGGCGAAGCGGAGGTCGCTGAACTCGATCGTGGTCCAGTTGCGGTTGGCGGGGAAGTCTGGCGGGGGCTGTTTAGGGGCGGCTTGCGGGCCGATGTCTCGGACGACTGGCCACTGGGACCAGTCGAGGTAGACCTGGCCGAGGCGCGACTGGCGGGCGGCGATGATGGCTGGGGTCCAGGCTGGTTTGAGGAGGACGTTGTTGCGGGGGTCGGATTCGACTTGATTGGTGCGAGTGTCGACTTCGGCGGTTTGCCAGGTGGTGCCGGTTTCGAGCAGGGCGTGCCAGCGGAAGGGGCTGAACGGATAGGGTTCGAGGGCGGTGCGGCTGGCTGGGGTGGCTGTGACCTGAGCCTGGGCTACTAGATTGGAGGCTTTGGCGTGCTGTGACCAGCGGAGGCCCCAGACGGCGACCATTCCTATCAGGGCGAAGATGGCCCAGCCGCGGCCTCGGAACTGCTGGCGGTGGGCGCCTACTTCGCGGTCGGTGAGGCCGAGGAGGGCGGGAACGATTATGGCGAGGAGGAGGAGTGCCCAGAGGACGGGGTCGGCTATGAAGACGAGGTCGCCGGAGTACCAGCGGGTGTTGAAGGGGAAGAAGGGACGGACACCGTAGTTGTTGGTCCAGTCGAGCAGGATGTGGCTTAGCGCGGCGATGAAGGCGGAGAAATAGACCCAGAGCCAGCGGATGGGTTGGGGATCGCGGATGGGTTTGCGGCGGGAGCTGATCGCCTTATCAACGCACCAGACGAAGCCGGTGATGACCAGCGCGACGACGGGGACGGCGACGAAGGTATGGGTGATGCCGCGATGGTGGGCGAAGCTGACGACGGGCCCGGCGACGCCCCAGAAGACATCCATGTCAGGGGCTTCGGCGGCGAGGGTGGCGGCCAGTGTGGCGTAGGCGGTGCGGCGGTTGAGGCCGGCGCGTCCGATGCAGGCTCCGGTGAGGAAGTGGGTTACTGGCTCCATGGTGGCCATTCTAGCGGGATTGTGGAGGGTTCGTTGCCTGATAACGGCCAGTGTTCACAGGAAGACTTGCTGTACCCCGCTCTGGGGTGGGGTCAGGAACGCTGCGGATAGATTCCGCGTAGTATCACTGGGATTGTTTTTGGTTGGCAATTCTGTCAGGATCTGTACTTACTTCCATGCGTAAATCGAAAGAAGTTCCACTTACTTTGCTGGCTGCTGCCGCGATGGTTTCGATCGGCTGCCATAACGGTCCGCGCCATTGCGTGGATGCGCAAAATCACCTTATGCCGGACTCCTATTGTGAGGTCTCTCACGGTGGCGGCTACTTCTATGTGTATGGCGGTTCGAGTGGCGGGCATATCGGTGATTCTGTCGTCGGAGCCAGCAGGTCGAGCGTGAGCTTTGGCGGGTTTGGGCACGGCGGCGGCGAAGGCGGCGAGTGATGCGAAGGCGCACGATTACGCCACGAGCCGACTGGCAGCGGAAGGTAGAGCGCGTTGGGCTGACGTACCACTCGCTCGACGATGGCAGCCCTTATTGGGATGAGTCTGCATACTGGGAGTTTTCCGCGGCAGAGATTGACCGGCTGGAGGCGGCTACGGCGGAGATTCAGCGATTGGCGCTGGCTGCTGGTGGAGTGATTCTGGAGCGCGACTGGCTGGGCCGGATGGGCATTCCGGCGAAGGCTGCGGCGCTCATTCGCGAGACGTGGCAGAGCGAGCCTCCGGCGCTATATGGACGGCTTGATCTGGCCTTTGACGGGCCGCAGATCAAGCTGCTCGAATACAACGCGGATACGCCTACTTGTCTTGTGGAAGCGGCGGTGGCGCAGTGGTATTGGCTGGAGGAGTGTTTCCCCAAGGCGGACCAGTTCAATTCTCTGCATGAGAAGTTAGTGGCTAAGTGGAAGGATCTGCTGCCGTATGTTTCTCAGCCGGTCTACTTCGCCCATGATGGGGCGGAGGAAGATGGGATGACCATTGCCTATCTGCAGGACACGGCGCATCAGGCGGGATTGAAGACCTCCGGGCTGGCGATGCGGCAGGTGGGATGGGACAGCGCCGGTGAGCGGTTTGTCGATGGGCGGCGGGATGAGTTGCGGACGATCTTCAAGCTGTACCCGTGGGAGTGGATGCTGGGGGATGCGTTTGGGGATCATGCGCTGGCGACGATGAATGCTGCTTCGCAGAAGCCGGTGGCGGGCAAGGTCCAGTGGATTGAGCCCATCTGGAAGATGATGTGGTCGAACAAGGCGGTGCTGGCGATTCTCTGGGAGCTGTTTCCGGATCATGAGCTGTTGCTGCCTGCTTATCTCGATGGACCGCGCAAGATGCAGAACTATGTGCGTAAGCCGCTGGTGGGACGTGAGGGCGCGGGGGTGCAGGTGTTTCGTAACTGGGCTGAAGAGGGCGGTGCGGCGAAGGCCAATGCTCTCGATGCCAAGGCGGCTGGCGGAGGCTATGTTTACCAGGCGATGGCTTCTATGGCGCAGGCGGATGGGAAGACTGCGGTGTTGGGGAGTTGGCTGATCGATGGTGAGCCGGCGGGGATGGGGATTCGGGAGTCGGATGGATTGATTACGAATAACTTGAGCCGGTTTGTGCCGCATTTGTTTCGGTGATGGCCGGCCGGAACAGCAGATTCCCTTCGGGAATGACAACCAGAAAAGCAAAGGCAGGTGCAACGACAGGCTGGCATTTGCTACTCCCACCTTAATCGCAAGTGCGCGATGAAGGTGGGCCACCCGGCGTTCGGTTGTACTGCCTGCTTGCTTATAGAAGCTCTGGCTATTCTTCGATGATTGCCAAGTCCCAGGGCTTCAGGGTTATGGATTGGTTGGGGTTGACTGCTGTGCTAGTTAGCAGGTCTTTCCCTGCGGCGTAGGGGTAGTTGAAGGTCTGAGTGTCGCTGGAGTAGTTGAGGTAGTAGTGGAGTTTTTTGCCTTCGCGGTTGGTGCCGTGTTTTACGTGGACTGGGGCTGGGAGATGCTGGTCGGCGCTGGCCAGGCCTGCGCTCTTGATTTCATCGGCGATGAGTTTGGCTTGCAGGGTGTCGGAGAGTTCTGTGCCTTCGTAGGTGAGCTGGCCTGAGCCGAAGTGGTTGCGGGTGATGGCTGGCCATTTTCCGAAGAAGGGGTGGTCGTAGTATGCGAGGGCTTCGGCGTGTTCGAGCAGGAGGAACTCGGCCCAGGTGCTGACCTTGTTTTCTTCGCCTGCATGGAAGGGGTCACCTTTGAGGGCGAGCGGCTTTTCTAAGTTGGAGAACTCCTGGTAGCTGAAGCCTGCTGCTTCGCGGAGTGGGCCGGGGGCGCGGGTCCAGCGGACTGCAGAGTTTTCGTTGGCGAAGCCGGATTTGAAGCACATCAGGACATGGCCGCCATTTTTGACGTAGTCGCTGATGCGCTTCAGGAGGGCGTCATCGGCCACATAGAGCGGCGGAATGACGAGCAGCTTGTATTGCGAGAAGTCGCCGCTGTTGGGGAAGACGAAGTCTACTCCGATGTTCTGGTTGTAAAGGCTGCGATGGAGCTGGCCGAGGACGGTGGTGTAGGCGTCGCCGGGGACGCCGGGGGTCCAGCCATTGCCGTATTTGCGGTCATAGGGCATGAAGACGATGCCGTTGTCGGAATCGACGCTGTAGAGGATGGCGACCTGATTCTTGATCTTGAGGTCGACGAGCTGGGGGCCGATTTTCTGGAGTTCGTGAGCGGTTTTGGAGACTTCGGCGTAGACGCGGTTGGGTTCGAGATCGTGGCTCAGGATGCCTTTCCAGTAGGTCTCCTGCCCGGCGTGGATGGAGTGCCAGTGCCAGTACTCGACCATGTTGGCGCCGCTCGAGAGATAGGTATAGACGTCGAGGCGGACCTGGCCGTCGTAGGGCGGGAACTGTCCAGCTGAATCCCAGCCGAGGGTCTGGGCGTTGGTTTCGGTGATGAGGAAGTTGTCGCGCTTGAGCGAGCGGGCCCAGTCGCTTTCCTGCGCCTGCCAGGCGCCGTCCATGTGGTCCTGAGTGCCGTGGTAGGTGTTGTTGGCGACGATGTCGAGAGCTTTGGCGACGGCCAGCTCGTCCTTGTCTTTCTTCATGGAGCCGCCGTAGTCGTGGGTGACGAACTGGTCTGGGCCGCGGAACTGACGAACGAGACCGGCCTGCCAGGTGAGGAAGTCTGCGACCCGCATCTGCTGCCAGCGGGACCATTCGAGCTTGTAGCTGGTGCTGGTGGCGTGGTCGGGGCGGGGCATGTTTTCCCAGCCGTTGACGTCCTGGCCCCAGTAGTTAAGGAACCAGGCTTTGTTCATGGCATCGGTGGTGACGAATTTCTTCTTGAGGTGCTCGACGAAGCCGTTGAAGACGTCGTCGTTGTAGGCGCCGTAGGAGGTGGTTTCGTTGTCGATCTGCCAGCCGATGACGGTGGGGTTGTTGCGGTAGTGGGCGACCATCTTCTCGATGACGCGTGCGGAGTACTTGCGGAAGATGGCGTTGTCGGTGTCCATGTTCTGGCGGATGCCGTAGGTGACTTCGCCGCCGACGAGGGGCGCGCCCTGCGGGCGGACGAGGATTTCGGGGTGGGCATTGGCCATCCAGGTGGGGATGGAGTAGGTCGGGGTGCCCATGATGACCTTGATGCCGGCCTTGCTCATGGCATCGACGACGGTGTCCATCCATGCGTATTCGAAGTGGCCGTCGGAGGGCTCCCAGAGCGCCCAGCTTGATTCGCCCATGCGGACGACGGAGATGCCGGCGTCTTTCATCATCTGGACGTCTTTTGCGAGGCGTTTGGCGCGTAGGGCTGGCTGGCCGTCGCCTTCGTCGGGCATGTATTCGTTGTAATAGGCGGCGCCGTAGAGGATGGTGGGGAGCGGCTTGGAGGTGTTCTGGGCGTGGGCGAAGGGCGCGGCGACGAAGGCCGAGAGGAGGCCGATGGAGAACGTTTTCTGGAGGCGGCGGAAACGGGATTCGTGCATTGGCTTCACTTCCGTTGGGGGTTTCAAAAGACGGTTCATCCTACAGGATGGAAAAGGCGGCGCGCATCTCAAAACCGCGATGGCACAGAGGAACTAGATTACGGCGGTGCAATTGGAACCAGTTCTTTTTCGCGCGGCGGGGAGATAATTGAGAGTCCTGCGGGATGTGTGTGGCTTCCAATAGACGTTGCTGGCTGTACGAAATTTGTTCGAGAAAGAGGGCCTTTGATGCGTATTTCCCCCACCCCATTTGTTGTTTTCCATGTGCGGCCGGTGATGGCTGCGGCTTTGCTGGCGGTTGCCATGTCTTCTGTGGCGCTTACGGGTTGCAAGTCCGCGCAGGATAAGGCGCTGGAACAGGCCAAGGCGCAGGCTGCCTCGAGCGGGCAAGCACAGCAAATTGTGAGCACGGATAAGGACGGTAATACGGTGACGACGGTGGTGCAGCCGCCGGTGCCCGGGCAGCCGGGACAGGTTGTTTCTACGACTGTGACGCCGAAGGGCGCGACGGCTGCGGCACCCGCACCCACTACGGATCAGGCTGCGACGGGAACGGCTCCTGCTCCCGCGCCGACTCCGGCTCCTGCGCCGAATCAGCCTCCTGTCGTTTCGCCGGTGCCGCCTCCGCCACCGCCACCGATTAATGTGGCTGCGGGGACGACCCTGGTGATTCGTGTGGATCAGACGATCAGTGCGAAGGGCAGCCGGCCGGGAGACAAGTTTACTGGCGAGATCGTGGAGCCGGTGACGGCTGGCGGCCAGGTGGTGATTCCGAAGAAGACGCCGGTGGGCGGTGAAGTAGTGGCTGCGAAGGGTCGCGGGAAGTTCAAGGGAGCGGCGGATATTGAGCTTAGGCTGGTATCGCTGACGCTGGATGGGAAGCAGTATCCGCTGGATACGAAGGATGTGCTGCGGACGAAGAAGGGCAAGGGCAAGCGGACGGCTGCTTTTGTTGGAGGCGGCGGTGGATTGGGCATGCTGATTGGCGGACTGGCCGGTGGCGGCAAGGGTGCGCTGATTGGCGGTCTGGCTGGGGCTGGCGCGGGTACGGCGGGTGCGGGATTGTCTGGGAATAAGGATCTGGTGATCCCGGCGGAGTCGATTGTGCGGTTCAAGCTGGCGGATGATTTGGAGATTGACCGGGACTGATAGGGCAGCGATGTTGGCCGCGATGCACAGGAATAGCTAACAGAGAACAGCAAAAGCCTGAGGTTGACAGCCTCAGGCTTTGCTTTGCTCGTTGTTTGATCCGCTGGTGGAGGTTGGTTATTGGTCCGGGTCGTCCTGGTCTGGCTCGGGGCCGTTGGCGGCCATGCTGCGGAGGACGGAGACGGGCTGCATCTGGTACTGGTCGGGTGGGGTGGCGCCTGCGAGGTAGCGCACGAAGTAGTCCCAGCGGCGGCGTGTCATGTAGAGGGTGGCGTACGCATAGCCGTGAGGGACGTTGGGAATGAGCAGGAGGTCGAAGTCCTTATTGGCTTTGATGAGGGCTTCTACGACGATCAGGGTGTTGTTCGGCGGGACGTTGTCGTCCATGGTGCCGTGGGCCAGGAGTAGATGGCCTTTGAGGTTCTTGGCGTAGTTCTGGTTGGCCTGGGTGTCGTAATTGCTGGTGCCGTCGGCGTTGACGACGGGGACGCCTGCCCACTTTTCGGCCCAGTCGTCTTCGTAGTCGCGCTGGTCGTGGTTGCCGCTCTCGGCGATGCCTACTTTGAAGAAATCCGGGTAGTGGAACATGGCGGCGCCCGTAGCGTTGCCTCCGCCGGAGTGACCCCAGATACCAGCGCGGTCGAGGTCGATGAAGGGGTACTTGGCGGCGAGCTGCTTCATGCCGGTGACCTGGTCGGGGAGGGTGTTGTCGCCGAGGTCGCCGAAGTAGGCTTCGTGGAAGCTCTTGGAGCGGAGGTTGGTGCCCATGCCGTCAATACAGACGACGACAAAGCCGAGTTCTGCGAGGGCCTGGTTGTCTCCGCGGGCAGCGCTGAAGCTGCGGCTCCCGCAGGAGCCGATCTGAGGGCCGGGGTAGACGTAGTTGATGATGGGGTATTTCTTCGATGCATCGAAGCTGGTGGGCTTGAACATGAGGCCGTAGAGGTCCGTCTTGCCGTCGCGGGCTTTGACGGTGATGGGGGTGGGCGGGACCCAGCCTGCGGCGAGGAGTTTGCTGATGTCCTGCTTGGCGACTTCCATCAGCTGCTTGCCTTCGGCGTTGCGGACGATGGTGATCTGGGGCTGCGTTGGGGTGGAGTAGGTGTCGACGAAGTAGCGGCCGTCGGGGGAGAGCTTGATGGTGTGATCGGCATTCTCCGGCGTGAGGAGCTTCTGGCCGGTGCCGTCGAAGTGGATGCTGTAGAGGTGCTGGAAGTAGGGGTCGCGACCCGCTTCGCGGCCTACGCCGAGGAAGTAGATGGTGCGAGCTTTTTCGTCGACGCGGAGGACCTGGGTTACGTTGCCTTCGCCGTGGGTGATCTGGTTCTTGAGCTTGCCGGTGATGAGGTCGTAGAGGTACAGCTGGCCCCAGTTGTCGCGCTCGCTGAACCAGAGGATTTCGTTGGACTTGGGCAGGTAGTGCCAGTTGACCTTGTTGTCGCCGCTTTCAAAGAACTTGGGGGCGGACTCGGTCAAGACTTCGCGGACTTCGCCGGTGGCGGTGTCAGCTACGCGGAACCATTCCTGCTTGTGGTCGCGGGAGGTGGAGACGAAGGCGAGGTAGGTGTTATCGGGGCTGAATTCGACGTCGTCCCAGGTAGTTCCGTGGCAGGCTACGTCATCGCAGATGGTCGAACGGTGCTGGTCGGGCGGCATCTTGAGGCGGGTCATTTTGCCGGTCGGGAGGTCAATGACGACGCGTTCGATCATGGTGATATCTTTGTCGCCGACTAATGGGTACTTCCAGGCTTCGAGCTTGGGGTGGCCATTGGTGACGGGGACGAGGTACATTTCGCCGGTCTTGCGCTGGTCCTGCTGGAAGGTCGCGATCTTCTTCGAGTCGTCGGACCAGAGAACGATGGCGGCGTCAGAGTGCTTCCAGCCGGCGTTGTCGGTAGCGTAGCCGTAGTCTTTCTGGCCGTCGGTGGTGAGCTGGGTTTCTTTGCCGGTGGCCATGTCGCGGAGCCAGAGGTTCCAGTCGCGGATGAAGACGCCCAGCTTCTTGTCGGGCGAAAGGTTGAGGCGCTCCTTCGGCGGCGCGGGCGCTGCGGTACAGGTGTAGGCGGCTGCGAGAGTGCAGTGGTAGGTGGCGCCGGCGTAGGTGAAGTCGAGGATTGAATCGTGGTCGGTCAGGGCGAGTTCGGAGAGCTTTAGGTGGTGGGCGTCGTCTTTGAGCTCTGGCTTGGCTACCGCCTTTAGAGCTTCCGCTAGTTTTGTGTGGTCGAAGGCTGGGGCGTGGGTGCCTTTAGCGGGGTCGACGAGGGTGTAGGTGATGCCGGAGTCGTCGACGGCGCGGTACCAGAAGCGGGGTTCCTTCTCGTCTTTCCCATCTGGCAACCATTCCGCTTTGACTACGCCCTTCCAGGCGAGCGGGGTGACGTTGTAGGACATGAACTTTTCGGCCTGGGCGTAGTCGGCGGTGGTGTATTGGCGGGGCTGGCTTGCGACCTGCGCGACGGAAGGGATGGAGAAGCTGCAGGCCAGAGCGGCGGCAGTAAAAATGGCGGATCTGTGGATGGACACTTCGCGGGTTCTCCCGGAATTCGAATTACGCAGGCGGTTGCTGGCTGACTCGCTGTGGCATTGCGTGTGGGGACATCTTATATCGGGGAGGGCTGCGGGCAAAGATTCGCAGGGCTGGCGATCAGCGCGGCGCTATGGTTTCTGGTCAGCTGTTCCCAGCCAGGGGCGGCCGTTTTCCCTGATCCAGGCTTCGAGTTGCTGCCGGGCATGATCGTAGCCAATTTTGGACATTTCGTCGCCGCGATGGAAGTCGCGGATGGCGAACTGGTCGAGCGGGATGGTCATGTAAAGGTCGGCATTGTCCTGAATCTGCTGCTTGTGGCCTACGCCGCCGAGACGGATGAGGCGCATTAGAACGTCCGCGAGGGTGCCCATCTTCTGCTGGCGGCGGAAGGGATTGAAGTTGCGGGCGGCGACGCGCCAGCCGGAGACTTCCATGCCGAATTCCTGCCCGGCGGTGAACTCGGTTTCCGGGGAGACGTCGACGGCGAAGACGGTACCTGCCCCGGCGGTGTTGGTGATGGCGGCGCGCATGACGTCGGCGGGGATGTTGTTGACCAGGCCGCCATCGACGAGGACATCACCGTCCCAGCCAAGGGGTGGGAACATGCCAGGGGCGCGGCAGCTGGCGACGACGGACTTGAGCGCGGAGCCCTGGCGATGGACAACCATGCGGGCGTTGACGAGGCTTGCGGAGATGGCGAAGTAGGGGAGCCAGAGGTCTTCGATATCGAGTTTTTCAAGGTATTTGCCGAGGGCCAGCGTGACTTTTCGGCCGGAGAGCAGGCTGAGAATGGGCAGCGTGTAATCGCCCTTGAGGGCCTGGGCGCAGCCGTGATCCATGACTTCGAGCATCTGGTCGTGGGTAAACTCCTGGGCGCAGGCGGCGGCGATGATGGCACCCATGCTGGTGCCGCCGACAAAGTCGATGGGGATGTGGAGGTCGCGCATGGCATCGACGACGCCGATGTGGGCGAGACCGAGGGCGAAGCCTCCGCCGAGCACGAGGCCGACGGACTGGCCATTGAGGGCGCGGGCGATGCGGCCAACGTCGCCGGGGTGATGCTGGCCGAGACTATTGCGGCGGACGTGTTCGTGGGCGGTGAAACCGAGGGCGCGCTTCCAGCCGATGGTGTGGGTGACGCTTCCGGGGCCTTCGGTGTGGGTGAGGATGAGCGTGGTTTTGACCGAAGGGATGGTCTTGCGATTGAGGCGGACCATGGTTTGTTCGCTCTGGCGAGGGTCGGCGGGACCGCCGGCAACGACAAGCAGGACGTCGGCCTGTCGGAGGCAGCGGGAGGTCCATTCGCTTTCTTCGAAGCCGGATTGGTAGTCGGCTTCGTAGACGACGTGACGATAGATCCGTTCGAGGTCATCGAGCCAGGCGAGGAGGCGCCGTTGGGCTACTTCGGCGACCTGGGCGGTGAGCTGCTGTGCGGAATGCCTGCGTTGGACTGGCTGGAAGACGCGGTCGACGACGGTGCGGCTGAGGTGCAGGGTTGGTCCGAAGGCGGAGAGCTGGCGGACGAGCTCTGCGGCGAAGTCGCGGGCGCTGCCGGTTTGCTCCGTGGGTGAGAGGGGCAGGATGGCGATGGCGACGGGCGGGCGATTGAGTTGTCGAGATTGTGACGTGCGGTCGTGATTTTGCCGGCTGAGCCGGCCGGCGAGCTGGCGCGCAAAGAGGCCGAGGATCTCTGTTGGATGAGCGGCGACGAGGCGGTCGAAGGCGGTGCGATCGAGGCGCGCGAGGTGGGAATCGCGGACGGCGACGGCTGTGGCGGAACGTGCCTCTCCGGTGAGCATGGCCAGTTCGCCGAAGAGGTCGCCCTTGCCAAGTTCGGCCAGCTCGGCTTGTTCGGCTGGCTCGCTGGGTTCAGATGGGCTTCCGAGGGATGCCGATTCCGGCGTGCGCATAAGGCGGATTCGGCCGCTGAGGATGAGGAAGATGGCGTCGCCGGGTTCGCCTTTGTGGAAGAGAGTCTGGCCTGCGCGGACGTCGATGCGGGTGAGAGCCAGCGCGAAGGCGTGCCTGGCGGTGGAGGAGAGGCTGCTGAGCTGGCTGCTCTGGGCTACGGCTGTCGCGATCGAATAAGCATCCAGGCGTTCCACCATCCAGACGAGGGTGGGGGCCATTTCACCTGGAGATTCCGAGCAGAGCTGGTCGAAATCCGCTGCGGATAGGCATGCGACGGTGGTGGGCTCGGTTGCGGTGATGGTGGCGGGGTTGGGATGGCCGGTGAGAAGGGAGGATTCGCCGACGATCGAGCCGGGGCCGGCTGAGCCTAAATCGAGTGCTTGATTGAGGTGAGGGCTATCGAAGGTTGGGTTGGCGGCATGACTGGTGAGGGCGAGATTTCCGTTGAGGACGAGGAAGAGATCGTTGCCGGGGTCGCCTTCCTGGGCCAGCACTTCGCCGCGGGCGAGTGTTCGCAGCGGCATCCGCAGCGCGATGCGGCTGCGGATTTCGGCGGGCAGCTGAGCGAAGGCGGGTGTGGCGCTCAGCAGGGTGGCGATGGCGTCAGACATTGGTTGGCTGCGAAGAACAAGGCGATTGTAACCAAACTCGAAAAGCGAGGTCTTGCTATTGAACCATGTGGATGGTGTGCAGCCAGAGTTCTGCTGATTTGGGCCAGGTGGTGATGGGCCATTTTTCCTGGGGGCGGAGGCCGTAGCCGTGGCCGCCT
Organism: Acidicapsa borealis; assembly: GCF_059115245.1. Taxonomy (NCBI): domain Bacteria; kingdom Pseudomonadati; phylum Acidobacteriota; class Terriglobia; order Terriglobales; family Acidobacteriaceae; genus Acidicapsa; species Acidicapsa borealis. The sequence continues at coordinate 6,111,128 of NZ_JCACNY010000001.1, read as the reverse complement.
TCGGCGTAGAGGTGGAGCTCGGCTGGGACTTTGGCTTTCTTCAGTGCGAGGAACCAGGTGGTCGCGTTTTCTACGTGGACTGGGTCGTCTTCTGCCTGGACGATGAAGGTGGGTGGGGTCTTTTCGGTGGGGTGCAGATCGAGCTTGTCGAGGAAGTTGCTGGTTTCGTCGGCAAGGTAGCCGGGGTAGATGACGACGGCGAAGTCGGGGCGGCAGGAGACCTGGTCTGTGGCGTCGACGGGGGTGTCGAGGCGCTTGTCGTAGTGGGTGCTGATGGCGGCGGCGAGGTGGCCTCCGGCGGAGAAGCCGAGGACGCCGATCTTGTTGGGGTCGATATGCCACTCGGCGGCGTGGACGCGGGTGATGCTGACGGCGCGCTGGGCGTCTTCGAGGGCGGCTGGGGATTTCGGATAGGGGCCGGTGTCGGGGACGCGATATTTGACTAGTAGGCAGGCAATACCCGCTCCGTTGAGCCAGTCGCAGACTTCGGTGCCTTCGAGGTCGATGGCGAGGATGTTGTAGCCGCCGCCGGGGAAGACGACGACGGCTGTGCCGTTGGGGGTGCCTTTGGCGGGGTAGACGGTGAGCGTTGGCACGGAGACGTTGTGGTGGATGATGATGGGGTTTCCTGCAATGAGGTCGGCCTTGGCTTTGGAAGAGGTGTCGGCTTCGGGGCCGGTGGTGGGGACGGGGTCGGGCGCGGCGGCGGGCCAGAGGTTGAGGGTAGTCAGGGTGGACGGTGGCGGCCAGACGCTTTGGGCAATTGCGCCAGGGGTGGCGGCTGCAAGGAGAACGGCTAGAGCGGCGGCGGATTTGCGCATAGTTGGGTCTGGCCTTTTGATTTCGCAGCGATGATTGCAGAGTGCGGGCGGCTCGGGCAACTATGGCTGACGGTTCCCAACACCGCACGGGGATGCCAGATGCTGGAATGGAAACGTTACACCCCTTACTTGAGGTGCGGGTATTGGTATATCGTGGCTTGCAGTTCACATCAGGCTCGTGGGTGGATGGTCTAAAAGGAGCGGCGGATATGAATTCTGTTTCGAGACGGCGTTTCATGGCGGTAACCGGTGCGGTTGGCGCCGTGGCGATGGCGGAAAACTTGCTGCCGCGGATGGCGAATGCGGCCGGGCTGGCGTGGCCGGTGGGCATTCAGCTCTACATGGTGGGCAAGGCGCTGACGGCTGATCCGGCGGGGACGCTGAAGCAGCTGTATGCCTGGGGCTACCGCGAGGTGGAGACGGCGGGGCTGGCCAAGCTCTCTGCAAAAGAGTTCCGGAAGTTGCTGGACGATACCGGGCTAAAGTGCCCGAGCGCGCATCTGCAGTTTGCTCCGGAGGAGATCGAGGCGCAGTTTGAAGTGGCGAAGACGCTGGGCGCGCACTATGCGGTGAGTTCGGTGCTGCATGGGGCTGAGCCGAAGCCTGAAGGGCTGGGCGTGGACGGGTTCAAGAAGGCGGCGGCGCTGATGAACGAGGCCGGAAAGAAGGCCAAGGCCGCAGGCCTGCAGTATGCGTATCACAATCATCATTTCGAGTTTGAGAAGATGCCGGATGGGAGTCCGGGCTACGACATCATCCTGAAGGAAACCGATCCGGCGCTGGTGAAGTTCGAGGTGGATTGCGGCTGGATGAGCATCGCCGGGCACAATCCGGTGGAGTACTTCAAGAACTATCCGGGGCGGTTCAAGATGTTGCACATCAAGGACTTCAAGCCTGTGGCGACACCGATCACCAGCTTTTCGGGAGATCGTCCGGTGGGGCGGGACCTGGGCACGGGGTTTGTGGATTACAAGCCGATCTTTGCTGCGGCCAAGGCGGCGGGTATTGAGCATATCTTCGCCGAGCAGGAAGAGCCGTTCCTGGTTTCGCAGATGGAGTCGGCGAAGGCGGACATTGCTTATCTGCACAAGATCAGCTCCTAGGAATCAGTTCCTAGGAATTTGAATCTCGGGTTTGAATTTCAGTACATCAGTTCGGGGCATTTCACTTTAGAAGCAGGAGACTGGAACATTGAGCAATTCTTGGAATCGTCGTGGTTTTCTCAAGGCAGCTAGCGTAGCCACTGTGGGTTCACTGGCAAGCGGCAAGCTGCATGCGTTGAGCGGCCTTCGGGCTGAGGGAGCAAGGGCCATTTCGGCCAATGATCACATTCAGATCGCGCTGATTGGCGCGGGTATTCAGGGGCAGGGGGATACGAAGCACGCGGTTGAAGTTCCGGGCGTGAAGCTGGTGGCTGTGGCGGATTGCTACCAGGGCCGGCTTGACCATGCCAAGGAAATCTGGGGTAAGGACATCTTTACCACCAAGGATTACAACGAGATCCTGGCGCGCAAGGACATTGACGCGGTCATCGTTGCGACGCCCGATCACTGGCACAAGACGGCGGCGTGCGACGCGATGAAGGCGGGCAAAGATGTTTATCTCGAGAAGCCGATGATCCATCTGTACTCGGACGGGCCGGAGATTATTGAGACGGCGGCTTCGACGAAGCGGATTCTGCAGGTGGGCAGCCAGCGCGTGAGCTCGATTGTGTACCAGAAGGCCAAGGATCTGCTGGCGGCCGGTGCGATCGGTCAGTTGAACATGATCCAGGCGCGCTGGGACCGCAACTCATCGCAGGGCGCGTGGAACTACACGGTGCCGCTGGATGCTTCACCGGAAACCTGCGACTGGCCGCGCTTCCTGGGATCGGCGGAGAAGATTCCGTGGAACCCGGAACACTTCTTCCAGTGGCGCAAGTGGAAGGCGTATGGCTCGGGTGTTGCGGGCGACTTGTTTGTGCATCTCTTCAGCGGAACGCACTTTATTACCGGTGCGAAGGGGCCGACGCGCGCTGTAGCTTCGGCGGCGTTGCGGTACTGGAAAGATGGGCGTGACGCTCCTGATGTGATGCTGGGCATCTTTGACTACCCCGAGGGCTTCAACCTGAGCTTGCGCGTGAACTTTGTGGACGGCGGCGAGGAGAGCGAAGGCTTTGTGTTCGCCGGCAGCGAAGGGCAGATGGAGATTGCCAATAACTCGGTGATTGTGACCCGTGCTCCGCGAGAAAAGGGACCGGGATTGACGATCGGCACCTATACCGAAGCGATGCAGGGGCAGCTGATCGAGAAGTACCACGAGAAGTATCCGATCGAGCATGAGAAGGGTTTGCCGCCGCTCAGCGAGGACAAGTACTCGGCTGATCCGATGTATTCGGACAGCTATGACCACTTCCACAACTTCTTCAACTCGGTGCGCAGCCGCAAGCAGCCGGTGGAAGATGCGACGTTCGGCTTCCGCGCGGCGGGTGCTGCGCTGCTGGCGAATGAAAGCTACCAGAAGGATGCCGTGGTTCACTGGGATCCGATTGCGATGAAGCTGGTTTAACCACCAACGCAGGTGGGCTCGAAACGGGTGTCCGGAAACGGACGCCCGTTTTTTGTTTTTGGGCTTTGGTTACGCCAGATTTGTGGGGATGTTGTTGAAATCACTGAGGCTCGGTCTGGAAATCGACGTGCATACTGTATTCAACCGCGACTTGAGCTAGAGACGCGAATGGAGGCAGGGCATGTTCAGCGTGATGCAGGATCTTCGATTGGCGGTACGGCAACTGCGGCGTTCGGGGACGTTTACGGTTACCGTGATCCTTACGCTGGCGATTGGCATTGGGCTGAATGCGGCGATCTTCACGATGGTGGACTCGATCCTGCTGAAGCCGCTGGGCTACCACGATGCGGACCGGATCTATTCGCTGAACACGCGCTTTCTGGATGAGAAGCGGGCTATTCCGCGCGTCGGCGGGGATGATTTCAAGGACATGGCGACGCGGGTTTCTTCGCTTGAGGCGACGGCCTTCTATAACAACTATCAGGATGGGATTCAGGCTGGGTCGCGGATGCTCTACACGGATATTGCGCTGGCCAGTCCGCAGTTTGGGCAGGTGATGGGCGTGGAGCCGGTTGCGGGGCGGCTGTTTCTGAGCAACGGCACGGTAAGCAATCCCGATGAAGTGCTGATCAGCAATGGATTCGCGCGGCAGAACTTCGGCTCTGCGTCGCAGGCGCTGGGGCAGACGATGAAATACTTCGGGGCACTGCGAACGATTGTGGGCGTGCTGCCGGATGGGTTTTCATTCCCGGGGAAGACACAGGTTTGGGTGGAGGGGCCTTCGTTCCCCGACGTTGCGAACCGGACTTCCTACAACCAGCGGGCGATCGGAAAAGTAAAGGCGGGGGTGTCAGCGGAGCAGCTGAATGCGGAGCTGGGGACGCTGTCGCGGCAGCTGGAGGCGGCGTATCCGGAGGACAAGCAGAAGGCGCTGGAGGCGGTGTCGCTGCAGGAGCAGCTGGTGGGCAAGATTCGCCCGACGCTGCGGCTGCTGCTGGGCTCGGTGGCGGTGGTGCTGCTGATTGTCTGCGCGAACATTACGCATCTGCAACTGGTGCGGGCGACGCAGTTGCGGCGGGAGATTACGATTCGGACGGCGCTAGGGGCTACGCGTGGTGCATTGGCGCGGCGGGCGGGGCTGGAAGTGCTCCTGTTGGCGCTGGCGGGATGTGCGGCGGGTGTACTGATTGCGCTGCCGGCGCTGCGGCTGCTGGTCCAGCTGGCGCCTCAGGAGATTCCGCGGCTGGCGGAGATTCACCTGAACTTCGACGTAGTGCTGTATTCCTTCCTGATCAGCGTCGTGACGATGTCGCTGGCGGCGATGCTGCCGTTGTGGCGGGCATGGCAGGTGGACCCAGCGGGAGCGATGAAGCAGGATGCTTCGCGAGGGACGGAGAGCCGGGGGTCGGGCCGGCTGCGGCAGGGTTTGGTCATTGGCGAGGTTGCGCTGACGTTGATGCTGAGCGTGGCCGCGCTGCTGCTGGTGAAGCAGTTGATTGCCGAGTCAGAGCAGGATCTGGGGTTTTCTCCGGAACGGCTGGTGATGCTGGACACGCACATGGCTCCGCACATGGGCAACCCTGATCCGAAGGCGCGGTATGCCGTCGATTCGCCGGATGGCATGGCGGATGTGGCTTCGCTCAACCAGATGCTGGCGCGGCTGCGGGCTGTTCCGGGTGTGGAGGGCGCCGATGCGATCTCCGGAGCGCCGATGAGTGCGGGCGGATCGAATGTGGGCTATGCGATCAAGGGACGGGCGGATTTCAAGCCGGGTGTAGAGAACCTGCCGGTAGCCAACATCATGGCGATGACGCCGGGATACTTCGCGACGATGGGTATTCCTGTACTACGCGGGCGCGGTCTTATGGAGACGGATGTAGCGGGTTCGGAGCCGGTGGTAGTGATCAGCGAGTCGCTGGCGAAGGAGCAGTTTCCGGGGCAGGATCCGATTGGGAAGCAGATCAAGTGCGGTTGGGATTTTCTCGAGGGCTGGATCACGATTGTGGGTGTGGTGGGCGATGTACGGCAGGATTCGCCGGCTTCTGTTCCCTTCCCCACGTTCTACACGCCGTTGACACAGCATGCGCATGCGGCGACGGATATGCAGGTGCTGGTGCGCACACGCACGGAGGCTGGTGTGATGTCGGCGACTCTAGCGAAGTTCATGAAGCAGAGCTTTCCTGAGGTCGCGGTGCTGAGTTCGACGATGAAGGAGAGCGTTGGCGAGACGGAGCGGGCGCAGCACTTCCGGACGCTACTGTTTGCGAGCTTTGCCGGGGTGAGCATTCTGCTGGCGATGACGGGGATGTACGGGGTGACTGCTTACACCGTAGCGCAGAAGCGGTTTGAGTTTGCGCTCAGATTCGCCCTTGGTGCGCAGCGGCCACAGGTGCTGGGCTCGGTGCTGCGGAGTGCGCTGACTGTCGCGGCAATTGGCGTGGTGGGTGGTGTGTTGTTGAGCATGGCGCTGATGCGGGTGGTGGTCAGCCTGCTGGGGAAGATGCCTGCGTTCGATGCGTTCTCGTATGCGGTGGCGGCTGCCGGGGTTTTGGTGGTGGCATTGATAGCTACGCTGCAGCCGGCATATCGCGCGGCTACGGTGGAGCCGATGCAGGTGTTGCGGAACGAGTAGCTGGCCAGAGAACAGCAGTCAGGGAACAGAGAACAGCAAAAGCATGTGCTCCGCCCAAGATGACAGCGCTGGTGATTGGGGTATTGATGCGACCCACCTTGAACGGCAAAGGATTCCGATCAAGGTGGGTCGCCCGGTGGCTGATCATTCCGGCAGTGGCTTGATTTCTACTGTGCGGCCGGTTTTGGCCGATTCTGCTGCGGCGGCCAGGATCTGGACTACGATCATGTTGGTTTCGAGTGAACTCATGTCGCCTGCGGGGTTGATCTGGCCACGGAGTACTGCGGCAAGGTAGTTGAGTGAGCCGGCTTGATTTTCTGGCAGCGGCGGGACGGAGATTTCGGCTTCGGCCTTTTGTCCGGCGTAGCGGGCGCGGACGTGGTCGGCGGCTTCCGTGATGGCGTAGCCGGTGGCGCCGTAGACTTCCATGTCCTTGCGGGCGAAGGGCCAGGTCCAGGAGGGTTGCAGGACGGCCTGGGCCTTGGGGTAGCGGACAATGATGGTGGCGTCGTCGTCGACCTTGGGATAGGTCTCGGGCTTGTCCGTGAGGGCGACGGCGGTGACGCTGAGCGGGGCTTCGCCGTGCATGATTACGGTCATCATGTCGGCTCCGTAGCAGCCGAAGTCGAACATGGCGCCTGCGCCGTTCTTCACAGGGTCGGTGAGCCAGCCGAGGAAATCCTTGCTGACGCCGATCTCCTTGGGGCCTTCGTGGCCGTCGTGAACGACAACGCGGCGGATCGGTCCTAGCTTGCCGGCTTTGGCCTCCTTGATGGCCTCGGTGTTGCTGGCGTACCAGGTGGTTTCGTAGTTGACGAAAACCTGGACGTGATGCTCGCGGGCGGCTTTGCGGATGGCGAGGGCGTCTTCGACGGTGGTGGCCAGCGGCTTCTCGACCATCGACGGGATACCGCGGCTGGCGGCGGCTTCAATGACTTTGCGGTGGTCGACGATGCTGGTGTAGACGAGGACTGCGTCGGGGTGAAGTTGGTCGAGCATGGTGTTCATGTCGGAGAAGAACAGCTTGGTGTCGAGGTGAAATTGCTTCGCGTATTTTTCCTGGAGCGCTTTGTCCTGCTCGGCGATGCCGACAAGTTCGGCGTTGGGATTGCCCTTCATGCTGTGGAGGAAGCCGAGGGCGTGGTCATGGGCGAGGCCGACGATGACGACGCGGATCGGTTTGTCCGCTGGTAACGGTGCCGCGGTGGCAACGGGCAGGATCGAGGCGGCTAACGCGAGTACGACGCAGGTGAGCGGAACGCGCAAAGTTTTCAGGCGGATCATCATGGGCACCTTTGGATTGGCTGATTGGCGTGCGGATCGTCCGGGATAAGGGTAAATGCTGACGGCGGCTTCGACCTGAGGCATTGAGTACGGATTCGGTTCGAAGCAGATTCAGGATGCCGAGTCTGCGGGGGTTGGTGTATCTTGGCTCTCAGTATGAAAACGTATCGTTACCATGCCCTCTCTGCCCTGGTTGCCGCGACATTCGCGATTGCCGTGCCCGCTTTTGCCCAACAGGAAGCCGGCGCACCGAAGCCGGAAGATACGGAAGTCTACGAGCCGGTGCCGCCTGTCGTGACTCCGGGGAATGCCGCTACGGCCAGCGCGCCTTCGGACGCGATTGTGCTGTTTGACGGCAAGAATCTGGACGAGTGGGTGCAGAATGCCGACAAGTCGCCGGCCAAGTGGATTGTCCACGACGGCATTGTGACGGTGAGCAAGGCGAAGGACTCGGGCAACATCGAGACCAAGAAGAGCTTCAAGAACTACCAGCTCCATCTTGAATGGCGGATTCCGGAGGGCATCACCGGCAGCGGACAGGCGCGCGGAAACAGCGGCGTCTTCCTGGCTTCGACCGGACCGGGCGACGCTGGCTATGAACTGCAGATTCTTGACTCCTACGAGAATAAGACATATGTCAACGGCCAGGCAGCCAGCATTTACAAGCAGGGCGTTCCGCTGGTGAATGCGAACCGAAAGCCAGGCGAGTGGCAGAGCTATGACATTATCTGGACCGCGCCGACGTTCAACGCGGATGGTTCCCTGAAGTCGCCGGCGTTTGTCACTGTGCTCTTCAACGGCGTGCTGGTGCAGAACCACTTCCAACTGCAGGGTGAGACGCGGTACATCGGCAAGCCGTTTTACAAGGCTTTTGATGGCGCGCCGATCAAGCTGCAGGCGCATGGAGACCACAGTGAGCCACTCAGCTACCGCAACATCTGGGTTCGCGAGCTCAAGTAATTGGGCTGTCATCCAACCTTCATCGGCCTGACTTTTTCCACAGGCAAAAGCGTGCTACTGTAAGTTACTCTTTCGGCGGAAGGCGGAAGAGTAACTTACATCAATGCGCAGACGCACATGGTTGCTCCTGGCTGCACTGCCCGCCCTTACGGCGCTGGGCATTGCGGCCTTTGTCGTTTCCGGGGTGCGGCGGTCGCTGGATCGGGCGCGTGCCGATGTGGCTTCCGAAGGGCGATTTCCGGCGGAACTGCGCACGCTGGGTACTCTGCCCAATCCCGGATTTGAAACGATCGCTTCGCCGGCCAGTTATCGTTCCGCGGCGCTCTATCAAGGCAAATTGTATGTGGGAGGGTCGGCTGGCCTATTCGTCTACGGCGCTGGATTTGGCGCGGGCAACACGCTGCTGAAGAGCTATCGCGTGGGCGTGAATCTGCCTGCTGCGCCACTGGGAGCGATGGCCGTGGGACGGTTGCGTGGCGATGCTGCTCCGTCGCTGATGATTGCGACAGCGGGCGAGGGAGTGCTGCTGTTCTCTGAGGAAGCCGCAGGCAACGGCGTCTTTCGACAGCTCTGGGCTAAGGATGCGGAGGCGCGGGATGTTATTGCGCTGCTGCCTTTGGCGAGCGGCGAACTACTGATTGGCACGCGCAAGCGTGGACTGCTGGTCTATCGCGGTTCAGGGGCCAAGGGCGCGATGCTGGAGAGCTTTCATCCGCAGTTGGCCGGGCTTTCTGTGACAGCGCTGACGGCGGACGAGACTGGCTTCTGGGTGGGCACGCAGAATGCCGGAGTGCGCCACTGGCATGGCGGTGAGATCGATACCTTCACTCACGGTGCCGGAGATTCGGGCGCGGTGGCCGGAGATCTGCCGGATGACCAAGTGGATGCAATTGCCGAGTACGGTGGCAAGGTATTCGTGGGAACTCCGCTGGGGGTTGAGGAGTTCGATAACGGCCGTCCCGCGCGTGTGCTGGCGAGGAATCTCTTTGCTCATGCACTCTATGCAGATGATGCGGGTGTGACGATTGGCTCGCTGGAGCAGGGAGTTCAGCGAGTGTCGCTGCATGGCGGACGCCGGCCGGGTGCTGCGAATCTTCGCAGTGATTTCACGATGCAGGGCGACGCTGCGCCGAGTGAGGCAATGCAGTTCCTGCCGGACCGCTCAGAAGTGAGCGGACGCGTGTTGTATGCGGTGATGCGGGACGGACTGCGGCGTGAGAGTTCCGATGGAAGCTGGTCGCCGATGGCGGCGAATCTGGACGCGCATGACAACAAGCTGACGGACGGCAATATTTCTGCGCTAGCCTTTGGCCCGGATGGACGGCTATGGGTTGGATACTTTGATCGCGGGCTGGATGTGGTGAACATCGACGGGGATGCGTCTGCTGCTGCGGAGCATCACGAGAATGATCGTCTCTTCTGCATCAATCGCATCGTGCTCGACCCGCGCCGCAATACGATGGCGGTGGCGACGGCGAATGGGTTAGTGCTATTCGATACGCAGGGCAAGCCGCGTCAGGTTCTCACGCACAAGGACGGGCTGATTGCGGATCATGTGACCGACGTAGCTTTCACGCAGGACAGCATGATTCTGGCGACTCCCGCGGGTGTCACCTTTGTGGATGCTGCCGGCGTCGCGAGTCTGTATGGCTTTGAGGGACTGGTGAACAACCATGTCTACGCTCTCGGAGTTGCGCCGCATGGAGATGAGTTTCTGGCTGGCACACTTGGAGGGATCTCTGTCTTCCGCAAGCAGAGTATTGAGCGCAATCTGACCGCGACGAACTCAGGCCTGAAGCACAACTGGGTGACGGCAATTGTTCCGTTGAGTGACACCGATGCCAAGCAGGAGTGGATGGTTGGGACCTATGGCGCAGGCGTGATGCGACTTGGCACGGATGGTCTCTTTACTGCGATGGATGGCGTGAGCGCGCAGATAGTGGTCAATCCCAATGCGATGCTCTCGACAAATACACATATCTTTGCGGGGACGCTGGGTAGCGGGCTCTGGGTATGGTCGCGCTCGACGGGCCGCTGGCGGCAGGTTACGGCTGGTTTGCCTTCAAACAATGTAACGGCGCTGGCGGAACACGGTGGCGAAGTGTATGTGGGTACGGACAATGGGTTGGTGCGGATTGCGGAGCGGTTGTTGGACTGATATCGGGCTAGGCGTGGCAAAGATTTGTGTGCGCTGGAATGGTTAAGAGCGGGATACGGAGATACAACGGTGATCGGCCTTCGGAGTTGGCGTACACGTTCTGCACAACTTATTCTTCTGGCACTGTGCTGCCTCCAGCCGTGCGTTGTGTGGGCCGATGCTGGCGTGTTGATTCCTCGCGATAAGCAGGCTCCCGACTCTGCAGTGCTTTCGCTGACCGAGATGAAGGTCGAGATCCGCATCGACAATGGGGATGCGCGTGTTCGCATTACACAGATCTTTGCCAACCATACGGACAAGATCGAGGAAGGCACGTATGTCTTTGCTCTTCCGGACCGCAGCACCGTCTCTGACTTTGCCGTATGGGATGGTCCGGTACGGATTCCTGCAGTGATACTGGAGCGCAGACGTGCGGAAGAGCTATACGACCAGGCGCGTATGCAGGCCATTGATCCCGGCCTTTTGGAAACGGGCGATGCCAGCAATGGTGGCGATGCTGCAAAGACTTCCATCTTCAGCGTGAAGATCGTGCCTATTCCAGCGTGGGGAACGAAGCGACTGGAGCTTGAGTATCATCAGAAGCTTTCTGTCAGCGATTGGAAGCAGTTTCTTGCGCTACCGCTCAAGCCTGGAGCGTATCAGCAACAAAAGGCCGGTCATCTACAACTGAGCTTTGAACTTCACTCCGCGCATGCCATTGCGGACTTTCAGCTTGCTTCGAAGCTCTATCCGCTGCAGATGGATGCTGCGAACAATGGCACGACTGTGATGGGTCGATACGAGGGCAAGGATATATCGCTCGATGAAGACTTTGCCGCGACGTGGAAGATCGATGCCGGGCAGGCGGATAAGCTTCAGGTGATCACCTATCGCAATCCGCGCGCACCACTGCCTCCACCCGACGAGAAGGCGCCGCAGAAACCGACTGTCGCTGAGCCCGGATTCTTTCAGGCTGAATTGCCGTTGGGTGAGGGTAAGGCTGCGGTTACACCAGCTCAGCCCGCTACGCCGCACACCGTAGTGCTGCTGTTCGACAATTCTCTCTCGATGCAGTGGGACAAGCTGGAGCGCAGTTATGCCGCGCTCGAAGCACTGTTACGGAACCTGCATGCTGAGGATCACTTCAATGTCATTTTGTTTAATCAGGACGCAGTGCTCTTCAAACCGCAGGTGGTATCGGCGGATACTGCGGCGATCCAGCAGGCGCTGGATTTTGTGCGCGCCAGCAAGCTACGCGGAGGTACGGATTTAGGGAAGGCTCTCTCAGTCGGATTGAAGCAGTGCTCAATGGATAACTGTTCGCTGGTATTGATGACCGATGGCGGTTCGGATCGAGGAGAGACAGTGGTTGCGCGAAAGATTGCTGCTAACTATGCGCAACAGTGGAAGGCTGCTGCGCATGCTCCGCGCACGGATGTATTTGCGGTGGGCGATGATGCCAACCTGCCTCTACTGAAGATGCTGGCGAGCCATGGCGGGGTGCTGGAGCATGTGCTCTCGACGGAGCCCATTGCGTTCAAACTGGAGGGGTTTCTTTCGCGTATCGCGCGCAATCCGGTCACTGGTCTTGGACTTGCGGTGCAGCCCGAGGGCAAGGTGAGCATGGTCTATCCGCTGGATGACGAAGTCTATACGCGATCGATGGCTTCGTGGGTGGGGCAGTATCGCGGTGCAGCAAGAGGTGTTTCATTCAGTGCGCACGCAACACGCGACGGCGGGCAACTCGATGCGTCGGTCAAGGCCGATCTGCCTACAGAAGCACTGGATCATCCGCAGTTGCCGCGGCTTTGGGCGCAGGCACGCGTGAACGCACTGCTGGATCAAATTGCCCGCGAAGGAGAGTCGCGACAGCTTATCGACGAGATTATCGCACTGGCACGCAGATACAAGCTGGTCACGCCCTATACTTCTTTTCTTGCGGCTCCGCGTGCTCTGTTACGGCCCCGGGTAATTCGCCCTGGCGACCCGATTCTGCGTGTGCGGACTGATCCTGCTATTGAATCGGTGGTGGCCTTGTTCCCCTTCGGATTGACGAAGCCTCTACGTCATCTTCCGGACGAGGACACGCCAGGCGACAACGGCGGACGATTGTGGGAGACGCGCTTCCTTGCTCCTTCCGATATGAAGGACGGCACATACAATGTTCGACTGATTCTGCGCGATAACAAAGGCAACACCTATCGCGAAGGCAAAACATTTGTGATTGCCAGCACACCGCCGACGGTGAAGCTGCTGCTCAGTCACAGCCAGTTGCATGCGGGGGAGACGCTGCAGTTGAAAGCCAGTGCATCGTCCAGCACGCGTACACTTGTGGCGCGTCTTGAGGGCGTGGCACCGGTCAATCTGCAGTGGAATCGCGCAGCAGGAGCGAACGTGGGAACGCTGACGATCCCTGCAACTTTTCCCATCGGACGCTACACGCTCACTGTGACTGCCGAGGATATCGCTCACAACATGGGGAGCCAGGAGGTGCAGGTTGAAGTTGTCCCGTAAACCTCAAACATTGGCGCTCATGGCAATCAGCGCGTGTGCCATCTCGCTGATCGGATGGCAGGCTCGCGCATCTCTGCCGCGATGGATGCAGGATGCGATAGGCGGTAGCGAGATTGAATCCGCGCTGTATCGCGCCATGGACTTGCCCTCAGCTAAGACGATGTATCCACGGCCTCCTAATGAAGCTGAGCATGAGCTGAGTGCCTTGATTAGCAAGGCTCCGCAACAGGCTGAGCTCTATTCCTTGCGCGCGTTGGCGGAAGAGCAGGCTCTCGATTTCAAGGCAGCCGAGGCTGATTGGAAGGCCCATGCTTCCCGCGCTCAGGACACTGTTGGCGCGAAAGCTGAGCTCGCCGATTACTACCATCGCAGGCTTGAACCGCAGAATGAAGCTCAGGTGCTGATGCAGATCGGTGCGTCGCCTGCCTCTCCTCTCGAACAGTATGAGTCAGTCACGAATCAGCAGTCCTGGAAAGCATTTGAGCGGTTGCTGGTACTCGCCAGCGACCAGCGGATGAGCGATGATGTCGTGGCCGCTGCGTATCGCGCGTGGATCGGCCGCTATCCCGAGCAGAGCTCTCTGTATGCGCGTGAATTTCGCTGGCTGCTCGAGCGCAAGCGATGGGACGCTGCTGCGGCTCTGCTGGCGCAGTATAAGCATGCCTTTCCCAACGATGCCGTCTTTCCTGTGAAGGCTGCTGCACTGCTCGAGTACAGGCGGGGATCCAAGGTTGAGGCACTGGTGATCTACGATAAGGGCTTTGAACCACTCTGGCCTTCCGAGCTGGTGGCAAGCTACTACTCTCTCCTGGCTGAGACACACAATCAGCGACGCTTTGCTGCCGAAGCACGCGGCAAGCTGGCGCAGTCGCCGGATGATTTGAATGCGATGGCGCGGCTCTTCTACTACGCGCAACAGCAAGGGCATCTGGAGGAAGCGGCGCAGATTACGGAAGCCTTTCGTCGTAGCAAAGAGAGCCGCAGAGCTGCGTGGACGGCGCAAGAGTTATACACACTGGCGCAATTAACGGAGGCGATTCACGCGTATCCAGAGGCTGCTCGCTATGACTTCGCGCTCTATCATGCGCAGGGTTCACTCGCGAACGGGAGTTCTCCTCAAGCTGAAGGTCTGAGCAGCATGATTCGCATTCTACTGACTGCACCTGAACAGCCTGTCGCGCTCGGATCCGGCAACCTGACGATGTATCGCGATGCGGCCACGCTCGATCACGGACCTGGATACTGGAACGGAATATTGTCGCTATGGCTGAACAGCACATCGCCTGAGCAGTCCTACATTGAAGAAGAAAGCCGTGCGCGACCCTATTTTCATCGCGCGAAGGCCGTGGAGCTACTGGCGATGCTCGACAAGCAGTCGCCCACAGCAGTGGAGCGCGCTGGACTGCACAAGCAACTCATCGGCTTGCTTGCGGAGTACGGTGAAAGTGATCTGGTGATTGCAGGCGGCAGTAATTTTCTTTCCACCTTCTCTGCTGCTTCGGACCGGGAGAATCGTTTTTTCGTAGCCATGTACATGGCGGACGCCTACGCTCGGAAGAGCGATACTGCCAGTGAATTCGCTTTGTATGAGCGGATGCTGACAGAGTTGAGTGGGCAGGCGGGCGGCATGCCGTTGACGCTGGCCTCAACCGCAGCGTCCGCGACGAACAAGAAGAGCGTCGCGCCAGAAGTCTCAACTGATCCCGCTGCCGATACGGATGGTGCAACGACACAAACGAACGCGCAGACGACACGGGCCTTTGAACTTGAGACGACTGAACCCACCAGCACTGCACCTGTCGTTGCACAGATGTACCAGCAGTTGCTCGAACGATATCTCGGAAGGCTAACAGCCGCGGGCCAACTGCCACAGGCACTCAAGGTCTTGCGCACACAGCTTGATCGTAATCCGAACGATCCCTTGCTCTACGAGCGGCTGGCTGAATTTCTGCAACAGAACAATCTCAGCGCGCAGCAGGAGGCAGTGTATAGCCAGGCGATTCAAAAGTTTCAGAACAAGAGTTGGTACGACAAGCTGGCAAGGCTTTATCTGCGGGAGAAGAAGCGCCAGGCTTTTGCAGATCTAACGAAGCAAGTTACGGACATCTTTCATGGAACGGATCTTGAAGAGTATTTCGGACAGGTGAGCCAAGGTGGTCCGGAGTTGTTCCTGCAGTTGAATCTCTACGCCCATCAACGGTTTCCGCATAACGAAGTGTTTGTCCGCAATCTGCTGCAGGCATATCAGACGAAACAGACACGCGATCCAGCTGCATGGGAGAAGCTGTTGCGCGAGCACTGGAGCGATTCACAGCCCTTGCGGATGCAGTTCTTTGACTATCTAAGCCGCAATGGCAAGCTGAATTCAGAGTTGTCGCAACTGCATACGCTGATCGCCGATACGAAGAAGCAACAGGCGAATCCAGCGGCGACGCGGGAACTGGCAGAGATTGAGATGTGGCGTTCGCACTTTGAAGACAGTGCTCCACTGCTGAGTGATCTTGCCGATTCCTATCCTGCCGACGAAGAGCTCGGCGTGCAGGCATCGAGTGTATTTCGATCACTGGCTTATTTCGATGAAAAGCAGACGCAACGTGCCGTCGGCATTGAAGCACACCTGCTGGCTGCGAGGCCTGCCGACATGGAGCGACTGGCTCGCATTGGCGATATCTACTCCGACTCCGGCGCGGACGGGGTGAGTGGACACGAGGATATTGCGGCGGCGGCTCTATACTGGCGTCGCATGCCGTCGGTGCATCCGGGAGATGCGAACGGCTATCTGCAGGCGGCGACCGTGTTCTGGGATTACTTTCAGTTTGACGACGCGCTGGCTGAGATTCGCGAGGCTCGCACCAAGTTCAGCAAGCCAACGCTCTTCGCTTATGAGGCTGGCGCGATACAAGAGGGTAAGCGAGACCTTCCCGCTGCGATCCGTCAATATGTGCAAGCAGCTTGCAGTGATGAGGGGAGCACGCCTGCGTCTTCACGGCTTCTGCAACTGGCACGGCGCAAGGCCACGGCGCAAAGTGTAGACGAAGAAACGGCTCAGGCACTTTCTCGGCAAAGCAGTATCGCAGCGTTGCAATTGCGAGCACGCATTTTGACAACGCAGAAGCGGGAGGCTGAGATTGCGCCCATGCTCACTGCGGCTCTGGCCAAGGCTTCTACGACTGAGCAGGCCCAGGCCATTGGAGCCGAAGCGCAGTCACATTTGCTCGACGTTGTATACGAGCAGGCGCTGGAGCGAGAAATTGCGCTTGCGAGTGATCCGGTACAGAAGATCGAGCTGTCGTATCAGCTTGCCCGCTCCCTTGAAGATCGCAAGAACGTGCAGGGCGCAACGCATGTGATCGAACAGGTTTATCGAGAAAACCCAAAGCTTGTGGGGGTTGTGCGGACTACTGTGGATTTTTACTGGCGCAACCAGCAGCAGGCGCAGGCCATTACAGACCTGGTAAACGCCGCCGATGCGGCGAAGGCGGTTCAACCAATACTCAGCCGCCAGTACGCGTTGGAGGCTGCGAACAAGGCCAACGAGTCCGGTAACTATGCACAGGCTCGCGGGCTTGCGGTTTCGCTGCTTGACCCTGCAGCTGCTGCTACAGCTGGAGCCGATGTTTATGATCCGCAGGCGCTCGCACTGGTTGCGAACAGTTATGCGCTCGCTGGGGACGGTGCAGGGTTGAAGGAGTTTTACCTCGCAGAGTTGAAGTCGATTCGGGATGGCGGGGCGAAGATGAGCGCTGCTGATCGCAAGCAGAAGATTGTGCTGGTGCAGCGCTCCTTGATTCCCGCGTACACGAAGACCAAGGACTACGCGGCGGCGACGGAGTTGTACATTGCCATCCTGAGTGCGTATCCCGAGGATGCGGGTGCGACTGCCGAGGCGGTTGAGTATGCGCAGCGCCATGGCCGGCAGCAGCAGTTGCTGGACTTTATCAACACCACCGTCAAGGCATCTCCTCGTGACTCGCGCTTCGCTATCATGCAGGCACAGATTGAAACGGGATTCGAAGCATACCCGGCGGCGATTGATGCGTACGCCAGGGCGATTGCGATTCGTGGCGATCGCGCCGACGTGTTTGCCGCAAAGGCTGATCTGGAAGAGCGTTTGCAGAGGCTTGATGACGCATGCAAGGAGTATGAGCGCCTGTATGTACTGAGTTATCACAATCCGGACTGGATGGTGAAGCAGGCCCAGGCTCGCGCACGACAAGGACGGAAGGAAGATGTCGTGAAGGCTCTACAGCGAGCATGGATCGATGGCCACCCTGTTCACGCCACGGATGATTTCCATGTCGCTACGCAATTGGAGGAGTGGGGTCTGGTCGAGGAAGCTCTTCACTTTGCAGAAATGGGTGTGAAGGCTGAGGGAGATGAGCTTCTCGCTGGTGCGAGTCCCGGCAGCCACACGGGGGACGATGCGCAGGGCGCTGTGATCTATACGCGATTGATGACCCGCGTGCGACAGCAAGAGAAGGCGCTGGCCACTCTCGATGAGGCGCGCAAGGCTGCAGACGCCTCACCTAATTCGCCAGGGCTGTTTGTTGAGCAAGTAGAGAAGCAGGGAGCGCTCTCGGTTGGCGACAGCGAGTGGCGCAAACACCGGATTGAACAGCGTCAGCAGAGTGCTACACAACGCTACAACAGCGCGGTCCTTGAGATGGGCAAAGTAGCAGGCGCCTATTTCACGCCGGAAGAGAAGACCCAATTTGTGGGCCTTCTTGAAACACGCTGGCGGATGATGGAGCATGCTGCATGGCCTGAGCGGTCGCGATGGATCGACGTTGCGGTGAATGCTTGTGTGCCCGATGTGGAAGCAATGATGCGCAGGCAGATTCTGCTCGACCGGAGCGTGGAGAATGGCACGGCTTCCGATGCGCAGTTCACTCCTTACGTTGAACTACAGCAATCACGCATGGAATATGTTGAACTGGCGAAGACGCTTGAAACCTATGCGTTGAAACTCAAGCCGGAGCAACGTGCGGCAGTTCGGATCGCAGAGGTGAAGGCCTATCGCAATGCCGGGGAAGAACTCGCTGAGATGCGTGCATTACGCATGGTCGGCTTTGCTGGCAATCATCATTCGGATTTGCGCGAACGATATTTGCAGCTCCTGTTAAAGCATGATGTACGTGGCTTCGAGTCTTACGGCATTGGTAGTAAGGATGATGCGAATGCTCTGGCAGCGGCGGAATACTCCATGGCTCATGCGCCCTTGCCGGTAACGCGTGCAGCGATGCATGCACATGGAGCGAGCTTTGGTGCAACGTGGGAGCCGGCATACTCTGCATTGACCGGGCTCTACTATCGCGATACCAGCACCACAACAGAGGCGGCGTTTCATCAGACGCTGGGCGATGAGCAGAATATTGGTGAGCGGCTGAAGGCGGGACCCTCCGCGGCTACTTCGGCAGTCACGGGAGGCACATGGTTCTACTATGGCATGCGCTACGGCGTTTATCGCACGCTGGCTGTGCAGAAGGATTGGCCGCAGCATGATCCGGAAGACTTTCTTGCGGCAGGCCTGGAGCGCAACCCCGACGCGGCGGTGAATTATGTTGAGCTTGCGCGTGCCTATGCTGACGCGGGGGAAACCGATGCGGCATTGACTGAGTATCACCATGCGCTTGAGTTAGCACCTGACTCGCCTTCGCTCTACGATGGCATCGCGGTGCTTCTATGGCATGCGCATAGAAACGATGAGGCGATTGCGAATTGGCGGCAGGCACTTATGGCTCTCAATCGTGTACAGAATAACGGCCCTGCGCCGGAGAGCTTCTGGACTGGCTTCACGCTCATTGCCCAGCACATTGGCGAGTATAAGCTGAGTGTGCAATTGCATCCGGAGTTGGATAGAGTTCTGCGAACTTATATTGCGCGCAACGGCGACTACCGTGTTCTGGAGCTTATCTGCGCTGCGCTGCAGGCCTCGGAGAGCAGCAAGGCAGGCGTGGATTGGATTCTCTCGCTGAGTACTGCTGCATCCAGTCCGGCGGGGGTGTTGCTCGAGATCGTGGACGCGGAATGCCTGCCTGACGAGGCACGTGAGCCCGTTCTACTCCGGGAACTCGAGTTGGATCGCATCGCTGCATCGCACAACGATCGCGACACCGGGTACATGGTTGACAGAGTTTCGCAGGACAAGCGAAAGCTGGCTCTCTACTACTACTCGCAAAAGCAGGACGCCAAGGCGGAAGCATTGGTTGAGAGCATGAGTGCGAAGGAGCAGATGGAGGATGATCTAGTCGTTGCTCATCTCCTCAGTGCATCGCGGAGCAAGCGACTGGATACATTGCTATCCCGCTATCGCACCGCTACAGACTCTGTCGCTACCACGATTCCTGGCTCTGATGTACTGCGAAGAGCCGCAAGGGAACTCACATTGCAGGGCGACAATGCAGGAGCTCTGGCCGTTTGGGAGTATGTGTTCGAGCGGGAACGAACGCTGGGTGGCGCCAATGCAATGGACTATCTTGCTCTCGCTGAAGCTCGCATTCAGACAGCGGATGTCAAGGGCGCGGTGAAGTTGCTTCATGATATGACGATGCTGCCGGGCGACGTCTATGCAAACTACGATCTGGCTGCCCGGCTGCTTGAGAAGAATAAGCTGTCCAGCGAGGCTGTTCCGTTCCTATTACTACTCTCGAAGAATGTTCCGTGGGACAGCAGTTACGGAGTCCGGCTGGCCGTGGCCCAGCTTCATGCGGATAAGAGTGATGAAGCTGCTGTGTCCACGCTGCGCGCGGTGGCTGCCGGAAAGGCCAGTCCGTACGATCTCCGCGCGCAGGCGGCACTGGCTTTACGCGTTTCCGCGCATGCACTGGACGCGGAGACGCAGTCGGGAAGCGATGAGTTAAGCTTGCTGACTCTGCGTACCCTCTCAGCGGTACAAGCCGAACGACCCTACTTTGTTTATGCGCGGGCTGCCCTTGCAGATGCGACGAAAGACGCAGCACAACGAGAGCGCATTCTGCGCGGAGCTATTTCGATCAGGCCACACGATGCGACGAATGCCAGGGTATTTGTGCGAGACAAAATTGATGGCGAGCAGGGTGCCTTTGAACTCTCCGCTTACGCGCTCAGGACCAAGTTGTTCGATGCAGAAGCGTCTGCAGGGCGCCATGCCACAGCACTCGACGTACTGGATCGATTGCTGAATGGCGCTTCTGCCTATGGCCAGTCGACCATGCAGGATGTGGAAGGGGATGAAATGGGCAGCACCGGGAACGACCACCCCGGTTCAGGAAGTGAAGACATTGGCATGGAGACACAAGATTCCAGCGCCGCCAGCAGCCGTCAGAATTTGACGCTGGAGGCGCTAGAACGCGCGGCACCGATGCCTCGCGATCGAAGGCTTGCTGTTGGAGATTCTAAGGGGATTGCTCTTGCATTGCGGATTGCACAGACATACGAACATGCTGACGATAGCGGTTCAGCTGTTGCGTATCTCCGGCTTGCGGCGTATTTCGAGAAGGATGCGAAACTCCATGCTGAACTGGAGCGGCGTATTCGGAACATAGACAGTACGCTGACTCTCGAGGTGCGCAATGAAGAGCGAAGACCTCACTTACAGCGGGCTCTGGATCAGAGCGGAGTGGTGCGGCCGCAGCTCACGATGGCGGATCTTGCGCACGAAGGGGTGGCTCATGAATAAAACGATGAGCATGCGTGGATGGATGGCGAAGTTGCGATCGCGGCCAACGCGAAGACCGCTCGTGATTGCTTGCATTGTTTTCGGATTCATGGCGGCAACCTATGGCACGCGCGCTGCATGGTTTGCCTTCGGTGCGGCAGATGGTGGTGCGCCGCTGATGGCAAAGATGCTGCCGCAAGGTGCGCTGCTGAGCATTGAAGCGAAGGATTTCTCTGCGCTGCTGAAGCGTTGGAACAGCTCGCCAGAAAAGACTGCCTGGCTGAAAAGCGACAACTACAGCGTATTTTCAAACTCACGCCTGTTTGGCCGTCTTGTTAGCGCACAGGATGAGTTTGCAGTGGCCGCGGGTTTGCCTCCCGACGAAAGTTTTTTGAAAGAAGTTGCCGGGCGCGAAAGCATCTTCGCCTGGTACGACATTGGCAATCTCGAGTTTCTCTACATCACGCGCATGCCTTCTGCTACTGCGGAAAAGACGCGCCTGCTGCAGCTGCGTTCGAAGTTTTCCGCGCGGCAGGTGGGCAACCAGACCTTTTACGTGCGCACGCAGGGAGATGCTGAGAAGGGCGAACAACAGCGCACAGTGGCCTTCGCCACCAGTGGAGACTGGCTGCTCCTCGCCACGCGCGACGATCTGATAGCAGGCGCACTTACACTCATCGCCGACACAGATCACACCGCTGCGACCAACTCACTTTCGGCGGAACCTTGGTTCGCGGATGCGCACGGGGCGGCGAAGGCACAGGGCGATCTGCGCATGACGTTAAATCTCGAGAAGATCGTGCCCACTCCATACTTCCGTAGCTATTGGGTGCAACAGAACGTCACCGAGATGAAGGAATGGCGCTGCGCTCTTGCAGATCTCTTTACCGGCACGGACGCATTTCATGAAGAGCGAGTGCTGTTGCCGAAGTCGACGAGTGAAGCAACCACTGCGCCGGATCTTGCTGAGTTGACGGCGCTACTGCCAGAGCGTTCAGGCGTCTATCGCGCAGTGGCTGCGCCGACCGTGGACGATGCAGTGACCAGGTTGAATGAAAAGCTGCTGCAACGCGGGGCGGGAGGCGCGGGCCGATCGGTCGTTGCGCCGACAGCGCAGTTGCATGTGGAGGACGTGGGCGCTACGAGCGATCTCGAAACACGCATTGATGCGGAGCCCTTGACGATAGCACCTCGTGCTGGAGCCGAACTCGACGCGCTACGCGATGTGCTCGCTCGTTCGGAGCTGCAGTCGATGATGACGGTGAGCCGCACTGGGCAGGCAGTTGACGGCATGTGGATTCCCTTTCAGTCCGCCGTGGTATTGAGTGCTGCTAAAGAGTGGGATGTAGCAGCGTTGCAGGCGGCGCTGCAGCGGCCTTGGGGGGAGCGGCTTACGGCGAGTTCGCTGGGGCTCGAGTGGAAGTCCGACGGTGCCGTGTATTCGATTGGCGACGTGCGTCCGATGGAAGTCGCGGTGAAGGGGAAGCTGTGCATTCTCAGCGACAACGACGGGCTGCTGCGGGAGATGCTTGCTGGGCACCCGAAGACCGGCACGTCGAGCAATGCACAGGCTACCTTGATCGCTGGCCTTGATCTTAAGGGCGAGCGTGCCAGCTTTGAGCGCTGGACTGGCATGGTGGACCGCGGAAATTCGGGGCAAACGAAGAATGGAGACGCTGGTTTGGACGGCTCCAATGGCGGAGAAGGCGCAGCCCCTGCCTTCTTTTCGCAGAACATGCGTAGCCTCGTCGAGGTGTTTGCAGCGCTCGACAAGGAGAGCCTAGTGGAGCGCAGGACGGGCGCGCTTACGCGGCAGACTGTGACCTACACATGGCACCGATGAACCGCTGCGTCTCTGCGAGTGCGTTGGTTCTGCTGATGTGCGTTACATGGACAGTGCCGGAAGCAGCACAAACGCCCGGCACGCAGAGTTCTGCGCTCTATGCACAGGCTGTATCGAGTCTGCTGGATCACCAGTTCCCCTCTACGCAGATTGACTACCTGCTGATGGATACGCAATCGCAGCAGGTGATTGCGATGCGCTGGCGCGATGCTGAGACGCCGATGCCACCCGGGTCGCTGCTGAAGCCGTTTGTTGCGTTGGCCTATGCAAGGCTGCACATGAATCACGCCATCACTAGCGATCCCTTTCCTGCCTTCGTTTGCCATGGCAAGAGCGATGGCTGCTGGCGTGTCGGCGGCCATGGTGCGATGCGACTGGAACATGCGCTGGCCGGGTCCTGCAATGCCTACTTCCTTGCCCTGGCTCGGGAACTTGCTACTTCTCCTGGAGGACTTGAAGCATTGCAGGTGACTGCTGCTGAATATGGCCTGCCTGCGCCTCCTGATCCCTTGGGCACGGAAGATAGTACTGCGGGAATGTGGATTGGCGTGACGCCCGAATGGCGTATACCGCCTCGTACGATGGCCGCGGCATATGCAAGGCTTGCATCGCAGCCTGGCTCATCCGTGGCCGGCCGCCTGCAGGCAGGTATGAAGCTGGCTGCGCTTCCGGGAGGTACGGCATGGCGATTGCAGAACCGTGATAGAGACACATTGGCAAAGACCGGCACAGCTCCCTGCGTACCGCGCAGCAACCGGCAGGAAGACCGCTGTCGCGTGAATGGCGATGGGCTCGTCGTCGTTGTGACTGGTTCGGAAGGTATGAGGGCGCAATCCGGTATGCTTTGGCTGGTACGCCAGCGCGGAACCACCGGTGCAATGGCTGCAGAGCTTGCGGGCAGGATGATGAAGCAGCTTGAAGATGCCGATGGGAGTCGCGCCGGTCACTCCGTCAACTGAGGTCGAGATGCGCTGGATGGCAATGCAGTTGAGATGCGAAGCGGCAGACCAGTCCATACCGCTTGCTGTGCGGATGCTGGTGCTGTTCTGTCTATTGGGCTCAGCATGGATTTGTTCAGCGCAACGGCCAGCTGGACATACGGTACGCATCAGTGTGCTCTCGCTCTTTCACCCAACCACACTGCGGTTGCAAGCCGCTCCGGGAGCGACGCTACAGGTGGTTATGAACGGCACAATGCACACCCTGACTAGTGCAGAGTCGGCTTCCATTGTGCGGGATGACAGCGGCAAGCTGCGATTCCAGACCGGCTCGCACGAAGAAGAGAATGCTCTCCAGGGAACGAGCGTTGTCGCTGTGCCTCGCGCTCTTGTGGCAACGGATGAAGCTCCGGTGTTCTCAATTGAAGTGCCCGGCAAACTGCGCCGCTCTTACGCTGGAACGCTGGAGATTCGTGTTCACAATCGACAGCTGGAGGCCATTGTGACCATGCCCCTGGAAACGGCGGTTGCTTCGATCGTGCAGGCCGAGAGCTCCTCTGGCGCGGGCATGGAGGCACTGAAGGCGCAGGCCGTGGCGGCGCGCTCTTTTCTGGTTGCGCATAGAGCCGGACACCATGGATTCGATTTCTGCGATACCACGCACTGCCAGTTTCTACGTTCGCCGCCGGCCACACAAAGCCCTGCCGCGAAGGCTGCGGCGGCAACGGAGGGTCTGGTGCTCACCTATCGTGACGAAAGCTTAGGGCAGGATGCCACGCTGGCTGCCATGTATGCGCGCAGTTGTGGCGGACGCACTCGTACATTGCGCGAGATTGGAGTACGCAAGCCGGGGGGCTATCCGTACTACGCTGTCCGCTGCGTTTATTGCTCGCGTCATCCGGAGGCATGGAAGCGTCCGCCTGGAACCGCGAGTATTCGTAGTGAGCAGGACCGGCTTGCTTGGAACCGCATTCACGGCTGGTCTGCTCTGCCCAGCATTGGCGCAACGCGGAAGAATGGGAGCGCGGAGGGGGCGGGGGTCGGTCATGGGATAGGACTATGTCAGCTCGGTGCTGCCGATATGGCCCGGCGAGGTGCAGGCTTTGCGGAGATCCTGGCGCACTATTACCCCAACACGCGGCTGAAGCCGATCGATCTCTCCTCCTTGAACGCTGCCCAGTAAGATGCTCGATTCCTGCGTTGAGTTTCGCGGCTTGCGTCCCTATGATGTGGGCATGCAGACGCTCTTTCGCTTCAGCAAGCGCACTGTTCCATCAGCCGTGCTTCTCGCGCTCACCGCATCAGCAACATTGATTGCGCAAGCGCCCGATGTGACCCTATCCAGCGGCCCTGGCAAGGCGGGCATTCCGGCGCACGAACGCAAGGGATTTGTCGCTCTGAATGAGCATGCGCTCCGCTCCGACCTTGCCTACATCGCGTCGGATAAGCTGGTCGGGCGGATGAGCCTGGAAGCGGGCGACGATGCCGCTATTGCGTGGATTGCCGGCGAGTTCGCCAAGGCAGGGCTGAAGCCCGCCGCGACCGATGCGGCAGGCAAGCCAACCTTTCAGCAGAGCTTTGAGCTGGTGGAATACCGCCCCGATCGCGCCGCGTCCAGCATCACGCTGACCCGTGCCGGGCAGCCTACCGAATTCAAGGCTCCGCAGGCCTTCGGCGTTTACAAGCACTCGGTTGACGTGACTGCGCCGGTGATCTTTGCCGGCTACGGGATTACCGCTCCCGAGCTGGGTTATGACGATTACAAAGGCATCGACGCAAAGGGGAAAATCGTGCTGGTCTTCGACCATGAGCCGCAGGAGGATGACCCCAAATCCATCTTCAACGGCACGGGCAACACACGCTATGCAACGTCGCGCGTGAAGCTTTTGAATGCCCAAGCCCACGGAGCCGTTGCGCTGGTGCTGGTTGCTGAGCCGAACCGAAAGCACCTCACCAACGCCGAGCGCACTGCTCGCATCGGCGGCAGCGTGACGCGCGCCATCCCACTGCCGTCGCAGGCGATTGCCGACGATGAGTTGCGTATTCCCGCAGCGCTGGTGCAGGACGCGGTTCTCGCCGCCCTACTGGCGAATTCCGGCACTACTGGCAGCGCGCTGCAGGCTGCGATTGATAAGGATCTAACCCCGCAGAGTCGCGCGCTGCCGGACACAACGCTGACGCTGCATCTGCGCAATACAAGCGAGCGGACCGGCACCACCAGCAACGTTGCCGCGCTGCTCGAAGGCAGCGACCCCAGCCTCAGTGCAGAGACCATTCTGATCACCGCGCATCACGATCACGATGGATTCTCTCCCTCGCAACCTGGTCAGTTCGGCGTTGATGAGAACGGCAAGCCAACCCCACCCGGACCGGATACGAAGCAGGTGTGGCACGGCGCCGATGACAACGGTTCCGGCACGGTCGGCGTGGTGGAACTGGCCAAGGCCTTCGCCGCGAACGGCGCCCGCCCGAAACGGTCAATTCTCTTTGTGGTCTTTGCATCGGAAGAGCGCGGACTGCTTGGCGCCTATTGGATGGCGGCGCATCCACTGCGTCCGCTGGCGACAACGCGCGCGCAGATCAACTTCGATATGATTGGCCGCGATGAGCAGGCGAGTCCGCAGACGGATGGCCTGATTACCATCCCTGCCAACACCACGAACCGCCTCAACCTGATTGGCGCGCTCTATTCGCCGGACTATGACCGCGTCGTCAAGGAGGAGAACAAGTTGATCGGGCTCGACCTCGACGATCGCTTTGATCATGAGTCTGCGCTGAACGTCTTCTTTCGCAGCGACCAGTTCCCTTTCGTGCTCAAGAACATCCCCGCATTCTGGTGGTTCACCGGCTTCCATCCCGACTATCACCACGTTACGGACACGGCGGAAAAGATTGACTACCCCAAGATGCATAAGATCCTGGAGCTGGCTTACCTGTCTGCATGGCGCTTCGCAGAGGACGGGAAGACGCCTGCGTTCATTGCCAATCCGGGCCTGGCCGCGACGCCAGCGCGCTAAGTCCGACGGTCAAAGAAGAAGGGGAACAGGCAAGCAGCCGGTTCCCCGTTTCCGATACACTGTTGTCTGCGACGCCCGTCGCCGGCAGGGCCTATAGCTCAATTGGTTAGAGCAGTGGACTCATAATCCATTGGTTCCAGGTTCAAGTCCTGGTGGGCCCACCAGACCTTCTTCTTCCGGTATTTGAGTAGATTTCCGCGCCTTCAACTTCGAACCCGGTCAATTCTATTCCTGAGCAATTGCATGACGGTCGCGCGCAACTGCCTGGGTGAACTTCATGCGGATTCCGTTCTTCGGCCGCAGGATGACCATCGGACGCGCTTCGATCGTCTGGCCTGGGGGCAGCTCAAAATCATATTTTCTGAGCAGAACGCTCAGAATCATCAGGACTTGCAGCATCGCGTAGTTACCGCCGATGCAGCCCCTTGGGCCCGCTCCGAAAGGCAGATAGGTAAAGGGTGTTTGCAGTTTTTCGTTCGCTTTGGCAAAGCGCGCCGGGTCGAAACGTTCCGGGTCTTCCCAATAGCGTGGCGCATGGTGGGCACCGTAGACGAAGACGATGACCGTCGATCCTCGAGGTATTTCGAGATCGCCTACGCGGTCGTCCGCAACAGCCATGCGGTCGATCATCCAGAACGGTGGGTAGAGGCGAAGCGCTTCCTGGATCACCTGCGTGGCAAACTCGAACCTGGAAACGTCGCCGAAACTCAACGGCGCGTCACCCAGAACGGTATCAAACTCTTGGCGCACCTTTTCCAGACCATCCGGGCGCGAGCTTAAGAGGTAGAGAAGCCAGGATAGAGCATTCGACGAAGTCTCATGGCCGGCGACCAGAAGCTGCATGCTCTCGCTTAGGACCAGCTCGTCGCTCATCCCTTCGCCGTCCGAGTAACGCGCATCCATCAGCGTTTGCAGCAGATCGTGGCCGGGCGCCTGGTGGCGGCGTTGCGTGATGTATTCGAGCAGAACGCCATCTGCGCGCTTACGCATCTCTTCATGTTTGCGGAGTTCGCCCGAGAGTTCAAACCAAGGGTTCAGGTAAGGCTGAAGCGTTTGGCGAACGATAAATTCCTGAACGGTACAGATGGTATGGCTGACGAGGTCGATGTCCTCTTCTTTCAGCTTCGCGCCGAAGAGCGACCTGGCAACCATCGCGAAGGTCATCTTCATGAGCTGGGGGTAGATATCTACAGGGCCTGCCGTTATTTGCTCGTCGAAATCCCGCAGCGACTCTGCAAGAGAACCCTGCATGATCGCTGAAAGCGCCTCTAGTTGCTTGCGATCAAACCCCTTCTGGATAAGCCGCCGCTGGGTGCGCCACGCTTCTCCGTGGGTGGTGAGAAGGCCTTTCCCGAGGAAGTGGCCCATGCGCTTTACTTGAATATCGGACTTCTGGTAATTCTCCGCGTTTGCCTTCAGGACATGCTGAATCACAGCGGGATTGGTTGTAACGATGGCCTCTTTCAGGCCGCCCAGATAGAAACGGAAAGTGTCGCCGTAGAGCTCGATGTACCTGGAGAGAACCTTCGCCGGATTGAGGAACATCGCGCGTGAGTCGGCAAAGGAGCGAAATCGGGAGACGACTGGGGTGGGTTGCGGCACGATTACGCCTCGCTGTCACGGTGGCTTCCCGGCTGCGGGAGTTTCACTGTGGATATTCTATGTGGTTTGGCTGAAGCGTTTGGGTCGACTTAAGTAACAGAGACGGTGAGGACGGTGGGCAGATCAGTTCTCGTTGCCCAGTTGCCTCAAAAGTATCAGATGATGCCAGATTGCTTTGGTCATCGTCGGGTGCTGCCGGTAAGGAACGCCAAATTCTTCGGCAGTCTCTTTTGCGATCTTCGTGAGCTTAGCGTAGTGCGTGTGGCACACGAACGGACACAGATGGTGAGCGATGTGGTGGTTCAGCCCGCCAACGAGCCAGCTCACAATCGGGTTGGTCGTCGCATAATCTGCCGTGGTGGCGAAGATGTGATACACGCTGTTGTCAAACTCGTTGCGGCTTGCCGGGAAGTACGTGGTGTCGATGGTGTGCGTAGTCTGGAACACCAGCGCTACGCTCAAACCAACCACCAGGTGGACAAGGAGAAACGATCCGGCGACCAGCAGTGGTGCTTTGCCCAAGACAATCTCCGGAAAAATCAGCATGTAGGTGAGGTAGAAGGCCTTGCTGGCGAATAGGATGACGTACTCACGCCGCGGATGTTTGGTGCGGCGTAAGTAGTCGTGGGAGGGGAAGAAGAAGGATTCAAAGTCGCGTACGAAGACGTAGTCGAGAGAGAAAAGCGCGTAAAGGACGAGCGCGTAAATATGCTGAAAGCGCTGCAGCGGAGTGCGCGGCTCATGGGGTGTAAAACGCAGCAGACCGCGGCCGGTCAGCGCGTCGTCTTCTCCGTGGACATTGATGCAGGAGTGGTGACCGCGATGATGCAGGATGCGCCACATATACGAGTTGATGCCGCAAAGATCGAAAACATAGTTGAGGAGCTTGTTTACGAACGGCACCGACGAGACTGCGTTGTGGTTGCTGTCGTGGGCGATGTTGAGCAAGAGGAATGTCTGGGCGAGGCCGCTCAAGAGGTAGAGGGCTACGAACTTCCATGAGTCCGGCCGGAACGCGTAGAGAGCAATCCAGCTGCCCGCCAGAACTGCCAGACCCGCAGCGATCTTGACCCACATCGAGCCGTCGGCCTTGGGAGAAATCTTGCCGTCGGCAAACAGGCTGTCCAGCCGGCGGCGCAGGACTTTTGGGAAGGAAGATGCGGCGGCAGGATCGAAAACAGACTGTCGTGGCGAGACCTGGGCCGGAGCAAGATCTTCTACATCTGGACACAGAGAGATTTCCGCTTCGGTCTGGGACGTCACCGGTGCCTCCGCAATCGCGTTCAGTCTATTTGACGCGTTCTGAACTTCAGCATCGGCGGGCCAGAGCACGAGCGGATCTGTCATCCCACCCATTCAGCGTCAAACACCTGATACTATCGGGTAGCTCTGAGAATAATCAAGGAAATTCGATCCAGGTCAAGCATGCGTGAAGTGGTCGCGCATGAGATGCAGGTACACAGTGCAATGATGCGCGGCTCTGTTAACATGATGTGACCACGCCACATGACGCAACGGCAAAGATTTCTATGCTTTTGCTCTCAAATTGGCCTACACTACGGTTCCGCACTCCGAGACTCAGCCGTTCTTCACCCTGCCGGGACACGGAGAGCCGCGAGACGTTACGTGTTTCTGATGACTGGGCTTTGCTATTCAACTTCGGGGGTATTGCTGACCTATTATGGCGTCGATTCTGGACCAACTGGATAGGCTGGGTGATGAGCACCCGCACAAACTCCTGTACTCGTACCTCGACCTGAACGGTAATCCGATCGAATGCTATTCCTACGCGTCGTTTCTACAGCGAACGAAGGTGATTGCAGGGCACTTGCGGAGGGAACACCGGTTCGCGGCTGAGGATCGGCTCCTGCTTGCCTACCCGCCGGGGCTCGAAATGATCTGCGCGTTCTTCGGTTGTGTGCGCGCTGGATTGATCCCGGTGCCGGTCTATCCGCCTGGTTCTCGTGGCTTCCAGAGCGCCCTGTACAAAATGGTCCATATCGCCAGGGATTGCCAGGCAGCCGGAATTCTGACGAGCAAGGACTACCACGCTTCTTTGAAGACGAATCTCGCACGGAGCGGCGTTTCTGCGTCCGGCGTCGACGTGGACTACATTTCCAGTCTTCCGTGGATCGTCACGGAGAACTTCGTTGATCCGCATGCGGATACGGACATGGATGAACCTGTTTTCGACCCTTCGAAGATTCTGTTCCTCCAGTACACTTCGGGATCGACGATGGAGCCCAAAGGCGTCATCGTGACGCACGACAACATCCTGGATACATGCCCGCTTGTGATCGACCACCCAGAGCCGGTCGTGGTGTCATGGCTTCCCCAATATCACGATATGGGATTGATTGGGTGCTATCTCTATCCCGCTCTGAAGGGCGGCACGACGTACGGCTTCGCCCCGATGGACTTCATTCAGCGACCCGGTCTGTGGTTCGACGCGATGACGACCTGTCGGGCCACAGCGACGGCAGCGCCTAATTTTGCGTACGACTATTGCCTTCGCGCCGGAAGGCTTTCGAAGGACAGTCTGGAAAGCTGCGATCTGAGTTCGCTTCGCGTGTTGATGTGCGCCGCGGAGCCGGTGAAGCCGGATACGTTTACGCGATTCCTGGAAGCATTCCAGCCTTATGGATTGAAGTCTGAGAGTTTCTATGCCGCCTACGGGCTGGCTGAGAATACCCTGGCGGTTTCGCTTGGCGGCCGGAACATTATCTCGGTCAACAAGCGCGCACTGGCCCTGGGCAAAGTTCGGATGACGACCGAGGTTTCCGAAGTCGACGCGGCAACACAGGTCGTCAGTTGCGGAATTCCTCTTCCCGGTATCGACGTGAAGATTGTCGAACCAGAGCAGCACAACGCTCTTCCGGAGGGCCACGTTGGCGAAATCTGGATCGCCGGCAGCGGCAAGTGCCTGGGCTATTGGAACAATCCGGAACTCACGCTGAAGCAGTTTCGCGCGCGACTGGTCGATGACAGTCCTTACGACGATGGGTACCTTCGGACCGGCGATATGGGCTTCTTCCATGATGGCGAGCTGTTCGTCTGCGGCCGTATCAAGGACATGATCATTCTGCGCGGGCAGAACCATTATCCGCAGGATATTGAGAGTGTGGTGGAAAAGGCGTCGGGCATGATCCGCCACAATTGCGTGGCCGCCTTCCAGATCCATGAGGATAGCGAGCCTGCACTCGCAATCGTGGCTGAGGTCAAGAATCCCAATGTGCTGCCGGACGCGCGTATGATTGCCGCCGCGGTGCGAAATTATCTGAACGTGGAAGTGGCGCTGATCTCTTTCATTGCGCCTCGCGCCATACCGAGAACCAGTTCCGGCAAGATTATGCGCCACCGCGCCAAGCAGATGTGGGTTGCGGGCGAGTTTACGGTGCTGTCTGAGTTCTCGCGGGAGAAAGATGCCGGGGTTTCCGAGTCTGGTTCGGAGAGCCAGTCGCCTTTCGACGTGTTGAAGGCCCGTTACAACCTGACAGGGAACGAGTCGTACAACCTGGTCGAGGCCGGCCTCGATTCCCTGGACCTGGTCGTCTTCATGCATGAGCTGAAGGAGCTCTTGAAGGATAAGGGCGCAGAGATGTTAGCGCGGCAGGTCGACATCGGGGTAATTCAACGGGTCAGTGTAGCCGATCTTTTCCGGCTGGCGGAGCAGTTGGAGAGCGCTCCCGAAGAAGCGCTGGTTGAACTGCGCCATGCCCTGGGCGCCTTCCGGGAAGAGCAGCGCGAAGCGGAAAAGCAAATGATGTCTAACGACAGGATGCTCGCTTTTACGCCGCCGGAACCTTCGTCATTGCCCGTGGCATCCAGCTTGAATCATGTACTTCTGACGGGCGGAACCGGCTTCATCGGACCGTTTTTGATCAAGAGTCTGCTCGAACAGACGCGGGCTAAAATCTACGTTCTGGTACGGGCTTCAGACGAGGATCGTGGGCAGCAGAGGCTGAAGGCCGCCATGGAGTCGATGGGGCCTTGCAGCAGCGGGCTGATGCAGATGTTCGAGACGCGTGTGGTTCCCATTTGCGGCGATCTGGGACAGCCCATGCTGGGACTGGCTCAGGACGCCTGGGATTTCCTGGCCAATGAGATGGACGCGGTCTTCCACAACGGCGCGACCGTGAACTACCTGTTCAATTACGACCGGATGCGCGACGCCAACGTAATGGG
Organism: Acidicapsa borealis; assembly: GCF_059115245.1. Lineage (NCBI taxonomy): Bacteria > Pseudomonadati > Acidobacteriota > Terriglobia > Terriglobales > Acidobacteriaceae > Acidicapsa > Acidicapsa borealis. The sequence continues at coordinate 6,079,012 of NZ_JCACNY010000001.1, read as the reverse complement.
CACGAACGAGGCATTACGGCTTGCGTTTGAAGGACGGCCCAAAGACTTCAACTACGTGTCGACGACCTTCATCTTCGGCTGGGCGGTCAAGAGCACACTCTTTGAGACCGACGGCAACGAAAATATGGAGCTGCTCGATTTCGGCTACAGCCAATCCAAGTGGGTGGCGGAAAAGGTGGTGGAAGATGCGCGCAGGAAGGGACTTCCCGTACGCATCTTCCGGCCTGCCCTGGTCAGTCCTTCAGTTGACGGCGGCGGCAACAACTTCGATATCGCTGTCCGCCTGGTTGCGTTCATGGTCAATCACGGCATCGGAGTCGATACGCTGAATCAGGTCAGCTTCGTCCCCGCGGACGTTGTGGCGAACAACATCGTCGCGATCTCTAACACTCCCGGTACTGAGAACAAGACGTACCACGTGGTGCGCGACGATTATTCGAACATGCTGGACATCACCGCGCTCATTACCAAGTCGACCGGCCGGCAATTCGAGATCTTCAGCCTCTCCGACTTCGTTCCTGAGCTGATCCGCAGATGCCGCAAGGAAGATCTGCTGTTTCCGCTGCTGGATTTTCTGGTGGGTTCTGTCGACAACATATCCGCGATGGAGTTCAAGCGCTACGAAAGCTCGGAGTATCAACTGGCTCGCGATGCTTCGACGTGGGGCATTGCAGATCCGACGCTGGAAGACACCGTGAACGGCATTCTGAAGTTCATGTACCGTAAGGGCATTATCTCGGTTGCGCCTCGCGAGCTGGATCCTGCGCCGCAGGCCGGAAGCCACCTGGCCTGGACTGACGCATAAAGGCCGACGCTCAGGGCTCTTCGCATAATCCAGGATTGCTTGACCTGCGGCAGTATCGGAGCCAGCTCCGTTACTGCCGCTTGAAAACCAGCTTCTCGTTGATATGCTGACCCGTTACAAAAGTGCCGGTACTCGTAAGTGTCATCTGCTGTCCATCCGCGGAAACTACCCACCGGTCCTTCTGCGTCACCTGGTCGTCTCGGCGGTAAGTTGCGTCTACCGTATGCGGATCGACTAGCTGAAGCGTTACCGTATCGTTGCGGGAATTCTTCACATCGTACGTCTTGCCGTCAAAGCGGGCCGTAAAGCTGAACTCGCCAGAGAAGCGCACCCCACCGCTCCCATCCGCTTCGATCTTGAGCAGTGGTCCCTGTCGTAAGTGCGTCTTGCCGAAATCCTGCGTCCACTCGCCCGCAAACGGGTCGCCTATGGTCTTCGATCCACCGGTTCGCGTCCATACTGTGATCTTGTCCGCTTGACCTGGAGTTACCGTCGTGATCGTCAGCTCTTTCCCGTCCTTCGAAATCTGGTCGCGAACTGTCGCGGCCAGCACTCCATTCTTCATTTCCTTAATTTCGGTCTGCGTCTTGCTGATACGGTGCAACTCAATTTGATTGAACGCCGGATTGCCTGGAACGGCTGTTTCATGACCGTCCGGTTTGGCCGTAAAATCAAAGCGGGTTTCACCCGACATAGCGACATGCACGGCGCCATGAACCGTTGCGATGGAGAGTTTGTTGGGAGGATCGAGCGTGGACTGAGACGAAATGAGCGTCCAGGAGCCAATCCAGGATTCAGTCGAGGTGGCGACGGGTTCCGCAGCGACAAGACTCGCGGCAGTTCCCAACGGAAAGGCGGTGGCCAATCCTAGTAACAAAAGCTTACGCATTGGTTCTCCTGAGCTTCCCTATGGCGGCAAGCTTGAATAGATTGATGGTGGCCGAGGTGTCGATCCGGCCAGAAACATGCATCTTAACCACTATACGAGCCGGCTATGGACCGGTTATGCAGTGAAACCTCCACTTTGAGGCGGAGATCCTGAGAGGATTTCGCTCACGCTGCCGGACCGTTGGAACATCCGGAGGAACATCCGGTAAATTTCGCCGATTTTCAAGGACATCATGAGTTTCGAGTATTTGCGCCGTTTCTGGTTGGCCGGGATAGTGTTCGCCGCCGTTGTCGCGCTTCTTCCCTTCTCATTTCACTCCGAGCGCCATCTTGAGACCGCGACCCGTCTCGAAGTCAGCGAAGCGCAGAATGTCCAGCAGGAACTGGCGACCCGCTTTCACTCCCCTTTTGTGGACCGCGTGGTCCTGGTGGTCGAAGGGCTTCCACCCGCGGACTCAGAAGACGGCGGACAAGCGCTGGCAACGATTGTGACGGCACTACGAGGGATGCCCGGCGTCTCCGGGGTCGTTTCCTATCTGGATTTGCGCGATCCGATTTTTCTGGGCCACGACGGTGGAACGTTTGTCCTGGTTGGACTCGCATCCTCAGACGGGCCAGTGGAGTCACTGATTCCCAGCTTGCACGGGTTGGCGGATTCTCTGCAAAACCAATTCAAGGCCCGCTATCCGGCTGTGAAGATGGAACTGACGGGCGAAATTCTGCTGAATTTCGATATTCGAAAAGTAAGCGCGGATGAGGTGAACCGCGCTGAAAGCCTGGTGGTTCCTGCGACGCTGGCGCTCCTGTTGGTGGCCTTCGGAAGCTTCGTCGCCGCGCTCATTCCGCTGGCCGTGGGTGAATTGGCAATTGCGGCAACCATGGCGATCACCGGATTTCTGGCCCATTACATGCACTTGTCCATCCTGGTGCAGAATCTGGCCACCATGCTTGGGCTGGGCCTGGGCATCGACTACGGGCTGCTCATGGTCAGCCGCTTTCGGGAGGCACTTGCAGCCGGAAACGACGGACACGCAGCCTCTCTGATTGCTGCGCGGCAGGCAGGTCGTACGCTCTTGATCTCCGCTTCGACGGTCGCCATCGGTTTTCTAGCCCTGCTGACAGTTCCCATCAGCGAAATCCGTTCGATCGGGATTGCGGGATTCGTGGTGGCGGGTGTAAGCGTATTGCTCGCTAATACCCTGGTTCCAGCCCTCTTAGGTCTGCTCGGTCCGCGCATCAATGCGGGCCGGCTACCCTTCACCCCGAAGTTGGATGCTCAATGCGACGCGCGCGCCGGAAGGCGCTGGAGGCAATGGGGGAAAGTGATTGTTGCCCATCCCTGGCTATCCCTACTGCTGGCAGGCACCCCATTGCTGTTCCTCGCATGGCAGGCTACAAGGCTCGATACACGCGTTCCCAATGGGGATTGGCTTCCGCAGGGAGCGGAATCCGTGCATGCGCTTCACACCCTCGAAAAAATGGACCGGAGCGGCATCGTGCAATCCATGCGCGTGATTGTCCAGCTGCCAAGCGAATCCATTACGCAAACCGACGCAGGTTGGAATGCGATCGATCGTATCTCCAAAAAACTGGCCAGCGACCCGCGCTGTGACCGTGTCGTTTCGATCACAACCGTCGCCGATGGCAACCAGTCATTTCTCAACAGCGTGTCGCGTGAAACGCGCCGCACATTCTTGAGTAGTGACGGACATGCGGCGCTGCTCGAAGTATTGCCGAAGACTTCGGTTTCACTCCGCGATCAAGTCGATTGGGTGCGCGAAATCCGAAAGACCGGTGCACCAGCGCTCACCGAGGTACCCGGCGCAAGCATGCAAGTCGGCGGCATCCCTTCGCTCAACGCCGATTATCAGACGATCGTCCGCGATCACGTTGTGCCGGTTACGACATTGGTGGTGGTGGGGACGCTGCTGGCGCTCCTCGGCGGATTCCGGTCGCTCTTCGCTGCGGTGAAGGCGATCGCGCTTGACCTGTTCTCGGTCTTAGCCTCCTTCGGAGCCCTGGTCCTGGTTTTCCAGGATGGTCACGGGAGCGGCTTGATGGGGGTTCCGGGCGGAACAGGTAGCATCTTCCCCCTGGTCCCCATCGTGAGTTTCGCCATCGTTTTTGGACTCAGTATGGACTACGAAGTGTTCCTGGTCGCACGTGTTCTTGAAGCCAGACGGAGCGGGCTGAGTGAAGAAGACGCGATTCCGGAAGGATTGGCCAGAACCGCCGGGCTCATTACCAGCGCAGCCGCGATCATGATCGTCGTATTCGCGGCATTCACCTTTGGAGATTTTCTAGTGATCAAGATGATCGGATTCACGCTGGCGGCGGCAGTATTCATTGATGCCACGCTGGTGCGGATCGTGATCGGCCCCGCACTCCTGCGGATTGCAGGCGACTGGAACTGGTGGCCCGGGGGGCTGGCAACGGTGCGCCGTCAGCCCACGATTGGGGATCCCGAAACACGGATGCCTTAAGCAGGATGCTGCTAACTACGCAACCTCGCGCCCTGCGTGGTCCTCAACGCCGGTCAAAGTGGCGGGCCAGACGGTTCCCGGTGAATTGCACGCCCTGTACCAGCACGATGAGCACGACGCAGCACAGCGCCAACACGTCGATGCGAAAGCGTTGATAGCCGTATCGAATCGCGAGGTCGCCCAGGCCGCCTCCGCCCACAGCGCCTGCCATCGCGGAGAAGTTAATCATCGTAATCGCCAGGACAGTGAAGGCGCGAATCAGGCCTGGCACCGCTTCCGGCAGATACACCTTGAAGACCGCCTGTTCCGGGGATGCTCCCAGCGTAACGACAGCCTGGATCAAGCCTGGATTGACATCCAGTAATGCAGCTTCGACAAGCCGCGCGGCGTACGGAGTTCCGCCGATCACCAGCGGCACAATTGCCGCGGCGGTGCCGATCGATGTGCCTACGAGGAAGCGAGTGAGAGGCAGCAGCAGCACGATGAGAATAAGGAAAGGGATGCTGCGCGATATGTTGGCAACCGCCGCCAGTATCTGATGAACCGCTGACGATGGCGCGATGCCCTGCGGTGAACTGGCCGCAAGCCATGACCCAAGAGCGAGTCCAAATACGACGCACAAAAGTACGGCCACAGTCACCATGACAAGCGTCTGGAGAGTGGCTTCGGCAATGAGAGGAAGCAGTTCGGTTAAGCTGCTCATAGCTGGCCAATCTCCTCGAGATGCAGATGAGGATGAACCGCCGGCTGACTCTGCGGAGAAGCGGTGTGACCCAGCAACCGGCGTGTCACGTCTGTAGCAGGATGCGTGAGCAGTTGTTGTGCCGAGCCGCTTTCTACCACCCGCCCGGCGTCCAGCACGGTGAGCGAATCGCAGATCGACGCGGCAGACTGAAGGTCGTGGGTAATCATCAGGATAGTTACACCGAACTTCTCACGGATGTTCTTGAGAATCGCAAGCACCGATGCGCTGGTTTCAGGATCAAGAGCCGAAGTTGGTTCATCCGCTAGCAATACACGAGGGTTCGTAGCCAGCGCTCTGGCCAGAGCAACCCGCTGCCGCTGCCCTCCGGAGATCTGCGCCGGATACGCACCCGCTTTATCTGCAATACCGAACCATTGAAGAAGCTCGGTAACACGCGCATCGATCTGGGCTCGCGGTTGGCCTTGAAACTCAAGCGGCAGAGCGACATTCGCGGCTACAGTGCGGGATGCTAGCAGATGCAGTTGTTGAAAGACGATTCCCATGCGGCCGCGCTCATGGCGTAACTCGGAGCTCGACAGCTTCGTCCAATCCTGACCGGCTATAACAATCTCACCTGCGTCGGGCTCTTCGAGACGCGCAATGCAGCGTAACAGCGTGGATTTGCCTGCGCCACTCATTCCGAGGACGCCATGAATCGTGCCTGCAGAGACTTCAATATCCACGCTGTCCAACGCAGGACGAACATTGAGCGAGAATCTTCTTGTCAAACCTCGTACAAGGATCGCTGGAGAGTCATCGTGCGCTGCGGAAATGCTCTTGTCAGTCGGCAGGATAGACCGCGCCTCCATAATGCGCTGTGATAAAGCTACGTGCCTCAGGCGACGCGAGCGCAGCAGCTAATGCACGAACTCTTGGATCAGACTGCGTATCTGCATTCACCGCAAGCACGTTCGCATAAGGGGAATCGCGCGTCTCGCTTAACCACGATCCCGTATGCGGATTAAGCCCGGCATCGAGAGCAAAGTTGGCGTTGATCACCGCTGCATCTACATCCTCAAGGGAGCGCGGCAGCTGCGCCGCATCGAGCTCTACAAGCTTCAGTTGTTTCGGATTTCCCACAACATGCACAGCCGCTGAACCAGCCTCATGCTGAAGGGTGATTAGCCCAGCCTTTTCCAGCAGCAGCAAGGCCCGATCATGATTGACTGGGTCATTCGGGATGGCGATGCGCGCGCCATTCGCCAGCGAGGACAGCGTCTTCGTTCGACCAGGATAGATCGCCATCAGCGGAAGATATACGCGGCCTGCTGCTACAAAAGTAGTCTGGTGGTCATGATTGAATTGCGTGAGGAACGCCACGTTCTGGTAAAGATTCACATCGAGATCATGGCTGGCGAGAGCCATGTTGGGCTGGATGTAATCCGAGAAGCGCACGATCTGCAACGTAAGCCCCTGCTTCGCGAGTACTGGCTCAACAGCATGCAGAATATCCTCCGCCGGGCCTGGGGTAATGCCAACCTTGAGCGTATTGCCGGAGTGAGACTTGCAGCCGCTAAGAGCGATAAGCGAGAGCACGATCGAAAGACTAACTCCAGCCAGGAATCGCTGGAGAAGTTGCCCGGCATACCGCCGGTGAAGTGTTGCCATGAGCTTGAACATTGACTATACCTGCACTAAAGATGAGATGACCGTCTCGCCGAAACGTTCCATCTCTTCCAATTGCGGACTGAACTGCAGCAGTACAAGGTTCACGCCCGCGGCTTCGAATTTGCCCAGTTGATCCTGCACCTGTGCCGGAGTGCCGACGAGGCCCGAACGCAGCCCGCGGTTTGAGACCGAGTATTCTTCGATCGACATCCGCTGCTCAAGCTGTGTGCCGTTGAGCCACTGCTGGTAGTTCGCGAAGCCAGATGCATTTTGCTTCACGTCAGTGATGCGATCAAGTTCACGCTTAGCCTCTGCCTCGGTGTCGCGCACAATGGCATAGCCGGCAACGCCGAACTGCATGGGTGGCAGGCCAAAACGCTCACGGCGTTCCCGCATGTCAGCGATCTTTGCTGTAACGTACTCCGGCGAATCCCCGTGCATCACGTAAGCGTCGCACTTGAGCGCAATCAGGTTCTTGGCAGCCTCTGACTCTCCACCGGCATACAGCGTTGGCCGCGGCTTGCGGACAGGCTTGGGCTCGAGCACAGTGTTTTCGACGGAGTAGTATTTACCCGCATAGCTGAAGCTTGGCTCGGTCCAAGTGCCGTTGACAACATCCAGCCACTCCGAAGTACGCGCATAGCGGTCGTCGTGCTTTTCAAAGTGGACGCCGTACATGCGTGCCTCCTGCTCCCACCACGAGGAGACTACGTTGAGCGACAGGCGGCCATTGCTGATGTTATCGATATTGGCTGCCTGCTTGGCTAACAGCGCGGGCAAATGAAACGTCGGCCGCACCGCGACCATAAGCTCCAGGCGTTGGGTGATCGCGGCGAGCGCAGCTGAAGTAGACCAAGCATCAAGGCTGGGCGCGCCGACTCCTTTGATGTCATTGAGATTGAGTTCAGCGATCAGGGAGAGATCAAAACCGATCTCCTCGCTACGCCGTGCAAGCTTGCTGACGTAAGCCCAGTCCGCTTGCATCTGCTCATCTTCCACGTTGCGCAGCCACCCGCCAAACACGGGCATCCAGTATCCGTAGCGAAGCCTACCGTTGGGCATTGGCAATCTCCGCTTCAAGATAGTCGGCAAGGTTCTCAAATGGATTGAAGCCAATAACGCGCTGCGCATCTGCGACGAAGTTTGAAAGAGCATTGACGTCGTAGTAGTAGATCTGGCCGTCGCGGTCGTCGATGATATACTCGATGCCGCCCACGTCGATCTTCGCTGCGCCAACGATGCGCTCAATGGCTTCGATGACTTCTGCTGGGGGCGTATAACCTTCAACCTTGAGGCCCGCCTTGGCTCCTTCAATGACGCAGGCATTGGCAAGGCTCTCACCACGCGCGGTCTGGCAGATATCAGCAGGGCAAAGATCAAATGTTTCTCCAGTGAGATAGACATTGATCGCGTAAAGATATTTTCCACCGAGCGTTTCTACGCGGGTGATGTGGCCGCCGCGAGCCGGGATGAACTCCTGCACGAGACCGATATGATCGAAGCCCAGCTCAAGCGTTCCTGCATCGATCGCGGCCTGCAGGGCCTCGGGCGTATCAAAACGAACGATACCTGCGCCGCTCCCACCGACATTAGGCTTCACTACGACCGGATAGCGAAGTCCTTCTGCCGCAGCGACAGCATGACGAGCATCATGAATCACTCGCGACTTGGGATAGGGAATACCGAGGGATGCGAGAAGAGAAAGCTGAAGCGCCTTCGATAGCTCATAGCGGAACGCAGTTGTTCCGTTCAGTACGCGTACACCCTGCAGCTCCAGTTGTCCAAGCCATGCGAGGGTGTGGAAGAGCGCTGATCCATGCTCGCGGCGATCCGCAGAAGGGCTCATGCGGTTGAACAGCACGCGAAACTTTGGCTCAACCTCTCCGGCCGCATAGAAGTGCTCGGGCGCATAGATCTTGTCGAAGCCCACTCCCCGACGCTCAAGCTCCGCGAAGATCGGGTTGAACCACTGCGGATGCTCGTAAAAAAATGCGATGGCCTGGTCTTTCCCGGCATGTGTCTCTTGCTGCTTCGACTCGATAGTAGCTGTGCTCACGGCTGATTTACCTCTTCAATTCGATAGGAACGAATGCATGAAACAAGAACATGGTATCGCGCCAACGCTACCGATCAGGATAGCCCTGGCGATCTATTTTCACTGGCTGACAGCAGGCGCGGGCGTCTTCAGCAATTCCTGTATCTGCTCCACTCCATATTGGATTTTCAAATCGATGAAACGCTTCCCAAGTTCATAAGAAGAGCGCCTCGCATCTCCGCTGATACCGTTGTGGATCAGCTTCACATTGGGATCGGGAGCCTGGCCTGGCTTGCGTGGTGCGTCACCCAGTGCAGTGGGCAACAGCTCCTTGCGAATCCAGGGCTGATCGCCTTCGAGATACAGCATCTCAGAAGTATCCGGGATACCCGCATGCGTGCTGGGCGGGTAACCGTTCTTGTCTAGCCATGCAAAGAAGTCATCATTGGCCTTGGTGTAAGGTCCATCGGAATAAATCACGCGAATCCCCTTGCCTGCATACTTGGCATCGAGCTTCGCAGCCACTTCCTTGATCTCCTTCTGTCCTCCACCATGGTCGCCAATGAGTACAACGTTGCTGAAGCCGTTTGCAATCAGCTGCTCCGCTACCTGCTCATTCAGTTCTGCGAACACGGAACTGGAAAGACCGATGGTTCCAGGTAATTCCGCGTTCGCGCGGTTGATAGAGTATGGGATGACCGGAGCGACCAGTGCGTTGCCAAGTTTTCTTGCGATGGCGTCCGCTGTCGCGTGCGCAATGAAAGTGTGAGCGCCGGTGACTCCTTGTGGTCCACGCTGCTCGGTACCGCCATCAAAGATGATCGCCGTAGTCTTGCCTTGCTCATGGATGGCCTTGTAAATCTCTGGCCACGTCAGCAACTCGATATCGACGACTGGCTGATCCTGCGGAGCGGGGAGATCCTGCGACTTCCTGCTGACCTTGTGGTCTGCCGCATTGGCAAGCCCCGCGCCCAAGCCCAACAGTACAGTGGCGATTCCAGCCGCAAGGCGAACGGTTCGTCGCGTATTCGCGAATGTGAGATGTTTCATTTCGAGGCCTCTATGTCTTTTTCTGGATGAGTCTCACCCTGGTGCCAGCCAGGATATTCCTGCACTGGCGCCAGGGTGGGAGTGATCAGTGCTAGAAGGAGTACCGAATGGCAAGTTGAATTTGCCGAGGTCCCCCGGTAGCTGTCGGAACGCTTGAGTTCACCGTCGACGTAATCACAGCCGTGCTGCCGGGCGTGATGCCTGTGCCCGTCGAACCGCCATAGTTTGCCGTAGGGTTAGAGAAGTTGGGGTGATTGAGCACATTGAAGAATTCGGCCCGAACCTCAACCGTGTGGTGATCGTTGATTGCGACCTGCTTGATCAGGCTGATATCCACGTCCTGCAAGCCAGGGCCACGAATGTTATCGAATCCAGCCGTGCCGTAGTTGTAGACGTAAGGCGTCGTGGACGTGGAGGATGCAACGTTCTTGTAGAGATCTCCATTGGCTGGATCATTGGAACGAAACGCTGCGGTATTGAACCAATCATGTGGAGTATGTGTCCGCTGGCCCGTGTTCCCGTCAACCTTCGCAGTCGGGCTCACACCGGCAACTATGAACGCTCGATCCGAGGTTCCCGTGTAGGAAGCATAGGTGTCGCTCGTGCTTGTGTTGATGGGACGCCCACTCTGAAAAGTCACGACGGGCGATAACTGCCATCCCGCAACTGCATACTTGACGATCGGGTTTGGAGTATTCAGCCACTTCCTACCTGGGCCAAAGGGAAGCGTATAAATGCCAGTGGTTACCGAACGGAACTTCTGATCGTATGCCGATGGTCCGTAGTTCGAGGCGAAGTCATACGGGTTCTGAAGACTGCTTACCTCGAGCGACTTGGCATAGACGAGATACGACTGGAAGTTCAATCCATTCTTGAAACGGCGCTCGGCACGCAGCAGAAGGCTATTGTAGTTCGACGCAAAGCCATCGCTGAGGTAGTTGATCGAGCTCCACTTTGAATCCGTTCCGATTGAGTTGAATGGGCGCAGCGCGTTCACAGAAGTGCTCACTGCAGGATTATTAATGCGAGTTTGTAGACTTGGAAGATTGATGTTCTGTGTGCTTACGTTGTGATACGTGTGTGATGCCTCGTACGTAACTTCGACGATCGCAGCATTGCCAAACGTATGCTGAATACCGAAGCTCCACTGATTGGTGTAGAGAGACCGTTGGTGAGGATTGATCGTTGTGACCGAGATGGCATTGGGCGTTTGATTGGTCGATGTACCAAAAGCCGTCGCACCCCAAAGATAAGGATTGGTGGTGATACCGGTGGTCTTCGAAGGCGTGGGCCCGGTATAAGACTTCGAGAGCAGGAACGGTGCACCGAGGCCGTTCGCCGAGTTCCATGTCTGGATCGCCGGAATACCAAAGAACGTGCCAAAACCACCACGTACCACGGTATCTTCACGGCCAAAGACGCGATAAGCAAACCCGAAGCGCGGTGCGAAGTCGTTATAGCGAGCCGCATAGTTGTCGCGATAGGAAGGTGAAGTACCTGTCTGCTCCAGGATGCCGGTCCTGTTGTTCAGCGCGTAAACCTGCCCCTGGCCGGTAACGATCTGGTTGGCCGTCTGGTCAAAGTGGTTGATTAGATTGTAGGCTTCACGTACCGGCCCAAGATACTCCCAGCGAAGACCGTAGTTAAGCGTAAGGGACCGCGTTGCCTTCCACTCGTCCTGTACATAGAGGGCTCCGCTGTGCTGGGTGGGGTACTGATTCTCGTTGCCGTTGCCGTAGCTGTCGGACTGGATATAGCCAAGGAGGAAATCCGCAAACTCATTCTGAACGTTGCCCTGGCCACCCGTATATTGTCCGTTGAAGGTGAACGTGCCACGGCCCGTTGATACGAAGAAGGAGTGCTTGAAGAAGTCCAGAATATCCAGGCCAGCCTTCAATGTGTGGCTGCCGCGCACGATGGTGAGGCCATCCGAGAGTTGGACCGTGTTATCGCCACGCCACTGCGGATTATTGGCAGTACCGATTGAGCTGATACCTGCGATCACAATGCTCGGCACACCAAGATTGCCGCTGGTAGCAGGCTCCATGTAGTTGCCTCCCTGCGGCAAACCAAGTGCTCCCACAACGTTGCCTTGAGAAGCGTCCTGGTTACCGTAACCGGCATCCATGCGGTTAAACCCGATACGAACTTCGTTCAAGAGTGTTGGGCTGAATGTATGCTGCTCGGAGATTGACCCATGCTGATAGATATGTGGTCCCGCTCCACCGAAGCCGGGAACGATAGAGTTAGCAACCACGAGGTCGCCGATAGTGCCAGTATCAAATCCATCCAGTAGGGTGTAGATACCGTTCAGATTGTCTTTCGACGTAAGTGCCTGGTCGACGCGAAACGTGCCCTGATCCTCCTGCTGAGTGTTGGGTTTGTGATTGGCAAACGTACCGACCGAGCCCGTCTGCGTATTCGCCGTAGGAAAGTATTTCAGCAATAGTTGAGAAGCAGGAGAGATGCGATCACTGGGAATCTCATAGAGACCTGCGGCGTTGGTCGCAAAAGGCTCTCCTGTAGTTGGATCAATGATCGGCGTACTGAACTGCGCATTGCCATCGGAGGAATAGCTCCCGCCCTTCCATGCATCAAGCGGAGTCGTGCCGGTAACCGCAGGATCAGCAGAGAGCCGCGTCCCTTCATAGGTCGCAAAGAAAAACGTCTTGCCCTTGTGTATCGGTCCGCCGAAGGATCCACCAAACAGTTTGGTCTGGCCAGCAGGAGCCGTTGCGGAAGCGCCAGGAACATAGTTGAAGTTGTACTGGGGCGCGTTCCACTTACCGTTGCGATAGAAGAGGAAAGCTCCTCCATGGAAATCATTGGTTCCTGAGCGCGTGGTCAGGATAATCTGTCCGCCATTGCGGCGTCCGAATTCCGCAGACGCTCCACCGGTGAGAATGCGGAATTCCTGGATAGCATCGAGCGACGGACGCACTGTCGGCTGGCCGGTTGTCCAGTCGTTGTCGTCGGAGCCGTCGAGTAGATAGTTGTTATTCGCGGAGGGGATACCGGCGACCACGAATCCACCGCGGTTGGCAAGACTGTCCCCGGCAGGCGTGGGACTCACGTTCGGATTTAATTGCGCGACCTGCCAGAAGTTGCGGCTGTTGGTCGGCAGTTCCTTGAGCTTCGCACCATCTAGCAGAGAGCCGTTGACGGAGTCCTCGGATTGCAGAAGGATCGCCGTCGAATTGACCTCAATCTGCTGCGCCACCGCGCCAACGCCAAGCGTTGCATCCACGCGCGCTTGCTGATTTGCATCGAGAATGATGTGGGTAAATTTGCTTGGCTGAAAGCCAGCCTGAGAGATGGTGACGGTGTAGGTAGCTGGGGGCAACTGCAGCACGACATAGTCACCAGTGCTGTTCGTCGTGGTCGTGCGAATTGTGCCTGTGCCGTCGTTCAGCACAACAACTGTAGCGCCCGACACCTGCGATCCAGTGCTGTCAGTGACCGTGCCGTGCAGTGTGGCAGAAATGCTCTGCGACCAACCTGTGTGGGTCAGAGCAATGAAGAGAAGAAGTGCGAGGGTGAGCTTGCGACGTAGCATGATGCGGTGATTCCTTTCTGGTAGACGCCTCTTGACGTGAGAAGCGCGCTGAATCTTGTCTTGGTGACTGTCTTTCCAATCCGACGGTCATCCTGCAGTTGCACTGGCCTGCCTCATAGAGGCGACAACATCGTTGCATGCTCATCATTTCTGCTTACTCTCCGTTGGGGATATGCTGCTCACAACCTTCTCCGTGGGAGCAGAGTGAGCGGGTGAAGGTTTCTGTTCTCCGTCTTTCGCGGGTACTTCTGGCTTCTTGCCTGCGCCAGCTACGGCGGCCTTGTCTTCTTTGGCCGGGACAACGCATTCATTCGACCGGCAGTTATGTGCATTGCTGCTGCCCGACTGCTCAAGAAGCGCAACCGTATCGAGATGCACCATTGCATGCTCGAAAAGACCGTTAGCCACATCCGCCACGGAGTCGCCATCTTTGGTCTTTGCATGGACGTCTGCGTCTTGCGCGATCAGGTATTTCACCATCTCGTTATCGCCGCGAAAGGCTGCGCCATGCAGAGCCGTATAGCCTTTGGCATCTTTGGCGTTGAGCTGAGCGCCATGGTCAAGGCAGAACTTGACCACATCCAGGCGCGCATAGGGGGCATTCGAAGTCCAGTAAGCAGCCCATCCTATGCCGGCAGCTGCCATGAGTGGCGTATCACCGCTGGCAGTCGCTGTGTTCGGATCGGCGCCGTGGGCTGCCAGAAGTTTGATGGCTGCCAGATCGCCCGCTACGGCTGCACGAAGAAACGGGGTCGCACCTTCAACATCGAACCATGTCTCATCGTTTGCGAAGACACGGAACCAGAGCTTCTTGCCTATCTTTGCATTGGGGTCCGCTCCATGCTCCAACAGCTTCGAAGCGAGATCCAGGTAGCCGATGTGCTCATTGCTGATCACCGGTTGTGGATACCAGGTATGTGGAGCCCACTGTACATCGATGAGCGCATACAAAGGAGCGACACCGTCGCTTGTTGCCAGCTTCGGATTAGCGCCACGATCGAGTAGAAAACTGGCGAGATCATAGTGACCATTAATCAAGGCCAGAATCAACGGTGTTGCATGATCTGTATCGCTGACTTGATTCACATCATCATGAGCATCGAGCAACGCGTCGACAGCGGCCTGCTGCCCATCACGCGCGGCGGTCAAGAGTGCTGTCATGCCGCCGATCTGCTGTGTGCCATAGACGCGCTTCTTTCTGTCCGCGGCAGTAAAGCCATAGGCATCTTTCGTCTTGTCGTCAGGCTTGGCAGGGGCCTTTCCATCCGCCTCTTCCTTGGTGTCCCCGGCAGGCTTGGAGTTCGTGGGTGCCTCAGCCTTGCTACCACCGGCTTTCTCCACATTCGGCGAGGGCTTCTTGCTGTCCAGCACTTCACCGTTCACGCCTAGAGTGACTCGTTCAAGCTTGGTGATAGTGGTCTTGGCCTTCGGATCTGCGCCCTTGACCAGCAACAGCCGGACGACCTCCGCTCGATTCCGTGAGGCTGCAAAGAAGAGGGCAGTTTCACCATAAGTCTTCTCGCGCGCATTCACGTCAGCTCCGTGAGTGAGCAGAGTCTCCACTGCCTGAGTGCTTCCAGAAGCAGACGCAATCATCAATGCTGTCGTGCCGGATTCATTGCGTGCATCAACCTGCGCGCCACCTTGGATGAGTGCTTCGAGCAGCGTTGCATCACCGCTTTCAGCGGCCATGTGCAACGGCGTCAAGGCACGAAGGCGTGTGCGGGGGTCGACCTTCGCTCCAGCTTTCAACAGCGCCTTCACCAGTGTTACGTCGTCGTTATACGCAGCCCAGTGCAACGCTGTTGTTCCATCGCCGGAAGCCGCATCTGGAGACACATGCTTCTGCAGCAATTGCAGCACGCGCGATGAATCATCCTGCTGTGCGGCCTGCAGCAATTCAGCCTCGAGCTTGGCCTTCCCGGAAGCACTTGTCTTTCCTGACGCGGACGCTTTGTGAACAGGCACGTCATCGGAAGCCTTGCTGCCGTGGGCAGTGGCTCCTGTCGCAAGTGTCAGCGCCATAATCGCAGTTGCCGAAATTGTGATTACTCTACTCATCTGTATTCCTCGTCAAGACCGGATGGTCATATCGCCAGTTCGCCAGTGCTGTCTCCGATACTCGATACGTCAAGACCAAGCCTCCGCATCAGCGTCAGGTATGCATTCGCCGTTGGCGTCCCATCGGCTGTCTTGAGATGAAGATTGCCCTTGAAGGCACCATTCGCGTGTCCAGCCAACAGCAGTGGGACGCGCTTGTGGTTGTGCACATTGGAATCACCCATCGGACTGCCGTAAAGCACAACGGAGTGATCCAGCAGATTGCCGTCACCGTCCGGTGTGTTCTTGAGCTTGTCCAGGAAATACGCAAGGAGCGTGACGTGGTAGCGATTAATCTTGGCGTATTCAGCAATCTTTGCCGGACTCTCTCCATGGTGCGAAGCGGAGTGGAACGGTGTCGTCACCCCTGCTTCAGTGAAGACTCGCTGACTCACGTCGCGGCTGAGCTTGAACGAAGAAACTCGCGTGACATCGGTCATGAACGCAAGCACCTGAAGATCGAACATCAACTTCACATGATCCTCGTAGGACTCAGGCACACCGACAGGCGCCGTGGGCAATGCTGCGGCCCCTTGCTGCTTGTTGTAACGCTCGACATTCTGTATACGCCGTTCTAGCTCACGAACACCGGTGAGATACTCGTCGAGACGAACCTTGTCTGGCGTAGCCAGCGAACCCGACAAGCGCGACACGTCCGACAGGATGCCATCAAGAATGCTGCGGTCGAGCGTTCGCCTTTCGGCACGTTCCTTCGCTGTAGCACCATCGCCAAAGAGCCGCTCAAAGGCTACACGCGGATCACGCACCATAGGCAGCGGCTCGGTGGGCGATGCCCAGCTGATCGTGTCCGAGTAGACGCATGCGTATCCGTACGCGCAGGCACCGGTTGAATCCACATCTTCGATGCAGAGTTGCAGAGAAGGAAGAGGACTCTGCTGGCCAAATCGCTGCGCATAGAGTTGATCGATGGACGTTCCGGCATGAATGTCAGAGCCCTCGGTCATCTTCGGATGCGATGCAGTTAAGTACGCCGCACTTGAACGAAAATGATCGCCACCCTCCTCGTGAGGATCAAAAGCTCCTGCAGCATTCAGATCGGTCCCCGTAATGATCGTGAGATAGTCCCGCAGCTTGGAGAGAGGTTCGAGCGTCTGCGTAAATTCGAAGTCGCGCCCCTCTTTCACTGGCGACCAATAGTGCTTGCCCGTGCCATCCATCGTGCTTCCGGCAGCGCCATGCACAATCTCCAGGCAGGCCAGCCGGGTCTTGGTGTTCGCAGCAGGGGATTGCGCCATCGCCGGGGACATGGCCTCGAGCAACGGTAATCCCAATGTCACTCCCAGACCTCGCAACACTGACCTACGTGATAGATGCTTCCCAGTGATGAACACGACAACCTCCAGCGATGGTGAATGCGCTACACCTGGCAGCGCGGTAAGAAGAAATTGTTAAGTGAGGTATCGATCTGATTCCGGAGAGCGGCCGCTAGCGACAACAACAGGCACGCATGTGCTTCATGCGCATAGGCATGCACATATATCGACACGAGGAGCGACAGATAGAGATCATCGAGTTGGAGATCATCGAGCGCCCCCGTCGACATGCAATGGCTTTGCGGAAAGCACCGCATGCTCATGTAGCTGCACCTCTACATCGGCCTTGAGCAATGGCTTCGCCGGCTGCAGATGATCCTTGTCTGCTGGCACACTGCGCTCGGTGAATGCGGGGCTTTCTACGATGCCAAGCACATATTCCGAGAAACGATTGTTCCGCTTCTCTGCACGGTCAACGATCGAACGCACCTGCGGCAGATCGCGATAGTCGGGAATGCGCCCAAGTCCATAGGCGTACAGATTCTCGGCGAATGCTCTCAGGAATGCCTCGCGATGCTTGAGTATCCCGTTCCGCAGATCAGCGGGACTCTTGAGCGGCGTTCCGTCAAACAGTGTGCCCGTTGTATCGATCTTGATGCCCGTATCGCTGTTGCGCCATGCCCCCGTGGGGTCATAGTTTTCGAGCGAAAAGCCGATCGGATCAATCACCCGATGGCAGCTTGCGCATGCAGGATTCTTACGATGCTCTTCCATGCGTTGCCGGACGCTTTGTGGTGTGAGGATTTCTGAAGCCTCTGCCAGCGCAGGAATATTCGGCGGCGGCGGCGGCGGCGCACTCCCGAGCAACACCTGCATCACCCATTTGCCGCGCGTGACCGGCGCTGTGCGATTGGCCGTTGAGGTGAGCGTAAGAATGCTCGCCTGCCCTAGCAGGCCGCGACGATTGTCGTCTGTGATCTCCACGCGACGAAAGCGATTGCCGTACACATTGGGAATGCCGTAGTGCTTCGCCAGCTTTTCATCCACGAAGGTGTAATTGGCTGTCAGCAGATCCAGCACATCGTGATCGCCGCGCATCACGTCGCTGAAGAGAAGCTCGGTCTCATGGCGCATGGACTGCGCAAGGTTCTTATCGAAATTCGGAAACTGATACGGGTCGGGAAGAACATCGTCGAGGTTCTTCAGATTCAACCACTGCACCGCGAAGTTGGTAGCCAGGGTGCTCGACCGGCTGTCAGCAAGCATACGCCGAGTCTCACGTTCAAGCACCGCTTTCTGATGTAGATTGCCCGAGTTAGCCATACGAATGAGTTGATCGTCCGGAGGTGCGCTCCACAGGAAGAAGGCCAGCCGCGAGGCAAGTTCGAGATCGTGAATGCGATAGTTGCCGCCAGGCTGCCTGCCCGCGGGGAGCTGTTCGAAACGGAAGATAAACTGCGGATTTGCAATGATCGACTCAAGGGCTGCACGAATGCCTTCATCAAACCCCGCGCCATCCTCGCGGCGTTGGGCATAGTAGTGCAACGCGCGGTCGATATCGACCTTAGCCGCGGGCTTACGATAGGCGCGCTTCACGAGATTGGTTACGATAACCCTCGCTGCAGCGGGCTCATCCGCAGGACGCGCAGGATAGACCACAAAGACCTTGTCGCGGCTCGGTGTTTCGGAAACACCCGTAACGTTATTTGGCCCAATGATGGAAAGGCCGCGCAGATGAACCAGTGTTGTCAGTCCAGGCAGATTCGCTACATTCACATCGAGCAGGCTTTGTTCGAAAGGCTGCACTTCATCCTGAACGGGCCCGTCGAATTTGTTAATGAAAGCAGCCGACACAACTCGCTGTCCGGCCTTGATTCGAATGGGCGCGGTATGCAGATTATCCGTATCCTTGAACTTCGGATCGACATCCACCAGGGCCACCCGCTCCCCGTCTACAGCAATTTCCAACTGCTGCCCTTTGGCCTGCGTCTGTCCAAAGAGATATCCCTGCTGATGCGTGTAGAACGCGATCTTGAATGTGTACTCCCCGTCCGCTGGAAAGTTATGAACGATAGCCGCCCCGCCACGTGTACCGAAGGGTGTTCCATCCACGCGGCGCGTCTGCGAGACTACCCGCGGAATCATGTACGTGGCCATCACGGGTGATGCTTTCGGATCGCCAATCGCGGCGCGGCTGATCTTACCCGCAGCCGCGACATACGCTTCAAGCAGCGCGGGAGAGACCGTCAGCACATCGGCCATATTGTTAAAGCCGTGGCTCAGATCGTCGGCTGGCAATAACGAGGTTGTATCCACATCGAGATCCAGCAGAGCTTTGATCGAATTTGCATACTCGATGCGATTCAGCCTATGCAAGGGCATGAAGCCCGCGTAAGGATGAGCCGCCGCAGCCGTGTCCACACGGCTCTCAATCGATGCTGCGAATGCGTTCAGCTCTTCATTCGAAGGACGCTGCCGCCCCGGCGGTGGCATCATGCCTGCGCGTAGTTTGCGGATGATCTTTTCAGCTGTCTCGGGTGATTTCTCTGGATGTGCGAGATCAAAGCTCTCCAGGGAAAGGCCGCCGCGACGCGCATCATCGCTGTGGCAACTCACGCAATATCGATCCGCCAGGGCAGCTGCGTCGATCCTAGCCGGTTTGGTAACAGGCGTTGCCCCTGTCCTGCTTTGCTGACTCTGGGCAATTCCAAATGATCCCGACACAGCGATCAAGGCGAGAGCAAGCAGATGCCGCAGCCTCGCCTGGCGAGTTCTGATCTCCTCACCTAGCGACGTAGCAACGGGGGTGCCACCAAGCCTCTTTGGATGTGAATCTCTGCGTCTCAAGACGAATCCCTATGCCGTCAGCGAAAGTGGACTGGCAAGTTGGGTCGCGCGGAATATCCATACAACTAAGACACAGGCGAAAGTTCACTGTGCAGAACGAATGATGGAATTACGGCGATGATACTGGAGTGCTGGGAACGTTGGGAGGGGCGAATTTATATGAGTCGACAACAACACATTCGTGCGTCTCGCTGGAGAGGCGAGGCATCGAGCGGCATCAGAATTGGGTTCTGGGTCAACATGTCAATTCACTCTAAGAATTAGCATCACCTGTTGCAGAAGTCAACCGCAGCGGCTTCATCAACTGCACTCGTGGAATCGCGCAAAAGGCCTTTTGCAGCTGAAAATCGGGTCGTTCGGCACTCACTCCGCATCCCAAGATTGCCTAAAAAGTGGAAGCATTGCCGTTTAGTCGCCCACCGAATCCGCATACCGCGACTCATTCAGATCCAGTTCGCGCTCAATCTTCCTGAGCACCTGGTCATTGATCCGGCCCTCGTTCCGCAGCCGGACTGCAGTTTCCCGCTCCACCCGCGTCGTCTCCCTCGAAATCTCCTGGAAACTGTAGTGGTTCGAGACATGTTCCGGGTCCGCCTCGCTCGGAACCAGCCCGGCCAGCCGGTGTTGGTAGTGCCCAATCAGGTCGTCGAAGATCTCATCGGCGACCTCATGCCGCTCCGCCTTGATCGTCCGCAGGTGCTCCAGCGCCGCTGTCAGTACGATTCGCCGCGCCTCCTGCTCCTCGCAGTCAGGGCCATCGGCACCCTCCAACCCAAGCAGGCGAACCAGTGGAGCAAGCGTCACTCCCTGCAACACCAGCGTCACCAGGATCACGCAGAACGTGAGGAAAACAATGAAATTACGTTGCGGAAACGCGCTCCCATCCTCAAGCACCGTGGGCAGCGCCAATGCTGCTGCCAGCGAAACGACCCCGCGCATTCCAGTCCAGCCCACCACAAAAACTTCGCGCGGCTTGGGCGGTTTCTCCCGCGTGTGGCTCATCTTGCAGCGTACATAGTTCGCCAGCCACGATCCCGGAAACACCCACACCAGCCGCAACACGATCAGCACAAGGCTAAAGACCAGCCCATCCACCATCATCTTGCCCAGGCTCAAGCCGCGAATCGACGCCAGAATCAGCGGCAACTGCAGCCCGATCAGCACAAACACCAGCCCATTCAGCACAAACGTGAACGACTGCCAGAATGACCACACCTGAATCCGCGCCTGTGGCGAGAACATGTGTGCGCTCCGTCGCGTGAGGAACAGCCCGCAAGCCACCACGGCCAGCACACCCGAAGCATGCGCCGCGTCTGCAAGGAAATAGGCCGCATACGGCACCAGAATGCTTAATGCAATCTCGATCGGACCATCGTCGATCCAGCGCTCCAGCACGTAAACGATCCACCCCACCAGGAGTCCGATAGCCACCCCGCCAATCGTCAACCACGCCAGGGTGAACGCCCCATGCGCGACCGTTGGAATGGTGCCGCTGAACACAAGCGCAATCGCAAACTGCAGTGCCAACAGGCCGGTGGCATCATTGATGAGGCTCTCGCCCTCCAGCACGTCCACGATCCGGCTGGGCAGCCCAATCTTCTTCGCAATCGAGGTAGCGGCGATCGCGTCCGTCGGAGCCACCACTGCGCCCAGCACAAGGCCCAGCCGCCAGTCGAATCCCGCCAGGACCTTTGGCGCCAGTAATCCAACGCCCAGGACCGTGAAAATAACCAGCCCGAACGCCAGGAAGAGAATTGTTGTCAGATTGAGCCGGAAATCCCGCCACGAAGTGGTCCACGCAGAGGAGTAAAGCAGCGGCGGCAGCACCACCAGGAAGATCAGATCTGGATCGAGTGCGATCCGGGGAATTCCCGGCACCAGTCCGATCAGCAGGCCGCCAATAATCATCACGATCGGATAGGGAGTACCAATCCGGCGCGCCAGTTGCCCAAACGCAATGATGAACATCAGCAGAAGCAAGAACAGCAGCTCAATTGCCTTGATGTCCGTCATAGCCCCGGCTCCGTGAATCCCAGCGTACCCATCATGCAGCAATCTTACGGGAGGATCGCTCCGATGAAGCGGCTCATGCAAGCTGGAAAGCGTTCGTCAAATCGAGACTAAGCGCATGCAATGGATGGTACGGGGTGGAGCGAATCTGTTAGCTGCGTCTCGCCCGTTTGCCATGTCTGGAGCGTCCCGCATGCCTGTGGTGGGAGTGAGGACTGTACGTCCACTCCCGGACTGGGCCTACGTCCACGTGGACAAACTGGCTTGCCGGGTAGTAGCCCACTCCGCCAGCTTCCAGCGACTTTGCTGCATCGCGCAGCAGCGGCGCCGGAACGCCATCAACACGGAGATCGACAGCCTTGGCAACGATGTGCTGCGAATGTTCCGCGGCATTGGTCTTGCCGCTCTCGCGCAACTCGTCATTGGTTTCCTGCGAGCGATAGCCTGAGAGAACATCGATCACGCCGTTGGATTTGCCCAGCTTGGCCAGCATGGTGTGCAGCACATCGAAGGTGCGCGGATCATACTCGCTAACCTCTTCATTGTGGCTGTCGCGGAGGAAATTATTCAGCTGCGTCAGTGCCGCGGGGATATACGTGTCGCCAATCCGATAGACCACATCGACCATTTCGCCGGTATGGCCGTGGGCCAGTTTCAGCTCATACTTCTGACCGTCAGCTGGCAGATCGCCTTCATCTTCGGGCAGCAGGCCTACGCCCGGCAGCGCTACGCTGGCAAAAGCGTGCGCGATGGCGTGTAGCCTTGGATGCCTGTGGGCTGCGGTCTTGCGGGCGCTGGCTGTAGGTACGATCACGCCCAAAAGAGCGATCATCGAAAGCGCGGCGAGTTTGCGGGAAGTGGCGAGCGAGCGAAGAAAATTAGGCAGGTGCAGTGACAAATCGGCAAATCTCCGGCTATGAATTTGCGCGCCACTGGAAACGGGGACCCAAATGGGGATTGCCAGTCGTCATTCGCTCCTTCGATTGTAATGCATAGCGGATAGTCCTGAGAAAAGCGAATTCAGAAACCTGGCAGCCCTAATCTGGGCTCCTGAACCGCGAGAAGCAGGCAAGTGAGCCGGACGGTTCGCGCCCGGCTCGATTCCTAGTGGTTCAGCAGGCCCGGAATCACCGGCGTGTCCGGAAACACCGTCGATAGCGTGAACTCGCGGAACTTCGCCGCCTCCGCTGCTCGTGCCGCCTCGACGTTCTTGACGCGCATCTCGGCATCCTTGCCCAGAATCAGGCGCTTTGGCACGTCCTGCGCAT
The DNA here is from genome assembly GCF_059115245.1 of Acidicapsa borealis. Classification (NCBI taxonomy): domain Bacteria; kingdom Pseudomonadati; phylum Acidobacteriota; class Terriglobia; order Terriglobales; family Acidobacteriaceae; genus Acidicapsa; species Acidicapsa borealis. Next base: position 6,056,343 of record NZ_JCACNY010000001.1, on the reverse strand, counting down.
TCGCCAGCCGCACAATCACATCGGCGATTCGTTTCGGATCGCCCTCTGCGTTGCCGCGAATCGAAGCAAGCAGCTTGTAGATCGCGCCGACCGACTCTTCGTACTCCGGAAGCACTTCCGGCGAACCCTCACCTGCCCGCTGCGCCCAATTCGTCCGAATACCTCCCGGCTCCAGCGTGCACACTTTCACTCCAAAGGGTGCCACCTCTGCGGCAACCGAATCGCTGAAGCCGCCCACAGCCCACTTCGCCGCGTGGTAGGGCGAGTTGCCCGGCATCGCAATCCGTCCGCCCACCGACGATATCTGGAAGATGTGCCCGCTCTTCTGCTCGCGCATCACCGGCAGCGCAGCATGCGTCGTATACACCACACCGAACAAGCACGTCTCCACCACATCGCGAAACTGCTCCGAAGTCATCTGCTCAAAGGGAGCGAAGTATCCATAGCCGGCGTTGTTCACCAGCACATCCAGCCGGCCATATTTGTCCACAGCAGTTTGCACAGCGGCCTTCGCAGCCGCTTCCTCGCGGACGTCCAGCTTCACAGGCGTCACGCGCTCCCCATACCGCTCCACGAGCGAATCCAACTCCTCCAGACGCCGGGCTCCTGCGACGACGCTGTCTCCAACCGCCAGGGCAGCCCCAGCAATATCGCGCCCCAGACCATTGCCACTCCCTGTAATCAACCAAACTTTAGCCATCTCTCTGGCCTCCTGTGGAATAGATTCGATAAATGAGCGAGTAGTTGCTCATTTATTTCAGATGAAGAGACCGGCTTATTTGGCCATCCGCCAGAATGCCTCAAATGCCTGCTCCACCAACTTCGATCTCTGCCGAGGCTTCCTTGCTGCCATGTCCATCACAGCCTCCTGCATCGCCGTCATCGCAGAGGAAGCGAATCCCCGCGGCAGTTCCTTGAACGCGCCCCGTTCTCCAAGCTCATCAATCGCCTGCGTGACTTCCCCACGTTCCGCGCCGATCCGTTCGCGGGTTGCGGCAGAAATGATCGGAGAAAGATTCAGGAGCACCGAAACCCTACGCTCTTCCGGCTTTTCCATCGCCCAGCGAAGGTACTCCGTCCACACATGCCGCACCCGCTCTCGCAACCCGGCCTCATGCGGAAAACCCGCATGAATCCGCCGGTACACATCACTCTTCAACTCGACATAAAGCTCGTTGAACAACTCTTCTTTGGAAGAGAAGTACGTGAACATCGTCCCCTCAGCCAGCCCCGCACCCTTGGCAATGCTGGCAGTAGAAGCGCCGAGGCCAGTGTCAGCAATCGCGCGCACCGCCGACTGCAAAAGAGCCTGCCTTTTCTCCGGACTCCGAGATCTAGCCATATAGGAATGATGCTATCCCAGCAACAGGCAAAATCACGTTGATTCGCATGCTAGAGTGAAGCGTCGCAAATTTTGGTGTTTTCGACTCACCTTCTGGAGTCTTGGAATGAAGCAGGATGGCTGGAATCGTAGAGACTTTCTCAAGGCCGGGATCCAGGTCGCTGGCGTAGCCGGGGTAGGAAGTAACGCTCATCTTCTGGCAGCTGCAGAACGGGGAGGGTCAGACTCCGCCCTCAGAAATCCTGCCTCCCATGCAGGAGGATCAACCAGGTACGAGAATGAGAGCCTGTCTCGGGTCGCTTATCCTCTGGGGGGAATCGGCGCTGGAATGATTTGCCTTGAGGGAACCGGCGCACTCTCGAATGTCTCTATTCGCAATCGGCCGGACATCTTCAATGAACCTTGCGTCTTCGCCGCAGTGGCCGTGCGCGGTCCCAAAGCCGCAGCTCGCGTACTGGAAGGACCGGTCCCAGGTTGGAAGATCTTTGGCATGCCGAACAGCGGGTTGGGTGAAGGAGAACACACCTACGGATTTCCCCGCTTCAAGAATGCAAGCTTTACCGCCCGCTTTCCTTTTGGAACTGTATCGCTGAGCGATCCAGATATGCCGGTCAAGGTAGAACTCACTGGCTGGAGTCCCTTCACCCCAGGCGACGCAAACAACTCCAGCCTTCCTGTGATCGCATTGGAATATCGCTTCACGAATCCTACCAACGAGACCGTCGACGCTGTTTTCTCCTTCAACGCCAAGAATTTTCTCGTACCGCCCTATTCCCCAGCGGACTACCCTCAAGCGGTTCGCAAACTCGAAGGAGGCTTCATTCTTTGGAGCGGTGGAACGCAAGCAAAGCCATGGGAGGAAGCAGCTTTTGCCGTGACGACGAACGAACCCGGCTCGAAAGTTAACTACAGCTGGTTCCGGGGTGGCTGGTACGACGCCCTCACGATGGCCTGGAAGGATGTCGCAAGCGGCGCGGCATTTGACCGGCCTCCGGTCGCGCCGGACGAGCAGCCTTCGCCGGGTGCGACGTTATTTGTTCCCTTCAGACTTGCGCCGCAAGAGGACCGTACGGTCGCCTTGCGCATGTGTTGGTATGCGCCGCAGACCCATCTACGCGTGGGAGCTCAGGGAGCGCCGGATGAATACAAAATAGAGCCGGGCGATGCCATGTATCGGCCATGGTACGCCGATAAGTTTCCCAATATCCAAGCTGTCGCGAAGTATTGGAACGACCACTACTCGGACCTGCGCGCCCGAACAAAGACATTTACCAACACCTTCTACGACTCGACGCTGCCTCCAGAAGTGGTCGATGCTGTTGCGTGCAACCTGTCTATTCTCAAATCTCCCACAGTGCTTCGGCAGAGCGACGGAAGATTCTGGGCATGGGAGGGCACGGGAGATGAGGAAGGGAGTTGTCCTGGGTCATGTACGCATGTATGGAACTACGCGCAAGCTGTGCCGCATCTGTTTCCCGAACTTGAGCGGAGTCTTCGCGAAACTGAATTCGGCCCTGACCAGGATGAGCAGGGACACCAGCAATTCAGGGCGGCGCTTCCAATCCGGCCCATCGGTAACCACTTCCACGCTGCCGCAGATGGACAACTCGGCGGAATCATGAAGATCTACCGGGAGTGGCGCATCAGCGGTGACACAGAATGGCTGCACGGTCTGTGGCCGAAAGTGAGGAAGAGTCTCGACTACTGCATCGAGACCTGGGATCCCAAGCACAGAGGGTGGATCGAAGAGCCTCACCACAACACCTACGACATTGAGTTCTGGGGACCGACCGGCATGTGCACCAGCATTTACCTTGGCGCGCTTTATGCCGCCGTCCTGATGGGAACAGCGCTCGGCGATAACGTAACTCTCTACAACTCTCTCTATGAGAGCGGGCGCAGGCGCATGGAGTCGGAGCTTTTTAACGGTGAGTACTTTATTCAGAAGATCGAATGGAAGAATCTGCGCGCAAAGAATCCCGCCGAATTCCGAAACTTTGGCGGCAGCTATTCAACGGAAGCACGCGAGTTGCTGGAAAAAGAAGGCCCCAAGTATCAATATGGGACTGGCTGTCTTTCGGACGGCGTACTCGGCGCGTGGCTGGCAATGGCCTGCGGCGTAGGGCCGGTCCTGGATCAGGAAAAAGTTGCCAGCCACCTTCACGCCGTACATCGCTATAACCTGAAGAAAGACCTTTCGCACCACGCCGATCCGCAACGGCCCGGCTTCGCGCTAGGCGCCGAGGGTGGACTTCTGCTCTGCACCTGGCCAAAGGGCGGAGCGCTCTCCTTGCCCTTTGTCTACTCGAACGAGGTCTGGACCGGCATCGAGTACCAGGCTGCGTCGCACATGATTGCAAGCGGACTGGTGGAAGAGGGCCTCGACGTTGTTCGCACATGCGCCGCACGTTACGATGGCCGGATTCGCAACCCGTTTGACCAGTATGAGTGTGGGCATTGGTATGCGCGTGCGATGTCTTCCTACGCTCTCCTGCAGGCATTCAGCGGAGCGAGATATGATGCGGTGTCAAAGACGCTCTACTTGAAACCAGTGATGACTGGGGATTTTCGATCGTTCTTGTCGACCAATACAGGATTCGGAACAGTGGGCGTAAAAGACGGCAAGCCGTTCCTCGATGTCACGTCGGGAAAGATCCCATTCCAGAAAATAGAGTTTGTAAGCGCCTGAGCAGGGTTCTACACGAATGACTTGCCTCGCGTCGGCCTCAACCAAATGCCGTAGCATGAGGCAATGGCATTGCTTGCTGGCGGAAACCCGCTCTTGGAAATCGAAAACCTGCGCATCTGGTTCGAGTCGAAGGCTGGCGCGAAGGAAGTGGTGCGCGGGGTTAGCCTCCATGTCGAGCCGGGCGAAGTGCTCGGCCTGGTCGGCGAATCCGGCTCCGGTAAGAGCGTCACCGCACTCGCCACACTCGGCCTGCTCGGACCTTCGGCGCGCGTCGAAGGCTCCATTCGCTGGCAGGGCCGCGAACTGATAGACCAAACAAACCAGGCCATGCGGGTCCTGCGCGGCCGCGAAATCGCCATGATCTTCCAGGAGCCCATGACCGCGCTCAACCCGGTCATGACCGTCGGCCGCCAGATCACAGAAGCGATCCAGGCCCACAGCCACGTATCGGCCGGAGAGGCCAAGCGCCAGGCCATCGCCGCCCTAGAATCCGTCGCCATCCCGGACGCAGCCCGGCGCTTCCGGGACTATCCGCACCAGTTCTCCGGCGGTCAGCGCCAGCGCATCCTCATCGCCATGGCTCTGGTCCACAAACCGAAGTTGCTCATTGCCGACGAGCCCACCACCGCCCTCGACGTCACCGTCCAGGCGCAGGTGCTCGACCTGCTGAAAACACTGCAGCGCGAAACCGGCCTGGCCATGATCTTCACCAGCCACGACCTCGCCGTCGTAGGCCAGATGGCTGACCGCGTAGCCGTCATGCGCCACGGCCAGATCCTAGAAACCGGCCCGGCACAGACCGTCCTGACCCATCCGCAAAACCCCTACACGCAAAGCCTGCTCGCCGCCGTACCGACTCTGCGAACGGACCGGGAGAAGCCTTTAGCCCTTGTATAACGCCGTCTAAGTCAGCAAATGGTGTTGAAATGAAAAACGGCCCACCCACGCCGAAGCGCAGGGTAGACCGTCATTTCAGTTCAATACTCGTTTGAAAAGCTTACGCGGTTACAGGCTCTTCGACTTCCGCTTCGACCACGTTCTCGGCAGCAACAGTCACCTTGACGTGCGCCGTAACTTCGCGGTGCAGCTTGATGGCAACCGAAGTTTCGCCGACAGCCTTCAGCGGCTCGACCAGCTGAATCTTGCGGCGATCCACTTCAAAGCCCTTCGCTTCGAGCTCGTGCGCGATGTCGGCAGAGGTGACCGAACCGAACAGGTGACCGTTCTCGCCCGACTTGCGGGTAAAGGTCAGCACCAGCGGCTCAAGCTGAGCAGCCAGAGACTCGGCAACCAGCTTCTCTGAAGCCGAACGACGAGCGGCCGAAGCCTTCATCTGTTCGACAACAGCCTTGTTGGATGTAGTAGCCTGCAGCGCGAGCTTACGCGGCAGCAGGAAATTGCGGCCGTAGCCCTCGGCTACCTTCACCACGTCTCCGCGGTGGCCAAGATTCGCTACGTCTTCTTTCAGAATGACTTCCATTTGAAACTCTCCAGTGTTGCGAGCGGTGCAACCCTAAACCCTTTCCGTCCTGTCTCTTAGAGCTCCGACAGGATCGGGGGTATGCGCCGCGACAGATTATAGAGCCGTACCACGATAGTTTGACTATGGCCTGAACGATGCAGCATGACGATTTTCTAAAAAATCGGCCAATTCTGATCATTCCTACCGTGAAAAAACTATCGCGAGAATCCTAGTGACGCGCCGCGAAGGCCAGCAATGCGATATTCCGGGCCTGCTTGATGGCGCGGGTAAGGCGACGCTGGTGCGTGGTGCAGACGCCGGTCAGGCGACGGGGCACGATCTTGCCGCGCTCAGCCACAAAACCCTGAAGCAGGCGAACATCGCGGTAGGGGATCGCATCGATCTTTTCGGTACAGAACTTGCAGACCTTCTTGCGGCGGAAGAACTTGCCGCGTCCGCCAGGACCGCCGGCAGGACGGGGTGCGCCCGCGGGACGGTTGCCTTGATACCCACCGCCGCCGGAAGGACGGGATTCTCCGGACGGGCCGGAAGATGCACCGGTCTCCGGTGCCTTTGCTTGAATTTCGTCAGCCATCGTATTTCCTTTTCTGTGCGCGTCACCGGAATCTCCGGAACGCATGTTGCAGCTTGTTTCACCCAGATTCTCCATTGAAGGACCTGGCAATTTCAGCTAAAACTAGACAGTTGCTTCGACCGGCTCGGCTTCCGCAACAGGCGCGGCAGCGGCAACAGGCTCAGCGGCGGCTACAGGAGCAGCAGCAACTGGTGCGGGAGCGTGCTGTACCGGCTGGGCACTGCGCTTCTGATGCGAGGCGCGGTGGGCGCGGATCTTGGCGAGGCGCTTTTCTTCCTCGTCCATGCGCACGGTGATGAACTTGATCACAGGCTCAGTGACGCGGAGACGGCGCTCAAGCTCGGCGACCACGGGGCCGTTGGCCTCGATGGTCAGCAGGACGTAGTTGCCGTCGTTGAACTTGCGCACGGTGTAGGCCAGCTTGCGGCGGCCCAGCTTTTCGGTGCTCTTGATGACGCCGCCGCCAGTGGTAACGGTGCCTTCAAAGCCTGCAACCAGCTTGTCCAGTTCCTCTTCAACCACATCCGGACGGACAATGAACATTACTTCATACAAACGATCCATCTTTGACTCTTTCCGCTGAAACCCTGGGTTCCAGCCCTGCATTTACTGCCTGATCTTTGCTGCTTATTCCTTACTTCTGTTGAACTCGTTCATCGCAGCTGCCGGCCCATCATCCACAATCTTCCGGACTGCTGCTGCCACCCTGTCCAGAACCTCGTCCAGCACTGCCAAATCTCTCTTGCCCATCGGGTCGAGGAGGTAATCCTTACCACCCCTCCGCTTCGCCCCCGCCGCTATTGCCTCGGCAGGAAGATCCGGGCCAACTCCGATCCGAATCCGCAACCACTCGTTCGAACCAAGGCTCCCGGTAATGCTGCGGGCTCCGTTATGGCCAGCCGGCGAACCGCGTTCCTTGATCTTCACCGTGCCCAGCGGCAAGTCGAGCTCGTCATAGAGCACGATCAGCCGGGTAGCCCGGTCTTCCGGCTTGATCTGGAACTCCTTCAACAGAGCGGCTACAGATAGCCCGCTCAGATTCATGAAGGTTTCCGGCTTCGCCAGAATCACTTCCCGGTTCGCTATACGAGCAGTCCCGGTGAGTGCCTTGCATCTTCGGTTCTGGACCACGACCCGTTCCTGCTGGGCGATGCGGTCGATGGCCATAAATCCCGCGTTATGCGGCGTCCAAACATATTCCATACCGGGGTTGCCGAGTCCCACCACCACTACTGGCCCAGTGGGCGTCTCTGAAGCTTCCGGCATTTGCGCTTACTCTTTCATTCCTCAGTGTGAGTGTGACGTGTGAGTGTGGCCCATGATCAGGTCTTTCACACTCACACTCCACACTCGCACTGCTATTTCTTGGCGTCAGCAGCAGGAGCAGCAGCGTCGGTCTTGCCCTTCTTGGCAACTTCCGGCTCTGCAGGTGCAGCCACAACTTCAGCAGCAGGCTCTTCCTTGATCGAGACAACGTGAGCAACGGTCGCATCTTCGGCATCGAGGAACTTGATCGAACCGGAGTGCGGTAGATCGCTGACGTGAATGGCGCCAAACAGAGCCAGTTCGCTGACATCGACATCGATGTGGCTTGGAATTTCACTTGGCAGGCACTCGATTTCCACTTCGCGCAGAACCTGGTCGAGCATGCCGCCTTCCATCTTCACGCCCACAGGAACGCCGATCAGGCGCACAGGTACGCTGGCCTTCATCGCCTTGTTCATCGCAATGCGCTTCAGATCGATGTGCAGTAGGGTGTCGCGGATCGGCTCATACTGCCAGTCAACGATCATGACCTTGGCCAATCCATGGCCGGCAATGTCGACGTCGAAGATGGTGTTATGGCCGGACTCGGAGTGCAGGATCCGCAGAATCTGCTTGGGGTCGAGCTCAACGGCTACCGACTCTTGTCCCGCACCGTAAACAACCGCAGGAATCTTGCCGGCAACACGCACCTGGCGCGCTGCATTCTTGTTGAACTTGCCATTGGCCGGCACTACGCGGGGCTTGGCGATCACTGTTTCAGGCATGAACTTGTCTCATTCTCTCTCGGGCACTGTAAGTAGAACCAGCTCCCTTTGTTCGGCTAGTGATGAGTAGCGAGTGATGAGTGATGAGCGGCCTGATTTTCCGCTCTGAATCACTAACCACTAACCACTGACCACTGGCAGCTCAGTTAAACAACGAGCTAACGCTCGTCTCCATATGAATGCTCTCGATAGCCGCGCCCAATAGCCCGGCAATCGAAAGCACCTTAATCTTCGACAGCTTCTGCGCTGCTTCCCGCAGAGGAACTGTGTTCGTCACCACCAACTGCTCAAGCCGCGAGTTGGAGATGCGGTCGATAGCCGGCCCGGATAGTACCGCGTGGCTGGCACAGGCATGAACCGCAATCGCCCCATTGGCCAGCAAAGCATCTACCGTCTTGACCAGCGTTCCCGCTGTATCCACCATGTCGTCGATCACCAGGCAGGTCCGCCCGCGTACATCGCCGATCACGTGCATCACTTCCGAAACATTCATCTCCGTCCGGCGCTTATCCACAATCGCCAGCGGAGCCCCCATCTTGGTGGCAAAGAATCTTGCCCGCTCCACACCGCCCGCATCGGGCGAAACCACGGTCAGGTTAGGCAGGTTCAGCTCCCGGAAGTGGCTTACCAGCACCGGGCTGGCAAACAGGTGATCCACCGGAATATTGAAAAAGCCCTGAATCTGCGCCGCGTGCAGATCCACAAACAGTGCGCGGTTGGCGCCGGCCGTGGTTAACAGGTCGGCAATCAACTTGGCGCTAATGGCTACGCGCGGACGGTCTTTTCTGTCCTGCCGCGCGTAGCCGTAGTACGGTACTACCGCCGTGATGCGCGCCGCAGAGGCCCGCTTCAGAGCGTCAATCATGATCAGCAATTCAAGCAGGTGCTGATCGACCGGAAAACATGTGGGCTGGACGAGAAATACATCGGTCCCACGCACATTTTCGAGCAACTGAAAGTACACCTCGCCATCGGCAAAACGCTGGAGTTTGCTTTCCCCCAGCTTGGTGCCGACAAAGCCGGCAATCTCTTCGGCCAGAGCGCGATTGGCGGTTCCAGAAAAGAGCTTGAAGCTCTTGTCTTCCCCCAATCCCCGGCTCCGCTTCCGTTCCGAGGCCAGTTTGGCCTCTTTCATCTTCGGACTGCCTTCGGCGGTTACTGCTGCTGTTTCTTCCGGTGTTGCCAATACCACTGCCGACTCTTCCTGCTTCATTCAAACTCCTCCCAAGCTGTTTGGCTTTGGTTGGGGCTCCTCATCTGAGGAACTTACCTGCGGATTCTTGAATTTTCCCCGGCGCATGTTGAGCCCCGGAGGTCTTGGCTGGGCGACTAGGATTCGAACCTAGACAAAGTGCGTCAAAGGCACTTGACCTACCATTAGTCGATCGCCCAACAGTCGAACCGTAACGACCGCCAGCCAGTTTCAACGCTGGGCTGGACACCCGTCAAACTTAAGATTGCTGAAGCATTTGGCGCCAGTAGGCTGAGCGGGGCAGGGTGCGAGTCAGTAAGCTATGCACTCCGATTCCACGCAACCGTTCGCGGGCTGCTTCGGCGTCCCCTTGGCCTCGGTAAAGGCCAAAGAGTGCTGAACCGGATCCGGACAAGGACGCATGGAGGGCCTGCTCCGGGGTTTCGGAGGCCGCAAGAGTGCGCTTGATCTCGCTGAGAAGGGGATGCTGCAGAAAGACAACACGTTCGAAGTCGTTCGCTATCCCGGTGCGGACAAGCGCGGACACCTGAGGTCCCGCTAGGTCCTCGCCCAAGGCAAGGACACCGGAGAAGCCGTCCCGTGCGGTTGCTCCTGTGAGGGAGCTTGCATAGACGCGGCTCAACTCACTTAGTTTAGCCTCACTTGCCTCTGCGGTCAAACCGTCCCGGACACAGAGCGCGTCCCAGTCGCGAAAAGCCTGCGGCGTCGACACCCCCACCGACGGAATCGCCACTACACACCAGGGCGCTTCCGAACCCTCAAAAAGATCCGGCATCGGGAAAACCGACTGCCCCCGATCTAACCCCAAAACCGCTCCACCAATCAGAAAAAGCGGCACATCCGACCCAACTTTGGCCGCAAGCTGCAACCGCTCCGCCGCCCAAGTTGAAAAGAAGTCTGGGTGCCCCACCCTCGCCACGTCGTTGTTTTTGTGGCTAGGGTGGGACGAGTGGCTGGGCTCAGAGGGGGAAATCCCCAGCTCCGCCTCAAGCCCAATCAGCGCCGCCACAGCGTTCGCCGAACCCGCCCCCAACCCACCCTGAATCGGCAACTGCTTCTCAATATGGACGTGGATCTCAGCCGAAATCCCCAGCGCCTGCACCGCCAGCGCCACCATCTTCCAGGCAGTATTCCGCCCGTCGACAGGCACCCGCCGCTCATTCGAACTGAGCCGAATCGTGGTGACAGCAGCCCGGCGCGCGGACACAGTCACCCAGTCATGCAGCTCCAGCGTCTGGTAGAGCGTGACAAGACTATGAAACCCATCCGCCCGGGGCGCACCGATCCCCAGGCCGAGGTTGATCTTCGCATGGGAACGAACCGCTGTCGGCATCTTCTCCAGTTTACTTTGCTCCAGGACCGGGAGAGGACCCTTGGCTTGGGAGCGGCGCGCATGAGGACTGTTTACCCATGTACGTACGCATAATCGTGGCAAGATCTCGCTTCATCAATGACACCCGTCCGGACACATCCACCAGCATCCCGATCCTGTTGGACAGGTCACTGATCGAAATCTTTACCATGGGGTCCGAGCTCGATGTCAGAGCTGCGACTTCGCGCTGCCGTGTCGCTGAAGAGGATGCATCGAGGAGACCGGATTGGACCCACCCGGCCTTCAACTGCTCTAGCCGGGTACCGCGCGACGGATCTTCGTTGGCGGGGACCTCTTGGAGAAAGTGCAGCACCGCGGGAGGATAGGAACTACTCAGCACTGGAGTCGCGTCGAACAGCGGAGCAAGCATGTTTGGCACTCGTCCGACCGCTCCATTGGGCCCGTTTTGCTTCCTGTTCGCGATGACGGAGAAAATGGTCGAGGCAACTCCGGCACCAATCCCGAAACCATCCCCGATGTTATTCGTCCTGCTACCGAGGTTGCTGAACTGAGTGGCACTGATCATGGCTCCAGCCGCTGATCCAGTGATCAACGCAGCAGTGTTGAACTTCGCCACCGTATTGTCCCGTTTTGCTTGCAGCGACGTGCGCAGGTTCGACAACTGCCCCTGCTCACTGGCAATCTCTGCGAGAACACTATCCACGTCCAAGGTGGCTGACTGCACTTCTTCCAGAAGCTCCTGACGAATCGTCAGCTCTTCCATGGTTGCGGGCGAACCACATCCTCTCTGCGTCTGCAATGCCGCAAGTGTGTGCAATTGCGGCTGTAGTCCAAGGATGCGCGCCGTTTGATCCGGCACCGATGAACTCAGGGATTTGGCAGTTGGAGGTTCCACTGGTAATGCCGCTTGTCCCCAACCAAGCTGAGCGGCTGAAAAGATCGTGGCTAGGATCATCCATCGAGACATGCGCGAACTCCTCTTCGATGCTGAGACTTCAGTCCAATCGCTGGCTTCCGGTTCGATGTCCGGAGCCGATGCAATGATTCTCCCTTATGCTCGTTCGGCAAGTTTCGACCTAATAGGCAACGCACGAAAGAAGCAGGAGATTCCTATTGGCGTTCCAGCCCGATAGCCCTGTGGATCCATCCCGCAAGCAAAAATTAGCGCCAGGGTGAAAAGAAAGGAATGCATTCTGCGCCAATGGCTGATCAGTATTTCCCCTCACCTATTGTCTTGAAACCGCGCACGGCTAAGTTAGCGACAGAATAATTTTTCTTTTTGAATACAACACTTAGCTGCCTGAGCGTCTCCAACTGTCAGAACTATAAAAGGAGATCCATGCGTAAACTTATTGCTGCTGCACTCGTCGCCGCCTCCGCCATCCTCGCACCCAGCCTCCAGGCCCAGGCCCCGGAAAAGATTGTGCACCGCATCGAAGCAGCGCACGCCGTCCTGCATGAGCTCATGAACACCCCCGACAAAGGCATTCCGTTGGACATCGCATCTTCAGCGCAGTGCGTCATCGTCGTTCCCAGTTTCAAGAAGGGTGCTTTCGTCTTCGGCGGTGAATATGGCCAGGGCATAGCCACCTGCCGCACGGCCCGCGGCTGGAGTGCGCCCGTGATGGTTCAGATGGCAGGAGGTAGCTTCGGATTTCAGATCGGCGGCCAGTCGACCGACCTCGTCCTGATCGGCCGCTCCCGCAAGAGCCTCGACCACCTGCTCAAGGACAAAGTGAAGCTCGGCGGGGACGCTTCCGTAGCCGCCGGCCCCGTAGGCCGCAGCTCGCAGGCATCAACCACTGAGTTGGCCAACGCTGAGTTCCTGTCCTACTCTCGCAACAAGGGTGCCTTCGCAGGCATCGACCTGCAGGGCGACGAAGTCAACCAGAACGTCAAGGACACAGAGGCGTTGTACGGCCATAAAGTGGCGTTCCAAACAGTGCTTGCCGGCGGAGTACCGACCCCGGCCGTAGCCGCCCACTTCGTCCGAACCGTCAATGAGCTCTTCCGCAAAGGCCGCGCTCACTCTGGTAAATAAATCACGAGCGGCTGGGTGCTCATATTGTGCTCGCTCAGTCCCGGCCGCTTTACACTAAATCAGCCATGCCGCTGCCCTTGCCATCGCCGATCCTCCCCATGCTCGCCAAGCGAGTGGATGAAATCCCCTCCAACGCAGATGCCTGGAGCTTCGAGCCGAAGTGGGACGGCTTTCGCGCCGTGATCTTTCGCGACGGCGATGACCTGCTCATCCAGAGCCGCGATGGCAAGCCGCTCGACCGCTACTTTCCAGAGCTTCGTGAACCTCTGTTGGCTCAGCTTCCTCAGCGCTGCGTCCTCGATGGTGAGATCGTCATCGCACGCGACGGCGGTTTGGACTTCGACTCTCTGACATTGCGTATCCATCCAGCTGCATCACGGGTAAAGACGCTGGCGGCGCAATCGCCTGCATCGGTTGTCTTCTTCGACCTCCTCCAGCTGAACGAGCGCGACTTGCGCAATGAGCCCTTCGCAGCTCGGCGTGCCGAGCTCGAAAGAATCGCTGCAAATCTGAACCCTCCACTGCACCTCACCCCCGCAACGCGCGACCGCGCCATCGCGCAAGACTGGTTCACGCGCTTCGAAGGTGCGGGTCTTGATGGCGTGATCGCCAAGCCCATCACCGGTCCGTATACGCCCGACAAGCGCACCATGCTCAAGATCAAGCACGAGCGTGACTGTGACTGCGTGGTCGCAGGCTTTCGCTGGCACAAAGATGGGGATGGAACGCTGGTCGGATCGCTCCTGCTGGGCCTCTACGACGGGGAAGGAAAACTTCAGCACGTCGGCGTCTGCGCCAGCTTTACCGCTGCCAAACGCAAAGAGCTGGTAGAGTTCCTCCAACCGTATCGAGAAGATGCTCTCAGCGCCCACCCCTGGAAAGCCTGGAAAGAAGAAGAGGCCCAGGCCAGCGGTCGCATGCCCGGTGGCCAGTCACGATGGAGCGCGGGCAAAGACCTGAGCTGGGAACCCGTGCGCATCGAGCTTGTCGTCGAGGTAGCCTACGAACACATGCAGGGCGATCGCTTCCGCCATCTCGCTCACTTCCGTCGCTGGCGTCCCGACAAGGCGCCGAAAGACTGCACCTACGAGCAGCTCGAGGTCGTCCCGCCCCAGGAACTGATGAGCATCTTCCCCGAACGGACATAAGTTCAGTTTGGCTATTTGCCTTCGCGCCACTCCCGCGTCGGGTCGTCATCCGGATCAGGAACTCCCTGCGCGGGCCGCGACTCCTCAGGCACATGCCGCAGGTTCACGCGAATGCGATACCACACATACGCCGACCCGCGCATGCGATCCACCAGCACATCGTCCGGAGCCAGCAGAGCCGCAGCTTCACCGTGCTGCGTCTTCCATCGCTCCAACCCAGCCTCAGCAGCAGCTTTATCTCGGGACTGCGCCACCACGATCAGCGGCACCGTAGGCTGCCGACGGCCCTTCTTCGCGGGCAAAGCTGCAGAATCGGACTCACCGCCTTCGGCCTTCTCAATCTCCTTGCTCTTGGCAGATTTTTCCTTGGCAGCACCGCGCGCTTTGGAAGGTTGCACCCGCGCCGGCTCGCCCTCCATCTTGCGAAAGTGCGGCGGCCACGGAGCATCCCCCAGACCCTCCGCTTCATCGCGTGCAGCCAGCTCCAGCAGCGCATCCAAAGTACCGGCATGATCATCCATCGCAGCATGCAGATCGCCCAATCTGGCAAAGCGGTCCGGCACCGTCAGCACAGTAAATTCCGCAGGGTCACACGTCATCACTTCATCCCAACGCAGCGGAGTACTCACACGCGCATCCGGCAGAGGCCTCACCGAATAAGCAGAACAGGTCGTCCGGTCCTTGGCATTCTGGTTGTAGTCCACAAAGACGCCATGCCGCTCCTCTTTCCACCACTTGCTGCTCGCCAGCGAACAGCGCCTCTCCACCGCGCGAGCCAGCGCCAGCGCCGCCCTGCGCACCTCGGTAAAAGTCCACTTCGGCTCAATGCGTATGTTGATGTGAATGCCGCGAGACCCGCTGGTCTTCGGCCACGCCACCATCCCAAGCTCGTCCAGCAGCGCCTTCACTTCCATCGCAACCGCACGCACATCTTCCCACCCCACACCGGGCTGCGGATCGAGATCCACGCGCAGCTCATCTGGATGATCGAGATTGGCTGTGCGCACTGGATGCGGATGCAGCTCCATACAGCCCAGGTTCACGATCCAGGCCAGCCCCGCGGCATCATCCACCACCACCTCATCCGCCGTGCGCCCTGAAGGAAAAGACAACGTGACAGTGCGCATCCATTCCGGCAAATCGGTCGGAGCGCGCTTCTGATAAAACGGCTCTGCCTCCGCGCCATTCACAAACCGCTTCAGCACCACGGGACGATCCACAATCCCACGCAGCGCACCCGGCGCCACCGACAGAAAGTACCGCACAATGTCCAGCTTCGTCAGCTGCACACCGCGCGTAAAGTACGGCTTGGCAGGGCTGCTAACACGTACCGTCCGTCCCGCCACTTCCAGCAACTCAGCATCGTCCGCCTTCGCCATCCGATTCGTCCCTCAAACCATTGAGATGCAATTCCGATGCCTCGCAATGGTGCATGACATTCTAAGGGAGCGAGGAGACACTCGCATTGCAGACCAGTATCCTCAACACAGTAACTCGGAGAAGCGATGAAGATTGCAAGTTGGAATGTCAATTCGATCAAGGCACGACTGGAACTCGTTGAAACCTGGCTCAAGGAGCAGACGCCGGACATCCTGCTTCTTCAGGAACTGAAAGGCACCGACTTTCCCGCGGAAGTCTTTCTGGCGCTCGGCTACGAGAGCGTGGCCGTCACTCAGAAGGCGTATAACGGCGTTGCAATCTTGTCGCGCCTGCCCCTTGAAACAGTGAACAGGAGCCTCGCCGGATCCGACATCGACACCCACTCTCGCTTCCTTGAAGTGATCGTCGGCGACTTCCGTGTCGTCAACATCTATCTCCCAAACGGCAATCCGGTGGGGACGGAAAAGTTCGAGTACAAGCTCGATTGGATGGACCGGCTTCACGTTCAAATGAGGCAATGGCTGACAAGCGACATTCCCACCATCATTGGCGGCGATTTCAACGTCATCCCGGAAGACATCGACTGCCACAAGCCGGCTTCCTGGCTCGGAGACGCCCTGTTCCAACCCGAAACTCGGAGCCGTTACCGGGCATACCTTGACCTCGGATATACAGACGCATTCCGCTCGCTTCACCCCGATGAAAAAGGGCAATTTACCTTCTGGGACTACTTCCGGCAGGCCTTCGAACACAATCGAGGCATCCGAATCGACCACTTCCTGACATCCCCATCCTTGGCAAGCCGACTAAAGTCCTGTGAGATCGACAAGGGGCCAAGAGCCCAACCGAGGCCTTCGGATCACACGCCGATCACGTTGACGCTGAGTTGATGGAATAGCCACAAGAAATTCGTATCCGTACTTTCCGTGACGACAAAAATCTCGCTCTATGGACACATGATCGTCAAGCCATTCGTCGATACACCCCATGCGTCGGCCTGTGCAGTATCGTCCTGAAACTGCCCTCTACCGGAACATGCCTCAATCCACCAGCTTGCGCGTCAGGTAGACGTATGTCTCCGCATACGTCCTCGCCTGCTGCTTCAGATCCGCCCCCGCCCCGTGGCCGCCTTCCAGAATCTCGTCGAAGTAAAACGGCTTCTTGAACTCCTCCATCCGTGCCGCGAACTTGCGCGCATGGACCGGCCCCACGCGATCATCCTTCGTCGTCGTAAAGATCAGCGGCTCGGGATAGTTCTTCGCAGCGTCAAGGTTGTTGTACGGCGAAAGATACGCCAGGAACTTCCTCTCCTCGGGCACCGAGATCGACCCATACTCACCAATCCACGAAGCGCCCGCAGCGATGTGCTCGTAGCCCAGCATATCCAGCAGCGGCACCTGGATCACCACCGCATTCCACATATCCGGGTGCTGGTTAAACTCAACACCCATCAGCAGCCCGCCATTCGACCCGCCCATGATCCCCAGGTGCTTCGGCGAAGTAATCTTGCGCGCAATGAGGTCCTTGCCCACTGCGGCGAAATCGTCATAGATCAACTGGCGATGCGTCTTCAACCCAGCCTCATGCCAAGCCGGACCGAACTCTCCGCCACCGCGAATATTCGCCAGCACAAACACCCCGCCGCGCTCCAGCCAAAGCTTGCCCATCACGCCCGAGTAGCTCGGTGTCTCCGAAACCTGGAAGCCGCCATACGCGTTGATCAGCGTAGGATTCGAGCCGTCAAACTGGATCTCCTTGCGATGCACAGCGAAGTACGGAATCTTCGTCCCATCCGTCGAAGTTGCCTCAAGTTGCTCCACCACATCCTTCGAAGCATCGAACTGCGCCGGGAGCGTCTTCACCAGCTTCAGCGAGCCAGTCGCGGCATCGCCCAGCTCCAGCGAAGTCGGCGTCAAGAAACCCGTCAGCACCAGGAAGAACTGATCATCGGACTCGTTTGTGCTCACAATGCCGACCGTCTGGTTATCCGGCACGTCGAGCTTCTTGCTCACCCACTTACCCTTCTCCCAAGTGAACCGGTAAGCGCGCCCCTGCACATGCTCCAGCGTCGTCAGGATCAGATGATTCCGCGTCACGGAAACGCCCTGCGCAAACTCCTTCGCTGTCGGTTTGAACACGACCGTAGGCTTCAGATGAACCGGATCACCCTCAACCGCCTTCAAGTCAAACGAAACCACCGTCCCCTGCGCAAACTTCTTCGTCCCACCCTCCGGCGTCCAGTCCTGGTTCAACGTCACGATCAGCTGCCCGTCAAGCAATCCGCCCAGCGAAGCCTTGTGCGGCAACCCGATCAGCTTCACACCACCCGGCGTCACAATCGAATGCTCAAAATCAAACGTATTCAGCGGCCGGAACATGAGAACGGCCTTGTGCCCCTGCGCATCGTTCAACACAATCGGGCTCACGCCATAGCCACCGTCCGACTCGTCGCCGCGATAAATCTCCTTCGCCTGACCAATAGGCTCGCCACGCTTCCACTCCTTCACGATGAACGCATACCCGGACTTCGTCAGCGTCCCCGGACCCCATTCGCCCGCGATCAGCAGCGTGTCTTTATCCACCCACGCAATGCGCTTCTTGCCCGTCGGTAGCGTGAATCCGCCATCGACAAACTTCGCTGCCTTCAGATCGAACTCGCGATCCGTCGTCGCATCCTCGCCGCCAGCCGAGAGCGCCGTCAGGCAGATGCTGTCACCCGGATAGAGGCAGTTCAATCCCCGAGCTACCCAACGCTGGTTGTCCTTTTTAGCGAGTGCATCGTAGTCCAGCACCGTCTCCCAATGTGGCTGCGCCGTCTGGTAGTCCGCCAACGAAGTCCGCCGCAGAATACCGCGCACATGATCCGCATCCTGCCACGTGTTGTAAATCGTCCCATTGCGGAAGCCGGGCATCGCCAGCTTGTCCTTCGACTCCAGGATCGCCAGCGCCTCGCCCTGAAACTGCCCAAACCGCGGATCAGCCTCCAGCACCTTCGCCGTCCGCGCATTCTCCGCCTTCACCCAATCCATCGCCCGCTCGCCGTGCACATCTTCCAGCCACTGATAGTTGTCCGGCTTCTCTGGAACTTCCTTCACAGGCGTAACCTGGGCAAGGCCAGCAAGCGAAGTGGACAGGCAAAACGCAGCAAATACGCCAGCAGCAGGAACAGAGCGAAGGGAAATGCGCATGGGGAGGAAAGCTCCAGGAAGGGAATGGGACGTACAGGACTAACCGAAGCCTACGGCATCCAGCCGCGCAGAAACAACAGAATTACCGCCGCAAGCATTCGCAATTCGAACCGATGGAAAGGACGTGGGCGATATCATGTCCCAAAGCCGATGACAAACCTTCCGACCATTTCGCGCTCCGTCTTTCTCTCGTTCAGCACCAGCATCGCCCTGTTGGCCACCACCTGCGCACCAGTCTTCGCCCAGGAAGGCAAACCCCTCCCCTACATGGACGAGCAACCCGTCCGCTCAAAAAACGGCATGGTCGTCAGCGTCCACCATCTCGCCTCGGACGTGGGAGTGCAGATCCTGCAGGCCGGCGGCAACGCCGTTGACGCAGCCGTAGCCACAGGATTCGCTCTGGCAGTCGTGCATCCGGTTGCTGGAAACATCGGCGGCGGCGGCTTTCTGCTCCTGCGCACCCACGACGGCAAAACCACTTTCATCGACTTCCGCGAACAGGCCCCCCTCGCCGCCACCGCTGACATGTACCTCGACGACAAGGGCAACGTGCTGCCCGGCAATAACCTCCAATCCAGCGTCACCGGCTACCGAGCCATCGCCACCCCCGGATCCGTCGCCGGTCTGGCCTACGCAGAAAAGAAGTACGGCAAGCTCGGCCTCGCGAAAGTCATAGCTCCCGCCATCAAGCTGGCCGAAGAAGGCTTCGCACTCACTGAAGAAGAAGCGCACCTGATGCACTACCCCGGCCTGGCGCTCTTCCCGGACACCAAACGCATCTTCCAGCGCGACGGCCAATACTACGCAGCCAACGAAGTTTTCAAGCAGCCCCAGCTGGCACAGACGCTGAAGCGCATCTCCGTTAACCCAGACGACTTT
This sequence comes from Acidicapsa borealis, assembly GCF_059115245.1. Taxonomy (NCBI): domain Bacteria; kingdom Pseudomonadati; phylum Acidobacteriota; class Terriglobia; order Terriglobales; family Acidobacteriaceae; genus Acidicapsa; species Acidicapsa borealis. The sequence goes on along the minus strand of NZ_JCACNY010000001.1, from coordinate 6,037,043 downwards.
TATCACGGCAAGCTCGCCCAGGAGCTCGTCGCCGACCTCAAGAAAGGCGGCGGCCTCATCACGCTCGATGATCTCGCCCAGTACAAGGTCGAGGAGCGCACTCCCGTCATTGGCACCTTCCACAACTTCACCGTCATCAGCGCTCCCCCGCCGTCTTCCGGAGGAGTGGTGCTGCTGTCGGCCCTCAATATCCTCGAGCCCTACGACCTGACCAAGATGGGCGACCGCTCCCCCGCATGGATTCATGTCGTGACAGAAGCCTATCGCCGCGCCTACATGGACCGCAGCGAGTACCTCGGCGACCCGGACTACAACCACATGCCCGTCGCCGAAATGACCAGCAAGAAGTACGCCGACGCCTGGCGCGCCAGCATCACCGACAAGGCCACCCCCAGCGATGCCCTGCACCGTCCCGAAGGCTTTCTGCCGCCCGCACCGAAAACACCCGGCACACGTAAGGACTCGCAGGACACGACGCACTACTCCGTCGTCGACAAGGACGGCAACGCCGTCAGCGTGACCACTACGCTCAACAACGCCTTCGGTTCGGACGTAACAGCTGGCTCGCTCGGCTTCCTGCTCAACGATGAAATGGATGACTTCGCTGCCAAGATGAATACACCCAACATGTATGGCCTCATCCAGGGCCCGGCCGACGCCATTGCACCGCGCAAGCGCCCGCTCTCTGCGATGACGCCAACGATCGTTCTCGAAGACGGTAAACTGCGTTACGTCCTCGGCACCCCCGGCGGTTCCCGCATCATCACCGTGGTAGCCAACATCTTCCTCTCCGCAGCCGAGGGCGGCCTGAACATCCAGCAGGCCGTCGACGCACCGCGCTTCCATCACCAGTACCTTCCGGATAAGGTCGAACTCGAACCCGGCTTTTCGACGGAGACGCAGGAAGCGCTCAAGAGCGAAGGCTACGATCTGCTCATCCACACCAACCACTGGTCCAACGGCGAATGCATCGCCATCGACCCCAAAACCGGCGAACTTCTCGGCGGCCAGGACCATCGCAGCGGCTACGGCAAAGCCGCCGGTTACTAGCGCGTACCCTTTTGATTCACGGAGACTTCTACAATCCTTCGCCCCGAAAATGCGACAATACCTTCAGCGCCTGGCTGCATCCAATCGGGCAGGGGAACGAATTTCTATGCTGCGATGTCTATCGACACACATTTTTCTGAAAGAACGCCTGCATCCCGGCCTGCTTGAGCTGGCCAGCCGTGCCGGTGCGCAGGGTGTCGAAATCTTCGCCGCACGGCAGCACTTCGACTACACCAGCCGCGAACACGTGCAGGAGCTGGCCAGCTGGTTCGCCTCCAACCCGCTCGAGTGTTGGTCCATGCACGCCCCGCTCTACCCCGACCGTGAAATGGGCCGCGCCGGAGCCCCGGCGGTGAACCTCCTCCACCCGGAAAAATCCCGCCGCATCGACGCCATGGATGAGGTCAAGCGCGCCCTCGAAACCGCCGAGCACATCCACTTCAAGAACCTCGTCGTCCATCTCGGCGAACGCCACGACACCTGGTCTCCGCGGGCACAGGAACACGCCATGACCGCACTCGAGCACCTCGACGCCTTCGCCCGCCCGCTCGGTGTGCGCCTGCTCGCAGAGAACATCCTCAACGAGCCCGCCACGCCCGAGCACCTGATGGAGATCTTCTCCATCGGCCACCTCACCCGCATTGGCGTCTGCCTGGACACCGGCCACGCCCACATCGCCTCCAGCGTCGCCGACGCCATCAGCATATTCGGCAGCCGGATCGTCTCCGTCCACACCCACGATAACCATGCCGTCCGCGATGAACACCTTTGGCCTGGCGACGGTACCATCGACTGGACAAAAACGAAGGCTGCGCTCAAGGCCTTGCCCGAGCCGCCCGCCTGCGTCCTCGAAATTCACCACGCGCTAGCCGAAACGCCCGCCTCGATCACCGAGAAATCCCAGGCCGCCTTCGATTTCTTAGCAAGCTGATCGAGAGCTGTCCGGCGCCATCAGGTAAGACCTACCTGGACCCCACAACGGTCGGCTTGGCAACAGTTACATTGACTGCAGTCTGAGCCGTCAGCCCGTCCCCCGTGGCGGCGACCGTCAGCGCCGCAGCCCGCAGCGCTGCATCGGCCGTAGCCTTCAGCGTGAGTGTTGTGCTCTCGGAGGAAGTGCCCGTAGCGCTCAGGGAGCTGCTGCTCCACGATGCCGAAACACCCGCCGGCAGCCCCGAGACGGCGAGCGTAATCGGCCCCGAAAACGATCCGCCAGTGTTCACCGTGATCGAGAGCTTCGCAGTCTTCCCCTGCGGCACAGTGACCGATCCCGCCGAAGCGGTGATGCCGAGCGTGGGCGGCACCTTCACCGTCAGAGCAGCCGAAGCCGTCGCCGTCATTCCATCGCTTGTCCCTGTCAGCACAATCTGCGATCCTCCCGCCGCTGCAGCACTGGTGGCAGTCAACTTCACGGTCACGCTGGAGCCGGGTTTCGCACTCGCCGGCGAAACAGACAGCGAAACCCCAACCGCCCCGGTAGCCTTGATCGCCACCGAATCCGAAAACCCACTACTCCCCGCAATTGCGACCGTAAAGCTCATCGAGTTCCCTCGAATCAGCGTGAAAGCTGTGCCCGAAGGCGCGATCGTGAAACCCTTCTTTGGGGGTGGAGGTGCGGCAACACCCGGCCAGACACTGGCCAGCACACTTACGTCCACTGAACCAAGCCCGGTCGCCAGATTATAAGAAGCGCCGCTTGCCGTGAATCCGTTCACGCCCGGAACCGAGTTGTTCCCGCTCGGCGTTGCGTGGAATGGATTTGCACTCGCACTGAGCAGGCCATAGAGAATTGGATTGGCATTCCCCTGCCCTGCACCTGACAACTTCTGCAGCACCACCGCCATGATCCCGGCAAACGAAGGCGAAGAAGCCGACGTACCCCCGATGACGTACCAATTGCCGTTCATGCAAATCAGGTATCCATCATGCACAGCGGCAGAAAGCGACACATCCGGCACCGCCCGCATCCCGTTGCTCGACGCTCCCGAAATGCCTTTCTGCCACCCCGGCTGCGTGTAAGTTCCACTGATCCCGCCACCCGAAGCCCACAACCCCGACCCGCCGTCACTAGCGCTTTCATTCCAAACCTTCTCCGGAATATACCCACGCGCCGAACCATTTCCCGCACCGTTCCCACTGTTCCAGTAGGTAGTCGCGTTGTTCCCCCCGTTGATCTCGTTGAACTCCGTCCCGCCCACGCAGGTTGCATAGGTCGAGCTGCAAAGCCCGTTCACAGCCGCCTTCGAACCCTTCGCCAAGGACCCACGCTCGCAACCCGCCGCTCCACTGTCGCCCGATGAGACAAAGCTACTGATGCCCTCGCTCGCCGCCTGCTGCCAGAGATTGTTATAGAAGGCCATCTCCGCCGAGCCCATCTCTGCCTCGCAGCTTCCGAAGCTTGTACTCATCAACGGCGCAACCTTGTTATTCACAATGTACTGCGCCGCTAGATCGACACCGTCTGTCGTTGCCGTCGATCCAGCAGCCACATACTTCACCGACGCCCCCGAGGCGACCCCGCCAGCCCACTCAACATCCAGCGTCGCCTCATCCTGGTCCCCGGCAATCTCGCCCGGGTTGGCGCCGTCATACGTGATCGTCGGCACTGTCGCCGTCGACAGCCCGGCGTAGCTGCGAAACGTGCTCACATCCCCCAGGCTGATCGCCGAACGCCCCACAATGGCAATCGACACTCCGCTCCCATTCTTGCCCGCCGCATACAGCGGATTGAGGTCATAAATGGTCGCGAAATCTGCGGGAAAGAGATAGTGCGAGCTGCCCTGCGTGTTCGCCGGTGCAGCTACCAGTCGAACTGCCCGAGTCGCCGATACGCGCCGAAAATCATGCAGCGACAACACCCCCGCCACCACCGGCGACAGCGCCTTCGGCACCTGCGGGTCTTCCGAGTTCGCGAGATGCGCCACCCCGCCCGAAACATAGCGGTGGAGGTTCGTATGAAAGATATCCGCCACCTGCCTGGCACTGCCAGAAAACACAATCACATTGCGCCCCGCAGCAACCGGCTCAACGGTAAACCCATGCCCGGCCAGCCACCGGATGATCTGCGCAAGATCCCCATCCGAAGCCCCAAACCGGCCACCAAACTCAGCCGGCGTAAGCCACCGGTGATACAACGGCGAACCCGGCTCCTGCTGCGCCTCGGTCAACGCATCCAGCTCCGCTTGCTGCGCCGCAGACCGCTGCAGCACCAGCACCATCCGCTCCAACCGCGTCTCCGGAGCGACCTCGCCACGATCATTCTCCGCCCGCACGAGCGGATGCACGTTCCCCTCCAGCGTCACCACCTCAGACTCGACAATCGGCCCGCGAATTCGATCTGCGGCAACCCGGATCTGAGATACCGCCTGTCCAAAGCCCTCAGAAACCAGCGCCAGCGTAAGAACAGAAAGAATGAAAAGTAAGAACGTCTTAAGAGTGCGAAGCATCAGCAACCTTCCAGCGAAGAATTCAGCCCGCCATCTCGAACAGGATCTTCAGTTTGGTGAGCGTTCTCTCATCCATCGGCCCCGCCCGCTGAAAAGATGAGAAACCGCTTAGACACGCGGGTAACTACCGCCGTACAGCCGCGATATCCTAGAGAGTGATCACGCGCCCAAAGCGCCCGGAAAGCGACCAAAATCATGTCTGAAGCACCCATTTCCACAATCGCTGCCATCGGCCAGCACGAAGGCCAGTCCGTCACCCTCAAGGGCTGGCTCTACAACATGCGCGAAAGCGGCAAGCTCGTCTTCCCCATCTTTCGCGACGGCACCGGCACCATCCAGGGCGTAGCCCACAAGTCCGGCGTGGCGCCAGAGGTCTTTGAAGCCCTCAAGAGCCTCAACCAGGAGTCCAGCGTCATCGTCACCGGCAAGGTCCGCGCCGATAAGCGCGCCCCCGGCGGCTACGAGCTCGACGTCGAAAACGTCCAGATCATCCAGCGCGTCCCCGAAGAAGACCCGTACCCGATTACCCCCAAGGAGCACGGTGTCGACTTCCTCATGGAGCGCCGCCACCTCTGGGTCCGCTCCTCGCGCCAGGCCGCCATCCTCCGCATCCGCGCCGAAATCATGCGCGCCGCCGCCGAGTACTTCGACACCAACGGCTTCATCCGCACCGACCCGCCCATCCTCACCCCGGCGGCCTGCGAAGGCACCTCAACTCTCTTCCCCGTCGATTACTTCGGTGATGAAGCATTTCTAACCCAGTCCGGCCAGCTCTATATCGAAGCCACCGCTCTCGCCCTCGGCAAGGTCTACAGCTTCGGCCCCACCTTCCGCGCCGAAAAATCCAAGACCCGCCGCCACCTGACCGAATTTTGGATGATCGAGCCGGAAGTCGCCTACTGCGACCTCGACGGCCTGCTCGAACTCGCCGAAGGTTTCATCACCCACATCGTGCAGTCCGTGCTCAAGAAGAACCGCGCCGACCTCGAAACCATCGGCCGCGACATCTCCAAGCTCGAAGTCATCCAGGGCCCATTCCCTCGACTGCGCTACGACGAAGCCGTCAAGATGCTCAACCAGGCCCACGCCGACGGTCAGCTCGACCATCCCTTCGAGTACGGCAACGACTTCGGCTCCCCCGACGAGACCTGGCTGACGAAACAATTTGACAAGCCCGTCATGGTCCACCGCTACCCTGCAGCTGTAAAAGCCTTCTACATGCAGCCCGACCCCGTGGACCCCACCTTCGCCCTCTGCGTCGACGTCCTCGCCCCCGAAGGCTACGGCGAAATCATCGGCGGCAGCCAGCGCGTGGACAGCTACGACCTGCTCAAGCAGCGCATCGAAGACCACAACCTGCCCCTCGAAGCCTTCCAGTGGTACCTCGACCTGCGCCGCTACGGCAGCGTTCCGCACAGCGGCTTTGGCATGGGCATCGAACGCGCCGTAGCCTGGATCTGCGGCCTCGACCACGTCCGCGAAACCATCCCCTTCGCCCGCACCCTCAACCGCATCTTCCCGTAACTAACTCGGTTGACGAAGCAGAGCTATCGACATACACTAACTTCAGTATCCCCCGGGCGCGAAGTCGCTCGTGAGAGCGGCTTCTGCATTGTAAAGTTGGTGACTTTGATCACGAACGTCTAGATAAATAAGTTAGTTAGTTATCCCATAAGATCCTATCTATAAAAGCTACCGTTTACTGGTGCGACCGAAAATAAAAGATAGGGCAGTTAGTGCTAGTGCAATGCTTCTCTCTACCATTTTTGACCAGTAATCGGCTGAGTCTGGACCTTGGCTCCGAGAAGCCATCAAACCAGCAAGAAACGCACCTAGTAGCCCCGCTATCACCACTATCGCGGCTACAACGATAGGAGAATTTTTCTCGCCACCTAGCCAGCGTCCCAGCCATCCCAATTCTGCGGAGTGTATCGCTTCTTTGTGCCGGTTGTTTTCAACTGTGATCCGGTGCTGGAGATCTGTTGCATCCGCGAGAGCAGCATTCAACTCCGGATCGGTAGAATCCGTTTTTTGAATAGCACTTTTTGCCTTATCGCGATCAGATGCCATACAGAAAAGACAAACGAGCTTGGATCGCAGGGACCGATACTGCAAAAAGACGTGACATTTCAGAGAGGGGCAGATCCTCGTAATATTGGTCCATCATGAAACGAGGCATAAGGAGGTTGGCTGCGAATGCGTCGGCTTCTCTCTCGCGAAAATCTCGATTTTCCTCTTTAGGATTGCGCAAGAGAATTTGGTATTCGGAAGACCTAGCCCATTCTTCGTGTAAGACCTTATGTCCTAGCTCATGAGCAATCGTAAAGGTTTGCCGAAGCGGAAACTCTTCCCGATTTACTACAATTGCATTATCTTCGCTGTCATAAAAGCCTGATATACGTTTACTTTCGTTCGGATCAAAGGTCGCGAAGCGGACTGGAACGTTCAAAATTTGTTCAGCAATATCAATTGGATTCACAGGCGGCACAACTATGCCAGAACGTTCCAGTAAATCCAAAGCCTTGGATTGAGCAAGCCGATAGTTCGGTTTTTGGGTTGCGATTATCATATTGCAAAATACCCTCGAACTTGATTTCGATGTATCCAAAAATCGCCGATAGGCGAAAATTTGGCGAATTTCTTAGTAGTACCATACACCCCTTTGGCCATGTTTTCCACAGTATATTGCGAAAATCGATGCTCGGGCCTACTTAACAGCAATCTTCAACAACAACACCCCATGCATAGGCAGGCTCGCCTCATAAGCCCCACCCTTGAACGCCACATCGGAGTGCGCCCAGACATCCCGGGCCTTAGGGTTCCCCTTCAGCTTCAAATCCGCAGCCTTCAACGAAACCTTAGCCTCCGACCCACCGCGATTGAACACCCCGACAGCCACCCCACCACCAGCCAAAGGACGCGTCCAGATATCGATATCCCCATTCTGCGACAGCCGCGTCCCCTGCTTGCCCAGCGAATCCTGGTCAATAGCGATAGCCTCCTTGTTCAACAGAATCGACTTCGTCTCCGGAGTCATCGCCGTCAAATCGTTCCCCGCCAGCAGCGGAGAAGCCAGAATCGCCCAAAGGCTCATATGCGTCCGGTACTCGTCCGCCGTCATGTGCCCGTTGCCAATCTCCAGCATGTCCGGATCGTTCCAGTGCCCCGGCGCCGCGTACTGCGCCCAGTCATTCTGCCCAAAGCCGTTCTTCTCCATGCTCTTCCACTCGTCGCTGATGTCGCCGGTTGTCCGCCACATGTTGCCGCCAACCGCAGGACCCCATTTGCCCACATCGCCCATCCCATATTCGCAAAGGCTGTAGACGATCTTCCGCCCACTCGCCTGCAACGCCGCGCCCATCTTCTGGTACATCGCTTGCAGATCGGCGTCCTTGTAGATCTTCGACGCGCTGCACCAGTCGTACTTCACAAAATCGATGCCCCAGCCAGCCCATGTCTTGGCGTCAATCTCCTCATGGCCATAGCTCCCCGGATACCCGCCGCAAGTGCGCGGCCCCGGCGACGAGTAGATGCCAAACTTCAGCCCCTTCGAATGCACATAGTCCGCCAGCGCCTTCATGTCAGGAAACTTGTGGTTCGGCTGTAACACGCCATTGGCGTCCCGCTCGCCTTCCCACGTGTCATCAATGTTCAGGTAGACATACCCCGCATCGCGCATCCCGCTCGAAACCATCACATCCGCCATCTGGCGAACGATCGCGTCCGTGATCTTGCCCTGGTACTTGTTCCAGCTGTTCCAGCCCATCGGCGGGGTCTTGGCCAGCCCGTTGTACGGCACCGGATGAATCGCAGGCGGAGCAATATACGCCGGCAGCTTGATCGCATCTGCAGGCGTAAACGGCTTGGCAACGCGCTCTTCAGGGCTCCAGAACTTGAAGTGCAGCTCACCATTCGCAGCATCGCCAACGAGGAACGCCTTCTCATCCTTTTCCCAGGGATTCGCCAGCTCAAAGTGGCTCCCGGTCACGGTCCCCTTTACATCAATCGAGAAACCAAGCCCCTCCAGCGTCCCACTCACGTTCCCCCCGCCGTCATCTTTGAGCGTGAGAATGAATGGATTCGCCTCGCCGTTATCCAGCTTCTCGGAATATGCCACCCACTTGCCGACAACAGTCTGAGCTCCAGCCTGCGCGGAAGACACCAGAAGACCAAGAGAAAGCGAAGCGGTGAAGACAGCCATCGAGGCAAATCGACGCAACGAGCGATGAGACATAGTTAGAGACCTTCCTTCAAGCCAAGTGTGCCGCGCACAAAATGTAATCCTTTACAACCACACCGCACAAGACCGAAACTCCGCCAAGACTTTCGTCTTTTCGCTCAAAACGAAAAAGCCGCCCCGAACAGGGACGGCTTTGAGTGGCGATATAGACAAGTTAGATCGACATAATGTCGACTTCCTTGCGCTTGGCAGCCTCTTCCATCTGCCGGATCTCGTCATTCAGCATCGCCTGCACTTCGTCCTGGGCGCGCTTTTCTTCGTCCAGTCCAAGCTCCTTGTCCTTCACCAGCTTCTTCAGCGTGTCGTTGCCGTCGCGGCGAATATTGCGCAGCGCCGTCTTGTGATCTTCCAGCTCCTTGTTCAGCTGCTTCACCACATCGCGCCGCCGCTCCTCGGTCATCGGAGGAATCGGCACCCGGATCAGCTTCCCGTCATTCTGCGGATTGAAACCATGCTCCGGCGAACGCAGCGCCTTCTCAATCTCCTTCAGTACGCTCGGGTCCCACGGCTGGATCACCAGCATCCCAGCCTCAGGAGTCGTCACCTGCGCCAGTTGCGGAATCGCCGTCGGCGTTCCGTAGTAGTCCACTCGCACCTGGTCCAGCAGCTGCACATTCGCCCGGCCAGTCCGCAGCGAAACCAGGTGTGTCTGAAAATCCGTAACCGCCTTGTCCATCCGTCGCTTGAGATCGCTGTGCAGCTCTTTCAGCACCGGAATCCCCGCCATATAGGAAACTGCCATGTGTCCATCCTCAATCTTGTCGTATCGCGTCGTACCAATCAAAACCCAACTGCCAGATTCTATTCTACAAACCCCGCCACCGTGGATGCTGCTTTCACCCAAGGATCGCGAACTCCTGAGCCACCGAATTACGGATCGCGGTACTGTCTCCGCTTCAACTCACGAACCGCCTGTCCGTGGCCCTGCTCAGCCGCCTGACGAATATAGTGCCGCGAAAGCGCGTAATCCTGCTCAACCCCGCGCCCAACAGCATACAAGTGACCAAGCTGAAACTGCGCCTCAGCATTCCCCTGCTCCGCTGCCTTCCGGTACCAAGCAGCAGCCTGCGCATAGCTCACCGGGACACCCTGCCCAAGGTAGTAAAGATCAGCCAGCTTCTGCTGCGCCTCAGCAAAGCCCTGCTCAGCCGCCAGCCGATACCAGTTCGCCGCCTCAACGTCGCTCTGGGCCACGCCCTCACCCTTGCGATACATCAGGCCCACGTTGTATTGCGCCCAGGGCAACTTGCTATGCGCAGCGCGCTGGCACCATGCAAACGCCTCAGTAAAATCCCCCGCCGCATAAGCACGAAAGCTCACATTAGCCTGCGCATAAGCATGGCCCTGCTCCGCAGCCTTCCGCTCCCAGTAAGCGGCCTCACCATCATCCCGAGCCACACCTTGGCCCGCGTCCAACATCGTACTCAGAAGGTATTGCGACTCAGCATGCCCCTGCTCGGCCGCCCGCCGGAAGCCAGCCGCAGCCCGGGTAAAATCACCAGCCTTATAATCAGCCGCAGCCTCATGGTAGTCAGGGTTCGAAGCCGCACTGGCCGCATCGCGCCGCCCACGGGCAATCGCACTGCTTCGCGTAGACCGCAGCGTCAACCCACCGGCGGGAACATGCTGCAACCCTGTCTTCTTATCGTCCATGAGCAAACATTTGGCGGTTCACAAACTCGAAGCGATACCGCGCATCGGCAATCTGTTCGCGAACTCTGGCAGCAAGCTCGGCAAGAAAATCCCGGTGCTCAAGAGCCGCCGTCTCAGCGTCCAAGTGCAGCTGCCCGATCTCGCTTTCCAGCAGCATCCGCCGCTCCGCATCGAGGATAACCATATCCCGCTCCGCATGCCGGATCTGACGCTGAATGCGGCCAATCTCGGCAGCAGTTTCCTCTCCTGCCACCAAGTCAGCAACCTCGCGCTGATCATCCAGCAGCCGCTGCAGCGTCTCCGAATCCCCACGCCGGTAAGCCTGATTCGCCCGCGCCATCAGCAGCGTGAAGTGCTTCCGCTCAGCCTCGTCCCTAGCAAAGTCCGGATGAATGCGCTTGGCCACATCGCGAAACAGCGTCTTCAAACTAGGCGGCGGCTCATACTCCTCCACCTCATCATCCTCGCCAAACGCAGCATCATGCGTCTCCCGCGCCCGCTGTCGAGCCTCCTCCGCCCGCTGCCGCGCAGCATCGGAATCATAGAGCGCGACCTCCCGCTCCGCAATCCGCGCCTCGATCTCATCCAGCTCGGCATACAGCACGCCAACCTGTCGAAAATATAAGTTCTCGAATGCCTTCAACTGCGCCCGGTATTGGGCAAGGTCGGCCTCGCGCTCAGCCAGAGCCGTGCGAACCGCAGCCAGCCGTTCCCGCCTCTCCAGAAGGCTCGCAGCATCGGGACTTTGCGCAAGAACGATCTCAGCCGGCATACGCGTCCCGCCTAAGCCAGCACCCGCAGCCCAGTCGAAGCAGCCTGCTCATGCGCATGGTAGCTCGACCGCACCAGCGGCCCACTCTCCACATGCCGGAAGCCAATCTTCAGCGCCTCGGTCTTCAGGTCCACAAACTCCTGCGGCGTGTACATCCGCGCCATCGGTAGGTGATCCTTCGAGGGCCGCAGATACTGCCCAATCGTCAGAATGTCGCAGTTCACCGCAGCCAGATCCCGGAAGACCTCCAGCAGTTCGCTGGTTTCCTCACCCAACCCCACCATCACACCAGTCTTGGTAATGCCAGCAGGATTCAGCTCCTTGGCATACTCCAGCAGCCGCAGCGTCCGCTCATACCGCGCCCCCGACCGCACCACGCGATACAGCCGCGGCACTGACTCGGTATTGTGGTTCAGCACCTCAGGCTTGGCGTCGACCACGATCTTGATCGGCTCTTCCTTGCCCTGAAAATCCGGAATCAGCACTTCCACCTGGCAGCCCGGCGCCTGCTTGCGAATCTCATCGATCACCATGGCAAAGGCCTTGGCCCCGCCGATAAGATCGTCATCCCGATTCACGCTGGTAATCACCGCATGCTGCAAGCCCAGCAGCGCCACAGCCTCAGCCACCCGGCGCGGCTCATCAAAATCAATCGCCTCCGGACGCCCCTTCGGCACCGCGCAGAACCCACACCGCCGCGTGCAAAGGTTGCCCAGCATCATGAACGTCGCCGTCTTATGCTGCCAGCACTCGCCGATATTGGGGCAATGCGCACTCTCGCAGACCGTATGCAGATTCAGCGAACGCGCCAGCGCCTTCAGGTTGTGGTAATTCTCCCCTACCGGGGCGCGTGCCTTCAGCCACTCCGGCTTGCGCTCAGGAGGCCGTCCAGCCGGCAGGATTTGAATAAGGTCCATCACTCCTCCATTGTACCGGGAGCGCCGAATTCCTGTTTCATATGCAGAATTACGCGCAAGCTGCGGGAGGCGGCACAAGACCGGTCCGGCTTACCGTAAAACCATGCACAGGACCATCGAACCCGCCATCCTCTACTTCGGCACACCGGTCGCACTGATCACCACCCTCAACCCCGACGGCTCCCCCAACATCGCTCCCATGTCCTCCGCCTGGTGGCTCGGCTGGACCTGCATGCTGGGCCTCGGCCAGATAAGCCAGACCTCCGCCAACCTCACCCGCACCCGCAAATGCGTCATCAATCTGCCATCACAGCATCAGGTCGCGCAAGTCGACCGCCTCGCCCTCACCACCGGCAAAGACCCCGTACCGGAGAAGAAGCAAGGCTGGGGCTATCGCTACGAGCCACACAAATTCGAGCATGCCGGGCTGACCCCCATCCCGTCAGAATCCGTAGCACCGCCGTGCATCCTGGAATGCCCAGTCCAGATGGAAGGCATCGTCCACGAAGTCCATCCCTTCGGCAACAACGTCAATGCCAACGCCTTCGAAATTCACATCACAAAGGTGCACGTGGAGGAAAATCTGCTCGCCGGCGACACAACAAAGCCGCACATCGATCCGGTCGCCTGGCAACCGCTCATCATGAGCTTCTGCCGCTTCTTCGGCCGCGGCCAGGAGGTTCACCCATCCCGCCTCGCCGAATCAAACTTCATGGCATCGATGCGCAGCCAGAGTCCAGCAAAGTGAGGCGGCCTTAGTGGCTCGCCTCAGGCGGTTTCGCAGGAACAGCAGGCGGAACCGGACTCGCAGGTGTGTTCTTCCCCGCAACGTAATGGTCATACCAAGCCAGCCAGCGCTCGTAGCGATCTTTGATGAAACTCGGCCGCGTGAATCCATGAAACTGCCCCGGATACACAATCAGCTCCGTCGGCACCTTCAGCGCCTTCAGCGCCTGGTACATCTGCTCCCCGCCAATAATGGGTACATTGAAGTCGTTGCTGCCGCCCATGTAAAGCGTAGGCGTGTGCATGCGCTTGTCCGCCTCCAGCAGCGGATAGCTCAGCTTCAAATACAGGTCCCGCGCCTTCCACGGCACTCCCAGCTCAAAGTCATACTGCAGCACATACTGGTCCGCCCCGTAGAACGACAACGGCGCCGCTGACCCCGCACCCGAGATCGCCGCCTTGAACCGGTTATCCGAAGCAGTCGTGTAGTCGGTCAGAATGCCGCCATAGCTCCACCCGCCAATTCCCAGCTTCGCCGGATCCGCCACGCCCATCTTCACCACCGCATCCACAGCACCCAGCAGGTCGACGACCTCCAGATGGCCCCAGTCGGCAAAGATTGCCTTGGCATAATCCTGCCCTCGCCCCGAGCTACCCCGGTAGTTCACATTGATCTCGGCATACCCATGCGCCGCAAACCACTGCCGCTCGAAGGCAAAGTTATGCCCATCCTGCCCGTTCGGTCCACCATGAATGAAAAGAATCGTCGGTACTTTCTCGCCAGCCTTGTACCCCAGCGGCTTGGTCAGCAGCCCATGCACTTCCGTTCCGTCCGAGCTCTTCGAAGTGAAATCCTCCGTTGGCACCAGCTCCAGCTCGGCCAGCAGCGCGTCGTTCACGCCGGTAATCCGCCGTAATCCCGTCCCCTCCAGCGCAAACAGTTCTCCCAGATGCGTATCGTCCTGGTGGCTCACCAGCACACGGCCCTTATCGCAGGCCAGCGAAGAAGTCGTCCCCTCCTCCGCCAGCAGCCGCTTCGCCCCGTCGCCGTTCAACTCAACCTCAGCCGGATACTCTGACCGGTCATCATTGACGAGGTACAGCAGCTTCCCATCCGGCAACCAGCAGGGCTGGCTCACACTGCGGTCCAGCGTCGCCGCCGGATAGCTCACCTTCCCGTCCAGCGTCACCACCGCAGGCCTCGCCTGGCTGTACGCGCCAAGTTCCGGCGTAGCTCCCTGCGTATACGCAATGCTCTTCGAATCCGGCGACCACGCCAGCTTGCCGCCATCCGGCCCATGCCAGCTCGTCAGCTTCTTAGCCGCCGATCCAGCCTTCGCCGCCACCACAAACACATCGCTGTTATCCGTCCGGTCCGGGTCCTCGTCATGGTTGCTCACAAACGCAATCCACTGCCCATCGGGAGACCACGTAGCGCCCCCTTCGTCGACATTCTTGTCCGTCGTCAGCTTGTCGAACTTCTTCGTCGCAATGTCATACAGATAAAGCTCATCCCGCTCATCGTTCCGCAGATACCCCTGAATATCCTGCTTGAAGTGATAGCGGTCGATCACGAAAGGCTTCGGCGGCGCGGGCGGCTTACCCTCCTCCGCATCCGGCTCAGATTTCGGCTGCAGGCTCAACAAGAGCTGCTTCGAATCCGGCGACCACGCATAGTCCTGAATGTCCTTGCCCGTGATCTCGGTAAACTGCTGCGCCTCGCCGCCCAGCCGGTTCAGCAGCCACACCTGCGTCCCCTTCGCCTTGCCCGGCCGCGACGACAGGAAAGAAATGTACTTCCCATCCGGGCTGAACTCCGCCCGCGAAGCGCCCTCCTTGCCAAACGTCACCTGCATCGTTCCGCTGCCGTCCCAGTGCTGCATCCAGAGGTCAGAGTGATTCTTGTCCTCCTTCACATCGGCCCGCGAAACCGAGTACAGCACCCACGCCCCATCCGGCGAAATCGCCTGTCCGCTCACTCGCGCAATCTTCGCCAGATCATCCAGCGAGATCGGCCTCTTAGCCGGGGCAGCAGCCTTGGCTTCATCGCGCGTAGCAGCATGAGCCGAAACAGCCAGGGTCGAGAGGAAGGAAGAAGCCAGAAGTGCCGGCAAGAGCACAGCTTTGGCCCAGCGAAGACGCGTCGCAGCAGATGTATTCATGGCCAGAGATTACCACTCGGCACACCGCTGCCGGGAGGCTCTTTTTACGATGAACTCTCCGGTCACTTGCACCGCTTCCAGGAAACGAAAAATCGCTCCGCGATATCATCTGACCATGGTCATCTGACTATGGTCAGATTGAGAGGGAGCATGCGCACCATCCCAGCCGGCGAATTCAAAGCCAAATGCCTCGCCATCATGGACGAAGTCCAGGCAGGCGGTAAGCCTGTGCTGATCACTAAGCGCGGCAAGCCCGTGGTACGCCTCATGCCGCTCGAGTCCGCACTGGAAAGAGAGTCTCGCCCAATCTTCGGCGCTTGGCGTGGCAGGCTACAAATCGTTGACGATATCGTCACCTCCCAACACTCCGACGAAGAGTGGGAAGGCATGTTGGATGAGAAGTTCGCCGACTTGTAAAGGTCTGACAAGATGATTCAGCTCGACACCCATGCTCTGATTTGGCTTGAGTCCGAGCACGAGAGACTTTCTCCCCGCGCTCGAACCACAATTGAAGCTGCCAAACTTGCGGGCGAGTCGATTGCCGTCGCTGCAATCACCCTCTGGGAGATAGCTGTCCTTGCCCACCGAGGAAAGATTCTCGCCGGAGAATCCATCGAGAGCTTCCTGGCTGACGTGGAACAGAATTACGAGGTCATTCCTATTTCAGCCTCCATTGCGTTCCTTGCCTCAGAACTCCCAGACCCATTCCCGAAAGACCCAATGGACCGCATCATCGCAGCCACTGCCCTCAACCGGAATTTCACACTCATCACGGCAGACCGGCGTATTCACGCGTCTAACGCCTGCAAGCTCCTCTGGTAACTCAGCCCACCGCTCCCGCTCTCTCTGTCAGCAAGGCTGCGATAATAGTGGAGTAGGAAAGGTGGTTTAGCGTGCGTTTTTTCTCGACCCGTCTGGCTTGGCTCTCGGCCGTAATGCTTCTGGCAGCAACTGTTGGCTGCAAGGCCCAGGATGCAGCAAAGGATTCCGTCATGAAAGACCCGGCCCTCGCCCGCAGCGTCGAAGTCATGGTGCGCTCCAAGTTCAGTATTCCCCCCGACTACACCGTTACGCTCGGTAGCCGCAAGCCTAGCAACATCCCCGGCTACGACACCCTCCAGGTCAGCATCGGCCGCGGCGCCCGTAGCACCTCGACCGAGTTCCTCCTCTCGACCGACAACAAGTCCCTCGCTCGCCTTGAGAAGTTCGACCTCGTCAACGATCCCGCCCGCAACATCCCCATCGACAACCGCCCCGTTCGCGGCAACCCGGCAGCCAAAGTCACCGTCATCAACTTCGATGATCTTGAATGTCCATACTGCGCCCGCATGCACCAGCAGCTCTTCCCCACAACCCTCGAGCGCTACAAAGACAAGGTTCGCTTCATTTATAAGGACGACCCGCTCACTGAGATCCACCCCTGGGCACTGCACGCCGCAGTTGACTCCAACTGCCTCGCTGACCAGAACTCCAGCGCCTACTGGGGTTACGTGGACTACCTCCACGCCCACGGTCAGGAAGTCACCGGCCCCGACCGCGACACCGCCAAGAGCTACGACACGCTCGATAAGATCGCCCGGGAGCAAGGCAAAATCTTCTCTCTCGACGCCCCGAAGCTCGATGCCTGCCTGAAGAAGCAGGATGAGGGCGCTGTCCGCGCGTCCATGCAGGAGGCCGAATCACTCGGTGTCGAAGGCACTCCATTCATGTTCATCGATGGCGAAAAGATCAACGGCGCCATCCCCGAGCCGCAGATCTGGGCAGTCATTGACCGCGCCTTGCGCGCGGCCGGTGTCGAGCCGCCTCCGCCGCCAGGCGACCCGGCCAAGCCGCTCGCCGTTCCCCCGCTGGGGCACTAGCCTGATCGGTTTGTCGAAATCAACCGAAATTGAGCAGGACCGTTTTCCCTCTGCATCCACGGGGTTTATCCTTAATGTTCAAGGTTGCGTCTAAGTAGCAGCCAGGAGATCACAGGTTGTCCCCAGCTCGTCGCTACTCCGCAATCCGAACGTTCCCCAGGTTGGTCTTGGGTTCAGCTCTGCTCGCCGTGACCATCACCGGCTGCAATCCGGCTCCTGGTCCCGATGTCCTTGCCACCGTGAACGGGAAGCAGATCATGCAGGCCGACGTCGATCGCCTCTACAAGCAGAGCCTCGGCGACAGCGCACAGGCGCCTTCCAAGGAAGAGGCTGCGATCCAGCGCCTCAACGTGCTGCATCAGCTCATCGAAGACGAAATTCTCCAGCAGCGCGCTGCCAAACTCAACCTGGTCGCCACCGACGAAGAGGTAGACGCCAAGATCACGGAAATGAAGGCGCTCTCCACGCAGGAAGAGTTTGCACGGCAGCTCAAGGAAAAGAATCTCTCCCTGGAAGACCTCCGGCGTGATCTCCGCCGCAGCCTGACTCGCAACAAGCTCATTAATAAAGAGATTGAGTCCAAGGTCAATATCACTGACGGCGAAATCAGCAGCTACTACGCGGCCCACAAAAGCGAGTTCAATCAGATCGAGCCGCAGTATCACCTCTACCACATCGTCGTTACCAATGAACCTTCCAAACAGGTCAGCAACCTCCAGAACAACAAGGCTGCCAATGACGCCGATGCGAAGAAGAAGATTCAGATGTTGCGCAACCGGCTCGACAGTGGCGAGGACTTTCCATCCGTAGCCGCCCGTTTCTCCGAAGACCCCACCACCAGTCCAAGCGGCGGAGACCTCGGGTTAATTTACGAGTCACAGCTCCGCACGGAACCTGAGGTTTTCAACGCCATTGAGAAGCTCAAGGCTGGGCAGTACACGGAGACGCTTCCCATCACACGAGGGGAAGGCCCAGGGCGCAAGGTTGTTGGCTATGCGATCTATCTGCTGTTCGAGAAGCGGCCGGCCGGTCAGCGCGAGATGAGCGACCCGCGCGTCCAGCAGGGCATCCGGCAACTGCTGCGGAACAACCACGCGCAGCTGCTGCAGAATGCGTACTCTGAAGTCCTCTATGACGAAGCCAAGGTCCACAACTACTATGCCGAGCAGATCCTGAAAGACGGCGCCCGCTAGCCCTGCGACCCTCAGAACAGTTAGGCAGTCCACTGGCAAACCGTTCAGGGGTTAGGCAAGTTGCGTTGCACTTCGTGCTACGCCGATTGCGCACCCTGCGACGCGGATTGCGCAACGTTGCATGGTGATTACGCATTGGCGGACACCGACTGCGCATGGTAGGTACGCGATTACACTTCTGCTAACCTTAAGTCGCCGCTCCAGCGCGCCGTTTTGTCCTTTGACTTCAGCTCCCAGCCAGCAACAACAAAGCCTCCCGACTGGGAGGCTTTGTTTGTTGCTTCAGGTCTTGCCGCGACTGCATTACTTCATGTTGCCGTTAGAGTCCATGACGATGCCGCCTGGGGTCTTGTCCTTCTTGGCTTCGTTGGCCTTGCGCGTACCCATGGCCTTGTCGAGCCATTCAGAACTCTTGGCCACATCTTCCTTGCGAGCAGGCTCGTTGCCGCAGTCGACGTCGGCTTTACGACGGTACATGAGGTTCAGGTAAGCCATGGCTTCGTCGTAGCTGGGACGATTCTCGATGGCCTGGTTCAGATACTTCAAGCCCTCTTCAACCAGCGGACCATTCTTGGCCTGGACGTCGGAGCAGAGACCCTTCACCAGTACTTTGGCATTGCCCGAACCATCATCCTGGGTACCGGCGGGCAGCATCTTGACGATGTTGTCATGCGCCAGGCGCCAGTCCACAACACCCACACTGTAGGCCGCTTCCGGATCCTTCGGATCGACAGCGAGAACCTTCTTCTGCCATTCCTTGGCCTTCTGGAACTCATTGATGTTGTAGTAAAGGCTCGCAACACCCTTCAAGCTGTTCAGATCATCCGGCTTTTCCTGAAGCACTTCCTGGAAGGTCGAGATCGCCTGATTCGCTGTCTTGACGTTATCCGGCGAGACGAGGCCGGCAATCACGTTCTGCGAAAGCGCCGTAGCCAGATACTGCTTAGCCGTGGCCAGCTTGGGATCGAGGTTGGTGGCGTTCTGGAAGTGAGTAATCGCCTGCTCAGGCTTACCCGCTTTGAATGCCGCGACTCCCTTGTTGAGCTCCATACGGGCTTTGAGCTGACTGCAGCCGGTGAGGGAAACCAGCAGAGCGGCAGAGAGAGCCGCAAGCACCGGCAGACGTGCGATTCGATTCATATTCGTATCCTTCTCCTTCGAGTCGTCGCCAGGATAATCGCGCCTGGTGTCTCCGCGCGGTTGGATGCGGCGGGAGAGACCCCATCCAGCTAAGAAAGCCTTGGTACTGAATGAGTCATGGTACTTGGTTTTCGCTCGTATGATGCAGCCAGAGCGTTCGAGAGAAACTGCGTAGGAGAAGCATAGCCCATGCCCCGGATGACCGGGGCACGAAATCTATTGTCCTGCCTGGATCTTCGGCGTCATCAGACCAACGTGATCCACACCGGCTGCGTGACCGATATCGATCACATCTGCAACCTGGGAGAAATTCACATCGTCATCGCCCTTGATGAACATGATTTTTTCCGCGCGGACTGCGTAAATCGACGTGAGGCGCGCCAGAAGATCGCCGTGAGCCACGTTATCTTCATTGATCTTGTACGCCGTCTGCGTACCAGCCTTCAGCACGGAAACCACGATCGTGTGCTGGTCATCCGATGGAGGCTGAGGAGTCTTCGGCGGCTGGGGAACCATTGCGTCGAGACCCTTCGGCGTTACCGGCACGATGACCATGAAAATGATCAGCAGCACCAGCAGTACGTCGATCAGGGGAGTTACGTTGATGTCGGAGGAAATGCCTCCAGGTCCGTTGCCACCCATTGCCATGTCGTCTACTCCTGAATTTGTTTGCTCGTGATGGTCAGGTAATCCGCAAGCTTTCGAGCAGGCTCAGCCTAACGCTGAGCCAAGCCGAATCTTATTCCCCAGGTGCGCTGGGTCCGGACTTCTTTTCGGTGAGAAGACCCACAGAGTCGATGCCCGCGGTGCGAACGTCGTCAATGGCGTTTTCTACGTCCAGGAAGCGAGCCCGAGCGTCGGCACGAACATAAATTTCCTTCTTCTTGGAGTCATCGCCCAGCTTCTCGCGAACGCGTGCACCAAGCTGGTCGCCCGCCACGGGATCCTGACCAAGATAAATCTTTCCGTCGCGGGTAACAGCGACGACAATCGCGTCTTCCTTGTCGGCATCCGGCATCGGCAAAGGATTGTCCGTCTTCGCCAGATCGACATTGACCTTGTTCTGGAGCATCGGGGTGATGACCATGAAAATGATCAGCAGTACCAGCATCACGTCGACCATCGGGGTCACGTTGATGTTGGAATTTACCTTTGCGCCTTCGTTACGTACTGAGATTGCCATGTATAAGCTCCGCGCCTGTAGATTCGCATGAATCCGTTGAGTAGACCATTCTGCGGATTGCCTTGTTGCAGATCAGCCGACCGATTCCTGCTCAGATGGAACGGTTGAGGAGCGTGTGCTCCCCAACCGTTCCATCTGAGATTCAGATCTCGCTCATCTGACTTGCATCCGGGGCAGTGACCGCCGGCGCTTTAGCGCTTGTGGCTCTGCTTGATGAAGTAGTCCACGAGCTCGCTCGAGGAGTTGTCCATCTCTACGTCAAAGGCCTCAACACGGCCACTGAAGTAGTTGAAGCACATAACGGCCGGGATAGCGACGATCAGACCGAACGCGGTCGTAACCAGAGCTTCCGAAATACCGCCTGCCACCGCGCCGATACCCGAAGACTTCGAGGTAGCGATCTGTTGGAAGGCGTTCAGGATGCCCATAACCGTGCCGAGCAGGCCGACGAATGGTGCCGTGGAGCCGATGGTGGCGAGAACGCCCAGGCCGCGCTTCAGCTTGGCGTGAACGATCGCTTCAGCCCGCTCAAGGGCGCGCTTGGAGCTCTCGATGTTCTCGTCGTTGACCACGCCCTGGGTGCTGCGGAATTCCTGCAGACCGGCAGTGACAACTTCGGCAAGATGCGACTTCTTGCTGCGATCGGCAATCTTGATGGCTTCTTCAAGCTTGCTGTCCTTCAGCGCGCCGGCAACCTTAGGAGCAAATTCGCGGGACTGGTTACGTGCTGCGCGGAAGTACAGGAAGCGGTCGATCATCACAGCCAAAGACCAGATGGACATGATGAAGAGGATGATCGCAATACCCTTGGCGAAATAGCCCATGTGGTTCCAGAGACCGATAAGGCTGAAATCTACCGGCTCGTCAGCGGCCTGAAACATGGCAAGGGACACGGGGTGCGAAGCGAAGTGTGCAAAGTGAGCGAGAATCACTGAATCGTTCCTCCTAAGGGGATGCGTTCTTTTTTTGAGCAGAAGACCTGCTGCCGAGGGGGAATGCGTCCGTTGTCGGTGCACATTCAAGCCATTGCGTAGGTGATTCTCTTAGACCCTCACCGGGCCCAAAGGAAATCACCCAAGATGTGCATCAACCACCCAAATTGAAAACAACGTTTACGGTCGTGTCAACCTCGACCGGATCACCATTCAGCAGGTAGGGCTTGTACTTCCAGTTCCTCACCGCTTCTACTGCCGCTTGCTGCAACATCGCGTTGCCGCTTACGACTCTCAGGTTTTCGATTGAACCTGTCTTGGAAATGGTTGCCTGTAGGACCACCGTGCCGGAGACGCGAGCCGCCTTGGCAATCGGAGGATAAATCGGCTGTACGCGCTGCACCAGTAGACCAGTGGCGACGCCCGAAGAGATGTTCACCTTCTTCGGCTTTTCAGGAGCAGCCTTGACCACCGGAGACGGCGCTGCGCCAAAGCCTCCCGGGACGCCGCCCGGAACGCCCGTGCCGCCAACTACACCCTGGCCCATATCCATGCTGGCAATCTGCTGCGGCTTTTCTTCTGGCGTAAGGTCAATCTTGTGCGGAATCTTGGTAGGTGCCTGCATCGGGTTAACGATGGTCACCTTCTGCACGACCTGTTGCACGTGTACCTCTGGTGGCGGCGGCGGTGGCGGCGGTGGCGGCGGCGGCGGCGCCACAAGCAGCGTGCTCATTGCTCCAGCGGGTAGAGCATCCGGCATCAGCAGCGGAATCAGGACCATGACGAACAGAACCGCAGAGCAAAGCGCAAAGGTGAAAAACATCCACCGACTTGTCTTGCTCTTGATCCGGCTGCTGGATTCGAATGTTGAATCTTCAAACATGCCACACCTCGAATTGCTGGCGTTGATTTCTCTTCACTTTAGACACCGGTGCTGGAAAATATGTTCCCGGAGTTTTAGAAGGCCCGAATTGGGCCTCCAGAAGTGTGATCCAACCTATATCAGAACAAGGCAACACCTGCAAAACATGTTGCAAATTCAGTGCATTTCGGGCGGGATTGTCAATGCAAACTCCCGCCCGTCGTGTAGCGTCGCGCGCTACGGCCCGCTTTTCCAACCCAAACTACGACTTGACCCGCTTAGCTGCTGGAAGCACCGCAGCCTTGCCCTTGCTGGCGCGCCAGTCCTGGTACGCGACCAGCATCGGAGCCGCCACAGCGATCGATGAGTACGTACCGATCAGGATGCCCACCACCAGCGCAAACGAGAAGCCATGCAGCACCTCGCCGCCGAAAATAAACAATGCCAAGACTGTAAGGAACGTCAGCCCGGAAGTCAGCACAGTTCTGCTCAGCGTCTGGTTAATGCTGCGATTGACCACCTCGGTCAATCCTTCGCGACGAGATAGACGCAGGTTCTCACGGATACGATCGAAGACCACAATCGTATCGTTCATCGAGTAGCCGACCAGCGTCAGAATAGCCGCGATCACCGTGAGGCTGATCTCCTGATTCGTCAAAGCGAAGAACCCAATCGTGATCAGAGTGTCATGGAAGACCGCTACGACCGCCGCCACGCCATAGATCAGCTCGAAGCGGAACCACAGGTACACCAGCATGCCAATCAGCGAGTAGAGCGTCGCCAGGCCTGCCTGCTTCTCCAGCTGCTTACCGACAGTCGGGCCTACAGCCTGCACGTTGCGCACCGTGAAAGCGCCAGCATAGCGGGCCTGCAGCGCATCCACAATCTGCTTGCGTCCGGCGTCCACTGTGATGTTGTCCGCCTGTTCAGGCAGGCTGATCAGCAGTTCACGGTTCTCCGGCTTGTCGTAGGTGACGATATGCGCGTCCTTGATGCCCGCAGCTTCCGTCGCCTTGCGAACGTCATTCACGTCCGGAGTGTTCGCAAACTGCACTTGCACCTGCGTACCACCGCGGAAGTCCACACCCAGCGGCACAATGCTGCCCGTATGCGCCAGATGCAGGCCCATCGAGATCAAACCGGCCACGCTGAAGATTAACGAAAAGCCAAGGAAATACCACTTCTTCCCCAGCCAATCCACATTTACATTGCGAAAGAGTTCCACAGTTCTTATACCTTCCCGGATTCCTTAAAAGCCGCGCTCGGCAAACAAATCCGCTAACTTGCTAACTCGCCAACCGGCTAACTGACTAAATCGAAAGCTTCTGTCCTGCAAGCTTATGATTCACATGCGAATCAAAGATCACCCGTGACACGAACACCGCAGTAAACAAGTTCGCGAGCAGACCAAAGGTCAGCGTAACTGCGAATCCCTTCACCGGCCCAGTACCGAAGAGGAACAGAATCGCCGCGGAAACAATCGTCGTTACGTGCGTATCAACAATCGTGACCCACGCGTGGGCAAAGCCCTGATCCACCGCCTGCGCCGGCCCCTTACCCGCACGAATCTCTTCCCGGATACGCTCAAAGATCAGCACGTTCGAGTCGACACCCATACCGATGGTGAGGATGACACCCGCTATGCCCGGCAGCGTCAGCGTCGCATGGCTGAAGCCCATGAATCCCAGCAGGATCACAAGGTTCAGGAACAGCGCCAGGTCAGCGTTGATGCCCGACCCGCGATAGTAGATCAGCATGAAGACCATCACAGCCAGCATGCCGGCCACAGCAGCCACAACGCCCTGTTTGATCGAGTCGGCACCCAGCGAAGGCCCAACTGTACGTACTTCCTTCTCAATCAGGCTCGCCGGCAACGCGCCCGTGCGCAGCGTGAACGAGAGCGCATCGATCTGCTCCTTGCTGAACTGCCCTTCAATCTGTCCCTGGTCGCGAATCGCGCCGTTGATCACAGCCACGTTCTTCACCCGGTCGCCCAGCACAATCGCCATGTAGCTGCCGATGTGCGTCGAAGTGTACGCATAGAAGCGCTCTCCGCCAGCATTGGTCAGCACAAAGTTCACGCCCTGCTTGCCTGAATCGTTGTTCGCGATCGCGCTTGCATCGCGGAAATCCTTACCGCCCACAATCGAAACCCGCTTCAGCAGATAGACATGATCCGAGCCATCCGAAGTCCGGTCCTGTACGTCGCCATGCAGTAGAACCTCGTCCGCAGGCACCGCTCCGCCCAGGCTCTGCAGCGCTTCCTGCTCAGTGGCATAGCCGCCGGCATTGCCCGCAACCTCATGCACTTCAAGCCGCGAAGTCGACTGAATGATCCCGCGCACGCGATCCGGATCATCCACACCCGGCAGCTCGACAAGAATCTCGTTCTCGCCCAGGCCATAAGGAGCAATCACCGGCTCGCTCACGCCAAGCGAGTTCACGCGATCCTGGATCGTGTCGATCGTCTGCGTAACCGTCTTCTTCTTCAGGTCCGCCAGCACCGTCGGCTTCATGGTCAGGGACCATGAGTTATCAGACCCGTGCGAAATGTCGTACTCGGTCCCAAACCGGTCCTCGAGCGCATTGCGAACATCGCTCGTCTTGGCCGGATCAGTACCCAGAATCTGGATCGTCTCCGGAGTCGCCGGGTTCGGCTTCAGCACAGAGCCAAAGGTGACCTTCGCCACCGGCAGATCCTGCTGAATACGCGCGACCGTGTTGTCGGTCTCCGCATTGACCGCGTCGTTGACCACCACCTGAAGAATCAGGTGAGCGCCGCCGCGAAGATCAAGGCCCAGGTGAATTCGCTCTGTGAGCGCAGCCAGAATGGCCGCTCCGGAAAGTCCCTTGGGAATGCCAAAGATGCCGTACAGGCAAACCAACAGGACGCCTACGATAACTGCAATCTTGCCCTTCAAGTTCTTCTTCATGGGTATATGGTCAGTACGCACCGGGCAGGCCAGAGGCCCGCGCCCGCAGCTACTTGCTTCCTTCTTCCTGGGTTGTTACCGAGGCAATCGAGCCCTTTACAACCTCAATCTTGATTCCATCCGGCGCCACGCGAAGAACCATCGAATCATCCTTCAAACTGATGATCGTGCCCCGTATGCCGCCCGTCGTCGTGATCCGGTCGCCCGTCTTCAACTCCGACAACATCTGCTGCCACTGCTTCTGCTTCTTCTGCTGCGGGCGGATCATCATCAGATACACCACGCCGATCATCAACACCGGCAACAGCAGCGAAAAACCAGAACCGCCCAGAAATCCGCCCGCCGGGCCTGCTACCACGAACATCGCAAATCCACTCAACACACAAGTCCTTCATCTGCCCAGGCGTTCTCGCCTGAACTTGCAGCACAATCAGCCCCGCAGGGCAGGCGCGCAACGTAAGTTTTTGTCTCCGGGAATGGCAGCCGGGAGTGGGCGCGAAAACTGCCTTCGCCGTCCCTGGCTTTCACAGCAAACCAGTCGCAGCGCGATCGAAATCTCCGCCACAACCTGCCCACCTTCTACTTCCTGTTCGACACCAATTTCGAAACCCAAAATCCCAAAAAACGCCCCGTTTCCGGTCCGCCAACACAATTCCTGCGACTTTCCCACACCCGGAGCATCGCAACCAGTCTAGCAAACCCCCGCGCCAAACAACCAAACACCCCAACGAATCCGCAATTTTGCCCCACTTTCCCAGCGGATCATCTCCGGCCCACACCCTGTTTTCTAATCCCTAATCCCTGTTCCCTATTCCCTGTTCCCTGTTCCCTCCAGTACCTCACCCCCGGATCAGCACAACTCAAACAGAGCCTCCGACCATCCCGCTCCACAAACCTCCCAAAGTTCACGCCCTCACCGCACTCGGCGCAACTGACCCGCTCCCCCTTGAACCCCGGCAACTCCCCCGGAGGCACATCCACCTCCACCCACTGCTCCCGGAAAAGCTCGTCATCCGTGAGGTCCCGGTATGCCTTCATCTGCTGCAAGCTCTTGTTTTCAATCTCCGGATACCGCTGCCGCGCCAGCTCCCGCGAGTTCTCCAGCGCCACAATTCGCAGCGCCTTCCCAGTCTCCAGATTCTTGAACGTAGCCGCCATCTTGCCCCAGTCGCGAAACTTCAGTGTCCGCTTCCCCAGCCGGCAGCCCGTTACCAGCCCGATCGCATCCGTAGCGCAGCGGTCAATCTCCACAAAACAAGCCAGCTTCTTCCGGTCCGCCCCGCGCGGCTCAGCGACTCCCAGCCGCGCACAAGCCAAAAGCGCCATCCGCACCCCAAGAATCTGCCCAGCGCACAGATGCCCATGCGCCACCTCAGCCCGCCCCAAAAGCTCCTCAAACGACTCCATCGTCCACCCTTCCGCCAAACCCAGCGCCTATTGCGGCACTCCAGCCCAGTCCACCAAATAAGCAGCGACCGCGGAAGTGACCCGGCCGGGCTGCTCTTCCTGCGTCCAGGTCACGTCCCAGGCAATCGTGCCGCCGGGCAGCGTGAGCGTCTTCTCCCGGTTCGCAGCCGCACTATAGACGGTCACCTGCCAGGCATTGTCTTCCAGCGAAAACAGCCCATTTTCAGCTTTCCCCGCGCGCATATCGGCAATGTGGGTGCCGGTATGGGCAATCGCCTCGCTCACCCCCTTGCCCTTCAACCGGTCCATATCCAGCGTGACAAAGTACTTCGCACCATCAGGAGAATTTCCGGCAGCCTTCTGTCCCTCATCCTTACGAACCTCGTTCGCCGTGCCAAAGCCAAGCATCACGCCATTGTCCTCGCCCGGCGCGCCATAGGCAGCGGCAGCCCGCTCAATCTCCGCTCCCACCGAACTTCCCGCCGGAAACACCTTAGCCGCCTCATGCGCCGCAGCTACCGGGTCGCCAGCCTTGCCGTCCGGATCAGCCTTCGGCAGCTTGTTTGCCTGCGAATAATCGATCTCCTTCGCCACCACATCCGCCACACCGGTAAGCACCAGCCGCGCCTTGTAGTGATTCAGATTGCCAAACCCACGCACCGCCGTCACCATCCCCTTTGCATCGTGCTCGATGCTCACCTGAGCCACGCCATCCAGCCGCCCAGTCAAAGTCGCCGTCACCGTCGACTTCACGCAACCCAGGCACCGGCCAGGTCCCTTGTAGGGAGCCGAAAGCAGCGAGTCGAACTGCTTAAAGTCCTTATCCTTGCTCTTATCCAGCGGCTGCAAAGCTTTGCGAGCCAACGTGCTCACCTGCCCAGGGCTGTTCTGCGCCAGCGCCAGTTCCACGACCGCCACCGGACCAGCCTTGGCCTTCGAGCCCTCCGGATAATCCAGCCAGATCGCATTCACCGACTGCTTGCAGCTCGCGTCCTTAATAGCAAACTCATCGAATCCGGCAATCACCGTGCCCTTGATGCGCACCATCTTCCCGTCAAACGTCTCCGGATGCGCCAGCACCTCGCACACCGTCGTATCCACCGCCTGCGCCCGTGCAACCGCCGACGCGCACGCCACTCCAACTGCCAGCACTGCAATCCATCGCTTCATCAGATCCCCCGAAACATAACTTAACTCACAGCGCCCAGACAAAGCGCGCCCCATCACTTCCGTCCGGAATCGGCCCAGGGCAATCCGCCCGAACCACCCCGGTTTTCGGATCGATCACCAGAAACCGGTTCGTCACTAGCGACATCAGCACCAGCTCGCCCGTGGGCGTCTCAATCCACTGAAAACTCTGCGCTCCGCCTGGCTTGCCAGATTGCAGGCTAACCCCAGCATCCTCGCCCACCGTAACAAACCCGCGCCCAACCCTCAGCGCGACTCGGCCCAGCCCCATATCCACAACCCTGAACCGCACCGGCGCACCCGCAACCAGCTTTCCGCCAGCCACACTCAGCCCCGCTGCAGCATGAAACCCAGTCAGCGTCACCGCCTTCCCATACGGAATCGGCCTCATCAGCCCATGCGGATGCGGCTGCGCAATATCCACGCTGTCGAAGTCGGCATACCCACCCTCAGCGTCTCCGGCTGCGTAGTTGAACAGCGCATACCGCACCCCCTGGAAAGTCCGCAGTTGAAACACCATCTGCACCGCATCCCCAATCGGCTGAAACCTCACCCCATCCACCGAATAGCTGAACCGCGCCCTCTCCGTAAGAAAGTCGCACTCCGCCCGCAGCCAAACCCGGCTCCCCGCTGATACGGCACGCACAGTCTTGTCCGACCTCTGATCGTAGAAAACAACCTCAAACCCATCCCCGCTCCTCTGAACCCCCAATGTCGCATACGGCAAGTTGAGCAGGCCCAGCCCGGCGACATCCCCCGCCTTCAAATGCGAAGCATCCAACACCACCGTCGGCGTCGACACCGGCCCAATCGCCCGCTGCGTCAGACTGTTCCGCGCCTGCCAGAACGACTTCGCCGGCAGCGCATGCAGCCGAAGAAACCCCGGCCGCTCCGAAAGCGACCACTTCCCATCCACCGGCACATGATTCCACTGCCAGACCGGCTTCAGCGCCGCCCCGGAAAAATCATCGCTCCGTTCATATGGCGCCGAAACCCGCTGCGGCTCCTTCGTCTTCGGCTTCACCCAAGTGCGCGGCGAACGAGTCAGATTCCCCGGCAACCCGAAGTACGGCCACCCATCCTTCCACGTCACCGGAGAAAGATTCAGCAGCCGCCCCACCGAGTTGAAGTCCATCATCGAAAAGCCCCACCACTCGCCCTCCGGCGTCAGCACAATCCCACCCTGGTGCATCGAGTCCATGTGGTCCGCAGCAGCAGTCGGCGGCGTGAACTTGAACGGAGGCCGAAAGTCGTTCAACCGCACACTTGCTGCCATGCCAAAATCCTCGTCCTTGCTGATCGCCCGGTTCACCTCGTACGGCCCATACACGCTGTCAGCCCGCGCTGCCGGCATGCGAAACCCACCCGCATAGTTCGCGCTCAGAATGTAGTACTTCCCGTCGATCTTGTAGAAATGCGCGCCCTCGCCCATGCCCGCATCTTTCGTGAAAATCTCCTTCTCCGTCCCCTCGACAATGTCCGTCAGCTCACCATTCAGCTGAGCCACGTGCATCGTCTGGTGCCCCCAAACCACGTAAACCTTCCCATCGTCATCGAACAGCACCGAAAGATCGTGAAAGCTCCGCTTCATCGGCGTCCGCGTCCAAGGCCCCTTCAGATCGGTCGCCGTAAACAGCTGCGTCGTCTGCCCATTCACATTCGAGAAGATGTAAAACCTCCCGTCATGAAAACGAAAACTAGGCGCCCAGATCCCCTGCCCATAGATCGACTTCCCATCCTCCAGCCGGTAGGCCGGACCCAGATCGAGCTTGTCCAGCGCATAGGCCACAAACTCCCAGTTCACCAGATCCTTCGACCGAAGAATGGGCAGCCCCGGCATCGCATGCATGGTCGTCCCGGTCAGATAAAACCACTCCCCCACCCGAGTCATGTCCGGATCGGAAAACTCGTCATAGAACAGCGGATTGGTAAACGTCCCATTGCCGTTATCCGGCGTCCAGGTTTGGACGGATAGGGTCTCTGTATGCAGACCGGCATTCTTCCCGCCCTGCGCAGCCGCGGAACAAGCAATCATCAAAGCAGCGAGACCACAACCGGCAAGGCCCAATCGGCAGGACAGCATAATCTCTCCATGCAGCGCGTGGAAGAGCGCCACAAAGGCCCATCATACCGCTCAAGATTACGTTTTCTCGAACCAGCTCACAGAACGTAATCCATTGCCGCTCTAGGGCTCTGGAGTCTTCTCCGGCTCAGCATCCCCATCTTCCGTCAGCGCCGCCGCCCCTCCGGAAAGGTCGTAGGTCACCGTCTTCCGCCCATCGACGTGAAACGCAATCCCCAGCGGCTCCCGCTGCCACTCCGGCAGCCCGCACGCAGGCAACTCCCGGTCCTCCGCATCGTAGCCAGCCAGCTTTCGAGAAAGCACCCGCTTGCGCACCCCAAGCTGCGCCACAATCGCATACAGACTCTTCCCCGAAGGCGTCACCCCACAGTACGCCGCATAGTCACGAAACCAGGCCACCTGGCTCACCGCCGGATCATAATCCGGCAGCTTCAACACCGTTGCATGCCCCGTCACCCGATCGACCAGCAGCCAAGGCCCACGCTGCCAAACCCAATGCACCGCGCCTACACCTCTCACTTCGGCTGCCTTCGTGCCGGGTGTTCCTGCGTTCGCCACCTTCCCATCCGAAGCTTTCGCGTCGGAAGCCTTCCTATCTTGAAGCTTTGCATCCCTAAGAGCGCCATCCCCAGGCAGCGCATCGTTGATCTTCACCGCCCGCCGCACCACAAAGCTACGCTCCGTCACCGGATGCATCTCGCCCGTAGTCCACTCGCTCACTTTGCCGTCCACCAGCAAAGGCCGCGTTGCCAGCTTCGTCTCATCAAGGCCAGCCCCAGCCGGATCACCCGCCTTCGAATAAGGCACCTGCCGCACCGCCCCCAGCACCACAATGTGCGGCTTCTTAGGCGGCGCAGCAGCCATCAACAAGGCAGCAGGCATAGCTCCCGCCACCAGCAAAGCCGGCAGAAAACTAACTCGATTGGAAAGGTGCATATGCGCACTGATGTTACTCGCTTCGGGCGCTGAGTTACCAACTATTTATGAGAGATAAGATTAGAAGAAATTAATGTCATCCTGAACGAAGCGGGCCAGGGCGCCCAGCGACAGGTCTTCGTCGCTGGGGTGCAGAAGCGGAGTCGAACCACCCGCGGTTGCTCTTACATTTGCCGTTGCTTTTCTTGTTTGTCATTCCCGAAGGAAATCTGCTTCTGCTCTTCCGAAAGCTACAAATGCGGGTGCCCCACCCTCGCCACGTCTTTGTTCTTGTGGCTAGGGTGGGACTCCCCAATCTAAGCCATCTGAGCAGCCTCAACCGCCCGCGCCACCCGGAACGCCATGCCCTCGCCAAAGTGCGGCCCAAGCACCTGCATTCCCACCGGCAGACCCGCCGAAGTAGCCCCGCAAGGCACAGTCACCCCGCAGATCCCAGCCAGACTCGCTGTGACGGTATAGATATCGGCCAGATACATCGCCAGCGGATCATCCGTCTTTTCCCCTAATTTGAAAGCAGCCGTAGGAGCCGTAGGCGTAACAATCGCATCCACGCCTTCAAATGCCGTCAAGAACTCCTCAGCCAGAATCCGCCGAACCTGCTGCGCCTTCTTGTAATACGCGTCGTAATACCCCGCGCTCAGCGCATACGTCCCCAGCAGAATCCGCCGCTTCACCTCAGGCCCAAACCCCTCTTCGCGCGACAGCTTGTACATCGAAGCAAGATTCGTAGCCTGCGCCGAACGATGCCCATAGCGCACCCCATCAAACCGCGCCAGATTCGCACTAGCCTCAGCCGTAGCCACCAGGTAATACACCGGGACGGCGTATTTCGTGTGCTTCAAACTGATCCGCTTGATCACCGCACCAGCAGCCTCCAGCGAAGCGATACCGTTCTCGACAGCCGCCCCTACTTCAGGATCCAGGCCGTCCGCAAAGTACTCCTCAGGAATTCCAATCCGCTGCCCGCGAACATCCTTCTCCGTCTCGCCGATATACTTGCCAACCGGCTGCCGCGAACTCGTAGCATCCCGCTCATCAAACCCCGCCAGCACCCCAAGCACCTCGGCCGCGTCGCGCACATTGCCCGCAAACGGCCCCACCCGGTCCAGCGAAGAAGCAAACGCAATCAGCCCATACCGCGAAACCCGCCCGTACGTAGGCAGCACACCCACCACGCCGCAGAAACTAGCCGGTTGCCGGATCGAACCGCCCGTATCCGTCCCCAGCGTAGCCACAGCCAGGTTCGCCGCCACCGCCGCCGCCGAACCACCGCTCGACCCACCCGGCACCCGGTCCGTGTCCACAGGATTCCGCACCGGCCCATACGCCGAGTTCTCATTCGACGAG
Source organism: Acidicapsa borealis (assembly GCF_059115245.1). Taxonomy (NCBI): domain Bacteria; kingdom Pseudomonadati; phylum Acidobacteriota; class Terriglobia; order Terriglobales; family Acidobacteriaceae; genus Acidicapsa; species Acidicapsa borealis. Next base: position 6,005,014 of record NZ_JCACNY010000001.1, on the reverse strand, counting down.
CCCATCGCAAACTCATCGCAATTGATCTTGCCCAACAGAACCGCCCCAGCACTCTCCAGGCGAGTCACCGCAGTAGCGTCATACGGAGGCTCATAGCCCTTCAAAATCGCCGACCCAGCCGTAGCCGGAGCCCCGCGCATCACCAGCACATCCTTCACACCAACAGGAATCCCCGCCAGCGCGCCCAACTCGTCACCCTTCGCCGCAGCAGCATCCACCGCCGCAGCCTGCTCCAGCGCCCGCTCCTTCGTCAGCGAAAGGTAAACATTCAGCAGCGGATTATGCGCCTCAATCCGCGCATAATACTGCTCCGCCAACTCCGTAGCCGTCACCGCCCCGGAGACAATCCCCGCGCGCAGCGCAGCAATCGTAGCCGGCTTCTCAACCCGATTTTCCGTAGTAACCAAAGTCCCAGTCATAAGCCTCTGCTGCTCTCTGTTTGCTGCTCTCTGTTCTCTGTTTGCTATTCCCTGTTCCCTATTCCCTGTTCCCTATCTTTCAATTACCTTCGGCGTCTTAAAAAACGCCCCATCCGTCTCCGGCGCCTCTTTCATCACTGCAGCCCGGTCCAGCGATGGTCGCAACACATCCACGCGCAGCGCCTCGCCATGGCCCGAATCCGCGACGGTACCCGGCAAACCAGCCAGCAAATCCGCCACCTGCGCCATCGGCTCCACCGCGCTCGTATCCAGCTCATTCAACTGGGCGACATAGTCCAGAATGGCATTCAAATCCCGCTGCATCCGGGGCTTCTCATCCGTCTCCAGATCCAGGTTCGCCAGATCCGCCACCCGCTCCACTTGTTCCAAAGTTACCTGCACGCTCATACACAAATCCCACCCGGCGCAGCAGCACCGCAACAAAACTCAAGTATAGCCGCCATGCGCGCCAAGCCCTATCGTTCCGCCGCAGGGACGCCACAGGTCTCTTCCCCAGAATCGATACATCGAGCCACTTGCCTCAGTATCGGCGGAATGCAACTTCAATCTTCAGCAAGTATTCAACCGGCTTGCCATCCTTCATCGCCGGCTTGAGCTGGTATTGCATCACCGCGCGCAACGCCTCCACCGCAAAGTCGGAATTCGTTGCGCTGGTCACAGCCAGATCATGCGGAAGACCGTCGGTGCCAAGCACGCAGCTCACTGTGACCTTCCCCTCGGTAGTCCCGCTACGCTCACTCTCGGGAAACTGCGCCTCGACTGTTCTCAGCACTTTCGGCTGGACAACCTGGTCGCTGGGTTTTTCCGTCCTCTCCAGTGGAACCACCCTCGCCCCATCCGGCACCTGCAGCTCCTCGGCAGAATCCGTCATCAGCTCCGTGCCACCCACAGACCAGGAAATCTGCTTTACTTTGCCCGAATAAACGTTCACCGTCCTGGCCAGGACTCTTCCCTGCATCATCGAAAGATCGTCATACGCCACACTGACATTCAGAAACGGAGCGGCAGTGCGCAGCAAAGCGTGCGCGCGATCAAAGCAGTAGGTAGGAAATACCTTTTCCCCGCTCTTGCTGGTCCTGAGCACCGTCTTGGGAGTGACCACCACGCAGGGCAGTTTGATGGCTCCGAAAGATTCGTCTCTACCGTCCAGCCGCGCGGCGTTGAGCACATCCATTCCCGGCAGCGGTCGAAACTCCACATCAGCAATCCTGGCTTCCTCAAACTCCAGCGACGCGCCCTGTGAAAGCACCCAGCGCTCCTTGCCCGCTACCCATTCGGAGTATTCCAACCCGGGCCTTTTCCATGTGCTCTTGTAGCGGTCCGGGGCGGCCTGCCAGTATTCAAACATTCCAGTCGCTGTTGGTTTTCCTTGCTTGTCATAGAGCTGGTAACTCGCCTTCAGATGAAATGGCTTGATATTCACCGAGGCAAAGTCGTACAACGGCGCAGCAGCCGCAAAAATCTCCGCAGCATCCTTCGGCAGCGCCGGCAACGGAGTGGTCGCCGCGGACTGGCAAGCCACACCAATTGAGTTCACCAGCGCGAGGAGAAAACAGAGAATGAATCGCATAATTCCCGTTTAAACTCCCCCAAGCTTGAATACAACATTGATAGTCGTGTTCACCGCAACAGGGTCTCCGTTCAACGCATACGGCTTGTATTCCCACTGAAGAACAGCCTGCAGTGCAGCAGCAATCAGCGAAGGCGCAGGACCATCCACAACCGTAAGGTCATGAATTCTTCCATCCGTGCCAATCAATGCTTCCAGCACCACTGTGCCTTGCAAATGTGCCTGCTTGGCTTCCACCGGATACACCGGTTGCACTCTCTTCAAAAGCAGGCCCTGCGATAACCCGGGGCTGATAACGATGGGCTTCGCAGGGCCGGATGCATGCTGGACCGCGTCCGCCACGGGAATGAGTTCCGGAGCGGTCGGTACAATGCCTGTAACACTTTCCACCTTGGCCGCAAGCACCTTCCTCCCTCTGTCCACAACTGCGATGTCCATGGGAAGCATTCGCCCTTGCAGGCGCGCGATTTTGTTATAGACCACCGATGTCGCGCCGAAGGCATAGTACGCGCGCAGCGTAGGCGACCCCGGATCAAAGCAAAATGTGGGAAACAATCCCAGCGGTATGACCGGCGGGCGCCCGGGATCCTGTGGCAGCTTGCGAATCACCATCACGCACGGCAATTTCACCGAACCAAAGCTCTGTTCCTCATGCGTGAGCCGCACCTTTGCAGGATCAAGATCCTCGGGCTTCGGCAACGGGTCAAGCAGGTCCGATTGCAGCTTACGCTCGAAAAATTCGAGATACGGCCCCGTAGCGAAAGAAGAAGGTTTCCCATCCACATGCCAGTCGGTATGCTCCATCCCAGGCCGCGACCACGTACTACGGTAGGTGGTCGGGGAAGCCCACCAATACTCGTACGTCCCCTGCGCCGACGGCTGCCCCTTCTCGTCAAAGAGCTGATAGCTCGCCTTCAGATGAAACGGCTTGAGCGTAGGCGAAGAAAAATCATACAACGGAGCCGCAGCCGCAAAGATCGCCGCAGGTTCCTTCGGCAGCGGAGGCAACGGAGCAGGAGCAGCAGGTTGGCAGACCGCAGTTACTGAACTCACCAGGGCAAGGAGCAGACAAACAGTTAGCCGCATAAGTCCCGCCAGACTAACATAATTTCGCGCCTGTTTATCCCGGCACACCCGCCATCTGCTATCGTGAAGCCGTCCCGGTCCAGCAGGATTCAAGCCAAGCCAAAGTCCCCGGAGCCACCATGCGCCGCACCCTCACAATCGTTCCCATCGCCCTTCTATCTGCCAGCCTGACCCTCGCCGCGCAGCAGCCGGCGGCAACACCCGCACCGAGCAATGCTGAAAAACCCACCACAGCCGCCGAAGCCCCCACCCGCGACACCAGCTTCATCGACAGCGAAGGCCGCGCCCACATCACCCGCATCGTCCCCGTACCCACCTACCTCAGCCGCCAGTCCCACTACTGGCTCTCCCAGCCCGTCCCCGACGACGACCCGCACCAGTCCCTCGCCGACCGTCGCGCTGGCACCGACAAGTGGGCCGCCGGAGCCAGCCTCGAATGGCAGGCACTCTACCCCGCCAAGCTCACCGAAGAAAAAATCGCCGGCGTCAACGTCCGCATCGTCGTCCCCGCCAACTTAAAGGACAAAGATAAAGTCCTCCTCTGCCTTCACGGCGGCGGTTTCAACTCCGACTCCGGCTCCTACACCGAGTCCATCCCCATGGCCGGCATGACCGGCATCAAGGTCGTCGCCGTCCTCTACCGCCTCGCGCCCGAGTTCCCCTTCCCCGCCGCGCTCGACGACTCCATCGCCGTCTACAAAGAGCTCCTCAAAACCTACAAGCCCGACCACATCATCATCTACGGCACCTCCGCCGGAGCCATCCTCACCGGCGAAGTCGCCGTCAAAATCAAGCAGCTCAACCTCCCCATGCCCGCCGCGCTCGGCATCTTCAGCGGCATGGGAGACTTCGCCCGCACCGGCGACTCACAATCCCTCTACAGCCTGCGCGGCCTGAGCGGCCACCTCGACGTGCCCGACGAGTCGGCACCGCATGACCCCTATTACACCGGCACGACGGACCCCAAAGACCCAGTCCTCTCCCCCATCTACGCCGACCTCAAAGGCATGCCGCCAACCCTCTTCATCACCAGCGGCCGCGACATGCTCCTCAGTGGCACAGTCAACCTCCACCGCGCCTTCCTCAACGCAGGCAACGACGCCCGCCTCATCGTCTACGACGCCCTGCCACACGCCTTCTGGTACAGCACCAAACTCCCCGAAGCACTGGAAGCCAACCACGCCATGGCCGACTTCTTCACAAAACAACTCACCAGGTAAGCCCGCGAATAATAAGCAAGCGAACCAAGCAGTGGCTAAAATCAAACTGTTCCCTGTTCCCTGTTCCCTGTTCCCTGACCACTAACCACTAACCACTAACCACTAACCACTAACCACTAACCACTAAAAATGATCCACAACGGCCGCCGCAAGCTCCCCTACGATCCAGAAGCCGCACTCGCCCACCTGCGCGCCGCCGACCCCAAACTCGGCGCCCTCATCGACCGCGTAGAAGAAACCGGCGGCTTCACCCTCAAGCTCGGCCACGGCGGCTCCCCCTACACCTCGCTGCTCGAATCCATCCTTTACCAGCAGCTCCACGGCAAAGCCGCTGCCACCATCCACAAGCGCGTCCGCGCCCTCTACGGCGATGCCGACCCCGAGCCGCAAGCCCTCCTCGACACCCCCGACGAACTCCTCCGCGCCTGCGGCGTCTCCGGCAACAAGATCAAAGCCTTCAAAGACCTAGCCGCCCGCGCCCTCGACGGCACCGTGCCCACGCACAAGCAAATCCTGAAAATGTCCGACGAAGAAATCATCGAACGCCTCACCAGCGTCCGCGGCATCGGCGTCTGGACCGTGGAAATGCTGTTAATCTTCCGCCTCGGCCGCTCCGACGTCTTCCCCACCACCGACTACGGCGTCCGCAAAGGCTTCGCGCTCACCTTCCAGCGCATCTCCCGAGGTCTTTCGAGTTCGCCACGCGCCCTCAAAGCCGAAGACCTGCCCAAACCCGAAGTCATGCTCCGCCGCGCCAAACGCTGGTCCCCCTACCGCGCCGTCGCCGCCTGGTACATGTGGCGCGCCTGCGATCTGGAAGCAGCCACCCGCAAAGCCCCAGCCATGATCCTCCCCACGCAAAACCTTTAAGCTTCACACTGCCAGACCTAAAGAGTCGCAGCTTTAACTACGCCTAGATCAAAAGGCCTCGGGAAAGGGCACGTCATCCGTGGAGATTATTCATTTCACACAGATACTATGTTTCGATAGCGTAGGTTCATGGTGAAGACGATTAAAAGAATCGCTATCGCACTGGGTATCACCCTAGGGCTAATCCTGTTGTGCCTCGTGGTGATGGAGCGCATTTTCGGCATCGGAATTACGTCTCGGAGATAGGCCGATGAACCTGATAGACCTAACCGGGATCGTCCGCTGAGATCCACTCCCAACAACCTCGAAGTTAAGGCCGCACCGTCACCAGCGCCAGCGTATTCGGCGTCAACTTCAGCACCAGCTTTCCATGCGAAAGCCGCATCTCCTCCGGCGCACCCAGCGCCGTCTCCCGATTCAACTCCTCGACCTGCTTCGGCGTAGGATTCATCGGCGCGCCTATCGCGTAGTACTTCGGCAGCACATTCCCATGCACCGCATCCACACGCTGCACGGTCACCGCAGCATCCTCCGCCACCCCACTCAAATCCAACTCAACAGTCCGCTCAGGCCCCACCGTCCCAGCTTTCTCCGGAGTAGCCCCATGCGGCCCCTCCTTCATCTCCGGCACAGCGCTCGGATCGACAATATTCCAAACCGCAACAGCCAGCGAACCATCAGCCTTCTTAGTCACAATTACATTCTTCGACTCCGCAGCAATCCGCTTGTCCCCAAGCTGATGCAGCAGCGCAAAGTCATAGTAGCTGGGCTTATTAATCCCACCCGTAGCACGCAATCCAAACTCGCCAATAAACGGCTGCGCAATCGGCCCACCCTCCTCGAACACATCCGAGAAAGTCCAGAAGCTCATCATCTCCGCCAGCCCGTCGCACGCCCGCACCGTGTTGGCCAACCCCGGCCCCACAAAGATCGTGTCCCGCGATCCCCGCTCGCCCTGCACATTCCACTCCGTCCAGAACAGCGGCAAATTCGGCATCGCAGAAGCCTTGATCTCCCCGCGCACCTTCCCCACCGCCCGGCAAACACGATCATCCAGCGCAATCTCTTCCTTCGTATGGAAGAGATTCTCCACCGTGTCATCCGCATAGCCATGCGAAGTCACAAAGTCCACCGGCACATGGTTCTCCGCCGCATACTTCAGGAACTCAGGCACCCACTGTGCCGCTGCCGTAGCCGGCCCGCCCACCCGCAGCTTCGGGCTCACCGCCTTCAGCGCACGCGCCGTGTGCGCATACAAGTCCAGGTAACTCTGCAGTTGCGGAACCCCATTCCAAAAGTCGATATTCGGCTCATTCCACACCTCGAAGTACCACTGCGAAACCTCCTCGATCCCATACCGCTCCACCAGGTGTTTCGCAAACGCCGTCATCAGCCCGTCCCACCGCTCCATGCTCTTCGGCGGAGAAACATTCTGCTTGTACCAGAAGGGGTGCAGCGCATCCGGATTGAACGCCAGCTTCTTCGGCATAAAGCTGATCTCCACCACCGGCCGCACCCCGTTCTTCAACAACCCGTCATAGATCTGGTCCACAAGCGTGAAGTTGTACACCGGCTCGCCATGCTCATCCTCGTTATAAACAGCAACCTCGTCATGCAGAATCGCGTGAAAGCGCACATAGCGAAAATCCGTAACCGCCTTCACCGCCCGCAAATCCTCGCGATAGCTCTCCCGCAACGAAAGCACCGCCCGTCCCGACCCGAACATCTGCTCCCAGAAATGCGGAAACGGCGTAGTCGCTGCTTTCGCGTCAATCGCAACTCGCTCAACACTCTGCGCCCCGGCCACCGCTACCATCGCGAGAGCGAGCACAAAACAGGTCAGACTCGGACCAGAAATCTTGTTAAGCATGGCTGTGCGCAATCGATTTCTACGGTACTCTCGCATAACTCCGGACTCCAGCGCAGGCGCGCCAGACAAACATAGCGCACCACGCCCACGCAGGGCGAATCCCGATCCCTTATCCAATCATCCTTAACAGTGCGTTCATAACCGGGCCGACTGCCGCCACGGAAAAACCGTTTTTCCCCTAAAATGGGCTGGCGGTGCATCTAATCCCCCGAGGACATCTATTTCCATGCCATCATCCAAGCGATTCATCTGCATCCATGGGCATTTCTACCAGCCGCCTCGCGAAAATCCCTGGCTCGAAACCATCGAGACCCAGGACTCCGCCGCGCCCTATCACGATTGGAATGAGCGCATCTGCGCCGAGTGTTACGCCACCAACGGCGCCGCCCGCATCGTCAACACCAAAAACGAGATCACCCGCATCCTCAACAACTACTCCCACATGAGCTTCAACTTCGGCCCCACGCTCCTCAGCTGGCTCGCCGAGTGCGCCCCCCGCACCTACCGCAACATCCTCGACGGCGAGCGCCGTAGCCGCGAAATCTTCTCCAACCACAGCTCCGCCATCGCCCAGGTCTATAACCACCTCATCATGCCGCTGGCCAACCGCCGCGACCGACTTACCCAGATCCGCTGGGGTATCGAAGACTACAAGTTCCGCTTCGGCCATGCCCCCGAAGGCATGTGGCTCGCCGAAACCGCTGCCGACACCGAGACCCTCGAGCTCCTCGCCCAGGAAGGCATCAAGTTCACCATCCTCGCCCCGCGCCAGGCCCGCCGCGTCCGTTCCCTCACCGGCGTCAAGAAATTCGGCGACCAGGGCACCCCCTCCGGCGACTGGATTGACACTCCCAACGCCACCGTCGACCCCACCCACCCCTACCTCGCCCGCTTCGCCAGCGGCAAGTCCCTCGCCATCTTCTTCTACGACGGGCCCACCTCCCGCGCCGTCGCCTTCGAAGGCCTGCTCAACTCCGGCGAAGGCTTCGTCAGCCGCCTTAAGCAGGGTTTCCTCGACAACGCCAACCCCCAGCTCGTCCACATCGCCACCGACGGCGAAAGCTACGGCCACCACCACAAACACGGCGAAATGGCCCTCGCCCACGCCCTTCGCATCCTCGAGCAGGACAAGAACACCCGCCTCATCAACTACGGCGCCTTCCTCGCCCAATTCCCGCCCCAGTGGGAAGCCGAAATCTACGACGACTCCAGCTGGAGCTGCGACCACGGCGTCGAACGCTGGCGCTCCAACTGCGGCTGCAACGGTGGCAAAGCCGGCTGGAATCAGCTCTGGCGCGCGCCCCTGCGCAGCGCACTCGATGAACTCCGCGACTCCATCACTCCGCTCACCGAAAAAATCGGCAGCCTGCTCTTCAACAACGTCTGGGCCGCCCGCGACAGCTATATCGACGTCATCCTCGACCGCAGTGAGGAATCCGTTGAGCGCTTCTTCGCCGCTCACCAGAACCATCCGCTCACCGAAGCGGAACGCGTCCGCGCCCTGGGCCTGATGGAGATGCAGCGCCACGCCCAGCTCATGTACACCAGCTGCGGCTGGTTCTTCGACGACATCTCCGGCATCGAAACCATCCAGATCATCGCCTACGCCGCCCGCGTCATCCAGCTCGCCCAGGAACTCTTCTCCGAAGACGCCAAGGGCTTTGAAGAATCCTTCCTGCAGAAACTCGCCCTCGCCAAATCCAACGTCCCATCCCAGGGTGACGGCGCCAAGATCTACGCCACCCAGGGCCTCGGTATGGAGCTAAGCCTAGAACAGGTCGCAGCCCACTACGCCATCAGCTCCATCTTCTCCGCCTTTGGCGAAGAGACCGAGATTTTCTGCTACCGCGTCCACCGCTTCACCCATGAAATCCTCAACTCCGGCCGCGGCCGCCTCGCCCTCGGCCGGGCCCGCATCGAGTCCTCCATCACCGGCCAGTCTCAGAACTTCTCCTACGCCGTCCTCCACTTCGGTGACCAGAACATCACCGCCGCCGTCAAGGCCTACCAGGCCGAAGACACCGAGGCCGCCGAGGGCTTCGAGAAGGTCGCCGCCCTCGCCCGCGAACAGGTCCAGCGCGCCAACTTCCCCGAAGTCATCCGCGTCCTCGACCGCTACTACCACCTCGACTACTCGCTGACCTCGCTCTTCCGTGACGAACAGCGACGCATCCTCAAGATCATCCTCAACTCCACCCTCGGCGACATCGAAGGCTCTCTTAAGACCATCTACGATGACCACGCCAGCCTGCTCCACTACCTCTCGCAAGCCGGCCTGCCCAAGCCGCCCGCACTCGCTCTCGCCGCCAGCTTCGCCGTCAACGCCGGCCTCCGCCATGCTCTCGAAGCCGAATCCGTCGACCTGGCCCTCGTCCGCAACTTCCTCGCCATGGCCAAGGCCGATGAGATCGAGCTCGACATCCCCACCCTCACCTACATCGCCGACCTGCGCATGAAGCGCGCCATGATCGAACTGACCATGTCCTCCGGCAACCTCGAAATCCTCGACCGCGCCCTCAATCTGGCCCGCACTCTCACCGAGCTCCCCTTCGAGCTCAACCTCTGGCAGGCCCAGAACATCTGGTACGAAATCCTCCGCAGTTCCAGCAGCCTCACCGCTCACACCCCCGAAAGCCGCCCCCGCTGGGACCGCGACTTCCACGACCTCGGCTGCTGCCTCTCCATAGCCTGCGACGTCATCACAGCAGAAGAACCAGCCCTGGCAGCCCCCGGCGACTAAGAGCAGCACAACTGCCCCACATCTCGATCGCGAGGTGTGGGGCATTTCCGTCGGAAGCAGACCAATCGCCGCAAAGTGATACCGTAATTCCATACGCCCGGAGCATAGAGGGAGAGGGAGCAGCCGTGTCTCAACAGCCATTTCTAAAGTCGATCAAACCAGTTAATCTGCTATCCTTCGGCCCCAATACAGAAGAAATCGAGCTCCGCCCGTTAAACATCCTCATCGGTCCAAACGGCTGCGGCAAATCAAATCTCATTGAACTAATACGTCTTCTGTATGTTCTTCCAGAAAAGGAACCCTGGACTACTGTCCTTGAGACAGGAGGCGTTAACGAATGGATATGGAAAGGCGAGAAAGGCAAGAGCCCTCGCTCGTCGCTTGACGTAACGCTTTCACTAGGATCAATAATTGAATCGCATTCTGCAGGCACTCCGCCGAGCTTCGAATTCGAGTACTCGATTCAGTTGGTCGAATTTAAATCTTCTTTCCGTGTAACCAAGGAGATTATCCACACAACATCTCATTCCGAAGATGGCGTGTCGCGATACGGTTGGATCGAAACAAACGGCATACAGGCCGAAATACATCTCCGTTATAAAGGCCCAACTGACGCGCCTCTTCTTGTTGCCTTAAACCCTGACAGGTCAATACTGGCTCAGGTATCATCGCTGCCCCCGCAAAGACCGGAAGCTTCTTTACCGCTAAATGAACTCTATGAGATTGGTCGATTCTTCGACAGTGTGGACTTTCATCAAGATTGGGAGTTTGGCGCTGACCAATCTGCACGCGACCCACGTCCAGTAGGGCAGCCTGTAGCTAAGCTCGAAGAGAATGCATACAACCTAGCGCAGATGCTTGCATATTTCAGGGACTATCATTCGTCTGTATTTGAGCGTGTCCAAGACTTAATGAGGCAATTCTACGAGCCACTTAAAAGTTTAGAGGTTCGACTCATTGGTACTCATCTTCAAGTCGCAATCCAAGAAGTGGATGGGTTCTCAATTCCGGCGTATCGCCTCTCTGACGGAACACTCCGTTGGCTCGCACTGCTTGTGATCCTTCTCAATCCAACTCCGGCACCCGTTACTTGCATTGACGAACCGGAACTCGGACTACACCCCGACATCATCCCAACCCTCGCAGACCTTCTGCGCGAAGCCTCAACCCGTACCCAGCTGATCCTGACCACGCATTCCCGCGATTTGGTCGAGTCGTTCTCTGATACGCCCGAATATGTATGCGTCTGCGAAAAAGTTGATGGTGCCACTAAGATCAACAGGCTTAGCAAGGAAAATTTGAAGGTTTGGCTTGACGAATATTCTCTCGGACAACTCTGGTCCAGCGGCCAGATCGGAGGAAATCGCTGGTGAGCGTGCAGATTTTTGTCGAGGGAGGCGGAGACCTACCAACAATTCGAACCAAGTGCCGCAAAGGATTCTCAGATTATTGTTCAAAGATCGTTCCCGCCAGCCGGTTCAGCATCGTCGCATGTGGCAGTCGAGATGAAGCCTTCAAGAAGTTCAAGATTGCCGTTGCCAATAGCAGTCCAGAAAGAACTGTCGCTCTACTGGTAGATTCTGAGGAACCAACAACGGGCATCTCGGCGGTCCGACATTTACACAGTCGCGACGGATGGGTTTTTCCACCTTTGGGAAGCCATCGAGTATTCCTCATGAGTCCGGTCATGGAAGCATGGTTCCTTGCTGACCGTGAAGCGATGGAAGACTTTTACAACGGCGGTTTTCAGCCCAATGCCCTACCCGGCAACGAGACCAACATCGAGATTATTCGCAAAGAAAGCATTGAAGCGGGGCTAAAGAGCGCGACGAGAAATACCAGAACGAAAGGCGAATATCACAAGACGAGACACGGATTCGATTTGCTGAGCAGAATAAGACCAATCAAAGTAGAGGCTGCGTCACCAGAACATGCCGCTTCTTTCCATAATTTCCTTCGGAACATCTAGCGTAAGTACATCGCAATCGCACATAGAACTAGGTATTTATTCAATGGGGATGTGTCCACCCGTTACCATAGGGGCGGCAAACGCATGAAGAAAATCCCCACGCTACTCTTGCAAGTTCTGTGCTGCATCGGCATCGCCCTGTGCCCAATCCCAAAGCTCCAGGCACAGGCCTTCAACAAGCAAGCCAATAGCCTCCCCGTAATCTCCCTCAACGGCCAATGGCGCTTCCACCCCGGCGATAACCCCACCTGGGCCGACCCCAACTTCGATGACACCCACTGGGATCTCCAGGACTCAGGCCACGTCTGGAACGCCAAGCTCTACCCGGCCCCCGACGGCATGGGCTGGTACAGGCTTCACGTCACCCTCCCGCCCAACTCCGATGACGTCACCCTCAACCTGCCCCATATCATCGATTGCTACGAAATCTTCGCCAACGGCCAGCTTCTCGGCGGCTACGGCAAAATGCCCCCCAACGCCACCCCCTACTGGGGAGGATTCAACAGGCTCTACACCATCCCGCCCGCCATCGCCCGCACCGGCACCGTGACAATCTCCATCCGCGTCTGGCACTGGCCACCCCTCGCCCACTTCTATGGCGGAGGCCCTCTTTACGGCGGCGGAATGATCGGCGAAAGCCGCGCCGTCCGCTACATGGAAGAGCAGACCAGCAACTCCCGTCACTGGATCTTCAACAGCACCCTCATCCTCGCTCTCCTGCAAACCCTCGCCGCCATCGGCGCCCTTGCCCTCTACCTGCTCCGCCTCAAGGACCGCGAATACCTCGGCTTCTGCCTCGTCCAGGCATCCAGCGCCGCCATCAGCTGGCTCGCCCTCTCCTACTACTTCACCGAATGGCCCATGATCCTCCACAACCAGTTGGAGGCTCTACTACTCGGCCCTTGCCTCAACCTCGCCGAAGTAGCCTTCTACTTCTGGCTCCTCAAAGGCCGCCGCACCCCGCTCTTCTGGATCGCAGTCGCCTGCAGCGCCGCATCGGTCATCTACTGCTTCCTCTCCGGCACCTTCGTCCTGAACTCCGTCGCCGCCTACCTCGGCCAGGACCTGCTCATGCTCCCCGTCACCATCTGGATCCTGACGCTCCTCTTCACCCGCGCCCGCCAGAATTATCTCGACGCCCGCCTGCTCGTCGCCCCCGTCGTCCTGCAAAAAGCCGCACTGCTCTTCCAGCAGGCCGCCATCGTCACCTCGCTCCTCGGCTGGCAACACACCCTCGACTTCGCCATCCCGCTCACCGGCTCACCCTTCCGCGTCGAGCTCCTCCAGGTCGTGAACGCGCTCTTCCTGCTCACCGTCCTGACCATCCTCATCCTGCGCTTCACCCGGACGCGCAGCCACGAAGAGCGCTACGCCAGCGAAGTCGAAGGCGCCCGCTCCGTCCAGCAATTCCTCATTCCCGAAGACCTGCCCGCCATCCCCGGCCTGAAGATCGAAAGCGACTACCGCCCCGCCCGCGAAGTCGGTGGCGACTTCTTCCAGATCCTCCCCAACTCCGAAGATGGCAGCGTCCTCATCTTCATCGGCGACCTGGCCGGAAAAGGCATGCAGGCTGGCATGCTGGCGAGCCTCATGGTCGGCGCGATCCGCACCGCAGCAGCATTCACCCACGACCCGGCAGTGATTCTCAGCAACCTCAACAACCGCCTCTGCGGCAACGGCAGCGCCACCGCCCTCGCCCTCCGCATCGAGCAAAGCGGAGCATCGACGCTCGTCAACGCCGGCCACCTGCCGCCCTACCTCAACGCCATCGAACTCCCCATGGAAGGCGCACTCCCCCTCGGCACCATCCCCAACCTCGACTTCCCCATCCTGCATTTCCAACTCAACCCAGGCGACACCCTCACCCTCATCTCCGACGGCATCCTAGAAGCCCAGAAACCCGACGGCGAACTCTTCGGTTTCGACCGCATCGCAGCACTGCTCCGCAACCACGCCACAGCAGCCGAGTTAGCCACAGCAGCACAAGATTTTTGCCAACCCGAACAGGGAGAACAATCCGACGACATTACCGTTTTGACCATCACCCGATAATTTTTGAAATAGAGTTGCTGGTTATTTATGGCAAAAGGCGCACAATAGATTCAAAGCCAAATCCAGCCCGTCGTCGCACTTTCTTTTTGTCATTCCCGAAGGGAATCTGCTGTTGCCCTTGCTTTTATTTCTGTCATTTCCGAAGGGAATCTGCTTTTGCATTTCGGAGGGAGCAGTAGCCTTCAGGCTACTGAAAAGCAATCCAACGAATAGGGGCTTCAGCCCCGGTCCTCCGCCTCCAAAGTGCACAAAAGCGCATCAAAACAGCACGAAAATTGCCTTTAACTCTATGAAATGAATAATGTTGTGAACAAAACACACACCCACCCCCCTCTGAAACATTCAGAGCGCGGAAAACTCAACTACGCCAGTGCAGCTCAACAGGACCATCCATCGGATGCTTCCCCGCAGTTCCAGTCCGGCCGCCGTCCAGCCGCGCCTGCTTCAGTGCAAAATACCACTTCGCCGGCTTGTCCGCATCGTCGATCAGCATCAGGCTGGGATTGTGCCGCAAACCCTCCGCCTGCTGGATCATCGTCACCTGGTCCTGCCGCACAAACTTCGCCCCAAAGAACTTCGCCACCGGCGTAACAAACGGCACGTTGTAGAAAACATTCCACGCCGCCACCACATCGATGCGGCAAGTTGACGCCGTCACCGGCGTAACCGTAGTCAGACTCGTAAACCACTTGGCCCCGCAGCGGATCGTCTCATACCGCCGGTTGGGCAAAACGAAGTCAATCGTAGTCTCCACCGGCTCACCATAGACCCCCAGCAGCTTGTAAGGCGCAGAGTTGCCGCTCGGCGCATGCGCCGCCATGCGGAACCCTTCAGGAATCGGCTCAAACCGCTTCGTCTTCTCCCGAATCGAAGCCCGTGAACGCCACCACCACGCCTGATGCACAAACGGCCCATGCGCCGGGTCCATCAGCCCGATGATCCCGTGATCCACATTGCAAGGCAGGTCCGCCGTAAGATGCGCCGTCCGGTACTTCGCCGAATACTTCGCCAGCTCCGGCACAGGCGGCAACTCTGCGGCCTCCAGCTTGCGGCCCGCTCCAGCACACGGGACATAAACCCAGGCATAACCATCCCGCTCGGCGCACGGATACGCCGAAGCATAGATCCGAGTAGCATCCAGCCGGTCGAAACTGGAAAGAGAAGGAATCGTCCCGCACTGACCACTGCAGGGCTCAAACTCCCAGCCATGATAGCGGCAGGTCACCCGCTCGCCATCGAACCAGCCATGACTCAGCGGAATCCCCCGATGCGGGCAGCTATCCCGCATGGCAAAAACCGAACCATCCGACTTCCGCCCCAGCACCAGCGGCAGATCGAGCAGCATCGCCGTCACCATCGCCTTGCCGCGCAACTGGTCAGACCGCAGCGCCGGATACCAGTCGTCGTAGATCAACGTTGCGGTCGGCCCCGCAATCGCAGCCCCACCAGCATCCAATGTGACCAAACGTGCCATCGCTCCCAACCTTACCATCTGAAGAAGCAAACCTAGCGGCGGTACGGCTCCAGCCGTCCGTTACGGAGAACAAACCGCTCACCACGCCAGACAATCGTATTCCCGGCAAAGCTCCAGACCCAGATCGCAAAGCCGACAAAATCCCGCAGCGGCAGCAGCCACAGATCGCGCAGAACCTGCCGGTCACTGAGCACACCGGCGCCCACCTGCAAAGCCGTTCCAAGTCTCAGAAAGAAGGCAAGCCCCAGCAGCCAGAAGCTCCAGAAGCTCGCGCCAGAAGCCAGGACATTGGCAACGGCCAGCGTCAGCGTATGGGTGAACAGTAAACCAACGTAGCCCCAGCGGCGGCTGTCCCGCACCGTCCGCGACCAGCGCAATTGGTGATGCACAAAGCCGCTGATGGAATACGCCGGCACGCTGGTCTCAACCACCTCAGGCGCCAGCCGAATCGCATATCCGGCAGCCTCGATCCGCGCACCCATCTCGTAATCGTCAGCAAGCTGGTCCACCAGCGCTTCAAATCCACCGATCGCCGCAAGAGCCTCACGCCGCGCAGCCAGCGTTGAGCCAAGACCAAAATGAACGCCGCCCTCAACCATTCGCGAAACCAGCACGCCAGCCATGAAGTCGGTAGCAATGCCCATCGCCTCCAGCATCGAGCCGATGGTGAGCTTTCCCTTTTCGTTCCGCGCAGCGCAGCCGCGATAGAGCGCCGTCACCAGGCCGACGACTTGATTCGGCCTCTTACCGGGCGCGGCGAACTGGCGCATCACTCGGTCAAGATAGCGAGGGCTTACATGAATATCGGAATCATTGACCAGCACAAACTCATACTGTGCGGAAGGCAGCATCTGGATCAGGTTCGAGACCTTGCCGTTCGTCCCCAGCCTCTCCGGGCAGATCACCAGGCGGATCGCCTGCTCCGGAAATTCAGCCTTGAGCTGTTCGACCGCAGTAACCGCCGGATCGTCCATGCTGCCTGCGCCGAAGATCAGCTCGTACTCGCCGGTGTAAGTCTGCAGGCAATGGCTACGGAAAGCCTCGTACATGCCAGCGTCAAAGCCCTTCACCGGTTTGAGAATGCTGACTCCGGGCGCATATTCCGGCAGCGACTGCGATCGCCGCACATACAGCCGGAAGCTCATCGCGCCCAGCAGCACGAGCAGTCCATAGACCATGCTCGCCGCGACAAGCACGGTCATGGCGATAGCAGTAATGTGAGCAAATGTCTCCAAGGTCCTTCCACCAGTGTAGCGAACAAGGACTCGAGGGATGAAAAGCGATGCGGCTATAGATCGATTACTCAATTGCCGTCGGCATCCGGCTTTACAATCTGCGCATGCCAGCTGGTGGAACACCGATGGGATTTGCTTACTTTGTCGCGGCGAAGTTTGTTGGTTATTCCCTGTTTTGCCGCTTCGCAATCCAGCCTAGGTTTGCCTTGTCTCAGCCAAAGGCCACCAAGCCGCTAGCGTCCTTTGCCAAAGCTGAGGAGTCGGGCGCACCATCGATCTGGAAGGCAGGGGGTGTACGCACTCTGATTGGAGTTGTCATCGGCGCCATCGTGGGCCTTGCCTTTTGGCGCATTCCTTACTTTGCAGATCATGACAATTTCGGCAGCATCCTCTTCTTCTCCCTCTTGATCCCTGTACGGGTCGGAGAATGGTGGCTGCTCTTACGCTGGATGTACAAGGATTTCCCTCATACTGCGAGAGACAGAAACACCATCATCGCAATGGGGATCGCGGCCTCATTCGTGCTTGATGCTATCGGGGTGGTATCGGCCTTTGTGCTGCCGGGTGGCATCTGGGTCTGCTGATAGCTGCCGGAGAACTATTCGTAGCGCAGTGCCTCGATGGGATCGAGATTGGCAGCTTTCCATGCGGGATAGATACCGAACAGCAGCCCAATCGCGCAGGCCGTGCCGAAGCCGAAGAGCACCCAGAACGTCGAAAGCGACGCAGGCAAGCCGATCGGCAGCAGGTAGACGATCCACGTAATGATCGCGCCGACCAGCACACCAATAATTCCGCCGATGGCGCACAGCGTCACCGCTTCCGTGGTGAACTGCACCATGATGGTCCTCTTGGTAGCGCCCAGCGCCTTGCGAATACCGATCTCGCGTGTGCGCTCCGTAACGGAGACGAGCATGATGTTCATCACGCCTACACCGCCAACCATAAGGCCAACGCTCGAGACAGAGAGCATGAAAAGCCGCAAACCCCAGGTGACCTGATCCCACAGGCGCGAGAGAGAATCAGGCCCGAATATCTCGAAGTTATCGTCGGCCTCGACCTTAACGTGGCGACGCACGCGCAGCAGTTCTTCGATCTCGTTCTGCACCAGCGCCTTGTTCGAAGGATCGTCGTACTTGGCCGCGATGAACATATCCTTCACCTCTGGGTGCAGGTTCTGGAAGGTTCCATTGGGGAAGTAAGCAGCATTGTCCTGCGGATTTTTGCCGCTACCGAAGGGCTGTTTCCGCTTGGCCACGACGCCGATCACCGTGTACAGCCCGGTTTCGATATTGACATCCTTGCCCACCGCAGACTCTTCTCCGAACAGATCCTCCCAGGTGTCATGCCCCAGCACGACTACCTTGGCGTGGCGCTCGTCTTCTTCGTCCGTGAAGAAACGGCCTTCCTGCATGGTGAGATCGTTCACCAGGGTCAGTTGGGCGGTATGCGACTCCAGAAGCGTGTTGGCGACCTTCTTGCCCTGATACTTCACGCTCACGTTGCCCACGCCGAATGCGCGCGCATAACGATGCCCGCCGTCCGCTGCGACCACGTGGGGCAGAGAGCGGATGGCAATAGCATCTTCCACGGTCAGCTTCTTGCGCGTCAGTTGCTCCGTAGTTGGCTTGAAAACGCCGAAGGGAAGATGGAAGATCCAGAAGACGTTTGAGCCGAGCGAGCTGACGAAGTCATCGACGCGATTGTTCACGCCGTTGATCACCGAAGAGATGGCGATCACGGACGTCACTCCAATCACGATGCCCAGAATCGTCAAGCCCGAACGCAGCTTGTTCACGCGCAGCGTGTCGAGCGCCATCCGAACCGATTCTCGTGTCTGACCTCTTGCCATAACAGCTCCTAGCTACTAGCTTCTAGCCTCTAGCTAAAAGCCTGTGATACCGAGCGCTTTCCTTGTATCGACCCGCGCTCCAACCGATTCAGCTGACAAGCTATTAGCTAGAGGCTAAAAGCTGGCAGCTGCCTCTTACATTTCCGAACGGAGCGCCACAATCGGATCCAGCTTGGCCGCCTTGCTTGCCGGATAGACGCCGAAGAAGACTCCAGTTCCCGTAGCCATGAACATGCCCAGCAGTACTGAGCCAATCGACACGCTCACCGGAATATCGAAGATCATGGTGATCGCCTCGGCTACACCGACGCCGATGAGAATACCGATCACGCCGCCCAGCGTCGCCATCAAACCGGACTCGATCAGAAACTGCAGCAGCACATCCTTTTGCCGCGCTCCGAGCGCCTTGCGAATACCAATTTCCCGGGTACGTTCGGTGACCGAGACCAGCATGATGTTCATGATGACGATACCGCCAACGACGAGAGAGATCGATGCCAGACCGAAGACGATGATGATGAACAGCGAGCTGATCTGCTTCCAGATATCCAGGAACGTATCGTTCGTCTGCACCTCAAAGCTATCCGGCGAGCCTGGCGCGTCATGGCGGCGGGCTCGCATGATCACACGAACTTCATCCTCGGCGCGCTCCATCACCTTGGCGTCCCCATCGGCGCGCACATACACCGTGAGAGATTCGTTGCTGCCGTAGGTATGCTGGTACGCGGAGATCGGCAGCGCCACCCAGTTGTCCTGCGACTGGCCGAAGGTTTTGCCCTGCCGCTCGCCTACGCCGACGACGGTGTAGGGCACGCCGTCCACGCGGATTTCCTGCCCGAGCGGGTCGCCGTCGGGGATGACATCGTCGACCACGTCATAGCCGACCACGACGGTGTGCGTTGCATGCTCGATATCCGCTTCCGTCAGCGCGCGGCCCAGGGCGACGTTGGTATTGCTGAGCGAAAACATGGTGTCGGTGTAGCCGCGCAGTTCCGTGCCGGTGGTCGACTTACCATTGTGGGCAATCTTGGTGGTGCGAGAGATCGAGGTGCCGACCTCCTTGCAGTTCTTGCATTCCTGCCGGATCGCCTCGTAGTCCTCAAGCTTCACAAACTTGCGCTTTTGGAACTTGGCGTAATCGTCCGGGCCAAAGATCAAGCCTTCACGGGCAATGGTGAATACGTCCGCGCCATATCCTGACAGCTTCGTTCCCATGTAATGGTCGGCTGTATTGGTCAAGGTGATGACCATAATCACCGAAGCCACTCCCATGACCACGCCGATGAGCGTGAGAATGGACCGCAGCTTGTTGGACCACAACGACTGCAGGGCGAGTTTTACGGCTTCACTGAATTGCATGGTCTTCGTTCCTGTGCGCGCTTACCGGCGCAACTTCTGAAAGATCCGGCGCATTTGAGGCAAATGTCCGCGAATTTGCTCTGCTGGCAGGGTCAATTTCCGAGTCTAGCAGTGAATTGAACCTCTGGCACGTGGATCAGAGTACGCAATTTCGCATAATCCGGTTCCCGAAACCTGCTGCGTGCTGCGAAAACCACGGAACTGGATCGATTCCGGTTACGTACCGCCATTAGAAAAATTGGGTATGGCTTCTGAATCCAATTACACTGGCGCTTCAACCGATCCACTGGAGAACCGATGAACCTGACCCACCGCTCCCGACGCCTGGCGATTGCGCTCTTCGCCGCTGTACTTGCCCTGCCTTTGGCTGCCTCCGCAGCGCCGGCTGCCAACCCGCCGTTGCTGCTCCGCTTCCCCTCGCTCAGCCAGACGACGATCGCCTTCCGCTACTCGGACGATATCTGGACCGTCGCGCGCGCGGGCGGCGAGGCTCAGCGGCTCACCGCGACCGGCCACATCGCCGCCGGACCGTTTTTCTCGCCCGATGGGTCGCAGATTGCCTATTCGGCAGTCCTGCATGGCAATGAGGACATCTACATCATCCCGACTTCCGGAGGAATTCCCAAGCGCATCACCTGGCATCCGGCAGGGAGCGTCGCCATTGGCTGGACCCCGGACGGCAAGGAAATTCTCTTTGCCAGCGGCATGAGCAGCTACCGGCACTTCGACAAGCTGTTCAAGGTGAAGACGGACGGATCGGGAATTCCGGAGCAGCTGCCGCTGCCTGCCGGCAGCCAGGGTTCGCTCTCACCGGACGGCCAGTCGATCGCGTATGAATCGACGACCCGCTGGCAGCCAGCCTGGAAGCAATACCGCGGCGGCCAGAATGTGCCGATCTGGGTGGTCAATCTCAAGACGCTCGATCTCGAGAAGATTCCCAGCCACAACACGCACGATTCCAATCCGGTCTGGATCGGCGACCAGATTTACTTCCTCTCCGACCGCGCCAACGCCTCCAGCGCCGCAGACGCAAAGGAAGACGACAAGATCGGCCCGGTCACGCTCTACCGGTATGACACCAAGAGCAAAGCCGTCACCCAGGTCGTCGCCAATAAAGGACTCGACCTGAAGACCATCCAGGCCGGGCCCGGCGGGCTGATCTACGAGCAGTTCGGTTCGCTGCACCTGCTCGATCTTCCCTCCCCCGGCAAACCGGGCGAAGACCACACGCTGCAGATCACCATTCACGGTGACATGTCTGCGCTCGCTCCGCATATTGCCTCGATCGGTGTCCATGAGGTTCAGAACGTGGCTCTCTCGCCCACTGGCCAGCGCGTCGCCGTCGAGGCTCACGGCGATATCTTCACCTTGCCGGCCGAAAAGGGTGACACGCGCAACCTGACCAACACTTCCAGCTCGGCTGAACGCAGCCCGGCCTGGTCACCGGACGGCAAGACGATCGCTTACTTCTCGGATGCTTCGGGTGAATACCAGCTTTACCTGAAGGAGCAGACGGGTTTCAAAGCGCCGACGGTGATCGATCTCGGGCCGAATCCTTCCTACTTCTACGGGCTCACCTGGTCGCCGGACTCCAAGCACCTGCTCTATACCGACAAGCATCTGCACCTCTGGTACATCGATGCGCCCGGCAAGGACGATAAGGGCAAGGAACTTCCTGCGGGCAAGCCGGTGCTGGTGGATACCAGCCACGCAGGAGGCTTTGGTGGAGACGGCTTTGCCGCGACCTGGTCGCCGGACTCCAAGTGGATTACGTACACACGCGACCTGAAGAACACGCTGAAGGCGGTCTTCGTCTACTCGCTGGGAACGCACACCTTCACCCAGGTGACGGACGGCATGAGCGATGCTTCGAGCCCGGTCTTTGACGCCAACGGCAAGTATCTCTACTTCCTCGCCTCGACCGATGATGGCCCCTCGAACGCCGGCATCGATCTCTCCTCGCTCGACCGGGCTGAAACCAGTGCCGCTTATGTCGCCGTGCTCTCCAAGGACGAAGCCTCACCGCTCCCGCTTGAAAGCGACGACGAGAAGGTGAAAGACGAAGCCAAGAAGGACGACGACAAGAAAAAAGACGACCAGCCCGCTCCCAAGCCCGAGGACGACAAGAAGAAAGACACTCGCAAGCCCAACGCGACCGAAAAGGCCGACGCCGTAGCCAGTGGCAAGGAAGCCAAGCCGGATGCCAAGGACGACAAGAAGGTCGATGTGAAGATCGACCTTGAGGGCATCGGCAACCGCATCCTGTCGCTGCCTGTTCCCACGCGGAATTACGCGGGCGTGGTTGCGGGCAAAACTGGCGTGGTCTATTTGCTCGAAGGGCCGCCAGTTGGGCGTCCGTCCGATGGCGGAGGAATCCGCGCTGTCTGGCGCTTTACCCTCGAGAAGCGGAAGACTGAACAGGTACTCTCCGATGTCGATGGCATCGTCGTCTCGGCGGATGCCTCTAAGGTGCTGATCGCCGCGCATGGCAGCTTTTCCATTGCCGGCACAGACGACTTGAAGCCTGGCGGAGATGGAGCGGGCAAGCCGGTCAACACTGGCAACATGACCGCGACCATCGATCCCCGCGCCGAATGGAAGCAGATCTTCAATGAGACGTGGCGCATCGAGCGCGACTTCCTCTATGACCCCAACACGCACGGTCTCTCGATCCCCAAGATCGAGGCACGCTACCGGCCTTACCTTGACGGGCTTTCGAGCCGCAGCGAGTTCACCTATCTTTCGGTTGAGATGCTCGGCGAAATCACCATCGGGCACATGTTCATCAGCGGCCCGTATCATCCGGACAACTCGCCCAAGACTGGCCTGCTCGGCGCTGACTACACGGTCGAAAACAACCGCTACAAGTTCGCCAAGATTCTCGGCGGGCAGAACTGGACTCCCGGTCTTGCGTCGCCTCTGACATTGCCTGGTGTCTACGTCAAGGAAGGCGAGTACCTGCTTGCTGTCAACGGCCGCGAGCTCCACGCGACTGACAACCTGTACGAGTTCTTCGACGGAACGGCAGGCAAGCAGACCGTGCTGCACGTTGGTCCGAACGCCGATGGGAAGGATGGGCGCGACGTCACCGTTGTTCCCATCGACGATGAAGACGGACTGCGCAATCTGGACTGGATCGAAGCCAACCGCCGCAAGGTGGACAAGCTGTCGGACGGCAAGGTTGCTTATGTCTACATGCCCAACACCGGTGGCGGCGGCTACACCAACTTCAACCGCTACTTCTACGCGCAGCTGGACAAGCAGGCTCTGGTGCTCGATGAGCGCTGGAATGAAGGCGGCTTCATCGCCGACTACATCGTCGAAGTGCTGAAGCGTCAGCCGCTTTCCGCAGCGATCGAACGCGACGGCAACCCGCAGCATGACCCCATCGGCGCTATCTTCGGGCCGAAGGTGATGCTGGCCAACCAGAACTCCGGCTCAGGCGGCGACGCGATGCCCTGGTACTTCCGCAAGGCTGGTATCGGCAAGCTGATCGGCACCAAGACCTGGGGAGGCCTGGTCGGTATTGGCGGCTTCCCGACGCTGCTCGACGGTGGCCGCGTTACCGCTCCCCGCTATGCCATCTACGGACTCAGCGGCGACTGGGAAGTGGAGAACCACGGCATCGCCCCCGACATCCTCATCGAAGACACCCCGAAAGACTACGCAGCGGGCAAAGATGCGCAACTGGAAGCTGGCGTGAAGCTCGTCCTCGACGAACTCAAGGCCAACCCCATCCCGAATATCCCGATCCCTCCCTACCCGAACTACCACAAGCACGACGGGCTCGGTAAGAACTAACTCCCCTTTTACTTCCTACTCTGGCGGGAATTGGGTGCAGGTTTCCCACTTGCACTCACCTTTCCCACCAGAGTAGGATGGTGACACTCAAGGGGGAGCTTATGTCTCTTCAAACCGAAGTCGAACCGCTAGAACCACAGACCGCCGCATCCCCCGCAAAAGTAAAGATCGAAGGCCACGCCGTCATCGGCGAAAAGGGCCGCCTGGTCATTCCCGCCGCTATCCGCGAAGCCATGGGTTTCGAAGTCGGCGATCAGGTCGATATGTACATCGAAAATCATCAGCTTCACCTCTCCACACGCTGGAACCGCATAGCGCGCGCCCAGGAACGGGCGCAGGCGTTCTACGAACCCGATAGATCAATCGTCGATGAGTTTCTGGCAGAACGGCGCGCGGAAGCCCTTGCCGAATGACTCCCGCGCGAAAAGTTGTATTGGATGCATCCGCTGTGCTGGCTGTCATTCGCAGAGAGCGCGGCTCAAACTTTCTTACCAGACGAATCCTGACCAACGCTGTCATCAGCTCCGTAAATCTAGCGGAGGTTCAGAGCAAGCTCGTCAAAGACGGCAACGATCCTGAGTCTGCCTGGGAAGACGCTATTTCCGTAGTCCCCGTCGTAGAACCCTACACAAAAGAACAAGCGAAACTTGCAGGCACACTCGTGACGCAAACACAGAGTCAAGGGTTATCGCTCGGAGATCGATCCTGCCTGGCGCTGGCAATCATTCTCGACGCTCCGGTTTACACAGCAGATCAAATCTGGCAGAACGTGAAGGTCGGGGTAACGATCCACATCATCCGCTGATCCCGGCCTTATCGCCCCGAGCTGCCGAATCCTTTTTCAGCACGGTGCGAGTCGCCCAGCGACTCAACCACCGAAACCGGCCCGGTCAGCACCGGCACCGGGATCATCTGGGCGATCTTATCCCCGGCATTGAGGCGGATCGCCTCATCGGTCAGGTTGGTCAGCAGGATCTGAATCTCCCCGCGATACCCCGCGTCGATCACGCCGCCGGTCACCGCCACTCCACGCGATGCCATCGAGGACCGGTCGCGCACCAGCAGCCCCAGCCCAACGCCCGTCTCCGGATGCCGCGCTTCGACCGCGATGCCCGTCTTCACCCGCACCGCTGCCCGCGCCCAGAGCTCGACCGGCTCCAGCGCGAAAACATCGTACCCCAGATCCTCACCCGGATGCGCCACCTCCGGCGCACGGGCACCCTCTGCCAACAGCTTCACAAGCAACATACTTCCATCCTACGATGTTCGAACTGTTATTTCCCCTTGATCGGCGTCTTGGGAACGACCTTGATCTCGAAGATGAACGGCCACTGCTTGCCGGTTACGAAGAGCCGGTCGTGCTGAGCATCATAGGCGATGCCATTCAACACCGCCTCGGCGTTGATGCGCTGCTGGTCGGGCAGGATGCCGGTCAGGTCAATCCAGGCGATGACGTGGCCGTCCGCAGGCGAGATGCGCGCGATGCGGTCGGAATGCCAGACGTTGGCGTAGATTTCACCCTTGATGAACTCCAGTTCATTCAGCTGATCGATGGGCTTGCCGCCGTCCTTTACGAGGATGTGCCGCGTCTCTTTGAAGGTAGCCGGATCGCGAAAGCGCAGCGTAGCCGTGCCATCGCTGGTGATCAGCTGCTTCGCGGTTCGGGTCATGCCCCAGCCTTCGCCCTCGTATTCGAACTCGCGCAGCTTACGCAGGCTGAAGCGGTCATAAATGAAGCCGACATTCGACTGCCAGGTCCATTCATAGAGGTTAGGACCCCAGTCCACGATGCCTTCGCCAAAATACTGCGGCTCCAGATTAAGCCGCTGGACCACCTTGCCCGTCTCCGGCTGCGTCACCAAAATCGCCGACTGGCCGGTAAGCCCTGTTCCCTCGTAAAACAGCCCATCTTTGAAGAAGAACCCCTCGGTATAGCTCTCCGTCGAATGGATGTACCGGGTAACCACGCGGTAGCCGAGCACCGGCGCGGCGGCGCGGGCAAGAGGCGTTGCCAGCAAACACAGCAGAAGGACAAGAGCGGCAAAGGGGAGGCGTGAAGAACGGAGCATCATGGTCATTCCAGCTTAGAACGCGAGGCTTGCGTTTGGATGGCTTTGTAGAATGAAGCTGTCTTCATCCCTACTTCGGGAGTACTGCTTGCAAGTGCCTGTCCTCGAAACCGAACGGCTCACCCTGCGCGGCCATCGCGTTGAAGACTTTCCAGCGTGCGCAGCCATGTGGGCCGACCCCATCGTTACCCGCTTCATCAGCGGCAAGCCGCAGACGTCAGAAGATGCCTGGCACCGCATGCTGCGCTACGCCGGACACTGGTCGCTGATGGGTTTCGGCTACTGGGTCATCGAAGAGAAAGCTACGGGGGCTTTCCTCGGCGAGGCTGGGTTCGCGGACTTCAAGCGCAACATCGAGCCGCCGATTATCGACACGCCTGAAGCTGGCTGGATCTTCAGCCCGGCGGCGCATGGCAAAGGTTTTGCGACCGAAGCAGTTCAGGCGATCCATGAGTGGGGCCGGACGCACTTCGAGGCGCGGCGTTCCGCCTGCATCATTCATCCCGAAAACAACGCCTCCCTCAAACTGGCGGCGAAGATCGGCTACAGCGAAACGCTGCAGACGACTTATCGGAACTCACCGATGGTGCTGCTGCATCGCAGCTGGTGATCAAAAATAAGCCGGCCCCGTCAGGGTTTGCCTGAGCGGGGCCGTCAGTTCGCAAGAAAGCCTGTAAGCCGAATTCTGTCGTGTGCGGTCATTCCTCTAGACGCCGCGTCGCCGCGGACGTTCATCAGCAACCTACCCGGAGGTTTCGGTACGTGCTCGAACCACCTGTCGCGTATCGGGCCGATACGCCTCGCCGCCCGGTTCTTGAGGCATTGGCGAGTCCCTCCCTATTTGGTCTTGCTCCGTGTGGGGTTTACCCTGCCCGCTGTCTTACAACAGCAGCGGTGCGCTCTTACCGCACCTTTTCACCCTTACCTTGGCGCGCGGAGAGCAAGCTCCCTGCGGGATGCCGGACCTTCTTGCGAAAGCCCAGGTAGCCAAGGCGGTTTGTTTTCTGTGGCACTGGCCGTCTTTAGGTCTTGAAACCCAAATCCCGGACGTTATCCGGCACACTGCCCTGCGGAGTTCGGACTTTCCTCCCCCGGTTTACTCCTCACGGAGAAACCGGCAGCGACCGCCCAGCTCCCTTGCTGCCTCTATTCTAACGGAAGTAGAAGTTTTCAGCCCAAGCCCTCGGCGGATCAGGAGCGAGACTGGTGAACGTCCACGATCACATCGCTGCGCACAGACACTGCATAAAGCATCGCGTAGAAATCGAAGCGAGTGAAGTGTGCGGCTGTTTTTATTGCATGGCAACATTCGCCCCCAGCGAAATCGTCAAATGGACTGACGACAGCCAGACTGCGCTTTGCCCTCGTTGTCCGGTGGACTCCGTCATTGGCTCCGCGTCCGGCTATCCAATCACTTCCGCGTTTTTACAGCGGATGCACGACCACTGGTTCTAGTCCGAAGAATGGCCGTTCGCGTCCAGATCTTCAACCAAAGCGGCAATCTGATTCCGTAAGTCTGGCGCATCCAACTGCACCACGTCCCAAACAGTCGCAGGATCAACGCTGGAGTAGCCGTGAATAACACGGTTTCTCATCCCATATATCTGGGCAAACGGAATTTCTGGATGTTTGCTCGAAAACTCAGGTGCAATATCAAGAAGCTGCTTTGCCGCTTCGCCCGCAATTCCAATGTTGCGCACGACCGCATCCTGTATCAACTTGCTCGCAAGAAAATCCTTTTCATTGAGACCGAAAGTGTATTCGGCAATCCGGTCAAGCGACTCAAGAATATGAAGCAGGTAATCTCGCGCACGATCCTCGTGAGCATTCACAACTCCGCCGCCTCAGCCAATACTTTTTCCCGAAAGCGCGGATGGATGTCTCCCGGCGTTCTCAGATCCACCTTGACGCCCGTCGCCTTAGCCAGATCATCCTGAACGCGCACCATCGTCAAAAGGCTTGTCCCTCTACCCGCGTCCACCAGGATATCGAGATCGCTCTCCTCGTTATCTTCCCCGCGTACAACCGACCCAAACACACGCGGATTCGTCATTCCAGCCTCCATTACAAGCTGGCGAATCCTCTCTCGGTGCAGCGGCAATGCCTCAGACGGTCTCATAGCTCCTGGCTCCGTACCGCCTCCAGTCTAGCGTGAAAGCGATCTTCGACCAAACCCAGGCATCACTTCGCGGGCGAAGTAGCCGCCGGGTCATACCCAGGATGGGAAGCCCTGTAATCCCGAATCGCTTTGTTGACCTCATCCTGATGCCTCACAGCAACCGCGTGCGCCGCTTCCTTCTGCCTCGCTATATAGGCCACATTGAAGGCTTTGTAGACCTGATCCGCCAGGTCGTTCATGCGCTTCCATTCCGGCGAGCGCGAAAATTCAAGCACCTGCTGCTCGTCCTTCGGAGTCATGGACACCATCATCTGGCGGATTTCCGCATCTTCATGATCGCGGATCGCTGCCAGCGCCTTCTGGCGAGCCTCCGCGATCGGATCTCCCGCAGCCAAATCTTGCATCGTCTTTTCGTGGAACTTGCTGATCATCGCCTGCCCTTGCGGCGTTAGAAACAGCTTGATCGCATTCTGCGTACCCTCTTCCGAGTAATAGCGCTGGTAAACAGGGATCGCGACTTCGACGACGTCGATATCGAGCATAGCTGCCGATGTCTCAGTCCACAGATCCGGTGGAAACCATGGAGGCAGTGTCTTTTTCTGCTGCTCCAGTTGCTGGATCATGCCCTCGCGGTCACGCACCACAAAGTGAGTTACCTCAAAATAGCGCCGCAGCGATTCTTCCGTGGCAGGATGCAGGTTGGCCGGAATCATCGACGGCGGCGGTGGCGGCGGACCCGAACCTGCGCCGATCCCGACCTGCGCAGACAAGTCAATACAGAAAACCGCAATCACTGCGAGAAGCAAGATATGTCGATGTTTCAACTTCAAGCTGAGCTCCAATCCCATCGAACGCGGAAGACTCCATCGCACAAAAGTATTCTTGCACAGCCACCAAGCGATAACATTGCGAATGCTCGGATAACTCAGTCTGGCTTACCTACCGTCTTCTCTGTGTAAGCCTTTTGCAGGACGAAAAATGCCTTCTTCTTCTCGCCCTGATCGCTTACCAGCCCCTTACGATTGAAGCCATCCTGAATACCAGGCAGCATTCGGCGCGGGGAGCGGAAATCCATCAATACCCAGGGACTCATGCCGCGCAGTTGGGGAATGCGGTTGAGCATGCCAAGCTGGTGGTTGAAGACGTTGGCCTGGTACTCCTCGGTCCAGCGATCGTTAGGGCCACCGTGTAGTCCAGCCTTCGCATCCGCTCCAAACTCGCTCATGATCAGCGGCTTGTCGTAGGCGATCTTCCAGTCCGTTGTATCGGCGGTTTCGGGCTTCTGCTCATACCAGCCGATGTATTCATTTGTGCCGATGACGTCAAGATACTTGCCCAGCGGATCATCGACGATCTTGTTCGTCCCCTCGCCGCGCACCAGCAGCGCCGCAGTGATCAACCGTGTCGGATCGAGTTCACGCGCATGTGCCGCGAGGCCGCTGATGAACTTCGTCCGCGCATCGTTGATCGGCGTCTCATTGGCCATCGACCACAGCACGATCGACGCATGATTGCGCGAGGTCTCAATCTCTTCGGTAAGCTGCTGCGTAGCCTTCGCATAGACCTCAGGCTTGTCGAACTCGACCGCCCAATACACAGGATTCTCCGACCACACCATCAGTCCCATGCGGTCCGCGGCACGAAGCATCGTTTCATCATGCGGATAATGCGCGAGACGAACGAAGTTACAGCCCAGTTCCTTCGCCCATCCCAGCAAGGTCTCGGCATCTTTATCGGAATACGCACGCCCAGTTCGATAAGGGGCCTCCGCATGGATCGAAACTCCGCGCAGGAACACCGGCTTGCCATTCAGCAGAATTTCGTTCCCCTTCGTTTCAATCGTGCGAAAGCCAACGTTGTCGGTTGTATGATCCTCGCTATAAATTTCGGGCATTTCAGAAGTGCTGTAGAAGACGATGTCTACCTTGTAGAGCTTTGGTGATTGAGGCGACCAAAGCTCGAGCCCTTTCACTTGCAAGTGGATCTTGGCTACGCTGCCATCGCCTTCTACCGGTGCGCTGGCATTGACTCCCAAAGCGGGAATCTTTATGCCAATGCTGTCCTTTGCCCTCGAACCAACAATATGAACCCAACCCTCGATGGTTTGAGGCTCGGTCTTGCTAAGATGCAGATCGTATTGGTCGATAAATCTGAAGGGCACCTCAATCAGCTTCACCTCACGCGTAAGTCCGCCATAGTTCCACCAGTCCGTCTGCGTGGTCGGGACACCGTCTTCATGGCGCGTGTTATCCACCGCCGCAACGACAAAGTTACTTCCCTTTTCAAGCGCCGCCGTCACATCGCAGTTGAAGGCCGTAAACCCACCCTCATGCTCGCAAACCTTCTTACCATTCACCCAGAAAATCGACTTATAGTTCGCCGCGCCTACATGCAGAAACACTTTGTTATGCGGCTTAGCCTCATAAGTGAAATCCTTCTCGTACCACATCAATCCTTCGTAATAGAAGAACTCAGGCTTCTGCGTGTTCCAGTCACCCGGCACCTTGATCGTGGGCGACTTACTGAAGTCGTAATCAATCGGCCCCGTATCGCCCGGCTTCGCCTTCTCATTCATGAACCAGCCGCGCTTGATCTCATGCTTGTGAAAGTCGAAGAGCCCGGTCTGATAAGGGTCGGGGATGACATGCCAGTCGCCGTTGAGCGACATCCCTGGCCGCCTATCCGCGCCTGTAATCACAATCGGCGCTGGTGTCTCTGGTTGAGCGGAAACGTCCTGCACAGCTGCAAACGAAGCTATCGCAGCACCAACAAAAGACAGGTAGAGCGCACACATCTTCGACAGGGGCTTCATTCTCAACCTCATCCGCCAGATTTTTGTATGTGGAGCCGCCACGAGAATGCTCCAGCCGCCATTCAAACCAGCACGGTCATCCTACATTCCAGCGTCGAAGAGTGTACATCCCAACTGCGTTCCCCTATGAAAGCCAGAAACGACAATGCCCCTCACCGGAGTGAAGGGCATTATCGTCTTGAAGTTATCTAACTTGGTTACGCCCCAAGGTACTGAACATGAACATATGTTCCCAGCCGGACGTTATACGCGAGATACCAGCCAACATGATCCGGATCGTCATAGATGATCACGTCGTCCTGATCCCAAAGCCAGCCATCGCAGAAGCCCACGTCATACGGGGCTACGCTGAAGTAAAAGCCGCCGAACCAGAACCGTCCCGGTCCGCCACCGGCGAGGTGCCAGCGATGGCTTGGGCCAAAGCCGCCGTTAAAGCGACCATGCTCATAGGGATGATCGAGATGATAATGCGCATCGTCCCGGCCTGTGTCATGTCCTACCCAACGGTCGCCGCCCTTATCGTGGTCTACGTGGGGCGCGTCGGGATGATTCTTCTTATCCTGAAAATTGGGATGATCCTGCGGAGGCCGGGGTGTCCCGTGAAACGTAGAAGGACCCTGCATCGGCGGCCGCGGAGCTGGCGCAGGATGGCCGCCCGGGCGTTGGGCTTGAGCAAGGCTCGCAGGCAAACCGGCCACCAGGGCCAATGCCAAAATTCCCAAATAGATTTTCCCAAATTGCGCGTTCATCGTGTTCCTCCAGCGGGTCCGCTCAGCTTCACTTCTCTGCTGGCGAATCCCATTCGTTCCATTGGAACCCAACTCACGCACGCAAGTTGTCCAAAACAGCCTATTTTTCGCTAAACCGCAACGGCTTCGCGCCGCCAGGCATACAGCGGGAACTGGTTGGCCAGGTCAGCTACATCGTGGCGAATGCGATCCAGTACCGCATCATCGCTGTGATGCTCGAGGGCTTCGTTGATCCACTTGGCGATCTGCCGCATCTCGGGTTCCTTCATGCCGCGGGTAGTCAGCGCGGGCGTACCGATGCGAATGCCGGAGGGCTTGAGTGGAGGATTCGTATCGAAGGGAATGCCGTTTTTGTTGACCGTGATACCTGCTTTGCCCAATGCAAGTTCGGCCTCTGATCCAAACATGCCGTTGCCAGCGCCGGAGCGGAAGACGTCGACCAGCATGACGTGGTTATCCGTACCGCCAGAAACGATGCGCCAGCCCAGTTCAGCGAGCTCTGCAGCGAGCACCTTGGCGTTGGCGACAAGCTGCGCCGCATAGTCGCCGAAGCTAGGCTCGAGTGCTTCCCTGAAAGCCACTGCCTTGGCCGCGATGATGTGCACCAGCGGTCCGCCCTGCTGGCCGGGGAAGACAGCGCGGTCGATCGCGGTCGCCAGCGAAGCGTCCGAAAGGATCAGCCCGGAACGGGGTCCGCGCAGGGTCTTATGCGTCGTCGTGGTCACGATCTGTGCGTGCCCGACGGGGGTTGGATGCGCGCCGCCGGCAACCAGCCCGGCAATGTGCGCCATGTCGATCAGCAGCTTCGCGCCAACCTTGTCTGCGATCTGGCGCATCCGCGGGAAGTCCCAGATACGCGAATAGGCACTCGCTCCACCGATGATCAGCTTCGGCTTCTCACGCTCGGCAATGGTCTCGAGTTCGTCGTAGTCGATGGTCTCGGTATCCTTGCGCACGCCATAGAACGTAGGCCGGTAAAGTTTGCCGCTGAAGCTCAGCTTGAAGCCATGCGTGAGATGGCCGCCATGAGCCAGATCCAGCCCGAGGATCGTGTCGCCTGCCTCAATCACCGCCATGTACGCAGCGGCATTGGCCTGCGAGCCGGAGTGCGGCTGCACGTTGGCGTGCTCTGCTCCGAAGAGCTGCTTGGCCCGGTCCCGCGCCAGGTTCTCGACTACGTCCGTGTATTCGCAGCCGCCATAGTAGCGGCGTCCGGGGTAACCCTCGGCATATTTGTTGGTGAAGATCGAACCTGCCGCCTCCAGCACCGCTTCCGAGACGAAGTTTTCGCTGGCAATCATCTCCAGCCCTTCGTGCTGGCGAAGTGCTTCGTGATCAATCGCTGCGGCCACTTCAGGATCAACCTGGGCCAGGGAGCGGGAGAAAGAGGTAGAGGTGCGGTCAGTCATACAAGAATTCTAGCGCCAACTCTCGCCCGGGAGCGCGTCAAAGCGGGATCACTTCGCAATTGTCTGAAGTGAGAAAAAAATTTGAGTCTCCTGTTGACATTCTGACTATCCAGGCTCACCCTATAGTCAGAATGTCAACAGGAGCTCCGTCATGGGCGACAGTAAATCCGATGTACTGCAGGGAACGCTGGACCTGATGGTCCTCAAGACGCTGGAGTCGATGGGTCCGCTGCACGGCTACGGCATCGCCCGGCGCATCGAGCAGGTCAGTGGCAATTCCCTCACAGTGAACCAAGGCACCATCTACCCCGCCCTGCTGCGCCTTGAGCAGCGCGGCTGGATCACCGCCGAGTGGGGAATTTCGGAGAGTAACCGTCGCGCCCGCTTCTATTCCCTCAGCCGCACCGGCAAGAAGCAGATCGAAACCGAAATCGAGAACTGGGAACGCACCGCCGCCACCATGGCCCGCTTCCTGGCTCCATCCAACTAACACCCTCCAGATAGCGCGCCATCAGGAGTCTCCATGCCTCTGAGCAATATCGACACAATCCGCACCGTAGCCCGCCGCCTTGCCGCCATGTTCCGCGGAACGAAGCTGGACGCTCAACTCGAAGAAGAGCTCAAGGAACACATCGAGTTGTCCGTTGAGGCAAAGACCCGGGAAGGCATGTCTCCGCAGGCTGCGCGCACGGCCGCACTGCGCGAGTTCGGCGGCGTAACCCAGGCCCGCGAACGCTATCGCGAGCAGCGCGGCCTTCCCTTCACCGAAGTCCTGCTGCGCGACATCCGCTTCTCTCTGCGTCAGCTGCGCAAGTCCCCAGGCTTCACCATCACCATCGTGCTTTCCGTGGCCATCGGCATCGGCGCCAACACGGCCATCTTCAGCATGATGGATGCCGTGGTCTTCCGGCCGCTGGCTGTGCCCGATCTGGATCGCGTTGTCACCGTTGCTGAAGAACAAGGGCGCGGCGACTACCGTCAGGTCACTCTCGCGAACTACGAGAGCTGGAAGCAGCAGAACCAGTCCTTCGAAGATCTCGCCGTGCGCAGTGCGACTTCACTGAGCCTCACCGGCAGCGGAGATGCGATGCATGTTGAAGCGAGCCTCACGTCGCCTAATTTCTTTCACGTTCTGCGCACAGATCCTATGCTCGGCCGCGTCTTTCAGGAGAGTGAAGCTCAGCCTGGTCGCGATGGCGTAGTTCTGCTCTCCTACGGCTTCTGGAAGAAGCATTTCGGAGCCGACCCCGCTGTCCTGGGCCGCGTTCTCGATCTGAATGGCCGCGCCTATTCGGTCATCGGTGTGATGCCCCAGAACATGCGCTACCCTTCGCTCTCAGACGTCTTTGTACCTCTCGCGCCCACGCCGCAACAGCGCGAGAATCGCATCGCGCGCGACTATCAGGTGATTGGCCGCCTGCGGCCTGGGGTCACCGCAAACCAGGCGCAGGAGGAGATGCGGCTCATAGCCTCTCGGCTGGCGGCTATGTATCCGGGAACCAACCAAGGGTGGTCCGCGCGGGTCGAGCAGCTGCTCGATGTCGTCAACGGAGATACCACCCCGCTCTATTTCCGTATGATCCTCGCCGCCTCCGGCTTTGTGCTGCTGGTGGTCTGCGCCAACGTCGCCAATCTGCAGTTTGTGCGCGGCATAGCACGCCGGCCGGAGATCGCGGTACGCGTTGCGCTGGGATCAGGCCGCGGCCGCCTGCTGCGGCAGTTGCTGACCGAAAGCATCCTGCTTGGAATCATGGGAGCTGTTGGTGGACTTGGCGTAGCGTCGGTGTGGCTGCATCTTTGCATCATCGCCATGCCTGAGCGAGTTGCACGCTATGTTGCCGGCTGGTCGAACATCTCACTCAACGGCCGCGCACTCGTGTTCTCGCTTCTTCTCGCAGTTGCGACAGGATTGATCTCGGGCCTGCTCCCCGCACTGAAGTCTCTCGGCGTCAACCTCGTGGATCAGCTAAAGGCGAGTTCGCGCACCACCAGCGGCTCACGCAATACGCACCGCATGCGAGACTTCTTTGCCGTGGCCCAGATCTCGCTCTCGGTGCTGTTAGTGATTGGCGCAGCGCTCATGTGCAAGGGGATGTGGTCGCTCCTGCACGTGGCAGACGCGTACAAGCCGAAACAGATGCTCACCTTCAGCGTTGACTTGCCGCTGAGCCGCTATGGCACGGAAGAGAAGCAGGCTGCCTGGTTCAGTGCAAGTCTTGATAAGCTCCGCGCCTTGCCCGGTGTGACTCACGCGGAAATCACAACTTCCCTTCCCGACGGGCAGGATCAATGGACAGACGATTTCAGAATTGAGAACCGCCCTCTCATGCCCGGCAAATTTCAGAGTGCAAGCCGCCTCGCCATCAGCAGCGGATACTTCGCCACGCTTCACGTTCCTGTCTATGATGGGCGCACCTTCAACGATGCGGACACTCTCGAAGCCCAGCCCGTAGCC
Source organism: Acidicapsa borealis (assembly GCF_059115245.1). Lineage (NCBI taxonomy): Bacteria > Pseudomonadati > Acidobacteriota > Terriglobia > Terriglobales > Acidobacteriaceae > Acidicapsa > Acidicapsa borealis. The sequence goes on along the minus strand of NZ_JCACNY010000001.1, from coordinate 5,969,863 downwards.
ATGATCAGCAAGGGATTCGCCGAACGCTATTTTCCCGGCGAGAATGCCATTGGCAAACGCATCCAAATAGGCGCCGCAAATAGCCCCCAAAGTCGCTGGATGCGCATCGTGGGAGTGGTCGGCGATGTCAACTATCTCTGGGTTGATCGAACCATCGAGCCTGCCATCTATATCAACTCAGCACAGATGCCCCCCTCGGGCGCCACCTACATGGTGACGACCGAAGGCAACCCGCTGGCGTTGACCGGAAGCGTTCGCGCGGCTCTGGCATCGCTGGATGCAAGCGTACCGCTCGACAGCGTGCAGACATATGAGCAATATCTGACCGAGTCGCTCACCGGCCTCATCTACGTGGCCGCAACGCTCAGCGTGAATGCGTTCATCGGACTACTGCTTGCGGCGATGGGCATCTTCGGCGTGATGGCCAATCTGGTGGCTGAACGCACCCGTGAGATTGGCGTGCGCATTGCCATGGGCGCAAGTCCGCAGGACATGCTGCGGATGATTCTTCGCCGCGCCGCGCTGCTAAGCGGCGTCGGAGTGGCGGCCGGAATCGTTCTCGCCGCGGCACTCGCTCGCCTGAGCGCCAACCTGCTGTTTGGAGTGCGGCCAGACGATCCTCTTATCTTTGGATCGATCACCGCCGCTGTCGTTGCCATCACCTTGCTCGTCAGCTGGGGCCCTGCGCGCAAGGCGGCCTCCATCGATCCCATGCGCGCCCTGCGCGCTGAATAACAACGGAGTAAGCCATGCCTTTCGATTCACTGCGAACCGCCATCAGCCGCTGCTCCGCACTCTTCCGCCACAAGCAGCTCGACGCCAACCTCGACGAAGAACTGCGCAGCCACATTGAGCATGCCATCGAAGAACATCTTGCCAGTGGCATGAGCTATCCGCAGGCCCGCACAGCTGCTCTACGCAGCTTCGGCGGCATCACCCAGACCCGCGAAACGTACCGCCAGCGCCGCGGCCTCCCGCTACTGGAAGAGGTCCTCCGCGATACGCGCTTCGGCCTGCGCCAGCTCTACCGCTCTCCAGGCTTCGCCTTCACCGCGATCATCACACTGGCTCTCGGCCTCGGTGCTAACACTGCGATCTTCTCGCTCATCAACAGCCTCCTCCTGCGACCGCTGCCTGTGCCGCATGCGGAAGAGCTTTCGGTGCTCAACTACAGCCGCGCAGATTCACAGCAGCCTGGCTACTACTTCAATGCGCCATTGATGCGCTCGCTTGAAAAGCACCACGACGGATTTTCGAGCATTGCGGCCTTCAGCGGAACAACCATGCAGGTGCGCAGCGGTTCGGCCAATCAACAGGTTCCAGGCGCTTTGGTCAGCGGCCAATTCTTTGCAGTGCTCGAGACATCTCCGCTGCTGGGACGCTTCCTTACGCCACAGGATGACCAAGCGGGCAGCCCCAACGGATATGCCGTCGTGATCAGCGAACCCTTCTGGAAGTCCTGGTTCAACCGCGCTCCGGATGTCGTGGGACGTACGCTCACCATCGCCAATACTCCATTTACTGTCGTCGGCGTGATGCCCAGCCAGTTCATTGGTGCCAATCCAACTTCCAGGCCGTCGCTATACGTGCCGCTCGCACTTGAGCCGGTCATCGATGCCCCGTACAACAACATTGAGAGCGGATTCAACTCCTGGTGGCTGGAGATGATTGCGCGTCGCGCGCCAGGTGTCTCACAGCAGCAGGCGAGCGCCGCTGTGCGAGCCATGTCCAACACTATCCTGGCCGAAGCCGCGCCCAAGGGCGAAGCCCTGGACAATGAACGGAAGAACCATTTTCAACTGGATGCGCAAGAAGGCTCCCGCGGGTACAACTTCGTGGGGGACGGCTTTCGCAAGCCACTTACAGTTGTCTTCTCGCTTTGCGGCTGCGTCTTGCTCTTGGCCTGCTTGAACCTTGCCAGCCTGCTCACGGCGCGCGCCGCGGGCCGTGAGCGCGAGCTGGCTACGCGGCTCGCGATTGGAGCTTCCCGACGCAGGCTAATTCAGCAATTGCTTGTGGAGAGCCTGTTGATCGCGCTGCTCGGCACTGGCGCAGGCTTGGCCGTGTCTCCTGCAGTGAGCCGCTTTCTGGCGGGGCTATTGATCGGCACATCCGCCGATACAGTGCTCGACACATCCCTTGATCTCCGCGTCTTCGCCTTCACTGCCTTGATTGCTGTTGTAGCGGCCCTGCTCATCGGACTCCTGCCCGCGCTGCGCGCCACTTCCGGCGAGCTCAACAATCAGATGAAGAATGGTGGGCTCGCCCGCTCCTCGCGCGACGGACGCAGATGGCTTCCGCGTATCCTGATGGGCACGGAAGTAGCGCTGTCGCTGATCCTCGTTGTCGGCGCGGGCTTGCTGGCCTCAAGCCTGACGCGGCTCTATCGGACCGGCCTGGGCTTCGAGCCAAAGGGCCTCGTCAATTTTGACCTCGTCATGGACAAGCAGTCGCTCGAAGGCGATGCTTTGCTGCACTGGTACCAGAGTTACGCTGGTGCTCTCGCTCAACTGCCCGGAGTGAAATCCGTGAGCTATGACAGCATCACTCCGCTTTCAGGCAACATACAGAAAAACACCTATCGCAGCGGGCTGAATAAGTCGGAACACAGCCTGTATGGCAACACTGTCGGTCCTGAGTATTTCGCGACCATGCGCATCCCCATGGTCGCTGGTCGCGACTTCCAGTGGAATGATACGAAGACCAGTCCCGGCAAAATCATTCTGAACCAGTCTGCAGCGCGCGCAATGTTTCCCGGCGTCAATCCGATTGGACAGACGGTTCTTGGCTACAAGGATCACAATTTTGAGGTCATCGGCGTAGTGGCCGATGTTCACTACACCTCGGTGCGTGATGCAGCGCCACCAACAGCCTACCGGCCCATCACGCAGGATGGATTCACCAAAGGATCCTACACCGCAATTGCCCGTGTGGAAGGCCCTGTCGCGCCTTTCGCAGAAGCGATGCGTAGCCTCACCACGCGCATGGCTCCTGAGATTCCCACACCCAATCTCACCACCATGAGCAGCCAGCTCGATGACTCGATCGCAGCGGAACGTATGATGGCCATGCTGAGCGTCTTCTTCGCCGCATGCGCACTGTTCGTAACAGCCATCGGCCTGTATGGAACGCTCGCCTACGCCACCGCCCGCCGCACCAGCGAGATCGGCATCCGCATGGCCCTCGGCGCGCAACGCCTGCAGGTCGTCCTGCTCGTCTTCCGCGAGAACGCATGGGTCGCAGCAGGAGGCTCTATCGCCGGACTCATCGCCGCTCTGCTCGCTTCAAAAGCCCTCGCCAGCTTCCTCTACGGCACCTCAACGCGGGATCCATGGGTGTTAGTCGGCTCATGCGTTTCGCTCATTCTCATCGCCAGCGCGGCATCGCTGCTGCCCGCACTGCGAGCCGCGCGCATCGATCCCATGCAGGCTCTCAGGTCGGAATAAGAAAGTCCGTAACTTTTTCCCTGCGCTGAGGCTCTTATGACTACGCAGCGGGAGAAGCACAATGCCACATCGCCATCTCGATTTCCTCTTCAACCCCACCTCAATCGCACTGCGCGGCCTCGCTTCAATCACCGTGCTTGCCGCAGCATGCCTCCTGGGATCATGCACGCGCCGGGCTGTTCAGGCCGCTGCTGAAAATGAAACAGGAGACAAAGCTCAGCCAGTCCTCGTAGAGCTCTTTACCTCCGAAGGCTGCTCCAGCTGCCCGCCCGCTGACGCGCTCCTCGCCCAACTCGACGCAACGCAGGGCACCGGCGGAACTCCACCCGTCATCGTCCTCAGCGAGCATGTCACCTACTGGGACGACCTCGGCTGGCATGATCCTTACTCCGCGCAGGCGTTCACCGACCGCCAGAACCAGTACAGCTCTCGCTTCGGACTCTCCGGCGTATACACTCCCCAGGCTGTCGTCGATGGCAGCATTGAACTCGTCGGTAGCGACCGCGGCAAACTCGTAAAGGCCCTCCAGTCCCAGTCCGCAAAGCCAAAGATTCCGCTCACCCTTGCTAACGTCCAGTGGTCTGGCGGCGGCGTCACCGCGCAGGTCTCCGCGGTCGGCGACGTTCCTTCCGCAACGCTCGTCGCCGTTCTTGCCGACGACTCCGACCAATCCTCCGTCCGACGGGGCGAAAACCAGGGCCGCAGCCTGCGCCACGTAGCCGTCGTCCGCACGTTGACTGAAGTTCGCAAAGTCAAAGGCCCACTCATCCAGCAGCCCATCCAGATCAAGCTGCCGTCCGGGGTCACAACGCAGAGCAAGATGCGCCTCGTTGTTTTCCTTGCCGATAGCCGCAACGGTCACGTCCTGGGAGCCACAATGCAAACCCTCCAGCGCTAGCACCTGCACACGCGGCGCGGTCGCCTGCGTTAGGCTGGACCCATGGCATTTCGCTCCCCCGTCCTCATCGCCGCCGTCCTAGCTCTCGTCGCGGTAAACGCCCAAAGCCAGCATCGTAAGAAACCGGTAACCAAACCTGCGCCACCCTCCGGACCGGTCACACTCACGCCCGCGCTGGTAGAGGCAGGCTCGCCAGAGCTGATCCGCATCCAGGCCCCAGCCACGGCGCACCTCGAAGGGGAATGGCTCGGCCATAAGCTCGCCTTCTTCCGCAGGGGTACCGCGTGGTACTCGCTCGCCGGAGTCGATGTCGAAGCGCCAGTTGGCACATCGACTCTGAAGATCAGTTTTGGCCAAAGCGAGGACCACCACGACCTCAGCCAGACCATCCCCATCCGCGCCGCGCACTACACCACCGGCAGCCTCACCGTATCGCCAAAGTTTGTCGAGCCCAGCCCCGATGACAAAGCCCTCATCGAAGCCGCCTCCAAGGCCAAAGAGCAAGCCTTCGCCGCCAGCGACGCACGAACTCCCAACATCCCGCTCTGGACCGGCAGCTTTCTCGCACCCGTAAAAGCACAGGCCACCGCCAGCTTCGGTACGCGAAGAACGTTTAACGGCAAACTCGCCAGCATCCACAAAGGCACAGACTTCCGCGCCGCCACCGGCACTCCTGTCCTCGCTGGCAACTCGGGAGTGGTCCTGCTCGCCCAGCCGCTCTACTACGAAGGCAACTGCGTCATGATCGACCACGGCCAGGGCCTCATCAGCTACTCCATGCATCTGTCCAGAATCGACGTAAAGCCCGGCCAGCAGATCGCCAAAGGCCAACGGATCGGCCTTAGCGGTGCCACCGGCCGCGTCACCGGCCCACACCTGCACTGGGCCATCCGCTGGCAGGGTGCCATGCTCGACCCCGTAAAACTACTAAAGATGAATTTGAATGCTTTACGCTAACTTGCTGACTCGCTACTGGACGAAGTCCAGCTGACTAGCTGCCTTACTTGGCAACCAGCTCCCGCTCCAGCTCCGCAGCAGAATCAGGCCGGATACCCTCTTTCGCCAGATCGCGAAAAGCCCGGTAAACAAACGACCCCAGCCACCAACCATCGATATATTGAAACGGCGTCTCACCCGTAGTGTAGTGTCCGCAAGGCAGCAGCTTCGGCTCGAAAGCAATCCCATGCTCGCGGAACGATTTCAGCACCTTCAAAGAGTATTCATAAGGAAACGTAAGATCGTACCGCGCATAAATCAGCAGCACCTTCTTCGCAAACTCGCCAGCTGATCCCTGTTCCCTATTCCCTATTCCCTGTCCTTTAGTTCCCTGTATCTTGGCGAACTTTTCATAGTGGTGCATCGGACTAACCCCGGCCCAAAGCGCCTGCACCCGCTCCTGCGTCAGCCCGGCATCTTCGAGCGCCCGCCGGATATGCCGCGTGCTCTGCCCCGCCCAAACCACATCGCCCACCGCCGCCGAAGCGTGGTTGAAGGCATTCACCCGAAGCCGCTTATCGTGCGCGCTGGCCAGAAAGCCATAGCAACTTCCAAGGCTCGTCCCCAGCACGCCAAACTGCTCATAGCCCTGCGACTCCAGCCAGTCGAGACAGCAGCGAATATCGACCACCGCCTGCCGCGTCGCCGAAAGCGTCCGGCCAATGTTGGCGCTCACAGCATAGTCTGACCGCTCCAGCTCGGAAGGCCGCCGGATGTCGTGATACGGCTTAGAAAGCCGCAGCGCAGAGATCCCAAAACGGTTAAACAGCGAACACAGTGCGTTATGACTGAAGGCATCCGCGTTCCACTGCGGCATCACGACAATGGCCTGCTTGGGCTTGCCTGCCTGCTTCGCCGGATCAGCCGGATACCAGCGCGCATTCACAAGATCATTTTCCGGGTGCGGCGTCCTCTCCGGGGAAGTGAATCGCAGAAACTGCGCCTGCGGCATATTGCCTTCCGCAGCCTGCTCGCGCAGCCAGGCATCGCGCTTCAATGTCTCCGGACGGACATTCGTGGCGAAGAGCATTGGATGCCGCTCCTCCAGCCGGAAGTCAGTCGGTGTCTCGTAGGCAAAAAAACGGTCGCTGTCGGCAAGAATTGCCTCATTCACCTCGACCATGGCCGCTTCGCCCTGGCCGGCAGCCTCCAGCCGCGCAACCCGCTCCCGCAGGCCAACCTCGTCCAAAAAAGGCCCGAGCCAGTCAAAGCCCCATTCGAGCGGCCGGACGACGCGGTTCAGGTCGCGCGAAGTGAGCTTCGTCTCCCACGCGTACATCCACCGCCCATAAAGGTCTTTCAGCATAATCCTGTTCAAGTTTATCAGCGCCGGTCTCGCGACTCAGCTTCACACCTCGTAACGCTCCACTCTGCTGGTAATCGAAGTAAAAATCTCCCAGGGGATCGTCTCCGCCCACGCCGCATGGTCCTCAGCGGTGACCGTCCTGCGTCCCTGCCGCCCTATCAGCACCACCTCATCCCCGTGCATCACGCCGTCGATCCCGGTTACGTCCACCACCGTCTGGTCCATGGAGATGCGCCCGATGATCGGCGCCCGCTGCCCCCGCACCAGCACATGTCCCCGGTTCGACAATGCGCGCTTCAACCCGTCGGCATACCCAACTGCCAGCAGCGCGATCTGCATTGGCTCAGAAGCCACAAACGTCCCGTTATATCCGACCACGTCCCCAGCCGAAATCTCCCGCACACTCACCACGCGCGTCTTCCACTCCAGCACAGGCCGGAGCTTGCTCCGCCACGCGGTCACGGCTGCCGGCTCTACCGGTTCGAATTCCGGAGCCAGCCCATAGAGCGCCAGACCCGGCCGAGCCATCGCCCGCAATCCAGACTTCTCGCACAACCGCTGTAGTTCCGCAGGCACTTCGCCTTCAAGAACCGCCGCCGAGTTGCCGACATGCAGCCACGTCGGCTTGAGTCCAGCTTCAAGCACGCATGCAACCATCGGCGTAAGCGCGGCAAGCTGTGCATGCGTGGCCGCGCCATCGCTCTCGTCAGCCGCATACAGGTGCGTCATCAAACCGTCCAGCCGCAGCGGCGAATCTCCACCGAACCGCATCAGAATCCGATCCAGACCAGCCGCGCCCACACCCTGCCGGCTCATCCCGGTATCGAGCTCCAGATGCACCGCGACCGATCCCGCAGCATGTGCGGCCTCATGTGCCGCAGCTTCCAGCTCATCCAGTTGCCAGTGCTCCCAGACGACCACGGTCAGTCGCGACTCGATCACCGCCCTGCCCTGGCCCGGAAAGACCCCGGCAATTACAAGAATCTCTACCTCGGGAAACCCTGCAGCGTCGCACAGCGCCCGTGCCGCCACTCCCTCTTCCACGGAAGTGACGCCGAGCCAGCGCGCCCCCGCCCGCACCGCTGCCGGAGCGCAGATCTGCAACCCGTGCCCATAGGCGTCGGCCTTTATGATCGCCAGTAATTCCAATGCGGAAGCTGAGGCAAGGGCCTTGTAGTTTTCTTCAAAAGACCGGGCCGAAATTTCAACCCAGCAGGGACGTCGCGTCATAGGAGAATCCACTCTCCATGGTATCGTCCCGGGACGTCATCTCCGCTCGGTAGCACCTCAGTCGATATCCACAGCCTTGCCTGGATTCATCCGGTTCTCCGGATCGAGCGCGCACTTCAGCTCGCGCATCACCCCCAGCGCTTCCCCGTGCTCGGCCTTGAGATATTTCTTCTTCCCCAGCCCAATCCCATGCTCGCCCGAACACGTCCCGCCCATCGCCTGCGCCCGCTCCACCAGCCGCTCCGCAAAGGCGTCCGCCTCAGCCACCTGGTCCTCCCCCAGCAGGCATTGCACATGGAAATTCCCATCCCCCACATGCCCCACCATCACCGCCGGAAAACTCGCCGCATCAAGATCCGCCCGCGTCGCCACAATGCACTCGGCGAGTCTCGATATCGGCACGCAAACATCCGTCGTCAGCACCTGAGACCCTGGCCGCAGCGCCCGCGTCGCGTAATACACATCATGCCGCGCCTTCCAGAGAACCTCGCGCTCAGCAAGCGTCGCCTTCCACTCAAAGCCCAGCCCGCCATGCTCCCTCGCCAGCGACTCAGCCATCTTCGCCGCCTCCGCCACAGCCGCCTCGCTCACCCCGTGAAACTCAAACAGCAGCGTAGGCTTCAATGCCATCGTCAGGTGCGAATAGCGGTTCACCGCATCCACCTGGTGCTCGTCCATGAACTCGATCCGCGCCACACCCACGCCCAACTGGATCGCCTCAATCACCGTCTGCACCGCACCGGCAATCGTCTCAAAACAGCAGATCGCCGCCGTCACCGCCTCGGGCTGCGCATGCAACCGCAGGGTCACCTCGGTGATTACCCCCAGCGTCCCCTCCGACCCCACGAAGAGCCGCGTCAGGTCATACCCCGCGCTCGACTTCCGCGCCCGCGTCCCGGTGTGAATCACCCGCCCATCCGCCAGCACGACCGTCAGCCCCAGCACGTTTTCCCGCATCGTCCCGTAACGCACCGCCGTCGTCCCCGAAGCCCGCGTCGCCGTCATCCCGCCCAGCGTCGCATCCGCTCCCGGGTCGATAAAGAACGTCAGCCCCGTATTTTCGAGCGCCTTCTGCAACTGCTTCCGGCTCACCCCCGCCTCGACCGTCGCATCCATATCGTCCACGCTCACGCGCACAATCCGGTTCATCTGCCGCATATCGATCGAGATACCGCCGCGCACCGCATGCACATGCCCCTCCAACGAAGTCCCCGCCCCAAACGGGACCACAGGCAGCCCATACCGCGCACTCACCAAAACAATCCGCCGTACCTCTTCCGTACTCACAGGAAAGCAAACCAAATCCGGCATTCCCGGCACATGCGTACTCTCCCCATGCGAATGATGCTCCCGCACCACCTCCGCAGCAGAAACCCGCTCCCCCAGAAACTCCCGTAACTCCGCCAGCGCCTCGCCAACCCTCAATCCCAGACTCGATTCCACCGATACCGATGCCATAAAGCTTCTCCCACCCGAAGAGCAATCATACCGCTCAGTTCAAACCCTCGCTTTTGCCTCTTTCCCTTTGTTTGTCATTCCCAAAGGGAATCCGCTTTTACTCTCTCGCAAAATAAATCTCGAAAATCCCTTGCAATGTACTAGTCGATTAGTACATTATTCTTTCATGAAGCGAGTCGCCGAACCCGAAACCCAGCCATTCGCCTTTCGCCTGGATGCGCATAGCGGCGTCCCCGTCTACCGCCAGCTCATTGATCAGGTCCACGGAGCCATCGCCGCCGGCACCCTCACCACCGGCGACCAACTCCCCACCGTCCGCCAGGTAGCCGTCGATCTCGCCATCAACCCCAACACCGTCCTGCGCTCCTATCGCGAACTAGAAATCCGCGGGCTGCTTGATTCGCAACAGGGCACCGGCACCTTCATCGCCGACCACAAGATCGAGCACACTCGCGAAGACCGCGACCGCAAACTGAACCAGCTCGTCACCGAGTTCGTCTCCCGCGCCGGAGCCGCAGGACTCACCCTCAAGCAGCTCATCAAGGCCCTCAAAGACCTCCAGCCTGAAGACGAAGGCAAACGCAAATAGGAGAAATCCATGAACCTCCACAAAGAAATCTCGAGCGTCGGAATCACCGCGTTCGTCGTCTGTATCGCCCTCGGACTGGGCCTCATGGCGCTGACCCGCATACCGCTGCTCGCCGCGCCATTCGCGCTCATCGGCATCTATCTCCTCTTCGCCATCAAGGTCGTCGATCAGTGGGAGAAAGTAGCCGTCCTGCGCTTCGGCAAGTACCGCGGCCTGCGCGGCCCCGGCCTCTTCTTCATCCTTCCCATCGTCGAAACCCTCAGCCGCTACGTCGACCAGCGCGTCCGCGTCACTACCGTCAGCGCCGAATCCACGCTGACCCGCGACACCGTCCCGGTCAACGTAGACGCCATCATCTTCTGGCTCGTATGGAACGCCGAAAAATCCATCCTCGAAGTCGAAGACTTCACCCAGGCCATCACCCTCGGCTCGCAGACTGCCCTCCGCGAATCCATCGGCCGCCACCAGCTTGCGCAAATGATCACCGACCGCGAAGCCCTCGGCATCGAGCTGCAAAAGACCCTCGACGAGAAGACCAACCCCTGGGGCATCACCGTCCAGTCCGTCGAAATCCGCGACGTGCGCATCCCCCAAGCGCTCGAAAACGCCATGTCCCAGCAAGCCCAGGCCGAGCGCGAACGCCAGGCCCGCGTCATCCTCGGCGAAGCAGAGGTGCAGGTCTCAGAACAGTTCGCCGAAGCCAGCCGCGTCTACAACGACAACCCCGGCGCCCTCCACCTGCGCGGCATGAACATGCTCTACGAAGCCATCCGCGAAAAGGGCGCCATGGTGATCGTCCCTAGCAGCGCAATCGAGACCATGGGCCTGGGCGGCACCCTCGCCACCACCACTCTCGCGAAACAGCAATAAGCGCTTTGCCCTTGCTCTTTGTTTGTCATGCCCGAAGGGAATCTGCTGTTGTCTTTGCACTTGCCCTTGCCTTTGTCGTTGCGTTTCTTTCTGTCATTCCCGAAGGGAATCTGCTGTTCTCCCTTTTTCCGCAGCCTCTCAAGCCCTGTGCTCAACCAAATCGAAAGGAGAATCCAATGAAACTGAGAACTCTTGCCCTGGCCTGCGCAACCTTCGCGGTCCCCATCGCCAACCTGGCCAACCCAACCCCAACCTCTAAGTGGACGGGCGTCTGGGAATCCAAGCTCGACGGCATCACCGCCGTCACGCTCACCCTCGCCGACGACGCAGGCTCCCTTGACGGCACCATCGTCTTCCACCTCATCCTCAAAGAGAACGAGAGCACCCCGGCACACAGCGGCAGCACCGAACCGCACACGCTGATCCATCCCAAGCTGGAAGGTAACAAGCTCTCCTTTCAGGTGCGCCGAGGCAACGGCTCCAATGAAATCCTCAACATGGCCGTCGAACTCAGCCCCTCCGGCAAAGCCGATTTCCAATGCAGCAACTGCGGCAGCGGGCCCAAGGCAGAGCTGGAAAAGATGCACTGAGCATCCTTCCGGCAGCAATGTAGAATCGGCATGATTCAACCCCAGGGAGAGATCATGCCGATGATGCTGCTACCAAGCCGCCGTTCCCTTCTCAGCGCACTCACCTGCGCGCTCCTCGCCGCAACCCTCCCGCAAGCGAAGGCCCAGCAAACCTACGATGTAGTCATCCGCAACGGCCGCGTCATGGACCCTGAGACCAACCTCGACGCCATCCGCAACGTCGGCATCCGTGACCACACGATCGCCATCATCACCGCCGACGCCATCCAGGGCAAGCAGACCATCGATGCCACCGGCCTCGTCGTATCCCCCGGCTTCATCGACCTCCACTCCCACGGGCAGGACGCGGAAAACTACCGATACAAGGCCATGGACGGCGTCACCACCGCGCTCGAACTCGAAATCGGCGCATGGCCCATCCCGCAGTGGTATAGCGCCCGCGAAGGCAAAGCCCTCATCAACTACGGCGCCAGCAGCAGCCTCATCCGCGCCTGCATGTCCGTCATGCATGACACCGGCACCTGGCTCCCCCGCGACAAAGTCATCACCGACAAGCCCACCGCCGCGCAGCAGAAAGAGATCCTCGCCGACGTAGACGGCGGTCTGAAAGACGGCGGCATCGGCATCGGCATGGGCCTCGCCTACACCCCGCAGGAGTCACCCGCCGACATCCTCCAGGTCTTCGGCCTCGCCGCCCATTGGAAGCGCCCCATCTTCGTCCACATGCGCACCCCCGGCGGCCTCACCCCCGGTGTCGTTGACTCGCTGCAGGAGATGATCGCCGACGCCGCCATTACCGGGGCCTCCGTCCACATCGTCCACATCAACTCCATGGCCAACAAGCTCACACCCCTCGCGCTTGCGATGATCCACGGAGCGCAGGCCCGCCACCTCGACGTCTCCACCGAAGCCTACCCCTACATCGCCGGAGCCACCGGCATCGAGTCCGACGTCTTCCACCCCGGCTTCCAGCAGCAGCTCGGCATCACTTACCACGACCTCATGTGGGTCGAGACCGGCGAACGCCTGACCGAAGAGTCCTTCAACCGCTACCGCAAAACCGGCGGCAAAGTCATCCTCTTCACCAACACCGAAGAGATGGTCCGCATGGCCATGGCCGACCCCACCGTCATGATCGCCAGCGACGGCACCCTAACCAACGGCAAAGGCCACCCCCGCAGCGCCGGAACCTACGCCCGCGTCCTCGGCGTCTACGTCCGCGAACAGAAAGCACTCACCCTCATGGACGCCATCCGCCGCTCATCATTAATGCCCGCCCAGCGCCTCGAATCCTTCGTCCCCCAGATGAAACACAAAGGCAGAATCCAACCCGGCGCCGACGCCGACATAGACATCTTCGACCCCAACACAGTGATCGACAAAGCCACCTTCGAAAACCCAGCCCAATACTCCTACGGCTTCAAATACGTACTAGTAGGCGGCCAAGCAGTAGTCCACGATGGCAAACCAGACGAATCCACCCTCCCCGGCCAACCCATCCGCGCTGCGCAATGAGATCCACACTTTCGACTGTTCGGGTGTCCGCTCTGTATCGATCCCTGTTGGCATATGCCATGGCCTATGCCTGCTTTTCAGTGATGCACAAAAGGGCTTAATTCAACGCAAATGCAAAACTAGAGAAACAAACCACTTCCAACAAATTTGCTTGACACTGTCTGGCGGGCACTCGGCCTCGAAATTGTTCTACGTAGAACAATTTTGGGGGGAATGCGTGGAACAAACCGAAAAAGGCAATGTTCCACGCCCGCGACGCTACTCAAAACGCAAAAAGAGCCACCCCGGAGGATGGCTCTTTTGTGTCGTAATTCGGCGGGCCTAAGGGCCTAGCCGATATCGCCGGTCCAGTTTTCGAGCGTCTTCTTGAACTCAGCCATGAACTTGCCGGCATCCGCGCCATCGATGGTGCGATGGTCGAAGCCGAGGCAGAAATTCTGCGTCCAGCGAATGGCAATCGTGTCGTTGCCTTCGCTGTCGGTGATGACCAGCGGCTCTTTCTTCAGCCCGCCAATAGCCAGGATCGCCGAGTCCGGCTGGTTGATGATCGGGGTGCCAAACTCCTCGCCGAAGATGCCGGAGTTGGTCAGCGTAAAGGTCGAGCCGGAAACTTCATCCGGCTTCAGCTTCTTGCCACGAGCCCGCTCGGCCAGATCGGCCACAGCGCGAGCCAGCCCGAGGAAGCTGCGCTCCTCCGCCTGCTTGATCACCGGCACGATCAGGCCCCATTCGAGAGCCACGGCGATGCCGAGGTTGATGTTTTTGTGGTACCGAATCGCGTCGCCTTCCATGCTGGCGTTCACAATGGGGAACTTGCGCAGTGTCTGCACGGCGGCAGCGGCGATGAACGGCATGTAGGTCAACTTCACGCCATTGCGCTGCTCGTACTTGCCCTTTTCCTTCTCGCGCAGCTTGGCGATCCGCGTCATATCCACCTTGAAGACGGTGTGGACATGCGGGCTGGTATGCGCACTCTCCACCATGCGCTGCGCAATGATCGAACGCATCTTGGTCAGCGGCACCAGCTCCCCAGGCAGCGGCGCAGAAACCGGCGCGGCCAAAGGAGCGCTGGGAGTCGAAGCGGGAGCAGAAGCAACAGGCGCAGCCGCCGGAGTCGCCACTGGCGCGGGAGCAGAAGCAGCGACAGCGGGAGCAGCCGGAGTAGCAACAGGAGCAGCAGAACCAGCCCCGTTCGAGGCCAGGAACTTCAGCGTGTCGTCCTTGGTGATGCGCCCGCCAGCGCCGGTTCCAGCAATCTTCGTCAGGTCAAGATTGTTGTCTTTGGCGATGCGCCGTACCAGCGGCGAAGACCGCAATTTTTCGGTCGTGCCAGCAGAAGCAGCTACTGGCTCGGCAGCTGGCGCTGCAGCTGCGGGAGCCGCAGCACTCGCAGCGGGTGCGGCAACAGGAGAAGCCGAAACAGCACCAGCGGTCCCGCCAAGCACAGCCACGACGGTGTTGATTTGAACTGTCGTTCCCTCGGGAACCTTGATCTCGGTTAGTTTTCCAGCAATAGGCGCCGGAATCTCGGCATCCACCTTGTCCGTTGAAATTTCAAACAGGGGCTCATCCTTGGCAACATCGTCGCCCACCTTCTTGAGCCACTTGGTGATGGTGCCCTCAAAGATGGACTCACCCATCTGCGGCATCACCACTTCGGTTCCACCGGTCACGCCACCAGCAGTGGTCCCGCCAACCGAAGCATCGGTCTTGGCAGTCGATTTCGCAGCGTCCGTCGCAGCAGCAGTAGCGCCATCGCCAGCCGTGCCCTTGGCAGCAGGAGCAGTCGCAGGAGACTCGGCAGCAGGCGCAGCAGCAGCTTCGCCCGCAGCGCCAACCAGCGCAACCACAGTATTGATCTGGACCGTCGTGCCCTCGGTCACCTTGATCTCGGTCAGCGTGCCGGCCACCGGCGAAGGAATCTCGGCATCCACCTTGTCGGTTGAGATCTCGAACAGCGGCTCATCTTTCGCCACCGTCTCGCCAACCTTCTTCAACCACTTGGTGATGGTGCCTTCAAAGATCGACTCGCCCATCTGGGGCATGATTACTTCGGTTGCCATCGCATTCTTCCTCGTTTGGTGCCAGCCGCAATGTCAGTATTTGCCCAGTATTGCCGCTATGCGGGACGCCGTCTCGCGTCCGTCAGCCTGTTGGATTATATAGGCCCACGCGCACAACCCGCCGCCCGCAAACACGCGATGCGGGCCCATTACGCCCGAACCGGCTTCTCCAGCGCCCCGGCGTCCTTCAGGATGAGACGTTCCACCTCTTCGGGCACGGTTACCGGCACTCCAATCGTGTCTCCGACCGTGTTCTCAGCCCTCTCCCGGGCAATCTCCTGTCGTCGCGTCTCCGCACTCGCCCGCAGCGCTTCCAGACTTTCGACAGCCAGCACCGGCTCGCCAAAGACATGCCCGAACATCCGCGCCGCCACATCCGCCAGCTGCTCCAGAGTCGGCAACTGCTGGTTGGGAGAGATCTCCAGCTCCAGACTCGTCACCTCGCGGTCGGCAATGCCGCACGGCACGATCCACTGAAAATCCCGCAAGTCCGTCGTCAGGTTGTAGGCGAACCCATGCGAAGTGATCCCCCGGGAAACATGCACCCCAATCGCGCCAATCTTCTTTTCCCGGCCCTCAAGCATCGTCCAGACGCCGGTACGGCCTTGCACGCGTCCAGTATGAACCCCGTACCCGGCGCAGAGCCGGATCATCGCCTCTTCCACCCGCCGCACGTAATCGACAGGCCCCAGCCGTCCGCCGGTCGAGTTCTTCAAGCTGCGCAGGTCGAAGATTGGATACCCGACCAGTTGCCCAGGCCCGTGATACGTCACGTCTCCGCCGCGATTGATCTCATGAATCGAAACACCCTTCCGCGCGAGCATTTCGTCGGTTGCCAGGATATTCGAGCGATTCGAGTTCCGCCCCAGCGTCAGCACCGGCGGGTGCTCGAGCAGCAACAGCACATTTTCGACCAGCCCCTGGTGCCGCAGTTCCACCATCTCCTGCTGCACCGCTAGAGCCTCGTCGTACCCGATCCGTCCGAGATAGAGATACTGAATCATGCCATCGACCTGCCTGTATCCATTGTAGTGACAGAAGGGCGACCGGCTAAACCGCTCCGCGCAGCTTCTCCCGGGTCAGCCCATTCAGTGTCTGTAACTCTTCCGGCAACGGCGGGCTAACAATTCCCGGCTGCACCAACTCCATCACACTCTGGGGATCAACCGCGCCCGACTTGCCCCGCAGCGCGCCCTTGACCCAACCGACCGCCGCCAGACCGTCCTCCCCGGTAAACACCTGCTCCATGTAGAACCAGCGATTGTCCCACCCCACCATCCGCGTCGAAAGCGTAAACGGCGCCCATAGCGGCAGCGACCGCCGGTAGGTGATCCATACCGCTCCCACCACTGGCACCCAGCGCTCACGAAGGATGGTCTTCACCACCCCGCCCCGTGCCAGCAGGTGAACCCGCCCGTAGTCCATCACACTCAGAAACCGGGCATTGTTAAGATGAAAGTTGAAGTCCACGTCGTTGGGCCACACCCGCATCCGCAGCACATCCTCTTCAAACACACCAATCTGCGGCAGCGGCCAGATCGCCTGCCTCAGCACCAGAGCCGGTATTCGAACAAAGCTGTTCCAATGCGCCAACGCAGAATCTCCTGGACGGGGTGTGCGAGGCAAAGAACCGATACCGTCAGGCCCAGTGTACCCGGACGGGAGCGGCCGCGGTCAGATACATATTTCTTGTCAAACCCGCTCAATTGCTTGAGACTGAAGCACATTCACTGTGCCGACTTTGGCTTTATCCGGGAGAGATGCAATGCTGCAATTCCGCCACATGGCGCTTGGCTTCGCACTGTTGTCCACGAGTTTCGCAGGGATCGCGCAGGCACCTTCCACGCCGCAATCCGTACCTCCCACCGTTCCCACCACCCCGCCGATCACCAGGCCGGCGGCGGCGCCATCGCTCATCAAGCCGGCGCCCACCGCCCCGACAGCACCAACTGCCCCGGCCCCGTTAGCGGCTACCACTCACACTCTCGACTCCGCCGACCTGAACGCCTTCTTCGACGGCATCATCCCGCTGCAGCTCGAACGCAGCGACGTTGCAGGTGCCTCGGTGCTGGTGATGAAGGACGGGCAGGTGCTCCTGCAAAAGGGTTACGGCTACGCCGACATCAAGCAGAAGAAGTCCGTTGACCCCAACACGACCATCTTCCGCCTCGCGTCGATCTCGAAGCTCTTCACGTGGGTTTCCGTCATGCAACTCGTCGAGCAGGGCAAGCTCAACCTCGACACCGACGTAAACCAATACCTCGACTTCCAGATTCGTCCCGCGCCGCACTCGGTTTCCGACAAGCCGATCACGCTGCGTAACCTGATGACCCATACCGGCGGCTTCGAGGAGTCGATCCTCAACATTCTCCTCACCGACCCCAAGAAGGCCATCTCGCTCCGCGACAACCTCATCCAGAACCAGCCCAACCGCATCTATCCGCCCGGCGAAGTCCCGGCTTACTCGAACTACGGTGTCGGCCTCGCCAGCTACATCGTGCAGCGGGCGAGTGGAGAGCCGTTCGAGCAGTATGTTCAGGAGCACATCTTCAACCCGCTCGGCATGAACCACTCCAGCTTCTACCAGCCGCTGCCCAAGGCACTCGAAAAGCTGCCCAGCGAGGGCTACCACGGAGACACCACCAAGCCCGTCGTTGGATTCGAGATCTTCAATCCCGTCGGTGCCGGCGGCCTGTCTTCGACTGCGCCTGACATGGGACGCTTCGGCTCCATGCTGCTCAATGGCGGTTCGCTGGACGGCCACCAGATTCTCAAGGCAGACACCCTGGCGCAGATGTGGACCCCGCAATTTCAGTCCAACCTCCAGATGCCGCCCGCCTGCATGGGCTTCTACCAGGACTGGCGTAACAATCTCCACTGGATTGGCCACGAGGGCGACCTGATTGCCTTCCACAGCCTCTTCTTTGTCGAGCCGACGCAGAAGATCGTCCTCTTCATCAGCTACAACTCCGCGGGCGGCGGGGCCGAGCCGCGTCCGGAGCTGATCGACTTCTTCTCGGACCGATACTTCCCCGGCGCGCCAGCCTTCACGCCACTCAAAACCACGCCAGACGAGATGAAGCAGATTGCCGGCAGCTACCAGACCACCCGCCGCGCCGACAGCACCCGGCTTGCGGTCAGCAACCTCTTCGGCCAGCGTTCTCTCAGCTTCGACAAGGATGGCAACCTGGTCAGCCCAGCTCTCAAGGACCTTCGCGGCCACACCCTGAAGTGGAAACCGGTGGGAAAAGATCTGTGGCAGGCTGAAGGCGAGCAGTCCAAGATTTTCGCCATTCGCGACAGCAGCGGCCATATCGTGCGGCTCGCGGTGTCCTTCCCCGGCGTGCAGATCCAGCGCGTTCCCTGGTATGAAAACGGCAAATGGATGATCCCAGCCTTTTCGATCAGCCTGCTGATCCTCGCTACTGTGCTCTTCACTTCCATCCTGCGGACGGGCCGCCGCATCTTCCTGCGCAAGCGGGTCAAACTGGCACCGCAACCTGGCACAGTTTGGCTCGGCTGGGGACCGCGTCTTGCGGCCTTTTCGTGGATCCTGCTTCTCAGCGGCGTTGGCGGCTTCTTCATGAGCAAAGGGGACGAGTTCATGCCGCCCAACCCGGACTGGTTCCTCTGGCTCAACCTGCTGAACGGAGCCGTCGCACTGTGCCTGCTGCTCAGCCTTTTCGCTGTCATCTCCGGCGTCCGCGTCTGGACCCGCGATCTGCGCTGGATCACCAAGGTCAAATTCACCCTGGTCGCGCTGGCCTGCATCATCGTGAGCTACTGGGCTATCCACTGGAACCTGATCGGCCCCACTACTCGCATTTAACGCACACATCCAAAGGGGTCAGGCATCAACCTGACCCTCTTGATTTTGTTGTCATTCCCGCAGGGAATCTGCTGTTGTCATCGGGTTCCGTCAGCAGCGGATGGTTTTCTTCTTCTTCCCTATCTTTCCTGCCGCTTCAGCCTTCGCAATATATTCCAGCGCCGGAGGCACCTTGCAGCCCGTCTTCCCGAAATCCACCGTCACCACACCCATCGCACTCGCGGCGGTTTTGGCCTTTGTTGAGAGCGGAATCACATAACTCGCCACCGCAATCACAAAGCTGTTCATCCGCAGGCGAACACGGTCCGGCGCGGAATGAATCTCCTTCACAATCTTTTGCAGCAGATCTTCAATCTCCGCAAGATCCAGCTTCTCGTCTGGAGTGATCATCACCAGCCCCGAATAGGCCGCCCACCCTGCACTGGCGAGAGCTTCGTTCTCCGACCCGATCCACTCCATCGCCAGCCGGAAACGATCTGGATGCTCGACCGTAACCCACGGCACCGTGTACTCGGCAATCATCTGCAGGCCCGCGGACTGTTCCGCCCACTGCTGCAACAGGGAGGGCGTCATCTGCGCGCCATCGGCGACCATGCCCGCCAGGTACATGGTCTCCATCACACCGGTCGCGTACAGTTCATACGCCACCTGCTGCTGCTTCTTCAATGGCTTCGCGATCACTTTCAGGTCGGCCACACTGACGCCCAGCAGGCGCTCGGCATCCATCCCATGCCGCGCATAGATGGCACGCGTATTCTCGCGCCCCTTGCTCTTCAACTCCGCCATGATCGAGGCAACGTCCGGCATCGTCATCCCTCCGCGCACTCATGCTACGCGGGCGCCAGCCGGCGAGCTACTGCTTTTCTGAAGCCAGATACACCACGACGCCACCCAACAGCAGAATCATTCCCAGCCCGGGCAAGAGATACAGCAGACTTGGATTCATCTTTCCATCGGCAGCAACTGCGGGAATCAGCGTTTCCAGGTGAAATGCCCGTGCCTGCGGCAGTTCTGTAAGCCACTGCCAACCCGACCGCGCCTGGGAAACCGCGAATCCCACCACCATCAGCACGGTGATCGTCAGCGCAAAAATCTGTGCACCCAGGATCGGCTTTCCCATCTGCTCCACCGCAGCATTGCGCCGCCGCAGCTGCGCCCGCCACCACAGAGCCCCGGGCGCGATCCTCGGCGCAGCCAGCACAGAAACTGCCCGGGCAGCGCGGAATCTCCCGGTCAGCAGCACCCGTTCCGAGCACCTCCGGCACTCCGCCACATGCGCCCGCAACTCAGCAGAAGCCCCGTCCGGCCATGCGCCGCGCTCCAGCAGCACCTTGACTTCGCTTTCGCATCCGCAACTTCGCAGCGTCATGGCAGCCTCCGCACAGGCATCTCAGCCTCACGCAGCAGCCCGGCCATCTTGCGCCGCGCCCGGAACAGCAGCAGCCGCACACTCGCCGAAGCCAGCCCCGTCACCTCCGCGATCTCCTTATGCGAATATCCCTCCGCATACGCCAGCCAAAGGATCTGCCGGTCCCTCACCCGCATCTTCCCAAGCGCAGGCCCCAGCACCGCCGCCGAGTCGCTCTGCCCATCGGTTGAAGCGCACGCAAACAACTCTTCCGGCATCTCGTCGATCGACGATGACTTCGGCCTTCGCCAGTGATCGCGCATCAGGTTTGTGGCGATGCGGAATAGGTAGCGCCGCCCGGCGACCTCGCCATCAGCAGCAGAGGGCCGGCGATCCGCGCAGAGATAGCGAACATAGCTTTCCTGCATCAGGTCGTCGGCCAGCGCCGCGTCTCCCGAAACACGGACCAGATAAGCCCATAACGGCCGCGCTGACCGCTCATAGAACCCGGCAAACTGCTCGTTCTCCGAGGCGCTGTCGACCGGGATTGCGGCAGACATGCGCGCATCTCCGGCCAGGCCGGAGAATGCGTGCGAGATTGTTGTTTCCCAATGCATGCTGTGTGTCTCTTTCACCGTATCGCAGAACGGAAGTGTGGAACAGGTCGCCAGACAGTCAGAACGCCATCTTGCACTCGCGTTACTGGTCGTTCCGCCTCAACCCTACCTCCGGCGTAAGCCCCAGCCGCCGTGCCAGAAACCAGGAAGCAGCGGCGGAGAGAATGAACCCGATCCCCGGCATCAGCACCAGTGTTCCGATCACCCGCATCGGCTCATCCATATCCTGCCCGGCATTGCGCAGCGACAGAAACCCGATCCCGATCAACGACAGCACAATTCCGATCTGCAACGGCAGCAGCACGCGCGCCACCGCGTTCGGCATTCGTTGCGAGAACCCGTGGTCCGGTTCAGAGCTCAGCGGAATCGGCATCGCCTCCAGGAAGCGCTTGCCTGCGTCGGTCTGCATGTATTCCAGTAGCTCTTCGTTGGTGCTGAACTTGTCGATCAGCCTGCTGTGGACTTCCGATTGCTGCTTGAATGTCCGGCTCCATCTCCTGCTGCCTTCGAACAGCCGCACCATCCAAAGCAGTGCCCCGGCGATGCAAACGAACACCAGGAACGGCGTCACGTTTTCGATGGACCGATCCCAGGCAGAGTTCGCCCGTGGTACCGGAACCAGGTCAGGCCACACAGCCCGCTCCAGCGCCTGGTCCGGTGACCCGTCGTTCTCCTTCATCCTCGAAAACAGGTAGAAATCCGGGTTCTTCGCGATCTCAGGATGCTCCTGAAGAAACTGCCCCAGCTGCGGATTATTCCGCATCACGTATTCCTGATCCGACAGCAGCGACGGATCACGCGCGACCACCGTGGTGAGCTTCGGGCTGAGTTTCAGCAGCCGGATCAGGTCCTGTTGCGAAGAGGCGGCATCCTTCTCCGAAATCGGCGCGACAGGCCTCGCTCCCGCAGCCTGCGCCGCACCGGTAACAGGCACGGCCATGACTCCGGCAAGAAGGATGACTGGCAAAACAAGAGAACGAAGGCGCGGGCCATTGGAAAAGCGGGACAGTTGCATGGAAATTCCTCTCAGTGAATCAAAGCGTTGTAAGTCGTCTGCCCATACAACGATCCACCCGAGGATCGGTTAACAAGAAAATTCGTGCCTACATCTGCCGCAGTGTCTCGTTCGGATCCAGCCGCGAGGCCCGCCATGCAGGAATGAGGCTCGCCAGCGAAGACACCGCCAGCAGCACCAGCGTCATGGTCGCAAAGGTAGCCGCATCCAGCGCCTTCACCCCGAACAGCAGGCCCTCAACGAAGCGCGTGAGCACGACCGCCGCAACCAATCCGGCCGCAAGCCCATACAAAGCGAGACTCATTCCGCGGCTCAGCATCAGCCGCAGCACGTTGCCGCGCTGCGCACCGAGCGCAATCCGCAGGCCTAGCTCGGGAGTCCGCTGCGCCACCATATAGCTCAGCACCGCATACAGCCCCAGTCCCGCCAGCAGTAGCGCAATGACAGCAAAGCCCGTCAGCAGCATGGTCTGGAAGCGCTGCTGCGCCGTGGTCCGCGACAGCTCTTCGGTATAACTCTGGAAACGGTAGACCGGCACCGCACTATCCATCGTCGCCAATTCCGCGCTCACCCTCTTGGCAAAGCTGGCAGGGTCTCCAGCCACTCGCAGCGCCACCGCCGGGATCGCAATCGGTGCCTGCTCATAGGGGATGTAATACTCCGGCTTGTCGGCCTCGGTCAGGTTGCCGCGCTTCACATTGCCTACAACGCCCACAATCTCCCGCATTGGCGCTTTTCCATCGGGCCCATCCTTACCCAGCCCAGTGCGAATATGCTGTCCCACCGCGTTCTGCCCAGGGAAGAAGTTCTTAGCAAAAGCCTCGTTTACGATCACCACCGGACGCCCAGTCGCAGCCTGTTCCGTCGAGAGAAAGAACCGCCCCGCCTTCAATGGAATGCGCAGCGTCTCAAAGTAATTCGGCTCCGTCAGGCTCACCCGCGCACTTGGATCGTTCCCATGCGCATCTTCCTTGCCCTCAACCGCGAAGGTGATGCTGATATCCGCCTGCGTTAGCGGGAGAGGATAGGCAGCAGTCGCCATCTGCACGCCTTGCATCGCCTTCAACCGCGGCAGAAGCTGGCCCATGAATCGGGCCTGCGCCTCCTGCGAATACCGCTTGGCCGGCATCGAAATCCGGAACGACAGCAGCCCATCCGGCGTAAACCCCGGGTCAACCTTCATCAGCCTGTCGAAGCTATGGATCAGCAGCCCCGCGCCCACCAGGAGCACCAGCCCCATCGCCGTCTGCGCCACGACCAGCCCGCTCTGCAGCCGGTAGTGCTTGCGCGAAGCCATGCCGCTGCGTCCGCCTTCGCTCAGCGCCTTTGCCGGATCCTGCCGCGAAGCACGCCACGCCGGAAGCACGCCAAACAGCAGCCCGGTCAACATCGAAACGCCCACGGCAAACCCGAGTACCTCGCCGCTCATGGCGATCGAATGGACCCGAGGCAGGTTTGCCGGCAACATCGAAGGAATCACGCTCAACACCGCGCTGGTCCCCAGAATCCCCAGCACGCCGCCACCAACCGAAAGCAGCATCGCCTCCAGCAGCAGCTGCCGCAGCAACTGGCTCCGCGTCGCCCCCAAAGCCGAGCGCACCGCCAGCTCTGCCCGGCGCCGGCTCACCCGCGTCAGCATCAGACCGGCCACATTCGCGCACACGATCAGCAGGAGGCACCCCACCGCTCCGAACAAAATCCCCAGCGGCTTCCGCACATCCGAAACCAGATCGTCCAGCAGCGGAATCACACTCACCGCCGGCTCATTCGCATCCTCATCGGGATACTGCTTCATCAACCCGTACTGAATCGAATCCATCTCCGACTTGGCCTGCGCCAGCGTCACTCCCGGCTTCAATCTGCCCACCACCGAAAGCTGATTCCACCCGCGCTGTTGAACCGACGAATCCTTGCCCGCCGCCTCATCCGCAAACGTCGTCCAGAAGGCAAAGTCCACGTTGGACACAGGGAACATGAACCCCGCCGGCATCACTCCAATGACCGTGTACTCCTTGTCGCTGAAGACAACCGTCCGGCCCAGGATCTTCGGGTCGGATGCGAACTCCGTCGCCCAGGTCGAATGGCTCAACACCACCGGACGCGCTCCCGGCAGCTCCTCGCTGCGCAGGAAACCACGACCTATCTCCGGCTGTACACCCAGCGTCGCGAAGAAGTCCGAAGACACCTGCACCGCCGCGACATGCCGCGCCGGCCCATTGCTGCTGGCCCCGAGATTCGCTCCGGCCGTGGCATACGAAGCCATCGAACTGAAACTTTTGTTCCGCGCCCGCCAGTCAAAGAAATTCGGATACGAGACGTCGTTCCGCACCAGCCCCTTGCCGTGGCTGCTGTTGTCACGCTGAATGTTCTCCAAGGTGTCGAGCGAAACCAGCCGCTCCGGCTCCGGCAGCGCCAACGGCCGCAGCAGAACCGCGTTCACCACACTGAAGATCACCGTAGTCGCCAGGATCCCCAGCGCCAGGGTGAGGACGACAGTCAGCGCAAATCCGGGCGCCTTGCGAAGCTGCCGCACCGCAAAACGAATTTCAAGGATTAGGTTCGCAAAAGCATTCAGCACGTTCATAGGCTAAGAAGTAGCACTTGCATAGCCAAAGAAAACATCTCTGTTATCAACACCTTTGATCCGCTGAAAGCGAATCCGCGTCCATAAACGAACACCAGTGTCCATTCCAGAACGCGAACTTTGTGTCGGAAGAGGCGAAGTCAAGGCTCCAGAACCAGCTCGCACACCGCAGCATGGCAGTTCACTACGCCCCGCCGCGCCAACTGAACCTTTGAACCTGGCGGAAATAATTCCTCGAATTTGCCGGCCTTGATCCGCTCCGCTGCCCCCTCTAACTCTTTCTTTTCGGCAGGCACGGCCTTCACCACGCCATCGCGACCGATCAGCAGACGATACTCGGCCGCACCGCTCGTGCCGTTGGCAGGTCCCAGCGGGATTGTCCGCACTTGGATCAGACCCTCGTGAGAATCGGTCATGGATGATTTCGCGCCTCCCTTTTTCAGTGCGTTGACTCGCTCAGTCAGATCCTGCTGACGCTTACCCGGCGGTACGCGTACCCCCATCAAATCCGATATCGGGTAAGTAGCGAGCGCGAGTTCGTAGACGCGCAACGCCTCATCCTTGTGTCCAAGCGCAGCTTCAACCTCGCCGAAGTGTTCACCGATTTCACCAGACTGCCGGTTACGCCAAGCCGCGCGAAGGAAGCTCTCTGCCTCGGCCGTCTTGCCCTCTCGAAAGAGAGCCCAGCCCAGGGTGTCCCATGTCGCGGCGATCAGGTTGCTCTGCCCCTGCAGCAGGCCGGGATCCTCATCCAGCGTCCAGGCCGAGCTTTCCGTCTCCAGTTTTTCCAGCGCTTTCCGCGATGCAGCCTCGGCCTCGGGTAGATGCTGCCGGGCATCGGCGAGTTCGTAGGCCGCGTCATTCATGACTTCAGCGTTGGCCGTTGTCTGTAACAGCGCCAGCAGCACAGCTCCGCCCTCAGATTTTTTCCCTGCTTTTACTTCTGCTCTACCGACCAGCAGCTGGAGTGCCTCGCGTTTTCTCTGGTCCTCCGGCAAGCGGCTCAGTCCTGCATCCGCCGCAGCAACGGCACCGGAAAAGTCTTCCCGGTTGAGCAACATCGTGATCTGCATGATCAGCGGATCGGCGCTGTCCGGTTGCGCTGCCAGCCACTTCTCCACCGTTGCCCGGGCCTCGGAGTGCTGGTTCATCACTGTCTGGGCCTGGGCCAGCTGCGGATAGGCCGCATACGTCTCCGGATGCAGCCTCAACTCCGCCTGAAAGTCTTCAATCGCCGCAGGCAATTGAAATCGCTGCATCTCCATCATCCCGTAGGTCGCCCAAAGCCAAGCCTGCTCCTTGTTCAGTGCCTTGGCCTCGTCCAGCGTTGTGCGCGCCGAATCCATATTCCTTTGCTGCACCGCTTCGTACGCGGCAGCTATCTTCTTCTGTGCTTCAGCACTCGAAGCCACCGTACTCACGCCGCCTGGACCAGACCCACGTATTTCACTTGCCTCGGACTTTGCCGCGGGTTCTCCTCCAGGCTTGAACGCCACATGCGGCATCAACATGCCATCCTTCAGCTTTTCGATCCGTATATCCGGAGGAACCTGTGTTCTTGAACCGGACACTGTTCCCATTCCGGTCAGGGAGATGTACTTCTCGCTCCCCAGGTCCACCTCGTCGGCCCACTTTTTGTAGGCCTTCCACTCCGCCTGCGGCACCCACTCCTGCAGCACTTCAATGCGCCGCTCCGTGTACACAGTCCCCTTATCGAAACGGTACGTCTCGTCGTAGGTCACATACGGAGACTTGGCATGGACTGCTTCCGGCAGGATCGCGCTCCAGCCGTCCGGCAGTTTCATCTCCGCCTTGGACGTCTCCACTCGCGGCGTACCAAGCCGGATCGCCCGCACTGGAGGCTCTTTCTCATCGATCATTGGCAACCCTACCGGAGCCACCTGCGGGACGATGCGATGGTTCTCCCAATCGCCTGCCCTGTCCCGCTTGTAGTCATAGCTGACTGTCAACGGCTCATTCGTGTCTTCGAGATGACTTATCTCGACGTTGCTGGTTGTCCCGGCATATCCCATCCCATGCGCCAGCTGCTGCACCAGGTCTCCATGCTGCGCCGCAGATGTCTCATGAAATGCCGCGCGCATGAACAGCTCATCATCGCCGCGCATCGTTAACGACAACCGCGATAGCGAAACGCCTTCCTTGTCCAGCGTTCCTTTTGCATCCATGGCGGTAATTGCTGCATAAGGCAGCTTTTCCGGGGTTCGGTCCACATGCGCCGCGCCGCTCTCCGGGATCACCAGCCCCTGCTTGCCGCGGATCGGGTACATCAATGCCTGGTATGGCGCGACCTCGGCGGTAGCATCCAGCCACACCGGCTTCCCATCGATCTTCACTGTCGTAATCAGGTGATTGAACGAAGCGGGCGAAGGCACCGCCTCATTGAAGCGCACCCCAGCCCCGATCAGCACTGCATCCGGATGCAGCCCCACCGCCGTCAGCATCGCCGCGAGCAGCGTGTGCTTGTCCTTGCAATCACCGTACTGGTTCTGCAGCACTTCGGCCGCCGTATGCGGCTGGTATCGGCCAATCCCAAAGGCCACCCCGATATACCGCAGCTGCGACGACACATACGCGTAAACCGCCCGTGCCTTGGCCTCATCGGTCGTCTTGCCCGCCACCAGCTCCGCAACCTTGGCCTTCACTTCGGCATCGGGAAGCATCCGGTCGCCCTCCAGCCCGCGATACCAGGCACCCACCTGTTCCCAGCTTTTGAAGGTCGTCCAAGCTACATCCGGCAGCTTGCCTTCCTTCTCTTCCAGCTCCTGCTCCGGCATAAGGATCTCTTTCTTCTTCCGCTCCTTCTCCGCCTCCGCCTCCTTGCCCACCGTCGGCTTCAACTGCGAAGACTCCCAGCGGTACACCTTCTCGCTACCCGCCAGGCTCTCGATCGCCTTGTGCGCTGGACTCCACACCGTCACCGGCAAATCCTTCGGAACACTTAATTCCAGTACCTCGGACAGCGTCACCGAGTCATGCTGAAGATTCTCCTGTGCCCAGAACTGCCCCGGAGCCTCAGCCTTGGTCCGCACCAGCCTGGCCTGCCACTCCAGCCGGTCGCCCACCCGCAGATTCCGCACCGGAATCTGCATCTGCTTTAAATCGCTGTAGAAAGGAGCAGCCGTCGTGACTGGGTTCGGCATCTCGATGGCCTGGCTCGCGGGGGTCTCCGTCACAGAACCATCCGGCTTTCGCACCCGCACATACGCAATCTCCACCCGCTGCGAACTCCCCGCAAACGGCAGCGTCACCACGCCGAACTGCCGCACCAGCGCATCCGACTGCACCCGCGCCACCACCGTCGTCACCTCCGACCCGGTGCCGTCCGCAGCCATCGTGTACACGTGCTCCAGCTTCTCAATCACGATCGGCTCAGCGGAGTAATCCGCCGCCTTCATCGAAGGCGTCTCCAGCCGCACAGTCGTCACCGTGGTCGTCTTATCGGTCGTCTTGCCAGATGTCTTGTCAGTCGCGCTCTGCCCCCAGCCGCGAACACAAGTTACAAGAAGGAGAAGCTGCAGAAGAATAAGTTTTCGCATGAGTCTGTTAGCGGTATAACAGACATCGCAAACAACCCACAAAACAAATCAAGCCCATTGCCATGACTCGCAATCTCAGGTCTCATTCCGGGAGTGGCAGCCGATGCACCACCTGGTCGGCGGTTAACACCAATAGCGTCTTGTCTTTTCCGCCAGTAATGCGCACCACCCGTACCGGCGACCCCAGCGCAAACCGCTTCAACTCTTTTCCGCTCTTTTCCTCCAGCAGCGATAGCTCCGCCTCACGATTCACCGCCGCAATCAAGCCCAGCGAAGCATTCGTCGCCACCACGTCCCCGAAGAACTCCCCCACCTTCACGCCGGTATCAAGCTTGTAAATCACGGTGTTCTCATGCTCGCCACGCACCATCACAAACCCGCCCGAAACGATCGCCCGCCCCTCGTCCTCCCAGCCGCCTGAGAGATCCGCCTCCGGCACCACCACCTGCTCTCGCGGAACACCTGTCCCGGCCTCTACGGTCTCCAGCAGCAGCCCGCGCTTGCCCATCTTCAGTGCCGCTGCCTCCTGCTGGAGCGCCGGGTAACTCTTCATCTCCGCTTTCGCCGCATCGGAGGACAGGTCCCAACCCAGCACAAGCCGGTTATCCTCAGCTGGCCAGCATGCCGGCACCTCATGCGGATACTCACGCGTCCACGCCACCGCCTGCGTCTCCATCTTCTTCACCTCAAGCATCGCGTGCCGCGACGCATTCGGCACAGCATCCTCCTCGGAATCCTTGCCCGAATCTTTACCCGAATCCTTGCTCCCATCCTTTTTCTTCTTGTCCTTCTCTTCCTTCTTCTTGTCTTTGTCGGAGAGGATCGGCTTGAACCGGAACTGCAAGTCCCTGTACTGGAAGTCGGGCCCTTCAAACTTGCCCAGATCCTTCGAACCCATCGGCGTCGTTGCCACTGAGATCTCCAGCTCCGTCGGATCCTTGTCTACATACTTGGGAAACTGTGCCCAGAACCGGTCAGCATCATCCATCCACTCGCTGCGAAACGGCCGGATCAGCCTCACCTGCTTACCCATCTCCGTCCCCGCCGACAAATCCCAGATCTCCGCGCGGTTCCGCAGAGATATCACCAGATACCGTCCATCCGCGGAAAACTCCCCGGACCGCGGCCTCGGTAGCTCACCGAGCGGCAGCGCAATCTTCGTGGTCGTCGGATTGGCGGTTCCATCCGGATTCCGCTGACCGATGTACAGCCCTCCCGAAGCACCCTCCATGCCCACATACGACTCCCAGATATCCAGTGCGGGAAACTTCGATTCCGCAATAAACTTCCCAGCCTCCGGATCCAGGATCCCCACCGCATAGGACTTGAGCGGAGAAGCCAGCAGGAACCGGCCCTTGCTCACCGCATCCAGCGCCTGGTCCCCGACCTGCACGTCCTTCACCACACGCCCATCCGGAAAACTCAAGATCCGTGCTGGAGACAGCCCCATACCCTTGGACTCTCCCACCACCAACACCTCGTCCGGTCCCAGAAAGCCCATACGCTGCTGCCCCAGATCGTGCAGCTTCCCACTCAGCGCAATCTGCTGCCGCGTCCCCAGATCGAAGGCCACCGCCTTGTTCACCACCGCGACCACCAGGTAGCGGCCATCCGGCGACATCACGATATTCGAGACTCTCCCCTCAGCCCTCTCGGCAAGGGCAATCGCCAGCCACCAGTAACTGGAAGCCATCTGGGCCGTCTCATAGAAGTTCGGCTTGTCATACAGCACCTTGCCGCTCTCCACATCGATCAGCCGCACACCGATCTTTGGCAGAAACCCACCCCGCAGCGACATACTCGCGCATACCAGCGTCCTGCCATCCGAAGACAACGCCGTCTGCCCGCAGCCATCGAACACCACCATCTCCTTCACCCAGGCCCGCTTGCCCGTTGCGATCGTCCACTGCTCCACGCGCAACTTGGTATCGTGAAACACCACGCTCTGCGAGTCTGGAGTAAACTGCGCCGCCTCCACATCCGGCGCATCGATGCGGAACAGCATCTTTCCCGCTGCCCGGTCCGCAACCGAAATTCCTGCCTCATCCTGTCCCAGCACATACTTGCCATCGAGACTGAAGCGTATCCGCCACATGCTCGGCCGCAGCGGAGGATCCAGCTTCAAGGGCCGGTCGCCCTCAATCCCGTCCGACGCCAGCTTCGTCCGCTCCTCTACCGCGATCTTCTTCCAAGCAGTAAATTCCGCTGCGGAACCAGCCGGCTTGCCCTTGCACCCAGGCGGCAATGTCGCAATCAACTTGAGCGCCGTGCGATACCGCTGGCTCGCCTCATGCGTCAGCCCCACCAGGTCCGAGAGCCAATTGCCCGTCTTCCCCTTGTTCACCATGCTCTCGTCCAGAAACGAAGCGAAGCTTTCCGCCGAATAGCCCGCCCGCACGACTGCATATAGCCCCACGCGGTCGGCTACGAACTGGTCCTTCTTCTCTTCTTTATCCGGATCCTTGCTTTCCTCGGGCTTCGCCGGAGTCGTAAACATCTGGTGAACCTTGGCAAAGATATCCGCCCGGTCTCCCACCTGCGTTACACCCAGCCGTATGCGAAAGATCCGCGTAAACTCGATCGCTGTCTGATGCGTCGAGATATGCCCGATCTCGTGCGCCAGCACGCCCGCCAGCTCGTCTTCGTTCTTCACCGCCGCCACCAGCTTGCGGCTGATATAGACCCGCCCTCCAGCCAGCGAAAATCCATTCACCTCGCCCGAGTCATACAGGCGAAACCGGTAGTGAACGCCAGTCGGTGGCAACACAGCCAGCAACCGCTCGCCAATCTTCGTAAGTTGGTCATCCGGCGTCGGGGCCACCAGGCGCAGATGCGTCTCCTCATACTCAGCCAGCGCATCCCCAAGATCCTGCTCCTGCCGGTCGGTGAAGATGTTCGGCGCGCTCGAAACCAGCGATGGCGCATCCAGCGTGCATGGCCCGCTCGCAGCAGCCGTAGAAGTAGCCTGCGACCAGCCGCCATTCGAAACCGAAGCAAGAGCAAGACCAAAGGCCCACCAACGCGTTCGCATGCGAACTCCACAAATGTTGAGAATTGGCCACAAGCATAGCAGACTCACAAATCCACTTAACTTGCTAACTCGCTATGCGAGGAGTGCGCTAACTTGCCTCGTAGTTACTGGCGCGGACACCCCCCGATCAGCGACAATCCATAGCGACATGACAAAGCCGATCAGCCGCCGCACCGTTCTCAAGACCGTTCTCCAGACCACCGCCGCCGTCTCCGCCGCCGCCCTCGGCAGCGCCAGCAGTTTCGCCACCCCGGTCTCCGCCTCGAAGCGCTTTCCCACGCGCATCCTGGTGGGCAGCGATACGGAAGACGGCATCCTGTCTTTCAGCTGGGACGTGGCTACGGGCAATCTCAAGCCCGAAGGCATCGCCGCCAAGGTCTCGCAGTCCACCTGGATCGCCACCTCGCCAGACATGCGCTTTCTCTACGTCGCCTGCGAGCTCAACGAGTTTGAGGGTAAGCCGACCGGCGCCGTCGCCAGCTACCGGAACGACAACGGCAAGCTCACCGCCATCTCACAGGTGCCCTCGGCGGGCAAAGGCACCTGCCACCTGAATATCGACAAGACCGGTCACGCGGTCATCTGCGCCAACTACGCCGGTGGCACCGCTACCAGCTTCCTCTCCACAGACGGCGCACTGACGCAGGCATGGAATGAGGTCTACCAGGGCAGCGGCCCCGTCGCCGACCGCCAGGAACAGGCCCACGCCCACTTCATCTCCTTCTCGCCCGACAACAAATTCACTTACGTCAACGACCTCGGAAGCGACAAGATCCACATCTACAGGCTCGACTCCGCAACCGCCAAACTCACCCCAGCAGGCGCCTACACCGCCAAGCCCGGCGACGGCCCGCGCACCCTGCACTTCCACCCCACGCTCAAGATCGCCTATTGCGTCAACGAGCTCAACTCCAGCGTCACCGTACTGGAACACAACCCCGCAGATGGCACCCTGAGCCCCGTCCAGAACGTCTCGCTCTCCCCGCGCGCCAAGAGCGACGACGGCAAGCCCTTCTCGAACACCGCCTGCGACGCAGTCCTCACCCGCGACGGAAAGTTCGCCTACTTCGCCAACCGCGGCGACGACTTCATCGCCAGCTTCCACATTGACGCAGACGGCAAGCTCACCGAGTTCCCGGCAGAGTCCCGCATCTGGTCCGGGGGCACCACACCGCGCAACTTTGTCCTCGACCCCACGGAACGCTGGATGCTCGTCGCCAATCAGCGCTCCAGCAACATTTCCGTCTTCGCCCGCAACACCAAGACCGGCGTTCTCTCCAGCAAAGGAAAGGACTTCCCCGCAGCTACACCGATGTGCATCGTCTTCGTATAGGTTTTCGGGGAGCAGTTGCCTTCGCGAGAGGTTTCCGCTACTCTATCCGCAAGAGGCGAACAAGTGGCGAAGATGGTTCCTCCGCTCCACCTCCTGTGGATATTTCCCATGGACACGCGCATACTATCTACGGAACCGGTTCTCCCGGCAGCACTTGCGCCCCAGAACCGATCCGTGAGGCAAGCATGGTCGTCGATCTCAAAAAATTATCCGAGGCACTTCGGCAAAGTTCGCCAGAAGATGACATGCGCCAGGATCTCGAACGCATCATCCGCGCCGAAAAACCGCAAATCGATGCGGCGTTGGCCAACGGTAAAAGCTACTGGCTCCGCGTCCCCGATGGACGCCACCTGCGCATCTCACCGCGTCAACCCGCGCTCGTGTCCGCCCTCGAACCGGCTCTCCAATCCACCCGCTGACATCAGGGGTGATCGCCCATGATTGCCCTTCTGACCACCTACTTCCTCGTCTTCTACGTCCTTATCCCTGGCATCCTCTTCCGCTTCATCACGTCCCTGTTCGTTCCCCTCAAGCTCTTTGAGCGGACGCGCACGCAGGAAGCCACGTTCGCCGTTGCCGTCGCACTCATTCCCTTTTTTCTTGCGCTGTTCTGTGTTTGGTTCCTGCCCATCACCAGGCACTATCCGTTTCCCGTCCCGGAAGGAACCCTGGCCGAGCGCCAGCAGGATTATCGCCGCGTCACCATCATCCTCACCTCTGGCGACGTCTCCAAGTACCTCAGCCAACCCGGGCCTGGCGATACAAACACCCCTGCTCCGTCCCTGATCGACAGCAACTGGAATGCCCTGAGCCATGTTCTCCATCGCCAGGCCCGCTTCCTCACCTGGTACTTTGTCGCAGTGGCGCTGGAAGCATGGGCCTTCGGCTTTTTCGCCAGCCGCTACGGCAGCTGGCAGGACGAAAAAGCCAGAGGCTGGAGAAGGATTCGCAACGCGCTCTATAAGCCCCTGGCGCGCAAGATGATCCTTCCCAACATCTCAGAGTGGCACCTGCTCCTCACCGACTTCAACTGGCCGGCGCGTAGGGAAATTTTTGTCAGTGTGGATATCCTGCAGCCCGACGGGCGGCTCTATCAGGGCAACGTGGCCGACTACTTCATTGACTCTGCAGGCAAGCTGACCGGCATCCTGCTCAAGCACGTAAGCCGTTTCGACCGCGAAAGCTACGCGATCGCGAAGAGCGATCAGCAAACGGTTCAGCCAGTGCAACCAGTCTCAACCAGCCGCTTTTGGATCAACATTCCCAGCCGCCACTTCTACGTCAGCGAGCGTTCGATCTCAAACCTCAATGTCCGTTTCGTCCCTCAGGACGAAACCCTGATCAGCCTGGCAGAAACCATTCTCGATAAGCAGAACACGGCAAGCTACAACATCGAAGTAGCGTCCAAGGACGACCCAGGCTACCCCGTGTCGCACCAGCCTGACTTGTACTCATGAAGAAAGGGCTTCTCAGGCCCCGACCAGCGCCGGATTGCCAAGAACAGACTTCTCCGGCTTTGCCGCAGCAGGCTCAGCCGAAGCGCACACCAACTCCCACGCCGAGCGATCCTTCAGCAGCCGCGACACCAGCGCGGTATGCATCGCGTGGCCCGCGCGCATGGCAAATACCTTACCCTGAATCCGCTTCCCCGCCAGCGCCAGGTCCCCGATCAGGTCCAGCACCTTGTGCCGCACATACTCATCCGGGAACCGCAGCGGCCCATTCTCCGGCCCGTCAGGCGTAAGAATGATCGCGTTTTCCGGCCCCGCCCCGCGGATCAAGCCCATATTCCGCAGCTTCACCTCATCCGCCTTGTAGCCAAATGTCCGCGCCGCGGCAATCTCCGCCCCGTACGTCTCCGTCTCCAGATCGACCGAAAACCGGTCTGACCCGATCGGCTTGGGAAACTCAATCTCGTAGGTAATCGAATAGCCGTCACCGGGATAGACGCCAATAAACTTCTCGCCCTCGCGGACCTCGACCGGCTTCAGAATCCGGATATACTCCCGCCGCCGCCGCTGCCCCTTGATCCCCACCTGCAGAAACGCCTCAACATACGGCTTCGCGCTTCCATCCAGAATCGGCAGCTCCAGATTGTCCAGCTCGACGATCACGTTGTCCACGCCCATCCCAATCAGGGCCGACAGCAGATGTTCGGTCGTCGAAATCAGCACACCCTGCCGCATCAGGCTCGTCGCATAGCTCACCTTGGCCACATTGCGCCCGGTCGCCGGAATCTCGAAGTTGTCGAGATCGGTCCGGCGGAACACAATTCCCGACCCCGCCGGTGCCGGCAACAGCCGCATCGTCACCGGAGCCCCCGAGTGCAATCCCACGCCGGAAAACTCCAGCGGCGCGTGAATCGTCTGCTCCTGGTGCGTCGGATTGAGTGCAATATTCGCCAAATAATACCTATAAAGCCGCAGATATACGGCAATCAGTAGACTAGACGCAAAATCCGCAATTGTGTGTGTGGTAAATTGGCCACACTTTGCGACCAAATCTCCCTGATTCATCAACAAGTTATTGCATTTCGAGCCAATCGTAATCCCGATATGCGAAATTAAACAACATGGACCAGTCCCCCAGTCAGTCTTCACTGCCCCTGCGCGCCCTCCTCGCCGGAGCCCGCCGTAAGCAATCCCAGCTTCTCGACCTCACCGCGCGCCTCGTCCTCGCCGAATCCCCGACCGACGACAAGGACGCCGTGGACGCATGCCAGGATCTCGCCTTCGCCCACGCGCTGGGGCTCGCCGGGCCCACCGGAGTCCGCGTCAAACGCCACCGCCAGCGCCATCACGGAGACATCCTCGAACTCCGCTTCGGCCCAAAGAAAGCTGCAAAGAAGATCCTCCTCCTCGGCCACCTCGACACCGTCTGGCCCCTCGGCACCCTCAAGACCATGCCCTGCAAGCAGAAAGCGGACGCCGTCGGCAATCTCCGTCTTTACGGCCCCGGCTCCCTCGACATGAAAGCCGGCGTAGCCATGGCCTTCACCGCCATCGAACTCCTGCTGGAATCAAATACCCTCGGAACCAAAGTCGGCAACGAAATCATCCTCCTCCTCAACAGCGAAGAAGAAATCGGCAGCCCCATCTCCCGCCCAATCACCGAACGGCTCGCCGCCGAGTGCGACGCTGTCTACGTCCTCGAACCCGCCCAGGGCCTCGCCTACAAAACCGCCCGCAAAGGCACCGGCCACTGGCGCATCACCGCACACGGGATCGCCGCACACGCCGGCGTCGACTTCACCCGAGGCCGGTCGGCCATCCTCGAACTAGCCCGCCAGATCGAAAAGGTGAGCGCCTGGACGGATCTCGCCAAAGGCATCACTGTGAACGCCGGAGTTATCAGCGGCGGGACCAAGTCCAACGTAGTCCCCGCCGAAGCCTGGGCGGAAATCGACCTCCGCATCGCGAAACGCACTCAGGGCCCCAGCTTCGAAAAACGCTTTGCCGCCCTCAAGCCCACAGCGAAATCCGGCGTCACCCTCACCGTCGAAGGCCACATCAACCGCCCACCCATGGAGCGCACTCGTGGCACAGCAAAGCTCTTCCGCCAGGCCCAGACCTTAGCCGCTCAATTGGACTGGAATCTCGAAGAAGCCAGCACCGGCGGCGCCTCAGACGGCAACTTCACCTCTGCCATCGGCATCCCCACCCTCGACGGCATGGGGGCAGTCGGCGAAGGCGCCCACGCAACCCACGAGTCCGTCGTCATCGAACACCTCGCCCCCAGAACTGCATTACTCGCCGCGATGCTCTCAAATTGAAGATACTCTCGTCTCGCACCTCAAATCCAGCTAACTTGCTGGCTCGCTAACGTGCGGAACGCACGCTAACTCGCCAATTCAGACCACCCCGCCCCAAGCCCAAAAGCGTATCATTCCTCGAGATATGCATCACCAAGGAAAGCCGAAATGACGCCAAAGAAAACCAGCCGCCGCCGCTTCCTCGCAAACTCCGCCAAAGCCGCAGCCGCCATCGCCGCCATCCCCGCTTTCCTCCAACAAGCCCTCGCCGAAGTCTCCTCGTCCGATTTGGCGAAAGACCCCCGCCGCCCCCAGTTCCATCTTCTACCCGCGAAAAACTGGATGAACGACCCCAACGGCCCCATCTACTGGAAGGGCAAATACCACATGTTCTTCCAGTACAACCCCCACGCCGCCGTCTGGGGAGACATGCACTGGTACCACTCCGTCTCGCCCGACATGATCCACTGGCGCCACCTGCCCATCGCCCTAGCCCCAACTCCCGGCGGCCCCGATGCCGACGGCTGCTTCAGCGGCACGGCAGTGGTGAACAACGGTGTCCCCACCTTCATCTACACCGGCGTCCAGACAGTCACCGGGGACAAGGTCGAGACCGAAGCGACCATCCGCGACGGCCACAACAACTTCCGCGAGACCCAGCTCTACGCCACCAGCACCGACCCCGACCTCAAAACCTGGACCAAACGGGCAACACCCGTAATCCCAACCCCACCAGCGGGTATGAAGGTCACCGGCTTCCGCGACCCCGCCCCCTGGCGCGAACCCAGCCTGGCCAACGGAGCATGGCTGCTCGCCGTAGGCTCAGGCACCAAGGAACACGGCGGCTGCGTCCTGCTCTACAAGTCCAGCGACCTGCAAACCTGGGACTATCTCCACGTAGTAGCCGGCGGAGCGAACAAGCCAGCAGGCGACGCCGTCAATCCCGTCGATTCGGGCGACATGTGGGAGTGCCCCGATCTCTTCCCTCTCGGCGGCAAACACGTCCTCATCTACTCGACGCAAGGCAAAGTCTTCTGGAAAGTCGGCAAACTCGACGCCAGCGACCTCATCTTCCACGAAGAGCAGAGCGGCCTCCTTGACCACGGCAGCTTCTACGCCCCCAAGACCCAGCTCGACGCCAAAGGCAACCGCATCCTCTGGGGCTGGATTCAGGAAACCCGCCCTGAAGCCGAATTCAGCGCCTCCGGCTGGGCTGGCTTGATGTCCGTCCCGCGCGTCCTCACCATCGGCCCCGATGGCCGCCTCCAGATCGCCCCGCTGCCTGCCCTCGACAAGCTTCGGAAAAAAGAACAGAAGCTCACACTCACCGCCGCCAAATCCGGCGAACTCAACGCCACCCAGCACCTGCAGGGCGCCTGCTGCGAACTCCTCTGCACCGTCAATCGGACAAACGAGCCTTTTTCCATCGACCTGACCGACGCCAACCGCACCGCTGCCGTCCCTCAAACCGGCGACGCGCAATCGCCAGCCGATACGCAGGTTGTGAAAGCCCCGGTAAGCTACCTCTCCATCCGCTACAGCCACGCCAACCCCAAGGAATTAGTCGTCGATCAGCAAAGACTGCAGATCGGTCTGGCAGCAGACGCGCCGCTCGAATTGCGTTTCTACATCGACGGTTCCGTAATCGAATTATTCGTAAACAACCAGGCCACACTCACCAAACGCTTCTACTACCCCGGCCCCACCGCCCCGGAAATAGCAGTCACGCTCACCGGCAAACAATCCGACATCACCCACCTGAGCCAATGGCCCATCACCCCCATCAGCAAAGACCGCCTGACCTCGTAGGCGAATCATCAAGAGTAACGCTGCCAAAGCCCTGATGATGGCTTTGGCACTTGCTTCTCTTTCCTTCATTCCCCTTGGGAATCTGCTTCTTCATTGTTTTCTTGTTGTCATTCCCGAAGGGAATCTGCCGTTGTTCTCTTCAGCCACGTGAACGCATGTGGGATGCTTTGTATCTATAGTCATTTATCGAAACCAGCCATATCTTTCATAGATCTTCGCTACAATCAAGCAACCCATGCCATTGCGTACGCTAACCCTGCCATTCGCCGTGCTCTTGCTTTCAATGGCCATCCCGGCAGTCGCACAGTCTCCTGACGCCCAGGATGCAGAAGAAGCGTACCTTCGCCAAGCCTTCGAGCAAGCCAGGATTCCCATGCCGCAACTAGGCTGGATACTCCCCTCCGGCGAACTGGTTACCGAGCTTTCCGCACCAGCGCTCGTGATTTTCTCGACTCATCCCAGCCTTGTCATCGCGCACAATCCCGTCGCAATTCCGGCAGCCCAGATCAAGGACTTCGTCAAGAGCCAGCAAGTCGACTGCGATCAAACCACCGAGGACGCGGCCGTGCCGCTGTACCGATACCTGACCGGCCTGCCACCGCAAAAGTTCGCCACACAAGTCTTGGTGCTGGCGCAAGACAACGCCAAAGCAAAGATTGAGACCTACGGCCTGCCTGCCTACATTCCCTCAGCCGTCGAACAAGCCACCATCTGGAAAGCACTGCTCGCCGACCCAGCAGGCCGCCATCGTTCCCGCTCCATCGCCATACCTGGCAGCCCGCTCTTTTACACACTCGCCGCTACCTACAATCGCAAAGGCATCATTCTTCGAAGCGGCATTTTCCTCGAAGATCACAGCGGCCATATCCTCGCCCAAGAGATACAAAATATTCAAGGCGAAAATCAATGCGATGGCTGCGCCGTACCCTCGGAACACGACGGCATCAAGGCTGCCTACGACTTGGAGAACCTGCTTACTCTTCCCGGCCTCGCCTATCCCGCCCTGCTCATCAATTCCAGCACCGCAGAGGGCCGCGCCATCGAGCTGTTCACCTTCGCGCCAAAGGCCGAACCAAGCCGCTTCCGCCTCTATGAGTACATGGTGACCTGCATCCTGGGCTCAGCAGAGGAACAAACCAAACCCTAATAGCTTGCAGCCCTGTTCCAAGTCGAAACCAGATGATGTTCGAGGTAAGAGAGATGCGGGTGCCCCACCTTCAGCACAGTTCCATCGCGCTTAAGGTGGGATACTTTGTATCTATGGTCGTCTATGGTCTTGTATAGCTTTTCTGTTCCCTATTCCCTATTCCCTGTTCCCTATTCCCTATTCCATGTTCCCTAGCTTCTCCTTAGCCTCAAGCACCCGCTGGAGCGCCTCATCCGCCGTAGCCCCAGTCGCCGACAGATGCCCCATCTTCCGCCCCACGCGGGCCTCACGCTTCTCATACAAATGCACCCGAACCCCCGGCACACTCATCGCCGCAGCAAAGTCCGGCGCACCATCAGCATCAATCCAGACCTCACCCAGCAGATTCACAATCGCCGCAGGCACCAGCACATCTGTCTCGCCCAAAGGTAAGTTACAAGCCGTCCGCACCAGCTGCTCAAACTGGCTCGTAGCGCAAGCCCGCTCACTCTGGTGATAGCTATTATGCGGCCGAGGAGCAAGCTCATTCACCAACAGCTCACCCGACCTGGTAATAAACATCTCCACACATAACAAACCCTCAAGCTCTAACTTCGTAATAATCCCGCGAGCTATCTCCTGCGCCCGCTCCTCTAACTCATCACTTATTCCCGCCGGCAACACGCTCCACGCCAGTATCTGCCGCTCATGATGATTCCGCGCCGCCGGATAACTCCTTACCTCACCCGAAGGCGACCGCGCTGCCATCACGCTGATCTCGAAGTCCAGCTCCAGCGCCATCTCCGCCACAGCAGGCCGCTTGCCCAACCCGGCCCATGCTTCGGCAACATCCTCAGCCGTAGCCGCAGCCTCAAACCCTAGCCGCCACTGCCCGCGCCCGTCGTACCCGCCGCGAGCCGTCTTCAGAAACACCCGCCCGCCCAGCTCCGGCAAAGCCTCCGCCAGCCCAGCCTCGGTCGAAACTACCCGAAACGCGCCCACCGGAAATCCCTCATCCCGCAGCCAGGTCTTCTGCAGAATCTTGTCCTGAATAATCCGGATCGGCTCCACCCCAGGCCGCAGCGGAGCCAGCGCTGCCACCGCACTCAGCGCATCCACGCCAATCTGCTCAATCTCCAGCGTCACTGCATCCGCGCCAGTAGCCAGCCGCTCTGCAGCCGTCACGTCATCCCATTTGCCAACAACAACCTCGTCGACTACAAAGCTAGCCGGGCACCCCGCCTCGGGATCCATCACCCGCACCCGGTACCCCATCGAACGCGCCGCCATCGCCGTCATCCGGCCCAGTTGCCCACCGCCCAGAATCGCCAGCAACCCACCCGGCTGCACTAACTTCAAATCGCTCACGAAGAAATCTCCTGTGCCAGAACTTCCGCCGTCCGCTCCGCCCGCCAGGCCGCCAGCTTCTCCGCCAACGCAGCATCCGTCCCCGCCAGCATCTCAACCGCAAAAATCGCAGCATTCGCCGCCCCGGCCCGCCCAATCGCAAACGTAGCCACCGGAACCCCCTTCGGCATCTGCACAATCGAAAGCAGCGAATCCATCCCCTGCAGCGCCGTCGCCGGCACGGGAACACCCAGCACCGGCACAATCGTCTTCGCCGCCAGCATCCCCGGCAAGTGCGCAGCCCCGCCAGCCCCGGCAATAATCGCCCGCAGCCCGCGCTCCTGTGCCTCAGCCCCATACGAGAACAGCAGATCCGGCGTCCGGTGCGCGCTCACCACCCGCACCTCGTGCGCCACCCCAAACTCCCGCAGAATCTCCACCGCCGCATCCATCACGGAAAGGTCGCTCTTCGACCCCATCACCACCCCGATCAGGGGCGCATCCAAACCACTCTCACTCATCCCAAAATTATAAGTCGGCACGATTCCTCAAGTCGGCTATTCCCTATTCCCTATTCCCTCGGCGTCTCAGCGCCGCCACGCCTCCACCGCCACCTCAATCAGCGCCATCACCACGCTCATCGCCGCCATCACGCCCTTAGCCCGCTGCAAATTCAACTCATGCCGCTCCACCCGCCGCTCCAGCTCCCCCAACCGCCCACCATTCCCATCCCCCACCAGCCCCGTCATATGCGTCTTCAACACGCTCAGATCGCTCAACACCTGTGCCTCAAAATCATTCATCATCCGCATCGCCACCCCACCACAAACCGGACAAATCCCGCTGACTTGCTGACTTGCTAACTGCGAAGCAGCTAACCCGCTAAACAGACAACGGCAAATTCACGAAAATCGCCGCAGAAAACTCCGGATAATTCGGCGGTTCCGAAGCGTCATACATCCGCACATAAAACCGGTCCGCATTCGTAGCCCGCGGAATATCGAAGTTCGCCACAGCCGACCGCATCACAAGGTCCGTATCCGTCCCCGCCTGAAAAGAAAAGTCCCGCCGCCGCACCTCAAACCCACCTCCAAGCGGCGGCACAGCACCCGCCTGCACCGAAACCGCCGTAGGCGAAATCGCCGTCACCACCAGCCCATTCAAATTCGCCAGGTAAGCAGGAGAAACCGCCGCCGGCAGCCACGCATCCTCAGGCACCGTCCGCGAACTCCGGATCGCCAGATCGTTCGCCCAGTCATTCGAGAAAGCAATCGAATACTCCACCACATCCGGCACAGACGCCCCGTAGCGCAGAGTCACGGACCGCACCACGACCTGGACATCCAACCCCAGCGAAGGCGCCTCAATCTCCAAAGCATCCCCCGGCCAAACATCCTCGCCAGCCACTAACCCAAGCCCAAGATTCGTGCTCTGATACGTCCCGCTCCACGCCGCGCTCACACTCGAAGCAGCCGTCACCAGAGCCGCAGCCGCATTCCGGCAGTCATAACTCGACCTCGCCTGCGGCTCCGTCACCGAACCCGTCCACACCGCGACCGCCGGCGCACCCGCCGCCGCCAGCGCTGCCTGGCTAGCGACATTCACCGCCCGCCCCACAGCCCGCCCACGCGTCCGGTACTGCACAGCAACAATCTCCCCCAGAGCCGGCGTCAGCCCGGTATAAAACTCCAGCGAGCCAGTACGCGTCAGATGACACTCCGAACCATCCGCCAAAGCCCCAATCCGCCGCGAAGCCCCCGTGACAAAATCCGCACCCGGCGCCACCGTCGTCACCCAGCCCGTCCCCAGGCTGCTCATCAATACCCCGCGCATCGTGCCAATCAGGTTCACGGCCTGCACCGCCTGCGCCGCCGGCATCAGCTGCGCCCGCACCTGCGCCAAACTCGCCGTTGCCGCCGCAGGCACCACCCAGTACTCCGTATTCACCGTCCCGTCGGACAAATGAAACACCGCCGTGTAATACAGCCCCGCCGGGTTCGCCCCAGCATTCGGCGCCAGGTTCACACTCACAAACCCATCCGACCCGATCGTCACCGTCGTCCGCCCAGCAGCCACCGCCAGATTGCTCGCAGTCGTAAACGCCGGCCAGCTCACCAGCAGCGTCCCCGACCCCGGCGCACCATTCGCCAGGTACACCGTCCCCTGCACAGTAGTCGTGGTCACACCCTGAGCCAGCCCACTCTCGCCGCAGAGCAACACAGCCAGCAGCAGACCCACCAAGCCCCAAAATCCCCCAGCGCGCAACCCAATCCTCATAGCAGAACGTCCTTCCCAAAGAAATCCAAAATCTAGCGGCCTCAACAATCCCGCTAACTTGCTAACTCGCTACGCGCGGCACGCGCGCTAACTCGCTGCACTTGCCAAAACAAATCCGGGGTCCCATCCCTCCCGCGAACGGAAAGAACAGGACCCCAAACGCACCATCTACGCCACAACTCCAGAATCAGAGCCCTCAGCAATCACTGCCCGAGCAGGAGGCATCACCACACCCTCCAGCACCTCGCCCTGCATCTTCTCCAGCGTCATCTTTAACTGCACAGCGAAGCCCACATAATCCACCTGCCTCACGTCCTCAGCCTCAGTCACCAGCATCGCCAGATCGATCAGCAGCTTCAGACTCGGCAGGTGCTTCGCCGTCTTGACGTTCTCAAACAAGGCATCGATGATCTTCTCGAAACCCTTCAGCAACACATTCAACGCAATCTTGCCCACCGCAGCCCGCACCCCGGTCGGAACATTCTCCGGAACCAACCCGCCCGCTAAGCTGTCTGGACCTTCCTGCTCGCTACCGCCCTCTTCCACTTCCTCGTCGGCCATCGCACCGCCATTCCGCGCCGGCCACTCCCGCCAACCTGTGCCGGGAACAGACCGACACAAATTTCCCCGCAAAACAAAAAATGGGAAGCAGCACCCAAAGCGCCACTCCCCAACTCCCATTCCGCGATTGTCTTAACTCTACCCAAACCCCAATAAATTCAACGCAAATCCAACCCGCTAAATAAGTACATTCATTTCAATGACATACGGAAATCCCACGCAACCCGCCGCTTGACAAAAATCAGCCTGTCTCCAAAAGAGAAGAGAAACCGCGCCTTTGCCTTTGCCTTTCTTTCTGTCATTCCCGAAGCGAATCCGCCGTTGCCTTCTGTTCCCTACTCCCTATTCCCTGTTCCCTGCTCCCTGTTCCCTGCTCTATAAAACCCCACTTTCCCACGCCCCGCCCAACCCCTGTGCAAACCGTGGACAACCCCCCCCACCTGCAAAACCCCACCCCGCCAGCCCCGCATCAACACCACGCAAAACCCCACTATCCACGCCACCAACCCACAAATCCACAGCCCAAATCCGCGCCCTTGTGCAAACCGTGCAAACCCGGATACCCAACTCACCCCCGAAAATCCACCTTTCCACTTCCCCTCAATTCCACAGCCAAGTTTTCTAAAACTCACCCCCATCGCAACCCCAACATCCATGCGGTTTCCAGATACATTTCCACTTTTCCGCCAACAACGGGTACTACTGCGGGGCTAAAGAACTCTTTCTTCTTTCGAAATACACAGTACTCAGTACCCGACTTCTTCCACACCCCGACCGCGCACTTGCCTTCGCTTTTGCCGTTGTCTTTCTGGTTGTCATTCCCGAAGGGAATCTGCTTCCGTCTTCTATTCCCTGTTCCCTAACCCCTGTTCCCTGTTTTTCAACCATCCGCCCCGTTTTCCACCCTTTCCCAATCCGCCACTTCACTACAATCAAGACAGGCAGAAACCGCATATTCAGCCCCAACCCCATTGGTGTAAAGTGGCATCACGTCCGATAACTTAAGGCCCGCGCACCGGCCCAACCGGACAAGTCCACTTCGCACCAGCCGTTCGAAAGAGGACACCATGCCAGGACTGGAACTAGAACTCGAAAACTCAGCGCCCACCACTGCACAGGGGACAGCCATGGAAATCACCGTAACCCGCCAGGATCTGCTCAAAGAACTCACCGCCATCCAGTCCGTCGTCGAACGCAAAACCACCATCCCCATCCTGTCCAACTTCCTCGTAGAAGTGACCGAAGGACCGGAAGGCGGCCTCCTCAACATCACCGCCACCGACCTCGACCAGGCCATCCGCACCAGCGCCAAAGCCAAGGTCAAAAAAGCCGGTAGCTGCACCATCCCCGCCCGCAAGCTCTACGACTACGTTAAGCTCCTCCCCGATGGCGAAATCTCCATCAAGCTCCTCGACAACCACTGGGTCCAGATCCGCTCCGGCCGCAGCAACACCAAGATGGTCGGCCTCGGCCGCGCCAACTACCCGCAAGTCCCCGAGCTGCCCACCGTAGCCAGCGTCAAGATCCCCGTCCTCGTCTTGAAGACTTTGATCAGCCGGACCATCTTCAGCATCTCGAACGAAGAGTCCCGCTACACCCTCAACGGCGCCCTGCTCATCCT
This sequence comes from Acidicapsa borealis, assembly GCF_059115245.1. Classification (NCBI taxonomy): domain Bacteria; kingdom Pseudomonadati; phylum Acidobacteriota; class Terriglobia; order Terriglobales; family Acidobacteriaceae; genus Acidicapsa; species Acidicapsa borealis. The sequence goes on along the minus strand of NZ_JCACNY010000001.1, from coordinate 5,925,096 downwards.
CAAGGCAGAATCGATCGCCATGGTAGCCACCGACGGCCACCGCCTCTCGTTTGTCGAGAAGCCAGAAGAGACCCTCGAAGGCATCAGCGGAGAAAAGCGCATCCTCATCCCGCGCAAAGCCCTCGCCGAGCTCCAGACCCTGCTCAACTCCACCGACGCCGAGCATATCGAGTTCGCAGACGACGACCTCTGGCTCTTCTTCCGCATCGGCCACCGCACCCTCTCCAGCCGCAAGCTCACCGGTCAGTTCCCCAACTACGAAGCCGTCATGCCCCGCGACAACAGCCGCTTCGTAGTAGTCCGCACATCGGAACTCTCTGCCGCCATCGGCCGCGTAGCCCAGTTCGCCGACGAGCGCAGCGGCGCAGTCCGCCTCAAGCTCGAACAGAACGAACTCAAGATCACCGCCCAGTCCAACGAATCCGGCGAATCCGAAGACTCCATCGAAACCCCCTACACCAACGACCCCATCGTCGTAGGCTTCAACAGCAGCTACATGCTCGACTTCCTGAAAGCCCTCGGCAACGAAGGCGAAGTCCGCCTGGAGTTCAAAGACAGCCAATCCGCCGGCCAGATGCGCCCCGAAGACCCCGAAGCAGAATACAAATACCGCTACGTCCTAATGCCAATGCGCATCTGAGGCGTTCCACGCCCATGATCGAGCGCTCCCGCGCGCAAAACCAAAATGCCCGAACAGCAATCACTGTTCGGGCATAGGTTTTTGCTAGCGTCATTGCCGCGTGGAATCTCCTGTCCGCTCAACCCGCCTCCTCCGCCAATAAACCCCGACAGCAACCAAATTGCTGACCACAACCGTCCCTAAAATCTTCGCCGCATACACCCCGGCATCCCGCACCGCCACAAACGGATACGCCGAAATCAGCAGGCTGAACAGCGTAGCGCAGAACCCAACCCCCGAAACCCATTTCAACCACCCCGGCAAACTCCGCCGCACCGCCAAAGCCCCCACCGCCGGGATCGCAAACATCGCCAGATACGTCAGTTCATAGTGCGTCAAACTCGCATTCGAAAGCACCTGAAATGCTTCCTGCGCATGTGCGCCCACATTCGCCATCCCCACCAGCACCATCACCAGCCCCGCAGCCAGCAAAATCGAATTCCGCGGCGTCCCATACTTCGGATGCAGCCGCGTGAACCACTCCGGCACCAGCGCATCCCAGCCCACCGCCATTGGCAGCCGCGTCGCCCCCGTAAACAGGAAACTCGATGCCCCCAGCAGCCGCATCTGCACCAGCAAGATCGCCGCCATCGCAAACAGATTCCCCAGCCCGGAATTCCCCAGAGCAAGCCGCAGCGTCTGTGGTATCGGGGCAATAAAGTCAATGTGCCCCGGCGTAGCGAAAGCAACAACAGAGCTAGTCCCCAGAATGAACATCGCGCAGATAATCGGCGAAGCAATCCAGACCGACCGAGCAATACTCTTCGCCGGCTGCTTGCTTTCTCCCGCGAAGATGGCAATATACTCAAGCCCGCACTGCGCCCCAAAAATCATCTGCCCAAACAGCGCCATCGTCCGCAGCGTCTTCGGCGGCATCACCGCCGCAAACTCCATCCCCGTATGAATCGTCCCCCGCCAAAGCCCATACAACGGCAGCAGGATCAAAGTGGCATACACTGCCAGGATCGCCACCCCGCCCACATTCTGGATCCACTTCCCCCACTCCAGCCCGCGAATGGCAGCAACAGTAATCAGCACCACCAGCACCAGCACGATCCCCACAGATGCCAGCGCATTCCCCGGCAGCCATGCCGCACGCGGCCCAATCAGGTAAGCCATCTCCGTAGGAATCGCATACAGAATCGTTGCCGTCACAGCAATCCCATACACCCACAGATTCCACGCCGTAAGAAACCCGCCCAGCGCCCCAAAAGCCCGGTGCGCCCACACATACAACCCGCCCTCCAGCGGCATCACGGTGTTCAGTCCAATCACCACCGCCGCCATCGGCAGGTAGAACACGCACATCGCCGCCACCCACACCAGCGTCTCCGCCCGCCCCAGCCCCGCAGCCACCCCCACCCAGCTCGAACCGACCACGCAAAGGATCTGCGCCAGCACCAGATCCCTCACCCCAAGCGACCGCGTAAGCCGGTGCTCCCCAACCTCACCATCCCCACCAATCAGGCTCATCGTGCGCCAAGAATCGCACACCCCCCCACGAATCCCCAGAAGAAAAAGCACCTCCGCACCTGCATCTGCCTCTGCTTTTCTTCCAGTCAATCCTGAAGGAATTCTGAATCCGGCAGGAATCATTCTCGAAACCCCGCCACTCTAAGAGACAGCCGATCGTAAAATCCCAGTCGAAGAAACATCGATGACCGCAACCGCCCGAAAAACCCATCGTCCCGTTCTCCCCCCCACCCACGGCGCATAAGCCGGCACCCGAAGAGCGACCCATGAACAACATCACCGATACCATCCCCGGCTACACCTACGGCGAAGTCCCCGCCTCCCCCCTCACCCTGGCCGAGCTCGAAGCCCTCAAAGTAACCACCGGCTTCACCGCCGAAGACGAGCGCTATCTCCAGCTCGCCGGCACAGTCCTCGCCGACCAGACCGAACAGATCGTAACCCAATGGCGCAGCGGCATCATCGCCGGCATTCCCAACCTCGCCCGCCACTCCCGCACCTCCGACGGCGAGCCCAACCCCGAATACCTCGCCAGGACCAACCTCCGCTTCCGCCAATGGATCCTCGACACCTGCCTCCGCCCCTACGACCAGGAATGGCTCAACTACCAGCAGGAAATCGCCCTCCGCCACACCAGCCTCAAAAAGAACCAGACCGACCACGCCGACTCCACCCCCTACGTCCCCCTCCGCGACATCGTAGCCTTCATCGCCGTGATGAACGAAACCATTCAGCCCTACCTGGCCGCCCACGGCCACTCACCAGAAGAAGTCCACCACATGCATCAGGCCTGGTGTAAATCCCTCCAGCTGCAAGCCGCCCTATGGTCCCACCCCTACACCCACCGATCCCCCAGCGAGTGGTGACCAGGTACCCATTCTCCTATCGAGGCTGCCGCTCTTGGATTGTCATTCCCGAAGGGGATCTGTTGTTATCTTTGCCCTTGCCTTTCTTTCCGTCATTCCCCTCAGGGAAATCTGCTGTTGCCCTCGCCGTTACCTTTCTTTCTGCAATTCCCAAAGGGAATCTGCTGTTCCATCTCGGATGAGTAGAAAGAGTCCGGGTGCCCCACCTTCACCGCGCACTTTGTGGCTCAGGTGCAACTCACAAAAGCACCCAAATTCATGCAAAGTAAGAACCGGAGGGAATCCGAGCGCCAACGGCGCGCACGATACCAGCCCAGGGCAACGCCCTGGGTCCCGTCCACCACAAGAACGAAAAGGGCTGAAAGCCCGCTCCGCGGCACGCCACCCACAGCCAACAAACGCGACACCCAGAAACCAGCCGCATGCATGCCCCCAACCCGCGCCCACAAATTCCAAAAGCAGACACCCCAACACCCGACACGGTACCCTGTCAGTCTATGAAGCGTATCGTTACCACAACCCTCCTGCTCGCCGCGACTGCACTGGCCCAGGCCCAGACACCAGACCCCGCTAGTCTCGTCAACCCCATCATCGGCACCACCAACGGCGGCAACGTCTTCCCCGGCGCCACCATGCCCTTCGGCATGATCCAGTTCACCCCCGAAGCTACCCCCGTCAACCCGCGCCGCCCCATCGCCGCGCCCGGTGGCTACGAATACCGCAGCAAAGGCATCCGTGGCTTCGCGCTCACCAACGTCGAAGGCTGGGGCTGCGCCGGCGGCTCAGGCGACATCCCCTTCATGCCGATTACGGAAGCAGTCGAAACCTCGCCCAGCAAGGACTTCCGCGCCCAATACACCGCCGCCTTCACCCATGACGAAGAACACGCCAGCCCCGGCTCCTACCAGGTCCACCTCGGCAACGGAGTAGACGTCTCCCTCGCCGCCGCCCTCCGCATGGGCGCCGCCACCTTCCACTTTCCCGCCGGCAAACCCGCCCGCATCCTCATCCGCACCTCGGACTCCGAAGTAGGCTCCACCGAAGCCCACACCACCATCGAAGGCCAGACCGGCCAAACCGTCTCAGGCTCCGTCACCAGCGGCAACTTCTGCGGCTACATCGGCACCGAAGACCGCCGCTCCTACTACACCCTCTACTTCACCGCGACCTTCGACCGCCCAGTCACCGAAACCGGCACGTGGCACGACGACACCCTTACCCCCGGCGGCAAAACCTCGGAAGGCGGCACCGGCTTCGGTCCCAAAGGCTTCCCGGAGGCAGGCCACGGCTCCGGCGCCTGGCTAGGCTTCGGCGAAGCCCCAGCCGGCGGTCTCGACATCCGCCTCCGCGTCTCCATCTCCTACGTCAGCGCAGCCAACGCCAAAGCCAACCTCGAAGCCGAATCCAAATCCGCCAAGACCTACGAAGAAGTCTCCACCGCCGCCCGCGCCGCTTGGAACAAGCGCCTCAGCCAGATCGCGATCGAAGGCGGCACACCCGAGCAGCGCACCGTCTTCACCACCGCCCTCTACCACGCCCTCCAGACCCCCACCACCTACAGCGACATCAACGGCGAATACACCGGCATGGACCTCAAACCGCATCACACCGTCCCCGGCCAGTCCACCCAGTACGCCAACTTCTCCGGCTGGGACGTCTACCGCTCCCAGTTCCAGCTCCTCACCTGGCTCGACCCGAAGCAGGGAAGTAACGTAGCCCAGTCTCTCCTCAACCAGTCCGAGCAGGACAACGGCCGCTGGGACCGCTGGACTCACCTCTCCGGCGCCACCCACGTCATGAACGGCGACCCCGCCGCCACCTCCATCGCCGACATCTACGCCTTCGGCGGCCGCAGCTTCAACGCCAAAGCAGCCCTCGCCTCGCTCGTAAAAGCCGCCACCATCCCAACCAAAGAAGACCTGAGCCACGACGGCTGCCCGGTAGAGTGCGTAGGCCAGCGCCCCGGCCTCGACCAGTGGCTCAAACTTCACTACATCCCCGTAGGCGCACCCGCCTGGGGCCCCGCCGCCGACACCCTAGAAGACGCCACCGCCGAGTTCGGCATCTCCGCCCTCGCCGGCCACCTCGGCGACAGGAAAACCGAAGAAGAATTCCTGACCCGAGCCCAGTACTGGCGCAACATCTGGAACCCCAACGCCGCCCCCGACGGCGGCTACTTCATGAACCGCAACGCCGACGGCACCTGGCCCAAGATCCAGAACGACGACGATGACGAAGACGGCAAAGTCCCGCCCAAGGAGTTCACCCCCGCCACCGGCGCAGGCTTCGTCGAAGGCAGCGCCGCCCAATACGTCTGGATGGTCCCCTTCAACGTCCACGGCCTCTTCGAGCAGATGGGCGGCCGCGACAAAGCCGTAGCCCGCCTGGACAAGTTCTTCTACGACGACAAAGGTGCCCCCGCCGTCACCAAATCCGGCGAGCTCCACGCCGAACTCGACAACGAGCCCTCCATCGAAACCCCCTGGCTCTACGACTTCGCCGCCCAGCCCTGGAAGACCCAGCAGCTCGTCCGCCAGGTCCTCAACACCATCTGGCCCAACACCCCAGCCGGCATCCCCGGCAACGACGACCTCGGCGAAATGTCCTCCTGGTACGTCTTCGCCGCCATGGGCCTCTACCCGGAAATCCCCGGCCGCGCCGAACTGGTCTTAGGCAGCCCCCTCTTCCCAAAAATCACAGTCAAGCGCCCAGCAGGCAATCTAACCATCACCGCCCCCAAAGCCAGCACCAACACCCCCTACATCCAGTCACTCAAAGTAAACGGCAAGCCCACCACAAAAACCTGGCTGCCAGAATTCTTCACCCTAAAAGGCGGCACCCTGGACTTCGACTTGAGCGACCAGCCCAACAAATCCTTCGGCACCAACCCAGGCGACGACCCCCCCTCCTTCAACCACCAATAACCCAATCCCAATCAAGACAAAGGCTCCGCATCGAGAGACGCGGAGCCTTTGTCCTTTTGGTTGTCTTTCTTTTGTTTGTCATTCCCAAAGGCAATCTACTGTTGCTTTTTTCGTTGCTGTTCCCCTTCGAATGAGGAGAGAGAACGGGGCGCGACGCCTCAGGGGCACCGCCGTAGTTCAACTACCTAAGTTAAGTGTGAACTTAACGGCGGCCGTTTTTCCCCAACCAACCTGCACATCCTTCGTACCTGTAGCAAATCCGGCTGCCGCGACGCTGACGGCGTATTTCCCACCAAGCAGCTTGCTAAACCTGCAACGTCCAGACGTATCGGTAAGACCCTCTTCTGTTAAAGGAGTAGGCCCGATGAAAGGCGTAGCGATAGTTACCTTACCCTGGGAAATTGGCGCACCTGTAGGATCAACGACTGTGACGACTATAGTGCTCTCCAACTTAGTGGTACTTGGCGGTGCAGGCGGAGGCTTTGGGGCAAAGGTGTCAAAAAGTCCTGCCTTAGTTCCAGGAATCCATAGATCAGCGATGCTCTTGGGATTGTCCCTGTCAATGAGCGAAGTAGCTACGCCTACAATTTCAGCTTCATGGCCTCCCACAAAGATTGATCGGCCTACAGGTGACTGTCCTGGGAAGATGCGATTTGCAAGTCCTTCCGCGATAAATGCTACGGCAGCAGAACCTTTTTCGTAGTCCGAGCTAATGAAACTGCGTCCGGCAAGAAGCTTAAGGTCTGGCCGTGTACCGTTGACGAGTGTTGCGAACTGAACGCAACCAGTCGTGCCATTGGAGCCGATAGTGGTCGGCGTAACGGTATAACGAAATGTAGGTTGCGTGCAGAACGGCTGCTCAGATTGTGCCGTGGTTTCCGCATGAGGGGTATCGTTCTGCGGATTATGACTCGGTGCAAACCAGATTGCGGCGCCGATGATAAGAACCAAAGCACACACTGCAAGCCAAATCCACCTGCGGGCAGCCTTCCTTGATTCTGGTTCATACAGCTTATCAAGCAGGAAGTTATCATCCAAACTTTCGACGTCTTCATCTGACTTAGCCGGCAGAGCAGCAGGTTTTTCAGTTGCAAGAGCAATCTTGTTCAACGCTTGAACCAAGCCCCGAACATCCGCAAACCGCTCCTCCCGCCCCTTAGCCATCATCCGCAGCACAACATCATCCAACCCCACCCACCGCGCCAGCTCCGCCCGCAGCAAGCTAGGCGCTGGCGCCGGCGTATGCACATGCTCCTCCCGCAAATCGTCCCCAACAAACGGCACCCGCCCCGTCAACATCTCGAAGAACACACACCCCAGCGCGTAAATATCGGTCCGCCCATCCAGCTGGTGCCCCGGAATCACACCCTTCCACTGCTCCGGTGAAGCATACTCAGGCGTCAGCGGATTTAGCCCCGTCCGCGTCAGTCTCCCCTCATCCTCCGCACCCGTAACAATCCCGAAATCCGCAATCTTCGCAATCTCCCCGCCATGATCGTCGGTGCCCAGCAGAATATTCCCCGGCTTGATATCCCGATGCACCATCCCCTTCGCATGCGCCGCCTCCAGCCCCTTCGCAATCCCCCGCACAATCTCCAGCGCCCGCTCCACCGGCAACCCATGCGGCGCGCCTCCAATCAGCGCCTCCAGGCTCGGCCCATCCACATACTCCATCTCGATATAGAACCCGCCATCGTCGTCCTGCCCCAGCGCCAGCGTCTTCACAATATGCGGCTGATGCAGCCCAAGCGCCGCTGCCTTCTTAGCCTCGCGCAAAAACCGCTGCACCGCCCCCGGATTCATCGCCAGCTCCGGCGCCAGAAACTTCAGCGCCCGCATCTCCCCGAGCAACAAAAGCTCGGCGAGATAAACCACTCCCATCCCGCCCCGCCCCAGCACACGGACAATCCGATAAGTCCCCCGAAAGATCGTCCCAGGCGCAAGCTCCCTCCGCCCGATCAGCAGGACTCCATGATGCGGGCAAGTCCGCACCTCATCGGCAAACTCAGCCGAACAAACAGGACAACTCTTCATAGCCATATTCCCTACAGCGCAAAATCAGGACGAATCCGTGGAATGACGCCATTCTCCCACGCCCCCACCTCGAATCGGCAGACAAAAGAACCGATTCCACGCACAGCCCTTAAATCGAACGCCCCATCACAGCAGGATGAGCAGAGAGATGCAGTAGCTCCATGGTTCTCGCTGCAACCCAGCGAAAGGCATGGGGCAAACAAGTCAGACATTTCATGCAATGTAAGACTCGGAAAGAAGGGCTGCCATCAGTCCATTGCACCAACCGTGCTTCTTCAACCCGCTTCCAAGATCCCATTTGCTCAAAAAAATTTCCCACGACAATTCCCGTTTTCCTCTGATACCCTTCACCCAATCCGGCAAACAGACCTCGCGCCTCCCCTGACGCAGCCAAGTCTAAGCCCCCACAACGACCGGACCTACGGGACCAATCCCGCTAACCAGGGCCCTCATCCATTTCACCAAGCGCGGAACCGCAACCAGTCGCCAGACGCATACCTGCATCCCAGCGATGCGCCGCCATGCGTCCGCCCCCATACCCCGGAAACTCCTCGCCCAGAGGACGCACCTGCAAACCAAACTGGAGAACCCGCACCATGACCGCTGAAAACTTTGCTCACGCTCTCTTCACCGGGCTGCGCCGCCATGCCGCCGCCTGCCTGCTCTCCCTCCTGAGCCTCTCCGCCATCCCCGCCTCGGCCCAGCCCGCCGGCTCCCACGCCGCCCCGTCACCCGTCACACCCGGCCAGGCGGCACCGCAAAGCTCACCGCTCTCCCTCCTGCCCGCCTCTGGCTCCAAGATCAACGCCGAACTCTCCCCCACCACCGGCAAGCCCCTCCCCGAGCCTCCCGCCAACTTCCGCCGCCTGACCGCCGCGGATCCCGGCGAACTCAGCCCGCTCGAAACCCTCACCATCCGCTTCGCCGCCACCGCCAAACTCGGCAAAATCACCTCCACCCCCGACTTCCCCATCGAACCGGGCAGCAGCTGCGTCGAAGGCAACACCTACGACTCCGGCCAGACCTGCACCCTGCTCGTCCGCTTCACCCCCAAAGGCGCCGGCAATCGTCTCGGTCGCATCACCATCGAGAACTCCGCCTCCATCAAGCCCTTCTACGTCGGCCTCGGCGGCAACGGATACGCCCCCGTCGTCAGCTTCACCCCGGCCGTTATCTCCACCCTCCCCGCCTCCTACCCGGCTGGTAAAGGCCTCCTGAGCAACGCCTCCAGCCTCTCCGTCGATGGCGGCGACACCCTTTACGTCGCCGACACCGGCAACAACGTGATTCGTTCGATGGATTCCTCAGGTGCCTTCATCACCGTCTCCACCGGCACCCTCAGCGCCCCCTACAGCGTAGTCGCCGACAGCTTCGGGGATATCTACTTCGACGAGCCTGCCGCCAACCTCATGTTCGAGATTTTCAACTACGGATCGCAGTTCCAGGTCAGCGGCACAGGCACGGACACCTGCACGGTCGCAGCGCCCTGCAGCCTGCCCAACGAGCAACTTTACAGCCCCGGCCAGATGTCGATTGACTCCAGCAATCAGGTCTTCTTTACCGAACGGTCCCTGGGCGCGGGGCAATTCATCTCCTTGCCCTACTCGCCGAAATTCGGCCGCCTGTACGACCCCTTCACCTTCCAGAGCGCCAACCAGGGCACCATGGCAGTCGACGTCTACGACAACATCTACTCCCTATGGCTAACCACCGGCGTCTGCCAGATCGCCTCTCAGTACTTCAGCGACGCAGTCAACTCCCGCGGTGTTTACAAGAAGGTAGCCGGCGGTAAAACCTGCGGCTTCTCCGGCGACGGCGGCCAGGCCCGCAACGCCGAAATCGGCACCAAGAGCCCCCAGTTCGCCTTCGACGTCGCCGGCAACTTCTACTTCGCTGATACCAACAACCAGCGCGTCCGCCGCATCGACGCCTCCACCGGCATCATCAACACCATCGCCGGCACAGGCGCAGCCGGCTACGGCGGAGACGGCGGCGCCGCTAACCTCGCCTTCCTCGCCAACCCCACCGGAGTCGCCGTCGATTCGCAGGGCCAGGTCTACATCATCAGCAGCACCACCGCCACCGGCACCGCCCAGGTCATTCGCAAACTCGGCCCCGACGGCGCCATCCCCTTCGGCAACGTCCTCCGCAACACCTCCAGCGTCGCCCGCACCATCACCCTCGCCAACACCGGCAATAGCGCGCTCACCTTCACCAGCTACCACTTCACCGGCCCCGCGGCAGCGGAATACACCGTCGATCCCAACACCACCACCTGCCTGCTCACCGCCGGATCCAGCCTCGCCAACGGACAAAGCTGCAAGGTCGGCGTCATCTTCCGGCCCACCTCCGCCAGCGTCCGCCAGGCTACCCTGCAGTTCCTCGACAACACCGTCACCAACGTCAACAACGTCCAGCTCTACGGTGTCGGCACGCTGCCCACTCCCACCTTCGCCTTCACCGCGCCCGCATCCGGAGCCAGCTTCACCTCCGGCACTGCCGTCACCGTGTCCGTCAGCCTCACCGCAACGCCCACGCCCACCGGCACGGTCAAGTTCACCGTCGATGGCGCCGCGTACGGCAGCGCTGTCACCGTCGCCGCCAACGGCACTGCCTCCATCAGCATGACCGGCCTCACCACCGCCAATCACACCATCGGCGCCATCTACAGCGGCGACGCCAACTACTCCACCGTCACCATCACCCGCCCCATCACCATCACCGCTGCCAAAGCCACCCCGTCCGTGGCACTGGCCTCGAAGACCGCCCCCGCCACCACCTGCAAGGCGCTCGTCTTCGGAGTCACCGTCAGCAGCACCCCACTCGCCACCGGCATCGTTCAACTGAAAGAGGGCTCCACCGTACTCGCCTCCGGCACCTTAGCCAGCGGCGCAGTCAGTATCTCCACCGCAGCGCTCTCCGCCGGCAACCACACCCTCACCGCCTACTACCCCGGCGACACCACCCACAACGCGGCCTCGACCAACCTCGTCCAGACCGTCACCGCCTCCACCACCCCCTGCACCAAGGCGGTAGCTGGCCCGGTCCGCATCACCCGCCGCCCCATCCCCTGAACCAACCAGGGCGGGAGAGTCAGACTCTCCCGCCCACCAGCAATCACCCACCCAATCCGATCTCTGCCCGGTATTGACCCCCGCCCAAAAGAATCCCAACTTTGAAACCCCAACCACCCCAAAACAGTCCTAAACTGCAACCATGACCGGCCCGACTCCAACTCGCCCCAACCCCTTGCAAGGCATCTCCGGCGACCTCCGCTACGCCATCCGCGGCATCAAAAACGCCCCCGGCTTCGCCATCACCATGATCCTCACCCTGGCCGTCGGTCTCGGTGCCGTCACCACCATGCTCGCCATCGTGGACTCGGTCCTCCTCACCCCCGTCGCCCTGCCCCACCCCGAAGAGCTCGTCTCTCTCACCGTCAGAAGCACCCAGCGCGACGACGCCAGCAACCTCAGCTACCAGCAGGTCGACACCCTCCGCCGCCACGCATCCTCGTTCTCCGCCGTAGGCTCCTACACCATGCTCCCCCGGCCCATCGTTACCGCCGACGGCAGCCGCACCGCCCTCCTCAGCGAAGTCAACGCCGGCTTCTTCACCATGCTCGGCGTCCACGCCCAGCAGGGCCGCCTCTTCACCGCAGCCGACGAAACCGCCCCCGTAGCCGTAGTCAACGCCAGCTTCTGGCGCGAACGCCTTCACGCCGACCCCAAAGCCATCGGTTCCACCATCCAGATCTCCGGCCAGCCCCGCACCGTCATCGGCGTCATGCCCGAAGGCATCCACTTCCCCGAAGGCGTCGATTCCTCCTTCGTCTTCCTCCCGCTCCACCTCGACAGCAGCAAGCAGGACGACCTCTTCAACGACACCGCCCGCGTCCTCGCCCGTCTGAAGCCCGGCATCACCCCAAGCCAGGCCAGGGAAGAAGCCCAAAGCGTCCTCGATCACAGCGGCGACAAATCAAACTCCAACTTCCAGCGAATCGTCCTCCAGTCCTACACCCAGGAGATGACCCAGGACCTCCGCGGCAGCCTCTTCGCCCTCCTCGGCGGCGTAGCCCTCCTTCTCCTCATCGCCTGCGCCAACGCCGCCAATCTCCAGATCGCCCGCGTCTCCGCCCGCATCTCCGAAATGAGCGTACGCTCCGCCCTCGGCGCCAGCTTCGCCCGCCTCCTCCGCCAGATCATCACCGAAAGCCTCGTCGTCTCTCTCGCTGGAGCAGCCCTCGGCGCCACCCTCGCATGGATCCTCGTTGCCCTTGTCCGTCACGCCTACGGCGGCCGCTACGCCCGCTTCGACGAGCTGAAAGTTCACATCGCCCCACTCGCCGCCTGCATCTTCCTCGCCGTCCTCGCCGCAGTACTAGCGTCGATCGCCCCCATGGGCAGGATCCGCCGTCAGGTTTCCATCACTGCCGCTACCCACCGCGCCACCCGCAGCTCCCGTCTTCCCGGCTTCCTCGTCGCCCTGCAGGTAGCGCTCACCTGCGTCCTGCTCGTCATCAGCGGCCTCTTCGTCCGTACCTTCAACGCCCTCCAGAACGTCCACCTCGGCTTCGACCCCGACCACATCACCTCCATGGTCCTCATCCCCAACGACCCCCACATTAACCCCGAAGTCTCCCGCCACACCCTCACCACCCTCCTCGAGCAGTTCAACGCCCTCCCCGGCGTCCAGTCCGCCACCATGCAGTCCTCCATCCCCTTCTCCAACTTCAACGTCACCCTCAACGGCACCACAGACATCCAGGGCCGCCCCTACCAGCCCACCGACTCCGCCTTCTACTCGCTCGTCAGCACCAACTTCGTCCAGGCCAGCGGCATGCACCTCCTGCGCGGCCGAACATTCACCCAGCAGGATGAATCCAGCGCCGCCATGACCGCCCTCGTCAACCAGGCCTTCGTCCAGCGCTACCTCTCCAACCGCAACCCCATCGGTGCCGTCATCGGCCTGCACAACGACCCCACCGACAAGCCCGAAGACATGCCCCTGAGGGGTTCCCTCACAGTGATCGGCGTAGTCGAAAACGAGCTCCAGGGCGGCGACCTGGGCGCACCCTTCCAGCCCCTGGTCTACGTCAACTACCGCCAGCTTCCCCCCGGCACGCCCTTCGTCCAGGTCTTCAACATGGCCCAGGAATTCGCCATCCGCTCCACCCTCGCCCAGTCCGCCCTCGACAGCGAACTCCGTCGCGTCATCCACCAGACCGCCCCGGGCATGTCCGAAATGCTTCTCCGCCCCATGGATAAAAGCATTGCCGACTCCCTCGACCAGCGCCGCCTCGCCCTGCAGCTCGTCACCGGCTTCGGAGCAGTAGCCCTGCTCCTGGCAGCCATCGGCATCTACGGCGTCCTAGCCTTCTCCGTCATCCAGCGCCGCAAAGAGATCGGCATCCGCATGGCCCTCGGCTCCTCCCGCACAGGCGCAGTCCACTTGATCGCCCGCCAGGCAGCCCAGATGATCCTCGCCGGTTTCCTCGTAGGAGCAGCAGCAGCCTGGCCCGCCGGCCGCGCCATCCAGTCCTTCCTCTTCGGCGTTCAACCCATCGACCCGGTAGCGCTCTCGATCTCAGCCGCCATCCTCGTCGTCGTCTGCGCCATAGCCGCCGCCGCCCCAGCCTGGCGAGCAGCACAGGTCAACCCAGTAGAAGCCCTCCGCGCCGAGTAACCCAACGCGGTTCCGGCCGTCGCTCCTGCAGTTGTATTTTTTGTTTGTCATTCCCGAAGCGAATCTGCTTCTGCATTCACAACCATCACCGGGCTCGAAGATCATCCCAAACCGGCACCACCGCCAACACCACCAGCACCACCGCCAGCGGCACCGTCGTGGCAAACCCCAGCCGCCGAAAACCCTCCGCCCCCAACAGCCCGCCCACAAAGAACGACCCCAGCAACGCCGACAGCAACCCCAGCCGGTCCCGGTTCGCCTTCACATCCGGCAACTCCCGCCGCCGGTTCCAATACAGCATCTTCCCCAGCTCAATCCCGATATCCGTCACCACGCCCGTCACATGCGTCGTCCGAATCTCCGCATTCGAAACCTTGGTGATAATCGCGTTCTGCAATCCCATCGTGAAGCACAGCAGCACCACTGTCGCCGGATCAAACAGCCAGTGATGCAACTCCAGATGCCCACCCAGCAACCCGAACACCAGCAGCAGCCCAGCCTCCACCATCAGCGGCATCGCAAACACCCCATGCCGTCCCCGTCGCCGCCCCCAGTTCACCATCAGAGCCGTAGTCGCCGCCCCCGCCACAAACGCCACCACCGACCCCAGAGCTGCTAACACCAGACCAAGCTCCCCCAGCGCCGAGTTATCCGCCAGCGAAGAAACAATCCCCGACATATGCGATGTATACTGCCCCACCGCCAGAAACCCGCCAGCATTGGTAGCCCCGGCAATCGCCGCCAGAAAATACGCTAGATGCCGGTTCGCCGTCTGACTCCGATCCTTACCCGTCAGCCTCCGCAAATACAAAACCGGCATACCCCTCCACCACCCAACCCATCAACCCTACTCCGCAACAGCCGCCCGTGCAGATGAAGTTGCGGTCGTAGCTGCCCCTGCCCCTGCAGTTGCCCCTGCCTTCGCAGTTGCCCTTGCTTTGGCAGTTGCCCTTTGGGTTTGTCATTCCCGAAGGGAATCCGCTGTTGCCGTCTATTCCCTATTCCCTATTCCCTATTCCCTGTCCCCGAGTCCCCTCCAGCCCGCCGCACTAAGCCGGATACATCCTCATATACCGCTTCGAATCAAACTTCTTCCCCGTCGACTCCCCCGACATATACCGGATCAGCCCAAACACCGGCCGGTCAAACCACGGCCTGTCATGCTTGCCCACCATCGCCCACGCAATCCCCGAATACCCATTCGGATCCCGCCCATCCAGCTCATACCGGTCATTCAACTCCACCGCCCATGCAAACGCCGTAGCCGGATCGGGCGACCACTCCAATATCTTCTTCGCCCAATACATCCGCATGTAGTTATGCATCCATCCCTCGCGCACCATCTGCCGCTGGCTCGCGTTCCATAACTCATCATGCGTCTCCGCCTTCTCCAGCTGCGCCAGCGTATAAGTCCACGGCCGCGCATCCCCGGCATGCGCCAGCAGCGTCTTGCGCGCCCACGGCTCAGCACACTCCCAATTGTCATAGTTAGGGTTGTACTTGCAGAACAGCACAGACAACTCCCGCCAGCCAATCAACTCATCCAGGTACTTATCGGCCATAGCCTGCGTAGCCTTCCCCCGCGCCACAGCATCCTTCACCGCCAGCGCAATCGTGATCGGCGAAAGATGCCCATAGTGCAGATAAGCCGACATCTGGCTGGTCCCGCGCGCTTCAGGATGATTCCTCCGCTCGTCATAGTCGGCCAGCTGCGTCTCCGTAAACTCCTTCAACCGCTTCAACCCAGCCTTGGTCCCGCCAACAAACGTATCCACCGGACCAACCGAACGGTCCAACGTATCGAAGCCCTCAGTGATGTCTAACTCCAACGAGTAACTCCGCACCCGGTGCTTCCATGCATGCTCAACCTTGACCTTCTTCACCGGCACCAGGAACTCCTCCAGCTGCGCATGCAACTTAGGCCGCAGATGATGCAGCAAAACAAACGCCTTCCCAAAGATTGCGCTCGGCACCACCACATCCGCGTCCACTGTAAAGAAAGGTATCTTCAGCTTCTTGGCCAGCGCAGCCCGCCACCGCTCCGGCTCGCGGCAGACATTCTCATCCCCCACCACCACAGCCGCATCCACTTCATCCAGAAACTTCTCCAGCGTGTCCCCATCGGTTGGTCTTCTGACAAGAAACCCAACCCCACGCTCCGCCATTCCCTCGGCGATGTCATGCAACCCCTGCTGCAAGAAGTGATAGTGCCGCAAGTTAGCATTCGGATAATTCGGAATCACGGAGAAGTAAGCCACCACCGGCAGCCCCAGCGCATTCCCGCAGGCGATCGCCACCTCCAGCGCCGGATTATCCAACGCCCGCTGCGCTTTCTGCAGCCAGTACACAACACACTTCCCGTCAGCCTTAGGCTCGCCGCCACGCCGCACAGTAACCCGCTTATCCCCAGCAATCTCCTTAAGAACCTCAGCCACTTCAGCCACGCATCACTCTCCAGAACCCCATCCTACCCGCCCCACAAACCCCAATCAGCCCCAAACCAATCACACTTCCACCCCACCAAATCCATCGCAGGCCAAATCCATCTCTGGTTTGTCATTCCCGCAGGGAATCTGCTGTTCGTCTTCTTCCAATCCAAGAAAATGCTGTCACCCTGAGCGCAGCCCAAAGGGCGAAACAGAACGACCAGCCGTTGCGTTTCTCATCGGACGCAGCAAACACGGGCATCATCTCGACCGCAGGAGCAACGCGCGTAAGGTGGCAGATCAAAAGTCTTCCGCTAACTCGCTAACCCGCTAACGTGCGAAGCACGCTAACTCGCGAAACCCTACCCCGCCGCGAAGAAGCTCCCCAACCCAGCCCGCCCCGCATGCTCCACCATCGCCCGCTGAATCTCCAGTGCCAGCCCCAGCGCCTCCCGCCCCTGCCGCGCCGTCACCCGAGGCTGCACCCGCCTCCGCACCGCATCCAGAAACGAAAGTATCTCCAGCCGCAACGGCTCCCCAGGCGTCACCACCGGCTTCTCAAAGGAAAGCCCCGGCAACCCGTCCGAAAACCCCGCAGCAGCCCCCGCAGCCATCGCCGCGTCCAGCGAAAACCCAGCATCCACCCCGATCACCAGCACATCCTTCCGCGCATAGTCGATCGAAACATACCGCCGCGGCTCAAAGAACCTGAGCTTCCTCACCCGCTCCGTAGACACCCGCGAAGCCGTAAAGTTCGCCACACACCCCGACTCAAACTCCACCCGCACATTGGCAATATCCACCTTCGCCGAAAGCACCGGCAAACCCACCGCCCGCACCTCCTTCACCGGAGACTTGGCAAACGTCAGCACAATGTCCAGGTCGTGGATCATCAGGTCCAGCACCACATCCACATCCAGCGACCGCGGCGTAAACACGCTCAACCGGTGCGCCTCAAAGAACATAGGCCGAGTAAGCCCGGCCTCCGCCGCAATCACCGCCGGATTGAATCGCTCCAGATGGCCCACCTGCAACACCCGGCCCTCGCCATCCGCCAGTTCCACCAGCGCATCCGCCTCAGCCAAAGTACCCGCAATCGGCTTCTCGACCAGGCAGTCCACCCCACCCGCCAGCAGCTCTGCAGCCACATCATGGTGAAAGATCGTAGGCACCGCCACCGAAGCCGCATCCAGCTTCAAGTCGGCCTCCAGCAGCGCCCCGACAGAGTCGAACACCGGCACAGAAAACTTCTCAGCCACCTCAGCAGCCCGCACGTCATCCGGCTCCACCGCCGCAACCAGCGCAACACCCTCAGCCGCCAGCTCCGAATACACCCGAAGATGGTTCCGCCCAAAAGCCCCGGTCCCCACCACCGCCACCCGCAAAGCATCAGACATAGCGGTATCTCCACCCCACCCGATCAAAGGCCAAGCAGCAAGGAGTGCAGCAGGCAGTTTGGTTTGTCATTCAAAGGCCACGCAGTACGTCATTTGGTTTGTCATTCCCGAAGGGAATCTGCTGTTGCTCTTGGAAGACGGAGAAATGCGTGCACCCCACCTTCAGCGCAGCATCATCGCGCTGAAGGTGGGATCCACGAATCTCATCCAACAAACCCACTAAGCCTTCCCCGCCTTGCCATCCACCACCGTCAAGCACCGGCTGTACAAGTCGAGCAACTGGCTGATCTGCTCCTCCACCTTCGGCGCAGCCGTTCCACTGAACCCCGTAGAAGGCACAGTCGCCCGCCCAAACCCCGTAGAACCAGCCACAAACTTCAGCAGATCCAGCGCAATATCCGCATTCGCGCGAACACCATTCCCAACCAAACCACCACCAGATTCCATACATCCCTCCACCCCGGATGCTACCAAATGTCGCGCATCCCTGCCGCCACCAGAACCCAGCCAGAACCCAGCCAGCACCCAACGCAACGCCAGCTAGAACCTCGCCAGCACCGCCACCACCCGCCCCACCAGCAGATCATTCACCGTCTGCCCACTCCCCGCCGACAGCACCTCGATCGCAAACTCCACGCGATACGGCCGCAGCACCACACGGCCTCCCTCGGCCATCGCATACCGGATCACCAGCCGCCCGGCATCACCCCGCCCCGCCTTCGCCCCATACAGATTCGGCGTCCCCTCCACATACGCGCGAAACGAAGTGTAGTGCCGGTCCAGCACCACCACCGCCTCCGCCTGCACCACCGGCTTCATCGGCTCCGCGTCCTCCGCATCCATCCGCACCGCCACAAACCGGTCCCACTTGTTCCTCGCCGGCGGGCAGCGCACCAGCAGCCCCGACAACGTCTCCACCGGAATCGGAATCGTCTTTTTCACCTTGCTTCCCACCACATACTGCTCATACATCGCCGTCTCATGCGAAACCAGCGGCACCCCCACCATCTCCCCCACCTGCCCGCTCAACAGCGTGCCCAGCGCCTCTCGCCGCGCCGGCAGCAGGTCGCTCACATCCAGTTGGATCGCCGCCAGTATCTTGTCCAGGGCAGCCAGCGTCATCCCGCGCCGGCCATGCAGAAAATTGGAAATATGAGACTGTCCTAATCCAGACTTCCGCGCCAGCAAGCTTGCACTCAGCGTCCCGCGCTCGATCCTGCGCAGCAGTTCGAGACGCACTCGCTCTTGCAATTGGCTAAAGTCCATCGAGAAGTTTCACACACAGCAATAGGCAAGAAACCGCGCCATTTCCTACAGAAATGCCAAATCGCACCATAGTCCCGTATGTAGAAAACAGGATTCAGCCCCGTCCAGCGTCCGCATACTAATTTGAAATTAGACGATAGACCGAATTCCGCCCCATCGATAGATTGATCACACTTTCTCAAACACCGGCAGTGGAAAAATTCGGACTGAAAATTGCGCGCGAACGACGACGCAATCGTCAGCCCGTTTCCCTCGCCATGGTCTCGGCATCCGCTTCCCTGGCTCAAGCCAGCAAGCCCGCCGCGCCCAAAGTGTTCGAGCTTCCAGGATCTGCGCGCCATGAGCATCACTCACTATCGACGGAAGCAAGCCGCCATCCCCCAGCAGGGCAAAAGAACCCTGCACGGCAGCCAACCTTCGTCATTGCCCTGCGGAATGCACATCTGCCGAATGCCGATCAGTGCTCCATCACCGCGGGCTCACAGATCCCTAGGGAGAGTCAGTCATGGAATTGCGCATTCAATTGAAAGTCTGCGAAGGTTGCGGTTGCCTCTGGTATCGTGCCCAGCTTGAAACCCGGGTCTACTGCGCACAATGCGTCGAGCGGTTCAAGGATTTCCCAGCAGCCAAAGCCAGCAGACGCAAGGGAAGACCAAGAAAAATCACCCTCCCCACCGTCTTCGCCGTGCACGATACGTCTTTCTACGCAGCCGCCCCAGGCATCAGCCCGGTGATCAGTCCGGTCAGCATCCCGGCCGGCACCCGCGAAGCAGGTGCCCGATGAGCGCCGCCCTCACCCTCCCCAACCTCTGGGCCCAGGCCACGCCAGCCCTGCAACCGCAACTGCTAGCCTCCGCGGTCCATCACATCCAGCGCCGCCAGATCCACGCAGCCGAAGCCCCACCACCCCAGCACGAAGAAGATCCCGGTCCAACCTGGGCCTTCTATCGCAAACACACCGAGAAGCTCCTCAAACGCTACCTCTACGCCTCCATGCAGGTAGGCCGCTCCCCCAACATCCTCGGAGAATCCGTCGACCGCGGCTGGGTCTCGAGCAGAAAAGTCCGCACCTTCGAAGACGCCCTCATCTTCGTCCTCGACGTCGAACGCTGCCTCAAGAAACTCACCCTCATCGACCGGCAGCTCATCACCCGCGTCCTCATCCAGGAGTACACCCACACCGAAACCGCACCCCTCCTCGGCCTGAGCGCACGCAGCGTCTGCTCCAGGCTCCCAGAAGCCACCGACCGCCTCACAGCGATCTTCGTAGAAAACGACCTCCTCGACCTCCCAAACTAAGCAAGCAGAAGCATCCATCAATCGAACGCTGTCTTGGCCGTTGCCGTTGCCGTTGTCCTTGCTCTTGCCTTTGTCGTTGTTCTTGCTGTTGCCCTTGCTTTGATTGTTTGTCATTCCCGAAGGGAATCTGCTGTTGTCCTTGCCCTTGTCGTTGTTGTTGCCCTTGTATTTCTTGTTTGTCTTTCCCCAGGGAATCTGCCGTTCCCCCCAGCCCCACCAAAAGAGCGAGCGCCCATCCCAGCCACAGCCCACCGTGGCAAGGATGGGCCCCGCTCACCCCCTGCCGTATCCTGTTATGCATGGCAATCCCCTCCCGAACTCCCGTCCTCATCGTCCACGGCGGCGCCTGGGCCATCCCGCCCGAAATGGCCGAGGACCACCAGCGCGGCGTCGCCCAAGCCCTCGCCACCGGCTACGCAATCCTCGAAAAAGGCGGCACCGCCACCGACGCCGTCGAAGCCGCCGTCACCGTCCTCGAAGACGACCCCACCTTCGACGCCGGCCGCGGCTCCTTCCTCACCTCCGAAGGCCGCGTTCAGCTCGACGCCCTCCTCATGGACGGCAACACCCTCCGCGCCGGCGGCGTAGCCTGCGTCGAGCACCTCCGCAACCCCATCCAGGCCGCCCGCCTCGTCCTCGACAAAAGCCCCCACGTCTACTTCGTCGGCTCCGGCGCAGAAGCCTTCGCAGCAAGCCACGGCATGCCCGTCATCGACAACAGCGAACTAGTCCTCGACCGCGAAAGAATCCGCCTCGCCGATGCCCAGTCCCGCCTGGCCCAGGGCCTCGAAGACATCACCTTCAGCGGCCCGGATTCTGGTCCCGGGGGCCCCGCGAACAGGTCTTCGTTCGCGGGGTGGCAAGACGACAAGAGCCCAGAAACAGCCCACCCAACTGTTCCCTGTTCCCTGATCCCTGATCCCTTGCTGTCCCACGACACCGTCGGCGCCGTAGCCCTCGACGCATACGGTAACCTGGCCGCCGGCACCAGCACCGGAGGCACCCTCAACAAAGCCCCCGGCCGCGTAGGCGACAGCTCCCTCATCGGTTGCGGCTGCTACGCCGACAACCACAGCGCCGCCGTCTCCCTCACCGGCTGGGGCGAACCGATCATGAAGTTAGTCCTGGGCAAATGGGCCACCGACCGCGTAGCCCAGGGAGTCACTCCAGAACAAGCCGCCCAGCAAGCCATCAGCTACCTGTTCACCAGACTAGGCGGCCACGGCGGCATCATCCTGCTAGGCCCAAACGGCAGCTACGGCCTCGCCCACAACACCCCCGGCATGGCCTGGGGCATAGCAGACAAACAAGGCCAACGCACCGGCCTCGTCATCTAAGCAAACAACACTATCCATCGAACCTGGCCGAACAGCAGCTCCGGCTAACTCACTAACCCGCGAAAGCGCCAAAGGCGCAGCCAACTCGCTATCATCAAACCATGCTAGTCCTCGCCTCAGCCTCTCCCCGCCGCAGCGAACTCCTCACCCAGGCCGGCTTCCACTTCGAGATCCACCCCGCCCACATCCCCGAAGACCCCCAACCCAACGAAGACCCCATCCACTACGTAACCCGCCTGGCAAGAGAAAAAGCAGAGGCCGTTTTTGCGAAGCTTTCCGAAGGGGCAGCCCCACCGCAGGTGGTCTTAGGCGCAGACACCACCGTCACCCTCGATAACCACATCCTCGGCAAACCCGAAAACCCAGCAGACGCCGCCAGAATGCTCCGCCTCCTCAGCGGCCGCACCCACCGCGTCATCACCGGCGTAAGCCTGGTCACCGCCCACCGCACTCAGACCGCCGCCGAAGTCACAGCAGTCCAGTTCCTCACCATCTCGGAAGCAGAAATTCAAGCCTACATCGCCACCGGCGAGCCCAACGACAAAGCCGGAGCCTACGCCATCCAGGGCCACGCCGCCCGCTGGATCCCCCGCATCGAAGGCTGCTACTACAACGTGGTAGGCTTGCCCATCTCCCTCGTTTCCACCCTGCTCACCACCGTGCTCTAGAGAAGCCGTCCGCCACTACCCAAATCCCACGCGTCACAGGTACGAAGCACCAGCCCCAAACCTGTTCCCGGAACAATCCGTAAATTCATCCGTCGACAAAGAAACAGCAGCCCCACGCAAACTCAAGTAAAATCACCCAGTCATCACCCGTACGCCCGGAGAACACCATGAACGCACGCACCATCGCAGGAATCCTCGCCACCCCCATCCTCGCCGCCACCCTACTCACCACCGGTGCCCTTGCACAGGAAACCGCCAAGCAGGACATCAAGCAGGCCGGCCACGACACCAAGGAAGCCACCAAGAAGACAGGCCACGCCATCGCCAAAGGCACCAAGACCGCCGCGGTCAAGACCAAGGAAGGCACCGAGAAAGGCGCCGAGAAGACCAAAGAAGGCACAGTCAAGGCCTACGACAAAACCAAGGAAGGCACCGAGAAGGGCGCTGAGAAGACCAAGGAAGGCACCGTCAAGGCCTACGACAAGACCAAGTCCGGCACCAAGAAAGTCGTCCACAAAACCGCCAAAGGCACAGAGAAAGCCGCCGACAAAGTAGAAGACAAATCCAAGCCCAACAACTAACGTCAGCGAAGTAGCATCAACCCAGCAATCAAAAAGCTAGAGCGGACTCCTCAATGAGCCCGCTCTAGCTTTTGTTCTTGCCCTTGCTTCCGTTCTCGCCCTTGCAGCTGCTTTTGTTCTTGCCCTTGCCTTTCTCGTTTGTCATTCCCGAAGGGAATCTGCTTCTGTCTTTGCCTTGCCCTTCCCTCCACCACCCCTCAACCCAGAAAACTCCATCCCATCAAAACCACCCTCAACCCAACCGCAAAAACCAGCATCCCACCCACATGACCGCAAAGAAGTCCACCACCCCCTGCTGGCCCGGCTACGAACCCGTCCCCGGCAAAGCCCGCAACGAAAAAGGCAGCTGCCAGCCCAAGCCCGGCAAGCAGACAAAGTCCGTCCGCAAAGCCGACCAGAAAGCCGCAGCCGCCAGCAAGCTCCAGAAAACAAAACCCCGCTAACTCACGAATTCACCACCGTAACCGCCCGCCCCACATCGGTCTCCACCTCCTCCACCAGAAACTCCGCCAGGTCCGCCCACGTAATCGCGTGCCCCGTTTCACCCGCGCCAGGCACCAGCCCCGGCTTCGTAAACCGCGCCGCATCCCGCACCAGCACCGTCACCGATTGTCCCCGTCGCAGCGCCCGCTCCGCCGCCTGCCCGCCCGTCTTGCCCGTAGCCCCCAGCACCAGAATCTTCATCGCGATCCCTCTCGCAGCCCATAACAAGCAACTCAAGCCCGCTGAAGAAACTCCGTCTTATACTTCTCCGCCAACCCCGCAGCCTTCGCGCGAAGCGCCTGCTGCTCGTCCTCGCTCAACGCCGGTGGTGCCTCCGTCCGCGACCCCACGCGAACGCCAACTTCCTCGAACAACTCCTCCTGCCCCGCCGGCGCACAAATGCAAAGCATCCGCACCGCCGCGTCACTGGAGTTATGAAACTGGTGCGGCGCATTCGCCGGAATATGCACCGTCTGCCCCGCCCTCACCACAGACTTCGCCCCGCGAAACGTAGCCTCCATCTCGCCCTCCAGCAAGATAAAAGTCTCCTCAAAATCATGCCGGTGCGGAGGCGGCCCACCCCCCGGCGGCACATGCATATCAATCAAACAAAACTGCCCCGCCGTCTGCTTCCCCGAAAGCAGAATCGTGTACGTATCCCCCACCAGCCCGATATGCGTGAACCCCGCATCCTCCGCATTCGCCACCACCAACCCACGCAACAGATCATCCACCCGCATGCTCATAGCAATCCCCTCTCACTCGCAAAAAGCATACAAGCACCCATGAGCCTTCACTGCCCAAACTCGCTCCGGTCCCTCAAATAAATAGAAATTCCCAGCCCACCAGGCACGCCTCAAGACTCACCCCTGCCATCGGACCGTGTGTCCACAAAGCCTCGTCCTACGCCCTCGCACTTGCAAATGCTGTTGCCCTCGCCGTTGTTCTTCCTTTTGTTCTTGCCTTTTGTTTGTCATTCCCGCAGGGAATCTGCTGTTGCTCTTGCCGTTGCCTTGGCTCTTGAGCGCCAACGGCGCGCAGCCATACCAGCCCAGCCCAACCAGGGTCCCGGCGACAGATCTTCGTTGCTGGGGCTGGAAGCCCGCTCCATCCAAGCGACCGAAACAGCCCAAACGCCCTCCCCACATCCTTCAATTCGAACCAGTAGCAGTCAGTCTGCCACTACGTTTCCGCAAAGACACCCCACCACCCACCAGGCCAACTAGATTCCCCGTATCCCATATCCAACCCATGAAGCGCTTAAACCGAAAGCCGAACCACACTCCAATCGAGACCTACTACGAAACCCACACCCGCTTCGACAACTTAGGCAACATCCCCAGCAATTGACAGCGCAAACCTACAAGGGGTTTCAACCCCTGAGATAGGCTGTCACCCACAATTCGGAACGGCCAGAATGAGGGAATCCAAGGCTTCATCCGGGGTAATCACCAGCCACACAAACACCGCATCAAGGACCCTCGATGATCCCGAGCGCCTTCCAATCGAAAGCCAAATTGTCGACCCAAGGAAACGTTGCCAACCTGCGAGTCAGAATTCCCCAGAACAGACTTTCGTTCGCGAACCTGTAACTCGAGGAGCGACGCGCTAACGCGCTGCGTTTCCGCAATCCAAACGCTTAAGCATCCAGTTTTCCCAAAGTCACATCACGAAATCTCCCTCAAGCATTTCCCCGCCCACACCCGTTTCCCATATCCAACCCATGAAGCACTTAGAACTAAAGCAGAATCCCCCCATTAAGGCCCATTAAGACCTCACCCGCTACTTTCCGTCAGTTGCTCTCAGAGGGTAGGCCGAGGACTTATCCCCGGCAATTTAAAGCACAAATCTAAGCGGGGTTTCAACCTCTGAGGTATGCTTCCGTCAAGCAGACGAGCATGTCTTTTCGGTTTAGCCCATTGGATTCGCAAGTATTGTAGATACCACTGTCAATTGGGGCGCTATCGAAATCTATATGGGCGAAAGGAGGCAAAAGCATAATGCCTAGGGCTATGGCGAAGAGCGGGCCACTCAAAGTGGAGAACTTTGAAGACTTCCTCAAGCTAACGAAGAATACTCGCAAGCAGTGGGAATTTGATTCTGACGATGTAGGCGGACCGTGGTTTCGCGGACAACAAAGAAAGCATTGGAAGCTTCTCCCGAATATCGCGCGGATAGGATGCTTCGATCGAGCGACAGAGGACGAGATACGCGAAGAATTTGTTGTCCGCGCACCAGCCTTGAGCCGGTTTGAGGCACTTCCAGTCAACGACTGGGACATGTATTTTCTTATGCAACACCACGGCGCACCGACGAGGCTCTTGGATTGGACAGAAAGTCCAGTAATCGCGTTGTATTTTGCGGTGCGCGATAACCCTGGATATTACGACTCCGCCGTTTGGATTCTTGATCCGTATGAGTTGAACTATAGAGTCATCCGCAAAAGGGAAATCGTTGCGCCGAGTGCTTCGGGAGTGAATCCGAGAGATGCTAGGCTAGTTTCGCCTTGGCTCCCAGAGAGATGGTCCAAGAGGGCTGTACCAGATCTTCCACTTGCCATATTTCCAACCCACATTGCACGCCGTATTAGCAGTCAACGATCATGCTTCACTATCCATGGTAGCGAAGAGAACGGATTCTCCCAATTTGTAGACGGTCCAAGAGCGTGCCTGAAGAAGGTCACCATTCCAGGCTACGCGGTACAGAGCATCAGGACAGACCTACAGCAGTTTGGGATAGACGATACAACCATTTTTCCCGACCTCGAAGGACTCGGGCGTGCCCTAGCCACGAGCTACAAGGCAACGAATTCCGATTCGCCGCACCGCGGCGTATACGTTCGTTTGAGGCCATCGAAGGTTCTCAAGGGATCCGTCGGTGTCTTCGCGATAAAGCGAATCCCTAAGGATACAAGGGTATTTGCTTACGAGAACGAAGAAATCTATGGACCCCAAGAGCATCGATTCCCAAGTCCCTGCCGCTCAGATCACTCTACAAAGACTTTGCGATTATGAATGATGGGCGCTACGGATGTCCCACTTCATTCAACAGGCTAACTCCGGCTTGGTTCATGAATGATTCAAAGTCACCCAACACGTTATGCGATGAGAATTATGACTTCTTCGCGCTGCGCGAGATTTCTGCAGGAGAAGAACTGACTGTCGACTTTGATACCTTCAACGATGTAGACGTTTGAAAGTCTCAAAACTCTCAACTAGGGGATATCAAGTTGCTTAAACGACTCGCCGCTGGCGTTAAGCAATCCATCTGCAAATGGGACATCTTCCCTATACCTACGCGCTGCCAAATCTTCCTGGCCACTGAACCGGCTACGCCGCCAACCTAAAGTGAGGACTAGTCTGCATCCCTTACGCCCCAAAGGTCCAGAAACACGTAGCGGCATAACCAACTACCCCCATCGTGAAGACGACCCGGAATACATCGTCCGCCTCATAGGCCAGGTAATAAGCGTCAGCTAAGAAACCGTCCGCCTCGTCAAAGAACTATCCACCTACCCATCCAATAAATCCGCAAATCACCACCGCTGCGGGTGCCCACCTTCATCGCGCATCCGGCTTCCCCAACGACAGGCCTTCGTCGTCGGGGTGGGCACGTGCGATTGAGGTGGGCCTATTTCGTGCAAAGCACGAACTTAAGGGAGGAGTAGCCTTCAGGCTACTCAATGCAGAGAGTAAAGAAATCCCTCTAGGGGTCTCGCAAGCCGAAATATGATGACCCCGACCGCCATTCACGTGACTCACGCACGATTCGTCCCACCGCCCAACAATACCCGCACTTCCTCTATCAGGACGGCCGGATGCACAGGCTTATCGTAAAAACCGAACCCAAGCAATCGAGCTTCAGTAACCAGTTCGGTGCCCACCTGCGCCGCAAGCAAAATTGCGCGGCATTGTCGATACCGGGCCACCACCCGCTTCGCCAGCTCAAGGCCATTGATCCCGCCTAAAATCATCTCTGCAATGAGAATGTCCGGCTGCCAGGTCTCTGCGATCTTCATCGCCTCATCGCCGGATCGGCAAGTCCTAACCTCGTAACCCTCCTGCTCAAAGATCAGTTTGAGCGTCAGGCCCGTCACCGCACTGCAATCGACGACCAATAGCCGGTAGCTCACTCTCGCCCTTGCCTTTCACACTCCACACTCACACTAGCCTTTAGCCCCTCGCCAGCAGATCCATCAGCACATCGAAATCCTCCAGCCGCCCGTACTCGATAATCACCCGCCCACGCCCGCGCGTATCCTCGATCTTCACCCGCAGACCCAGCGCCCGCTGCAGCCGCTCCTGCGCTTCCTTCACATTCGGGTCGATTGCAGGCTTCTTTTTCTCCTCTTTCGCCGGCTTGTCGGGAAAAAGGATGTTCTGTACCATCGTTTCCGACTGGCGAACAGAAAGCGAAAGTGCTAGGATGTTCTTGACCGCGCGCTCCACGTCCTCGCTATGTTCCAGGCCCAGCAAAACCTTGGCATGGCTATAACTCAAAACCCCGGAGGCCACCTTATCCTGCACACCCGTTGGTAATTTGAGAAGTCTCAGATAGTTCCCGATCGACGCCCGGTCCTTGCCCGTCCGGTGTGCCATCTGCTCCTGCGTCATCCCGAATTCGCGACCTAGCCGCTCGTAAGCCCGCGCCTGTTCGATCGGATTCAGGTCCGCCCGCTGCAGGTTTTCGACGATGGTGATCTCCATCGCCTGCTCGTCGGAAACATTGCGCAGCACCGCCGGAATCGTAGCCTTCCCGGCTTTTTGTGACGCCAGCCATCGACGCTCGCCCGCAATCAGCTGGAATCGCCCATTCGGCAGCGGCCGCACCAGGATCGGTTGGACAACGCCAGTCGCAGCAATAGACTCAGAGAGTTCCGTGAGCAGCTTCTCGTCAAAATGCGTTCGCGTCTGGTAAGGATTCCGGTCGATCTCGCCAACCGGAATTTCCATCGGCTTTCCCGCCTCACTGGCCTCTTTCGCCGGCTTTTCTTCCTGGACGCCCACAACAGCAGGCGGTGCCTCCGCCATGACCCGCGGCAGCAGTGAATCTAATCCTTTACCCAGTGCCCTGCGCTTTCCATCTCCAAGTCCCGTTGCCATATCCCAATCTCCTGTTTTCTAAATTGTTCCACGTGGAACAATTGGCTCTACAGCCGATCTATTCGCCCAGGTTTGCCGCCCGCGTCTCAAATCTCAAATTGTTCCACGTGGAACAATTTGGACCAGGACTCAGCCGTAGGGCCAGAATTTGACTGCTTTCGCCGGTCTGGACGCCGCTTCCGCTTCGGCCTTTTTCCGCTCTTCGGCTCGCGGGCTGACAATTTTGTTGCGCTCCATGTATTCGGCTGCTAGCTCGAAATAGGCCTCTGACCCGCGCGACCTGGCATCGTAGAGCGCCACCGGCTTACCGTGGCTGGGCGCCTCGGCGAGGCGGATGTTGCGCGGGATCACGGTCTTGAAGAGCCGGTCCTTGAAATACTCGCGCAGAGTCTCCGAAACCTGCTGCGCCAGGTTGGTCCTGTCGTCATACATCGTCAGCAGAACGCCCTCGATGGTCAGCCGCGGATTGAACGCGGCGCGAACGCGTTCGAGATTCGACACCAGCTCGGAAATTCCTTCCAGCGCAAAATACTCGGCCTGCATCGGTACGATCAGGCTGTCTGCAGCGGCGAGGGCATTCAGCGTGAGCAGGTCGAGCGCGGGCGGGCAGTCGAGGATCACCAGGTCGTAATTCTTCTGTACGTCGGCGAGAGCTTTCTGCAATCGCAGCGCCCGGTCGTCTTCGCCGGCCAGTTCGAGATTGGCGCCGGTGAGATTCTTGCTGCCGGGCAGAATGGTCAGTGTTTCGATCTCGGTTGGTAGCAGGACGCTGGCGGCTGTGGCGTCGCCCATCAGAACGTCATAGATGGACTGGCGCTGGTCGTCGCGTCCGAGGCCGAGGCCGGAGGTGGCGTTGGCCTGCGGGTCGCAGTCGACGAGCAGAATTTTCAGTCCGTCGAGGGCGAGGCAGGAGGCGAGGTTGATGGCGGTCGTGGTTTTGCCGACGCCACCCTTTTGATTGCCGATTGCGAGGATTTTTCCCATGGCCTATAAGACTATCGGCTGAGGCTTGGGAGGGGAAGGAGTTCGGCCTGTGCACAACTCTGGAAACTGTGGAGAACTCCAGAAAACTGCACAGCTTCGTCGGACGTGAGGCAATTGTTCCACGTGGAACAATTTTGAGGTCGGATGACTTTTGAGGCTAAAAGCAGATTCCCCTAGGGAATGACAGAAAGAAAAGCAAGAGCACAGACAACAGCTAACTGCTGACAGCTAACTGCAGAACTGAGTGCAGAACGAGAAGGAAAGCAGGCGCAATTGTGTGGTGAGTACGTTGCTACCGAAGCTGATTCGTTTCATGGGCGGGGCTGGATTTGGATTGTTCCACGTGGAACAATTGCGCACTGGGCTCGAAATTTGAAAAGGGAGAAGCAGATTCTCTTCAGGAATGACAGAAAGAAAAGCAAGTGCAAGAACGCCCGCAGGCCGTTTTCATGACTCAGATTACGCTCAAAGCGGAGATTCGTTTGAATTGTTCCACGCGGAACATTCTTGGGTGAATGGCGATATTTTGCATTGAATGGGGATATTTATGGGTTCAATGGCAATTTAGGCTTTTCGGGCGGTAAGCAGGATGCGATTTGTTCCACGCGGGAGGGGTTCCGAGTGGGTGGATTGCAAATTGCGATATTCGGGAGTGGATTCGATCTCGGGAAGGCTGGCGGTGGTGGTCAGGATGGCCAGGAGTCCGTTGGAGGCTAGGAGTCGGATGGCGGCTGGGAGGGCGGCGGCCATGTTGTCTACTGCGCGCATGGTGACGCAATCGAATTTGTCGGGGAGGGTTTCGGCGCGGGCGGAGTGGATTTTGGCCGGGAGCTCCAGGATCCGGACGGCTTCGCGG
Organism: Acidicapsa borealis; assembly: GCF_059115245.1. NCBI lineage: Bacteria > Pseudomonadati > Acidobacteriota > Terriglobia > Terriglobales > Acidobacteriaceae > Acidicapsa > Acidicapsa borealis. The sequence goes on along the minus strand of NZ_JCACNY010000001.1, from coordinate 5,895,036 downwards.
AGGAAGGCGGCTTTCTTGTTTTGGGATTCGGCCAGGGTGACTGTAATTTCGGGGCGGAGGAGGGCGATGGGGAGGCCGGGGAAGCCGGCGCCTGAGCCGAAGTCGAGGAGCGTCTGGATGCCTTGCGGTAGGGCTCGGGCGGCGAGGATGGATTCGAGGAAGTGACGGCTCAGGATGCCCTCTTCGTCGCGGATGGCGGTCAGGTTGGTTTTGGCGTTCCATTTCCGGAGGAGGGTGAGGTAGTTGGTGAATTTTTCTTCGAGCTCTGGGGCGAGCGGGGTGGAGCTGGATTCTATGAGGAGTTGATTGAGACGGGATTGTTGGGCCGACATGGAGTGATTGTAACGAGAGGAAAAAGGGCTGGTTTCAGGCGGCGGGGCTTATTTTCGCATGCGCCAGCCGGACTAGCTGATCTGCCTCATAACGGCGGCCGGGGTCCTTCTGGATGGCAGCCTCGTGCTGGTCATAGGACTGGACGATGAACGCAGCCTGCTCGATGGAGAGGAGGGGTGAATGGACAAGCAAAGCGCGAATGCACCAGTAGTGTTCGAACGGGCTGCGGAATTCGCTGAAACAGCTCAGGAGGAACGGAAGGAAATGTGAGGAAACGTGAGCGGCGGCGATAGCCAGGGCGACGATGCGGCTACCGTCTGAGTTGGTGGCCGCGTTGGAGTCGAACAAGGTCTGGAGCGTATCCGGGGAAAGGTCGGCAATCGTGAGCTGGACTGCCAGGACAGCATCGGTCATGGCTCGGGTCCGGGCGTCACCGGCGGGCTGGGTATGGCGGATGGTGGTGTACCTGGCTGCGTGGTTCGCGAGCGCTTCGGACACGGCCGGATCCGGCCCTGGAGCATAGGAGGCTTCAGGCAGATCCAATGCGGCACGCCTGCCGCCTGCGGGGGACGAGTTCTCCGAGGGTGAATCGTCGACGCCGGCAGGCTGATCGGATTGAGGAGCCGCCTGGGGGGACGAGTCGTTGTAGAAGCGGGGAGGAACGACGGAAAGGATGAAGGCGAAGTCGACGCCTTGCAGGGAAAAGGGATTATCGCTGAGAGAGTCGCCGGCTGCGTTTGCAGTGGTGGAAACGCCGTGCCGGAGCAGTTTACGCACACCGTGCTGCTGGAACAAGGGGTCGGCGGCAGCACCCAGAGCGTCTCTTTCGAGGCCGCCAAAGAGGTCAGCGATTTCCGAGAGCCGGGGGCGCAGGTCGGGGAAGCGCATCAGCAGGGCAACGACCTTGGCGATCTGCTGCGGAGTGGTGACGGCCTTCTGATCGGTTGAGCGGTCGAGGAGGCCGCGATTGCTGTGAATTGTGAGCGCGAGCCGAAAGGCGCTGATGAACTGCTTGAGGCGGCGAGGGTTATTGCCAAAGATGGGGGCGACCATCTCAACGACGACCCGGACGGTCGGATTATCGTCTTCGATGCGGATGCGAATCCGCCGCACGCGCTCCTCGCGAGAGGAGGCACCGCGACTGGATGTGACGGGCGGCGCGAACGGAGGCTCGTTTGGCGTTTGCGGGAGAGGGATTGAGTCTGCCTTGCCTGAGCGCTGCGCAAAACGAGTGAACAGGCGTAACCAGTAACGGAGGAAGATTGTTGTCCAGGGCGGTGGAGCGGGTTGGACAGCAAGGCTGGCGAGGAACAGGTCAAAGCTCTGGGGGCTGGAGATGTACGGGATGGTGAAGGTGAGCTGAATGAATTTTTCCAGATAGGAAGAGCCGAAACGGATGTAGCCCGTGGTGGCGGAGGGTGCGGAGAGCGGTGTTGGCTGAGGGAGGCGTGTGTCGGCAGTTTGATCTGAATCAAGCTGGGTGGCGGCGGGTGGCTGGATGGGAGGGATAGATGCGGCAAGGGCGGGTGTAGGAGGAGCGGGCGCGTATTCGGGCAGAAAGGTGATGAGGTCCTTATACTTTAAGGCGATGCCGGCGGCGACTTTCTCGCGATCCATGCCGAGGATGAAGACGAGGTTTCCGGTATCAGCAATCATCAGGTTGATGGCCTGCATGAGCTCGGCGGCTTTGGGGACGTCACATCGGTCGAGGTCGTCCACAAAGACGAAGACGCGTTCGCGACCTGCGTAGGCGCGGACAACGCGGGCGAAATCTTCGTGGAAGGTTTCAATGAATGCGGGGTGCTCGGAATAGCCAGGGTCTGACAGGTATTTCGTGAGCAGTTTCTCCATGGGGCTATGAATCTTGTGGAGGGCGGCAAGTACGCCGATGAGTGCGAGCGCGCAGGAACCCCAGAAGCCTTTGCTGCCCCAGAATGCGTTGAGTCCTTTGAAGTCCGAGGACAATGAGCCGAAGAAATTCAGGCCGTATTTGAGCCATGCGCTGTTCGGATCGACGCTGTGGGTTATGGCCAGGACGAGTGTCGTCAGCGCGAGGAGAAAGAAGAGCTTGAAGAGGAAGCTCGGGAGTGTGATGCGGGATGCGAAGAGTTGGAGGTCTCCGGACCATGCTCGCCGGAGCCCTACTCCTCGGCGGAGGCGGGCTGCGACGGCGAGAGCAAAGGTAGCCCAGAGCGCGTCCTGCTTATCGTGGCGCCATGCATTGAAGCGAATGGTGTGGCGCTGGCGGGTGGCGAACCATGCGCGGAGGGCAGGCCAGGGGTTGGGCGGTGCGTCTGAGGGCCCGCCCAGCCAGGGCGGGAGTCTGGCGAGAACGCTTTCGCGCCGGGTGGGGCCGGCGAGGGCTTCTTCGAGTTGAAGCATGAAGGAGGATTTACCGCTGCCCCATTCGCCTTCGATGGACAGTGTGAAGGGTGGGGTGGTTGCGTCGGAGAGCAGTAACGCGGCGAGGACCTCTACGTACGGACGAAAGCCGAGCGAGTCAACGCGGGTGGGGTGGTCGCCGACGGCGCTACCGGCTATCTCAGTGAAGTCAACCCGCGTGGTTGATGACGGTGTGTGCATTCGCTGCTTAATGTAGCACGAGAGCAATTTTGCGGCAGAGGATGATTTCGTCTACATACAGCTCAAGCAACTTTCCCATAGAAAAACAGAGCCGAACGACAACCGAGGGAAGCCGGGTGGTCCTCAGGTAGCAGTCGTAGACATGAGAAGAGCAAGGGCAAGGGCTAGGGCAAGAACAACGGCAACTGCAACAGCAAAAACAAAAGCAACAGCAAATGCAGGTCCTTCGACTACGTCCTTCGGGCTTCGCTCAGGATGACGGCATTTTTCATTTTTTGGGGAGGTGGAAGGGAAACAGCAGATTCCCTTGGGGAATGACAAACAAGAGGGGCAACAGCAAAGGCAACGGCAACGGCAACTGCAAGGGCAAAGGCAACGGCAAATGCGAGGGCAACGGCAAAGATAAGAGTAGAGGTAGATTCGCTTGTTTTTGGGATTGGTGTGTTGTGGTGAAGTTTTCGAGGGGTATTTGGCGATTGCGGTGAAGTTTATGGGTGCATCTGATCAATTTAGGTGTCAGTTTGCAAGGTTTATGAAATGATTACGATACGATGAATCGGCTTTCACGAGCCGCAGAGCTATGTCTGCCGGTCCAGCGTGACGTACATAAGCGTAATCCTGCACTCCTTTTGGCCTAAAGATTTTGCGATTGCGATGGAAGAGCGGAAGACCGCCCCGGAGACGATTGCGAAGACGACAACCTGCCACCTCAGGCACAACGTTTCAAGTGGAGACTCAACGATGAGAAACAGATTTTTTATCAAGGCGCTTGTCGTGGCCTTTGCGGTACTGCTGTGTTGTAGCTACGCACAGGCGCAGACCGTAACGGGCACGATCACGGGCACGGTTACCGATCCGAGCGGAGCAGTGGTTGCCGGTGCTCAGGTGACGGCCCACAACGTAGGAACCGGCGTGGACTCGCCAGCAACTACCAATGCAACAGGCTACTACCGTATTGAGTTCCTGCCGATTGGCCGCTACAGCGTGACGATTGCGGCGAACGGGTTCGGGACGAAGGCTTTGCCGGAGTTTCAGCTGGAAGTTCTGCAGACGGCGAACTTCAACGTGAAGCTGGAAGTGGGCGGCGGATCGACGACCGTGGATGTAACGACGGCGGCGCCGATTCTGAACACCAACGATGCTTCCCTCGGTGGCGTATTTACCGCCAACACGATTTCGAATTTTCCGCTAAACGGTTTGGACTTCTCGGCACTGACGTTGTACATTCCGGGTTCAGTGAGCACAGCGGGTACTTCCGGTACGACGGGTATCGAGCGCAGCCTGCAGTACACAGACACTGTCAACGTGAACGGCAATCGTGCCCAGGCGAACAACTTCACGCTTGAAGGCATCGACATGAACGAGACGTTCAATAACCTGATTGCTTACAGCCCTGCACCTGAGTCGCTGGAAGAAATCAAGGTACTGACTGCGAACTCGCCTGCAGACTACGGTAATGTGAATGGCGGCGGCGTGATCAGCGTGTTGAAGAGCGGCACGAACGCTTTTCATGGTTCGGCTTACGGCTACGTGCAGGACTACCGATTGAACGCGGATAGCTGGTATAACAATCACTCCCTCACGCCGACGGCTACCAATCCTTTTTCGCAAGCGCAGTTTGGCGGAACGTTCGGCGGGCCGATCAAGCGGGACAAGCTGTTCTTCTTTGTGGACTATCTTGGATCGCGGTATCACAATGGCGGATTGCAGAAGACGAGCGTCTTTACGCAGGCGATGCGGAACGGCGACTTCTCTGCACTCCTGACGGGATCAAATCCTATCCAACTGTATGACTCGGAGAAGGGATTTGCTCCGTATGTGGGGAACTTGAATGTGCCCATTGTGAATCCGGTGGCGAAGTTCCTGTTTGCGCATCCTGAGTTGTATCCGCTGCCGAACGCGACGCCAACCGATGGTATTGTTGCAAGCGATTACGTTGCACCGCAGCGTAACTACAAGGCGAACAATCAGGGCGACATCAAAATCGAATACGATCCGAAGGCTTCGGATAAGATTACTGGCTTTTATTCGATGTCGACTGCTTATGACGGACAGACGCCCCTTCTGTTGATCTCGTTTCCGGGTGTGAACCTTTATCCGACGAAGTTGTTCGGATCGAACTGGGTCCACATCTTCTCGCCGTCGCTGGTCAATTCAGCGCGTGTTGGATTTACACGAACTACGTGGAACACGGGACTGCCGCAGGATCCGAGCGGGCAGTTTGGAACTTCCGGCAACTCCAAAGTTGGTATCACATTCCCCAATCAGGCGTATGACGGGTTCTCGAATCAGGGAATCAATGGCGGTATTGCGAGCCTTGGAACTCCTGCGTTTGATGGCGGACTGATTGATAACACGTACAGCTACATCGACAATGTGACCTTGCAGCATGGCCGTCACTCGGTGAGCATGGGCGTGCAGGCGCTGCGGTATCAGAACAATTATCCGACGAGCAACAACAACGGATACCTGGGATCGTTGAGCTACAACGGCAACTTCACGAGCAATCCTTCCGTTGCCAACGCAGGCGGCTGGGGTGGCGCGGACTTTGTGCTGGACCGCGTGAGCAGCGCTGCGGTGACGCTGGCAAGTGTGAACGTAGGCCAGCGGCAGTGGCGTGTGGCTGGGTTTATCAACGACGACTACAAGGTGACTCCGCATCTCACGTTCAATATTGGTGTGCGGTATGAGGTGGATGAACCCTGGATTGAGTCGAACAACAAGACCGGCAACGTGGATGAAGTAACGGGACAGGTGCTGTATGCGCATGCGATACCGGCGGGCGCTCCCGCAGGATCGGGCCTGTGCAGCACGCGTGGCTGCTATGACACCAACTTCCGGCAGATCATGCCGCGGCTTGGGTTTGCTTACCAGGCTTCGGATCGTCTTGTGATTCGCGGTGGCTATGGCGCGACGAGCTTTTATGAGTCGAACTCGTCGAACCAGCGTCTGACTTCGATCACGCCATTTATCCAAGCGGTGAATGTGAAGACTGTTGCACCGACGCCAGGCAACGGGGGCACTCCGCGCACCGCGGAAGAAGGCTTTACCGATGGCGATTTGACCGCGACAGGAACCTACAACGTCTACCCAAAGAATATCCAGCCAGCATATGTGCAGGAGTGGAGTTTGACGGCGGAGTACGCGCTGACGCATACGCTTTCGCTGCAGGTTGGTTATGTGGGTGAGCAGGGTCAGCACATTGAAGACTATGGCAATCTGAACCAATGGAAGGTGAATGGCGATCCAACGTCTGCGCCTTTCTACAACAACCAGTACATCGGTGTGAACGCTCCGCAGGGTGTGGGGTCGGGCATACTGCTGGTAACTGAGTCACGTGCCATGATGAACTACAACGCGTTGCAGGCGGTGCTGCGGCAGCGTATCAGCAATGGGCTGGAGTTCACGCTGAATTATACGTATAGCAAGGCGTTGACGAACAGCCTGGGTAACTATGCGCTGAACGTGAATGGCTTCAGCGGCGCATTCCAGAACTACTATGACTCGGCGGCGGATTATGGTCCGGCGGGCTATGACGTGGCACACAATGTTTCGGGCACGCTGACCTATGCGCTGCCGGTGGGACATGGGAAGCGATACTTCTCGAGTGCGAACCGTTTTGTTGAGGAGGGCATTGGCGGTTGGAAGCTTTCACTGGCTGGTGTGGCTTATACGGGATTCCCGGAGACGATCACCGGACCGGGGAATAACTCAAACAGCTACGGCACTTCGCGGCCTAACCAATATCGCAAGCTGAAAATCGTTCACCGGACGATCGATAACTGGTTCGGCACGGATCCTTCGGCTACGCCTTGCACGGATCCAGGTGTGGACAACGGAGTTTGCGCGTTTGGAACTCCGGCGCCGAACACGTTTGGCACGGGACGGAACGGCAACGTTCGCGGACCTGGGTTCCGGAACATGGATGCTTCGGCTGCGAAGGATTTCCGGATCGTGGGCGAGCATGCGGTCGGGTTCCGGTTCGATGCGTTCAATGTGTTCAACATTGCGAGCTATGGCAATCCTGATACCGGGATAACGGATAGCAACTTTGGGAACATTTCGAATCAGGGGCCTGGGGCTACGCGATCGACGGAGCGGCATCTGCAGTTCTCGGCTCGGTATACGTTCTAAGCTGAGTTGGATTGATTCACCAAGGGGCTGCCTTTGCGGGCGGCCCCTTTTTGTTTGCGCGGAGCGAATCTGAGTTAGTCTAGTGGCAACTTCGTATCGGCTGGTTTGGCAGGGGGTAACTATGTCCCGGTGTGGCGCTCTTTTTTTCTCTGGGGTGATTGCTTGTGGCTTGCTTGTGTGCGGCTTGCTGGCTGGTGTGGATGCGGGTGCGCAGGCTTTGGCTGGGCAGGCGGATGCTGCTGTGCCGGTGATCCGGACTGAGACGAATCTGGTGCTGGTGGATGTGGTGGTGGATGCCAAGGGTGCTGCTGTGCATGGCATTGATATGAAGCGGTTTCATTTGCTGGAGGATGGCAAGGAGCGGCCTTTGCTTTCGGTGGATGAGCATCGGCCTGGGGATGCGTTGGGGGCGGGGAGTGCTGCGCAGAATTCGGGACCGAGTCCGGTGCTGGCGGAGCATGTGATTACGAACAAGCCGCAGTATCCTTCGACGGCGGCGGTGAATGTGTTGCTGCTGGATGGGTTGAACACGGCGGTGAAGGACCAGGCGCGGGCGCGGCAGCAGATGCTGGATTATCTGGGAACGATTGCTCCGGGAACGCCGCTGGCGATCTTTACGCTGACGTCGCGATTGCGGCTGGTGCAGGGATTTACGACGGATCCTGGGGCGCTGGCGGCGGCGATGAAGAGCGGGAAGGCGCTGCCGCAGCCATCGATATTTTCCAATGGTGATCTGGGGAGTACGCCGGAGTCGGCTTCACAGGGCGGATCGGTTGCGCAGCCCGGGTTGAATATTCCGGGGGCGGGGCAGTTGTTTACTTCGGATATGGCGGGGATGCAGACGGATATGCGGGTGCGGACGACGATGGATTCGCTGCGGTTGCTGGCGCGGTATCTGGATGGGATTCCGGGGCGGAAGAATCTGATCTGGTTTTCGGGGTCGTTTCCGGTTTCGATGGACCCGGAGAAGGTGTCTTCGGATTCGTTTCGCGGGGCGGCGGACTATCGTGACGAGTTACGCAAGACGAGCGTGGTGATGAATGCGGCGCGGGTGGCGGTATATCCGGTGGATGCGCGGGGATTGATGACGCTGCCGACTTCGGATATGGCTTACCGGCCTTCGTCTGGCGGGTCACAGGGCGGGCAGGCGATGGCGCTGGCGATGGCCCGGGACAATGCGGCGGCTACGAGTGGCTTAATTGCGGAGCATTTTGCGATGGAGCAACTGGCGGCGGATACGGGTGGGCGGGCGTTTGTGAATACGGGTGACTTCAAGGGCGCGGTGGCGGAGGCAGTCAGTCATGGGTCGAGTTACTACACGCTGGCGTTTGCTCCGGTGGCGAAGGGAGACGATGGGAAGTTTCACTCGTTGAAGGTGAAGGTGGATGGCGGGTCGTTCGACCTGGCTTACCGGCATGGGTATTTTACGGATGACCGGGATAAGGCGAACTCTCCGGTACAGAACGGGCTGATGGCGGAGGCGCTGCTGAGGGGTGCGCCGCCGGCTACGGAGATTGTGTTCGATGCGCGGGTGCTGGGGGTGGATGATCCGCTGCTGCGCGCGGATACGGGGGTGGGTGGTGGGCCCCAGGGGGAGTTGGCGCAGAAGATCACGGGGCCGACGAAGCGGTATGTGGTGGATCTGCGGCTGACGGAGGGGAGTTTGGCGTTTGCGGCGGATGCGCAGGGGGTGCGGCGGGCGCTGGTGGAGTTGGCGGTGGTGGCGTATGACGGCGATGGGGAGCGGGTGAACTATTTCGATAAGGGCATGACGCTGCGGCTCAAGCCGGAGCTGTATGCGGCGATGGGAAAGAGCGGGATTCCGCTGCGGGTGCTGCTGGATCTGCCGGCGGGGGATATGCATCTGCGGGTGGCGGTGCGGGATGTGTCGGCGGCGAAGGTAGGATCGCTGGAGCTGCCGCTGAGGGTGGTTACTGGGCGGTTGACGGCGGCTGCGCGATAGCTGGTTTCGCAGTGCGCGGGGATGAAGTTCTCTTCGCAGTGAAGCATTGATTCGGGGTTATGAGTTCCCTGCTCCCTCAGTTCGTGCTGCGACGCAGTTAGAAAAGTAACGAAATTTAGAAGAGTAATCCTTTTTATAAGAGCGGATTTTTTCTACAAGAGTTAGTGGTTTTCTTGTTATCCCGATAAGTTGATGTTACAGAAAATTATCTTGACTTGCCGGCAGTTTGGGACGAGAAAGGATGGGCCTCCGAACTGCGGCAAAGGGTAGGGATCAAGCCGGCTTCGGTGCGGAGCTCATTCCTAGATCGAGGTTTTCCCATGGCACTTCCGCATCCGCATGCTCGTCCTATAGCTGCACCGCTTCCTGCCGCTCGCCTGCAACAAGGCGCGGTCCGCACGCGTACTCCTAAAAAGAATGGTTCGCAGGCTCACCCGGGTGTCACTGCTCTGAACCCTGTATCGCATCGCAACGTGGGCTATCAGCCGCTGCCGCGTCCGATTGGACTGGCGCCTTATCACTATTCGCTGACGGATAACTTCGCGGAGATTGCGGCTAACTGCGCTACCGCGAACAAGATGGTCTTTCACGTGCTTGGTGATTCGGGCGGCGTGGTGGATGGAGAGTATCAGGGGCATGTCGCCGACAAGATGGTGCTGGATCTGAATGCGGATGATCCGGCGTCTCCGCAGTTCTGCTATCACGTTGGGGATGTGGTGTATTTCACGGGTATGCATGACGACTATTACCCGCAGTTCTATGAGCCGTATGCCGCGTATACCGCGCCTATCTTTGCGATTCCCGGCAATCATGATGGCGAGGTGGATGACCCGACTGTGCAGACTTCGCTGGATGGCTGGGCGGCTTACTTCATGCAGACGCATCCGGATGTGGATCCGATCTCGAAGGATGCGCCTCGCGTGGGGTTGTCGCTGCCGAATGTTTACTGGACGTTCGACACGCCGTATGCCACGTTCATCGGGATGTATACGAACGTGCCGGAGGGTGGATCGATCGATTCGGTGCAGCAGCAATGGGTGACGAGTGAGTTCGCCGCGGCGCCGATGGATAAGGCGCTGATCCTGTCCATGCATCATCCGATTTACTCGTTTGATGTGTTTCATTCGGGCAGCTCGAAGATGGCGGATGTACTGGAGAATGCGATTCGCGATACGGGGCGGGTGCCGAACCTGGTGATGTCGGGGCACGTGCATGATTATCAGCGGATCGAGATGGCGATCAGTCCGGATGGGCCGACGCCTTTCATCGTGAATGGCTTCGGCGGGTATCACAACCTGCATAAGCTGCATTCTGCGGTGGGAACGGCCGCGCCGGATACGGGTGCGGTACTGCAGTATGGGCAGGACAAGGCATGGGGCTATCTGACGCTGACGATTGATGCCGATACGATCTCCGGGGTGTCGACGGAGATTGACCGTGACGGCAACGTGCATCAGGGAGATACATTCTCGTATCGGACGGCGGCGGTGGTGCTGGCGGATCCGAAGTCGGTGCCTACGCTTTAGGTTGGGTGATTGAAGAGAGGGGCCCGGGGCTAAAGCCCCTCTCTTTGCTTTGGTTCAGGGGCATGCATGCCCCTGCTCCCTCCGGGTTCGTGCTTTGCACGGATTTGAAGGGAACGGCAGGTTCCCTGCGGGAATGACGACAAACAATTCAAAGACGGTTCGTGCTTTTGCACGAATGATTGAAGGGCAACAGCAGATTCCCTTCGGGAATGACAAACCAAAAAGCAAGGGCCCCACATCTTGAGGGCGAGATGTGGGCACCCGTATTGGTTTGATTGATGAGGAGCTGGCAATGAGTTGCTAGTCCTTGTAGGGGTCCCACTCGTTGGCGCCGGCCATGGCTACGCCTACTGGTGTCAACGTGTGGAGGATGCGCACGGTGTTGCTGTGGGCATCGAGGACCTGGTTGAGGCGCTTGTAGCAGTGAGGGGACTCGTCGACTCCTGCGCCGCGGAGTTCAACCTTTGCTGTGGTTACGGCTTCGCGCATCATGTCGCTCGTGACCCTGGCTGCGCGCTTGACTTCGCCGGTCTTGCGATCGGTGACGCCGGTGGCTTCGCGACGGCCCATGACGCGGCCTGCGCCGTGGACGGTGGAGTACATGGACTGCTTCGACTCCTCGCTGTCGATGCCTTCGAGAATGACGGCGGGCTCAGCCATGGTGCCGCCGACGAATCCTTTCTGCCCGGGGAAGGCGGGTGTTGCGCCTTTGCGGACGACCCAGTACTGTTCGCCACCGTGCTCTTCGCGCCAGGCGAAGTTGTGGTGGTTGTGGACGCTCTCCACGATGGGGGCGCCGAGGATTTTGGCGACGCGTTCGCAGACCCAGTCGCGGCCTGCGTAGGCGTATTCGCCGGCGAGCGTCATGCCGCGGATGTATTGTTCGCCCAGGTCGCTGTTGGCATCGAGGACGCAGGGTTCTACTTCCATGCCGTCTTTTGCTCCTGCGGCTTTGAGGAACCAGGTGGCGATGCCGTGGCCGAAGCCGCGAGAGCCGAAGTGGACACCGATCCAGACGCGGTCCTGCTCGTCGGTGAAGAGATCGACGTAGTGGTTGCCGGAGCCGATGGTGCCGAGCTGGTTCTGCGCTTTCTGCTTCTGCGCGCGGGCGGCGGGGACTTCCCAGCCGGGATGATTGGCCTCGAAGATGGCATGCTCGACGCGTTCGTTGTTCTTCTGGCCGACTCCGAAGCTGATGGTGGTCCAGATGTCGTCCATGATGCGGGCGATGTTCGAGCGCAGCTTGCTGCCCGGCATGGCAAACTCGTCCAGACGCACGGCTTTGTTGCCGCAGGCGATGTCGAAGCCTACGCCGGAGGGGCTGATGGCGTTCCTGTAGGCTACGACGCCGCCGATAGGAACGGCGTAGCCGAGGTGACCGTCTGCCATGAGCGCGGCGCGGTCCGCGGTGGCGGCACAGGTTTTTATCTGGGAGAGAGTCTTCTCTTCGTGCTCTCCCCATACGGGTATGTTGCCTATGAGTTTCATGTCATGCTGCTTTCTTTCTTTGGGGTTTGAGTGGAGGTTTGTGGCAAAGCAAAAGCCCCAGCTTGTGGGCTGGGGCTCTCGACGAAGAAGCTGCTGCAGATGCAGGGCTATGCCGTGGATGGACCCCAGTCCGGGCGATACGCGGGCGCGTCCAGCTTGGATTCGCTGAAGTGGCCGAGCATACGCGATGGATTGAGGTTCTGCATGGCTATTTTGCTCGTTTGAGCTTTCTTACTAAAGCATGATTGTGGGGTGAATTGCAAGGGATGCATTCACCTTTGTTAATCCATGCGTGGTGGGTGCGGGGCTAAAGTTCCTCCCTTTTCTTCGCTTTGGTTCAGGGTGTGCATGCCGCTGCTCCGTCCGGGTTTGTGCTTTGCACGCGTTCGGAGGGAGCAGCAGATTCCCTTCGGGAATGACAAACAAAAAAAGCAAAAGCAAGAACAAGAACAAAAGCAAAAGCAAGAGCAAGAGCAAGAGCAAAAGCAAGAGCAACAGCAAGAGCAAGAGCGAAAGCAACAGCAAGGGCAACGGCTGGGGGAGTTAGTTGGCGGCGGCTTCTATCAGCTTTTGGAGGCTGGGTAGGAAGACGAAGCGGATTAAGGCGCTGGGTTTTTCTGCTTCTGTGATCTGGGCTTGTTTGGTGGCTTTCCAATCGGCGCTGGGGTGGGCGCCGGCGGTCAGGAAGGTGAGGGCTTCGAGGCCGGTGTCGGCGAGGTCGCCTAGCTGGTGGGCGCGGGGGCCGATGTCGCTTAGGCGCGGGGATTCGAGGGCGAGGGTCTGGAGCTCGGGGGCGGCTTTCTGCCACTGCTCGAAGATTTCGCGGAGGTGGGCGGCGGCGAGGGCGCGGGCTTCGGTCGAGGAGCTGGGGTCGAGGAGGTCCTGGACCTGGTCGTTGAAGTCCTGGCGGAGAGGCGGGTCGGCTACTACGGCGTCGACCATGCGGTTGAGGGACTGGAGGGCATCGGTTTTCTGGGTGTCGCTGCGTTCGCCGAAGCTTACCGGCTCTAGGGCGGCGGCGAAGGTGTCGATGACCCAGGTATCGGTGTCGCCGGGGTGGGTGGAGGCGATGAGGTTGCGGCGGAGGGTTTCGGGGCCGCTGATGTGGGTGAGGCCGGTGTCTTCGAGCTGGAGGGAGGCGATGCGCAGCCGGCGGTACATGTCGGGGACGTCGCGGCGGGATTGCGGGGACCAGAAGCGTTCGGCGATGGCGAGGAGGCGGGGCCAGACGCGGGAGTCTACGGTTTCTTCATGGAGCTGCTCGGCCCACATGGTGGCTTCGCCGCCGAGGATGAGTTTCTGCTGGTCAGGGGTGAGCTTGGTGTCGGCGGGGATGGGGTCGGCGAGATACATCATGTCGCTGGGCTTTTCGGCGTCGAGGTAGTAGGGAGCGGAGAGGATGCCCTGGTAGCCCTGCTGCGCGCCGGTGGCGAGCGACTCTTCGCCGCGCCAGCTCTGGATCATGATGTCCTTGGGCAGGGCGGGGGCGAGGATTTCGTCCCAGCCGACCATCTTCTTGTGGTGTTTGGTGAGGATGGGCAGGAGGCGGGTGTTGAAGTAGGCCTGGAGGTCGGCAGGCTTGGCGAAGCCTTTCTGCTTCATGTAGGCGACGATGCGGGGATTGTCGAGCCAGTTGTGGTCTTCAACTTCGTCGCCGCCGATGTGGAAGTAGGCGTCGGGGAAGATGGCGGACATTTCGCCGACGAACTCATCGATGAATTTGTAGAGTTTTTCGTTCGAGGGGTCGAGGGCGGCGCGGGTGGCGTCGCGGACGTTGGGGACGAACTTGATGTCTTCGCCGGAGCCGTATTCGGGATAGGCGAAGACGGTCGAGGTGGAGTGGCCGGGCATGTCGAATTCAGGGATGACGCGAATGCCTCGGTCGCGGGCGTAGGCGACGATTTCGCGGAGCTGATCCTGGGTGTAGAACTCGCCGCGGGAGGCGTTGGCGGTGAGCCTGGGGTATTTCTTGCTCTCGGCACGGAAGCCTTCGTCGTCGGAGAGGTGCCAGTGGAAGACGTTGAGCTTGGCGTACTCCATGGCGTTGAGCTCGCGCTTGACTTCGCTGATGGGTTCGAAGTGGCGGACTACGTCGAGCATGAAGCCGCGCCAGGCGAAGCGCGGGGTGTCGGTGATGGTGACGTAGGGGAGGGCGCAGGCGCCTTCGTGCAGGGTGACGAGCTGGAGGAGGGTTTGGAGGGCGTGCATGGCGCCTACGTCGGTGGCGGCTTTGATCTGGGCGCCGGCGGCGGAGACGGTGAGGGAGTAGGTTTCGTCTTCGTTGATGGACTGGATGGGTTCGCCGGGGGCGGCGACGGTGAGGGTGAGGGTTTCGGCGCTGGTGGCGGGGTAGTTCTGGGGGCGGGCGATGTTGCCGCACTGGCGGTCCAGGCGCGTGAGTGCGCGGGTGAATGCGCCCTGGAGGCGGGGGTCTTCGGGGTGGTTGGTGGTGGCGTGGAAATTTTTGTCCAGCGGGAGGTAGCCGGGGGTTTGCTGGAGGGAGCTGGGGTAGGGGATGAGGTTCAGGGTCTGCTGGGCGGCTGCTGGGAGGGTTGCGAGGGCCAGGAATAGCGGTAGGAATTTGCGGGGCGTTTTGGGAATCAAGATTTGGCTCCTATGCGGTTGTGGACAGGATAACGCGTCGAGGCAGCAAGTCAGCGTGCCTTCGGCACGTTAGCGAGTCAGCAAGTCAGCGGCGGTTGTTTCGATCGATGCAGACAGAAAGGCAAGGCAACTGCACAGAGCAAAGCAAATGCAACAGCAGATTCCCTTCGGGAATGACAAACAAAAAAGGCAGCGGCAAAGGCAAAGACGAGCGCGGGACAACAGCGCTAGCGGTCGGATTTTGCTGTGATTTTTTCTAGTTGGGTTTGGTGGAGCTGAGCTGCTGCTTTGTTGCCGGCGGCCTCGGCTGCTTTTGTTGCGCCTGCTAATGAGCGGAGGCGGTTGGGTTCTTTGGCTAATGTGGCTTCGAATTCCTTCTGGGCTTCTGCTGGCTGGTTGTTGGCTAGCAGGAGTTCGGCTAGCAGTTCTCTGGCTGGGGCTAATGGGCCGGGGGTTACCGCGTTCTTTTCTGTCTTGTCCTCGTAGGTGGCGGCTTCGCGCATGGTGGCGATGGCCGTGGCTTTATCGCCTTGCGCGAAGGCTAGCTGGGCTACTACTTCCTGGTGCTGGATTTCTACCTGGATGGCCCAGTACATCTCTTTGGCGGCTGCGAGTTTGTCGTGGATATCTGCTAACGCGGCTATGGCTGATTTGGCGGCTTCTATGTCGTTGATGTGGGCAGCGCCGAGGCCGCGGGCGAACCAGGTGATGGCGTCGGTGTAGGCGAAGGCGGTGGGTAGGACTTCGAGCCTGGCGGCGGCGGGCCAGTCGCCACGTTCTAGGGCGTAGCGGGCGGGGATGGCGGCGTGGGCGAAGTAGGCTGCAGATGGGCCGGCGGCTCCGCCTACGGTCATCTTGGGGTCGAAGTGAGTGAATACTTCATTGGCGGACTGGACGGTGGCGAGGGCGGCTTTGTTCTGGCCGGTCTGGAGATAGGCGTAGACGAGGTAGTCATCGGCGTGGAGCTCGTCGGCGGGCTGATGGAAGCGGCGGGCGGATTGGGCGGAGAGGATGTTGGTGTCGATGGAGGCTTGCCAGTTGCCGACGCGGGTGAAGGTGTGGGAGGGCATGTGGAGGGCGTGGGCCGTGTCCGGAGCAATCGCTCCGTAGCGCTGGGCGGCGTTGACGGCGCGGCCGGCGAGGGCGGGGACGTCGTAGGTGTGGATGATGTAGTGGGCGAGGCCGGGGTGGTCGGGGTATTGGGCGAAGAGCTTGTCGAGGATGGCTCCGGCTTTGAGCTGGTCGGCGTAGGTCTTGTCGGCGGGGTCGGCGGCGGCGGCGAGTGAGAGGGCGTAGAAGATGGCGGCTTCGGTGTCTTCGGGATAGGTGGCGCTCAGGGTGGCCATGGCTTTTTCGTAGGCGACCATGCGGGCGTGCTGGGGGATGGTGGCTGTGCCGGTGTAGAGAATGGCTGCGGCTTCGATGTACGCGTTTTCGCGGGGAGATTTGGGGTGCTGGGCGCGGGCGGCTTCGATGGCTTTGAGGCCGAGGTCGAGCTGGGCCTGGGCTTTCTGGCCTGCGCCGAAGGGGTTGCCCCAGTTGCTGAGGGCGATGCCCCAGTTGGCCATGGAGCATGTCGGGTCCTGCGTGAGGATGGTGTTGAAGGACTGGATGGCGCGGGCGAACTGGAAGGAGTGCATTAAGGCTACGGCGCGGTCGAAGTCGGGCTGGACTGTGGGAGCGCAGGTGGTGGCGAAGTGGACTGTGCCGAGGTGGTTGCCGTGATCCATGTGCTCCATGGATTCCTGTGCATGGGTGGGGATGGCGAGGGCGAAGAGAAGCAGGGGGAGGAGATGAAGTTTTGGCATGGTTCTCCTGATGGGTTGGATGATAGCGGAAGAGCCCGGGGCTGAAGCCCTCTTTCTTCTGCGAGGCTATTCGGGGGAGAACAATGCCCTGCTCGTTTCGATATGTGCTTCCTACACGATTGGGGATGCTTGCTTAGTTCCCACCCTTTGCATAAGGCGCAAAGGATGGAGAGCCCGCATCTTCTCTGCTTAACCGCAAGACAACAGCAGAGTTCTCTTCGGGAATGACAACCACAAAGGCAACGGGAAGAACAACCGGGAAGAACAACCGGGAGAACAACCGCAGTCAAAAGAAGCGATAAAGGTCTTGTTTACTTCTTGAGACCAACATCGGAGAGCTTGATGCCCTGCGATGCCATGTATGCGTCCCGTGTCCTGGCGAGATTGGCAGCGGATGCGTTGAACTCGTTGCGCAGCTTGAGAGCCTGAGCATAGCGGCTATCGAATTGTTTTTTCGTATCGGCGGAGCTGATGACGATGGAGGTTTTGCCAACGGACATCTCGTTCAGGTGTTGCATGGAGAAATCATAGAGATCAAAACTCGCCATTGCCCATTTTCGTTCAGCAGTCAACATGTCGGCGCGAGCCTGCATGACAGAGGAGGTGCTGAAGGTGCTCTCAACACTGGCGATGAAGTCCTGCTGGTCTGCCTTGGAGAGCCCTGAGTTCTGAAGATGAGAGCGGAGCATGTCGGGGAAATGTTGAAACTTCTGTGAGGTGTCCTCGTCGAGGGTGAGTTTCTGTTGGACGACGCTACGAGCGTGCTCGAGAGCGGACCGGCTGGCGAAGGTTTGGAGAGCGTAGAGTTTGGGGAACTGTTGGTTGAGTTGGGATTGGCGGGCGTTGTAGTCGACGCTGATCTGCCGCATTTCGGCAAATAGCTGCGACGTTGTGGCCACGGTTTTCCTGTCGTAATCCGGGGCATTGACGGGGAGTGGGCGGATGCC
This sequence comes from Acidicapsa borealis, assembly GCF_059115245.1. Classification (NCBI taxonomy): domain Bacteria; kingdom Pseudomonadati; phylum Acidobacteriota; class Terriglobia; order Terriglobales; family Acidobacteriaceae; genus Acidicapsa; species Acidicapsa borealis. Next base: position 5,877,650 of record NZ_JCACNY010000001.1, on the reverse strand, counting down.
GGCGAGGGTTTCGAGCATCTGGTCTTTGGGCAGGTCGGCGAGGCTTGCTTCACGGCCTACGAATGCCGAAAAGGAAGCAATGATGGCAAGTGCCAAGAAGGCGAGGGAGAACCAGAGACCGTTGCGGCGGCGTTTGGCGCCTGCTATGGCGTAGGCGATGAGGAACGGGAGAAGGAGGCTGCCGAGGAAGTAGCCCATGGCTTCGCCGGTCAGGTCGCGGTGATAGCGGAGGAAGGTGGACCAGGCGATGAGCACGATTCCGGCGAGCAGAGCGAGTACCGTGAAGGCGAAGCGAATGGGTCTGGGTTGGGCGGAGACCGGCGGGGGTGGTGGCGGCGGCGCGATAAGGTCGACGCTGCATTGGGGGCAGATGGATTGGCCTGAGGTTATCTGGGCTGCGCAGTTAGGGCATTGCATCAGAGCGGCTTTCATTGCTTGCGGTTGGTGTGGAACAGCTGATTCCCAGAGGGAATGACAGAAAGAAGAGCAAAGGCAAGAGCAAAAGCAAAGGCAACGGCAGAAGCAGGTTCCCTACGGGAATGACAACTAAAAGAAGCGATGACGGAGCGGCAGTTCCCGTTATCGGTTGCGGTTAGCTGTTCTGGTATTTCCAGTGGCGCTGCTTGCCTTCTGCGATCCATTCGATGGCTTGCTGGATGCGTTTTTGTTTGGTTTCCTCGCGCTTGGCGTCGGCGATCCATTCAGTGTATTCGCGTTTGCAGCTGGGGCTGAAGGCCGCGAAGACTTTGCCGGCGGCTTTGTTGGCTTTGAGGGCTTGCGTGAATTCGGTGGGAACTTCGGGGGCTGGCTTGGGGGCTTTGACTACCTTGTTCAGTTTGCTTCTTGCGGCGATGGGACTGGTGTAGGTGCCGTTGTCGATGAAGGCTGTGGCTTGTTTGAGGAGGGCCAGCATCTGCTTGTTGGGCGGGAGGTCGGCGATGTTGGTGATGCGGCCTAGGGAGCCCATGCCGCCGTCCTGGACGAGCTTGGCTTCGCGGAGGACGGCGCCGATTTCTTCGCCCCAGAAGCCGAAGCTGCAGTGCTCGTTGAAGGCGGAGATGTTAGCGAGGATGGCGCCTTTGTATTCGAAGAAGGGGCGGGACCATTTGATGGTTTCGACGACGCCTGGGCAGGCTTTGTGGACGAGTTCGCGGAGGTGGTGGAGGATGGGCTGGGCGAAGGGTTTGGCCTTGTTGATGTAGATGTCGATTCTTGGGTCGTAATTGGATTCTGGAGGCATAAGTGGCTCCTTGTGGTTTTAGGAGAACAGTGTACATAAAGGCAGCGAGTTAGCGTGCCTTCGGCACGTAGCGAGTCAGCAAGTTAGCGGTATTGTTCTGGTGCGTACTGGGTCTGTTTGGCGTGGTATTTTTGGCGTTATGAGGATTCGGACTTTTTTTGTGGTGGTGCTGGCTTTTGTGATGGCTGGTGTGGGTCGGGCGCAGGTATCGGGCGTGGATGTTGCGAAGGCTGTCGCGGTGCTGCAGAAGTGGTATGTGCCGGAGACGGGGATTTATAAGTCGACGGGGTGGTGGAACTCGGCGAATGCGATTACTACTCTGGCGAACTACAGTCGCGTGGCGGGGACGAAGGAGTTTGTGCCGGTGTTTGCGAACACGCTGGAGAAGGCGCAGACGGGGCCGGATGGGGCGGTGGGTTTTCTGAACAAATATTACGACGATGAGGGCTGGTGGGCGCTGGCGTGGGTGGATGTTTACGACCTTACCGGCGATCAGAAGTACCTGCGGCAGGCGTGGTCGATCTTCAAGGACATGCAGCTTGGCTGGGAGACGGAGAGCTGTGGCGGCGGGGTTTGGTGGAGCAAGGATAACAAGGACAAGAACGCGATTGAGAATGAGCTGTTTCTTTCGGTGGCGGCTTCGCTGGCCAATCGTGAGAAGGATGCTGCGCAGAGGGATGAGGCGCTCGAGTGGATGCGCAAGGAATGGGTGTGGTTTAAGGGGTCGGGGATGATCAATTCTTCGAGTCTCATTAACGATGGGTTGAAGATGAAGGACCCGGGTAAGTGCACGAACAATGGGCAGCGGACGTGGACGTATAACCAGGGTGTGATTCTGGGCGGGATTGTGGAGATGGTGGCGGCGGAGAAGAAGGCTGGGCATTCCGATGGCGGGGCGCTGAAGATCGCGAAGGCGATTGCTGAGGCTGCCATGGTTGCGCTGAAGGATCCGAATGGGGCGCTGGGGGAGCTGGAGAACGCGCATGATGGTGGGGATGTGCCGCAGTTCAAGGGGATACTGGCGCGGAATCTGATGATTTTGAATGGGCGTGTGAAGCTGCGTGGCTATCGGGAGTTTGTGCGGAAGAATGCGGAGTTGATCTGGACCAAGGATCGGAATGGTGAGGATCAGCTGGGGATTTTCTGGGGTGGGCCGTTTGATCTGGCGGATGCGGCGCGGCAGAGTTCTGCTTTGGACTTGCTGGTGGCTTATCGGCAGGGACTAGGGAATAGGGATTAGTGTGTGGTTCGTGCTTTACACGGAATCGAGCGGGCTTTCAGCCCTAGTGGTTCTTGTGCTTGTTTACCCAGCCCGTTGGGCTGGGCTGGTATGGCGACGCGCCTTTGGCGCTGCTTGCGACGGCAACGGTAGATTCAACTTCAGGGGTGACAGATAGAAACGCCAGGGCAAGGGCAAGGGCAGATTCCCCTGAAGGGAATAACAGATAGAAAAGCAAAAGCAAGTGCAAAGACAGAAGCAGATTCGCTTCGGGAATGACAACCAGAAGGGTAGGAGTGGTGGCGCGTTTATGCGCTGGCTGCTGTGGCCTTTTGTTTTGGGGTGAATTTCTTTTCGTAGTAGTTGGACCAGATGGCGATGGCTGGGACGCCGAGGATGGTGGGCCAGAGCCAGACCCACCAGGCTGCTCCGAACCAGTGGCCGAGGTTGACTGCTGAGAAGGCGGTCATGGCGGCGATGTAGCTGGCGATCATGCCTTGCATGTGGGAGAACCACCAGAACATGCGTTGCGTTGGCGGCTTGAGGAATTGGCGCAGAGATAGGCTGCCGAGACGCATGCCGAGGAATCCGAAGACAATGGAGACGATGCTGATCTTGTGGCCTGCTATCTGGATGATGCCTACGCCCATCTGGCGCGGGTAGAGGAATCCGCACAGGCACAGAAACGCGCTCGACGCGATGGTGATGATGGCTGCGAGCCAGTCGACGAGCTGCGGCTTCTGGCCTTTGTACATGTCTTTGAGATAGAGGACGCGGTAGGCTGCGAACGACGCGTAGAAGCTGAAGACGGCGACCATGGCGAGGAAGAAGATGGGCAGGGCGAAGGAGAGGGTGATGGCGGTCACGGCGACGGTGGCCATGCCCCAGAAGTAGACTTTGCCCCACTGGCGATGGTTCTGGCCGCCTTTCTTGGTGAGGAGGGCGACGGGCGCGCAGAGGAAGGCGATGCCTCCGGCGGTGATGTGGATGTAGAGGAGGACGCGAAGCCAGAGTGCCCAGTTGCCGTGGATCATGGGTTCCCTTCCCTTTGTGGGCTGGATTGGGATTCAGGGTAGCACGGTGGAGACAGGGAACAGGGATTAGGGAACAGGGATTAGGGATTAGGGATTAGGGATTAGCGGGCCTGGCATGTTCGTTGTTGATGGAAGCTGCGATGGGGCGCGGGGGATCTGGTTATGGGTTATCGGTTGCGGTTTGGAGGAGTGGTCTTTTTCTGTTTGGATTTGCGGGATTCGGGGATGCGGCCTATGCGGGGATCGTGGGCGAGGACCAGGTCTGCGGCGTGCATGGAGTCGGATTCGAAGTGGGGGCTGTCGGAGGGGATGAGCAGCCAGTGCTGGATGACTTCGCCGAGGAGCTTGATCTTGCGGATGGAGGGGAATTCTTTGCGGAGGGTCTTCAGGTTGGGGGTGTTTTCTGCGAAGGCTGTTTCGGAAAAGACGAGCCAGAAGCCGTTGTCTTCGGGGTGTTTGAGGCTGTCGCGGAGCATGAGGACGATCCTGTCGCCGATGTAGATGGCGTGGGCGCCGAACATGGGGCGGATTTCGGGTTCGAGCTCGGTCAGGGATTCCTGGATGAAGGGGTAAGGGATGGGTTTGCGCTTTGGTTTGGGTGCGGAGCTCGGAGGGCGCGGCATGGGGGAAGGATAACTCCGGCCTGGGGCTGGGTGCATCTCAGATTGCATGGGAATGGTGCGGATTGGGACGGCGGGATGGAATGTGCCTCGGGAGCATGCCGGGCTTTGCGGTGCGGTGGGTACGCGGCAGGGTACTCATCTGGAGCGGTACGCGGCGGCGATGCACTGCGTGGAGGTGAATTCTTCGTTTTACCGTCCGCACAAGTTTGCTACATGGGCGCGGTGGGCGGCTGCTGTGCCTGCGGACTTCCGGTTTGCGGTGAAAGCGCCGAAGGCAGTTACGCATGCGGCGAAGCTGGTGGATTGCGGCGGGTTGCTGGTGGAGTTCTTTGGGCAGGTGGCGGGGCTGGGGGAGAAGCTGGGGCCGGTGTTGTTTCAGCTGCCGCCGAAGGGCGGGTTTGAGGCAGGGGTGGCACGGGAGTTCTTTGCTACTGTGCGCGAGGTGTATGCGGGGGCGGTGGTGCTGGAGCCTCGTCATGCGGGTTGGTTTACGGGCGAGGCGGAGCGGTTGCTTCGGGAGTTTGGGGTGGGGCGGGTGGCGGCTGATCCGCCTGCTGGGTCTCCGCTGGCTGCGCGGCCGGGTGGGGATTTGGGGGTGCGGTATTACCGGTGGCATGGGTCGCCGCGGACTTACTGGTCGCCTTATGATTCGGAGCGGCTTCAGGGGCTGGTTGGGGAGTTGAGGAGTTATCCGGACGGGGAGAGTTGGGTGATTTTTGATAACACGGCTGCGGGGGCGGGGTTGGGGAATGCTGCGGAGTTGAAGGGGCTTGTCGAGTGAGCAACTCCCGGGACTTAAGCCCCTCCTTTCTTTGGATTCGGATTCTGTGTCCTGAAGGCTATTGCTCCCTCCGGAAAGGCAGAAGCAGATTCCCTTCGGGAATGACAACAAGAAAAGCAAGAGCAAGTGCAAGGACGAGAGCAACAACAACGGCAACTACGCCAGCAACGGCGTTCATTGAGTTGAGCAGTTAGTAGGAGTTATAGGCGTAAGGGAGCCAGGGGGTGGTGTTGATGCTGGGGCCTGAGGTGGTGGCGCCGGAGGGGGATGGGCCGGCTGCGCTGTTCCACCAGTTTTCTGTGGCGTCGACCCAGCCGGAGCCCTGGTTGAGGATGCCTATGCCTGCTGCGTCGAAGTCGTTGAAGTGGGCGGTGATGTAGCCGGCCGGGGCGCTGAAGGCGATGTCGATGGACTCGTCGCTGAAGTCGTTGTTGGCGATGACGATGCCGGTGATGGGGGCGGCGGAGTAGATGTTGATGCCGGTGCTGCCGGGGGTGTGGGCATCGGCTGTGTCGGCGGCGTTGCCGTGGATGTGGTTGCCGATGATGACGTTGTCGTTGAGGCTGACGGGTGGCGCCATGGGTGCGTAGCCGTGGATGTGCATGGTGACGCCGGGAAGGCCATTGCCCCAGAGGGTGTTGCCGGTGACGACGTTGGCGGTGTTGCTGTTGCCGGGGCCGGGGGCGAAGATGCCCACGCCTGCGCCTGCGCCGGGAAGCAGCAAGCCATTGTGGTAGGACTGGTTGTTCGCGATGGTGTTGTGGGTGATGCCGAAGGGCAGTCCGCCGATGGCGTTGGGATGGCTGGCGAGGGTGATGCCGCAGGCGTAGCCGTTGTCATGGACGACGTTGCCGTCGACGAGGTTGTCGGAGGTGGGTCCGGTTTCGTCGGTGATGAGGATGCCGCCGGAGTTGTCTTCGACGAGGTTGCGGACGAGCGAGGAGTGGTTGGAGGAGATGACGTGGATGCCTTCGCCGCAGTCCATCGCTTCGCTGGTTTCAAAGGAAGGAATGCCTGCGCACGCGGATTCTCCCGGCTTGAGCGCCTTGTTGTTGTTGAGGACGTGGTTGCCGGTGATGGTGATGTTGTTGCCGTTGGCGACGAGGATGCCCTCGTAGTTGGCATGCTCGACTTTGAAGCCGTAGACGGTGACGTTGGCGATGCCGGCGAGTGGCGCGGCGGCCATGCCGTCGACGAAGATGCCGTTGTTTTTGCCGGCTGCGTCGATGGTGGGCGGGTTGAAGGGGTCGCCTACGAGCGAGAGGGACTTGGTGATGTGGACGTCTTCGTTGTAGGTGCTGGCGGCGACGGTGATGGTGTCGCCGGGGGCGGCTGCGGCTACGGCAGCGCCGATGGTGGACCAACAGCCTGAAGTGCCGCCGTGATTAACGCAGAGGGTTGCGGCAGAGGCTGAGGCAGCGGATGCGCCGATTAGAACGAGAGCGAAGAATGCCTTGTGGAAATGGGCGCAGGAAAGCATGCGTGGAGTAAGACTCGACGTCACGGTGGTTCTCCCTTGGTGATGTGTGTGGGGGCCGGAGAGGCGGTGACGATTGCGGGGATGGTGGCCGGCTACTTTCTGACCGCGATGATTGTAGGAGTGATGCGAGGGATTGGCAATGAGAAAGAATGTCAATTTCTAGCTACGGCGCCGGCCGGCTGGGGATGGCAGCTGCCGGTGGTTCAGCGGGTATAAGAGAACGCACCGGCATTGGTGGCTTAGTTACGTTTAGCGGGTTAGCGCGCTTCGCGCGTTAGCGAGTTGGCAAGTTAGCTGGATTTGTGGTGGCGCTTGCTGGGCTGCGCTCTGGTGGTTTTGAGTCTGGAGTTGCAACAGCGGATTCCCTTCGGGAATGACAAACCAAGAAGCAACTACAACTGCAAGAGCAATAGCACCCACTGGTTAGTCGCAGCGGAGGGCTTGCATTGGGTCGACTCTGGCGGCGCGGCGGGCTGGGAGCCAGGCTGCTAACACGGTCATGGCTGCTACTACTGCTATGGCGGTGGCGAAGGTGGTGGGGTCGAGGACGGTTAGGCCGAAGAGTTGCTGGCGGATCAGGCGCGTTAACGCAATGGTGAGTGGCAGACCGAGGGTCAGGCCTACTGCCAGGAGGACGAGTGATTCGCGGAGGATCATCCAGAGGACGGCGGTGGTTTGGGAGCCGAGTGCGAGGCGGATGCCGATTTCATTGGTCCTGCGGACTACGGAGTAGCTGATGACGCCGTAGAGGCCGATGGCGGCCAGCAGCAGGGCGAGCGCGGAGAAGATGGTGGTGAGCGTGGAGAAGAGCTGTTCCTGGCTCATCATGCTACCGATCTGTTCGCGGATGGTGCGGATTTCGGCGACGGGGAGGTTGGGGTCGATCTGGGTGATGGTGCGGCGCAGGTCGGCGATGGATTTTTCGGGGTCGGCGGTGGTGCGGACTTCGATGGTGCTGGCGGCGGCGTTGGTGCCTTTCATCTGGGTGAGGGCGAGGTAGGTGGTGGGTCGGGGTGCGGGGTCGCGGGGGTTGCCGGAACGGCTGTCGCGGGCGATGCCGACGATCTGGTAGGGGCCGGGCATGTCGTCGAAGTCGATCTTGAGGGTGCGGCCTACGGCGTCGCCTTTGGGGAAGTAGCGTTGGGCGATGGATTCGCTGATGACGGCAACTTTTGGGCTGGTGGCGGAATCGCTGGGGTTGATGGGGCGGCCGGCGACGATCTGGATACCGGTGGTTTCGAAGAAGTGGCCGGAGACGCGGTTGAGCACGCTGGTCATGTCTTCCTTGGGAGCAGGGGTGTAACCGGGGATGACGATGCCGCCGCCCCAAGTGCCACCGCTGATGGGCGGGGTTTCGGAGAGCGAGGCGGAGCGGACGCCGGGCATGGCTTCGAGGCGTTCAAGGATGGTCTGGTTGAGGGCTGGGGTGCGTTCGGGGGTGTAGCCGCCTAGGGCGGGGTTGATCTGGGCGAGGAGCATGTGGGTGCGCTCGAAGCCGTAGTCCTGGGCCTGGAGGTTGTTGAGGGAGCGGAGGAAGAGGCCGGCGCCGATCAGCAGTAAGAGCGAGAGCATGATCTGGGCGGTGACCAGGATGCGCGGGAAGAGGCGTGCGGAGCGGCTGCCGGTGGTGGCGCGGGTGTTGGAGGAGAGCGACTGGGCTGCGCCGGCTTTCATGGAGCGGGCGGTGGCGATGGCGGGGCCGAGGCCGAAGAGGAGTCCGGTGACGAGGGAGACGCCCAGGGTGAAGAAGAGGACGGGGGCGTCGGGGATGGGACTGAGCGGGGTGAATTCAGCGCCCTCGGTGACGAAGGCGATGAGGGCGCGGGTGGCGGCGAAGGCGAGAGCGAGGCCGAGCAGGCCGCCAAAGAGGGAGAGCAGGAGGGTTTCGATGAGGCTCTGACGGATGATACGGGAGCGGCTGGAGCCGAGGGCCAGGCGGGTGGCGATTTCGCGCTGGCGGGTAGCGGCGCGGGCGAGGAGGAAGTTGGCGAGGTTTGCGCAGGCAATGAGGAGGACGAGCGCGGTGACGACCAGGAGGACGTTGAGGGCGTCGCCGTAGCGGGCACTGAGGTAGGAGACACCGTGGGCGCCGGGGAGGAGCTTCATGGTGGCGTGGTCGATCTCCTGCTGGCGGTCGGGGGAGATGGTGCCGCCCTCTCCGGCGCGGATGTAGGCGCGGAGTTGGTTGTCGAACCATAGTTGGGCATAGTTTGAAGTGCAAGGCGAGCCGCTGGGTTCGCGACAGGTCGCGGGATCGAGGCGGGCGAAGAGATGCAGGAAGAGGATGCCGCGGGGCTGGAGGAAGGGCGGCTGGAGGAGGATCTGCGACTCCATTGTGATGGGGACCCACATGTCGGGCGGGTGGATGTCGGGCTTGATGCCGAGGAAGTTGGGACCCATGACGCCGATGACCTGAAAGGGCGTGGCATTGATGAGGAGGGTTTTGCCGAGGATGGCGGGGTCGGAGGCGAGCTGCTGTTGCCAGTAGTGGTAGCCGAGGATGACGACGGCGGCGCTGCCGGGGGAGGAGACTTCGGAGGGGAGGAAGGTGCGGCCGAGGATGGGGGTGGCGCCGAGGACGGTGAAATAGTTGGCGGAAACCATGCTGGCGGCTAGCTGCTGGGCTGGGGTGTTGCTGGTGGCGCTGGAGCTCTGCAGGTCACGGACGCTCACTCCAGGGGCGAAGCTGGAGTAGGCGGCTACGCCCTGGAAGGGGCCGGGGTTGGCTTCGAGCTGGCGGGCGAAGTCCCAGGTGACGAGGTCGTTGAAGCCGATGTCCATGCCGCCGTTGATGCCGCCGCCGGTGGAGCGGCCCATGGTGACGAGCTGCTCGGGTTTCTGGACGGGGAGGTTGCGGAGCATGACCTGGTGGATCAGCGTGAAAATCGCCGTGTTAGCGCCGATGCCGAGGGCTAGCGAGAGCAGGGCGATGAGCGTGAAGCCGGGGGTTTTGATCATGCTGCGGAGGCTCAGGCGGATGTCCTGAAGGATGCTGTCGAGGGAGGATTCCCAGCGGGAGGACCAGACCTGATGTTTGACGGCGGTGCGGCTGCCCAGCTCGACCTTGGCGGCGCGGCGGGCTTCGGCGGCGCTCATGCCGTTCTGCTGCTTGTGGTGCGCGGAGGCTTCGAGGTAGGTGTCGAGTTCTTCTTCCAGTTCGCGGTCTACGCGGGGTTTCTGGAGGAGGGATTTGAGGCCGGTGGTCAGGTTCTTCAGGCTCATTTTGTGGTCTCCGGGGCTGGGCTCCTTGTTGCTGCTGCCGGTGGAACGAACTGCGGTGACAGCGGGTGATACGGCAAGAGCTAACAGCGAACAGCTAACAGCTAACAGCGAACAGCTAACAGCGGATTCCGCTGAGGGGGATGACAGGAGGAAAGGCAAGTGCAACGGCAGAAGCAGATTCCCTTCGGGAATGACAAACAAGAAAAGCAAAAGTAAAAGCAAGAGCAAGAGCAGGAGCAAGTGCAAGTGCAAGTGCAAGTGCAAGAGCAATTGCGAAGGCAAATGCAAGTGCAACGGCAACGGCGATTTCTCAGGATTCGAGGATTGCTGTGATGGCGGCTTGCTGGCGCGCCCATTGATTGGTTTCGGTTTTGAGGGCTTTGTGGCCTGTTGGGGTTAAGGAGTAGTACTTGGCGCGGCGATTGTTTTCTGTGGCGCGCCACTCGGAGTGGACGTGGCCGGCGCGCTCCATGCGGCTTAGGGCAGGCAGGAGGGAGCCGGGGTTGACTTTGAAGACGCCCTGGGAGATTTGCTCGATGCGCAGGGCTACGCCGTAGCCGTGGTTGGGCTCGAGCGCGAGGGTTTTGAGGATGAGCATTTCGAGGGTGCCCTGGACCATATCCAGTGATCGATCGGGTGACTGGTCGAGAGCCTGGCCGGGCGTGGGGGATTCGGGCATTGCTTTGGTCTCCTCTTGATTAGCTAGAGGAGACTACAGGTTCCTCTTGATTGTCAAGAGGAAGATTCTTCTTGACGGCAAAAAGCCCCAGGCTGACTGCGCCTGGGGCTTGAGTGAATGCCGAGCTGAGATTTCTATGCGCTGTCTAGCGGTGGATGTCGTCGGGGAGGACGGCGTCGGCGACGCGGTCGGGGAGGTGCAATTTGTGGAGGAGATGGGAGATTTCGGGGGCGAACTCGGCGGTGAGGTTGTGGCCGACGAAGGTGGTGAGTTCGATGCCTGCGCGCTGGTAGGCCTGGGTGGTGTCATTGAAGTGATCAGGGTAGATGGCCATGCCGATGAAGCCGCCGGCGGTGGCTCCGGCGAAGTTGCTGAGGGCGAAGGTGCGGCGGCCGGAGACGGAGCGGTTGACGACGGTGAAGGCGAGGGCGTGGAGGACGCGAGTGCCGTAATGGGTGCTGGTGCTGGCGTAGTAGCGGGGGTCTTCATGGTCGATGGCGGCTACGGAGAAGTGGGTGAGGCCGCTGGCGGTGTGGCGGACGAGTTCCGCGCCGTAGTTGCGGCCAAAGGCGCCGCCGCCGTCGGACCATTCGCGGGGGTAGTGGTCGGGCGGGTGGGCCATGATGAGGCCCGTGGAGGCGGCGGGAACGAGAAAGGCGGCGGGGCCGAAGGTGGTGTGGGCTTCGTAGCGGAATCGCATGCCGAGTGTGATGTCGATGGGAGGCGCGGAGGGCGCAGCGGGTGTGTCGAGTGGCCGGGCGACGATGGTCTGGCCTGGGGCGTCGGGGAGCGGTTCGGAGGGCTGGGTTGGCGTCTGGACTGGCGTCTGGACTGGCGTTGGGGTGGACTGCGCGGGATCGGGTTGCTGGGCGCGGGAGGGAATGGCGAGAGCGAGGAAGGCAAAGGCGGGCAGGGCTTTCAGAATTGCTCGCATGGAGGGGAACCCACTTTCTGGAATATGACAGCTATCTGTGACGTCGGATGCGGCGCCGCATATCTGTGATGCGTACGTGCAACAGCCGAGCCTATTTTGTTGATGGTAATGAGTTTTGGGGTTGGGGGCTGGTCTGAATGAGGCAGGGGCAGGTTGGTGCTGCGCACGCAATAGGCCCACCTTAGCCACAAAGACAAATGCGTGGCGAAGGTGGGGCTCCCGGAGTTGGGGTGGTTACCAGGTTAGGGTGAATTCGAGGGTTTGCCAGCCTTGGCCCTGAGGGAAGTGGAGAAACACGCTTATTGGCTCGTCGGCATGCGACAGTGCCCGGTCGTTAAACGATGTCAGTACTTTACCGTCAGGATGCTCCTGCTGATTGAGAACAGTGAATTTTGGATAGATGCCTGTAGCGTGGGTCAGAATCAACCGGACAGTACTGTTTGGTGGGCCTTGGGCCTTGAGCGTAAGGCTCCGTGTGCCGTATTGCGAAGAGACAATCTTAATTTGCTCTGGACGCGAACCCGGGGCGGGTAGTGCATGGGCGGGAAGCACTACCTCGACTGTAGGTTGAGGTATCACAATCTCTTCATCGCGAGCACTTGGCCTTCTTGGCGATCGAGATCCTGCTAGGTCGCTTCGAAGCCGAACTTGCGGATCGAAGGGCTGTCCGTTCGGCGACTGGGCAGTGACTCTTAAGAGGTCGCCTTCGCGTGAGAACTGGATATTAACCTCCTGCTTGCCCAAATGAAGGTTGCGAATCGTGGCGTGGTCCCAGTTAGCGGGGAGGTGGGGGTTGACTGTGATGGTGTTTGTGGCTGCGTCCAGGCTGATACCGAAGAGGCCGCGCAGGGTGGGGGTGATGACCATGGCGCTGGACCAGAGCTGGTGGCTGGTGCTGCGGCCGAAGGGGACGAAGTAGTCGCCGGAGAGGAGTTCGGTGACGGCGCCGGGGTCCTGGGCCCAGGTTAGGTCGGCGTTTTGCATGAGGAGCTGTTCGCCGGCGAGGGGCTGGTTGGCGCGATATTCGGCGAGGGCGGCCCAGCCGGTGAAGAGGGGCCAGACGGAGCCCTGGTGGTAGCTCATGCCGTCGTAGATGGGCTCGTTGGAGGCTACGTCGCGGGTGCCCCAGTCGGTGTCGAGTTGGGGGCTGGCGAAGTTGGCCAGGCAGGTTTCGGGGTGGGCTAGGGGGCTTATCGGTTGGGGAGAAAAGCTCACCTCAGGGGCTAAAGCCCCGGATATTCTTCCCGCCTTATTGCCGGGGATAAATCCCCGGCCTACCTTAGAAGCCGAATCGCCTAAAGCCGGGTCGCCTGGAGGGGCAGTCGCCGACGAGGATTGGTTGTAGTCCCACCAGGCTATTGCGGGGTAGATGGTGGTGGTGTGGTCGGTTTCGCCGCGGGGGTCTGTGGGCGGGTTGTGGCTGAAGGCGTAGCAGCCTTTTTCTTTGTCGTAGTACTCCTGCTCGATGGTGGCCTTAATGCCTGCTGCGCGCTCCTTGGCGCGAATGGCGGCGTATGAAGCGGTTAGCTCTGCCTTCATTTGCAGCTGGCTATTTGCGGACGGGGTCTTTGGCTGATTACTGAGAGCTTGCTCAATGTCGGCATAGGCCAAGCTGGCCTGTTCGTCCAGGGCGGCCATGTAGATTTCCTGGTGGGGCATGGCGCTTTGGCCTTCGTCAGAGGGCCAGGATTCTACCCAGCCTGTGCCCTGAGAGTTGTCGTAGATGCCGTCGTGGTCGGTGTCGTGGGCTGGGTCGGTTTCGAAGGCCCAGGCTTTCTCGATGGCTTCTTTGTGCTTTTGCAGGAAGGCTGTATCGCCGCTGCTGCGGTAGTAGTCGCGCATGGCCATGAGGAAGAGCGGGGTGGCATCGGCGGCGGCCCACATGTAGCCGAACTGTTTCCAGTTGACGGATTCATCGCCGGCGGTCTGGGAGTATTCGTGCATGATCTTACCGTCGGCGCGCTGGCGGTGGATGAGGAATTCGAGCTCGGCGCGGGTGAGGGCGAAGTCGCCGAAGGAGTTGACGGCATAGAGGGTGTAGAGGGCGTCGCGGCCGAAGAACCAGCCGAAGCCGGGGCGGGCGCTGTCGGCGCTGGCGTAGTAGCCGGCTACGAGGGCATCTTGATTGCTAGTGAACTCATGGGCTTTGAGTTGTTCGATGGAGGCTACGCCCCACTGGAAGGCTTCGTTGAGGGCCTTGTCGGGGGTTTCGATGCTGGTGCTTTCGGCAAAAAGCTTTTCATAGGCTGCGGCGTGGGCTTTCCAGGCCTCCGGGATGCTGGCGTTGAGGCTGCGGAGAGCTGCGCCGAGGGCGGCATCGGTGGAGGTTTCCCTGGTGGTGCCGACGGCCATCAGGAGTGGGAAATACCTGGCGGACTGGCCAGTCCCGTCGCGTTTGGGATCGTAGTGAAGGCGGAGCTCCAGGGGGTGGACCTGGGGACGCTCCTGGTAGGGGGCCATGATGCCGGGGGTGGCGGTGGGGATGGTGACGGCTCCGGCGAGGTCGGGGTAGTCCATGTGCAGGGTGTAGTAGCCCTGCGCGGGCGGCGGGACTTCGGAGGTCGTTGCTGAGGCTGGTGCGGAGGCCGGTGCAGAAGTGGGCGTCCACGGAAACTTGACCCAGTCGGGGCCGGGGATGCCGTCGTTGCGTTTGGGCCACATCCAGCGCATTTCGGGAGTGAAACGGAAGACGAAGTCTACCGGGTGGAGGGCGTCGATCTGGAAGAGGACGATTGGGCCGGTGCGTGGGGCAGCCGTTTCGCGTGACCCAGCCGGGAGCTCAGGAGCATCCGGCGAGAACATGATCTGGCGGAGGGTGAAGGCTGCATGGCTGTAGGTGATGGTGGTGTGGTCGGGGCGGACTTCGATATTGGCGGACTGGGGGTTGACGGGGATGGGAACGGCGTAGCCTTCGACGTTGGCTTCGATGGTGAGGTGGGAGAGGAGTTTTACGGGGAGGATCCAGGATTCGAACTGGCCGTCCTGGGTGCCGACGAGGATCCCACGGGGGCCGGCTACGGTGAAGGGTTGCTGCGATTGAGTGGGGCGGGAGATGACCAGACCTTTTTCCGTGAGCGGGAAGGGTGGGGGCGTGATTTGACTCTGGGCGTGGGCGATGGAGGACGCGGCGAGGAGTGCGGGGAGAGCGAGTTTGAGGGCGCGGATAAATTGGGTGTCCATGCCGGGTCAGTGTAAGACATTTCTGGCGGGAGAAGTATTCGGGATATGGATTCCGTGGATGGAACTGTGCTTATCGGCAGGCGTGTGGAGGTGAATGGGGTGGCGGAAGCGGATCTCTTTCGGTGGTATGCTGCTGGGGATGGTGGGTGCTCCAAGCCTGGTTGTGGTGGCGCTTTCGGGTGCTGTTGCTGCCTCTCCGGGGATACCCCGGGGGAACTTGTCGAGCTGGAATTTCGTCGCATGAGAGCGCAGTGCGCACGGGCGCACGTCTTCTCACGCAGGGAGAGCTTCGTTGGAGCGCCCACTGTCTTCTCAGAACAATTCGGAGTGGCGGGGAGGGGCTGCGGCTGAGCTGCGCGGGCTGGGACGAGCCTTGGGTGCGGGCGCGGCTGAGCGTGAGGCGATAGCTGCGCGCGTGGTGGCTGCACTTACGGAGAAGCAGGGGCTGGAAGGTTCTGGAGCGCTCACTGATTCGGCGAAGGTATTGCTGCGTGTGCGGCGCTTCGCGGATGAGTTAGCCGAGCGATATCTCGCCTGGCGCATGACGCGGAGTGCGCTAAGGCCCCGACTGGTAGAGGTTGAGGCGTTTCTGGCTGCGGACCGGTGGGCGCAGCGGTCGTGGAAGACGCTGCAGCGCAGCGGAGTGAGGCCTGCGTTGATGGTGGATGGCAACGCGATGCAGCCGGCGGCGGTGGCGGCGGGGTGGGGTGTTCCGGCGATCTGCACGGTGGGCGAGCTGGCGCGGTGGCTGCGGCTGGATGCCGGGGAGTTGGAGTGGTTTGCCGACTTGAAGGGACTCGCGTTGCGAAGAGGTGCCGCTGAAGCATTGGCGCACTATCACTACCGGTTCCACGCCAAGACTGCGGGCGGGGTGCGGCTGATTGAGGCGCCGAAAGACCGGTTGAAGCTGCTGCAGAGGCAGGTGTTGCGGGAGATTTTGGAGCGGGTGCCGGTGCATGGGGCGGCCCATGGGTTTGTGCGGGGGCGATCGATTCAGACGTTTGCTGCGCCGCATGTGGGGCGGCGGGTGGTGTTGCGCATGGATCTGGAGGACTTCTTTCCTTCCGTTGGGAGCACACGGGTGATGGCGCTGTTCCGGTTGCTGGGATATCCGGAGATGGTGGCGGACAGGCTGGGCGGAATTTGCACGACGGCTACGCCTGGCGCAGTGTGGGTGGGGAGCGGGCTGCGAGGGGATGCCCTGGGTGAGGCGCGCGCGCTGTATCGGCGGAGGCATCTGCCGCAGGGTGCACCGAGTTCGCCGGCGCTGGCGAATGTGTGTGCTTACCGGATGGACTGCCGGTTGAGTGGGCTTGCGCACGCGGCAGGGGCGGCTTATACGCGGTATGCGGATGATCTGGCGTTCTCTGGAGATGGCGATTTTGAGCGCGGGGTGGAGCGGTTTGCTCTGCGGGTGGCGGCGATTGTTGATGAAGAGGGGTTTCGGGTTGGGCACCGGAAGACGCGGGTGATGCGGCAGGGGGTGCGACAGCATCTCGCGGGGCTGGTGGTGAATGAGCGGATGAATGTGGGGCGGGCGGAGTATGACCGGTTGAAGGCTCTGCTCACCAACTGCGCGCGGCATGGGGCGGAGAGTCAGAACCGGGAGGGACTTCCCTGCTTCCGGTTGCATCTGGAGGGGCGGGTGGGGTTTGTGGAGTCTGTCCATGCTGCCCGGGGTGCCAAGCTGCGGGAGATTCTGGGGCGGGTGCGGTGGGATTAGCTATTAGCGGGTTAGCGTGCTTCGCACATTAGCGAGTCAGCAGGTTGGCGGGATTCGTGATTTCCTGTGCTTCGGCAGATAGACGAAGAGTAAGAGCCTGTTTTTCCCATTCAACGAGGAAATTTTGGTGCCTGCCGTGTGTACTATGCGTTATAGTACGCCTGTGATTCCTTTTCGAGTGACATACCGTGCTGGTCTTTCACTGTTTGAGCAGACGGTGTATGCGGCGACGAAAGCGATTGTCGCAGGGCAATTGAGACCTGGGGATGCGTTTCCTTCGGTGCGCGCGCTGAGCCGTGAGTTGAAGATCAATCCGAATACGGCGGCGAAGATCGTGGCGCATTTGTTAAGTGAAGGATTGCTGGAGAGCCTACCGGGGATTGGAACGGTGGTGGCGGAGTTGCCGGACTCGACGAAGAAAGAGCGGACACGGTTACTGGGGCGGGAGATCGAGGAGCTTGTGGTCGAGGCGAAGCGGCTTGGTATTGAGCGTGAACAGATGCTGGAGGCTTTCCAGGCGCACTGGCTGCGGCTAAGCAAAGATCAGGGCAGAGAGGGGCGGGGATGACAGAGGTTCTTTCTACGGAGCGGTTGACGAAGAGATATCGCAGGAACCGGGCGCTGGACGATGTGACGTTTTCCGTGCCGGAAGGGGCAATCTATGGGCTGGTGGGAGCGAATGGCGCAGGCAAGACAACGTTGCTCAAGACACTGATGAATGTGATCTCGCCGACGGCGGGAACGGCACAGGTGCTGGGCATGGATTCGCGGTCGATTGCGGGGAAGAGCTTTGAGCGGATCGGGTATGTGTCGGAAAACCAGGAGCTGCCTGAGGGGATGACGGTGGGCGCATTGCTCCGGTATCTGAGGGTGTTCTACCCGGAGTGGGACACTGAGCTGGAGGCGCGGCTGGTGCGGCAGTTCGATCTGCCGCTGGATCGCAAGCTGAAGCATCTTTCGCGGGGGATGCGGATGAAGGCGGCATTTGCGAGTTCGCTGGCGTACCGGCCAAAGGTGCTGGTGCTGGACGAGCCGTTCTCTGGACTTGATCCCTTGGTGCGGGATGAGCTGATCGCGGGGTTGCTGGATCAGGCTGGGGAGACGACGGTGCTGCTGTCTTCGCATGACCTGGCGGAGATTGAGAGCTTTGCGAGTCACATCGGATTTCTGGAGCAGGGGCGGATGCTGTTCAGCGATGAGATGGGGGTGCTGAAGGAGCGGTTTCGCGAGGTGACGGTGACGCTGGCAGCGCCGGGTGCTCTGCCGGTAAGTGTGCCGCGTGGATGGATGCAGATGGAGATGGTGAACTCGGTGGTGCGGTTTGTGCACAGCGAGTTTGAGGGGGACGCGAGCGTGGCCGAAATTGCTGCGGTGTATGGCGGAGCTAAGCAGATTGTGTGCGAGCCGATGGCGTTGCGGGATATCTTTCTGGCGATTGCACGGGCGGAGCGGGATGTCCGGCGCAGTAACAATGTGAGGGTGAGCGCTTGAGACACATCCTGCATATCTTTGCGAAAGATTCACGGCGGTTCTGGATTGAGATTCTTCTCTCGCTCACTGTCGTTGCTGCATTCGTGCTGGTGTATCCGGCGAGTTGGAACGGACACCGTACTATTTACGCGCTCGGACTGGGGGGATTCAGTTATGACCAGCAGCGCCGAATGGAAATCTTTGCCAATGTGCTGACGGGCCTGGTGCCGCTGAGCTGGTGGTTGCTGATTACGCGTGTGGTTCATGCGGAGAGTTTGGTGGGGGACCGGCAATTCTGGATTACGCGACCGATTGCATGGTGGAAGCTGCTGAGTGCGAAGCTACTGTTCTTGCTGGCGTATGTCTTAATACCTTTCTTCTTGTCGCAGTGGGTGCTGCTGATGCGGGCGGGATTTCAACTGCGTGATTATGTGCCTGGGGTGCTGTTCAATCTGCTGTCGAATGTAACGTTTATGATCTTGCCGCTCATGGCGCTGGCGGCAGTTACGAAGAACTTTGCACGCATGACGCTGACGTTGCTGGCGAGCCTGATTGGGATTCTTGGGATCTCTTATCTCTGCTACCGATACCTGGCGGAGAACCGCAATACACCGGGGGAGGATAACTATTCGTTGCTATTACCGTTGTTCGTGCTCTGCATTGCGATTGTGGTGCAATATGCGGTGCGCAGGGTCTGGCTGGCGAGGATGTTGCTGATTGCGCTTGTGCTGGGATTCGTGGGGTTTGGGATATTGCCGACATCTGGGATGGTGGAGGCGGCGTATCCAGCTTCGAGAAGCCGGCTTGAGGAGCCGGCGCAAATCACTCTGCGTCGGGACGTGCGGCAAACTTTTGGAGCCTCAAGCGACAGCCCGGGCGACGCAGTTAATGTCTCGTTTCCAATTCAGGTTGACGGCGTGGCGACGGGACACGCGGTGATGCTGGAGAATGCCAGGTTCTCGGTCGAGAGTAAGAATGGGGCGAAGTGGGATTCGACCTGGCAGGTGGCGTACAACCAGAACTTTCTGCCGGGACAATCGCAGGGGTCTGTGCAGGTGAAGATGAGCCGCGAGGCGTATGAGCGATTCAAGAACAATGAGGTGAGGTTGCGTTTGTTCTTTGCTGTGACCGAGGCACGCGATGTGGAAGAAACGCATGTGGAGTTATCGATGCGGGAAGTTTTCATTCCTCATTTAGGGATCTGTCCGGCAGGAGCTTTTTTCCTATCGCGATTGGACGGAGGGAGCGGGCTGGCGTGCCGTGCGGCGATGCATGGGCCAGACAAGATGTATGTATCTGCGCCATGGACAAGCGGCCCCTGTAAACGGGCGAATGCTGACCCTGAGAAGGAGTCCAAGGTAGCTGTCTCAGGAGAATGGATTGGGGCATTCAGCCACGAACCTGCGGAATTTGGAATGACGCCTGTGTGGGATGCATCTGTTTGGCTTTCGAAACCAGATAACAGAGATGAGTACCATTTGTGCCCTGGTGAGATCGTGACTGTTGCCCGGTATGAGGCTGTGCGGTCGGTGCAGGTAGGCCTGACAGCGGAAGGATACCGACTGCCGGAACTCGACAAGGGTTTGAGTATGGGGGACCTGATCCTGCAGTTGAAATGAGGCTTTGGCGCTGCTTGTTCCTGACTGCGCTGCGGGGGGTTGGTGGGGAGTTCTATACTGCTTGGCGACTGAGGTTAGGGGCATGGTTTGCTTTGAGCGGTGGCGAATACTTGTGGGGTTGGTGGGGATTGTTATGGGTGCTGCGGTGAATGGGAATGCTAAGGCGCCGGCGGAGACTGTGCCGAGCAGTGCGGCGATGGTGGTGCCGGCTTCAGGGGGCGCGGATAGTGCGTGGTGGCGTCATGCTGTGATCTATGAGATTTATCCGCGGAGTTTTCAGGATTCGAATGGGGATGGGATCGGGGATATCAATGGGATTACTTCGCGGCTGGATTATCTGAAGGATCTTGGTATCGATGCGATCTGGATTACTCCGATGTATCCTTCGCCGGGGGTGGATTACGGGTATGACATTTCTGACTACACGGCGATCGATCCTGAGTATGGGACGATGGCGGACTTTGACCGCATGGTGGCGGCGGCGAAGGAGCGTGGGATTCGGGTGCTGATGGACTACGTGATCAACCACACTTCGGATCAGCATGACTGGTTCAAGGAGTCGCGGTCGTCGAAGACGAATCCGAAGCGGGACTGGTATATCTGGCGCGATGGCAAGGTGGATGCCAATGGCAAGATGCAGCCTCCGAATAACTGGCAGTCGTGGTTTGGACATTCGGCGTGGACGTGGGATGAGACAACGAAGCAGTACTACTATCACTACTTTTACTCGCAGCAGCCGGACTTGAACTGGCGCAACCCTGAGGTGCGGAAGGCGATGTATGGGGTGCTTGAGTTCTGGATGAAGCATGGGGTGGCGGGTTTCCGGATCGATGCCGTTTCGCGGCTGTTTGAGGACCCGGAGATGCGGGATGACCCGTATCTGCCGGGGTATAACGCGTATGGCGACCGCAACATTCAGCATAAGTACACGGATGATTTGCCTGAGGTGCATGATGTGCTGCGCGAAGTGCGCGCTGTGGTGGATAAGTTCCCTGGCGACCCGGTTCTGGTGACGGAGGCGGATGAGCCGAACATTGCCGCGTTGACGCAGATGTATGGCAAGGACGGGAAGCTGGATGAAGTGCAGTTGCCGATGGACTTTCAGATTGCGGATGTGAATGTGCTGTCGGCGGCGAAGTTTCGCGAGCGGTTCAATGAAGTGGAGGCGAATGCGGCGAAGGGGCAGCCGGAGTATTTCTTCAGCAATCATGATCAGCCGCGGCAGTGGGATCGCTATGGCGATGGCGTGCACAACGATGCGATTGCGAAGCTGATGGCGGCGCTGTTGCTGACGACGCGCGGGACCCCGCAGATGTATTACGGGGAAGAGATTGGGATGCGGACGACGGACCCGGCGCGGATTGAGGATGTGCATGATCCGATCGGGAAACTGGGATGGCCGAAGGAGAAGGGCCGCGATGGAGAGCGGACTCCGATGCAGTGGGATGCTGGGGTTCATGCGGGATTTACGACGGGCAAGCCGTGGCTGCCGGTGCCGCCGAGTGCTGCGACTTATAACGTGGCGGTTGAGAGTAAGAATGAGGATTCGATCTTCAGCACTTACAAGCGGCTGCTGAAGTTACGCAGGGATGAGCCGGCACTGCGGGATGGGGATTACACGAGTTTGAATGCCGGGGATGCCGACGTGTTTGCATTCGTGCGCAAGGGTGGCGGGGAGACGGTGGCGGTGGCGCTGAATATGAGTGCGCAGGCGCGGTCGGTTTCTTTGAAAGAGGCTGGTATGAGTGGCGATGTTTTGTATCGGACCCCTTTGGGGAGGGCTGGCTTGGCTGCTGAGACCCTGCCGCTTGGGAGGGTGGAGCTGGCGCCTTTTGAGGTGCTGGTGCTGCGGGTGAAGGAATAGCGTTATTGGACGCGGAGACGTTCGGCGACTCGCTGTTCCAGGCGGGAGAGTTCGTCGAGGACGGAGTTGCCCCAAAGGCGGAGGCCCAGTTTCCGGGTGAGCTTGTTTTTGCTTTTGTAGCGTTCCCGCCAGGTGTCGACTTCCTGGTTGCCGGTGGGAACTGGATCTTCCGGGCCGCGGAGGAGGTCTCTTTCGAGGGCGAGGTTGAGGTTGCGAATGGTTTCGAAGGATCGTTCGCGATTGGGGAGCAGAAGACTGCCGGCGACGAGGCGGATGAAGCGGATTCGGAAGGCGTTGTTGCGGTAGGAGCCAAGGGCGGCGAGGAAGTCCGCAGGGGCGATTTCGGATGGGGTCCGCTGGAAGGAGCGGAAGCGGCGCCAGTCGAGATACCAGCTGACGGTGAACAATCCACACGCGCCGATGGTCAGGATGCTGCAAAGGACAGAGAACACGACGAGTGCGGGTCCCTGACCGCTGCTGATGAAGCTGAGGAATTCTATCTCTGCAAAGAGAAAAGCCGCGAAGGCTAGATAGCCGAGACCCCATTTCCTGAGGTGCTTTGTGATGGCGGAGATCCCCTGACGGGGAGCGCGCACGAAACAGAGGATCGGGTATGCCGATAGCAGGGGCCACCAGTGCCGTGAGGTGAAGAGGCCGCTTGCCACGGCCGCTGTGGCCATTGGAGCCCAGGCAACGGAGAAGGCAAACGCGATTCCGAGAAGGGATGGAACAGCATACGCCGCGGGACTATGCGGCCATTCCTGGAAGACGTTGGGAAAGGAGTGCTTGAATAACCAATCGGCAGATTTCTGATTCAGATCGATCATGTTGAAGAGGACGAGAGCGCCCATCAGGGGAATGCGGGCGATCAGGCAGACAATGACCGTGGCCAGAGTTCGGGCTTTGAGCGCGCCTTCCGGGGAGGGGGTGGATTTTGGAATCCACCTGAGCCATCGCGGAGGAGTGGCCAGCGGGGCACTGGTGTTGGGGTTCAGGGAGGGGTGGGAGCCAACTTTGCTTAGGAGCTGCCGCAAGACTGGCAGGATCATCCACGATATCGCGATCAGGTACGCGGAGAACCCGCGTGACTCGGTGCTGGCTCCAGGCAAGATAACGGCGAGGATGAGCAGGGCGAGGTGAATGAGCGTGTCGATGAGGCTGATGCGGGTCAAGAGGCGTGCGGCTGAGAGCAGGCGGCCATCGTCCCGGAAACGGCCGAGGAAGGCGAACAGGATGCGGCGGCTCTGCATCAGTTCGCGATCGGCGGAGCGGTTGAGGAGGGTAAGGCGGATCCAGGTGCTGACGTCTTCCGGGAGCGTGGGCAGGACTCGCAACTGGCGAAAGGCGATATCGTCGAGAACGCGGCTTTTGAAGGAGATGGCGAAGCGGAGCATGGGGATGAGGTCGGATTGGAGGAGGATACCGGAGACTTCGAGGGCGAGCCTGCGATCTTCGAGGCGTCCGCGATAGAGGGCGGAGCGGAGAATGCCGGCGGCGTACGTGCGGATCTCGGGCGTGAGGCGGGAGGGATCGTCGCTGCAGCCATCCTGAAGGATGGAGAGGACGTGCAGTGATTTGGGCGGCCAGAGGAAGAACTCAGGCGCGGAGAGAGCAGGCCTGGATGGGACCTGAGTGCCGTTCAGGTCGGAGGTGGGGGTATCGGGTGGCTGGTATTGGTTGTTCTGCTGAATGGCGAGGACGGAGCTTTCGAGGATGGCGGAGGAGAGCTCTAGGAGCTTGTCGAGACGCGGGCCTGCTTCTGAGCCGCAGAGGACGGCGGCAGTCTCGCGCCAGCGGGCCTCCTGTAGAAGATCTTCGTTGGAGACGCAGTTAGCGTCGAGGAGTACATGGCAGGTGGCGAAGTACTCCTGAAAGCGGCGGTGGGAGAAGGTGAAGCGATGCTTCAGACCTTCGATGTCTCCCCGTGCGAAACGCAGCTCTTCGAGCAGGTCGAGGAGGACGTTGCCTTGACGCCAGTCTTTGCTGCTGGGCCGGACCGCGCGGATGAGGGCGTCGCGGGTTGGGTTGAGGCCGAGACGAGTGTCGGAGACGATGCCGAAGGCGACCGCTTCGGCAAAGGAGCGGAGCCCGGCGGGGTCGGATTTGGCCTGGAGGAGGAGGTCTTCTTGGTCCTGGAGCCTTGCCTTGACGAAGTTCTCAAAGAGGGCATGAGCGTTGGAGGGAACGGCCTCTCCCTGGCGAACATACTCGATGAGCAGGCTGAGGTACATGGGGTTTTCGCAGATGTAGCGGACGGCGGTACTGGGGGCTGCGATGCCGCTGGTGATGCGGTCGGCGGCAGTTTCACTCAGGTTGGCTTTGCGCACGAGCTGGTCGCGGTGGGATTCCGTAAGGGGCAGGATACGAAACTTGGAGAGTGAGCTGTTGCGGGGACGGCGGAAAGAGCGGGTGGCGAGGCGGGTCTTGCAGCGATTGAACTCGGTTGCGAAGGCGAGGATGGCGGAGGAGTAGAGATCGACGGTATCGCTGAGGTCTTCTGAGTTGAGAACGTCAGGAATTTCATCGAAGGAGTCGAAGAGAAAGAACCACCATCCGTCTCGGACACCCTTATCGAAGTAACTATCGAGGAAGGTGTTGATCTCGGTGTTGTTGGAGCGGCGCAGCTGGCTGAGGACGAACTGGCGGATAAGACTGGCGTCGATTTGCTGGTCGTCGGTGCGTTCAAGGAGCTTGAGGTTGAGGTAGAGGGCGACTGGGGCGTTGGGCCTCCAGGTGCCGGTGGCAGATGCGCAGATGCGCAGGGCGGCTTCGCGGAGGAGAACGGTCTTGCCGGAGCCCGGGTCTCCTTCCACGAGGGTGAAGG
Source organism: Acidicapsa borealis (assembly GCF_059115245.1). NCBI lineage: Bacteria > Pseudomonadati > Acidobacteriota > Terriglobia > Terriglobales > Acidobacteriaceae > Acidicapsa > Acidicapsa borealis. The sequence continues at coordinate 5,853,758 of NZ_JCACNY010000001.1, read as the reverse complement.
AGTCAGAGGAAGCGACGAGTGCTTCAGCTATGGACCTGATACGGGTGGGTCCGAAAGCAAGCGGTGACATGAGCCGGCTGAGGAAGTTTTTGTCTTCACCGTTGCCGGGGTAATACTCGGCTTCGAGGTCCGTGAAGCGTGTGGACTGCCACGACTCCTGTTCGTTCTGGCGGCGGATCTGCTGAACCAGATAGTCGGTGAACAGGCTGCGCAGGCGAAGGCGCTCCCGCTCTTCGGGGGTGGCGCGTGCCCGGCGGAGGGATTCAAGGAGAGCTTTGACGGGATCGTGGAGATTCTTCCACAGAAAGCCGATCAGGGAGGCCAGAAGTACAAGGACGATCAAGGGTTGAGCGATGAAGCTGAACCATGGAGGAGGCGTGGCGTGGAACAACGACTGGTATAGCTTCGGATCGGTGAGAATCTGCCAGACGACCTTCGGCTCCATTCGTCGCTTCCTCTTTTTAGAGTGGAACCATTTATACCACCTTGCTTTGATAATTTACGGCGTTTTCATTGCTATTCGTAGTTGTCTGGCTGGTCGTTGTAGGTCTTGAAGGGATCTGGTTCGTTGCTGGTGGGCATGGTGGCGAGGGTGGCCAGGTCGGCTTGGAGCTGCTTCCAGGCTTGTGGGTTTTTCCTGGTGGAGAAGTTGACGTTCAGGTCGGCGTAGTAGGCGGCGATGTCTTCCTTAATGCCTGGGGGGATGGGCTGGAGCGGTGTCTGGGTGAGGCGGTGGAGGAGGCTGGCGTAAGTGTCGTCGGTGAGGGGGTAGCCGCCGGGTTTCACCACTTTGCCGGTGTCGAGGTCGCGGTTGGAGAGTGGATGGTGGGGGTCGCGGGACTGGCGGGGGACATCCTGTTTGGCTGCCGGGTTGGCTGGTGAGCTGTCGGCGTGGGGGTCGGCTGCTGCTGCCTGCTGTGCAGTGGAGCGCTGGGTGGGTGGCGGGGTGAATCTGGCTAAGAGCAGGCGCAGTGCGCCGGTGGTGACGGTGACGCTGTGGATGTATTCGGCTTCGGTGTCCGTGGTGGGGCCTTTGACGGCGGCCATCTTGAGGGGGCCGATTTTGGGCAGGATGAAGATCAGTCCGGCGAGGGTGTAGGTGACGATACCGGGCCGGTGGCGGTAGCGCTGCCAGTCGTTTTCGGCAGCGATGCGGGCGACTTCTTTGTCGAGGGCGGCGGCTTCGGCGGTTTCGGGTTCTACGAGATCTTTGTTGGAGTGGAGGAGGTTCACGGCGTAGGCGATGTTGGGGATGAAGTCGTGGACGGCGAAGCGATAGGCACCGACGTTGATGCGGCTGTGGCGGGTGCCGGAGAAGTCTTCGGTGAGGCCGTAGGTCTGGTAGAAAGCCAGTGCCAGCTGGCGGGTGGGAACTTCGAGGCCGACGTGGCGCAGGAAGCGGACGGGGGCGAGGCGGCCGTGGGAGATTTCGTGGATGTCGAAGGCGAACTCGACCTGGACGTGCTGATGCTTGCCTTCGGCGTAGTTGACAATTTTTCCGTACTTCACGGCGAGGTCATGGAATTCGACTGGAACGGCCAGGTTGGTGGCCTGGGAGTGGCCGACAGTATCGCCGATGTAGTGCGCCAATGCTCCGACGGCGAAGGCGAGGCCGTCGGCGTCACCGGCGTTGCGGAAGAGGTTGACGACGAAATCACCGGTGCGGACGTAGTGCGTGAGGTTGGAGAAGGAGGCGTCGCCGAGGGGGTAGTAGCCGATGTCCTGGATGACGCAGCCGCCGTAGGCATAGGCGCGGGCGTGTTCAAGCTGGGCTGGGGTGAGGTCGGGGTAGCGGCTGAGGAGCAGGGGAACGATGGAGTCTTTCCAGGTGAGGTCGATGAGCTGCTCGTGGGTGAGAAGGGAGTAGGCGTCGGCGGGGCGGGGCGCGAGGCAGGCGGCCGCGGCGAGGAGAAGGATGAGGCGGAGTTTGGAGCGGAATACCATCTTGGACATGGTAGTTGACGGCGCGGTGAAGCGGTGTCCCATATTCGACTCCTGCTGGCGGGGTGCTGAAGGATGCGTCGGTTTGGGTATAGTGGTTCGAAGTCATGGAGGGGTATTGGAATGCGAATGAGTTCGGTGGCGGTGGTGTGTGTGTTGGGGATGAGTGGTGCTTTTGCGGTGGCGCAGGCTGGTGGAAAGCTGCTGGTGGTGGAGAAGGGCGCGAAGGCGCTGGCGATTGTTGCGCCGGATTCCGGTCCGGGGGCCAATGCGGTGAAGGCCACGGTCGAAGAGGGTGGAGCGGATAAAGATACGGGGCATGAGGTGGCGGCTTCGCGCGATGGGAAGCTGGCGTATGTGCCGATCTACGGGAACTCTGGGGTGGGTAAGCCGGGGACGGATGGGTTTGAGATGGTGGTGATCGACATTGCTTCGGGGAAGGTGACCAAGCGGGTGGATTTCCGGCCTGCGTTTGCGGGGAAGGCGGTGCGGCCGCACTTGCCGGTGATGGGGCCTGCGGTGGCTGGGCATCCGGAGGGATTGCTGTATGTGACTTCGGAGCTGGCCGAGGCGGTGGCGGTGTTCGATCCGAAGACGATGGGGATTATCGGGTCGGTTTCGACGGGTGCGGAGCAGTCGCACATGCTGGCGGTTTCGCATGACGGGAAGCGCGGGTATACGGCGAATGTGGGGCCGGGGACGGTGTCTGTGCTGGACCTTACGCCGGGAGCAACCAAGAATCCTTTGGCGGTGATCCCGGTGTCGGGAACAGTGCAGAGGATTTCGATTTCGAAAGATGACAAGTGGGTGTTTACGAGTGACCAGACGAAGGCGGAGCTGGATGTAATCGATACGGCTACGAATACGGTGGCGAAGCGGGTGCCGATGGCGGGGCTGGGGTATGGGAGTGCTTCGACGCCGGATGGAAAGTGGCTGCTGGTGGCTTTGGACGAAGCGGACAAGGTGGCGGTGATCGATTTGAAGACGCTGACGGAGGTGAAGACGATCGACGTGCCGGCGGCTCCGCAGGCGGTGGTGGTGCGGCCGGATGGGTCGGAGGCGTATGTCTCGTGCGCTGCGACGGGGTCGGTGGCGGTGATCGATACGGGTAGCTGGACGGTGACGCGGGTGGTCAAGGTGGGGCCGGTGGCGGATGGGTTGGCGTGGGCGCGGTGAGGCAGGGATTAGGGAACAGGGATTATGGAATAGACGGCCTGGGCTCGATGGTGCAGCGAGTTAGCGGCTTCGCCGATAGCGAGTCAGCAAGTTAGCGGGATCTTTGGAGGTTGGGATGATTCCTGGCTTTGCCGGGCAGTTGCGGTATGCGGGGCGGCAGTTGCGGAAGTCTCCTGGGTTCACTTTGGCGGTGGTGCTTACTTTAGCGCTGGGGGTGGGGGCTACTACTGCGATTTTCAGTGCTGTGTATGGGCTGCTGTTGAAGTCGCTGCCGTTTGAGGATGCGGGGCGGCTGGTGGCTTTGGCTTCTACGCATCCGCGGGTGGCGGGGTCGCTGGAGGCGGCTTTTCCTGATTATGAGGACTGGAAGGCGCAGCAGCGCAGTTTTACGGAGCTGGCAGGGTTTGGGACGCGGAATCCGGAGACGGTTTCCATGCGGACTGACGGGCGGGCGGAGCAGGTGCATCGGGTGCTAGCTTCGGGGAATTTCTTCTCTGTCCTGGGGGTGAGGGCCCGGTTAGGGCGGACGCTTACGGAAGCGGATGACCGGGTTGGGCATGATGCGGTTGCAGTGCTGAGCGCGGCGGCGTGGCAGCGGTATTTTGGGGGCGATCCGGGGGTGGTGGGGCGCGCTGTGGATCTGAATGGCGCGAGCTTTACCGTGGTGGGCGTGTTGCCGGCGGGGGCGGCGTATCCTGCGGAGGGTGAGGTCTGGCTGCCGCTTTCGCGGATCGATCTGCCGACGCGGAATTCGCGGGTTTGGCATTCGGTGCATGTGGTGGGCAGGCTGCGGGCTGGAGTGACGATGGCTGAGGCGGCTGCCGATATGCAGACGATTGCCGCGCGGCTGCAGACGGCTTATCCGGCGACCAATCGCGGGGAGAATATCGAGCTGAAGCCGTTGCGGGATCAGCTGGTTGGAACGCTGCGACCGGCGATGCTGAGCCTGCTGGGAGCGGTGCTGCTGGTGCTGCTGATTGCCTGCGTCAATGTTGCAAATCTGCTGCTGGTGCGGGCGGCGGCGCAGCGGCGGGAGATTGCGGTGCGGCGGGCGCTGGGGGCTGACCGAGGTCGGATTTTTCAGCAGTTCCTGGCACAGACTTTGTTGCTTTGTTTTGCGGGCGGGGTGCTGGGAGTGGCGCTGGCTGCGGGTGCTTTGCCGCTGCTGCGGGTGGCGCTTTCGCATACGGCTGGGTTGGATGCTTCGCTGATTGGCTCCGTGGGGTTGAGCTGGCCGGTGCTGGGGTTTGCGCTGGCTGTTTGCCTGGTGACGGCGGTGGTGTTTGGGTTGTTACCGCTGGTGAGAGGTCTAGGTGGGGATGAGGGGATTCTGGATGCTTTGAAGCCGGGGGATCGCGGTAGTGCTGGCGGGCGCGGGCTGGGCAAAGGTGCGCTGATTGCCGGGGAGATTGCGATGGCTGTAGTGGTGGTGTTCCTGGGGGCGCTAGTGATCCAGAGCTATGCGCGGTTGGTGGGGGTGGATCCGGGGTTTCGGACCGACCATCTGCTGACGGCGGAGATTACGCTGCCGGAGCCTAGGTATTCGGATGATGGGCCGGCTACTGGGCGGTTTTATGAGGAGTTGTTGAGGCGGCTGCAGGCGGCTCCGGGGGTAACGAGGGCGGCGACCACGACGCAGACGCCGCTGATGCCTTCGCAGGTGATGACGCGGTTCCTGGTGCAGGGTGCGCCGGCGCTGGCTCCGGGGACGTACCCGGTGGCGCAGATGCGGTTTGTGAGCCCGGCGTTCTTTCAGACGCTGGGGCTGCGGGTGGTGGATGGGCGGGTGTTCACGGCGCAGGATGTGGATGGAACGAACTCAAGTCCGCAACCCGTGATGGTCGTCAATGAGGCGTTTGCTAAGCGGTATCTGGCTGGGCGCAGTGCTGTGGGGAGTACGGTGCTGATTGGGGTGATGACGCCGCAGCCGACGAAGTTTCCGGTGGTTGGGGTGGTTTCGGATGCGCACGATCTGGGGGTGGATGCGCAGGCGGAGCCGGAGCTTTACATGCCGGGGTATGGGCTGCATGCGGTGGTGCTGATGCGTTCGCGGGAGGATGCGGCGGGTATGGTGGCGACGCTGCGGGGTGCGGTGCATGCGATTGATCCGCAGCAGCCGGTGTATGACGTGCAGATGGTGGATGCTGTGCTCTCGGATTCCCTGGCGCGGCAGAGGATGACGGCGGTTTTGCTGGGGATCTTTGCGGCTGTGGCGCTGGCGCTGGCGGGGATTGGGATGTATGGTGTGCTTTCCTATTCCGTCGCGCAGCGGCGGCGGGAGATTGGTGTGCGGATGGCGGTGGGGGCGAACCGGGTCGACGTGCTGCGGCTGGTGTTGAGGCAGGCTGGGGTGTTTTCGCTCGCGGGGATCGCCATTGGGCTAGCGGTGGCTTTTGCGGTGGTGCGGCTGATGCGCGGGCTGCTTTCGAGTCTGCTGTTTGAGACGAGTACGCTGGATGGGGCTTCGGTCGCAGTGGCTGTGGGGGCGCTGGTGGTGATTGCTGCGATGGCGGTGAGTGTGCCGGCGTGGCGGGCGGCTTCGGTGCAGCCGGGTGAGGCTTTGCGGGCGGAATGATGCAGCGAGTTACCACGCTTCGCGTGTTAGCGAGTCAGCACGTTAGCGGGGTTTGTCGAGGCCGGAAGATTGTTTCCAGTTGCGCCATTCTTCTGCTGTGATTTCCCAGGTCTCTGAGGGGAGCTGGCCGCATACGAAGTTCCCCGTGCTCCTGGCTACGAGGCGCATGCCGGTTTTCTCGGAGATCCGGCTTGAGGTACGGTTGGCTACTGCTTTGGCTACGCGGAGGACGGGCTGGTCGAGAACGTCAAACCAGTAATCGTTCACGGCGAGGACGGCTTCGGTCATCAGGCCCTTGCCGTGATGTTGGGTGGCGAGCCAGAAGCCGCGGTGGTTGCCGCGGGCGAGGAAGAGACCGATGCTGCCGATGGGTTCGGTTGGGGCTGATTTGAGTCGGAGGGTCCAGTGCCATTCTTCGCCGCGGGCGATGGCGGGAAGGGCTGAATCGCGATAGTAGGTTTCTACACCGTCTTCGGGGAAAGGCCAGGGGACTTTGTTCTCGAGGTGCTGGACGACGTCCCATTGCGCGAAGAGGGGCTGGAGAGCTGGGGCGTCGGACAGGGTGAGTGGTTGGAGGGTGAGGCGCGGGGTTTCGAGTACGGGCGTCATCTGAGAGGGATTTTAAGTGTTTGGCGTGAGTTCCGCTTTGTGCATCCTAGAGTCGAGGGGGGCAGGTGATGGCGACCGTGCATGGGAGCAGGCGTGTGAAGCAGCCGACGGTGCTGGCGAAAGTGGATCTTCCGGAGACGCTGACCGAGGAAGCGGCGGTTGAGACGGCGAAAGCCGTGGTGCGAACGTCTGACTGGTTTGGCGTGTTTGCCGCGAAGACTTCGGCATGGATGGGGTCGAAGTGGGCGTTTGCTGTTGCGGGTTTCGTGATCCTGGTCTGGGGGCTGACGGGGCCGTTATTTCATTACTCAGACACGTGGCAGCTGGTGATTAACACGGGGACGACGATCATTACTTTTCTTATGGTGTTTCTAATTCAGAACACGCAGAACCGGGATGCGCGGGCGATCAATCTGAAACTGGACGAGCTGATCCGGTCGATCGATGCGGCTGGGGATCAGATGATTAATATCGAGAGCTTGAGCGATCTGGAGTTGCAGGAGATCCAGGCGCGGTACCAGAAGATCAAGGCGGAGTGCGAAGTGCCGGTGTCGATGGATCCCAGCTGAGTGTCTTTGTCAGTTGTTCATGTAAGGGATAAGTAAGCGATTGAAGTCGTCGATGGTCTTGCATTTTTCACCATAAACTTCGCACTTAGAGACGGAGGAGATCGGCTCCTTCAGGCCCGTCAGATAATGAGATTCGAGGTAGTTTCCATCTTGCGAGTTTTCATAGATGTTCCAAAGAGTTATATCGTTTATCCAGTAAAAAGCCTCTCCGCTTTTGAAATGGTACTCCACAAGCGCGAAACATTTGTTTGAAGATTTGTTGTAGTGATTGCTGAAATCGAGAAGCTGAGTGTCCTTGTCACGTGAGTAGCTACCAGTAGTGTTGAACCACGTTCTCGCATCCCTTGAGCATCTTGCCTGGAGATCATATTCCTGCGCCACACCGCCCTTATCGAGCCGTGCCCTCATCTCCTGGTTTTCTTTTTCGAGGCGGCTGATCCTATCGTTTTCGCAGCCGGTGGCAAAGAAAAAAAGTAAGCAGCATAAAATAGGCAAAGTCTTCATACAGCTATATTCTCAGATCGGCAGAGAAGCTCAATAAAGAGAATTTGTACCGCATTGTTCACGATTGTTCCCAGAAATAAACGATTTTTCCTTGACACATTGATACCCCTAGAGGACGATTTGAATAAGCCCGGCCCGCGGGGCCCTATCTGCGAACCGGGGTTGAGTGTTGCAAGGTCATGCGTGGAAGATGTGCCAGATGTCGGCACAGACTTTCACTACAACCCACAATGCCTTAGCCCAGGAGATGAACTGAGCGGGCAAACGGCTAGGCGACGATGATTGATCCATCGCTGTCCTCCAAGTTGAGCGAAACCTCAGTGTTGACGCACTGAGGTTTCGCCGCTTCAGCGGTAAACTTGCACCGCTGTATCTAGATACTTCTCCTGGGTTGAATTAAAGTCAATAGAATCTTAAGTTTATGCGATTTTCGCGGGGTATCATCACGTTTATCGCAGTTTCTATATCTCGACTTCGCCAAGAGATACGTGAACGCTGCTCTAGTTCGACGAACTTATTCCATCCTTTCCAGTTTCTCCACAACACTTGACGCAAAGAACGCGCTGCGGCCCATGGGAATGACAACAAAAAGAGACAGCCGCGATTCACAGTTCCCTGCTCTTCAGGCGTGGAGGACGGAGTCTTCTATCTTTCTGGGGGTCCATTGCTCGGCTGCTTCTACGAAGGCGTGGAAGATGGCGCGGGAGAAGGCGTTTTCGTTGTAGGTGCGTTCGGGGTGCCATTGGATGCCGACGACGAAGTGGGCGTCGGGACCGGTGGAGGCGAGCTCCACGGCTTCGATGACGCCGTCCTGGGGTGAGATGGCGGCGATGGTGAGGTTGTCGCCGGGGGTCTGGATGGCCTGGTGGTGGCTGGAGTTGACGAAGAGCTGGTGGGTGAGGAGGTTGCGGTCGTGTTCGATTTCGAGGGCTGGGGTGAGGGTGGCGAGGCGGGTGCCGGGGGTTACGGCGATGGGGTGGGCGTCGAGGACACTGCGATCGGGAGCGTGATTCACTGCGGCGTTCGGGTTCTCCGGGGTGATTTCGGTGGGGACGTCCTGGATCAGGGTGCCGCCGAGCCAGACGTTGAGGGCCTGGTGACCCTGGCAGATGGCGAGGATGGGTTTGTGGAGGTTGAAGGCGTCCTGGAGAAGGAGTTCATCGACGGCGGCGCGGGCGGGGTCGGGCGGGGCGGTGTGGGGATTGGGTTCGGCGCCGTATTTCTGCGGGTCGATGTCGGCCGGGCTACCGGGGAGGAGGACGCCATGGCAGGTGCTCAGGATTTTCGCGACGCGCTGCGGGGTTTCGTGGAGCGGGATAGGAATCGGGGTGGCTCCGGCGGAGATGAGCGCGTGCAGGTACTGGGGGAGTGAGCGGGCGTTGTAGTGGATGGAGTCTTCGACGTGCTCGGCGCTGGTGGGCTCGGGGATGGCGATGTGTACGGGCATGGGGTGTCCCTCTCTCTCCTCGGGATTATAGAGACAGGGGATGGGGAGTAGGGAACAGGGTTAGTGGTTAGTGGTTAGTGGTTAGTGGTCAGTGGTCAGAGAACAGTAGACAGGGGACAGCAGGCAGGGAACAGCAGACAGGGAACAGCAGACAGGGAACAGCAGGCAGAGAACAGTGCTAGTGACTTTAGCTTTTCGCTGAGGCTGGCCTGCAGTGCTTAGGTCTTGGGGAGGGAGAGGACGAATTGCCAGAATTCTTTGTTCGATTTGAGTTTGAGGATGGAGTCGTCTTTGGCGGGGTCGGGGAGGGATTCGCCTTTGAGGGTGTTGGCGCGGCGGTCGAAGGCTTGCTGGAGGTGAGTTTTCGCCGCTGCGGCGTTGCCCTGCTCGGCGTCGGCGCAGGCGAGGTTGTAGTAGTTGAGGGGATAGTCGGGGTCGAGGGTGGTGGCTTCTTCGGCGACGGTGCGGCTGCTTTTCAAGTCGCCGGACATGCCGAGAGCCATGATGAGCTGGTCGGTGACGACGCGGCGCGCCGGGCTGGTGGGCGGGGTGTCGGGCGGCATGGATTTGAGCGAGGCGGCGAAGTAGGGCACGGCTGATTCCGGGGTGCCTTTGAAGAAGAAGTTGCCCAGGACCAGGTAGTCGAGGGCGGTGGGCTGATAGCTGAGGTCGGGGTTGAAGCTGGCTACGAGTGCCGTCATGGCTGGGGTCATGGCCGAATTGTTGGCGGCGGTTTCGTGGACGCTTGAGATGTGAATTTCCGCGCAGGTTTTGGCGTTGGCAGCGAAGGCGAAGAGGTTGCGCTGTTTGGCGTGCATGGCGCTGGGGCCCAGGTCTAACAGGTAGGTGGTGGTGGCGAGGGGTGTTCCAGCGGTATTTTTCGCGTCGGCGTCTTTCCGCTCGCTGATTTGCTTTTCCATGCCCTTGGCGATGGGTCCGATGACGTCTTCGCGGCAGCCGGCGGGAGTGGGGTCGCCGCCGTCACGGGGAAAGAGGATGAAGGAGACGGTGAGTCCGGTGTTCTGCTGGCTGAGCTGGGCTACGGGCCGGGTGCCGTGGTCGTAGGCGGTGAGGGACTGAGGCTTCCAGTCGGTGCCGCTGGGCAGGAGGATGAGTCCGGGACCGCCCGGTGTGACTATCTTGATTTGCGAGGCCTGCGCAGTCTGCATTGCCATGGTCTGGGTGGAGTTACCCGTCAGAAGCAGAACAAGAGCTGCGATGGGGGCAATGTTGAGGGCTTTGAGCATGGGAATGATCTTACATGCGTGCCAGGTCTGCTCTTCGATCAGGAGTTATGCGGAGGGGGTGGAGGGTTTGTTTTTGGCGCGGTAGTAGAGGGTCAGGGTGGTGACGGAGCCACAGGTGATGAGGCTGGCGATCATGCCTAGGATCAGGGCGAGATCGTTGCGGTAGACGCCGTGGATGATGGCGATGATTTGCAGGATGTTGAAGCCGGCGAAGGTGATCAGAGAGCTGCCTTCGGCGGATTTTTTGCGATAGAGGGCGATGGCCTGCGGGACGAAGAGGGCTGCGTTGCCGAAGAGGCCGAAGCCGAAGAGGATGGCGATGAAATCTTTCATGTTTGCGGTATCCGGCCGGTGTGGCTTTTGGCAAGGATAGCGTGTTGGAGGGAATAGGGAATAGGGGACAGGGATTAGTGGTTAGTGGTTAGTGGTCAGAGAACAGTCTGCGCTGCTGGTGGCGGCGGAGATGGTGCGGCGTTCGCGCCGTAGGGAACAGGGGACAGGGATCGGGGATCAGGGAGTGGGGAGTAGTGGTTTGGCTCAGGTTTAGTCTTCGGTGACCAGGTCGAGCAGGGTGTAGCTGTCGTCGAGGGCGTTGTTGGCGATGGTGAGGTTGGTGGGGGTGTAGGTGAGGGCGTACTGGACGCGGAGGGCTACGCTGTTGGAGATCTTGGTGCCTGGGGGGACCTTGCGCCAGTTCTGGGGGCCGTCCTGGGGGGCCCAGGATTCGTGGATGGCGTCGAGGGCATATTTGGCGGGCAGGGCCGCGAATTGAGCGTAGGCTTCGGGGTCGAAGGTGAGGCCGTTGGCCTGGGCTTTCTGGGCCATGTAGGCGAGGCTGATGTCGCTGAGCTTGGTGGAGTCGTCGACGCCGCCTGCTGCTGCTGAGCCTCCGCCGATGTCGCAGTGGCAGCCGGAGAACCAGACCTGCTCGATGGTCTGGCCGGGAGCGGGATCGCCTTCCCAGAGCGTTGCGGGAAACTGGGGGCGGACTTCGTCGATGGCGAGGCACTGGTAGGCGTTTTTGACGTCTGGGTGGAGCCTGGTGTCGAGGAAGCCGAAGTTCTTTTGATCGACTGCGCCGAAGATGGCGGGGATGCCGAGGGAGCCAACGGTGTCCCAGACGCCGATCATGCGGATGACGGCGTCGGAGAGGCCGCAACTGGCGAGGTTGGCGAGGAGCGTGGCGCGGTTGATGGGATCGCGATAGGCCTGGAAGGTTTGGGTGACGCAGTCGTCGGTGAAGGTGCCGCTGGGCAGGCCGCAGTTGGCGATCATGCCGCCGAGGGAGCGGGCGGTGTAGGCTCCGCGGCTGAAGCCGAAGAGGTAGATTTCGTCGCCGGGGAGGTAGACGTGGGCGATCTTGGTGTAGGCGTCGAGGATCTTCTGGTTGATGCTCTGGCCGAAGGCGCCCTGCAGGATGCGCTGGATGCCGGTGGCTTCTGAGCCGATGCCGTCGTCGTAGAAAGTGACCTGGTCGCTGGAGACGGTGAGGGCTTTGTAGAGGCGGTAGACGTTGCTGTTGTTGCGGGGATCCTGCCACGTGCCGTCGGCACAGTAGACGATTCGCTTGGGCATGGTTCGCTCCTTCGGCGCGCGGGTCTGTTGTATCACAGTGGTTGGGGTGGGGGGAATGTTACGGCGTTTAGTGGTTAGTGGTTAGTGGTTAGTGGTTAGTGGTTAGTGAACAGTGAACAGTGAACAGAGAACAGAGAACAGGGAACAGGGAACAGGGAATAGGGGTCAGAGAACAGAGAACAGCGGACGGCTGGCTGGTGTTGGCGGGATGCTGTTGTATGGCTGGAGTTTCTCTTATGTGTGGGCTGGCTGGGGATGACGATTGTGGGATGGGTGTCACAAAAGGATGCTGGGGGCCACCCTGAGATGGCCCTCGTCATCGGGTTTTGCGATAACTTCAGCTGATTGCAAGGGTAGTTATCCGTTGGATTGCTATTGGTTTTTCGAAACGAGGCTTAGGCAGCTTGCAATTTTGCGTGTTGCGGCTTGGCGGAAAGGTACGAGTGAGGCTGATGAAGAAGTTTCTTGACAAGCAGGGCGGGGTGATTTCCTATGCCGCCATGCGAAGCACGATGACATATCGCACTGTGTGGGGCGGCGAGAGTTTGAGCGGCCGCCGTGGAATGCTTGTTTCGACGCTGGGTATGTGCCTGCTGATGAGCGGGTGCATGGGTGGGATGAAGCAGCATGGGGCTGCGCTCTCGGCGGCGACGGCGCCTGTGGTGGATGCGGCGGAGAAGGCTTACACGGATGCGAATGCGATCCACGATCTGCGGGTGAACTATGACGCGGCGGTGGAGTTCGACAAGACGGATAAGGTCTATAACCCGCGTAACATCAAGCCGCTGCTTTCGGAGAAGCAGATCGATGTGCGGCTGGCGATGTTGAAGTCGCTGCAGTTGTATGTGAAGAACGTGGCGGCGCTGACGAACGGGACGGAATCGAAGGAGCTGGATGAGGCTTCGAAGTCGCTGGGGGATGGGATTGCGGGGCTGGGGAATCTGTTTCTGCCGCCGGGGTCGGACTCTTCCACGATTGTGCAGACGGTCGATGGGCAGTCACAGACGATTACTACGACGACGCCGACGAATGCGATTTCTTCCGGTGAGCAGAACGGGATTGCCGCGGCGGTGAATGCGCTGGGGCAGTACCTGGGCGCGCGCAAGGTGAAGAAAGAGCTGCCGGGGATCGTTGTGAAGCTGGATCCGCAGATCGAGAAGATGTGCGACGCGATGTCGAAGGACGTGGATGCGCTGAAGAGCGAGGAGCTGATCGACTTCAACTTCATGATCAATCAGCAGACGCTGTTTCTGCGCGAGAATAAGTCGATGGATGCGGGCGAGCGGCGGGCGATGATCATGAAGCTGCCGGACGTTGTGCGCAGGCATCAGGCTTCCGATGAGCAGCTGGAGGATCTGAAGGCTGGATTGTTCAAGCTGAAGATGACGCATCATGCGCTGGCGGCGGATGCGCAGGGGAACAATCCTGAGGGGCTGAAGGCGAAGGTTGCGGATTTGTCTTCGGCGGGCGCGGTGCTGGGCAAGTTTTATTCTTCGCTGCCATCGAAGTAGCACGGGAGGAATGGAATGAGTACGACTACGTTTATTCAGGTGCCGGTGAATCCGGATATTCCGCTGAAGCCGGATGTGCTGGCGGCTTATAAAGAGCTGTATGACCAGTATGAGAGCGCTATTGAGGCGACTGCGGATACTGCTCTGCTGGAGAAGCTGAACACTTCGCAGCAGGCGGTGGCGGATGTGATCAATCTCAATGACAAGGCGATCCTCGATGCGGACACGGCGGTGTTTGCGGCGGTGTTGACGCAGATTGGGGTTGCGAATAAGGGGATCGATGCTCTGAAGGCGGAGATTGCCAAGGTGGCTTCGAATATCAGTGTCTATGCGGGGATTCTTAGCGGAATTGATAAGGTGCTTTCGATGGTGCCTGTGCTTTGAATTTGCTGTTGCGGTAAAGGCAACAGCAGATTCCCTTCGGGAATGACAACGAGAAAAGCAAATGAAAGAGGGCTGGAGCCTGATGGCTCCAGCCCTTGTTGTCTGCGATGCTGAACCTTGTTGGCTAGGCGCCTTGCTCCCAGACGTGGGGAACATCGATGCCGAGGGCTGTGGCGAGGTCGTGCTGGTGCTCCTGCTCCTGGGCGATGATTTTGCGGAGCTGGTCGGCGAGGGCATAGTGGCCGATGGCTTCAGCCTGCTTGACTCGCTGGCGGTAGTTGGCGATGGTTTCGGTCTCGTTGTCGAGGTCGAACTGGAGCATGTCTTCGGCCTTGTCGGAAAGCTTCACTTCCCTGGCCGTGGCGGTAGGCTGGCCGCCGAGGTAGTCGATCTGGTCGGCGATGATGAGGGCATGGGCGAGCTCTTCGTGGGCGTGCTTCTTCAGCTCTTCGGCGATGGCCATGTACTTGGCGCCGGTGATGACGGTGGAGTAGACGGTGTAGGCGATGATGGCCTGGTATTCGCGGGAGAGGTCGCCGTTGAGAGCGTCGATGAGTTCCTGAACTTTTGGCTGCGTGGAGTCGTTGGTGCTTTTATTTTGTTCCTGTGCCATGGATCGGTCCTGCTTTCTCTTGTTGTTCTAACGTTCAAAGGCTTGGATGCAGGGCGGCAGCGTTCTGGTGACGGAATGGATATTTTGGTAGGTCTATTTTGCTCAGGCGGAAGGTTTAGCCGGGGGTCTGAAGACCGATGAGGAGGCGCTGGACGGCGCGGCGGATGAGGGTGCGGAACTGCGGCTGGGTGAGGCTGAACCGGCCGGCGCGGAAGAGCGCCAGATATCCGTGGGTGAGCGCCCAGACCTCCAGGGCAACTTCTGCGGGGTCGTCCTGGTGGAGGCAGCCGGTGGCCATGCGGCTGGCGATGAGGTCTGTGAGGGGGTTGAAGTTGATGGAGGCGCGGGCTTTGAAGTCCTGGGGATAGCGGCGGGCTCCGGGGCGGGGTTCGATGAAGAGGTAGTCGAAGAGGCGTGGGTGGTCGAAGGCGTACTGGAGGTAGGCTTCGACGATGCCGGTGAGGCGGGCGCGGGGTGTGCCTCGGCTGGTGCGGCGGCTCATGTCGGCGTAGAGGACGGCGAATTGTTCGTTGACTACTGCTTCCAGGATGGCCTGGAGGTTGGGGAAATGCTCATGGATGGCGCGGGAGGTGAGGCCGGTGGCTTCGGTGACGCGGCGGAGGGTGACGGCCGGGGCTCCGTCGACTTCGAGAATGGCGAGAGCGGCCGCAAGGATGCGGGATTGGGCAGGGATTTCGCTCATGGCTCAGAAGTTTATACCCAAACTTGATTACCGAGGCATAAATCGCGGAGGTGGACGGGGATGATTGAGGTTTATGGGGATCGGTTACGGGGATTTACAATGAGGTGTTATGTCCTGGTTCAAGCGAACAGATACGAGTGTGAATGCCGAGGACTCTTCGGAGTTCGGTTCCGGATTTGAGTCCACCTATGCGCCGGTGACGGATGATGGCGAGGCGCCACGGGTTCGGACCGAGGGGCTTTGGATCAAGTGCGAGGGTTGCCGGCAGCCGCTGTTCAAGGCGGAGCTGGAGGCGAACCTGAACGTTTGCCCGAAGTGCGGGAAGCATTTCAAGATGGGCGCGCTGCGGCGGATTGAGCTGCTGCTGGAGCCCGGGTTCAAGCTGGTGGACGGGAATTTGCAGTCGACCGATCCGCTGAACTTCACCGACATCAAGAGCTACAAGTCGCGCCTGGCGGCGGCGCAGAAGAGTACCGGCCTGAACGACGCGATCATCACCGCGCTGGGCAAGCTGGGTCATCACGAAGTGGTGCTGAGCGCAATGGAATACACGTTCATTGGCGGCAGCATGGGCGCGGTGGTAGGCGAGACGATTGCGCGTGCAATTGATCGTTCGCTGAAGACGCGGCATCCGCTGATTATTATTTCTGCTTCGGGTGGCGCGCGCATGATGGAAGGCGTGGTGAGCCTGATGCAGCTGGCGAAGATTGCAACCGGGCTGGCGCAGCTGGATGAGGCGAAGATTCCCTACATTTGTGTACTGACGGATCCGACTACGGGTGGGATTACGGCGAGTTTCGCGATGCTGGGAGACTTGAACGTCGCTGAGCCGGGGGCGCTGATCGGGTTTGCCGGGCCGCGGGTGATTGAGCAGACGATTCGGCAGAAGCTGCCGGAGGGATTCCAGCGGTCGGAGTTTTTGCTGGAGCATGGATTTCTGGATGCTGTGGTGGCGCGGGCGGATTTGAAGGCGTATCTGGTCAGGGCGCTGGATTTTCTGGGGGCCTGATCCTAGCGAGTTAGCGCGCCTTCGGCGCATTCGCAAGTCAGCAAGTCAGCGGGATTTTGGCTGGGGCTCACATCTCTTTTGGGGATTTGAGCCCTTCCCTTTTCTGGCGAGTTACTTGAGGGGTTTGGCGAGGGCTTCGTTGAAAGTTAGAGCGGGCTTTTCTGCGAAGACTGCTGCGTTCATCTGGGACTGGTACCAGCGGTAGGCGGGGGTGGGGCCTAGTTCCTGGTAGTGGGTGTTGAAGTAGGGTTCGAGGGATTGGCCGGCTGGGACAGGGCTTGGGGAGTGCTCATAGATGCCGGTGAAGAGGTCGGCCATTTTCTGGGCGAGCGCGGGATCGGTTTCGCGCCAGTAGGCGGCGGCGATGCGGTTGGCTCCGTACTCGACGGAGTAGGGCGGCGGGCCGTCCATCTGCTTCTGGCAGTGCTGCCACCAGTGGCCCAGCTCATGAATGAAGATCCATTTGTGGGCGGCGACCTCAAAGAAGTCGCGGGCGGCTTTTTCGTCCGAGTTTGGGCCGGCGAGGCGGAAGAAGACTTCGCGCTCTTCGGGCTGGAGCGCGTACCAGTCGGCGGTGCGGAGGGTGTTGTCTTCGTTGTCGTAGCTGCCGAAGGAGGGTACGTCGTCCATGACGATCTTGGGCGGAGAATTGGGGCAGGTAAGGCCGGTGGAGTAGATGCGGGCGACGAAGGTGTCCCGGAGGGCGGTG
Source organism: Acidicapsa borealis (assembly GCF_059115245.1). Taxonomy (NCBI): domain Bacteria; kingdom Pseudomonadati; phylum Acidobacteriota; class Terriglobia; order Terriglobales; family Acidobacteriaceae; genus Acidicapsa; species Acidicapsa borealis. The sequence continues at coordinate 5,837,186 of NZ_JCACNY010000001.1, read as the reverse complement.
ACTTTGGCGCGGACGGCTGCTGAGTCGGCGGCCTGGGCTTCTGGGGAGATGGCGGGCGGGGGTGGGGGCTGGACCTTCGGAATTTGGGCGGGCGTCGCTTGCAGGACGGCTGCTGCGATGAGGGCTAAGAGGGGTCGGGTGAGCATGAGGGATCTCCGGCCGTGCTGGGTTGTTGACAGGGTAATGGGATTTAGCGAGTGAGGCGAGGGGAATTTGCGGTGAACTTCGGCACATCTTTGGCGGGGTGGCGGTGGGATATACTTCGGTGGCGATAGGTTTGTGATTTTTACCGGAGGACGTGGATGTTGAAGGGATTTGGAAAGATCGTGCTGGCGGTTTCGCTGGCGGCTGCTGGAGTGATGGGTTTGACGATGGGCGCGCAGGCGCAGACGGGCGATGGGACAGTGTTATCAGCGCCTGAGGCGACCAAACTGCTGCCGGCTTCGGTGTTTTTTCGCGGGCAGTCGGCGACGACGCAGCTGCGTAACTCGGGTGGGGTGAAGTTTAGCGACGGGATGTTTATCCTGGCCTGCCTGGTGGATACGAGCGGTTACTCGTCCGACGTACAGCAGAAGTACCAGGCTTACTTCATTACGGAGGTGGCGATCAAGATTGAGGGGCATGATTTGCCGGCGGGGATTTATGGAGTTGGGTTTATTGGCGGGGATAAGTTCAATGTGCTGGATGTGGGCGCGCATGAGCTGTTTACTGTCGATTCGCATACGGATGCTGAGCTGAAGCGGCCTATGCCGTTGAAGGTGACGGCGGCTGCTGGCGGGTTCCGGCTGTATGCCGGGCGGAAGTATGTTGCTTTTGGGAAGTAAGTTGGGTTGAGTTATGGGGCGGTCGGGCTTCGGTCCGGCCGCTTTTGTTTTGTGCGGAACGATCTATAAAAAGCCGAAACTATAAGGGGCGATAGATATGTTTATCCCACCTTGAACGCAAAAGCGAGTTGAAGGTGGTGTACCCGCATTGGTGCGTTGAATACAGAGGAACAGCAGATTCCCTTCGGGAATGACAACAAAAAACAAAAGCTGAGTGGGGATAGGGTTTCCGCTTTGTTAGTTGCTGAAGAAGTGGACGGCTGCGCCTGCCAGCGGGGCTTCGTCCATGAGGGTGGAGATGGCGATCCTGGTTTCGAAGGTGAGCGCCTTCTTTGTGGCGGAGAGAAAGAGGGCGTGGGCCCGGGCGATGCCTCCGCCGAGGACGATGATGTCGGGGCGGAAGGCTGCGGCGTGCTGGTTGAGGGCGAGGCCGAGGTGGTGGCCGAAGTCTTCGAATGCCTTGCGGGCTTTGGCGGGGGTAGCGTTGAGGCCGCGTGGGCGCTGGGTTGCGCCGCCTTCGGTGGATTCGAAGGAGTGGGGCTTGTTCTGGCTGGAGACCAGGGTTTCGAGCTCGGGGCAGGGCTTAGTGTCCTCGCACTGGGCGATGGCGGCTACCTGGGAGACTTCGGCTTCGAGGCCGGTGAGCTCCTGGTAGTGGTGGCGGAGATAGCGAGTGGAGACGAACTCTTCGACGGTGGAGCCGTTGTAAGGCTGGTTCCAGAGTTCGCCGCCTTCGGGGACGTGTTCGGGGTTGCCGGGGCCGCTGTCGGCGATTTTCTGGTCGACGGCGAAGGAGGCTCCTATGCCGGTGCCGAGAGTGATGCCGAGGGCGCGGGAGTAGCCTTTGGCTGCGCCTGCACCGGCTTCCCCGAGGGTGAAGGCTGCTGCGTCGTTGACGAACTTGAGCTGCTCGGGCTGCCAGTGGAAGCGCGCGGCGAGGGCGTGCTTCAGGTCGAATTTGTAGAGGGACTGCAGCTTGTGCTGGATGAGGCTGATGCCGTTGGCGTAGTCAAAGGGGCCGGGCATGGCGATGTCGGCGCCCGCTACCTGGGACATAGGGACGTTGGCGGCTTTGGCGGCGGCTTCACCGAGAGTGTGGATGAGGCGGCAGAAGCTGGCGGCGGAGAAATGGCCGGGATGGGCTTCTGGCTCGCCAGGGTCGTGCGAGGGCAGCGGGGCGCGGGTGATGCCGTGGAGCGCGTAGGTGTGCTGGGCGCAGAGGGCGGCGGAGATGTGGCTCCCGCCTACGTCATAGGTGAGGGCGTACAGCGTTTCTGGGTTACTGGCTGGGTTCGACACTTCGGGCTCCGTTGCGATTCCCGTTGTATCACATGGGGCGAGTGGTTAGTGGCTAGTGGCTAGTGGTCAGGGATTAGGGAATAGGGAACAGGGATCAGGGAACAGCCTACAGCTGACAGAGAACAGTTTAAAAAAGGACAGGGATCAGACTTGTGCGGGTGGAAGACGGTTTTCGAGCCAATGTTCGAGTTCTCTGGCTACGCGGTGGATGAGTTCTGGCCAGTCTTGGGCGCTGGATTGGCGGAAGAGGCGGGCCTGAGGGTACCAGGGGGTGGTGGGGATGTTCTGCATCCAGCGCCAGTCGGATTGCCAGGGCAGGAGGAGCCAGAGGGGTTTGTTCATGGCTCCGGCGAGGTGGGCGATGGCCGTGTCGGTGGTGATGACGAGGTCTAGGTTGGCGATGAGGGCGGCGGTGCCGGCGAGGTCGTGATCTTGTTCGCTCAGGTTGTCGAGGATGAGGTGGGGTGGAAGTTGCTGGATTTGCCGGGAGGCTGGGCCGTTCTGGAGGGAGATCCAGTGAAACTGCTGGAGTTCGAGGAGGGGGATGAGGGTCTGGAGAGTGGTGGAGCGTTCGTGGTCGGCGCGGTAGTTGGGGTTGCCGGCCCAGTTGATGCCGATTTTGGGTCCGGTCAGGTGGGCCAGTTCCTGGGTACGGAGCTGGGTCAAGGCCGGGTCGGGGTGGATGTAGGGGAGGTTGGTGGGGATGGTCTCCAGCGTGGTTTCAAAGAGGGCTGGGAGGCTCAGGAGAGGAATGTGGTGAGTGAATGAGGGCAGAGGCTGGCCGTGGGGATGGATATGGGCGGTGGTGTTTGGTGTGAGCAGGCGGACGAGTCTGGGTTGGACTTCGAGGAGGATTGGGGTGGTTGGAGTGCGATTTCGGACGAGGGGCAAGTAGCGGAGGAACTGGAGGGTGTCGCCGAGGCCTTGTTCACTGTAGATGAGGAGCGTGCTGCTGGTGGGGAGGGGTTGGCCTTGCCAGCGGGGTTGGAGGAAGCGGCGAGGTTGGGGGTGGACTTCGCGGAACTGCCACCGGATTTCGTAGTTGGGCCAGCCTTCGCGGAAGTTGCCGGCGCGGAGCTGGGTCAGGGCGAGGTTGTAGCGGGCGCCGGGGTGGTTCGGGTTGAGCCGCACCGCTGTTTCGTGGGCGGTTAGAGCTTCCTTGATGCGGCCCTGGCGGAGGAGGGCGTTGCCGCGGTTGCTGGGGGCGGTTTTGTGGCCTGCAGCTTCGGCTTCGGTGAAGGCTTCGATTGCTTCGTCGACGAGACCGGCCGTACCCACCCTTTCGGAGACTGCCCCGAAGGGTTGGGACTCCCGCGTTTGTGATTGTTCCGCTAGCAGGAGGATTCCCCTGGTGTTAAGGACTTCCGGGTCTTTGGGCTCGGAGCGCTCGGCCTGGCGGAGGGATTGCCAGGCTTGCGGGATCTGATTCTGGTCGAGGTGGAGGCTGGTGAAGGCGAGATGAATTTCTGCGTCGCGGTGGGTGGCATGGGCGGCGATGGATCCGGCGGTCTGGTAGTGGTCCTGCGCTTGCTGGAAGTGGCGGCGGGAGCGGGCGAGGTGGCCGAGGTTGAGGTGGGCTGAGATTCGCGTTTCTGGATTGTGTTGGCCAGTGAAGAGGGCTTGCAGGTAGGCGTGGCTGGCGAGCTGGGGTTGGCCGTCGGCGATGAGGGCTACGCCGAGGTTGAGCCAGGCTGAGGCCAGCTGCGGGTTGAGCCGGAGGGCGTGGCGGTAGCTTTGGATGGCTTCGCTGTGCTGGCCCAGTTTGGCGCGCACGAAGCCTAGGGCGAAGTGGGATTCGGAGGAGTTGGGGGCGTGGTGGATGGCTTGCTCAAAGTGGGATTGGGCGGATGCGAAATCTTCGCTGAGTGCGGCGAGGTGGCCGAGGCCGAAGTGTGCCGCCGGGATGGTTGAGTCGAGGGTTAGGGCTTGCTGGAAGGCGGATTTGGCGAGGGTCGGCTCGTTCAGCGCCAGCAGGGTGTCGCCGCAGTTGGCCCAGGCCAGGGCGGAATGCTGGTTGGCGGCCAGGGCGGCTTTGGCCATGGTGAGGGCGGGTTGGAGCTGGTTGGATTGGCGGGCGATGAGGCTCAGGCCCAGCAGGGCGTTCTGGTTCTGGGGGTCCTGCTGGATGACTCGGCGGTAGGATTCGGCGGCTTGGAGGAGGTGGCCCTGGGCGTGGTGGTGGCGGGCGGTTTCGAGGGGTTGCGGCATGGTTTGGGTTGAGGGTAGGTGGTTTTGGGCGGGAATTGGGCTGAGGGTAGGGATTTATTGTGTTGGGTTTCCGTGGGTGGGCTTGGGGGTTTAGCGGGTGCTGATTTGGGAGATTTGTCGTTCTGCTCCTTTCCACCGAAAGCGCGGAAAAGGACGGGTCGCCCGCTTGTGAAGGGGGATGGGTCGGGCTTTCAGCCCTCTGCATTCTCTTCTGCTCCTGACCCAGGGCGATGCCCTGGGCTGGTATAGAGCGCGCCTTTGGCGCTGGGTGGCCGTCGAGTTTGACAGGGTTCGGTAGGATGAAGCGATACCTGCTTTTCGATTCAAGGAGCTTGTTGCGATGAAGATGCGGCCTGGGACACAGACGGGATTTCTTTTGTGCGGTAAGGAATGGACGGATGGGGAGGCGATGGAGGTTCGGTCGCCCTGGGACCAGGGGCTGGTGGGGAAGGTCACCGTTGCGACGCGGAAGGATGCGCGGGAGGCGGTGACGCATGCTGTGGCTTCTCTGCGGCGGGCGCGAGCGCTGCCGCGGTGGAAGCGCAAGGAGATTCTGGAGGATATTGCTGCTGCGCTGATCGAGCAGAAGGAGCGGTTTGCGCAGCTCATTGTCGCGGAAGCCGGCAAGCCTGTCCGGCTGGCGCGGGTGGAGGTGGAGCGGGCGATTCTCACCTTCAAGACTGCGGCTGAGGAGGCTGTGCGGCTGGGTGGGGAATCGATTCCGCTGGATCTCACGGAGGGGAATGAGGGGCGCTGGGGTTTGGTGCAGCGCTTCCCTGTTGGACCGATTTTGGCGATTACGCCGTTTAATTTTCCGCTGATGCTGGTGGCGCATAAGCTGGCTCCGGCGATTGCTGCTGGATGCCCTCTTGTGCTGAAGCCTGCGCCGCAGACGCCTTTTACTGCGCTGGCGCTGGGTGAAGTGGTGCTGAAGGCCGGGTGGCCGGATGAGGCGCTGGCGGTGCTGCCGCTCTCGAATGAGGACACGGCGTGGCTGGCGGAGAAGGAAGACCGGCTGAAGATGGTGAGTTTTACCGGGTCGGCGGCAGTGGGTTGGCATTTGAAGACCAAGTCGGGCAAGAAGCGGGTGGCGCTGGAGCTGGGCGGGAATGCGGCAATGATTGTGCATTCGGATTGGAAGGATCTGGACACGGTGGCCGGGCGGTGCGCTGTGGGGGCGTTCGGGTATGCGGGGCAGAGCTGCATTTCTGTGCAGCGTGTCTACGTGGAGCGGTCGATATTTCAGACCTTCATCTGGAAGGTGGTGGACCGGGCGCAGAAGATGGGGCGCGGAAATCCGGTGGACGAGGCGGTGGAATGCGGGCCGGTGATTCGCCCGGCGGATGCGGAGCGGGTTTTCAATTGGGTGGCTGAGGCGCTGAAGGCCGGGGCGAAGCTGGTGGAGGGTGGGGGCCGGACCGGGTCGCTGGTGGAGCCGACGATTCTGACCGGGACCAAGCCGGGGATGAAGGTGCACGACGAGGAGATTTTTGGGCCGGTGGTGACGATTGAGCCCTATGACGACTTTGAGGATGCGCTGGCGATGGTGAATCATTCGCGGTATGGGCTGCAGACAGGGCTTTACACGCGGGACGCGGGGCGGATCATGACGGCTTACCGGGAGCTTGAGGTGGGCGCGGTGATTGTGGGGGATACTCCGACCTGGCGGATGGACACGATGCCGTATGGCGGGATCAAGGATTCGGGGCTGGGGCGCGAGGGGGTTCGCTGGGCGATCGAGGAGATGACGGAGCCGCGGATGCTGGTGATGACGGGGATGTGAAGCAGGGAACAGAGAACAGAGAACAGGGACCAGAGAACAGAGAACAGGGACCAGAGACCAGAGAACAGAGAACAGATAACAGCTTGCATGCTGCGCACGAAATGAGTCATGCCTGCGGGGAAGCTCTGGAATTGCGTTGCACCCAAATTTGCGCTGGCGGAATCGAACGTTGCGAGTGTGCTGGATTTGCGGGTTTTGCGACTGAATTGGTCGCATATCTCCCACCCTTTGGGATTGCGTTTGAGGGAGCGAAAATTGGGTTTGATGAAATTTCCCGAAATTGCAAGTTGATTTGTTTTCATGCGGTTATGGGACTTCAATTCTGCAAGATTTTTAGGGCAACGTCTCACGGTTTGGTGTGCTTCGCCGCGTTTCACTGCTATATTGATTTTTCGGGGTGTCCACATCAGGACATTTCTTGTCGCGAACCTGGGCTGCTCGGAATCTCCATAGAGACTTTGAGATGAGCAGCACTGATAACCGGAAGCAGGGAAGCATTCATGGCGCAGATTTTTGACCGCAGCTCGAACTCGCTGGCGAGAATGAGCCTGGTCCTGACGGGACTGATCGTGATCGCCCTGGGCGTAACGCTGGACCAGTTGCAGCGTTCCCCGTGGGTGACCCGGCAGGGTCAGCGGCCGGACCAGCCGGTACCGTTCAGTCATAAGCATCACGTGCAGGGCCTAGGCTTGCAATGCCAGTACTGTCACGTCTCCGTTGAGAAGTCGAGCTACGCGGGTATTCCGCCGACGAAGACTTGTATCAACTGTCACGCGCAGATCTGGACCAACGCAGCGCTGCTGGAGCCGGTCCGCAAGAGCTGGGCGACCAATGAGTCCATTGTCTGGACCAAAGTTCACGACCTTCCGGATTATGTCTATTTCAATCACTCCATCCATGTGAACAAGGGTCTGGGTTGCGCGAGCTGTCATGGCCGCGTGGACCAGATGCCGCTGATGTATCAGCAGAACACGCTGCAGATGGAGTGGTGTCTGAACTGCCATCGTGACCCGGCGAAGAATCTGCGGCCGGTAAGCCAGGCGTACAACATGGCATGGGAAGGCCCGACGCCGGAGAAGCCGGTGTGGTGCTCCGTGAACGACGAGAAGAGCGGCAAGCCTACGGCTCAGATTGTCGACTGCCAGACGAAGGAGCCGGGCAAGACAGAAGTGGCTTCGCTCGACCTGGGTAGTCTGAAGCTGCCGGGGATGCGCCCTCAAATGGAAGGGACTACCTCTTCAGTGCCTGTTCCGGCGAGCTATACGAAGTTCACGAGCCAGCGCGCGCTGGGCAACTATCTGATCGATCATTACAAGATTCGCAAGCCGAATGAGCTTTCCAGCTGCGAGGTGTGCCACCGATGAGCAGCGAATTTGGGAATGGAATGATGAAGCATACCTCAGGGGCTAAAGCCCCGGTTGAGTCCGGTGTCGTTGGTGCCGGGGTTGAAACCCCGGCCTACCCTAAGGCTCCGGAAATGACGTTGGCCGATGTTCGGAAGCAGCTTGAGGGTAAGAAGGGCAAGCGCTACTGGCGGTCGATTGATGAGCTGGCGGGGACGCCGGAGTTTGAGGCTGCGGTTGCCAAGGAATTTCCGGATGCTGCGGCGGAGTGGGTCGATCCTGTTTCAAGGCGCGGGTTCCTGAAGTTGATGTCGGCTTCGATGGCGCTGGCGGGTCTGGCGGGTTGTACGAAGCAGCCGGATGAGCCGATCTATCCTTACGTCAAGCAGCCGGAAGACCTGGTGCTCGGCAAGAGCAATTATTTCGCCACAGCGCATCCCTTCCCGACGGGCGGCGTGCCGCTGTTGGTAAAGTCCGACGCGTACCGGCCGATCAAGGTCGATGGCAATCCTGACCACGCTTACAATCTGGGCTCTTCGGATGTATTCACGCAGGCAACGCTGCTGGATCTGTATGATCCGGACCGTTCGCAGCATCCGACGAATCAGGGTGTGGCGACTGAGTATGTCGAGTTCCTTTCGGCGTATCGTGACCGGCTGAATGCGGGCAAGGCGAATGGTGGCGAGGGGATTTACTTCCTGAGCACCAGCTTCACTTCTCCGACGCTGCAGCGGCAGTGGGCTGAAGCGCAGAAGGCTTTCCCGAAGGCAAAGCTGGTGCAGTACGATCCGGCGCTGGCGGGAACGGCTTTCGCCAAGGGCTTCAATCCAAAATTTGATCTGGCTGAAGCCGATGTTGTGGTTTCGCTGGATGCTGATTTCCTCTCGGGTGCTTCCTATCCCGGGTTCCATAAGCTGACACGGGAGTTTACGGCGCGGCGCAAGGATCCGGCGAAGGGCATGAACCGGCTGTATGTGATCGAGAGCACGCCCAGCACGACTGGTTATAAGGCGGATCACCGGCTGGGCCTGCGGGCGAGCGAGATTCCTGCGTTTGCAGCGGCTTTGGCTGCTGCGGTGGGGGCGAGCGGCGTTTCGGCTCCTTCGTATAGCTGGACCGCTGAGCAGACAAAGTTCCTGCAGGCGCTGGCCAAGGACTTGAAGGCGAATGCGGGCAAGAGCGCGGTGCTGCCGGGTCTGTATCAGGATCCGACTGTGGCTGCGACTGCTATGGCGATCAACCAGGCGCTGGGCAATACAGGCAAGACAGTCACCGAGCGCGGCAAGGCTGGTTCAGACCAGATTGCCGATCTCAAGGGACTGGTTGCCGATCTGAATGCCGGCAAGGTTGACTGGCTGATCATGCTGAATTCGAACCCGGTGTATGACACGCCGGTCGATCTCGGATTCAAGGATGCGATCACCAAGGCCAAGGTTTCCGTTCACCTCGCGTCCCATGCGGATGAGACCGGCGCCATTACTACCTGGCATCTGCCGGCGGCGCATTATCTTGAATCATGGTCGGATGCACGGGCGTATGACGGGACTGTTTCGATCATTCAGCCGCTGATTGAGCCACTGTATGGCGGACACTCGGCACACGATTTGATTCAGGCGATGCTGGATGAGCCTACTCTGTCTGCCTACGAGGCTGTTCGGACCACCTGGAAGTCTGCCTTCAAGGGTGACTTCGAGCTGGGCTGGCGCAAGGCTTTGCACGCTGGCTGGATTGAGGGCACGCCGGAAGAAGCTGGCGACGGCAAGGTCACGAGCACTGCGGTTTCGGCTCCAGTCGATGGATTTGAAATCATCTTCCGTCCCGATCCGAATATCTATGACGGCCGGTACTCGAATGTGGGCTGGCTGCAGGAGTTGCCGAAGCCGGTAACGAATCTGGCGTGGGACAACGCGGCGATCGTTTCGGGTGCGACGCTGACCAAGCTGGGACTAGCTGAGCAGGACATTGTCGAGATCACGGTGGGTTCGTACAAGGTAAAGGCGCCGGTGATCGTGGCTCCGGGCCATCCGGATAATTCGGCTACGATTCACCTGGGTTATGGCCGTGAGTCTGCTGGGCGTGTGGGTTCGGGCGCGGGCTTCAATGCTTACGCGATCCGGACTTCCGATGCTCCGTTTGTTACGACGGGCGCGATCAAGAAGGTCGATGGCATCTGGGGACTGGCGATCACCAAGAGCCACTACCAGGACAAGCGCGGCGACTTCTTCGGCGGCAAGAACCACGGGAACGGCAACAACTCGCTCGAAGGCAACGAAGCTGAGACGCGCGGGATTATCCGCTCGGCGACGCTGGAAGAGTTCAAGGCGCATCCGGGCTTCGCGAACGAAGGCGAAGAGCATCCGAAGGATGAGTACGACACGACACTGTTCCCGAACTGGGATTACAGCCAGGGCAATGCCTGGGGTATGTCGATCGATCTGAATAGCTGCACGGGCTGCAATGCATGCATCGTGGGCTGCTATGCGGAGAACAACATTGCCGTAGTCGGCAAGCAGCAGGTTCGGATCGGCCGCAACATGCAGTGGCTGAGGATCGACACCTACTTTGAAGGCGACCTGGCTGCACCGCGGGCGCACTTCCAGCCGATGGCCTGCCAGCACTGCGAAAACGCTCCGTGCGAACAGGTTTGCCCGGTGGGCGCGACGGTACATACGCCGGAAGGCATCAATACGATGGTGTACAACCGCTGCGTTGGCACCCGTTACTGCTCGAACAACTGCCCATATAAAGTTCGCCGCTTCAACTTCCTGCTGTTCTCGGATTTTGAAACGGAGAGCCTGAAGCTGATGCGGAACCCGGATGTTTCGGTTCGTTCGCGCGGCGTGATGGAAAAGTGCAGCTACTGCGTGCAGCGCATTGCCGAAGCGAAGATCGATGCGGACAAGGAAAACCGCGGGATCCGCGACGGCGAAGTGGTCACGGCTTGCCAGCAGGCCTGCCCGGCGGGAGCAATCACGTTCGGCAACCTGAATGACAAGAACAGCAAGGTGGCGAAGCTGCATGCGAATGAGCGGACCTACTCAGTGCTGGCAGATTTGAATACACGTCCGCGGACACAGTATGTCGCCGCGGTTCTGAATCCCAACCCCGAACTGGCCGAAACTCCGCACGAGTTTGCGGCGAAGGGTTAAGAGGCTGAATTAGCGATGGCGACTAGGGATTACAAAATCGAGGATCCGAAGCTCGATCCGCTTACCGGAGAATACCGGGTAGTCGGAGTCGGGCAGACGTTCAAGTCGGTGACCGCGAAGATTGCGGACATCGTGCTGACCCCCAAGACTTCGCTGGGCTGGTTTGCCATCTTCAGCGTGGGCGGAGCAGTAGCGACACTGGTGCTGGTGGCGGTGACCTGGCTGTTCCTCAAAGGCACTGGTATCTGGGCTATTACGCAGCCGGTGGCATGGGGATTCGCCATCATCAACTTCGTCTGGTGGATCGGTATCGGCCATGCCGGCACGCTGATCTCGGCGATTCTGCTGCTGTTCAAGCAGACGTGGCGTAACTCAATCAACCGGTTCGCCGAGGCGATGACCATCTTCGCCGTGGTCTGCGCCGGGTTGTTCCCGCTGATCCACGTTGGCCGTCCGTGGCTGGCTTACTGGCTGTTCCCGCTGCCGAACACGATGAACGTCTGGCCGCAGTTCCGCTCGCCGCTGCTTTGGGACGTGTTCGCGGTGTCAACGTACGCGACCATTTCCATCGTCTTCTGGTACGTGGGTCTGATTCCTGACTTCGGCACGATGCGTGACCGGGCCAAGGGCAAGTTTGCCCAGTACATCTACGGCATGGTTTCGCTGGGATGGCGCGGTTCGGTGCGGCACTGGATGCGGTATGAGACTGCTTCCCTGCTGCTGGCCGGTCTGGCGACGCCGCTGGTGCTCTCGGTGCACACGGTCATCAGCTTCGACTTCGCGGTGGCGGTACTGCCGGGCTGGCATACGACGATCTTCCCGCCCTACTTCGTGGCAGGCGCCGTGTACTCAGGCTTTGCGATGGTGCTGACGCTGGCAATTCCGCTGCGGAAGTTCTACCACCTGGAGCACCTGGTCACTGACCGCCACATGGACAACATGGGCAAGGTCATGTTGACCACCGGTCTGATCGTGGCTTACGGGTACGGCATGGAAGTCTTCATGGCTTGGTACTCGGCCTCGCACTGGGAATTCTTCATGATGTGGAACCGCATGTTCGGGCCGATGGGCTGGTCGTACTGGATGCTGATCGCTTGCAACATCGCGATTCCGCTGACGACGCTGTGGGTTCGCAAGTGGCGTACGAATATGACCTTCATGTTCGTGATGAGCCTGATCGTCAACACAGGTATGTGGTTTGAGCGGTTCGTCATCGTTGTGACCAGCCTCTACCGCGACTTCCTTCCTTCTTCGTGGGGCACCTACCGTGCGACGAAGTGGGATTACGCAACCTACGTGGGAACTTTCGGATTGTTTACGGCGCTCTTCCTGCTCTTTGTGCGCTTCCTTCCGATGATTCCCATGAACGAAATCAAGATGATGCTGCCTTCGGCGAAGATTACTCCGAAGACCGAGACGGCAGCCGGGGCAGGTGACTGATGCCAGTAGCCGTTGAAGGAACTTACGGCATAATTGCCGAATTCGATACGCCCTCCGACCTGGTCCGGGCAGCGCAGGCTGCCTACGGCGACGGTTGGCGGCGCCTGGACTGCTACACACCCTATCCGGTGGAAGAGGCGGCGGAAGCGATTGGTTTTCACAAGAACAAGGTTCCGCTGGTGACGGTGATCGGCGGACTGATGGGATTGTGCGCAATGTTTTCGCTGGAAACGTGGATCTCAACGCTGGCCTATCCGCTGAACATTGGCGGCCGCCCGACGTATTCGTGGCCGGCGTTCATTATCCCGGCGTATGAATGGACGATTCTCTTCGCGGGTCTATCGGCGGCTTTTGGAATGATTGCGATGAATGGATTGCCGAGCATGTATCACCCGTTGTTTAACGCTCCGAATTTCCGCAACGGAGCTTCGGACGACAAGTTTTTCCTGTGCCTCGAGGCGCTGGATCCGAAGTTCGATGTGACGGAAACCCGGGCTTATCTTGAGAGCTTTTCCCCGGTTTCAGTGGTGGAGGTGGAGTACTAATGCGAAGCCTCTTCAATACCAACCGGGTGAAGACGACAGCTGCATTGCTGCTGTCTGCCGGCGCAATGTTTGTGGCGGGTTGCCGGCAGGATATGCATAACCAGCCGAAGTTTATTCCGCAGCGGGGTACGGAGTTCTTTGCCGACCATCGCTCCTCGCGGCCAGTGATCGAAAATACCGTAGCTCGCGGCAGTCTGAAGGAAGACAGCTATTTCTACACCGGCGTGGTGCAGGGCGCGAACGGTTATCGCGAAGAGAAGGACGAACTTCCCTTCCCAGCTACCATGACGGTCCTGCAGAAGGGCCAGGAGCGGTTCAATATCTATTGCACGCCCTGCCACTCGCGTGTGGGCAATGGATTGGGCGCGATTGTGCAGCGCGGCTACAAGCCGGCCGGAAACCTGAACGACCAGGTGCGCCGGGCACAGCCTCTGAGCCACTACTTCTACGTGATGACGCATGGCTACGGCGCGATGCCCGACTACTCGGCGCAGTTGACCCCCGAAGAGCGCTGGGCAGTGGCGGCTTATATCCGCGCACTTCAGTTGAGCCAGAACGCTACGGAGAAGGATGTTCCGTCAGGCACCAAGATCGGCTTGTTGAAGGACATCGCGGAGTCGAAGGGCTACGCTGCCGGCGCCGATCAACCGTGGGAGTTGCCGAGCACAGCGATCGAAGCGTATCCAGCCGACACGAAGCAGGGCACACCAGGCATGGCTCCAGCCTATCCGGCTGATCCGAAGGTTTTCATTCCGCATTCGGGAGCACCGACTTCCGCTAAACCGACTACCGCTGCGGCGCCTGCGCCGAAGGCGGGGAATTAAGGAGCCGAGAGATACCGATGGCACACGCTCCTCACGCTAAAGTTCTTCCCGCTGACCTGTCGGCCCCGGCATTTGTCGGCGCATGGCGAGCACGGGCTCTGATGGTCGCCGTTCTGTTCGCAGTGGTGGCGGTTGTCCTTGCGTTCCTTGACGGGCCGCTTGGCCTGGATCATGTTTACCGCGCCTGGGTTGTCGGATTGATGCTCACCTTCGGCTTCTGCTGCGGCGGCATGACGCTGCTGATGGTGCAGTACATTTCAGGCGGAAAGTGGGGCCTGCTGCTTCGCCGTCCTCTCGAGGCGATGAGCCGGACGATGCCGCTGGTGTTTGTCTACTGGGTGGTGTTCGCAGCCCTGATGCCGAAGAAGCTTTATCTTTGGGCTAAGTTCAGCGACAAGATTTCAGCACTCAAGGGCGGCCTGACTGAAGGACAGGCGAATGCAATCGAGTGGAAGCATGGCATGCTCAACGTCGGCGCGATGTGGGGCGTCGGCCTGGTCTGCTTTGCGATCTGGGGCTTCTATGCATGGCGGTTGAACACGCTGAGCCTGAAGCGTGAGCAGGATACGCTGGCGAACACACCTTACTGGATCAAGAAGTTCGAGAACCTTTCCGGTTTCGGAATCCTCGTCTACTCGCTCACCATGACTGCTGCTGTCATCTACTGGGTGATGAGCATGGACGTGACCTGGTACTCGTCGGTCTACGGTCTGTTGTTCCTGGTCGGTCAGGGATACTCGGTACTGGCTCTGGCCATTCTGACGACGCTGTCGCTGTCGAAGGCTGAGCCGATCAAGACGATTCTTCGAGTGACGGAACAGTACGATCTCGGTAAGTTTACTTTTGCTTTCGTCATGCTGAATATGTACCTCGCGTTCGCGCAGTTCCTGATCATCTGGTCGGGCAATCTGCCGGAAGAGATTCCGTGGTACATGAACCGCATCAACGGGCACTGGGGCATTATCTGCACACTGGACTTCATGTTCCACTGGCTGATTCCCTTCTCCCTGTTGCTGTCGAAGGACATCAAGCAGAACAAGAAGCGGCTGATGCGCATCTGCCAATGGATGATCTTCGCCAAGGCCTTCGATTTGTTCTGGCTGGTAGAGCCGAACTTCCCCGATGCGGCGCGCAACCTGCACTTCAGCTGGGGAATTCTTGAGTATGTTGCCGTGCCGGTGGCGATGACTGCGCTCTGGGTAGCGTTCTATGCCACGCAGTTGAAATCTCGTCCGCTGGTGCAGACCAACGACCCGCATCTGGCGGAGATTCTGGAGCCTGAACATGCACACGCATGAGCCTGACAAGAATGTGAAGGTCGATACCTCCCTTGGATACGAAGGGACTGACGTCAAGGTATCGGGGATTATCGTGTTTCTCACGGCGCTGGGTATCTTTGTCGTGGTGACGGCGGTGCTCTGCGTCGGCATCGGCAAGGTGATCAATACGCAGCTCGGGAAAGCCGATGGACCGGCGACGAAGTGGAATCATCCGGTGGACGTGAAGGGACTTGGGAACCTTGCGACCAGCCCGGATCTGCAGAAACAGTTTGGGCAGCTCACGCAGCGCTTCCCTACTCCGCGGCTGCAGACGGATGACGGGTACCAGGAAATCTCCGACATGCACGACAAGGAAGATTTGCTGCTTGAGAACTACAGCTACGTCGACAAGGGTGCGGGTTCGGTGCGCATTCCGATCGACAGGGCGATGGAACTGATCGCACAGCGTGGTTTGCCGGTTGCGCCCACTGGAACGGATGCAGCGGAGAAGCCGTTGGCTGAGGCTGAGTTGCCGGTGGTGAAGGCTCCGCTGACGGATGGATTTGCCCGGACCGGGTATGAGCAGGAGTTGAAGGCTAAGGCTGAGGTGGTAAAGCCTGAGTAGCTGATTGTCGTTCTGCACGGCGAGGAGTTGCCATGGTCGAGATGATCGCAGCTTTCTTTCAGATCATCGCCGAGTTGTTGGGCAGTCTGGTAGAAACCATGGCCGGGCAGCCATTGAGCAGGAAGCGGCTGAAAAAGAGGCCATCTGAGAATTGGGTATCGAGATAAACGGGCTCAGCGAGGGATGGTCATTTTCGCCGGATCAAGTAGAGCGAAGGACAAGGCTGCAGTTGTAGTCAAAACATCGGTAGGCTTGAGAAGTAGGGGCAAGGTCAGTTGAAGCTTTTGGAGATCATCCTCGGAATCGCCGGTTCCCTTGCGTGGACACTGATTCTGAAAAAGTTCTCCGACGAACAGGTGAAGCAGTTGGGAATGAGATAAGAAATGATGAACTTGTGCACAATTCGGGGAAGGAGCTGGATGGCAGGAGCGGCTGCGGCTGTCGCGCTATGTGTCTCCGCTGTCTCGGGAGTTGCGCAGGTTTCGGCGCCTGGGGATAAGCAGACTGGTCCGGCGAATGACCGTCCGCCTGCGATTCTCGACAAAGTGGGCATTGCGCAGCATCTGGACGCGCAGCTGCCCTTGAATCTCTCGTTTGTGGATGAAGCGGGTAAGACCGTCCAGTTGGGCAGCTACTTCGGAAAGCATCCGGCAATTCTGGCACTTGTGTACTACCAGTGCCCGATGCTTTGTTCTGAGGAACTGAACGGGCTGACTGCAGCGCTGCGGATGGTCAAGCTGACTCCCGGCAAGGATTTCGATGTCATTGTGGTCAGCATCGATCCGACGGAAGGGCCGGATCTGGCAGCGGCTAAGAAGCGAGGTTATCTGAAGCGCTACGGGCAGCCGGAAACCGAGGGCGGCTGGCACTTTCTTACAGGCAAGCAGCCGGAGATCGATGCGCTGACGAAGACCGTCGGGTTTGGGTACGTGAAGATTCCGGGACCGGACGGCAAGCTCAACCAGTTTGCGCACGCGAGTTCCATCCAGATTGTGACACCTCAGGGTAAGCTTGCGCAGTACTACATGGGCGTGGAGTATTCGCCCAAGGATTTGCGGCTGGGGCTGGTGGAGGCCTCGTCCAATAAGATCGGGTCGCCGGTCGACAACATTTTGACGTACTGCTATCACTATGACCCGCAGACGAATACGCACAGCTTGATCGTGGCGCGGGTGGTGCAACTGGGTGGCGGATTGATGGTCTTGGGCCTGGGCGGATTCATGCTTTTGATGTTTCGCCGGGACGCACGGCAAGCCAAGATTCCTGTGACCGGGCCGCATGCGGCCGGAGCAAAGGTGAACGGATAACGGATTATGGGATTGAGTCCAGTACTGTGGCAATTTTTAGTTAAGTGGATGGTCAACTTCGCGATCATCCCACCGGAGGCGTCGACGATGGCGCCGCAGGTGGATGCGTTGCTGGTGTTCATGACGCTGGTGAGCCTGGTCGGCCTGGTGCTGGTCGGTCTGCTGGTGACCGCCTTCTCGATCCTGTATCGCAAGGAGAAGAACCCTGTCGCGACGCAGATCGAGGGCTCGACGCTGCTCGAAGCGACGTGGACGATCATTCCGCTGGGCCTGTTCCTGGTGATGTTTGTTTGGGGCTCGGTGCTGTACTTCCGCATCTACACGCCTCCGCCAAATGCCATGAACATCTACGTGGTCGGCAAGCAGTGGATGTGGAAGGCGGAGCATCCGGGCGGACAGCATGAGATCAATTCTCTGCATGTGCCCATCAACCAGCCCATCCAGTTAACGCTGATCTCGCAGGATGTCTTTCACAGCTTCTCTATCCCGGCTTTCCGCGTGAAGCGCGAGGCCATTCCGGGACGCTATACAACGGTCTGGTTCAACGCGACAACGCCGGGAACATATCACCTCTTTTGCACGCAGTATTGCGGAACGCAGCACTCGGGGATGATTGGCGACATTGTCGTGCTGACCGCCGAGGATTACAAGAAGTGGCTGGCGCAGTCGACCAGCGGTGTTTCGCTGGCGCAGAATGGTGAGAGGCTGTTTGCCAGCCTGAGCTGCAATGCGTGCCACAATGGGCAGCCGGATTCACGCGGGCCGAGTCTTGCAAATGTGTACGGTTCGAAGCTGACCTTGACGACCGGACAGCCGGTACTGGTGGATGAGGCCTATCTGCGGCAGGCAATTCTCAATCCTTCGGCACACATCACCCAGGGCTATGCACCGATCATGCCGACGTATCAGGGCCAGGTAAGCGAAGAGGGACTGATTTCCCTCGTGGAATACATCAAAAACCTCAACTCGAATTACCGGGTGCAGCAGACGTTGAACACCAGTGAACTGCTGCCGGAACAACCCGACAAGACATCTGGTGCAAAGGGAGCGGCAAAGCCATGAGCACAATTTTGAGTCTTCCGGATCAGTCGACGGCGCGGGTACCGAAGCGCAATTATCTGACCAACGAAAACGGCATTTTAAGCTGGCTGCTGACGGGCGATCACAAGCGGATTGCGATCCTGTACCTGATCTCAATCACGTTTTTCTTCTTCATCGGTGGTGCTCTGGCTGGACTGATTCGGCTCGAACTGCTGACCCCGCAGTCGGACCTGATGGCGGCGGACACGTACAACAAGATTTTCACCATGCATGGTGTGGTGATGATCTTCCTGTTCCTCGTGCCTTCGGTGCCGGCAACGCTGGGAAACTTCCTGATGCCGATCATGATCGGTGCGAAGGATCTGGCGTTCCCGAAGATCAATCTGCTGAGCTGGTACCTGTACCTCGCTGGCGGAACGATGACGCTCGCGGCAATGATCACGGGTGGTGTGGACACGGGCTGGACCTTTACAACTCCGATGTCGACGCACTTCTCGAATACGAACGTGATCACGACTGGGCTGGCCATCTTTATTGCCGGATTCAGCTCGATCTTCACAGGGCTGAACTTCATCGTTACCGTGCATCGCATGCGCGCACCAGGCATGACGTGGTTTAAGCTGCCGCTGTTCGTCTGGGCCAACTATGCAGCTTCGGTGCTGATGGTCCTGGGTACGCCGGTGTTGGCGATCACTCTTGTCCTCGTCGTACTCGAGCGCACCATTGGGATCGGAGTATTTGACCCGACCAAGGGCGGCGATCCGATTCTCTTCCAGCACTTGTTCTGGTTCTACTCGCATCCAGCTGTGTACATCATGATTTTGCCGGGATTCGGTGTGATTTCCGAAGTGATCTCGACTTTCGCGCGCAAGCGGATTTTCGGGTACACGGCGGTCGCCTTCTCTTCGATGGCGATTGCGGTCTTCGGCTTCTTCGTGTGGGCACATCACATGTTCATCATGGGTGTGTCGAACTACGCGGTACTGGTGTTCTCGCTGCTGACGATGCTGGTTGCTGTACCTTCGGCAATTAAGATCTTCAACTGGGCCTTCACGCTGTACAAGGGCTCGATCACCTTTGAAACGCCGATGCTGTATGCGTTCGGTTTCATGGGCTTGTTCACGATCGGCGGACTGACGGGTGTGTTTCTGGGCTCGGCGGGTACCGATATTCACCTCACCGAAACCTACTTCATCGTGGCTCACTTCCACTTTGTGATGGTGGGCGGCATGCTGATGGCTTTCCTCTCGGGCATCCACTTCTGGTGGCCGAAGATGACGGGCCGGATGTACCCCGAAAAGATCTCTCAGCTCGCTGCGGTCGTAACCTTTATCGGCTTTAACCTGACTTTCTTCCCGCAGTTTTTGGTGGGAATGCTGGGCATGCCGCGCCGGTATGCGGCGTATCCGCAGGAGTTCCAGGTGCTGAATGTCTTCTCCACGGCGGGTGCAACGATTCTTGGCGTGGGTTACCTGCTGCCAATGATCTACCTGGTCTGGTCTCTCAAGTATGGCCAGATTGCGGGTAGCAATCCGTGGCAGGCTACGGGGCTTGAGTGGCAGATTCAATCACCACCTCTGACCGAAAACTTCACGACCATTCCGGTTGTGACGCAGGACGTGTATGACTACGAGTGGCTGGAGCGCCAGAAAGAACGTGAGGTAACGCATGTCGGATAGCCACACCGCGGTTCTAGAGCACGAGCATGAACATCCTCCGTATCAGCGGCACCATTTTGTCTCAATGGAGCAGCAAAACGAGACGACCAGCTTTGGCATGTGGTTGTTCCTGCTGACGGAAATCATGTTTTTCGGTGGGCTGTTTACTGCCTACCTGATCTACCGGAACTGGTACTACCCGGCGTTTGTGGCGGCTTCGCATACGCTGAACATCGTCGAAGGCAGCATCAATACCCTCGTCCTGATCAGCTCCAGCCTTACGATGGCAATGGGTGTGTGGTGCGCGGAGACCAAACGAAAGAATGGCTTGATCCTGTCGCTGGCACTCACGCTGGTTCTCGGGTTCGGATTCCTTGGCATCAAGGCGGACGAGTATCACGAAAAGTATGTGAAGGACCATATTCCTGGGCATGCTTTCGAGGGGCACAGCTTCAGCCCAGCTGGCTTTGTCCATCCCGATGCGGAAGCGCTCAAGGGTGGCGAAAAGCCGCTGGCTCCAGATATGGCAGCAAAGACGGAAGTCTACTTCTCGCTGTACTTTGCCATGACCGGAATGCACGCGGTGCATATGATCATTGGCATCGTGCTGCTGGCGGGCATGCTGGTGAAGGCGATCCGGGGCGGGTACATGGACGGCCATATTGCGTTCGTGGAGAATTTTGGCCTGTACTGGCACTTTGTCGATATTGTTTGGATCTTCCTGTTCCCGCTGCTGTATCTGATCAGCCGGCACTAAATGCAGGGAGCAGGGATTAGGGAACAGGGAACGGAAAGTCGATCTCGTGTTTGAGGGGATTTATCTATGTCGGAACATTTTGCGAATCACGATATCAACTCGGGCCATACCGAGGGCGAGCAGCACATTGTCGGGCCTAAGACGTATTTCCTGATCTTTTTCGCCTTGCTTATCGGCACGGCGTTGACGATTGGCGCGACCTACGTGGACATGGGGCCATGGAACCCGGTTGTCGCACTGGCGATTGCGTGCGCCAAAGCGACGCTGGTGGTCCTGTTCTTCATGCACATCAAGTACAGCTCGAAGCTGATGAAGCTGACGGTGGGCGCTGGCGTGTTCACGTTCCTGATCCTGGTGGGTATGTCGATGTCGGACTACATCAGCCGGGCGTGGGGTCAGTGGTAGATTGCAGATCGTTGGATCGTGAAAGGGCCGCCTCTCTCAGGCGGCCCTTTCTGTTTTCGGTAAGCTCAGCAAGGAAGCGTTCCAGCCCGTCAGAGCGCAACAGGGCGGATGCCCTCAAGCTGCGATGCGGTATGTTGCATTTGGCTTGTGGATAGGCCGGATGGAAGCTTAAAAGGAGCTGGCGTCACTTCACGGGACGGGTGTGCTGGAAGGGTAAAGTAGAAAATAGATCCGTTGCCCGGTGTGGATTCAACCCATATACGCCCGCCCATGCGTTCCAGGATTTTCTTGCAGATGGCGAGGCCTACGCCAGTGCCGGTGAACTCCTGGGAGCCGTGGAGCCGCTGGAAGAGATAGAAGATTTTCTCGAAGTATTGCGGGTCTATTCCAATTCCATTGTCCTGGACACTGAAGATCCACTCTTGGGCGGCTGAAGGCTGCATGGAGAGGTGGATCCGGGGTGGATCCGAGCCGCGGTACTTGATGGCGTTACCGATGAGGTTTTGAAAGACCTGGACAAGGCGGGAGTCGTAAATGCCCGCCGCGGCCAACGATTCATGAGTTACCGAGGCGGCACTTTCACTGATGGCAATGCGGAGGTTGGTGATGGCCTCCTGCAGGGCGTCTGCCGCAGAGATCTGGTGGACTTCCCTGCTGTTGCCGCCGGCGCGCGAATAGGAAAGCAGGTCCTGGATGAGGCTTTTCATGCGCAGGCAGCCGTCAACGGCGTAGGCGATGAATTCATCGGCCTCAGGATCGAGGCGTCCTTTATACCGGCGCGCGAGAAGCTGGGTGTAGCTGGCGACGGAGCGTAGCGGCTCCTGCAGATCGTGCGAGGCAAGGTATGCGAACTGTTGCAACTCGGCGTTGGAGCGGGCGAGTTCGCGGCTGGTGCTGGCAATCTGTTCTTCGGCTTTGCGGCGTTCGGTGATGTCACGAATGGCGGCGGTGACGAGGGAGCCATCGACGCTCTGGATGGGACTGAACATCACTTCCATGGGGAACTCGACACCGTCAAACCGGCGACCGGTTCTGGCGATCAGCGATGTTGGGGGTAAATCCTGCGCTGGATCGACCTCCCCTCCTTCTTCCCGAGGCGCAGGGAGGCCGTCGACGATGATGAAGTCGAGATTTCGCCCTATCAGTTCGTGGCGATGATAGTGGAAGAGGGTCTCGGTCTGGCGGTTGACGAGGACGATCTTTCCGGCTGTGGTGGCCACGATCATGGCGTCCGGGGCGGCCTCGAGGAGCTCGCGGAACTGGGATTCGCTGCGACGCAGGGCCTTTTCGGCCAGGGACCGGCGATCGCTTTCGATTTTGACGCTCCAGCCTGCGATGGAGGCGATGAGCAATCCCAGGAGAGAACCTGCGATCTGGATGAAGCGGGTCTGCCGTTGTTTGCGCAGCGCTTCCTGGGTGCGAGCTGCCAAGAGACCGCGTTCCACGCCCTCCATTTGATGAATGACGCGCCGGATCTCAGCCATGGTTGAAGGGCCCTGGCGCTGAGAGATGGAGTCGATTGCCGCATTCATGCCACGAGTGCGGCGAAGCACGATGATGTCCTGCATGTGCTTCAGTTTGCGAGCGATGATGGGGTCCAGGTAATTGAGAGTCTGTTGCTGGCCCGGATTATCGGTCGTGAGGGCGCGCACAGCAGCCTGGTGCTGTGTGGCCGTGTCGAGGGCTTCCTGGAATACCTGCAGAGGAGGCTCCTTCCCCAGAAGGACAAAGCCGCGGGCGGTGGACTCGACTGTCTGTACGTCGAGGAGGAGACTCTGCAGGTTTTCTAGGACTTCTTGCGTGTGCTGGACCCAGCGTTCACTCTCGATGGAGACCTGCAGGGCGCGATAGGAGGTCGCCCCGACAAAAAGCAGGGTGAGGATAGCCGATCCGAAGGCGAGCTGCGCCTTGCGGTCCATGGGAGATCTGCTTTTCAAGGCACCTGCCCCGGAGCAGACTGGAGGAAGCTACACTTGTTCCCAAGCCTGACCTGCTTCAGGCTACGACGGTTCTCGCAGCCGGCATCGCGGTGCTGCAGAGAATAGTTACGGCTCGACCCTTTTTGGGTCTACGGCGGGTCGCTGACCCAATTGGAAATCCAGCGTCAGGAGTTTTGCGGGAGGTTCCATGTTGTATTCCGGGCATCGCTCTGGCCCAGGGAGCGTTGGGCGAGGACCTGCTGGGTGAAGGCCTCGGGGGTGAGAGGGCGGCTGAAATACCATCCCTGTCCGAGCATGGGCTGACCAGGCGGCCCAACCGGATCGACGTGGCTGAAATACTCCACTTGCGCCTCGGTTTCGATGCCCTCGACGACCACCATGAGTTTGAGCGCCGACGCCATGGCGAGGATCTGCGGAACAATGGCGGCTGTGACGGCGCCGGTGCCGATGGTGGAGGTAAAGGAGCGGTCGAGCTTCATGCCGTTCACGTTGAGTTCGCTCAGATAGGCGAGGCTGGAGAAGCCAGTGCCGAAGTCGTCGATGAAGACGACGTGGCCGCGCTGACGGAGCTGAGTGATGGCTTTCTGGGCAACCTGACGGTCTCCGGTGATGCGCTCGGTAAGTTCGACGACCACGCAAGAGGCAGAAACGCCGGAGACTTCGAGGCTTCGGTCGAGAGCGTTCAGGACGGCAGGGTCAGAGAGGTCGGGTGCGGCGAAGTTGACGGCGACGTGCATGTCCGGGAATTCACGGAGCAGCGGGCCGAGTTCGGCAATGGCGCGCCTGATAACGAGGCGGGTAATTGAGCCAATGAAGCCACTGCGCTCCGCGATTGGGATAAAGACATCGGGGCTGATGTGCTCGCCGCTGGCACGGTCCCAGCGGACCAGAGCCTCGGCGCCGACGATGCGGCCGCTGGGGAGCTCGACCACAGGCTGATAGGCGAGGAAGAGCTCGCCACGGCGGACAGCCTTCTGGAGCTGATTGACGAGGGTGCTCTGGCTGCGAAAGAAGACGAGAGCGGTGAGGGCGATGAGGACGCCAAAGAGAGCTCCGAAGGCCGCTGAAGCCCAGAGGATATTGTGATGCTCTAGCATCAGGTCGTCACCGGCGATGTAGGCGACGGCACACATGGGATAGGAGGCGGAACATACGCTGGCGTAGGTTTGTCCCTGGAACTGTCCCTGGCTATGGGAGAGTATCTTGTCGACGGGGAGACCGATGGGCGTGCCGAAGATGGGGACGGCCAGCTTGCGTTCGAAATCGACGCTGAAGGTGGCATAGTGCATGGGGGACTGCGGGAAGTTGAAGAGGCTTACATCATCCATGAGGACGCCGGCGTTTTGGTAGACGACGGCGCTGACGCGGGCATTGCCGATCAGACCGGGGAGGTCTTTGTAAATGGCGTGTCCGTCGCGCTCCACGAAACTGGGACTGGCGGGAATAGGTTGTGGATTGGAAATCCGGTTGTGGAGTGAAGTGCACAGGAAGGCGTTGTTCTGCAGACGGCCAATGTCTTTGATGTAGTTGGTTCCCAGGAGGAGTCCGTCCATGAAAGCGAGGTCGGACTCGGAGCACGGCTCGAAGCGCGGGTGAGTACCAAGGCCGACGGCGGCGAGTACGGTGTTGGCCTCCTTGCCGAAGGCGTCGCCGCGTTCTACGAGCCGTAAGGCGAAGTCATGCGCTTCGGAACGGGCCTGCCGGATGAGGATGTCTTCCCCGAAGAGAGCACCGAGTGCTGCGCCCAGCAGGATTTCTATGAGCAGAAGAACGCCCAGTCTGATCCTTTGGGATTTGTGAGCAGTCTTCATTTAGCCAATAAATTATTGCCATTCTAGCCGCGCCATGGAAGATCAACAATGACCGATTACAGCTTATAGGATGCTGAGCGTCAAGGTTAACCTGCCCAAAGTAACTCTTTTTGCACTCTTTGGTCGAGCTTTCTCGGTCGAAGTGTGCAGGCCCGACTGTTTTGAGAAGTACGGGCCTGGTTGGTGCTGTGATTCTGCGAACGCGTTCAGCGCTGGGTAACGGTCAGGACTCCCTGGGGACGGGTGCCTGGAGGCAGGTTGAAGAGGATAGGCGAGCCGGCGGTTTCGGCGACGGTGCCGTCCGGGGCAGTCTTCAAGATGTGCAGGACGTTGCCTTCGCCGTCCGGGATGGAAGCGGACCCGCGCGAGGAGATGGCGTAGAGATACTGATTGTCCGCGGTGAGCTCGAACTGGAGTGCGTTGCCAAGCCCGGCAAGGATGAGGTTCTGGATTTCGACGGGGTAGGCGGCGTCGGAGATGTCGTAGACGCTAACGCTGTTGGAGATGGTGTCGGTGCTGTAAAGGCGGGTGCCTGCGGCATTGGTGCGTAGCCAGCAGATGGCTTTGCCGGAGTTGGGGACGGAGCGGACAAACCGGATGCGTCCGTTGCCGGTGAACTGGTAGACGCCCAGGCGGCTGTCGGTGACAAAGCCTGAGTAGAGGTAGGGTTGCCGGGGGTTCGCCCAGAGGCCGAGGGGCAGACGCGGGGTCGTTGTGTCTGGAAATTCCGAGGCGGGAAGAGCCTGCGGCGGGAATGCGGTGAGGCGTCCGGCGTCATCGAAGGCGATGGCCTGCAGCAGGCCGCCTAGAAAGTCCGCGCCGTAAATGACGTGGTTTTGGGAAGACAACAGGGCTTGCGTAGGGGAGCTGCCAAGGGCGACGGCATAGGTGGAGGCTGGGGTGTTGTTGGGCAGGAGCGAGCCGTCGTTCTGCACCTTGAGCGAGGTGTAGTTGGGAAGGACAGCGTTGGCGCGGGGAAAATCTCCGTTCTTGTTGACGACGAAGAGCAGGTTTCCGTACAGGGCAAGGCTGGCAGGATCGGTGCCACCGGAGGGGAAAGGGGAGCCTTCGACCGGGGTGAGTGCGCCGTTGGACTGGATGTGGAAGACGGCGATCGTGTCTGAGCCCGAGTTTACGGCGAAGAGAAGGTTGTGCTGGGGGTTGGTGACGATGTTCTGGTCGGAATCGTAGGGGCCGACCTTGAGGGAGGTGTCCTGGACGCCGGCGCCGCCGGTGAGGAAGGGCGATCCGGGAATCTGCTGGAGGCTGCCGTCGGCCTGGCGCTGGAAGGCATAGATGGAGTTGCCGTTGGGGGTCTTGATGTTGCTTTCGACGTAGACGAATTCGTTGCTGGCGTGGAGAGCGGGGGAGGCTGCGAGCAGGGCGAGGGTGCTCAAAGACGCGAGTGCGAACTGCTTGAACTCAAACATCGGGTACTACTCCGAATTGGATTTTGGTTCTGTTGGGCAGGGATTCCCTCGCGCGAGTTGGCTGCCTGAGCTATGAGAGGCGTATGCGGTGCGGAAGGTTACAGCGGAGCGTTCAGGTCGATAGTTACCGGTTGCAAGACGCGGGCGGACCCATCGATGGCGATGACTTCGCGGCATAAATTCTGTTGCGCGAGTTAGCCGCGGGGATAAGATTGGGGCGCGTCGGGACAGGAGAGTATTCCAGGGCTGAAAGGTTTTGTCAGGCTCCATGCGGGAGGCCGGAAAGGAGTTGCGCTATGCAGAAGATTGCGATTCTCGGAGGGGGGATTGGGGCGCTGGCTACGGCTGCCGAGTTGACCAACGATCCCGATTGGCAGACGAAGTATGAGATCACCCTCTACCAGATGGGCTGGCGGCTTGGCGGCAAGGGTGCGAGCGGACGGAATCGCGCGGTGCATGATCGCATCCAGGAGCATGGGATTCACCTGTGGATGGGGTTTTACGAGAATGCCTTTCAGATGATTCGGCAGGTGTATGACGAGGCACGGCAGAAGAAGCTGATGCCGACTTCGCCGTTTACGGATGCGCGCAAGGCTTTCTCGCCCATGAACTTCACGCCGATGATGGAGCGGGTGGGGGATGGGTGGAAGCAGTGGCCGCTGCACTGGATCGCAACGAATGAGTTTCCGGGTGAGGACAGCCGGTTCTCGCAGAAGGAGCAGCCGCCGACACCGCTTGGCTTCGTGAAGATGCTGCTGAATCGGCTGACTTATCTCCTGGATGAGAAGAAGGAGAAGTTTCCCGTGCTGGTGGAGCTTTACAAAGATGTCGCGAGTCATCTGGCGGACGCGGTGGGCGCGACTCCGGAGCTGCCGGCGGCGGTAGAGCCGCGCGGGGTGCACACGGTGTTGCATCGTGTCGGGGCCTGGGTGGAGGAACTGGGAGAGGATCTGACGCAGCCGGTGCGGGAGGTGCATCTGGCGATTGCCGCTTCGCTGAAGACGTTCAACGAGCGGGTATGGAAGCTGGTAGAGGGCCGGCTGGAGGAAAATGACGAGCTGCGGCGGTTCTTCATCCTGCTGGATACGGGGCTTGCAGTGGTGGCGGGAATGCTGGAGGACCATGTGCTGCGAGATGGGTTCATGGCCATTGAGCAGTACGACATGATGGAGTGGCTGGAGAAGCACGGGTGCCACAGCGCGAACTCACCGATCACATTGGGGATGTATGACGCCTGCTTTGGGTATGAAAATGGCGATCCGGCGCGGCCGAGGATGGGCGCGGGCAGTGTGCTGTATGGCGGGCTGCGGCTGATGTTCACCTATCGCGGAGCGCTGATGTGGTGGATGAATGCGGGGATGGGCGAGACGATCATGTCGCCGATCTACCTGGTGCTGAAGAGTCGTGGGGTGAAGTTCAGGTTCTTTCACAAGGTGGGAAATCTTGGGCTGGCGGAGGATGGAAAGACGATCGAGACGGTGGACCTGGAAGTGCAGGCTACGGTGAAGGAGGGTGAGTACGATCCGCTGTTTCTGGGGGTGGATGGCGTGCCATGCTGGCCTACGGAGCCGATGTGGGATCAGCTTGTTGAGGGCGATGCGATACGGGCTTGCCAGAACCCTGATCTTGAATCCTGGTGGACGGACTGGAAGGGTGCGCCGGCGACGTTGCGGCGCGGTGTGGATTTTGACACTATCGTGCTGGGGATTTCACTGGGAGCGCACAAGTACATCTGCAAAGAGCTGATCGCGGCTTCGCCGCGATGGGCGGAGATGGTGGCGAGTGTGGGTCTGGTGCGGACACAGGGGCTGCAGCTATGGATGAACCGTACGCTGGCCGAGGTCGGCTGGATGGATGCGCCGGGGATCCTGTCCGGGTATGTGGAACCGTTCGATACGTGGAGCGATATGTCGCACTTGATCGAGCGGGAGCGCTGGCCTGCGGAGGCTGGCGTGAAACAGGTGGCTTACTTCTGCAATGCGATTCCGGAGGATGCGCTGAAACCATTCGATGAGCCGGGGTATCCGGAGGAGCAGCGTCAGCGCGCGAAGGCGTATTCCCGCGCATTTCTGGATGGGCCGTTGTTGGGGATCTTTTCGTCGGCGGCGAAGGGTGGAGCATTTGATGATGGGGCCCTGGTGAAGTGCATGGACGATGCGGGGCAGACAGCGTTTGATACGCAGTTCTTCCGGTGTAATGTGGATCCTTCGGAGCTGTATGTGCTGAGCTTGCCGGGGTCGGCGGAGAAGCGGCTGAAGTCGCATGAGTCTGAGTTTGCGAATCTCTATCTTGCCGGGGACTGGACGCTGACGGACTTGAATATCGGATGCATCGAGGCCACGGTGATTTCGGCGCGAATGGCTTCGCGGGCGATTTGCGGGAAGCCGGATCATATTTATGGAGCTTTTGGAAGCGTTACGCCGATTGTGGGGTAGTTGGTCATGCGGAAGAAGCGGTTATGGATTGGGGCTGGACTTCTCTTGCTGGCGATGGCGGTTCCGAGGCGCGTCTATACAGCGGACGGATACGCGGTCACGGTGACGGATGATGCCGGGAAGCCGTTGCCGCAGATGAAGGTTCGCCAGCTCTTGCAGGACTATTCTTTTGGGGCTGACCGGGAAAGCACTTCCGAGATCCTCACGGATGGGCGGGGCGCGGTCACCTTCCCCACGCAGATTCGCTGGCTTAGCTTTGGCCAGGAGACGGTGGGATGTGCCGGCCAGATCTTGCGTCAGGGCGTACATTCCAGCTGCGGATCGTATGCGGATGTTTCCGTGGAGCCGGAGAAGTTTGTTGAGGCGGGGCGGAGCGAAGTGGCTGATCCGAAGCAGGGGCACCGGAGGTTGCTGACGATCCGGATGCGAAGCTGTCCCTCCGGGGATTGGATCACGTGTACTCAGGACAGGTCGACTCAGGATAGGTCGACTCAGGACAGATCGACTCAGGACAGGTCGACGCGGCCTAGGTGAGTGTCATGGGATCACGTTGACGGCGGGTCCTATTTTTTCTTTTCCCAAAGTTCTTCGTGGCGGTCGTCGCGGAACTGGATGCCAGAGACTTTGCCTTCGTGGTCGCGAACAAAGGTGAGGCGGGACTGGCTGCCGGTGAGGTAGAAGAACGTGGTCGTGTTTTCGGGCTGAATTTCGTAGATGTCGCCCTGCGCGTTTTTGAGGAAGACTTGCTCTCCCTGGCGCTGGATCGTGGCCACGGGGACGCCGTAGCTGTCACGGTATTCGCCTACGTAGCTGTCCAGGATGGCTGTTGGCAGCTTAATAGCGGGCGGGTGCAGCGGGACGATGACTCGCTCCGCGAAGGGGGGCAGTTGTGGTTCGGGGGTCTTGGGATTGTCGTGGATGGGAACGCCTTGGGCGTTGAGGCGGTGAGTGAGGAGCCAGCGCGGAAGCTCCGGTTCGTTGAAGGCGCGGGTCCAGCAATCGTGCTTCATGCCCTGGTATTCCCAGAGGCGGATGTGGCCGCCTTCGGCTTTGAAGGCTTCAAACATAAGGTCGGATTGGCGGGGGATGACGGTGGTGTCGTCGGTGCCGTGAAACATCCAGATGGGGACGCGGCCAATGCGGTGGGCGTATTCGGCGGGGAGGGTGGCGACTTCGCGCCAGCGTTCCGGCTCGTAGCTCCAGAAGATGCCGGTGGAGGCGAGGGCGATGCCGGCCCAGCGGTGGGGGTATTCCTTGGCCAGCTCCCACGCGCCGTAGCCGCCGAGCGACAGGCCGACGAGGTAGGTGCGGTCGGGGTCGGCGCGGAATTCGCGGGCTTCCTGGTCGAGCGTGCCCATGGCCATCTGGAGGATATCGGGGTCGGTCCAGAAGTGGCGGATGGGGCACTGGGGCATGACGACGATAAAGGGCCAGCGCTCGGGGTGGTCGCGGAGCTGCTGCGGGAGGCCGATCTGGGTCTGCCACATGCCTTCGCTGCCGCGTTCGCCGCGGCCGTGGAGGAAGAGGATGATGGGCCAGGTTTTCTGGGGGCGGTCGTCGGTCAGCTTTACCTTGTTCTTGCCGCTGGGGATGTCGGTGAGCTTATCGGCTTCGGGGCGGCCGTAGTCTTCGGGCAGGTAGACCTGGAACTTGTAGGTGATGCCTTTGAGCACGATGGTGCGGTTGAGGAAGCCGGTGTCCTGGGGCGGGAGCGGGGGTGCGGCCTTCTTCGAGGCGGCGCGGGCTCCGCGGGTGAAGGCGAAGGACAGGATGGCGGCGGTCAGAAGGGCCCCTGCTACACCGGTTCGACCGAAAGATGGCATGGATTCCATCCAAACACATGAGGCGGTTGGAGGGAAGAGCTAATGAAACAGGGAATAGGGTGTAGGGAATAGGGAATAGGTTGTAACAGGCTGTCGATATTGTAAAAAACAACGCATAAAAGGCTGTCGATATGGGTATCCCACCTTCACGGCGATTGGGCTGCCGTGAAGGTGGGGCACCCGGCTTTCTTGAGACCGCAATGCTATGGGGTGGGGCTTACCAGGTTGAAGTGGGCGCCGAAGGGGTCTTTGGCCATGACGATCCAGGCGTCGCCGGGGACCTGGTGGGGGCCCATGATCACTGTGCCGCCGGCGGCGGTGAGGCGTTCGATGGCGGCTTTGATGCTGTCCACGTGGAAGTAGAAGCCCCAGGCTGGAGTCGACATGTTGGGGTCCTTTTTCATCATGCCGCCAACGCCCATCGGGCTGTCGTTGCCGGCGTCGTTGAACATACGGTAGAGGCCCATAGGACCCATGTCCATGTCGCCGACCTTGGTGAAGCCGAAGAGTTTCTCGTAGAAATCCCAGGCGGGCTCGAGGTCGGCGGCGTAGAGCTCGTGCCAGCCGATGGTGCCGGTGGCGGGCGGCTTGGGAGCGTCGGCGGGTGACTGCATGCCGGGGTTCGACGTGAAGACGACGAAAGCTGCGCCCTGCGGGTCGGACATGACGGCGAAGCGGAGCATGCCCGGAACATCGGTGGCGGGGCGCCAGAGTTTGCCGCCGGCTTCGACGATCTTCTCGATGTGGGCGTCGACGTCATCGACGCTGATGTAGCCGATCCAGGCGGTGTGGCCGGGAATGTTGATGATGCCGGCGACGCCGTGAGTGCCGGCCTGGAAGATGGAGTAGGGCATCTCGGGGCTGCCGATGTTCTGAGTGTTCCAGCCGACGACGGTGGAGTAGAACTTGGCGGCGGCTTCGACGTCGGGGGTCACGAGTTCATACCAGCCGAATTTGCCTTTCGGGGTGTACATGATCGGGAATCTCCTTGTGGATGGGATGGAACGGGTTGGGAGGGGGTCCGTTGACTCGGTATGTTGATATCAACATAATGAGACCTATGTCAACAGCTTCCGATAAGCAGGGTATGAATTCTCTGTTGCAGGCAGGTGAGGTGCCGTTCCGCACGACGTTGCTGGTGCGGGATGCCTGTCTTTGCCTGCATGTGCAGAGGGCTGCGCGGCGGCTGGCGCGGCGGTTCGATGCGGCTTTCAAGCCCGTGGGGATTACGAGTGGGCAGTTTTCGCTGCTGATGAGCTTGAACCGGCCGGATATGCCGGGGGTTCGGAAGGCGACGATGGGGTCGGTGGCGGAGCTGCTGGGGATGGACCGGACGACGCTGACGGCGGCGGCGCGGGTGCTGTTCCGGCGGGATTTGCTGACCATGGTGACGGAGCAGGGCGACCGGCGGAACAAGGTGCTGAAGCTGACGCCGGAGGGGCGGCGGGTGCTGGCTGCCGCGGCGCCGATCTGGGAGCGGGAGCATGCGGCACTTGAAAAGCTGCTAGGTGAGGGAGGCGCGAAGGGGCTGCGTGAGGGGTTGCAGCGGCTGGGCTAGCCGCTGGTGCCGATTTCAAATCGCTCAGTGGACATCGCTCCCATGGCCATCCAAATCGACGATGACCGGGCTGTGGTCGCTGTGTTTTGACCAGACATCAAACTCGCCAATATGTACCGATTGAAGTTTGGAAATCCAGGCCTCCGGCACGAAAACATAGTCGATATGGTAAGGCTTGTTCTGGTGACGAAATAGGTAAAGAGTTGCGCGTTCTTCCTCGCCGTGAGCTTCGCCAAAATGCCTGTGATAACTGCTGACAATTCCCTTTTGTTCCAGCAGCCTGACCACATCGGAATGATTTCCGACGAGTCGCTCAGAGTCCCAGATCTGGTTGCTGTTCCAGTCACCGGCTATGACCACGGGACCCTGAGAAAACCATTCCGGATGTGTTGACAGGGCCTGGTATATGAGGCCGATATATTGAGCTGCCTTCGTATTTCCCTGTGTGCAAGCCCAGACGGCGATTAAGGTGAAGTCTATCGCGCCTGTTTTCACGCGAATCGGAACGATCCATGGTTGTTCTGGAGCCTGGATCGTTTCCATCGACCACGCGTCTTTGCAAAGCACAGCGATGCCTTTATGAGGGTTGGTGCCAAACCATAAGGCTTGATAGCCGTGTGATTGCAGTTCCAGGGTGGACTTTTTGGAACATTCGGAGATGACTGCCAAGTCAGCTTTGAGGGAATGAAAGGCCTCGAGTTTCTTGCTAAAGGCCATCTGACAATTCCACGCAACAATACGCATTCCGTTCACTTTCTAAAGTTTTACGTTTCGATAGGGTGTGGCTTTAAGCCTGGGGACTGCTAGTTGTGGAGTATTCAGGTGCGCTGCGTTTGCGCCAGATCTGGAGCAGAGTTTTGGCGATGGAGAGAAGCAGCGGGCCGAGGATGATGCCGGGAAGGCCGAAGAGCGCTACTCCGCCGAGGACGGAGAGCAGGATGGTGATGGTGTGCTGCTCGATGCGGCTGCCGACCAGGACCGGGTAGAGATAGTTGTCGATGGTGCTGACGACTAGGCCACCCCAGATAGCGAGTAAGAGGCCCTGGCCCCAGTGGCCGGTGATCGCCAGATAAAGGGCGATGGGGGCCCAGACGCAGAGTGCTCCGAAGACGGGGATCATGGCGGCGATGACGGTGGCGAGGCCAAGCCAGAGTGCTCCGGAGAAGCCGAGATACCAGTAGGCGAGGGTGGCGAGTGTTCCCTGCACCAGTGAGACGACGAGGCGGCCGGTGGCGGTGGCGTAGATAGTGTCACTGCAGGCCTTGAGGAGCTGGTCGGTCTCCTGCTCGTTGAGCGGCAGAAGCGCGCGCAGGGTGGTGACGGCCAAGACACGGTCGCGATAGAGGAAGAAGAGGATTACGACCATCAGGACCAGCTGCGTGATGGCTCCGAAGGAGTTGCTGAGGAGGCCGGAGAGCATCCCGGATGCGTAGCCGGCGGCCTTTTGCAGAACGTCGGAAAGGTCGATCTGGTTGATCGCGCCGCGAAATTGGGAGGCTATGGAGGGGTGGTTGTTGATGAAGCCCTGGACCGCCAGTTGCGGCACACCACTGCGGAGCAGTGTGACTGCGGCGAGTCCTTGAGAGACAAGCTTTTCAACGAGGAAGAAGACGGGGGTGATGAGGATGAGGGTGATGGTGATGACGGCGAGGGCTGCCGCAAGGCTGCGATAGCGGACCTTGGCCTCAAGCCAGCGATAGGGGCGGTCGGTGGCGACGGCCAGCGTGATGGCTCCGGCGATGGCGGAGAGGAACGGGTAGGCGATGAAGCCGCACAGGATGAGAATGGCGAAGGTAAGCAGGTACAGCGTGATGGATTTAGCCTGGGTGGCCGCGCTGGATTTGGCTGGTGTGATCTGGTTCATCAGGGGTTCGCTTACTCCCGGTTTCGCGTGATTTTGATTGGATGCGGGCTGACGGCGACGGGATCTAGAGGACGCGGACCAGCGAGAAGCCGTCGTAGCCTTTACTGCCTACGGTCTGGAGGGCGGTGGCTTCGAGAGCCGGGTTGGCGGCGATGTCTGCGAACATCTGGCGGGTTCCCTGCACTGCTGGGCTGTGGCTGTGAGCGCTGGCGATCTCGCCTTCGCGGATGACGTTATCGATGAGGATCACTGCCCCTTTGCGGGAAAGCTTCAAGGCCCAATCCAGGTAGAGGGGGTTGTTGGGCTTGTCGGCGTCTATGAAGATCATGTCGAAGGGTGGGAGGGATTCCGCGTGGAGCTGAGGGAGCGTTTCGGCGGCTGCACCTACCCGGATTTCTACGAAGTGGCTTAGGCCGGCGCGGTCGATGTTCTTCTGCGCGGTGGATGCATGGTGCGGGCTGAATTCGAGCGTGATGAGATGGCCGTCTGCTGGCAGCGCGCGGGCGAGGCAGATAGTGCTGTAGCCGCCGAGGGTGCCGATTTCGAGGATGCGTTTGGCGTTGTGGATCTTGACGAGCATGTGGAGAAACTGGCCCTGCGTGGGGCTGACGTCAATCGAGGGAAGGCCCTCGGCGGCGTTGGTGGCTAGCGCGGCTTCGAGGGCGGGGTCGGAGGGGATGAGGGTTTCGCTTAGGTAGTGGTCTACTTGGGTCCAGAGCTCTTCCTGTTTGGGCATGGTCACCTCTGCATCAGGATAGCTGCTGCGTGAATTCTGTGGAGTTCCGGGCGCGGTTCTTGCATGTCCGGTGTCTAACGGAGAGTGCTGCTGTAGAAATGATGGGGAAAGTGAGGGTGTATGCGACGGATGTTGTTTGGGTTTTTGGTGGTTGCGGGTGTGGCGGGGACGGGGTTGGCGCAGGAGCCATCTACGGCGACGAAGCTGACGATTTACAACCAGGACTTTGCTGTTGCCCGAACGACCGTGCCGCTGAAGTTGAAGGCTGGCGTGAATGAGGTGACGACGACCAGCGTTACCCGGCAGTTGGAGCCTGATTCTGTCGTGCTGCGCGATCCAGAGAGTCACAATCCGATTGAGGTGCTGGAGCAGAACTACGACGCTGCTGTGGTCTCGCAGGCGTGGCTGCTGGAGAAATATGAGGGGCAGACGATCGACTTTCAGCTGCCTGCTCCGGCGACGGGCGGGGTGGGAATCATCGTGCCGGGCAAGGTGATTCGCGCTGGTGGGGAGCCGCTGATTGAGGTGAACGGGAAGATGCAGTTTCAGTTGCCGGGGGTGCCGCTGTTTCCGGCTACTACGGATGGGCTGGTGCTGAAGCCTACGCTGCGGTGGCGGATCGATGCGCGTAAGGCGGAGAGCTTTGCGGCGGAGCTGGACTACATTACGCATGGAATGAAGTGGCAGGCGACGTACAACGTCCTTATCCCGGCGAGCGAGGATACGACCGGCCCGGAGAAGGCCGATGTGATGGGCTGGGTGACGATCGAGAACCATACCGGGACGGAGTTTCCGGAGGCGACGATTGAGCTGATGGCTGGGGATGTGGCGAAACTGCCGCAGCCACGGGCGTATGCGTACGATATGAATGCTCGAGCAACGGCTTCATTTATGGCAGCGCCTGCACCGCAGGTTACGCAGAAGGCTTTCGATGAGTTTCATCTCTATGATCTGCACCGCACGGTGGCGCTGAAGGATGGGGAGACGAAGCAGGTTAAGTTCCTTGAAGCCACGGGCGTGACGGTGCAGCGGCGGTATGAGCTGGATGGGGCGGACGAGAACAATCCGACCAAGGTTGCGGTGGTGGAGAAGATGAAGAATTCCGAGGCGAACCATCTGGGGATGCCGATTCCGGCGGGGCGGCTGCGGGTGTACCGGCGGGATACGGATGGGCAGGTGCAGTTTGTGGGCGAGAGCATGATCGAGCACACGCCGGCGGAGCAGGAGATTGGGATTGTGACGGGCAAGGCGTTTGATGTGACGGGGACGCGGCGGCAGACGGAGACGCATTCGGCTTCGAAGTCGAGCGATGCTTCGTATGAGGTGAAGCTGTCGAACCAGAAGGCGCAGGCGGTGACGGTGCATGTGATCGAGCACATGCCGGGTGGGAACTGGAAGATTACGGCTAAGTCAACCGACTATGTGAAGAAGGATTCGGAGACAGTGGATTTTGCGGTGACTGTGCCGGCCAAGGGTGAGGCTACGTTGACTTACTCGGTGCATGCCAGCTGGTAGCTTTTAGCGGGTTAGCGCGCTACGCGCATTAGCTAGTTAGCAAGTTAGCCCAAAGATTTATTTGTTGTGGCTTTGCTTCGACATCTGGTAGAGTTACTTCCATGAAGACGCTTCTCTATTCACGCTCCTACCGGTCGTCCAGCTATTCGCTGGATACGGGGTCGTGTGTCTGAGGATCGTCATGATCTTTGGTAAACGACCCCTCCGGCTGGAGGGGTTTTTTATTGCTTGAAATCGGAGATGTGGACGAGTTGGCGTAAAGTCACCGGTCCTGAAAACCGGCGTGTGCATTGAAAGATGCCACCGGGGGTTCAATTCCCTCCGTCTCCGCCAAGATGTGCAAGTGCCGCCGTGAAGGTATGGCAGCCGGCCGTAACCCGGACGCTCTGCGGAGCAAGCAGGTTCGATCCCTGTCACTTGCACCAAATTTAGAAAATAATATGCCAGGCGTTTGCGCGATTGGCCGTCTCTGGTAACTCGCTTCGAGTTTATAAGTAAGTCAAGTAAGTTATCGCTCTGTGTGCAATAGGAACATAGATCGGTTAGTGTTGGCTGGCTCAATCGCAGCGTAGGTCGTCCTGGAACGTGGCGGATTCTGTGATTTCTTCTCGATCGATCTGGAGCTGATTTTCGATGATGGCCTGTAGAGTTGGCCAGACATCGGGCGTGGTCCATGAGGTCAGCGACGGGTATGTGTCGCTGGCGCGGCTTCGACCTTGAGAGAAATCCAGGTGTACTGCGTCGATGGGAGTGTTGGGCAGCCCCAGTTTGCGCAGGACGAGCCGATAGAGGTCGCCTACGGTGACGACCTGGCCGCATTCTTCGTCGGGCAGGTCGATAGCGAAGACTTCTTCGGTTCTGAGGATAATTTCTACGGTGTCCAGGCCCATGTTGGTTGCTCAAAGCATACCGCAGGGGCTGAAGCCCCGGTCTAAAATAAGCCTTTTCGGCACGACTGAAGTCGTGCCCTTTCACAAAACTCCGTATCCTAAATTGCTTCTGTACAGCTGAGATTTGTTGCGGCTCAGAGTGCTGATTGGTCTAGTTCGGTGCGGAGATTTGCCATGGTGGTGAGGTAGAAGGCTAGGTTGTGGATGCTGTTTAAGGTGCCGCCCAGGGGTTCGCCGGTCTGCATTAAGTGGCGGAGGTAGGCTCGGCTGTAGCGGCTGCAGGTGGGGCAGTTGCAGTTGAGGTCGGGCGGGAGCTGGTCTTCGGCGAATTGCTTGTTCTTGATGTTCATCCGGCCCTGCGAGGTGAAGAGCAGGCCGTGGCGGGCGGCGCGGGTGGGGATGACGCAGTCCATCATGTCGACGCCCATGCGGGCGTACTGGACGATCTCGTCGGGGAAGCCTACGCCCATGACGTAGCGGGGCTTGTCCTTGGGGAGGTAGGGGAGGACTTCGTTGATCACGTCTACGGTGAGGTTGCGGGGTTCGCCTACGGACAGGCCGCCGATGGCGTAACCGTCAAAATCCATCTCGACTAAGCGCTCGGCGGACTCGCGGCGGAGGTGGGGGTACATCCCGCCCTGCACGATGCCGAAGAGGGATTGGCTGGCGGGGGTGCCGTCTGCGTTGGTTGGATTCGCTAAAGTTGAGTCGCCATGCCAGGGGACTTTGTGCTGGTTTTCGCGGAAGTGCTTGAGGCTGCGAGCGGCCCAGAGCATGGTGTACTTGAGGCTTTCGGCGGCCCGGGCTTCGTCGGCTGGGTACTCGGTGCACTCGTCGAAGGCCATGCAGATGTCGGCGCCGAGGGCGATCTGGACGTTCATGGAGTGTTCGGGCGAGAACATGTGGCTGCTGCCGTCCAGATGCGAGCGGAAGCGGACGCCTTCTTCGGTGAGTTTGCGCAGCTTTGAGAGGGAAAAGACCTGGAAGCCGCCCGAGTCGGTAAGCATGGCGCGGGGCCAGCTGATGAACTTGTGCAGGCCGCCGTGGCGGGCGATGAGTTCGTGGCCGGGGCGGAGATAGAGGTGGTAGGTGTTACCGAGGATGATCTGGGCGCCCTGATGCTCTGGGCCTAGTTCCTCCAGGATGTTTTGCGGGACGGCTTTTACTGTGCCTTGCGTGCCTACGGGCATGAAGACCGGGGTTTCTACGGTCTGGTGAGGCAGGTGGAGGCGGGCGCGGCGGGCGCCGGATGGATGAGTGCTTAGGAGTTCGAAACGGAGGGACACAGTTCTATTTTAGCGAGTTAGCACGCTTCGCGTTTTAGCAAGTCAGCAAGTTAGCGGGATTCATGGAGGTTGTGAGCTTTGCGCTTTTAGGTTAGTGCATTGCACGAATTTGGACCCACCTTAAACGCACACAACGCGTTGAAGGTGGGGCACCCGCTTTTGTGGTGATTGGCTAGGCGATGAGGGCGCGGATTCTGGATTCGATCATGCTGCAGGGGACGAAGATGGGTTTGGAGGTGCAGTGGATGGTGAGGGATTGAGCTTCGCTGTTGTAGTGCCAGGTGAAGTCGAGGCCCTGGTAGCTGGTGTCTCCGCGGACGCCTACGAGGGCGAGGCCCTGGGCCTGGGCGGTGGCTACGAGCGACTGGTATTTTTCTTCGGAGATGTCGTGGAAGGTGATCGGGGGACAGGCGGACATTTCTGCTCCTTTGCTTGCTGGCACTTATGACGGTAGCAAATTCGGGGCGAATTGTACGCATGTCCTGCAATGACGGTTTGGCCTAGCGGGTGAGGCCGAGGGTCTGGGGACCTTCTGGTTCTTCGTCTTCGGCGAGGTCAGCGATGATTCCTTTCTTGGCCAGGTGGTCGGCGAGTTTGAGGATGAGAAGGATTACGGCGGCTATGGGCAGGATGCGGTAGATGAGTTCGCCGTGGGTTTCTGTGTGGAGTTCGAGCTGGACTGTGCCTATGACAATGGCCGGGAAGACGGCGGCGTAGAGGACGAAGACGATGGGCAGGTTGGTGCGGCCGGGGAGGCGTGGGCGCGTAAACGGGATGCCGGTGCGGCCGACGAAGAAGAGGTCGGTGAGGAGCAGCGATAAGCAGATGCCGCTGATGGCCTGGATGGTGAGCGCCCAGTAGCTCCAGTGCTGCCCGAGCGTGAGGAGGAAGTTGAGCGCGGTGAGGAGGATGCAGGCCAGCAGGACAAAGGTTTTGCCGGCGTTGGCGGCGGGTGCGGCGGCGGGGCTGGTCTTGGGGAGGTTGATGGGGAAGACCCAGCGGGATTGCATGTCGGCGGGGAATGCGAAGGCGGCTTTGAGGCCGAGGACCATCCAGACGAGGAGCAGGGGGAGGACGGTGTGCATGCCGATAGTTGAGATCGCCACGGTGACGGTGTGATTTGCGGATTCTGTGAGTGTAAGGGTGGCGGCGATGGCGAGGGCCAGGCCGATGCCAGAGTAGAGGGCGAGGTAGACCTGGTAGCGCGGGTAGCGGGTGATGGTCTGGGTGAGGAAGTGGAAGGCGGCGCGCTGCTGGGGCATGCGGAGGAGGGTCTTCTCGAGGATGGCGGTGAGGGGGTTGCGGGCTGGAGCGTAGGAGTGGTGGCCGCCTTCGAGGGCGCGTTTCTTCTGGCGTTGCCAGGCGAGCGGGTAGGCGAGGATGGCGACTACGAGGGCGAGAGCTGTCGCGATGAGGGCGGTTTGAGAGAGTTGCGCGCAGGCGGCTGGGGCTGCTGGGCCGAGACTGACTTGTTCGTAGAGGCCGAGGAACCAGAGGGGCGGGATGTACTGGGCAAGACTCGAAGACACGGCGGTGCCGCTTGCGCTCAGGAGCGGTTTGAGATTGGTGCTGATGAGGGGGAAGGTCAGGAAGACGAGCAGGATTGCGGTGATGGAGAGCGCCTGGAGGACGGGTGAGATGCGGCGAAACCAGTTCATGGGCAGCAGGCAGATGGCGATTCCGGCAATGGCGAGCATGGTGGCGGAGGCGAAGAGTCCGGCGAGTGAGACGGCGGCGAAGTGGGCGTAGAAGGTGAGGAAATAGCTGTTTTCCTTCTTTGTGCTGATGGCGGGGAAGATGAAGAGTGCGAGGAGGTTTGCCGCCACCAGGAACATGCCGAGGAAGGTGAGCAGGGCTCGGGCTTTGGCTTGAAAGAGTTGGCGGGGCTTGAGAGGCAGCGGCAGGAGGATCAGAAAGTCGGAGCGGTCGGGGAAAAGCATCTCCCACTGGAAGGTAGCGACGGCGGCCATGGTGGCGAAGGAGTAGAGGACGAAGATGTAGCGGTCGGTGGCTACGTCCCAGAAGTCGCGGATGGGGTAGTGCGGGGCGAGCCAGAAGGCGACCATGACGCACGGAGTGGCGAAGGCGCAAAGGGCGCGGATGACGGTGGTTTCGGTTTCGCCTTCGGTGGTGAGTGTGTCGTTGTCGAAGAAGCGGCGGAAGAAGTGGTGGTGGAGGATCTGGGGTATCGTTTTTGGCTTCTTCGTTGGGTCGGATTTGGATTGCAGGAGGATTTGCATGGTGGTCCTCGGTGGTGGGTTATCGCAACAAACAACAGCGGATTCCCTTCAGGAATGACAAACAAAAAGTCTGGAGTGGTCTGAGTGCACTCAGGACTTCATGACTTCCACCAGGTCCTGGGCTAGCTGGACTGTGTCGGTTTGGCGGACTAGCTGGGCGAAGACGGATTCGAGGTTGGGGAGCTGCATCAGGGTGGTGAGTTCGCTGGGGGAGGCGTCGGCCACTACTTTGCCTTTGGCGAGGATGATGACGCGGTCGCAGACGCGCTCTACTACCTCCAGAACGTGAGAGATGTAGAGGATGGCTTTGCCTTCTTTTGCGAGCAGGATGAGCAGGTCTTTGAAGAGGCGAGCGGTGACCGCGTCGAGGCCGCTGAGGGGTTCGTCGAAGATGAGGAGCTGGGGATTGTGGATTAGGGCTGCCGAGAGCAGGACGCGCTGCTTCATGCCTTTGGAGTATTCGGAGATGGCGGAGTGCTGGCTGGCTTCGAGCGAGAAGAGCCGCAGCAGGGCGCGGGCTTTTGCGTCGATGAGCTTTTCGGGCATGCCGCGGAGGCGGCCTACGAGCTGGAGGTATTCGAGGCCGGAGAGGTGGGTGTAGACCTGGGCTTCTTCGGGGACGTAGCCGAGGTAGGAGCGGAAGTGGGTGAGGTCGTCGTGGATGTTCTGGCCGCGGAAGAAAATCTTGCCGTCGGAGGGCTCGATGAGGCCGGTGATCATCTTGACGGTGGTGGATTTGCCGGAGCCGTTGGGGCCGAGATAGCCGAGGACTTCGCCGGGGTGGATGGCGAAGCTGACATTCTGCACAGCGGGGATGGTGGAGTAGCGCTTGGTGGCGTTCTGGACTTCGAGGACGGGAGGTTCCGGCATGGTGGCTCTCCTTCGACGATTTGGAGTAGATGGGCCGGGCCTTCAGCCCTCATCGCTTCCTTTTCGGTTCGCCACCCAGGGCGTTGCCCTGGGCTGGTATGGCGTCGCGCCTTTGGCGCTGATAGCAA
Source organism: Acidicapsa borealis (assembly GCF_059115245.1). Taxonomy (NCBI): domain Bacteria; kingdom Pseudomonadati; phylum Acidobacteriota; class Terriglobia; order Terriglobales; family Acidobacteriaceae; genus Acidicapsa; species Acidicapsa borealis. Next base: position 5,796,193 of record NZ_JCACNY010000001.1, on the reverse strand, counting down.
TTGAGTCTTTGCATGCAAGACTTGCACACCCTATGTAGTACACTTTCTATGTAGTCGTCAAGTCTCATTTGGAGTATGGTGATGGTGCGTTCTTCGCGGGTCTGGTTATGAGTGTTGGAAAGATGTCGCATACGGTGGCTATTCTGCTTCGGGCGCTGAGCCTGGGGTACCAGTTTGGCTTTGAAATCATGGAGGTTACCGGGCTGCCGAGCGGTTCGGTGTACCCGGCGCTGCGGCGGCTGGAAAGGGACGCGCTGGTGGTTTCAAAGTGGGAGGCCGAGGGTGAGGCGCAAAAAGAGCAGCGTCCGGCGCGGCGCTACTATGAGCTGACGAAAGCGGGCGCAGAAGCAGAGCGGACGGCGACGAAGCGGTATCCGCTGCTGTCGGGAATTCCCCAGAAGGCGGTAACTACGGCATGAGCGCTGTCGCGGGGCAATCTTCCGAAGGATTTCGACTGGACCGCTGGCTGCGGCTCGCGTCCCGGCTTGTGCCTGTCCACCAACAGGGGGACTGGCTGCGAGAGTGGCAGGCGGAGCTTTGGCATCTGCGGCAGGCCTCGAATGGGCCACGACCGGTCAAGGAGAACCTGAGTCTGGCCTGGGGATTGCTGGCTGACGCCGGGTGGTTGCGAGTGGACTGGCTGCGATCGAGCATGCGTGGGTCGGCTGGACTTTGCCTGGCTGTGCTGGCATTTTGCTGTATCTTTTGCGCGGGCGCGGAGTGGATCGTTGCCGGGTCGTGGCGAGCGTTGGAGTCTGGATTAGTGACGCATTTCATGGGCGGATATGGATTTGTCGTCTTGCCTGCGATGCTGGCGGCGCTCGTCACGTATCCGCTGCGGCCCCTGAGGTGGGATTGCGGCGAGAGATGGGCCGGGCTTTCAGCGCGGGCGCGATGGAATCTCTTTCTGGTGGCCAAGGTGCTCTTGACGCTGGTGGTTTGTTTTCTGGGGACAATGCTGGTGATGGGCCCGGTGCGTGCCATGCTGGGGCCGATGGTGCTGGATCACATGATCTGGCTGCTGGATTGGGTGGAGCTGATCTTTTCGGCGGTGGTCGTGACGACGGCGTTGCGCTGGGCGCTGTTAAACCAGGAGCGGCGGTGCCAGCGGTGTTTGAAGCTGCTGAGCGAACCGACGCGGGTGGGGCCGGGATCGCGGAATTTCCTGGAGTGGAACGGGACCGAGCTGGTCTGCGCGGAGGGACATGGACGGTTGCATGTCGCGGAGATGCACGGGAGCTGGTGCTGGTATGACCTCTGGCTGGAAATCGATTCGGGCTGGCAGGGGATTTTTGGGGCCTGATGCACGCGACTGAGGCGCGGCTTTCCTGGGGTGCTCTCTTAGACTGTTGAGATGGTTGAATTCAGAGCAGTAGTTGCGAGCGATCATGCGATGATCTGCGATCATCGCCGGCGCATGTTTGCCGAGGATGGCTTGGATGCGGCGACGCTGGATGAGTTGGCTGAGCCTTTTGCAAGATGGCTTCAGGAGCGCTTAAACGATGGACGCTACTTTGGCTTTCTGGCGGTGGAAGATGACGCAGTCGTGGCGGGAATTGGGCTGTTTGTGCTGGACTGGCCACCGCATTTTCTGCATCCCAGCCATTCGGAACGGGGTTACATTCTCAATGTCTTTGTGGAGCCGGCGTATCGTGGGCGCGGGCTGGCTATGGAGCTCATGGGGCGCGCCGAGGAAGAGTTTCGCCGGCGCGGCATTGTCTTTGAAGTGCTGCATGCCTCGAAGCTGGGCAGGCCGGTTTACGAGAAGCTGGGTTGGCGCGTAATGCCCGAGATGGGCAAGGAGCTCTGACCGCGCAATTGGTTATTCGTAGCGTAGGGCTACCATCGGGTCGATTTTTGAAGCGCGGCGAGCTGGCAAGTAGGCGGCTATCGCGGCTACGAGGAGCAGCACTCCTACTGCAGCGGTGAGACTCGCCAGGTCTGTGCCCTGCAGCCCGTAGAGCATGGTGGCGACCAGTCGACTTCCTGCGAGGGTGACTGGTATGCCTACGGCGATGCCCATGGCAACAAGCAGAGCGATTTCGCGGAGAATGAGCCAGCTTACATTGCTGCGGGCTGCGCCAAGAGCCATGCGAATTCCGATTTCGTTCGTCCTTCGGCTGACAACATACGACATGAGGCCGTAAATGCCGATGGCCGAAAGAAACACGGCCAACAGTCCGAAGAAGGTGGAGAGCTGGGCCACTAAGCGTTGATTGGTGAAAGAGCGGGCGACCTGTTCACTAAGCGTGGTGACATTGGTGATTGGCAGAGTGCGATCCACGCTGTGGATGGCTTGCTGGACTGAGGTTGAGATGGTGTCGAAGTTGCCGGTATAGCGTACTTCAAAGTCTCCATAGCCTTGCGAGCGCTGAGTGTAGGGCAGGTAGTCGATGTCTTCTGGCCGTTCCTGGAGGTCGCCGAATTTCACGTCTTTAGCGATGCCGATTACCTGTTCTTCAAAGGGGCTGGCCGGGCCACCGATGTGATAGGAGTGGCCGATGGGACTGATGCCGGGAGGAAAGAGGGTTTTGGCCATGTGTTCGCTGATAATGGCGACACGTTGAGACGTGGATGTGTCTGTCGATGTAAATCCACGTCCGGCGACCAGCGGGATCTGCATGGTTTTGAAATAGTCTTTTCCGACGACGTTGTGCTTGACGTCGTGTTCGTGGTTGACGGGCACACCCGGAACTATTACGAAGCCGTTCCAACTGCCCTCATGGAAGGTGAAGGAGGAGAAGCTGGCGGCCTGCACGCCGGGCAGTGCGCTGACGCGATCCTCGATCTGCTGGTAGAGAGCGTTGAGGCGAGGGTCGTCTTCGTTGTAGCCGGTCGAGTCGCTGTCGATGTTGAGGCGGAGGACATTCTCTTTATTGAAGCCGGGGTCGACGTTGTTGAGATTAACGAGGCTGCGAAGGAAGAGGCTGGCACCGACCATGAGGACGAGAGAGAGCGCGACCTGCGAGACGACGAGGGCTTTGGCGAGTGGATTGCGCGCGCCTGCTCCCTGAGGGCCGCGGCCTTCCTTAAGCGCTTCGGTCAGGTCAAGACGGGTGGCGCGGAAGGCCGGGATGGTTCCGAAGAGGATGGCGGTGATGAGTGTGACTGCGAAGGTGAAGGTGAGCAGACGCAAGTCAAGCGCGATGTTGAGAGGAACGGTTTCTTCGCCGTCTGAAACCATGCGGAGCAGAACGCGACTGGCGATCGACGCGAAGCCGACGCCGAGCGCTCCGCCAACCAGCGCTAGTAGCAGGCTCTCGGTGAGCAGTTGGCGGATGATGCGAGCACGGCGCGCGCCGAGGGCCTGGCGAACCGCGAGTTCGCGTGCGCGGGCGGTGGAGCGGGCGAGCAGGAGGTTTGCAATGTTGGCGCAGGCGATCAGCAGGACGAGACCGACCACGGCCATGAGGATTTGCAGCGGCTGCGAGAATTCACGGCGCAGCGAGGTGAAGCCGGTGGCCATGGGGGTGAGCGGGACGTGAGCCTTGGCCAGCTTTTGCAGGTTTTCCTGGTTCAGCTTGGCGTCCGGAAAGCTGCGCAGAATCTGGTTGAAGAGCAGGTTGACGTTCGCGGTGGCTTGATCGAGGGAGACGCCGGGCTTGAGGCGGCCAATGATATAGCTGGCTTCAGCGAAATTGTCTTTGTAGGCGTCCCAGGTGGGTGGGACGAACTTCACCATGGACATCGGCACCCACACATCGGGAGCAGTTCCTACCCTGGTACCGAAGAACTCAGCTGGCGCTACTCCGACGATGGTGTAAAGCGTGGTGCCGAGTTTGAGTTTGTGGCCGACCGCACTGGGATCGCTGGCGAGAGATCGCTTCCAGAAAGCCTGGCTGACGACGGCTACTGGATGATCGCCTTCGGAGTTGTCGTCGGACTCGTTGAGCACGCGGCCTTGCTGGGCCTGGACGCCGAGCGTAGGGAAGTAGCTGCCGGAGACCAGCTCAACTTTCATCAGCTCCGAGTCGACGCGTTGATCGACGAAGCCGTGAACGTAGTGGAGCATGCTGAATATGGCGGCGGTCTGCGAGAAGACCTGATTCTTCAGCTGCAGTTGGCGGTAGAAAGGATAGGAGTAGAGCTCTGTGATGGCGAAACCGTCGCTGATGCCGTTCCATTCGCCGGTGCCGAGGAGTACCAGTTGCTGCGGGTCTTTGACCGGGAGCGAGCGCAGCATCACGGCGTCCAGCAGGCTGAAGATGGCGGTGTTGGCGCCGATTCCCAAGGCAAGTGACAGCAGCGCGACGGTAGTGAGGCCGGGGCTGCGCAGCAGTGCGCGGACGCCGTAGGTGATGTCGCGTAGCAGGCTTTGAAACCATTCAGATCCCCAGGTCATGAGACTTTTCTCCTTGATGCGTGTGGTGTTGCCGAAGCGCAGGTGGGCGGCGCGTGTCGCGGCTGACGGCGACAGGCCGGACTCGATGATGCGGGCGCGGCGGAGCTCGAGGTGGAGACGCATCTCTTCTTCAAGGTCAGCGCTGAGCTGGCGGCGATGAAGGAGTGTCTGGATGCGGCGAAACCATTCGGCGGCGATGCTCATGGTCGTACCTGCTGGAGCTGAGTTACGCGGTTTGAATCACGCGGCTGATAGCGCCCATCACCCGCTCGAACTGGGAGACTTCGATGCTGAGCTGCTTTTCCCCGTCGGGGGTCAGGGTGTAGTAACGGGCGCGGCGATTGCCCGCGGTCACTCCCCATTCGGCGGTGACCCAACCCTTGATGAGCATGCGCTGGAGTGCCGGATAGAGCGAGCCTTCTTCGACCTGGAGGACTTCACCGGAGCCGAGCTGGATGGCCTCTGCGATCTGGTAGCCGTGGAGCTTGCCACTGCGCGCGAGGGATTTCAGGATGAGAAGGTAGAGGGTGCCAGGGGGAATTTCGTCGCGGTCCAGTGCAGCAGATGCTGGATCGGCTTTGCGGTTGATGAGGGCGGCCATGTGTGGGCTCCGGTTTTGGCATAGTGAGACTATGCCAGTTTGCTCCCATAGTTAAACTATGTCAATCAGTTCCTGAGTTTTGAAAGTTTCTCTTAAACTAGGGAGCATGATTGAGATTCGTGCGGCGGAGGAGCAAGACCTGGACGCGATCTGGGAGATCCTGGAGCCGGTGATCCGGGCCGGAGACGCCTATGCGCTTCCAACTGCGATGAACCGCGAGGATGCGCTGGCTTACTGGTTTGCACCGGGAAAGACGGTCTTCGTAGCGGAGCAGGTATGGCCAGATGGGCCGCTGACTGGGACACGTTCCATCGTTGGCACGTACTTTATCTGCGCGAACCAGAAGGGTGGCGGTGCACATGTGGCCAATTGCGGCTATGCGACGGCTGCGTGGGCGCTCGGGCGCGGGATTGCCGGGGCGATGTGTGCGCACTCGCTGGACTGGGCGCGGGTGGCGGGTTTTCGGGCGATGCAATTCAATTTTGTTGTGAGCACCAATGAGGCTGCGGTGCACCTGTGGCGGAAATACGGCTTTGCCGAGGTAGGCCGGCTGCCGGGGGCGTTCCTGCATCTGGCGGCGGGTTATGTGGATGCGCTGGTGATGTGGCGGGAGCTCTAGAGGGCGGTGAGGCGGGCGATTTGGGTTTGGCTTTCGGGGGTGGTAGTCGGGAGATGTTATGAACAAGAGTAACCGGCCGGAGTTGAGCGATGGGTTGCCGGCGGAAGAGTTTGCGGCTTGGTACTGGCTGAAAGAAGAGCTAGTAGAGTTTTGCCGCGCCCATGGAGTTTCGCCGACAGGTGCGAAACGGGAGATTGAGGCGCGGATACTGGATTTTCTGGCCGGGCGGCGGGTCGGGCCAGGCAAGGCTGGTTCTGGTAAGGCTGGGACCGGTAAGGCTGGGCGAGTCACAGCGAAACGGTCTGGCGGGGTGATGCCAGCGGCGTTTCGGATGGATATGGTGATTGGGGAAGGTTGGCGGTGCGGCCCGGCGCTGGGGGCCTTTTTACGCGGAGAGTTGGGCGGTGGGTTTCGCTTCAATGCTGCGGTGCGGGAGTTTGTTCACACTGGGAAGGGCAAGCGGCTGGGAGATGTGGAGCGGTGCTGGCGGGAGAGCCTGAGGGAGACGCGAGCGATTCCTGAGCAGTTGGAGTACAACCGGCATTTTCGAAGATATTTTCGGGAGCATCCCGGGGCGAGGCGAGCGGAAGCTATCGCAGCCTGGTGGAAGTTGCGAGGGAAACGGAAAGAGAGCTAGTCCATTGCCAGTTTGGGCTGGCCGGGCTGGTCGGGATTGTCAGCTTCTGTAGACGGGTCAGCTTTTCTGACGTTGCAAGCCATGCAGTGCCCTTCCCGAGGCTGCTGATGAGATAGAGCTCAAGTCTGTAAGCGTCGTTACCTGCAGTGGCGGGGTTGGGGAACGATTGACGCTGGAATTCTTCGGTTCTTCCGCTCCACTCCTCGTGGAGTCGTTCGAGGCGAGCCCAGAGCGGAGCTTCCGCAGCGCTCGAGCCCCAACGGCCAAGCGCCTGAGCCGCATTTTTCGCAACGTCAGAATCGGTATCGTCCAGGGCTTCGATAGCGGTCTGCTCGGCGGGTTTGAACCGGTCGCCGATGTCAGTTAACACTGTGGAGTAGCAGGCTGTGTCTTTACGCGTTTTAAGAGATTCGGCTACCTGGGCTGCGCCGTAGTCGGGGGCGACGCGAAGGAAGTAGCGGAGGAGCGACGTCTGGGGTGCGCAGCTTTCCTTGCCGAGATTTTGTTCGAAGTAGGCCTGGAGGGGTCCGAGGACGCTGGTGTCGGCGTAGCGGTCTATGAGGGCGTAGTCAAAGCTGCGGGGCTGAACTCGTTAAGGTCAGCCAGGGCGAGGTTGGGTTTGGTGCTGAGCTCGTTTTCGCTGAAGAGCCCTCCGCCCATGAAGACGCCTACGCGGAAGTACGAGTCCAGCGGGTCCGAGGTATCCGGGTCGAGAGAGAAGTGGTCGATGCCGAGGCGGCCGCTGCGTTCGTAATTGGCATTGTTGATCTTGTAACGGTGCGGGGTGGTGCTCGTGAAGGAGAGAGTCAGCGGGATGATTTCGCCGGCGTGATACGTGATCTACGGGGGTGGATCGAGTGACCTGGATATCCGAGGGAGTGGTAGCTGCGGTGCAAGGGTCAGGCTGTTCGGCTTGGGAGATTTGGGTGCTTAAGAGGCACACAAGGGCCGCGACGAGGACAGCAGCCGGGATGGAGAGCTTGGCCATATTCGGGCGAACGTTTCGGGTGATTGTCGGTTGGACTGAGTATCGCGCGGAAGGTTGTTTCTGGTCGAGTGCGAATTCTATGGCGGGCAGAGGAAGGCCGTTAGTTGGCTACGGGACCCAGTTTCAGGCGAAAGCCGATGCGGCCTACGCGCGGCATGCCCTGGGTGAGCAGTGGGGTGCGGCCTACATCGATGGAGCGGTCGAAGAGGTTTTCCCCGGCGGCGAACAGTTCCAGGCGGTTGCCGAATTCGTGAGACGCGTAGGTGTCGAGTTTGAAGTAGCCGCGTAGCAGGTAGGTGTTGGCATCGTCGTCGTACTGACGGCCGGAGACCTTGCCTTGCAGGCTGAGGGTACCGATCTTACGGCGGTAGCCGCTCAGCTGGGCAGTGGCCGTGTTGTGGGCGACCTGGGGAATCCAGTTGCCGACGAGGTTGGGCTGCTGCTTGTACTGCGTCACCGTGGCGTTGGCGTGCTGGTAGCCGGTGGTGAGCGTGATCCAGTGCCAATTGGGGTTGGTTGGCTGGAGCTGAAGGTCGACAGAAACGCCTCGGCTTTCGATCTGGCCGAGGTTTTCGCGCATGAGCTTGATGGGCGATGAGGTTGGATTGATGGTGAGGGCGGTGATGGGGTGGTTGACCTGGGTCCAGAAATAGCTGGTGCGCACCGTCCCCCAGCGTTGCTCCATGGCGATGCCGGTCTCCCAGCCAGTGGCGCGCTCGCTGGACAGAGAGGGGTTCGGTAGTGTGAGCAGGCTGCCTACCTGAGTGGAGCGGTAGAGCTCATTGGGCGTGGGCGCGCGATAGGCGCGAAAGCCGGAGCCGGAGAGCGCGAAGTGTGAACCAAGCTTGCGGGAGATGCCGAGGCGTGGATCGAAGACGTGTTCGCTCAGATGGGGTAGAGGCGTGACGGTGGGTGCGTACTGGAAGCTGTCGAAATTGCTGAACCAGTCGAGGCGAGTTGACCCGCTCACCGTCCAGCCGCTGCCAGTGTAGAGAACTTCGGCATAGGCGCCGGTCTGGCGCTGGCGGTCGGTGATGTTCTGGTAGGAGATGGCGCCGGACTTTGCAATGACCACTTCATCGTCGTGTGCGCGGACGTCATGGGTGTCGGCGCCGAAGATGGCCAGGAAATGCGGCCCGAAGGGCTGGCTCCAGTGGAAGACCGCACCCATCTCGTCGTCGGGGGTCTTGGCAAAGCGGTTCAGCTTTTCGGAGTTGCGGTCGGCGGCGATGGTGGAGAAGGTCTGGCGGTAGTGCTCGGTGGAGCCGTAGGCGCGGAGAACGACAGTGCTGCTGTTTCGAAATACTGTCGGCCCGCTCCAGTCCGCTCCGGAGGCGAAGCGAAAGAGGCGGGTACCGTTCGTCGTGACGGGAGTGCCGTTGTTGCGTGCTTCGTTCATGCCGTTGCCGCGGAGGAAGAGGCGCAGGTTGCCCTGCTGGTGGTCGACGAGGACGAGGCCATTCTGGGCGTGGACGTTGGAGTTGATATCGACCAGGCCACGCGAGGCGGGGTTGAGCTGGATGAAACCGTCGGTGCCGAGGGCTCCGCCGGTGGCGAGAGCGCCCCAGTGGCCGCGTCGGCCTTCGAGCAGCAAGCTGTCCTCGTAGGTGCCCAGACCACCGTAGCTGGACTTGAGCACGATCTGGTTGTCTTCGGGACGGATGGGAATGACGTTGACCACGCCGCCGATGGCTGAAGAGCCGTAGAGGTCGCTGGCGCCTCCGCGGACGAGTTCAACGGAGCGGATGGCGAGCTCGGGCATCTCTTCCCAGTGGATCCAGCCGCCGAAGGCATCGTTGAGCGGGACGTCATCCTGTGTGACGAGGGTGCGGCTGGCGGAAGTTGACCCGAGGCCGCGCAGGCTGAGGCCCTGCGACGAGGGATTGGCGACCAGAGAACTCGACCGACGGAAGGTTTCCACGCCGGGGACGAGACGGAGCTGGCCGTCGAGGGTGATGGCTCCCGCGGAGCGGAGGTCTGTGGTGGTGAGGACGCGGGTGCTGACCGGGCTTTCGAGGTCGCCGAGCGGGGTGCGATAAGCGGTGATGCTGACCGACTGGCGGCTGCCGGCTACCTGCAGGACGATTGGTCCGGGGGAAGTCCAGTTGACGTCGCGGCTGGCGAATCCATTGGCTTCGACTAGAACGGGGCATGGTGCCGGGCAATTCAGGGTCAGGCGGCCGTCTGCGTCCGTGGTGCCTTGAAGGTCGCTGGTAGAGTGGCGGACGTGGGCTCCGGCGATCGGCTTGCCCTTGCTGTCCGTGACCTGATTGGAGACCGGGTTGGGTGCAGTATTGGCGTCCGGGGCCGACTGGTACGCGGCAGCTCGCGAAGCAAATGGGCAGGCCACAAGCGCAGAGGCTAGAAAAACGGCGGAGATTCGGGCAGCCGGGCCCATGAAGATGCTGCGCTTCCGGGCGCGGGGCGCGGAGAGCGACAGATCGACGCACGGGCTGGAGTTAGCGTCCGCCATTGATGGGTTCCTCTTTCAATTGTGTCAGGTCGTTCACTAATTGTGACACGGATCGACCTGTTTGGGGGTGGATAAGCCCGGGTGCGATGTCCTGAAGCGGGACTAGGACGAAGGCGCGCTCGGTCATGCGCGGGTGCGGCAACTGGAGATCTGGTGTGTTGAGAATGCGGTCGCCGTAGAGCAGCAGGTCGAGGTCGAGGGTGCGCGGGCCATTGAGGATGCCGTGGGTGCGGTCACGTCCAAAGTCGCGTTCGATGGCAAGCAGGCGGTCGAGCAGGGCTTCAGGTTCGAGGTGGGTTTCGAGGGCTGCGGCGGCATTGAGGAAGCTGGGCTGGTCGGCGTAACCTACCGGCGCGGTTTCGTAATACGGGGAACGCGCGAGTACGGTGCCCAGCTCGCCAAGGCGCACGAGAGCGGCATCCAGGGTTTGAGCGGGTGTGCCGGCAGGGCTGGAGAGGTTGCTGCCGAGGGCGATGTAGGCGGTCTGCATACACGTCTAGGATACGACCCGTATCGTACGCGGATGCGACGACTCAGCACCGGAAGCGATCCTGCGGCCGGGGATCGAGGCCGTGGGTGTCACGAAGTTGGCATTCCGGCCACTATTTGACGGCGGGTTCGGCGAACTCGACGGATTTTCTCCGGCCGCCAAAGTTGCGGTTGAGAAAACGGACGGTCGGGCGTTCTGCGTAGAGATGGATGAGAACGGCGACGGCTATGGAGAGGGAAACCCCGAGGAGCGCTCCCGTAGCAGTGTCGCGCTTCAGCCAGTGAATATGCGAACCAAAGAAACGGTCGATCGAATATTCGCAGTAGGGGTGGAGGAGATAGAGGATGTAGCTGGCGTCGCCAATGAGAACGAGCCATTTGGCTTTGGTGTCCCAGCCGCCCTGCGAGAGCAGGCTGCCGGAGGCGACGAGGAGGAAAGAGGGCACTCCCAACATCTGAACGCGATAAAAGTAACGGCCGGCCTCGGGAAACGTGTACCAGGCCTGTATCGCGATGAGAAAGAGGCCGCTGGCTATGCAGACCAAGAGCGCGGGTAAGCGCAGGCTGCGGGCACGCTGATCCTCGATCGCGCGGCAAAGGTAGTACGCAAGGATGCCGAGAAGGAATTCGAGAACGACGTCCCGGCTATAGAAACTGGCGAGGACACTCCGGCCAGCAAACGGGAGGCATGCAAGGACAGTGGCCAGCACCAGGCCTCCGCCGACCCAGACCGCGCGGCGTTTTGAGATGAGGAGCCCGATGGCGAGCGCGAGATAGAAGAACATCTCGTAGTTAAGGCTCCAGCCAATGAACAGCAGAGGTTGAACGATGCCGCTGCCCTTAGTGAAGGGGATGAAGAACAAGCTCTTCAAAAGGTCCAGGAGATTCGCGCGGGTTGAGCCCATCAGCTGGGGAATGCGAAGAGCGACCAGGAAGAGCAGGATTGTGAAAAACCAGTAAGGCGGAACAATGCGGATAACGCGACGCCGGAAGAAGAAGTCGCTCGAAGAATCACTCTCGGGGTCGAGAATGCGGGCCATGATGTAGCCGCTTATGACGAAGAAAACATCCACTCCGAAGGAACCGAAAGGGTGCATTGTCGGGAAGGCAAAGCCAGTGTGGAAGAGCACAACAATCACAGCGGCGAAAGCGCGAAGCACTTGGATGTTATTGAGCTTGGTCGTTGTCTTCATGGCAATGGGGAGCTGAGATGAGGAAATCGGAGAAACTCAAACGGGAGAGCTATTGCTGCACGCCTTCCGACTTAAACATAGCATCCGGCAGTGAAATGCTGTCCCGGATTCTTGTGTTGCAGTCTGGCGGAGACGTGGTTTAATCGTTGCGAGTTTTTCTTTCTTTTTCGGGGAACCCCAAGCGCGTCTGCGGGTTCGCTGCATTTTCCCCATGCAAATTGGCTGAAGTGATTCCGGAATGAAGTTGCGCCTTCAGGTGCGAGCTGGATTGGAGTAGCTATGAGCGTTGAAGTTCATCACGGGGCCCCGGAGCCGAATGCGATGTATTGCAAACGGCTGGCAGATATCGCGTTTCCGATCCTGCTTGCGGAGCGAGGTCTGCATGGCCACCATGCTCCGAAAGTGACCATCGGGGACAAGGAATTCGACGCGGAGGAGTTTCGTGCAGAACTGCAGTTGAATCCCAAACTGCAGCAGCGCCTCGCGGTGAAGACCAGCTATACGCCGAGCAAGTGGCTTCTGGAACAGGAGATGGAAGCACGCAACAGCTGGTCGGAAGAGAAAGGTGATGTCTACCGGGCGGTCGCCGAGCAGGAGAACCGTCTGGTGGGCGTGTGCCTGTCGGGCGGCGGTATTCGCAGCGCGACCTTCAATCTTGGAGTGCTGCAGGCGATTTCCCAACTGGGGCTGCTGCCGCATGTCGATTATCTGTCTTCCGTCTCCGGCGGCGGATACATTCACGAGTTTCTTGCCGGTTGGATCTTGCGCGATCCGGACGGGCGCGATGGTGTTATCCGTAAGATGATTCCGCAGGCCGAGCCGGATTGTCTGCCGGTGTCGCCTGAGCCTATCAAATGGCTGGTTCGGTATGCGAGTTACCTGACGCCGAAGAAGGGAATCTTCTCGGCTGATACCTGGACGATGATTGCGATCTGGTTGCGCAACACGATCCTGAATCAGATACCGATCCTTACTGCGTTTGCGTCGTTGTTCTTCCTGGTTCACTTGTTGACGCTGTCGCCGGTAAGAGGCACCAAGTGGGGAGAGTTCTCGCATTCCGGCAGGTTCTGGACCATGATGGGCTGGGCTGGAGTTGTGGTAGGGGTGTGGGCTTTCTGGTCTCTTTATCGACTTGGGAGAAATCTATATCTTCAGACCTATATCTCCGAAGATGAGGTTAAGCAGAAGAAGGAATACAAGCTTCGCGAGAAGATATTGGTGTCGCAATTGCTCACCAACCGTGGAGTTCAGCTGCACGTGATTCTTCCATGGCTTGCGACTTCTGTATGGCTCAGCTATTGGTCGCAGTTCCCTTTCGATCAGCGGGTGATGTTGAACCTCGCGCCGCCGGTACTGGCGTGTGTGATGGTGCTGATTGCAGTGCTGCTGGTGATCTATGCAGGCGACGCGTTTGGTGCATTTGTGGCGCTCGAGCCGGATGCGCGCGGCTTTAAGAGAACCTGGGCGCGGCTGCTGATTTGTCTCGCGGGTTTGAGCGCATCTACTGTGGCCTGTGCGATGGGGTTTGGCTATGTTTTCGGAAGCTGGTGGGTGGCAAAGTTTCTGAGCGGTCAGATCGGCACGCTAGGCCCGCTCCATCATGAATGCGTGATCGATCCCTGGCGCATTCAGCTTACATTCTTGCCGGGCATGCTGTTGAGCGTTCCTCACGTGGCCATTGAGCTGACCCTGGGCCTTCTGGGCCGGGATTATTCCGAGACGCGCAGAGAGTGGCTGGCGCGAATGCGGGCCTGGTCGCTGCTGTATGCGCTGCTGTGGACAAGCGGCGTTGGCGTGGTGCTGCTGGGGCCATACCTCGGCTATTGGCTTGCGGGCAAAGGGCCGGCATGGGTGTATTCGGCTGCGGTGACATTTTTCGCTGCGCATGGTACGACGGTGCTGGCAGGGTGGAGCGGCAAGGGGGATGGCAAACCAACCGACAAGGGCATCTTTGGAATCAAGCCGATGGACTTCCTGGCCCTGGTTGCCTCTCCGATCGCAATCGGGGGATTGCTGCTGGTGGTCTCCTACGGCGTGTCTGTAACCGTGGATGGGCTTGCCGACACGATCGCAAGACGGCACCTGCATTGGGAGCAGTTTGCGTTGGCGGATCTGATGCTGGCGGCCGGGACGATGGCCATCGCGGCGCTGTTTGGGTGGCGGGTGGACATTAATGAGTTCTCGATGCAATCGTTCTACCGCAACCGGCTCACGCGCTGCTATCTGGGGGCGACGCTTCGAGATCGCGAGCCTGATCCTTTCACCGGTTTCGATGACCGGACGAAGGTGACGCGAAAGAATATCCGCGAGCAGACGATTCCGCCGCGTGTAGCCGATCTGCTGCCGGATCGCTTTAATCGCCATGAGCATCGCGACGGCGAGTACCAGGGGCCGTTTCCGATCTTCTGCACCACGCTCAACCTGACCACGGGCGAAGACCTGGCAACGCAGGAGCGCAAGGGAACAAGCTTTGCGTTTACGCCACTCTACTCGGGCTATAGCGTGTCGTGGACCGAGGGCAAGAGTAGCGAAGTGAGCTTCAACGGCTTCGTCCCAACCAAGGACTTTGCCTATCGTCAGGGCGGCATTCACTTGGATACGGCAGTGGCGGTTTCGGGAGCGGCGCTGAATCCGAACATGGGCTACAACAGCAACCCCGCGCTGGCATTCCTGATGACGTTTTTCAACGTTCGCCTGGGATGGTGGATCACCAACCCGCGCATGAAGCACCGATGGCGCGCGAAGCGCAACCGGCCTACGCCAAAGTTTCCTGGATTGTGGTTGCTTCAGGAGCTGTTCGGCGCGGTCAATGATGCCTCGCAATACGTGAATTTGAGTGATGGCGGGCACTTTGAAAACATGGGCCTGTACGAGCTTGTCCGGCGCCGTTGCAGTTACATTATCGTGTGCGATGCCGAAGCCGATGCGGATATGAAATTCGAGGGGATGGGTACGGCGATTGCCAAGTGCCGCACCGACTTTGGCGCGGACATCGATCTTGATCTGCGACCACTGGAGCGGGATGAAAAGACAGGTTTCAGCAGCGTGCACTGCGTGGTGGGTACGATCCGGTATCCGCACCCGCCGGCGGATGGATTAGGCGAAGCCGGGAACGTCACGGCCCTGCGAGAATGTGGTTGCCTGGGCGCTTCCGGGGGCGACCCGTATACCGGAGTGATCGTCTACATGAAATCTTCGCTGGTGGGCGATGAGTCAGCGGATTTGCTGGCGTATAAGCTGCGGCATGACGTGTTTCCGCATGATATGACCGGCAACCAATGGTTCACTGAAACGCAGTTTGAGAGCTATCGCAGGCTTGGGCATCATATCGCCATGTCGACCATCCAGCCGGCGCTCTCGCCCGAGCGGGATAAGGTCACGCATCGCGATGAGGTCGATAAATTGTTTGGGCGGATGTATGCGATCTGGTACCCGCGCACTCCGGAGATGGAAGCACATCTTGCGGCCCACTTGAGCCGGTACGAGAGCATCTTGAGCGAATTGCGTTCACGGCCAGAACTGGTGGGCCTGGAGGCGCGGCTGAACGATGAGCGCGGTCTGGAGGAATGCGACCAGGTCGAGTGGAATGCTCCGCAGAACCCGGCCAACAGTCATGATTTCTCAATGCAGTTTGCCAATGCTGTGCTGGAGTTCATGTACACGGTGTATACGAATCTGCTGCTGGCGTTTCCGGATAACCAGACTTCACCGCATGCCGACTGGTGGATTTGCCTGTTCCGCCGCTGGTGCCGCGTGACACTGGTACAAAAGGCGTGGCTGCAGCATGTGCCGATGTTCCCCGCGGAGTTCCGGCTGTTCGCGCGGCGGGAGTTGAAACTGCCCGCGCGGATGCCGTATGTAGAGTAGTCGACGAGGCTGCTGGCTAAGTGCTGGAGGCCTCAGCTTTGAGCAGAGCCTCATGGATGATCATCTTTAGATAGGTCTGGTAGCGCAAACCGCGCTTGGCCGCCTGAACGCGTGCCTTGGCGATATCGTCGGGATCAAGGCGGATGGTGGTGCTTGGGATTGGCTGCGGCTGTTGAGGCGGAAGCGTGATACCCCGCTCTGCCAGCAGGCGTTGTACGCCTCCCCTACGCAGGCGGCCTTCTTTAGCAGCTTTCTGGAACTCGTCGGAGAGCATTTCCCGGTTGTCGTACCACCACTTGGCTTCTTCTGCCTCGGAGTCAAATTTAGGAACTACCGCCGTTGTCATTCCATCCTGCTTTCATTTTCAGATAGGTCAGCTTGTCGCGCTTCTCGGGCTCGAACGAAGTTACAACTCGGATTTTCTTGCCACGCATAGTAATGACGACAATCAAGACCCGCCCGCGATTGGTTTCTCCGAGGTAGGTCCATCGGTCTTCCCATTTTGAATCTGCGTCAAATCCGAATTCCAAAGGGTCATTGAGAATAACTTCCTCGGCTTCCTCAGGCGCTACGGAGTGTACGGCGATGTGACTGATGTTATGTCTGTCCCAATCAAAAGAAAGCATAGGAACAGGTTCGGAGTCCTCAGGTGGTGTGGGCATGGTCTCTCCAACCTATCAGCAAAAAGCTGAATTTTGGCTGTCGAGGCCGAGCGGAACTTCCCTTTCGGAAGCCACACGGAAGCTCTACTGGACGACATTTGCGGCTAGCTCCGATCCTCCGGATGGCACCGTTAGGAGTTCCGTCTTGGTGTTCGGATAGCCGATCTTCTAACTAAGATCATCGTAGCTACGTTGCAGCTATTTTGCAACTACTGCCTTAGGTCGGCGATAGTGGCGCCTGCTCCGCCTTCCTGATGCGTGGGCTCTTCGATTTTGGCGATGTGGGGGTGGGTGCGCAGATATTCGCGGAGGGCGCGGCGGAGTATGCCCATGCCGGTGCCGTGGATGACGCGGATTCTGGGCAGGCCGGCGAGGAAGGCCTGGTCGAGATACTTTTCTAACTCGCTGGTGGCTTCGTCTACCGTACGGCCGATCAGGTTGATCTCGCTGCGCATGTTTTCTGAGCCGCTGCTGGTGACGGTGACGCGAACGCCCTTCTGACGCGCAACGGCGTCCAACGGCTTTTCACTGATAAGCGGCTTACCTGCCGGGGCGACGACTTCGGCGATATCGTCGCGCTTGATGCGCATCTTGAGCGCGCCGAGGGCGACTTCGTAGAGGTCTTTTTCGACCTGGCGGGCGACGGTGCCGATCTTGTTCATGCTCTTGATGCGGACTTGGTCGCCGATGCCGATGTGCTTGACCAGGTGCGGCTGGGCGTTGGGGTCTCCCTGGTCGGCGCCGTGCCTGTGCGCGACTACTGTCGAGTTGAACTGCTGCTCGAAGTCGCGGCGTAGCTGCTGGATGCGGCGTTCGGACTCCTTCGACAGCTTGAGCTGTCCGGCGCGGTCTTCAATGGCCTGAACGGTCTGGCGCATCTGGTATTCGAAGTCTTTGAGGAGCGAGGCGAGCTTCTGCTCCAGCTCTTTGGTGCGGCGCTTGAGTTCTAGGTCGCCTTCACGGGCGAGCTTGGCGCGCTCCTGGTTGAGGGCGTACTTCTCTTCGCGGGCAGCTTTACGCTCGGCTTCGAGAGTCGTGAGCTGGGTTTGCAGGTTCTGGAGGAAACGGCCGATGTCGGCCTGCTGCGTGCCCATGCGGTCGCGAGCCGCGGTGACGATAGTGGGGTTGAGGCCGAGGCGCTCGGCAGTAGCGATGCCTGCGGAGGCTCCGGGGACGCCCAGGCGGAGCTGATAGTTGGGAACGAGAGTTGTTTCGTCTACGCCAGCGGCTGCGTTGATGACCCCGGGAGTGTTGACCGCGTAGATCTTCAAGCTGGTGTGATGCGTGCTGATGAGCGACCAGGCTTCGGTGTGGCGGAAGTACTCAGCGACCGCGACCGCGAGGGCCGAACCTTCGTCGGGGTCGGTGGCGGAGCCTAGTTCGTCGAGCAGAATGAGGCTGTTCGGTCCTGCGAGATGCGAGATACGGTCCAGATTGACGATGTGCGCGCTGAATGTCGAGAGCGCCTGCTCGATCGACTGCGCGTCGCCGATGTCGGCGAGAAACGCGTCGAAGATGGGCAGCGTCGCGTGGGCGGCGGGCACGGGAATGCCGGACTGGGCCATCAGTGTGCACAGGGCGGTGGTCTTGAGGGTGACGGTTTTGCCGCCGGTGTTGGGGCCGCTGATGATGAGCTGGCGGGCTTCGGACTTGAGTTCCAAAGTGAAGGGAATGATCTGGCCGCCGCTGGCTTTCAGGCGCTTTTCGAGGAGCGGGTGGCGGGCGGATTCGAGGCGGAACAGCTCCGTCGAGAAGATTGGGCGTGTGCAGTCATAGGCGATGCCGAAGCGGGCGCGGGCTTGCAGCGTGTCGACAACGGCGAGTACGCGGGCTCCGGCGACGAGCGCTTCGGAATGCGTGCCGACAAGGCGGGTGAGCGCGATGAAGATGTGGTGGATCTCGGCCTGCTCTTCTTCGAGGAGGCGGACGAGCTCGTTGTTCTGCTCGATGGTTTCGAGCGGCTCGACGTAAACCGTTTGCCCGGACGAACTGGCTCCGTGGACCACGCCTGAGACACGGCGCTTCTGCTCGGCTTTGACGGGGATGACGAAGCGGTCACCGCGGATAGTGATGAGGTCGTCCTGGGTCTGGCTTTCGGCGGAGAGGCGGCGCAGGGCGGAGCGCAGGGACTCCTCGATGACGCGCTGCTGGCGGATCTGTTCGCTGCGAATGCGTGAGAGCTCCGGGCTAGCGTCGTCGGCGAGCGAGCCGTCTGGGAGGAGCTTGCGCTGGATGGCTTCGGCGAGCGGTGCGAGAGACTGCGTCAGTTCCGCGCTCAAGTCGAGCAGGCCCTGGATCTGGATGTTGGCGGGTGGGTTCCTGAGCAGCGATTGCCAGGCGGCGATGTCGTTGGCGAGGTGGGCTACAGCCTGCAGTTCTCCTGGCTCGAGGGCGGCTTCCGGAATCCGGGATTTCGCGGCGAGCTGGGTCGGGTCGATGAGACCGCCAAGCGGGATCGAAGCGGACGAGTTGAGCAGCTGGCGGAGCTCGGCGGTGAGCTGGTGCTGCTGTTCGATCCATGGCTGATCGGCGGAAGGCCGCAGGGAAAGGATTGCCTCGCGGCCAACGCGGGAGGTGGCGTAGTAGCCGACCAGGGCCAGCAGAGGGTGCCACTCGAGTGCTGTGGCGTCGAGGTGGTGGGCGGGCGCGGGTACAGCGTCCAGTAAGCCTTCGGATTGTGGGTGAAGCTGCGAATCAAGGAGAGCGCTGGGCGTTGCCATGTTGATTTCCCTGTCTTGTTTCATGGTAGCTTGCATTGGGTAATCAGGGTTGACAGCGGCAGCAACGGGTCCGGGGCTGAGAGCTTTTGGCTCTACCCCTGTGCAGCTGCCTGGAGGCTATGCCCCGGCGGACTGCGGGTTCAGTTTTCGGAGGCTCTACGGGATGGCGATGGGGGCTTCCATCTGCTGAGGGACGCCGTCGATGAGCAGCGGCTTGAACTTCAGAGTCAGGGCGCGGGATACGGCTGCGTCCTGCAGGTTATAGTGGTCAGCGCTGTTACGGTACGCTTCCCGAACTTTGCCGGTGCGGTCGGTGCGGATGTAGATGGTTCTCGGCGCTGGATTTCGAGTGCTCGAGCTGGCCGGGAGAAGGGGGCTCGCCAGCAGTGATTCGGCGGCTTGCCGGGAGACGAGGGTGGTCCGAATCTGGTTAGCGGGAAGTGTGAACTCGTGCGCTTTGAGAAGCGGTTCATCGGCCGCGGGCAGCGGTTCGAGTACCGCGATGTGGCCACGCAACAGCAGGTTTACCGGCAGATCGTTGACCAGGGTGCGCGGTACGAGTTGGGTGCCGAATGGGGCGAAGTCGTCATAGGACACGTAGCGGCTGTAGGTGATGCCGCTGGAAAGGCGCGGCTCTGGCCCCTCGAAGCAGACCTGGGTCATAGCGGTTTCGTCCGCCGTGCTGTCCGGGCTGGCGGCTAGAACCGCGCCGGAACCATCACCATCGGTTGGTGCGGGATGTGTGATGCAGGCGCGGGAAGTGGGGCCGATGGGAATCGTTCCCGGCACGCTGGCCAACGTCGCTGCTTTTGGGGCAGGGTCGAATAAGCCGTCGACGAAGTTCTGTATCCAACGTGGATAGAAGTTGCCGGTGTTGTGTTCTTCGACAACTCTGCCGTTCACGATGCGGGTCTGGCTGAAGTTAGGGGAACGGATGACGGTACGGTAGGTGATCGGGTTCATCCAGAAGACTTCAACCTGGCCTTGCATCTCAGCCCGCATCTGGGTCTGCATCTGCGTTTCATGCGCGGCCGCAGGCGGTGGAGAGATCTTGAGAATCAGATGGAAAGGCCTGTCACTCTGCGTCAGCGCGCTCAGATGCAGCGCGCGATCAAGCGCGACGTCATTCGCCAAAGTCTTAGTGCCGGTGGAAAAGAACCGGTCGATAAGTTGACTATCTAAGTGAGCGTTGGAGCAGCCGCAGAGCGCGGTGAGCGCGAGAGTCGCGCTGCTCAGGCCAGTGATGAAGGCGGCGCGGCGCATGCCGGGATGCTAGCATCGCGAGTTATCGGCTGGATATGAGTTACTTCTAACTTAATAGTACCTATCTCTGTGTTACCCCCGGTTTCTGACCTTAGACTGCGAGGCTCAGTATTGGAAGCAGGGATTACAACCTGAAGCGTGCGAGTCGTGCGAACCGAACGGGAACAAGGCAACTGCTGGATACGTATAGATGAGGGAATACGTTGTCGATTGGAGGCGCGTATGTATTGCAATGGCTGTGGACAGGCATTGGTAGCAGGTCAGGGATTTTGTCCGCGATGCGGGCGGGCGGCAGGGATGGGTCGTCCACCGGTGGGTGGCCCTGGCCCAGGTAGCCAGTTTGCTCCGTACTTCGCGCCACCGATTGCCTTTATCGAACGGCGGATTAACGCGCTGGCTACGGGATGGACGGTCTATGCCGCGCTCGTCGCACTTTTCAGCTTGATGGGACTGGCCTTCGCACATGCCGTCCTCCATGGACACACGAGTTGGTTCGGCGACGGGTATGGACCGGGGTTCGGGCACCACTTCTGGCACGGGCCGGGTATGCCGATGTTCTGGTTTCGCTTTGCCTGGATGGCAGCCATGCTGAAGGCTGGCCTGGCGCTCGCTGCCGGGCTGGGGCTGAGGCGCAAGACGACCTGGGGCCGTCCGGTGGCGATTCTGGCAGGGTGCGTGGCGCTGTTCAGCTTTCCGTTTGGGACGGCGTTGGGGATCTGGACTCTGGTCGTGCTGGTGAGCGCGCAGAATGCGGCTGGGTACCAGGCGATGGCGCGGTAAAAACAGGGAACAGGGATCAGGGAACAGGGATTAGCCGAAGGCGCTTTCGTCCGGATTTAGAATCTAGGGATGGACTTTCCTTTGATTCGAATGCGGCGGATGCGGCGTACTGAGGCGCTCCGGTCGCTGGTGCGAGAGACCCGGCTGGAGCCGGGGCAGTTGATCTACCCTCTGTTTCTTTGCCCCGGTGAGGGTGTGCGGCGGGAGATCAGTTCGATGCCCGGAGTCTTCAACCTAAGCGTGGACGAGGCCGTGAAGGAAGCTGAAGAGGCTGCCGGGCTTGGGCTGGGCGGCCTCCTGTTGTTTGGCCTGCCGGCTACCAAGGACGCCGAGGCTTCGGGAGCGTGGGACGACGCAGGCATTGTCCAGACCGGGCTGCGCGCGCTGAAGGCGACTGCGGCGGCGAAGAAGCTGGTGATGATTGCCGACGTTTGCCTGTGCGAGTACACCGATCACGGCCATTGCGGGATTGTCGCCGAGACGGCGGCGGGTTTTGAGGTGGAGAACGACGCTTCGATCGACCTGCTGGGCCGAACGGCGGCAAGCCTGGCCAAGGCTGGCGCGGACATCGTCGCCCCCAGCGACATGATGGATGGCCGGGTGGCGGAGATTCGCCGGGCGCTGGATGAGGACGGGCTGGAGCAGACGCCGATTCTCAGCTACGCCTCGAAGTTTGCCTCGGCGTTTTACGGACCGTTTCGCGAAGCGGCGGATTCTGCGCCGCAGTTTGGCGACCGGCGCAGCTACCAGATGGATGGCGCGAATGTCCGCGAGGCGATGCGGGAGATTGAGCTGGATCTGGCTGAGGGCGCGGACATGATCCTGATGAAGCCGGCGATGCCGTATCTGGATGTGATCCGTGCGGCGCGGGACCGGTTCGATGTGCCGATGGGCGCGTACCAGGTTTCGGGTGAGTACTCAATGTTGCAAGCGGCGTTTGCCAAGGGCTGGCTGGAGCCGGAGCGAGCGATGCTGGAGTCGTTGGTAGGCATCCGGCGGGCGGGCGCGGATTTTATCGTGACTTATTTTGCCAAGGACGCTGCGCGGGTGCTGTAACTTCTCCGCGGCCGATATCTCCACCTTTGGTTGGAAACCAGTCCATGTGCCCGGAGTCTATACTTCGGGACGTGGGTTGGGAGTGGGATTTGGCCTGGTCAGTACCTGGATTTTCTCGTCGTGGATTCTTGAAGTCGCTATCGCGGACGGCACTCGTGCTGTCCCTGGAAGATGTATTGCAGTTGGCGCGGCCTGCGCTTGGCCAGTCTCCGGCACAGGCCTCTGCGCCGCAGCAAAGCAAGCCTGCTTCGGGGATGGACCGGCCTGCGTATGATGTGCAGCCGAAGGCGGTGGCGCTGAATTCTCCGATTGCCGGGACGCCGCTGGGACTGAGTTTTGTGGATGTAGCGAAAACCGCCGGGCTCACCTCCAAGACCATCTACGGCGGCGAGCACAAGAACAAATATCTGCTGGAAACGACCGGCTGCGGCGTAGCCTTCTTCGACTATGACCAGGACGACTGGCTGGATATCTTTCTGGTCAATGGCTGGCGCCTGGAGGGCTTTCCCAAGGGCCAGGAGCCTGTCTGCCATTTATTCAAGAACAATCGCGACGGTACATTTACCGATGTTACGGCCAAGTCGGGGCTGGGCCGTTCCGGGTGGGGGCAGGGTTGCTGCGTCGGCGACTATAACAACGATGGTTGGAATGACTTATTCGTCAGTTACTACGGGCAGAATTCGCTCTATCGCAACAACGGGGATGGGACGTTCAAAGATGTAACCAAGGAAGCCGGGCTGCTGCAGGATAAGTTGCGGTGGAACTCAGGCTGCGCCTTTCTTGATTATGACAAGGATGGGCATCTCGATCTCTTTGTCGGCAACTATATCGACTTCGACGTGAAGACGGCTCCGCTACCGGAGGATGCAGGCTGCGCGTACAAGGGTATTCAGGTGGCATGCGGACCGCCCGGGCTGCTGGGAGGAAAGAACATTCTCTATCGCAACAATGGCGATGGAACCTTCAAAGATGTAAGCCAGAAGGCCGGCATGTGGGACACGATCGGGACGTATGCCTTGTCGGTTGCGATCGGCGATATCGATAACGATGGCTGGCCGGATATCTATGTGGCCAACGATTCGACGGCGGCAACTTACTACCAGAATCAGAAGGACGGAACCTTTAAGGATGTAGCCATCGAGTCGGGCATTGCGTATTCTCCGGATGGTAAGCCGCAGGCGGGCATGGGCGTTTCCTTGGGGGATTTCAACCGCGATGGATTGGTGGATATCGTTAAGACGAACTTCGCCGGAGATACAGATTCTCTCTATCTCAACTTAGGCGACGGGACGTTCGAGGAT
Source organism: Acidicapsa borealis (assembly GCF_059115245.1). Classification (NCBI taxonomy): domain Bacteria; kingdom Pseudomonadati; phylum Acidobacteriota; class Terriglobia; order Terriglobales; family Acidobacteriaceae; genus Acidicapsa; species Acidicapsa borealis. The sequence goes on along the minus strand of NZ_JCACNY010000001.1, from coordinate 5,773,202 downwards.
CACACCTACTTATCTGGTCTCGGCATCAACACGCGCTATCTGGGCTGGGGCGTTGGGTTTCTGGATATGGACAACGATGGCTGGCTGGATATCCTGATCTCCAACGGCCATGTCTATCCCGAGGTGGACGGAACGCACATCGACGCTCCCTATGCGGAGCATAAGTATCTCTATCGCAATCTGCGCAATGGGCAATTTGAAGAAGTCACCAAGGTTGGTGGACCGGGCATTAACAACCCTGCAGCGGCGCGGGGTTGCGCATTCGGCGACTTCGACAACGATGGCGATGTGGATGTCGTTGTGAACTGCATGAACAGCGGGCCGCAGCTGTTGCGCTGCGATACGACAGGTTTAGTGAAGAGCCGCAACTGGATCAAGATTCGTACCGTGGGCACTAAGAGCAACCGGTCCGGTATTGGCGCACGGCTGACTCTTACCGCGCAGACCGATCCCAAGGCGGCCAAGCCGATGGTGCAGATCGAGGAAGTTCGCTCGGGAGGAAGTTACTATTCGCAGAACGATCTCCGCGTGCATTTCGGACTTGATCAAGCCAAGAAGGTCGACAGTCTGGAGATCAAATGGCCTTCTGGGGCGATCGACATCCTGAAGGACCTGGATGTAAATCAGCTCTACGTCATCCAGGAAGGCGGAAAGATCGTAAAGCGAGATAGCTTTGAAAAGAAGAAGGCATAGATAAGATTCTGGGTCGGCAATCGCTATTACGCAGTATTCTGCGTGATTTGACTTCGGTGAAATCAGAGGGCTTGTGCCTGGAACTTGTTCGCAGTCGGGCGCGTCTCAAAATCCAGCACGATAATGACGGCGGCGGCTGAGGGGGCGCAAGTTCTGGTTCGGTTAGGCAATTGGTTCGTGATGTGCGGGATTGCTTGCCTGCTGGGAATGGCGGGGCTGCTGATAGCTGATCGAAGGCTGCCTGCCGTTGCCGCGGGTGCTTCTGCGTCTCATGCGCAGGCTGGGGCCGCCACGGCCGATCCCAATGCTGCTTGCGCCGGTTGCCATCGCGCGATTTACGACCGCTACCGTTCAACGCCGATGGCCCACGCCAGCGGTGGGCCCGCAGACGGATTTCTGCCGGCTCGATTCACCCATGACGTTTCCGGCGTCTCGTACCGGATCGAGCAATTCGACGGGCGCGTCTGGCTGGACTTTGAGCGGGACGAGCCGGCTCGCGAGCTGAAGGGCCGCCGCGAGCTGAAGTACTTTCTCGGATCAGGCACACGTGGCAGGACGTATCTCTTCGAAGACCAGGGTTACTGGTTCGAAATCCCGATCAACTGGTACGCCAAAAAACAGATCTGGGATATGGCGCCCAACTACCAGCAGGCGCGGGAGATGCCGCTGGCGCTGCCCGTCGACCCGGGATGCCTGCGCTGCCATGCTTCCGGGGCACAGCCATCTCTGGCTGAAGCGCGCAACAAGTATGCGTCAGTGCCGTTCACGGAGGGCGGCATCACATGTACTGCCTGCCACGGCGATGCCTCAGCGCATGTGACTTCCGGCGGTCGCACCGCGATGCTGAAGCTCGCGCAGCTGGAGCCAGTACGTCGCGATTCGATATGCCTCAGTTGTCATCTGGAGGGACAGGAGGCTGTAGTTCATGCAGGCAAACGTCTGGTCGACTTCCGGCCGGGACAGAGCATCTTCGACTACGCCAGCTTTTTTGTGCGAGACGCGGGCCGGGCAGACCAGCGGGCGACGAGCCAGTGGGAGGCTTTGCTCCAGAGTGGCTGCAGGCGCGGAGCGGGTGACAAGCTAACCTGTACGAGTTGTCACGATCCACATCAATCAACGGCTGCGATGCGGGCGGAGGAGCGCATTTCCTACTACCGGGAGCGGTGTCTGTCGTGCCACGACCCGGGCGCGGCGAGCGAAAAGGCCGGCACTGGGTTCGCAGCGACCCACCATGTAGAGAATCCCGATTGCGCATCCTGCCACATGCCGCGCGCGACGGCCAATGATATCGCTCATGAGCAGGTGACCGATCACCGCATCCCCCGGCTTCCTGGTGGAAAGACGGATCGTGCGCGCGCCACGCCCGGAACCGGCGCGCTGGTTGCAGTCGGAGACGGAAGGGGGCAACTGGTTACCCCAAATCCGCGCAACCTCGGACTGGCCTATGCGCAGGCTGCGCTCAAGGGGGATGCGACGGCAGCGGCGCAAGCCCGATCCTTGCTGAACGGGGCGGAGGGGGCAGCAGGCGCGGATGGAGATTCTGAGCTCCACCGGCAGCTAGGGTTCCTGGACCAGGTCGCCGGCGACAGAGAAGGCGCGACGCGGGAATATGGGTTGGCGCTGGCAGCTAATCCGGACGACGCCCTCGCGGCTGGGAACCTGGCTTTGTTGAAGGCCGCAGACCGGCACTATGGTGCTGCTGCCGAGCTCTTGCAAAGAGCGTTTCAGGACGACCCGGTGCAGCTGCAGGCGGGGCGAAACCTTGCCCTGGTCCAGTGCGGGCTTGGCAGGAAAGAGGCCGCGCTGGGGACTCTCGAGCGTCTCCTCGAGTTTTCGCCCGACGACGGGCTGGCACGGGAATTGCAACGGGAGATCCGGTCCGGGCGGCATGGGTGCGGCGCCAAGTAGAAACTGTTGTCTCAAATGTCATACTACGTGAGCGCCGGAATTCCCCATTTGAAACAGTGCGGAGCGCAGAATTTCCATCACAAGCGCCGGCGGATAGAGCGGCGATACTACGATCCCGCGTTCCGCCAGAATCAAAAAGTGGGGGTAAGGGCGGCCGTTCAGCAGAAGTAAAGGCTTTTACTGACCCTGCAGGTAACCAACGCAGTGACCGACTGAACCATGGCGTGGGCGTAGTTTCACTCTAGACAAGGCCGGATCGCCTACGAGCAAACGTTATGACATATACAGGTCAATCAAGAATCAAATGTCTAACATAGAGGGGGCACACTGGGAGGCGCTTAAGGTGTATTGAAGGTGTTAAAGCGCTGCTGCGCAAGACCGGGTAAGCGCGGAAAGTTCACTAAACCGCTTACTATCTGTTGTTTTCCAGAAAACGTGTTCTCGGAATCGGACCGCGGACCCGCTTGAAAACGCTTTCAGCCTTTGACATTACGTATTTATGATCCGTTTCGAACCAGATACCAAATTTCCTCAACCAAAAGATTGACAGTTGTTGTTTGTTTCCACTATTGTTCGGCGGTGTTCTGAAGTGTCTTTTTTGTACGCCTCAGTGTGAACCCAACTGACGCGAGTACTTCGGGTAGTACGTCAAAGATCGATTCCGGGGCATGATAGCTCGACGGGAATGGATGTTTTTAAGAGCGGGCGTGGCCAACGGGGCCAGGACTCGCCGCAATTGTCCGCTGGCAGGAGAGGTTTCGAGAAGCTTCGGTAGCACGGCGCAGGAGTTCTGATTTCCAGTTGTAACGGAAGCAGGAACCGCGACCCGTTGACCGGGGATCATCAGGCCAAACAGGCCAAGGGCAAGGAATTCAATCCGCAGGGATTGCACAATTTTAGGAGACCGCATGACTAAGAACTTGCGGGCAGCGTACGCTCTGGCACTCCTCGCCATCGTATGCCTGCTCACTAACGCACCCGCGCACGCCCAAGCGGTTTACGGATCGATCTTTGGGACAGTGACGGATAATTCCGGGGCAGTCGTTCCAGGCGCCACGGTGACGGTGACCAGTGAAGGTAAGGGCACCTCAACTTCCGTAGTCTCCAATGGATCCGGCGACTATTCGGCAACCCACTTGATCCCGGATGTTTACGACGTCAAGATTGAGATCAAGGGCTTCAAGACCTCCGTAACCAAAGGTGTGCAGGTACAAGCGGACACTTCGCCGCGCATCGACGTGGCATTGGAAGTGGCCGGTACCGGTGCGCAGACGGTTGAAGTCAACGCGGACAGTGTTCCAGTCCTGAAGACCGACCGTGCCGATGTTTCGACGGTTTTCAACCAGCAGGAAGTCTCGGATCTACCAGTCGGCGATCAGAATTTCACCAATCTTCAGCTTCTCCTGCCTGGCGCACAGCTGCTGGGCTGGTCGCATGCCGCTGACGAAAATCCGCAGGCGTCGAAGCAGATTCAGATCGATGGTCAAGCCTTCGGTGGCGTCGCGTACGAACTCGACGGTACTGACAATCAGGATCCAATCCTAGGAATCGTCGTCGTGAATCCGTCGATGGACTCAATCACCGAAACCAAGATCACCACGCAGAATTTCGACGCGGAAATGGGCAAGGCAGTCTCGGCGGTCATGGCCGTGCAGACCAAGTCTGGATCCAACCGCTTTCATGGCAGCGCTTATGATTTCCGGACAACAAACGCATTCCTCGCGCGTGAGCCGTTCTCGCAGGGATCTCCCGGTGCAGTGCCTCCAGGTATCAAGAACAAGTTCGGCGGATCGGTGGGTGGCCCTATTATCCGGGATCGGCTCTTCTTCTTTGGCAGCTATGAAGGCCAGCGTCAGAAGGTCGGGACTTCCGAAGTTGATACCCTCCCATCGCCACTGCTCGCGAACACCTGCCTCGGCACCACCACGGGCCCTGGAGGAATCGCCGGTTGCGATTTCAGTGAATACCTCGCCAACCTGCCTGGTGGCCAAGGGCAGATCTACGACAATCGTTCCGGCACTTCGGTTCCGTTCGCCAAGAATGTCATCCCTGCGGATCTCGTTTCCACTCAGTGGAAAAATGTGCTGACCACACTGCTCCCATACATCAACGCGGAGTCGGGCGGTGGTCTCGGCGGCTTGGACTCGAACTACAAGGCCAGCGGCACTGGCGGCTTCAACAGCAATCTCTGGGCAGTTCGCGTCGACGACACGATCTCCCAGAAGGCGAACGCCTTTGTCCGCTTCTCTCGCTGGACCAACACCCTCAACGGCGGCCAGTTGTATAACGGTCTTGGCGGTCGCGGGTTCGGTATCGGTGGCTACGGTGGTAACTCGACCAGCGCAGACGACAGCGTGGCAGCGGGTACCGACTATGTATTCAGCCCGACTTTGATCGCAGATCTTCGTCTTGGCTACCTTCGCTACAACATCATCGATTCAAAGAACGATCAGACGACTGCCCCGGCATCAGGTCTTGGATTTTCCGGCCTGAATACCGGTAACACCACAACCGGCGGACTGCCGCAGTTTCAGCCCGATACTCTTGCTGGTGGCAACACCCAGCCGGAGTGGGGCGACGGTCTCAATGTGAGCCGTTGCAACTGCCCGCTGATTGAGCGAGAGGACCAGTTCCAGATCGTCAACAACTGGACCAAGACCATCGGGAACCACGCCATCAAAGTCGGCGGGGATCTTCGCTATGGCCGCAACCTGCGTGTGCCTTCTGATACCAACCGTACCGGTATCCTCAACTTCAGCAAGGGACCGACCTCTAACAATGGCTCCAACGGTCTTGGATTCGCAACCTTCGCCCTGGGCGATGTGGCAACGTTCCAGCGGTATGTTTCGACCTCCACGAACGCCAAGGAGTTCCAGAAGCGCACGTTCTTCTATGGGCAGGACACGTGGCGTGCCAGCAGCAAGTTGACCCTCAACCTGGGCGTTCGCTGGGAGTACTACTTCCCGGAAACCGTCAATGGCGCGGGTCAGGGCTCCCTCCTCAACCTGCACGATGGATACCTGCACATCGCCGGAGTCGGTGGGATCGGCACCAACATGGACTGGGCAGCGAAGAAGAGCCGGCAGTTCGAGCCGCGCATCGGCATCGCCTACCAGATCAATGAAAAGACCGTTATCCGCACGGGCTACGGACGCAGCTTTGATATCGGCGTCTTCGGCTCCATCTTCGGGCATACGGCTACCCAGAACCTTCCAGTCCTGGCAAACCAGAGCCTGTCGAACGCTGCAGACTCGACAACCGGTGTGGCCTTCTGCATCGGCGCGAACTCAGACAATCCGGGTTGCGCCGGCGGAGCAAACGTGTCCGGCAGCACTTGGGTCGCTGGCACCGGCGGTCCCGTTCCGTACGTGGCGCCCGCAGTTCCATCGAACGGACTTCTCCCGAACCCGGGATCGGACGTTAGCTCCAAGGCAAGGCAGAATCCGCTTCGCTTCCCCACGCTCGATGCATGGAACCTCAGCATGCAGCGCGCTCTAACTCCGACACTTGCTCTCACCATCGCCTACGTCGGTAACAAGGGTACGAACACTCTGAGCGACGGCGACGGCAACAGCACCAACCCCAACGAAGCGGCGATCAATCTGCCTGCCACCTACTCGGCGTACGGTCAGAACTTCACAATTCCACAGCCTCTTCATTGGGATCCGAGAAAGCCTGGATCTCCGGGGATGACTGCCGGGGCAACAGGCAACCAGAATGCACTGCAGCGGTACTACGGCGGAGCACTGCCGGCGTGCGGAGGTCCTTGCGGCTGGACGCAGGGTATTCAGCTCAACGGAGACGACCAAAACACGAATTTCAACGCATTGCAGGTAACACTGGCTCAGCAGCAGTGGAAGGGACTCGCCGCCACGGCTAACTATCAGTGGGCAAGTGCCTTTGATGAATCCAATGGTTACGCTACATGGAGCAAGCGTGTTGCGTACGGTCGGGATAGCAACGTTCGGCAAAACTCGTTCACTGCCTACGGCAGCTACCAGCTTCCCATCGGCAAGGGTAAGATGTTCCTGACCGGCGCCAATCGGGCTGAGGAGCTTTTGCTGGGCGGTTTCGAGATTTCGAGCACAATGAACATCTCGAGCGGGCTGCCTTTCACCCCAACCATCAACTGCACGTTCTCTTACATTGATGGAGATGGAAACCAGCAGACGGCGAGTGACTTGCCTGGATCGGCACCATGCTATCCAAACAAGTCTCCATCGGGTGCTCGCCTGAAGACTGGGCTGACTAACTTCGACGCGACGCATCAGAATCGGACCTTCTTCCAAGCACAAACCCTTGGTCCCATCTTCACGGATGCGGGTCTGGATAATATCGGCAACAATGGACGGAACACCTATTGGGGGCCTGGCTTCTACAACGTCGATCTATCGGTGCAGAAGACCTTTGCCGTCTGGGAAAAGGTAGGGGTCAAGGCGCGTGCGGATGCGTACAACGCCGTGAATCACATCAATCCCGGCAACCCGCAGTCGAACGTGTTGTCTGCCGGAACGATCACTGGCGAAGCGCCTGGGCCGGGACCACGGTACCTGGAGCTCTCGGTCAAGATCACCTTCTAACCTGTTCCAATGCAGTAACCACCGGTGGGGAGCTTCGGCTCCCCACTTGCTTTTGTTGGGCATAGACTGGGTTGGGTGACGGAATGCGGTCAATTGGAATTGCCTGTTTGATGATCGTGCTGGTTCCGGCTGGGTTGGCCCAGAGTGGAGCACCCGTTTCTGAGGCTGCTCCGGCGGTCTCGCTGTCGGCTGCGCAGGCGTTGGCAGCCAAGGGCCGCCTGGATCAGGCGATGGTCGAGCTGGATGCGTTGGCGAAGACCACTCCAGAGCAGGCGGGGGTGGAGCGGTTGCGCGGTGTCATTTTCTATCAGAAAGAGCAGTTACCGGAGGCTGAGGAAGCCTTCACGAAGGCTATGGCACAGGACGGTGCGGACCGGGAGTCGACGGCGATGCTGGGCATCACGCGATACCGGCTGGGACGGCCAGCGGAGGCGATCCCGCTACTCGAAAAGGCGCAGGCTATGAGTGTGCCGATGGGCACGTCGGTAGGCCCGTCTGCTTCGACGCAAGCTAAGGAAGGCGTCGTGGAGAACCCCGGGGATTCTGGACTGAATGTTGAGCCGAAGTACGTGCTGGGGCTTTGCTACACCGACGCCAAGCGCTATGACGATGCACGGCGGGCCTTCGCAGCGCAGTTCGGCTTCGCTGCCGATTCAGCGGAAGCGTATCTGGTAACCGCACGACTGTTTCTCCGGCGAGAGTTCGCCGACGAGGCGGCGCGGTTTGCGCGTAAGGCGGTCGAACTGAATCCATCCTTACCGCTGGCGCACCAGCTGCTTGGGGAGATTGCACTGGCCAAAGCGGACCTGCCAGAAGCGGTCGCCCAGCTTGAAGCGGAGCGGAAGCTCAATCCCCTGAACGGTGCGATGTATGACCGGCTCGGCGATGCGTACGTCCGTAACGGTCAGTTTTCCGAGGCCCGCGTGGCCCTCAACAAGGCCATTCTGCTGGAGCCAAACGCAACTGGGCCATACATCCTGCTCGGCGAGGCACTGATCAAACTGAATGAGCCGATCCAGGCGCTCCATTACCTCACCCGAGCGGCCACCATGGATCCCGGCAACTATGTCACCCACAACGTTCTCGGGCAGGCGTACCGCGCGCTGGGCCGCACGGCAGATGCCAATCGAGAATACAAGCTGGCGGTGGAGATCCAGCACAGGAATGATCCAAAGCCAACGGGGGCGCAATAGATGCTGGTTTTCCGAGTGGCTCTGGCGGTCGCGCTCGCTGGTGGAGGTCTCACCGCGACGGCGCAAGCGAATTCCCCTCAGCATGATACTTCCCAGACAGGCAGCTCTCAGGCGGGTACCTCCCACACCGGTACGGCGTTGCAACGTGCGGATACCGTTTTTCGTGCCGGGTACGCGGCCATGCAAGCCGGCCGGCAGGAAGAGGCGCGGCGGGATTTTGCCGAAGCGGTGCGACTCGCGCCAAAGCTACCCGAAGCACACATGGCGCTCGGTGTAGTGCTAACGCAAATGGGAAGGCAGGCGGATGCGATCCCTGAATTCGAAAAGGCGCTGCAGCTCAAGCCCGGCGATGCGGCAACGATCGGAAATCTCGCTACGGCGCACGAGGCGATGGGCCGTACATCAGCCGGGCAGGGAAAGCTGAATCAGGCTGAGTCGCAGATGCGTACAGCGATTGAACAGCTCGACGGCATGCCGAACTCCGCTGAAACCATGTCGCGCAGGGCAGAACTGATCGACGAACTGGGGTCGGTGCTGGCGCAGCAGAAACGCTGGCCAGAGGCGGAAGAGGCGTTCCGTGGTGCTCTGCAGCTCAATCCTGATCTCGCGGCTGGACATTTGCACCTGGGCGTGGTGTTGGTTGAGCAGAAGAACTTTCAGCCGGGATTGGCCGAGCTGGATAAAGCGGTGCAGATGCTGCCTGCCAGCGCCGTCGCGCAGTTCGAGTTGGGGCGAGCATTGGCCGCTACGGGCAATGATTCGGAGGCAATCTCGCATCTGGAAGAAGCGATCAAGCTGGCTCCGAAGCTGCCCGGAGTAGCACTGGAGCTGGCGATGGCCGTGCAGCGGCAGGGCGACCAGGAACGGTCGATCCCGCTTTTCCAACAGGCGGTTGAAGTTCAACCGAGGAACGTTACGGCGCTCACCAACCTCGGCCTGGCGCTGACGGAAACCGGAAAAGCCAAGGAAGCGGCTCCATTCCTGCAGCGAGCCCTGGCGATAGCTCCCAACGACGTGGTGGTGCACGAGGATATGGGCGTCGCAGAGCTTCAGCAGTCGCACTTTGACGAGGCGATTGCCGAGTTTGAGAAGGCACGGACGCTCGATGCGGACAATCCACAGCTGCATTACGATCTGGGACTCGCCTTCAAATTGAAAGATCGCGTTGACGATGCGGTACGCGAGCTGCAACTTGCAGCAAAGTTCGGTCCAACGCTGCCCGATCCGCCGTATACGCTCGGCATCCTGTATATGCAGACTGGCCGGCTGGCAGAGGCTGCAACGCAACTGCAGGCCGCGCTCGATCTGAAGCCCGGCAACGCAGACGGATGGGCGACGCTGGGCAGTGTCCTCAAGCAGCTGAACAGGCCCGCAGAGGCTGAGGTTGCGCTGCGCAAGGCGGTCGAGCTGCAGGCAGATCAGCCGGGAGCACACATTACCCTGGCGGGTGTTCTCGCGGAACAGGGCAAGACGCAGGAGGCTGCGGCAGAACGCAAGATCGCCGCCAACCTGAGCCGGACGGCGGTCAACCGTCAGCGGGCGATGCTGAGCACCAATGCCGGAAATCAGTCATTGTTGCGCGGCGAGATTGCCGAAGCTGTCGGGCGGTATCTCGAAGCGATTGCAGCCGACCCCGGCTATACCGAGGCGCACCGCCAGCTCGCCGTTGCCTATGAACGCCAAGGGCGGACGGCGGACGCAGCGGCAGAGCGGGCGAAGGCTGAGGCCAAATAGGCTATTGCCAGACGGCGAGCACACCACCGGCGATCAACAGTCCCACCAGCCAATAGCCGGTGTTGATGGCGAAGAGGCTGAAGGGACGGCGCTCGTAAATCCCCTGCGGGAAGTTGGGGGCGAGGAAGAAGCCGAGCCAGCAAAGAAAGCCGACGAAAGCACCGCCGCCGAAGCTGTCCACCCCGGCCCAGGCAACCATATGCCATAGGACGAAGGCCAGCAGAAGATCCCCGACAAGCGAGGAGATCATACCCAGTGCCAGGCCCTTCTTCTTGCCGTCGCGGGCAGCGGTGGGGTCGATGCCAAGCGCTTTCATCCAAGGCTTGACGAACAGCGCTGGCGAGTACCACGTGGCTCCGAGAAACCAGAGGATCAGCGCGGAAGCCCCGATGGCATAGAGATTGATGTGGCTGAGATGGACGATGTGTAACGAATGCATGGATTCCTCCACTTACGAGGTTGCCTGCGGATAACCGGGGAAGGGTGCGCGGTTGTCGAAGTGTGATGACTCTGCGCGAGGCAAAGGTCCGCTGTCAAGAGGATTGATTCTTGTCCGTGACACACACATACCTGCGTTTGGTCCCTCCATTGTGGGATTTTCTTCAGCCGCCGGAAATGTTTCATTGGATATAGTGAAGGGTAAGGTATTCACATGATTTCAGTCGCAATCGTAGGTTCGGGACCGTATGGGCTGTCACTCGCGGCTCACTTGAACCCGTTGGGCATCGACTACCGCATCTTTGGCCCTGTCATGGAGGCCTGGGATAAGCACATGCCTCCGGGCATGTTTCTGAAATCGGACGGCTTTGCGTCGGACCTCTTTGCGCCGGGCGACGGCTACACCCTCAAGCAGTATTGCAAAGAGAACAACATCGACTATGCGCCGGTGGGTCCTCCGGTGAAGCGCACGACCTTTGTGGACTACGGCAAGGAGTTTCAGCGGCGGCTGGTTCCCCGGCTGGAGCAGACGATGATTGTCCGGGTCAGCCAGATTCCCGGCGGCTTTGAGCTGGAGACTGCCGAAGGCGAGCTGGTCAAGGCGCGGCATGTTGCGCTGGCCGTGGGCATCAGCCATTTCCCCTATCTCCCGAAGGTGCTCCAGGGACTGCCGCCAGAGGCGGTAAGCCATAGCTTCCATCACGGTCCATTCGACCAGTTTTGTGGCAAAAAAGTGCTGGTCATTGGCGCCGGTGCCTCGGCGGTCAACGCTTCTGTGGCTCTCAATGAGGCCGGTGCCCAAACGGACCTGATGGCTCGCGCGAAAAAAATCAATTTCCACGACCGTTCTGCGGATTACCGGCCGCTGCTGGACCGGATCAAGAATCCGCGCTCGGTGATCGGTCTGGGCTGGCGCTCCAAGCTGGCTGTCGATCTGCCGCTGCTCTTTCATGCCATGCCGCAGAAGCTGCGTCATCGCGTCGTGCAACGACACCTTGGGCCGGCGCCGGGTTGGTTTTCGCGGCCTGGCTTTGAGGGCCATGTCACCCCTCATCTGGGCTGTCAGTTGGAACAAGTGACGCAAGTTGGCGACAAGGTGCAGGTTCGCTACAAGGATGCGAACGGCGAGGCGCGCGAGATGCTGGTGGATCACGTCGTGGCTGGCACGGGATTCAAGCCACTGCTGAGTTCGCTGAAATTTCTCGCCCCAGAGCTGGCAGCAAAGGTCCGTACAGCGGAGGAAGTGCCAGTGCTGGACTCGAACTTCCGCTCTTCGGTGCCGGGACTGTATATGACCGGGCTGGTGTCTGCGAACAACTTTGGGCCGATGTGCCGCTTCGCCTGCGGCGCCAGATTCACGGCGAAACGGCTGTCGCGGCACTTGGCCCGCACTGCGCCAAAGAAAGCGCAGCGTGAGGTTGAAGTGCAGGGTCCGAGCATGGTTTCCGGCCGAGTGTAGCTGTAACCACTGATCACAAAAGAATGCCCGCCAGAACTTCGTCTGGCGGGCATTGTTTTGCCTGGTCCTTTTCTCAGGCTGTAAGCAAGTCTTCAATCTGCACCGGCAGAGTTCGGATGCGGATGCCGGTGGCGTGATAAACAGCAGCGGTAATGGCGGGAGCCACGCCAGCCAGGCCGATTTCGCCAATGCCGCGTGCGCCATACTGGCCCATGACCGGGTCTGGATGGTCGAGGAAGGTCACGTCGATCTTCGGACTGTCGGCGTGCGTGGGAACAAGGTAATCCGCAAAGTTGCCATTGATGGGCTGGCCGGTCTTCGGGGAGTAGATGGTCTGCTCCAGCAGGCCCATGCCTACGCCCATGACCACCGCGCCGAGGATCTGATTTTCGGCAGTCTTTTTATTGATGATGCGCCCGCCGTCAATGACCGAAACCACCCGGCTGACGCGCAGGCGAGCGATGCCTGGGTCCCATTCGATCTCGACAAACTGGGCGCCGAAGGAGTGTGTGCTGAAGTTCTTCGCCTTGGGGTCGCTGCCCATCGGGCCGGAGTTCCCTTCACCGTTGGCAGCCTGAATTTTGGCGAGCTTGAGCAGTTTTTCGTAGGCAAGTCCAGACGAGGCAGGCTGCGTCTTGATATGGACCTTGCCTTCGCTGAAATCGAGCGAGTCAGCCGGCTTGCCGTGGAAGGGTGAGTCGGGTGCAGTGGTCGCGGTGGCGATGGCTGTCTTGATGGCAGCATCCGTCGCGTCGGCGATCGCCGGGAGCACGGTCGCAGTTGCCGTCGATCCGCCAGAAGTTGGCCCCGGAACAAGCGAGCTGTCGCCAAGAACGACACGGATGCGGTCGACTGGAATGCCGGTGCGGTCTGATACCACCTGCGCGAAGACGGTATAGGAGCCAGTACCGATATCCTGCGTGCCGCAGGAGACGCGCGCTGTACCGTCGTTCAGCAAAGAAACGCTGACCTGACACGCGCCGCGAAATGCTCCCCACGATGCGCCCGCCACTCCCCACCCAAGAATAACGTCCGGGTCGCCGGGCTTACGCATCGAGCCGATCTTCGGATTACGATTGGCCCAGCCAAATTTCTGCGCACCGGTCTCCAGGCACTCCTTGTAATGACGGCTGGAGAACGGCTTGCCGCTGCTCTCGTCGGTCAGAGTGTCGTTCTTGATGCGAAACTCGACCGGGTCCATCTTGAGCTTAAGGGCGAGCTCGTCCACGGCGGACTCAAGCGCGAAGAGGCCAGGCACAGCGCCGGGACCGCGCATGGGCGTCGGCGTTCCGATGGTGCGGCGGACCAGAGCTGAGGTCACCAGCAGGTTCGGTGTGGAGTAGAGAAAGGGGGTTGCCTCCCCGCAGTTTTCCTTGATGTCGTCGCCGAGCGAGGTGTGATTGCGGTAGTCATGGTGCAGGCTGACCAGTTTGCCGTCGGCCGTGGCAGCAAGCTTCATGCGCTGCTGGGTGCGCGGTCGGTGTCCGACGGCAGTAAACATCATGCCGCGATCGACGGAGAGCTTCACCGGACGGTCAAGTTCGCGCGCAGCCGCTGCGCACAGTGCCGAGTGCGGCCACGGGAAGAGCTTGCCGCCAAAGCCGGAGCCGAGGAAGCGGGTGATCACCTGCAGGTTCTCGCGCGGAACGCCGAGGGTTTCCGCCATCACATGCTGATGATTCACCACCCCCTGAGAGGTCTCGTACAGGGTGAACTTTCCATCCTCCCAGACCGCGACGGTGGCATGCATTTCCATGGGATTGTGGGTTTCGGACGGCGTAACGTAGGTTTCGTCAATCTGAATGGGCGCGGCCTTGAAGGCTGTTTCGACATCGCCGCGCTTCGATTCGGTATGGAGCGGCAGTGCGTCGGTTTGCGGGTCATCGAGCTTGGTGCTGACGTTAACGGCGTCGGCCGCGTAGGTCACTTTGACGGCATCGGCACCGGCGAGTGCCTGCTCGTAGGTCTCTGCTACCACCAGAGCGACGTATTGCCCCCAGTAGCTGACCTTGTCGTCGATGAGCGGTGGGCGAGCCTCGCTGGTGCGGCCACCGTGACCCCCGGGAGCCATGCGGAAGAGCGGCCCGGCTTTTCCGTCATTGATGTTGTTGTGGTGGAGCACCAGCACAACGCCGGGCATCTTTTCGGCTTTCGCCGTGTCAATCGACCGGATCGTGCCGCTCGCGATGGTGCTGGTCACCGGAACAGCATGCACCATGCGCGGAAAGTGATAATCGGCTGCGTACTGTGCGAAGCCGGTGGTCTTGAGGGGCCCATCGATGCGCGGTAGAGCCGCGCCGATCACAGCGGATGGAGTGAAGGCGGATGTATCGGGCATGGGCGGAGTACCTCGGAGCCTGACTGCTACTGCAACTACTGTAACTCCAGACAGGTCCTGGCCGGGTGCCACGAATTGACCAGCTCACAAAGGAAGGCTCAGGCCAGCGCCAGCGGAACGGCTTCGTCCCAGCGACCCTGCGCCTTCAGGATCAGCTCGACAACGTCGCGGGCTGAGCCGCGCCCGCCGCCACGCTCCGTGATGTAGTGGGAGATCGCCTTGAGCTCCGGCACGCCGTCAGCCACGCAGACCGCAAGGCCAGCGCGAGCGGCCAGCGGAATATCGGGCAGGTCATCGCCCATGTAGGCCACTTCCTCGTCGGTCACGCCGGCTTTTTCCAGGCATTCCTCGTAGGCCTTCATCTTCTTGGCCTGGCCAAGGTACACGAAGCTGACCTTCAGTTCCTTGGCACGCTGCGCGACAGCGGGCGACTTACGGCCAGTGATGAATCCGGTCTGAATGCCCATGGTGTGCGCCAGCGAGAGGCCCTGGCCATCCTGCGCATTAAAGACTTTCATCTCCGTAACCGTTGAGGGCTGTCCAAAAGCTTCTGCGGTCGGACCGATCAGGCAGATGCCGCCGTCGGTCAGCGTGCCATCCACATCCATGAGGAACAGCTTGATCTTGCGGGCGCGGGCGAGAACTTCAGGTGCGATGGAGACAATTTCAGACATGAGCCCATGATAAACGGCGTCAGAACTCGATCCCCCGCTGGGCCAGAATGCCTTTCTGGTAGGCATGCTTCACTTCGCGCATCTCGGTGACAGTGTCGGCGATTTCGACCAATTTCGCATGCGCATTCCGGCCGGTGAGGATCACGTGAACCATCTCCGGCCGTTCGAGCAGCGTCTTGGCAACCTCTTCCGGGTCCAGCATGCCATAGCCAATGGCGTAGTTGATCTCGTCCAGCACTACCAGATCCCAGTCGCCGGAGAGGATCGCAGCCTTCGACTCTTCCCACGCGTCGTGCACCATCTTCAGGTCTTCGGGATCAGTCTCCGCTCCGCCAACCTTCACAAAACCGCGTCCGAGCTGTTTGATCTGAAAGTTGTCCCCGTGTGGCAGGACAGCATCGAGCTCGCCGTAGTGCCACGAGCCTTTGAGGAACTGGAGGAACAGCACGCGCATGCCGCAGCCGACGGCGCGAAAGGCCGTCCCAAGTGCGGCGGTCGTCTTCCCCTTGCCGGGGCCGGTGTTGATCAGGATGAGACCCTTGCGGGATTGTGGCTGTGCATCTGTCATATCGGTTCCTGGGGTTCGATTCCTGGGCGATCGCGCCCAAATTTCTGAATGAAGCGACTTAAGTTGTTTGTCTCGCCTTCCCGACGGGATCGTGAAAGAACAGAAGCCACACGAAAGCTGCAGCAAAAACCGTAGCGACGCCCGCCGCAATTCGGATGGAGAGCGGCATGACGCTTCTCAAAGAAGCGCGGACAAGCGTGATGGCGCTCACCCCGAACAAAAGCATATTGGCCAATCCCAGCGGACGGCTGTAGATGCCACCCATGGGGTTGGTTTTGGAAAACCAGTTGAGCAATCCCATTCCGAGCAGCGCCGCGGCCAGCGATTGAATCAGCACCGTCAAGGTCGGAGAATCCTGAAGACCGAGTACAACCGCCGTCTCCTGGGGCATGAAGTCGAGCACCAGACCAAGCACGAAGAGGAGCAACGCAGCGAGGGTGAGAATGGGTCTAGAGATCATGCTTGCTTCTCCCATGTAGCCTCTTGTGATTCGGAGGCAATGGCTTGAGTTAGTGACCGGAGTGGTACGGGTGGCCTGCGAGGATTGTACAGGCGCGGTAGAGCTGTTCCGCCAACACCAACCGGGCCAGCTCATGGGCCATTGTGATGGGGCCAAAAGAAAGAAGCAGATGAGGCTGGGCGCGAACGGTCTCCATTGTCGAGGCAGCCCAGCCGTCCGCCGGCCCTATTGCGAAAACCAGGTGCTGCGTCCCCTGATCGCGCCGGGCACCGAGCCAGTTGGCCAGCTCCGTCGAAGCAAGCTGGCGCCCGCGGCTATCCAGCAGAACCGGCATCGCCGGCACCCGTCCGGGCTGCTTCGAGAGCCAAGCAAGGAACGCTGCCTCGCTCACGAAGGCTTCAGCATGGCACGAGTGATACGGAGTGATGCGGTCGAGATAGAAGCGCGTCAGCGAATCAAAGGCGGCCTTCGCCCCGGATTTGTTGGGCTTAGGACCGATATGGGCTACGGTGAGCAGCATTCGCCTAAGTGTACGGTGCCAGACCGCACCCGGTTCTCGCTGCGGCTTGAACCATCAGATTGAACGAGAAGGGAGGTCTCCTGCAATTCAAACTTATTATGAAAAACAGTATCGTCTCAAAATTTCAGAATACTCCGGCTCTATTTATACAAATTTTAATACTTTGCTTGTGGGAAGAATTCTAGGGGCATCTATATCTCGCTTCTAATGAGTCACTTGCGACTAGTAAGGCCATGCATTCGGATTGGCAATCCAATTGCAGCACTAGGAGTACCGGACCGTAAGCCCGCCGGAGCGCCTATTTTTGTATTTGCTAGCTCGCGGGAAGACTCTTAGATACGCAAGTTACGTCTGAACTTCCTTGCAGAATCCAAATTTGAATCATTTTCGGAGGAACAAGAATGGTCACGTCTCGTGGCATTGCATTGCTTTCGCCTCTCAGCGAAATTTTCAGTAGAAAATCCTTGCGGCTATCCGTCATGGCTGCCGCGCTGGCATTTGGCTTTGCCACAACCGCGGCAATACAGCCTGGATACACCCAGGAAACAACCGGCGGCTTGCAGGGCACGGTAAAAGATCCCAGTGGCGCAGTGGTAACGAACGCCAGCCTCGTATTGACTTCCCCGACGCTGGTTGGCACCAAGGAATCGACCAGCGATTCAAAGGGGTATTTCCGGTTCTCCAATCTTCCGCCAGGGACTTATTCGCTGAAAGTGACGGCCGTCGGCTTCGAAACACTGGTGCGTTCGAAGATGGAGATTGAAGTTGGCCACTTACCATCCATTGACTTGACCTTGACGGTAGGCGGCGCGACGTCCGTGGTTGAAGTTTCCGCGGAAGCCCCCCTGATCGACACAACGACCAACACCACATTGACCAATATTCCCGAAGACGTGATCGAGGATGTACCTCACGGACGCTCGTTCCAGTCGGTAATCCAGTTTGCACCTTCCGCGCGCAACGAGCCTCTGATGGGTAGCAACCGCGCCAGCAACGGCACGGGTGGCGTCTCCCCTGGCAACGGCAGCAACGGAAACGCTTATGGATTCTCGGTAGCGGGTGGTTCTGATTCGGAGAACTCCTACCTCGTCGAAGGCCAGGAGACTGCCAATCTGATCGGCGGTTACTCCCACACCAACGTTCCATTCGACTTCATCCAGGAAGTGCAGATCAAGAGCTCTGGCATTGAGGCGGAGCATGGCGGCTCCCTGGGCGGCGTCGTGAACGTCATCATGAAAAAGGGTTCTTCGAACTACCACGGCTCGATCTTCGGTCAATTTGAAAACCAGGAAATGGACGGACATCCCGGAGCTTTCTCCCGGTACGACCCGACTGACTCGGGGACAACAACTCCATGGGGATTTGTCGATCCGGCTTATCAGAACTATCAGCCGCGCCAGCCGAAGACCAGCGATGTATTTCCGGGCTTCACGATCGGTGGTCCGCTATTCCCGTCAATGCTGATGCACGACAAGTTCGGGTCTCTGCGTGACAAGCTCTTCGTTTTCGGTGCCTTCAATCCAGAATTCGCAGATGAGGAGCGGAAAATCGTAACTAGCAGCGGCCTCGTACCCTTCAGCCGCAATACGCAAACCTACTACACCACCGCCCGCGTCGATGCCAGCATCACCGATAGGATTCGCGTCTTCGGTTCCTGGCTCTATCAATACCAGCGTCAGAGTGGACAGGATTTGCCCACGTCCGATTCTATTCAGGGTTATGTCAACCCTACGGCATCGAATCCCGCGTTCGTTTACGGCCACAACCTCGGATATGCAGCACCTAACGTGACCATCAACACCGGCGCGGACATCACGATTACCCGCAGCCTGGTGTCGACAACACGCTTCGGCTACTACTTCGAGAACTACCATGACTTCGGCTTCCCGACCAATGCCCAGATCTACAACTGGCAAACCGACGGATTCGGAGCCACAGACACAAGCGGTAAGACTCTCGACCCCTCTCTGCAACAGCTGCCGGGCTACCTGAATGCGGCAACCAACCAGAACTTCACCTCGTTCAACGCCAGCAAGGGTATCCAGTTTGATCAGGATATTGCCTGGTACAAGAGCGGCTGGGCCGGCACGCACAACTTCAAATTCGGCTACCAGCTCAACCGGCTTTCCAACACTCTCAACCAGCATTACAACGAGCCTTACGTCCAGATGTTCGTCGGTTATAACTCTGCGACCAATTACAGCCCTCAGACCACCGAGGGTGCGACGACTTGCGCAGCCCTTGCAGAGACAAATGGAAACGGCTACTGCCAGGGAACTGATGGCTATGTGATCATCGAGGACTTCGGCACCAACGGCCACGCCACCAGCTTCAACCATGGCTTGTTTGCGCAGGACTCCTGGACGCTGGGCCGCGGTCTGACCATCAACGCCGGCATTCGCTTTGACAAGGAATACCTGCCGGGTGAGTCCGAAGCAGCTGGCGCACCGGCCAAGCCCATCAACTTCAACTGGACCGATAAGGTCGCACCGCGTATCGGTGCAGCCTGGGATGTCTTCGGCAAGGGCAAGATGAAGGTCTTCGGCAGCTACGGCGAGTTCTATGACGTGATGAAGCTCAACCTGGCCATCAGCTCCTTCGGCGGCCAATATTGGGACAATTGCGTATACGCACTCAACACCTCGAACTACACCACGATCAACCCGACCTTTGCCAGCAACGGGCGCTACTGCGGTAGCCAGGGCGATACGCAGGAAGCCAATTTCAGCGGCGCTACTCCGGCCGGAATCAGCTTCATTGAGAACGTCAACTTCCGCGCCTTCCCCACCACTTGCTCCACCTGCAGCGCATCGCAGGAAGGTGTTGCTCCCGGCCTCAAGCCGTACAAGCAGCACGAGGCAGTCTTCGGTGTGGATTACCAGATCAGCCCGCTGGTTGCCTTCGAGGCACGGTATGATCGCAGACGCCTGGATCACGTCATCGAAGACTCGGCGATTTACGGTATCGGCGAAGGGGAAACCTTCGTCGTGGTCAACCCTGGGCAGGGCGTCAATTCGACCTTCCTCGGCTTCTGCTCCTTCCTCTATGGCGCGGATCAGTTGAAGGCCGGTGGCGCTTGCAACTCGCCGACAGGCAACTATCCTCCTAATAACCTGATCCCTGCGGCCCGCAGCTATGACGGCCTGGAGCTGCGCTTGACCAAGGCAGTCAGCCATCACTGGTTCGGTACGGCGAGCTACACCTACAGCCACTTCCGCGGCAACTACACCGGTCTGACCAGCTCTGACATTTCAGACGGCGGTCTCGGGGGACGCAACTCTCCTAACAACAGCCGTGCCTTTGACGAGCCTTACTTCCAGTACAACTCGATGGGTGGGTCTTCGAGCGGTCCTCTGCCGACCGATCGTCCTAACGTCTTCAAGGCAGATGGATATTACCAACTCGCTTACCTGAAGAAGTTCACGACCAATCTGGGTATCTTCCAGACTATCTATCAGGGTTCGCCCAATACCAGCTACATGGATATTGGACTGGGCGGCGGTGCATGGCCGGTACAGGTGGTCAACCGTGGGAAGTGGGTCGATGTAGCACAGGACCCCATTTCGGGAGCCATCACTCTGGGCAATGCACGTACCTACCGGAACAAGAAGTTTATCCAGAGCGACTTCAATCTTGAGCAGGGCTACAAACTGTCCGAGGGTAAGGCGCTGAACTTCACGGCTACGTTCACCAACCTCCTGAACCAGCATGCAGTCACTGCAATCAACGAAGAGATCGACACAACCTATGCCTACCAGTTCGGCACTCCGGGCGGACAGGATGTATTGAACGGCGTGAACTTCTACGCTGCTGCCATGCATCCCTATTCCCTGAAGGATGTGTTGACCGGGAACAACAGCCAGGGCGGACCGATCACCATCAACAGCCAGTACGGTAAGCCTCTCTACTATCAACTTCCCCGTACCATTCGTATCGGGGCACGTTTCACCTTCTAAACTGTCCGCTAGTCGAACCAAAACATAAGGGGAACCCGAGCTTTCGGGTTCCCCTTATGCTTTGTGAAAGAACTCAACGAGAAAGGCTCTCGGGCTATTTCTTGGGTGATTTTTTCGTTACGGCTTTCTTTGCCGCTTTCTTGGGAGCTGGCTTGGACGTAGTCTTTTTCGAAGCTTTCTTGATGGGGGCCTTCGCCGGTGCAGGTCTGGCAGCCTTCTTGGCTGGCGATTTAGCGACTGCTTTCTTAGCAGCTTTCTTCGCTGCCGGGATCGCCTTTGCTGCCGCCTTCTTTGCCACTGCTTTGACCGGCGCGGCTTTCTTGGCGGCCTTCTTCACAGCGTTTTTTGGCGCAGGGGTGGACTTGCGCACAGCGCGGGTCTTTTCGGCCAGTGCCGTCTTTAGTTCGGCTTCGACCTGGGCTCCGGTCAAATTGCGGGCGGACTTGCGCAGGCGTTCGATATCGTAGAAGGCGCGCTTTTCCGCGAGGAAGACGTGGATAACAATGTCTGTGTAGTCGAGCAGGATCCACTCGCCTTGGCGACGGCCTTCGACCGAAACGGCGTAGAGCCCGAACTCCTTCTTCAGTCGGTATTCGATCTCATCGGCGATCGCGACCACCTGGCGGTCGTTCGAAGCGCTGGTGATCAGAAAGAAATCGGCCAGACCGGAGTCGGCGGGGTCCAATTCGAGAATGCGGGTATCTTCGCCTTTTTTGTCTTCGCAGGCGGCTACGGCTGCCAGCAACTGGAGACGGGTGGCAGCGTGGGGGGTCGGGCTAGGCATTGGTGAGGTGGTTCTCCTTGAGGCCCGTGGGCCACTCATTATGGTAGCAGGATGTGAGACACAGCAGGGAGTAGGGAACAGGGAATAGGGAATAGAGGAAATATTGCCAGGCGGCTTCAGCAAACGACTCGCGTTTAACGGTACAGACCGTGTTCGTGGATGTAGGCAAGCACTGCGGGCGGGAGCAGCGGCGGGAGATTGTCCGGGTTGCCGTGAATCTGCTTCCGGATCTCAGTCGCGCTGATCTCGTAATGAACATCGGGCAGGAGGTACAGGCCCCGCTGTTCGTCCTCCGGCAGCGATTCCCCCGGACGCGAGGCGACGATCAGCTTTGCGAGTTGGCGAATCTCCGCAACCCGGTGCCACTCCGGCAGGGAGCGGAAGGCGTCCGCGCCGAGCAGCAGGAAGAGCTCAGTGCTGGCAGGCATCGTAGCGCGCAGGCGGGTCAGCGTATCGACAGTGTAGTTGGGAACCTTGCTTCGAACCGGCGCGTCTTCCAGCGAAATCTCAAAGCCACTCTCGCCCGCAATCGCCAGGCGAGTCATCGCGACGCGGTCTTCAAAGCTGGCCGAGGATCCGTCTCGCTTGAGTGGCTGCAGTCCGACCGGTGCAAACAGCACACTGTCCAGATTCAGGGTTTCTCGCGCGGCGCGAGCCACCGCGACATGACCCCAGTGTGGAGGATCAAAACTGCCGCCGAAGAAGGCAATGCGCATGGAGCTATCCTAGCGGAGTGAAACGACGCGACCCGGACTCTATCGCGCCGTGTGAAGTAACCCTCTTGGTAACCAACATCTGACCCAGCTGTCGAAGGGTGGCTCACAGCTTTTTAAATCTGGAAGAAACCTTAGCCCAATAACGTTGATAAAACGATCAGCCTGCCCCTTTTCAGCAGGATTTTTCTTGCGAATTTCGTTGTGCTGGTTAAAATGGGTGCATTCACTGGTTACTTATGTCACTACTCTCCTGGTTCGACAATCGAACGCTGTTGGGATGCCAGTGCATGCTTGCAGCCATGTTCGCTGTCGTCTTTCTCTGGATGAGCCGGGCATACCCCAACGTGCGCGGACTTCGCTCCGTCGCGTACGGCTTTCTAGCTGGTATTCCATGCACACTGCTTCTGGTGGCGCGCGGACACGTCTCGGTATTTCTGTCCATAGTCGTGGCCAATGCGCTGGGTCTGCTCTCCTTCCTGCTCATGTATGACGGAGTCGTACGCTTTGTCGGCGGCCGGAGCAGGATGCGTGTCCTGGCCGTAATAACTGCGGCATGCGTTGGAGTCGTCTATTACTACAGCGAGATTGAATCCACCATCGTCCCGCGCATCATCGCCATGGGGCTGGGTTGCGCCTTCATACGGACAGCCATGGCCTGGCAGCTGATCCGCACCTCTGGCGGTCCGGGGCACGTCATGGTGAACCGAACCGGCATGCGCTTCCTGGGCGCCTTCATGGCAATCATGGCCATCTGGGGATTCGACCGGGTTCTTGAAACCGCTCTGCACGGAGCACCTGAAAATTTCATGGAGCGGGACACCGTTCAGACTGCCCAGATGGCGCTCAACGTGCTGTATATCGCGGTCTTTGGTCTATGTTTTATCGTCATGGCCAGTCACGAGTTGATCGCTCGCAGCCAGCAGGAGTCGGAGCTTGATTCGCTGTCAGGCGCACTCAATCGCCGCGGGATCGTGTCGAGACTGGCGTTGGAGCTGCGGCGTTCCAATCGCAGCCACAGCCGCCTTTGCGTGGCCCTTGTCGATATCGACTACTTCAAACGCATCAACGACAGCTATGGCCACGCTGCAGGAGATGTAGCGATTCGGAATGTGGCCGATATGATGACCCAGACGCTCCGCGATGTAGATTTTCTCGGCCGCTACGGGGGCGACGAATTCCTGGTAATTCTGCCAGAGACGGCTTCGCATAACGCGGTGATAGTGGCCGAGCGCCTCCGGCAGGCGGTGCAGGAGCGCACGTTGACCCGTCCAGTCGGCACTCTGTCTCTCAGCATCGGTATCACCGAGGCAAGTCCCGACGACGACGTGATTGCCCTGATCGCTCGAGCCGACGATGCCTTGTACCAGGCCAAGAGCGCCGGCAGGGACTGCTACCGTATGCTGCTGCCCCCGGCCACTTTTGCGGACGTCCCCCAGTCGAGCGGCAGGCAGCCCGTGGCGGAGTCGAGACCTTCGGCGGGCAGCCCGGTCGCGTAGCGGGGCTGCTAGGATTTCAGCTATGCGATATCTGATTGCGTTGCTTGCTGTGGCAGGAATGGTGGTTTCGGTCCTGGCGCTGCGCGTCCATAGCTCAAATGAAACAGAACCCTGCTCCATCAATGAAAAGTGGGATTGCGGCATTGTGAACCACTCCCCTTATGCCGAGATGAACCGTGTGCCCGTTGCCGCGATCGGTATGGTCGGTTACGAGGCAATCCTTGCGCTGGCACTCACCAGGCGCAAATGGCTGGTGCTCGCCGCGGCAGTGGGCGGCCTCGGCTTCTCCCTGTATCTCACCCACATCGAGAAAGACGTGCTGCGCGTCTGGTGCGTCTATTGCGTGACCTCGCTGGGCATCATTGCGCTGATTACGCTTCTGGGGGCGGGCTGGGTGTTCTTTGCCGGAAGAATAGGCCGCCGGAGTCTGGCCGGCGTCTGAACGAAATCACGCGGCAAGCGCCTCATTTTTGGGATTCCCTCAGCTTAGGAATGCTGACGGCAAGCTAGAAGCCGCGCGTATGCAGGTAGAAGACGACTGCAGACGCCAGCAGGCAGTAGATGCCGAAGAGATACCAGCGTCCGCTCTCCAGCCAGCTACTCAGCCACTTCAAAGCCACCAGTCCAGCGAGGAACGAGAAGACCATCCCCAGCAGGCTGGAGACAGCGGCGCCGTGCAGATCGATCGGGTGGCCCGCAAGCTTTGCTTCATGCGCGGCTTTTACCAGGCGCAGCGCTTCGAGGCCGACGACGGCCGGAGTCAGCACCACAGCCATGGCGAAGCTGAAGCGCTCGGCGCGCTCGCGTGGAGCCTCAGCCAGCATGCCGGCGGAGATTGTCGTACCCGAGCGCGAGAACCCACGGAAGGGCAGCGCCAGCCCCTGAACAAGGCCCATAATGGTCGACTGGCGGAAGGTAACCAGGCCCGAACCGAGCGAGTCGGCAAAGGCAGAGTTGGTGATGGTGTAGCCGATCTGCCGGCGGCGGCGAAGCTCGATGATGCCGGCGACAAGAATCAGCACTCCCGCAGCCGCGAGGGCTGGCGCGATCAGGTCGAGGCGGCCAAAAAGCGATTCGATCTCCGCCTTTTCCGCACCTTTGAACAGAGTCTTCTCGATAACCTTCTTGATTGCTTCGCCCAGCACTCCAGTCAGGATCGTTGCCCAGATCACCAGCCACGCAAAGCGTTTGAATGCCGCAACGGAGGAGAAGTAGGCATCCTTCCAGGTCTTCCAGAAATAGACGATCACGGCGAACATCGTGCCGGTGTGCAGCATGACCAGGAGCAGGGTCATCTCGGGCGAGGAGGGGTCGAGGCCAAGCAGTTTTTCAGCGACGACAACATGCGCGGAGCTTGAAACCGGGAGCAGTTCGGCAAGGCCCTGAACGATCGCCAGAAGGATGACATAAAGAATCGGCATGAAGACAGTTTAAGCGGTCCGGCCCGCAGGGCAAGCAAAGAGTTCATTAAGCCCGCAGCGGGCGGGAAGCCCAACAGCGGCGCTTCTTCTAAGATGAACGCAGGTCATGTACCACTTTTTGCTACTGCTGTTCCGGAAAAGTTACTGGCGAATGCTCCTGCGCAAAGCCACATGGGCGGAGGCGTGGCTTAGCCTGACGCGTGTCCATAAGGACCGCCGCGCTCGCCGTCATGTGCGCCAGATCTTCTTCCTGGCGCTGATCCCCGTGCTCGTCATCGCCTACGCCATGTGGCTCATCGGCAGCGGCGCCTGGATCATCGTTCCCTTTCTCATTCCGATCTTCTGGTGGCGCAGCCGCAGGGCAAAGCAGGACGCGGTGCCGCTGCACATTGCCCCGCAGCCGGAGCCGGTACATCGCGTTCTAACGGACACGGAAAAGCTGCATCTACGGCGGTACTTCGCCGAGCTGGCCGTGCTCTACGCAGGTATGGTCGCTCGTGCCGGCAGTGAGGGGTTCCTGAAAGAAAAGGTGCTGCCCGAGGGCGCGGAGGTGACCTCGCGCCGCAAGTACATGGAGCTGATGAAGTCGACCGGCATCTGGGACCGCATGGCCCGCGTGGATCGTGAAGCGATGATGATGCCCGACGGCCACTGGGACTGGGCGCGCATCAACCAGGTCGCCCTGGCGCTGGAACCGCTGCGTCTGCTGCGCTGGCTCCTTCAGATCGATTACTATCTGCCTCTTGTTGGACAGCAGTTGCGGGGCGACTACGCTATCGCCTACACGCTCTTGCCCGACGTCGATAAGCTGCTCGGTGGAACAGAGCTGGCTGATCTCGAATCGGTGCGCATGGGGCGTGAGGCGGCCGAGGTTTTCTTCCAGCGCTGCCTGGCCGAAGGCATCAGCCGCGGCTACTACGAGACCAGCGATGAAGAGGCAACCGCGTGGGCCGAGCGCGTCTCCGAATCGCTTGGCGGCCGCCAGCACGAGGATTTTGTCCTCGGCGGCAAGCTGGTTTCAGAGGCGAGCGAAGAGGAAGTGATGTGGGCCACATCGCTCTCGCGCCGAAGGACCGGATTCCTGGGTTGGGCCGCCGAGGTCATGGAATCAGGGAAGGTTCCGGACGGCGATTTCTTCGCCGTCTGCCTCGAAGAGGCAAGTTAGCCAGAGCTATGAGCTGCTACAACCGTGTTGCTTGATTTCTGGACGGACGAAACCGCTTCCAGCCTATAATGGGCGCACTTTTCAAAACAGGAATCGCCGACTCAATCTTGTTCCGCCTTGCAGGTTTCCTCGCGTCATCTCAGGTCTGCTTCGTTAAGCATGAGATGGGGTAACTCCCATCGACTGGGGGAAACGTGCGCGGAGCAGGATGGAGTGCTGCGATCTGGCTGGTTCTGTTTGTGATGCTGCAGGCTGGGGCAGCGGGCCAAGGTGCGGCTCCGGAACCATCGGAGCACGCTTCGGTAGTACCGCACCGGTCCCATGCCGAGCCTGCACGCGTTCGCGCGGCGCGACGCTTCCTGGCGCAGCGGCATGGATTCGCCCCCCGAAGACTCGCCGCGCTCCCGCAGGCCACCGGCTCGTCGACCTGGACCCCGGCCGGTCCCATAGCCGTCAATTCCCTTGCCTACGGTCTCGTCTCCGGTCGTGTCTCCGCGCTGGCCTTCGACCCCGCGGATGCGACTGGCAATCATCTCTATGTTGGCACCACCGGCGGCGGTCTCTGGGCCTCGCAGAATGCAGCGGCCAGCACCCCGGCCAGTGTCGTCTTCGCGCCCATCACAGATAACCTCACCGCCCTTGCGAACGCCCCCCAGACCGGTCTGAGCGTCGGCGCTGTATCGGTGCAGCCGGGCGGGACAGGCGTGATCCTTGCCGGTCTCGGCGACCCGAACGACGCGCTCGACTCCTACTACGGCGCAGGCCTGCTGCGCTCGACCGACGGTGGCAAAACCTGGTCGCTCATCGAGCAATCCGTCGACCTCGAAAGCGGCATCAGCAGGCGCGATTACTCGTTTGTCGGCG
The DNA here is from genome assembly GCF_059115245.1 of Acidicapsa borealis. Classification (NCBI taxonomy): domain Bacteria; kingdom Pseudomonadati; phylum Acidobacteriota; class Terriglobia; order Terriglobales; family Acidobacteriaceae; genus Acidicapsa; species Acidicapsa borealis. The sequence continues at coordinate 5,746,235 of NZ_JCACNY010000001.1, read as the reverse complement.
AGGGCTTCGCCGGCTTTGCGTGGAGCACCAGAAACACCCAGCTTGTCGTCGCTGCAGTCAGCCAGGCCTACGAAGGAACGCTAGTCAACGCCGGGCTGAGTGCGCTCAGCATGCAGGGCCTCTACTATTCGCAGGACGGCGGCGCCACTTGGCACCTGTCCCGCATCGCTGATCTCAATGGCCAGGACGTGCAGGGGCCGAACGACGCCTTCGCCCTGCCCGACGGCAACGCCGCCACCTCTGTCGTATGGAATCCGTTGCGCCAGGTCTTCGTCGCGGCTGTGCGCTTTCACGGCTACTACCAATCGATCGACGGCAGTACCTGGACGCGCATGGCCGACTATCCCAACGGCCAGCCCGGCACCGCTCTCACCGCCGCGAATTGCCCGACAGAATCCGGCTCGGTCGGCGTCGCTGGCTGCCCCATTTTTCGCGGTGCGCTCACCGTCAATCCGCAGACCGGAGACACCTTCGCCTGGACCATTGATGTCTTCAATCAGGACCAAGGCATCTGGCAGGACCAATGCGGATTAAGCGGAACTTCGTGTACCGACTCGACCTTGAACTTCGGCGTTCAGCTCAACACCGCTCCGCTTGAAGTAGCGGACAGCAACGGCGCTGCCACCATCGAGAACGGCGATTACAACCTGACCCTGGCCGCGGTCCCCGGTGGCCTCGGCACCGGGCAGGACACACTGCTCTTCGCCGGAGCCAACGACCTCTGGAAATGCAGCATCGCCAACAGCTGCGTGTGGCGTAATACCACCAACACCACCACCTGCCAGTCAGCACAGGTAGGCGAATACCAGCACGCCGTGGCTTGGGACACGGGCAATCCGCTTCTATTGATGGCAGGCAATGACAATGGCCTGTGGCGCTCGGCGGACCAGGTCGGCGAAACAGGCCCCGTCTGCTCCTCGACCGACGCTGCGCACTGGCAAAACCTGAACACCACGCTCGGATCCCTTGCTGAGGTGGTCAGCCTTGGCCAATCCCAAGCCACCGCGGCAACCATGCTCACCGGCCTCGGCGCCAACGGTTTTGCCGGTGTGGTCAACGCGCCTGCAACACCCGCCAACTGGAACGAAATCCTCGGCGGCGAAGGGGGCACAGTCGCCGTTGCCCAGGCCAGCAACCTCAACAGCTGGTACGCCAACAATGCGGCGGGCGTCGCCATCTTCCATTGCAACTCCGCGACGCTGTGTACCCCATCTGCCTTCGGTACCACGCCAGTGATTGGTGAAACTCAGGTAGCCAACGACGGTTACTCCATGCCTTACCCCGCAGAGTTCCGCCTTGACGCGCTCGATCCCACCCAGATGCTCATCGGCACCTGCCGGGTCTGGCGCGGACCGGCCACCGGCAGCGCGTGGTCGGCTTCCAACGCCCTATCGCCCATCCTCGACGGCACGGGAGGCACTGTCTGCAACGGCAACGGACTCATCCGCTCCATCGCGGCGCTGCAACTGTCCTCCGGCGGCGAGGCAATCTATGTCGGCATGGCCGGTGCCTACGACGGGGGCGGAGTCGTTGCCGGACACGTCTTCCTCGGCATCCTCTCCGCCAACGGCACCGTCGCGAACTGGAACGATCTCGCGTTTTCGCCCGTCACCAACAGCGGCCTGGCCTTCAACGCCTATGGCAACGATGTCAGCAGCATCTACATCGATCCCCACGACGCCACCGGAGCGACTGTCTACGTCACGGTCAGCACATTCGCCAACACCACGCAGCCCAGCCAGACGGTCTATCGCAGTACCGACAGCGGCGCGCACTGGACCGCGATCACCTCCAACCTGCCGAATGCTCCGGCCAACGCTGTTCTCGTCGATGCGCAGGATGCAAGTACGATTTACGTGGCTACGGATACCGGTGTCTATGTCACCAGGACGGTCGCCAGTTGCGCCACCGTAGTCTGCTGGACGGCCTATGGAACCGGGCTACCGCTGGCTCCGGTGACCCAGCTTGTTGAGACGCCCACCGGCGCGACCACGCAGACCCTGACCGCTGGAACCTACGGTCGCGGAGTCTGGCAGATTCCTCTCGCCACCGCCGGTACCACGCTCACCACCGTCTCCTACGCCCCGACGTCTCTCACGTTTTCCGGCCAGACCGTCGGCACAGCCTCAGTCGCGCAAACCGTCACGCTCAAGACCACAGGTGTCGCTTCCATGACCGTAAGCAGCATCGCATTCGGAGGGGCCGCTGCCGGCGATTTCTCTGAGACCGACACCTGCGTCGGCGCGTCGATCGCCAAAAATGCAACCTGCACAGTAAAGGTAGTTTTCACGCCCACGCAGTCCGGCAGCCGCAGCGGCCAATTGATCCTCAATGCCAATGTTGCCGGCGGGCAAATCCTCTTGCCGCTCTCAGGCACCGGCCTGGCCACCGCTACCGTCACGCTGCAGCCAGCCAGCCTGAGTTTTGGACCACAGCAGCTCGCCACCACATCAGCCGCGCAGACCATCAACGTTCAGAACACCGGCGGAGCGCTTCTCACCATCAGCTCCATCACGGTCGCCTCTCCATTCTCCAAAGTGACCAGCACCTGCGGCGGATCGCTGCCCGGCGGCTCAGCCTGCGCCTATACCATCGCCTTTACTCCCACTCAGGCAGGAGCCGCCACTGGCACCTTCACCATTGTGGACAGTGCCGGTACGCAGTCTGCCTCGCTCAGCGGCACAGGAGTAGCCGGGCCGACCGACACCCTCTCGACCACCAGCCTGACCTTTGCGCAAACAGTCGTAGGACAAGCCTCACCGCCGTTGACGGTCCAGTTGACTAACTCTGGCGGTCTGCCTCTCACCGGCATCGGCACCTCGATCTCCGGCACCAACGGAGCGGATTTTTCCGCCACCAGCACCTGCGGAGGCACGCTTCCGGCCAACTCCTCCTGTGGAGTCACAGTCACCTTTCGCCCTTCGGCGGTCAGGCTAGAAACTGCGACACTGACCATCTCCGATGCGCTCCGCGCACAGAACGTATCGCTCACCGGAGCCGGTCTGAAGCCACCGGCTCTGGGTGTCTCTCCGACCACGGCGAGCTTCGGGAGCCTGCAAATGGGCATCGTCAGCGCAGCCAAGACCTTCACGGTCACGAACACCGGCGGTTCGCCGCTGCTGCAGCCGACGTTCGCCCTTTCCGGCACCGGAGCGCCCAGCTTCGCCATCGGCGCAACCACCTGCGGAGCCACGGTCGCCGCCGCCGCCACCTGCACCATCGCGGTCACCTTCCAGCCGCTCGCCAGTGGCCCGTTATCCGCTACGCTAACCGTGTCGACTGCCAGCGCCGGCGTAGCCCCGGTCTCTGCGGCGCTCAGCGGCACAGGGCTGACACCGCCCTCAATCGGCGTCGCCCCGACATCGCTCAACCTGGGTCCGGTCGCAGTCGGCAACTCCAGCGCCGCCTTCACAGTACAGATCACCAACACCGGCCAGATCGCCATGACCGGACTCACCTTCGCTGTTGGCGGCGCCAGCGGAGCCCAGGCTGCGGACTTCGCCCTCAGCGCACCAACCGACATTCCTGCCTGCAGCCTCACTGGCGGAACGCTGACCCCTGCAGCAACCTGCAGCGTGCAGATCACATTCTCGCCATCCATTGTGGGCGCCGAAACAGCAACCCTCACCGCGTCCTCGACGAATGCAGTCCCAGCCATGGCGACCGTCAGCCTTTCCGGCACTGGAACAGCGACTCTGCTCCTCCAGGCCAGTCCGCTCAACTTGAGCTTTCCCGCCACTGCGGTCGGCACCACCAGCGCCTCGCAGACCCTGACCGTCAGCAACATTGGCCGCCAGTCAGCCAACAGCCTTGCCCTTGCAATCACCGGCCCATATGCTCTGGTGACTTCCACTTCGACCTGCAAGGCAGGCACCAAGCTTGCCGCCGGATCCTTCTGCACTATCGCTCTCAGCTTCACGCCCGCAGCCTCGGGCGACCAGCCCGGCGCGCTCGGCGTCTCTGTCACGAACCTCGGCGTCGCGCCGCTAACCATCCCCCTGGACGGAACAGGAGTCGCCGTCGGCGGCATCTTGCCAACCCCAACGGCGATCACCTTTGGCAGCGTCGTGCTGAATACGGCATCCGCGCCGCAGACGTTGACCGTGACCAACTCCGGTCAGGCAGCGCTGAGCGGTCTGAACCTCAAGGCCACAGGCGACTATGCGCTTACCGCCAACACCTGCCCCGGCACACTTGCCGCCTCCACGTCCTGCACATCCGGCGTTCTATTCGACCCCTCAACAACCGGTACGCGCACCGGCACGCTCACCGTCAGCACCACTTCTGCCGGAGTGGCGCCCGCCGTTGTCAGCCTTTCGGGGAGCGGCATCCCCGCAGGCTCTCTTATCGCCAGCCCGGCCGTGGTCAGCTTCGCATCGGTCACCGTCGGCCAGACCAGCCCACCGCAAACCGTCACCCTGAGCAATGCCGGCGCCACCGCACTCACCGGCCTTCAATTCCAGCTCGCCGGCGACTACAGCCTGCCCGCCAACTCATGCGGAAACCAGCTGGCCAGCGGCGCGAATTGCACCCTTACCATCTCTTTCTCCCCCAGCCAGCCCGGCACGCGCATCGGTTCAGTCACCGTCACTTCCACCAATGCTGGATTTGCCCCGTTCCTCGTAGGCCTGACCGGAACCGGCATCGCCGCGGCGCAACTGGTAGTCCAGCCGCTTCAGTTGTCCTTCGGATCGGTCGTCGTGGGCACCAATAGCAGCGCGTTGCAACTAGCCGTAAGCAATCCCGGAACCGGTACTCTCAATGGGCTGTCGTTCAGCTCGGCCACGCCGTTCAGCGTGGGCTCGGGCAGTTGCGGACCAGCGCTCTTGGCAGGCGGCACATGCAGCGTTCCAGTCACGTTCACCCCCGCCGCTGCCGGCGTCCAAACCGGGACGATTACCGTCGCCAGTACCAGCCTGGGCGTCGCTGCCGTTGCCGTGCCCATGACGGGAACGGGCATCGCCGGACCCTCGCTCCAGATCAGTCCCACCTCCATCAATTTCCCCGCAACAACGCTCGGGCAGAAGAGCAGCGGGCAGACGGTCACCATCACCAATCCCGGCGGAGTGACCCTGAGCGGCCTCGCGCTGCAACTTTCCGGCTCTGCATCGGGAGACTACGCGCTCTCCGCTTCCACCTGCGCCTCCACACTTGCCCCCGGAGCCAGCTGCACGGCCGTCATCACCTTTGCACCCATCGTCGCCGGAGGCCGCACTGCCTTTCTGACCGCAACCAGCAGCACCGCCGGCGTCGCCCCTGTCAGCACCACTCTGAGCGGCATCGGACTTACTCAAGCTTCCCTCAGCGTTGCGCCATCACAACTTGTTTTCGGCCTCACGCTGGCCAGCCGGGTCAGCACCACGCAGACCGTCATCGTCACCAATTCCGGCGGCACCGGCATCCTTGACCTGACTTTCGGCGTGACCACCGGCTTTGCCGTCGATGCCACCCAGACCACCTGCGGATCCACTTTAGCCGGTGGCGCAAGCTGCACGGTTGGCGTGAATTTCGACCCATCGTCGGCAGGCGTGTTGACTGGCACGCTCCGGATTTCTTCCGCGACAGGCGGCACCACCGCGACCGCAGCGTTAACCGGCACCGGCGCGCTGCCTCCCGGAGCGATTACTTCGCCGGCCGCGCTGGTCCAGTTTGGAACGACTGGATTGGGGCAGACAGCTGCTCCGGTGCAGGTAACAGTGACGAATCAAGGTACAGCGGCAGCACTGACCGGACTCTCCTTAGCCGTCGATGCCAATGGGACAATCGCCGGTTTCGGACTCAGTAATGACACCTGCACCGGAACATCCCTCACAGCTGGTGCAAGCTGCACGGTGAATGTAACCTTCAAACCCACCAACGCCGGCCGCCTATCTGGATCGCTGGTCATCACCAGCGCCGCATCGCCGGTAACTCTCGCCCTGGCCGGCATCGGCTTTAACTTTACCTTCAACGCCGTCGGCAACTCGTCCGTAACTGTCGTTGCGGGACAGACAGGTTATTTCACCTTCGCTGTAACCCCTGTCGGCCTTCCCGCGGGAACCGTTGTAGGACAGGTAAGTTTCGCCTGCGGCTCGCTGCCTGCAAACGCCCTTTGTCTCTTTAGTCCCCCACAAATCACCGGGCTTAAAGCGGTCGGTAACGTGGTTCTTGGTATCGGCACAGGTTCAGCGCGTGGAGCCAGTCGCGCCTCTCAGAATAAATGGCGAGATACCGTTGTACTCGGCTGCATGTTGATTGCAATGCCGATCCTATCCCGGCGCAGAGGCCGATGGCATAGAGCAGGAAAGGTACTCATGCTTGCCGCACTTATCGGCGGCATCACCAGCTGCGCGGGCTCTGGCGGCTCCACCAACTCCGGCGGCAACACCAATTCCGGCAGCGCTACTCCACGAGGCACTTATCCCATCATTGTCACAGCAACGTCTACCGGAGTCGTCGTTTCCACAAAGGTGACGCTGATCGTGAATTAGGGATAGGTCCAGGGCAGACGAGTGAAAGTAAGTTAAGTGCCCTTGATAGTCGTCTCAAATTCGAACGCGAGTACCTTAGTACTACTTGCAACGATGATCTCGGCAGCATTGATGGCATTGCGAGTCGTAGCCAACAAGAATACCGGCAGCCATTGTCGACGACGTGCAAAATAGGACGCAGTCGCATACCGCGCATCGACTTATCCACAGGAATGAGATATCCTTCTCCCTATGGCAATTGAAAGTATCATCGCACAATTGGATGCGGAGATTGCGCGCCTCAAGCAGGTCCGCACTCTTCTTTCGGCGACTGGCAAGGTAGAAGCCAAGATCACCGCTGTTAAAGGCAAGTCCACCAAGAAGCCCAAAGTTAAGGCCACGAAAGTAGCTACCAAGACTAAGGTCGTCAAGCGTGTACTTAGCCCTGAGGCCCGCAAGGCCATAGCCGATGCACAGCGCAAGCGCTGGGCCGCGCAGAAAGCAAAATCCTAACCCGATTCAGATGTCTGTAGATATTCTTCACTCTCGAGGGGGTATTTTCTTCGCACGAGATCGATAGGCATCACAGGCAGGGTATCGAATCGATTCTGTCAGTTCTTTTCAGTGTCGGCCGGATCATTGCAGGCTCCGTCCGCGAGTGAGAGTCCTGGAAAGAAAAGCCGCAGTCACGGACTGCGGCTTTTCCGTGCTGATAGGAACTTATCAACTTATACACATCAGTCGAATTTCTTCGATCCTGGCATGTCACGGTTCGGGATACAAACAATAACTCATAAGTGCAGACAGTAGTCCTTGCACATCCATGGTGAGAAGTCTTCCCTTGCGCATGGAGGCAATGCGTCACTACGGTCAGGTCCTGATCCTTTTTACCAGAAGGTAACTGCGCGTACTTGTGGCGGCCCGGCATGGCCATCGATGACTTGAGTTTCAATGACCGCTTCCATATTCATATTGCGCCAGTGAGCGGGAGCATCGTGCAGCAGGTTGCCCAGGTCGGTGGCGTTCGTGCTCAACTCTCCCGCAGCCTCGGTGCCTTCTTCTGAAATGCCGGCGGCAATGACCACCGGCTGCCCAGTCATAGGATCGCGATAACGGGCAAGAATGGCGAAGTCACGGGCCAGGTTCTGTGACGGAGTATCCCATGCCGTAGACCAGGTTGTCTTGTTCGAGCTCTTACGGTCGATGATCCGCGCATTGCCCTCAACCGAGTCAAAACCAAAGCGCAGATCGCGGGTCAATCGCATCGTCCACAGGTTGTCATACGCACCGATCAGCACCACCGGGCCTTCGCGCAGCTGCGCAAATCCCGCCTCCGATGCCGCCGAGACGCGAAATGCCTTGTGCTGCTTCTGCAGAGGAGCGGTCATGCGCGTCAGCGTGACTACATCCGCCAGGGCGAAAAGCCCCGACTGCCGAAGCTTGAAATAGAGTGGTTCGGTCGGCTTGGTGCGCTGGATCGGTTTCGAAGGATCATCGTCACCGCTGGAATCGCGTGCCGGTTCCCCCAGGCAAAACGTAACCGTCGCCGGCCCGGCAGACATCGGCTGCCAGAAATCGTCCACTTCCTGATCAGGAACTCCTACAGCTACAGGCTCGGCGTGCCGGTACCACCGGCCCATCCCAAGACCAAGCACCAGAGCCGTTGGCACCAACGCGAGCACAAAGTAGAGCGGCCAATTGTGCCGGGAGGACGATCTGATCGATTCGGATACCCGCTGTGAAGTGGCTTGTCCCGCCGCAAGCACCGCAGTAGCCGGGAGCGCGGGAGCTGCCTCCGGGCTCACTGCCACAGGCAGCTCCACCATGGGCGATGTCGATTCGCAATAGCGCTGGAACACCGGCACATAAGATCCGGTCGGCAGTTCGATGCGAAGTTCGTCTCCGTGGGCTGGATCGTAATAGTACTGGGCCAGCCGTTTGCGAATTTCCCCGGCCGTAACGCGCACCACTGGATCAGCATTCGCGTCATATCCCGGAGGCCTGCCGAAGACCTCCATCCCGATGGAGCGCTCCTTCACCTGGTCGGCATTGCCCTCAATGGTCTGCTCGACCACGAAACGAAGAAGCGCCGGATACCGCTTGCTCTGGAAAAACAACGGATGCGCCAGTAGCAGGTCCAACTGCACTTTGACGGCCGCTTTGTCCGACTCGGACTGTGGCGTCCATACCTCGAGCATGGCACGGGCGGTCCTGGAAGAGGCGTTGCCCTGGCTGGCAGCACTCTCCCCCGCACTCCCGGATAGAATCTGAGGCTCTTCCACGCTGTTAACTTGCTCCGAAACCGTATGATACGTAGCCTTTTCAAGCCCTGTCCACGGTTGTGCGGCCGGAAACGCATATTTCGGTCGATAATCTCGAAAATGTTCAAATTTGAGTGGAAATAGCCTTAATTTCAGGGAAGTGCTTACCCTCGATCGTTTGAAAAGGGGCACGCTTCAGCCGTTCCAACCAGGTATAGAACCTGCCGCGCTACCCGATGGAACTTGTACGACCGGTCAGGCTGACTAGGATCAGTGGTGTACTTCACTGAAACCTCCGTGGTGAAGGTTAGCTGCAAGATCGTATAGATTGGCTTACCGTACAAACCGGTCAATCAATTTGGACAGCTTCACCGAGCAGCGGTCTGCTCCACGTGAGGTATGTTCGCCGGGGTGGGAAGCCGGGTGTGGGGAAGAGGAGCCCCGCTCACGGTGTCGGAAAAGCGATTTGCGCGTCTTCATAGCTAAGCAACGCTGAGAGCCGCTTGTCTCAGGGAATCATTTCCCTTGATGGCAGGCGGCATTTTCTTTGCCGCCCACCTGGCTTCCGGCCTGACCCAACCTCGGCACTATCGGCCGCTGATTGAGAAAACCACATTAATCGTTGTCTCCACCTCGACCGGCTGCCTGTTCAGCAGGTACGGGCGGTACCGCCAGGTTTTCACCGCTTCGATTGCCGCCTCACGGAGCATCTGATTCCCGCTGACGACACGCAGATTTTCGATCGTCCCGCTGGTCGAAATGGTCGCCGCCAGCACCACCGTCCCGGTCGTCCCCGTGATCTTGGCGATCGGCGGGTAGACCGGAGTCGTCTTCCAGATCACCATGCCATCCGTCACACCACCCGACAGCGTCACCACCCGCGGAGGAGCCGGCTTCACCGTAACAGCAGGAGTGCTCTCCCGAAAGACGGAGGGCCCGCCTAGGACGCCCTCATCGCCAGCCATCATGGCATCGATAGACCCCTCAGGCCCTTTTCCTCCACACCTTCTTTCGCCCCGTGTCCCGCTGTCGTGATTCGAGAATTCAAATCAAGTTGGATCGGCACCGTCATGGGTGACCGCTGCCCAGTCGTTGCGGCAGTCTGCGTACGATGTTCCGCAGCGTGTCCCTGCGCCGCCGGAACGGCGAGCATCTGAGGCAGCAGCTGCGACTGGAGCACATCCGGGTAGATAAGCGGCACGGCGATCACCGCGGCGACCACGAGCAGGTTGACGGCGAGTCCGAACAGCAGCCACTTCGAAACCTGGCTGGGCAGAACATTGCTGGATTCAAACGTGGCACTTTCAAACATGGAAAACCTCCATAATGCGCGCAGATCGGCTGACGGCCAGTCTCGGGGAGCTGCCTCCGTTCCCACACCGGGAGTGAAGCTGGCTCACATGCCGGGATGAGCATGCCGTGATAGACACCGCCGCTGCACAGGATGTTCCTGAGGGTGCGGATTGCTGTAGACTCACGGGCATCATGCAAATGCTTTTTCGAACAGTGGTGCAACGGCTGGCGGCGGGTTTCATGGTTCAGGCTTTGGTCTTGCAAACGATTGCGATCGCACAGGCGCCCCAACCCACAGCAGTGCAACCCGATCCCGCAGCTACGCTGGCCTACATCCACAAGAGTTGGGACGAGCTTTCCCGATCGATGACCGATTGCCATTCCCTCGTGGATGTGAAGGTGACCAGCCACCCTGTGCTCTACGTCCCGGCAGAAACGGACCTTGCCGGTGCCGATCTTGCCCCACTGCGCGAACTCACCGCTAAGTGCGGCGTGCAGGTGACAAAGCTCCCGAAGCAGATTGCCAAGTTAGGCGATCTTATGCCCGAGGAGTTATCAGGCGATGGCCTCACACCCGGCCTGCTCTATCTTCCGAATAAGTACGTTGTGCCCGGCGGCCGCTTCAATGAAATGTACGGCTGGGACAGTTATTTCATCGTACTTGGTCTCGTCGCCGACAAGCGCGAAGAGATAGCCCGCGGCATGGTCGAAAACTTCTGGTATGAAATCGAGCATTACGGTGCCGTTCTCAACGCCAATCGCACCTATTTTCTTACCCGTTCACAGCCGCCATTTCTCACATCCATGATGCGGGCTGTCTATGAAGCTCCTGGAAGTTTCCGCGAGACGGCCGAGAAGCGGCAATGGCTGGAGAAGGGCTACGCTCTCGCGGAAAAGGACTACGACACCTGGCTTCGTCCGGAGCATCAAGCGGGCAAGACAGGCCTCGCGCGCTACTACGATTTCGGCGAAGGCCCGGTGCCGGAGATGGCCGACGACTCGACCTACTATCCAGATGTAATTCGCTGGCTGGTCGCGCATCCTACCAAAAATCCAGGATTTCTACTCAAGGCCCCCGCAAAGCCCGATGCCCACGAAACAGAGCTTTTAAAGCTGGCCAGCTGCGACATCACCAAGTCTCCCGTATGTGCGAAAGCAGAGGCGGATGGCTATCGGCTCACGCGCGACTTCTACCGCGGCGATCGCGCCATGCGCGAGTCCGGCTTCGACACCAGCTTTCGCTTCGAGTCATTCTCGGGCGCGACACATCACTACGCCCCGGTATGCCTCAACAGCCTGCTCTTTCGTTACGAACGCGACATGGCCCACTTCGCTCACTTACTCGGCAAGGCATCGGATGCACACATGTGGGAGGAGCGCGCAAAGAAACGGAATGCAGCCATTCAGCATTATCTCTGGCAACCGAAACAAGGCGTGTTCGCGGACTATGATTTCATTCAGCTAAGATCCTCCGACTACGCTTACGTAACCTCTCTCTATCCGCTCTGGGCAGGAGCGGCCACGCGAGAACAGGCCGCACAAGTGGAGAGTAAGTTGAAGTTATTTGAGCGGCCCGGTGGGCTGGCCATGAGTAATACAGCCAGCGGCATGCAGTGGGACGAACCGTATGGCTGGGCCCCCACCAACTGGCTCGCGGCTGCAGGTCTCGCAGCCTATCAATTCAAGGACGATGCCAGGCGAATCGCAACGGAGTTTACCGCCAGCGTTGACAAGGGATACGCCACCGACGGCACTATCCGCGAGAAGTACAACATGGAAGCCGGAAACGCAGACGTAAAGGTAATCGCAGGCTATAAAACCAACGTTATCGGCTTCGGCTGGACCAATGGAGTCTATCTGAAACTCAAGGAGTTAGAAGGACTGAAGTAGAGGAATTCGATTTCGTAGTCCGCCGGAATCTATGCCGAGTCATGACAAACCCCGTTACAAAGAGTAAACCGGGAACGAGCCCCGCCACAGCGTAAAGCGATCGAATGATCGGTAGACTCTCCCCAAGCGCGAAATCAGCACTATGCACCGGATACACAAGATTGATAATCCTGTCTCGCATCGATTGACTGTAGGGAGTAGAGATATCCAGCACTGTAGCCGTCCTGCCACCCAGCGTGACTTTTGAAGCGTAGAGGCCGTATATGAAGCTCAAAGGCCCACTTCCAAGGCTGCCATAAATTTCGATAACATCTGTGCCATCATCAGCAAAGACGAGCGAGACGGGATGAAAGCCGGGAAGCCTGGTGGTGGAGTCGCGAATCAACAGGCGCAGATCTTTAATCGATTGCATATCGAACTTGTGGATATTTGTCCCCTCCTCCGACGGCATCAAGGATTCGTGGTTGAGCCAGAAGCCAGTTGCACCCGTCATGAGGAGAAAGAGGAGCGCCCAGAGTCCCGTCAACCGATGAAAGCTCGCCAGGTTGAATCCGCGGCCATGGCGCTTGCCCCTCCGCATCCAAAACGGATTCCGCCACGCTGCGCGGTAGACATAGACTCCGGTGAAGGCAAGAAAGACAATTGCAAGTCCCAGCAGTGTGGTCACAATGCTACCAATGCGACCGAGAAAAAGACTGGTATGGAGTTGATATAGTGTGGCGCTGAGCGGAACTGCGGAGCGTGAGTCCGAGAGTATCTGGCCGCTATAGGGCTGGATGAAGACGGTAAATGAGCCACTTGCATCTCTCATCGCCAGTCGAATCGGTTCGTCCGCCGGTGTATTGAGTTCGAGGGCCACGAGACTGGCGGCAGGATACTCATGCTGCGCACGTGCCATAAAGCTATTGATTTCGACTTGCTGGCCGGCGGGGTGGATGTGAAATGCTGCCGGGCGAGACCAACGGTCCACCGAAGCACGAAAAAGAAGCGGAATGCCACTCAAGGTCACTGCCAGCATCAGCAGACCGGTTAGCAACCCAACCCACTTGTGGAGTTTGTAAAGGCGTCTTCGCAGCATCAGTGTCAGCCCACCACACCGTGATCTTAACAGCGGTTCGCCGACGTGGAGCCTGCATTACTTTCTTAGAGCTTCGCCAGGGTCACAAGCACAGTATCGTTCTGGTGCATTGCGAAACTCTGTTCGAACGTGTGATTTTTCACCTCGATGGTACGCCTTTCTGCGGGAGTCCCTGATGCTGCCTGCTGAAGCTTCGCTACCTGCTCACGGGTAAGTTGATCTGGGCTACCCATGTGAAGGTAAGCCGTATATGCATCATTCTGCCCGTAGCCGGTTCGATAAACGGCAAGCGTATACATGCCGTCAGGCAGGTTCGTTAGCTTGAGATGCGCGCCTGGTGCTGCTTTCGCAGGCTGTTCGCGCTTGTAAAAGATCTGGTCGGTTTCAGGTGCGGGCGGAGCAATCGCCGTGTAGTCCCAGAACAGAGCCGCTACGGAATGATCCGCAGCCTTCGTAATCCAGCTCTGCGTATCATCCGTTACTAAGTCCGTGTCACCAAGCTGGGCGAGGAACTTATAGGCAAAGTAAGATGGCTTGCGAATTCCCTGATAGTTCATCAGCCCAAATCCACCATGAAACGGCGTAAAGCGCGGCCCATTCTCTTCGAAGATATCCGTAAAAGTCCAGTACGACATCGACTGCGCCAGCGGAGAAGTCTCCCGCAGCTTCTGCAGAATGAAAGGCGCCGAGATGTATTGGTCATGAATCGGATCGGTCGGCGTGTATGCCGTGGACCACTCCGTGTAATGCAACTCCAGCTTCGGCGTAGTTGAGCTGTCGATCAGCTTGCGCGTGCCTTGCACACGTCCGGTGATCGCCGCCGTCGACGCGTCGAGAACGGTTCCAGCGTGGCCGTCTGCGTCGACCGCGCCGCTGACAACTCCATAGGTATGCGTCGAAAGAAAGTCTGCAGGCACATGCTCCTTCGCAACAAATGCCAGCCACTGCGCGTCGATCTTGCCCAGTGCGGAAGCCGGCCCGCCAACGCGGCAGTTCGCGCAGACAGCCTTGATCGAATGCGTCGTGTTGCGGTAGAGATCGAGGTACTGATCAAGAGTTCCGGACCAGAAAAAGTCGAGGTCAGGTTCGTTCCATACTTCGTAGTACCAAGTCGCAATCTCAGCATTCCCATAGCGCTCCTGCCAGTGCGCAATAAGAGCCTTAATCAGGCCGTTCCACTTACCCATATCTTTCGGTGGAGTACTGTTGCCCTTCCACCAGAAGACAGTCTTGGTTCCGCTGGCTAACTTCTCCGGCATAAAAGATAGTTCGACAAATGGCTTGATGTGAAGAACAAGCAATGCATCGTATAACTGGTCGATATACTGAAAGTTATAGCTTGGATTCCCCTTCGCGTCCTCCGTATAGACGCCCATGTCGTCGTGCAGCAACCCATGAAAGCGCAGATACCGGAAGCCGATCTCTTTCTGCACCGTTGCCAGCTGCTGCTGCCAATCCGCGCGCAGCCCCTCATTGGCGCGCCCGGCACCCACGGTCATCAGCGGCGTCTGGCTGTGCGGTCCAGCCACATGGTTGTAGTCGGCCTCGATGTTGCGTACTTCGCCTGCCCCGGCCTGCGCCGAGAGGTTGGCGCCAAACACAGCGAAAGTGACGGCAAGTGCGGCAACGCGGATGAAGCTCATGACTGCGCCTGGGAAAGCTCTGGGATAGCAGCAAAGCTGCGTGCGTAGCATAGCAGCACGACGGCAGGATCGTCCTTTAGAAAATCGCTTTTCCTCGCGAAGATTTCCAGAGCTCACAAACGAACAACCCGCCCGCCAACCTTTCGCTGTGGCACAGCGTCCATCCAGTTGCGGCAAGCGCCGATTGGTGATCCGGAAGCCGGTTTACTCCCAGGCCCGTAAGCCAGCGAAAGGCCAGGTAGAGCCCGGATACCAGAGGCCGGGCGCAGAGTCTACCCAGCCTGCCCTCAGGAATCGCAAAATCGGAGACAACCCAAAGCGCACCATCCGACAGCGCCGGCATGAGCGTGGAGGCGAGTTCCCGAATTTCGTCCGTCGTAAGGCAGTCAAGAAAGAAGTGTGTCGCAACCAGATCGTAGGCAGCTCCCGGCGCAGGCTGCCAATGCCGCAAGTCGGCCGCCTCCGTCGTCACCCGTCCGGCGTGCACTCCGGCGGAGCGAAGAAGAGCCTCCAGCATCCTGGGACTGCCATCAACAGCATGTACCTGAATCCCGGGGTTTCCGCGCAACAAGCGAGCGGTAAAGCGCCCATCTCCATCGCCAAGCACGAGGGCCCGTCGGCACGGAGTCAGTTCGCGCAGATAGCGCGTCCGTGCCCACTGCAGCAAGGGCCCAAAGCTGCCATATTCCAGCCAGCGATAGGCGCGCGCAAGCCGGTTGAAATTGGGGGCGCCGCTCATGCTCGCAGCAGGAACAGAACCGGCGTGAGCAGCACCAGATCGGCAGCGGCGCGAAGCGTCGTCGCCTGCATTCGATGCCGGAACCGATCCAGTCCGGCGGTCAACACCGCCGCCGCCGCCGCCGCAACCAGAAGCCCGATCGGCTGCGGTTCACCCAGGAATCCGAACGTCGTCGCTGCCATCGCCGCAGCTCCCGCCAGGCCGAAGGCCAGATGCCTCACATACGGATCGCGGCCGGAACCCAGTGATTCCCAGGCTTCGATCGCGTGGCAATTTAGCCATGCCAGCAGCATAAACACCAGCACCGCCGGCAGCAGCGTGAGACTTTCGACCGCTCCCTCGGGCATTCTCGCCCACGCCGGTACCACGCAGGCTAGCGTAAAGAGGATCCCGACTAAAAGTTCCTTTGGCAGCCGGATCGGCACCCGCACCTTCACCAGCGCGGGCCGCCAGGGACTGTGCACCCCACCAAAATAAGCCAGCGCCGCCGCCGCCAGAATCGAGTTCCGCTCCCGCGCAGCGACAGGCATCGAGTGCAGCACCAGCCCGGCTGCAGCCACCGCGGCGGCGATCGCAACCGGCAGCAGGAGCCGTCGATGACGCCAGTGAAAGTGGTGCCGCGGCCGCAAAGGGCTCGCGGCAGAGGCTAGGCCATTGCCACGCCGTTGGACCCCGTAAACATCCATCAAACGGTCGCCGATATAGACCGACCATCCCACCAGCGCCAGCACAACCGGCACCCACAGCGGCAGACGCACCCGGGCCGCCTGCGCAAAAGCCAGCGTCCACACCACGGCAACAGTCGGCGCATCCAGGCTCGTCAGATGCCACAGATGCAGCAACCGTGTACGCCGCAATGAGGTGGGCGCTTGCGGGATCGAAGACGCGGTTTCATGAGCCGGGGATGCGATGGCCACAGCTTAATTCTACTGTTTTGCCAATTATTCCGTGCGCAGCGCTTCCATTGGATCAACGCGGGCCGCTTGCCGCGCCGGCAGCCATGTGGCCAGCAGCCCGCACGCCGCCAGCACCCCAATCGCCAGCAGCAGCGCCGACGGATTGGTTTCGCTCACGCCGTAGAGCAGTGACCGCGCACTGCGTCCCAGGATCACCGTCAGCACGGTGCCCGGAATCAGCCCAGCTACAAGGATCCAAAGCGTCTGCCGCAGGAAGAGATTTTGCACCTGCAGCCGCGTCGATCCCAGCGCCATCCGAACGCCAATCTCTGAGGTCCGCCGCTGTACATGGAACGACAGCAGCCCATAAAATCCGATCGCCGCCAGCGCCAGCGTGAGCCCTGCAAAAATCGCCGTCAGCCGCGCTAAAAGATTCTCCGTGGCCAGCCCATCCGTAAAATCCGCATCCAGCGGCACAATTTCATCAATCGGCAAGCCCGGATCGACCGATTGCATCGCCCGTCGAATGTCCGCAGCTATATTCAGCGGAGGCCCCACAGCGCGAATCTCGTAATGCTCCGCGAGAGAAGTCTCCTGCTCGAGCGAAAGATAGGCAACCGCCGGAGCCGGCTGGCGCAACCCGTCGAGACGCGCATCCGCAACCTCACCCACAATGAGAAAATCATGATCCCCGGGCGCAGCCTTATAGCCGATAAAGTGGCCCACGGGACTCTCCGAACCAAAGAGCTTAGCTGCATACGCATGGTTCAGAATCGCCACTTTCTGCGTGTCCTTGCGGTCCCGGCTATCAAAGAACCGCCCCTGCAGCAGCGGAATCCCAAGCGTATGGAAATACGTCGCGCTGACGTGATTTTCCTCACCATGCAACTGCGCCTCGGGTAGTTCAGGATGCCCAAAGACGGAGAAAGCCGTGTGCCAGCCGCAGTTGGGAATGCTGCATCGCCCCACCGCCGCATCCCGCACGTACGGCAGCGCCTGCAGCTTCTCCAGAATGCGACGGTTCAAGCCAGTCGCATCTTCATTGTTGCCGAGACCGTCCACCAGCCCCAGGTGCACGGAGAGCAGATGCTCGCGATCCAGCCCGGCATCCAGATGGCTCAGGTTCAGCAGCGTCTGGGCAAAGAGGATCGCCATCGAAAGCAGCAGCAGCGACAGGGTCACCTGCCCGGAAAGCAGCGCCCCGGACCACCGTCGGCTGCTTCGCCCCGTCGTGCTCTTGTGTGTCAGGCTGGCAGCCCGATGCGCACCGCGCGTCATCCTCCACGCCGGCAACAGGCTGAAGGCCACCAGCGAAATCGCCAGCAGGGCAGCGCCAACCAGCAGCAACTCCGGCCCATACTGCAGGTTGATCGGAATCAGCCCACCCCGCCCGGAAGCCCAGCGCAACAGCAGCGCGCTTCCCGCCGAGCAGGTCCCCAGAGCAAGCAATCCGCCCAGCCCGATCAGCAACGCGTCCTCCACCAGCAGCTGCCGCAACACCCGCCATCGGCTTGCCCCCAGCGCCATGCGCAAGGCAAGTTCACGCTGCCGGCTGGCCAGCCGTGCCAGCTGAAGATTCGCCAGGTTCAGGCAGCCGACAAGGAAAACCATCGCAGCCATCGCCATCAGCACCGTCAACGGCCGCAGGTAAGCTTTGCTCAGCGAACCCTGACCGCCCGCCGCCGAGATCAACTCCACCCGCGCCTGCAGAATCTGATCCCGCTGCTCCTGCGTCTTGGTCGAGTTCACCGGAGCGGAAGCGATCTTGCGCAGATCCGGCTGCAGCGCCTGCGTCCACAGGTTCGCTGCAGCTGCTTGCTGCCCCGCCGGAACCCGCGCCATTACCCAAAGCCAGAAGATTCCCGGCTGGTCATGCCAGGGCCGCGCCAAATCATGGTCATCCCCCGGCCCGAGCGAGTCGAACCATGTGCCGAACTTATCCGTAGCCTGCGCCGAAAGCGGCATCCAGATATCCGGCGCATGTCCCTGCACCACGCCCGAAAACCCCTCCGGCGCGACCCCCACAATCACCACCGGCACGCGATTCAACGTTGCCTTCATACCCGTCAGCGGATGCTTCACCGGATCGAAGCCAAACTTCTCCTTGGCAAACTCCAGCCGCAGTACAACGGGGATCTCTGGCTGAGCCGGATCGTCATCCGAAGCAACAAAAAACCGCCCCTCCGCCGGCCGCAACCCCAGCACGGAGAAGAAATTGTCCGAAACCATCTGGAATCCAGCCTGCTCCGAAAACCCGCCCGAAGACTGCAGCACCCCGCCCCCAAATCCGCTGCGGGCAATCACGGGAGCTGTAGAAGCAGTGGCCTGCCGCATCCGCTTGTACGCCCCATACGAGTAGAACCATTGCTCATCGAAGGGCGACTTCACCGCCTGCACCGAATAGAGCTCCGAAGGCCGAGCCACCGGCAGTTCCGCAAACAAAATGGCGTGCAGGAGCTGAAAGACAGCCAGGTTCGCGCCGATACCGATCGCCAGCGTCAGAATCACAGTCACCGCAAAACCGGGCGACTTGCGCATCTGGCGCGCCGCATAACGGAAGTCCTGCAGCAGCCGGTCAAGAGAGGGAAGCTTCGTCATCCCTGAATTATCACGGAATGAAGGATCGATTTATAGGTATATTCCACCTACCGCGCCTTCGGTTATCATCGCTGCAACGCCTAAATGCGATTGCCCATGGCAGCGGCCATACGTGGCTCGACGTGGTCAGCGTGGTTCGACGTGTACGACCCCGAACCGCCACGGACGCTAACTCCGCACCAACTCAGCAAGTCAACAAGAACTTCCCGGGAAAACTCCCAACCTGATTCTTTCGGAGACCAAATGAAGATCCTGAACATCGCCGCGCGAACCGCAACTGGCGCTGCGCTCCTCTGCCTCGGACTTACCCCGTTTGTCGCGGCACCCGCAAAGGCTGCTAAAGCGCCAGCAAAGGCCGCCGCCCTCAAGCTCCCCGAGCTCAAGTACGAGAAGTACACCCTGCCCAACGGCCTCGTCGTGCTGACCCACGAAGATCACCGCCTCCCGCTCGTCGCCGTCGACCTCTGGTACCACGTTGGCCCGCTGAACGAAAAGGCAGGCCGCACCGGCTTCGCCCACTTGTTTGAACACATGATGTTCGAGGGCTCCGAGCACGTCGGTGAAAAGGCGCACATCAAGTACGTCCAGGGAGCGGGTGCAACGGACGTGAACGGCACCACCAACTTCGACCGCACCAACTACTTCGAAACCATGCCCAGCAACCGGCTGGAGACCGCTCTCTGGCTTGAGAGCGACCGCATGGGCTTCCTGCTCGAAGGTCTCGACCGCGTCAAGCTCACCAACCAGCGCGACGTTGTCCGTAACGAACGCCGCCAGGGTGAAGGACGTCCCTATTCGGGCGCGCAGGAGAAGGTCTACCAGCTTCTCTTCCCCAAGAACCATCCGTACTATGGCAACGTCATCGGCTCCCATGCCGACATTGAAGCCGCACGCATCAACGACGTCCGCGACTTCCACCAGCAGTTCTACACGCCTAACAACGCCAGCATCGCCATCGCCGGCGACTTCAATCCGGCGCAGTTGAAAGAGCTGCTGATCAAGTATTTCGGCCCCATCCCAGCCGGCCCCAAGGTCGAACCGGTCACCGCGGCCAACACCCCCACGCCGGCCATCACGGAACAACGGCGCGCCGAAGTCACTGACACCGTCAAGCTCGACCAGGTCAACATCGCCTTCTTCACGCCTCCCGCCTACACACCCGGCGATGCGTCCGCGCAGATTACCGGCTATATTCTCGGCCAGTCCTCCGCCAGCCGCCTTTACG
This sequence comes from Acidicapsa borealis, assembly GCF_059115245.1. Lineage (NCBI taxonomy): Bacteria > Pseudomonadati > Acidobacteriota > Terriglobia > Terriglobales > Acidobacteriaceae > Acidicapsa > Acidicapsa borealis. Next base: position 5,726,163 of record NZ_JCACNY010000001.1, on the reverse strand, counting down.
AGTCCCTGGTCCACAAGCGCGAAATGGCTCAGTCCGCTTTCTGCTATGACCGCGCCCTCAAGCTCACCTCCATCATGTACTGCTCGCTCACCGCCAAGCCGGGCGTCAAGGTAGCCGACCTCGAAGCCGCGTTCTGGGAAGAAGTAGGCAAGCTGCAGAAAGACGGCCCAACGCAGCAGGAGCTCGACTCCGCCCGCACCGCCAACCTCACCGGCACCATCACCGGCCTGCAGCGTCTCGGCGGCTTCGGTGGCATTGCCGACGTCATGAACGAGTACAACCAGTACACCGGCGATCCCGGCTACCTGAAGAAGGACCTCGAACGCTACCAGGCACTCACCGTCGCCGACATCAAGGCAACAGCCACCAAGTTCATGAACAAGAACCAGTCCGTCGTCGTCACATGCGTTCCTGGCAAGAAGGTCGTCGATGACGTTCCGCGCAGCCCCGACGACACCGACAAGGACGCCAAGCTCACCGAGCCCTACACCCCCGAGTTTGAAGCCGCGCAGCAGTGGCGTAAGACTCCGCCGGCAGCAGGCCCAGCCTCGACCTTTCATCTCCCAGTGCCCGTCACCTTCTCCCTCAAGAATGGTCTGAAGGTCTACCTCATCCATGACGGCAACCTGCCCATCCTCACCGCCACCATGGTCACCCGCGCAGGTGGCGAAGCAAACCCTGTCGCCCAGCCTGGCCTCGCCGACTTCACGGCAGCCATGCTCTCCGAAGGCACCGCAACCCGCACGGCCACGCAGATCGCCGAGGACGCAGAAAAGCTCGGCACCAGCGTTGGCGTCTTCGCCAGCATGGATTCAACCAACGCCGGCGTCACCGTCCTCAACAGCAATGGCGACGCTGCGCTCGACCTGCTCTCCGACGTGCTGCTCCACCCGGCCTTCCATCCCGAAGACCTGGAGCGCATCCGCAAGCAGCGCATGGTTCGCATCCAGCAGGAGTCAGATTCGGTCTCATCGATTGCCCAGCGTGTCGGTCTCAAGTTGCTCTATGGTGACCAGCCTTACGGCTTCACCACCACCGGAACAGTAGACAGCGTTAAGGGCTTCACCCGCGACGATCTGCAGGCCTTCTGGTCCGGTCACTACGGCCCCGCTGACTCGGCTCTCATTATGGCCGGCGACATCACCGAAGCACAGGCCCGCGAACTCGCCGAGAAGCACTTCGGCGCATGGACCAGCAGCGTAAGCAGCGAGCTCAAGCTGCCCGCTCCGCCTGCACCGCCCACGCTCAAGATCGTCGTTGTCGACAAGCCAGGCTCACCGCAAACCGCGCTCACCGCCTACGGCATCGGCGTGCCGCGCTCCACCCCTGACCTGCTGCCGCTGCAGCTCATGAACTACACCCTTGGCGCCAGCTTCGGCAGCCGCATCAACATGAACCTCCGCGAAGTCCACGGCTACACCTACGGCGCCCGCTCCGGTTACTCGCTCTATCGCGAAGGCGGACCCTTCACTGCCAGCGCCCTCGTCAAGACAGACGTCACCGCCGCATCCACCAAGGAACTGATGCTCGAGCTGCGCCGCATCCAGACCGAACCACCCACTCCAGAAGAGTTGAAAGCAGCGCGCGACGCCAACATCAACTCCATCCCGGCGCAGTTTGAAACCACCAACGCCACAGCCTCCGCCATGGCCAACCTCTTCATCTACGACCGCCCGCTGGACTACTACGCCACTCTGCCCGAAGCCTACGCCAAGGTCACACCGGAAGAAGTAGAAAAGGCCGCCAAAGACGAAGTCCACCCCGAACAGCTGCTGATCATCGAAGTAGGCGACAAATCCAAAATTGACGCCAGCCTGCAAGACCTCAAGCTGGCCCCAGTAACCTACGCCGACACCTCCGGCAACCCCATCCAGTAAGTCACAACACGACCCGCTGCCGAGTTATGGCTCAGCAGCGGGCTTTTATGGAACAACCGGGATTCGTTGGGCACTGCCCGGGCTAGAGTTGAAGCAAATTTCAATATTGATACTTAAGATATCGCCGGCACACGTGCTAGTGTGTCTTCAGACTCCATAACTCTTTGCCGAACTGCGAGGATCGAATTGCATCCTGCCAAAGCTTCTGAGGACAGCCCGATGACACAGGTAAAGCTGCGTATTGGCAGAGCTATCCTTCTCGCACCCATGCTTCTATCTCTCGTACAGCTTGCGATGGCAGATAGCTGCACCATCGTCAAAGAGCACATAGCATCCGCGGCTGAACAGGCATTCCTCTCTTCGGATTATGCAAAGGCTGCGGCACTCTATCGGGCAGACCTCGCCGTGAAACCGAATGATCCCGCGTTGACAGCCGGATTGGTGCGCGTTCTGTTGCGTCAGCAAAACACCAAGGATGCGGTCGATGCGGTCGAGGCTGCACTCAAAGCCAACAGCTCTGACAAGAAAGCTACGGCAGTGCTACTGACGGCCAAGGCAGAAGTCCAGTTACGATCTGGACTTCCATGGGAAGTTGGCCCGACCTTGCAAGCGGCGCAGGATGCCGATATTTGCCTGCCGCGATTGCATATGGTCTTCGCACGATTCGCTGAAATGAATTCCCAATACGCAACAGCGCAGTCGCAACTCAAGTTCGCCCATCAGCTTGATGCCTACGATCCAGACATCCGCGCCGAATGGATCGGTACTCTGCCGCTACGCGACCGCATCGCAGAAATGGAAAAGTATTTAGCCTCAGCCACTGGCGACGATGAAGAAGAGCGGCGTAGCATGCGGCTCTACCTCGACCACATGAAGAAAAGCTCTGCGGAGTCACATAAGCCGTGCCGCCTGGCTTCGAACGAAGCTTCGACAGTGATTCCATTTGCCTTGCTCATGTATGACCCCACTCACATCCGTTCGTTCGGACTCGATGTCAAACTCAATCAACACAAGGCGCGGCTGGAGATCGATACCGGTGCCGGTGGATTGATCGTGAGCAAAAGCGTAGCCGATCATGCGGGACTCAAGCCCTTCTCGGAATCCGACATTGGCGGCATAGGTGATCAGGGTCGAAAGTCTGGATACACAGCCTTCGCCGAGTCCATCCAGATCGGCGGACTGGAGTTCCACGACTGTGCCGTTCGCGTCGTTGAAAACAGCCGCATGATGGACATTGACGGCCTCATTGGAATGGACGTTCTGGGGAAATTCCTAGTTACACTCGACTATCCCGGCAGAAAGCTCATGCTCGGCCCTCTGCCGCCGAGGCCCGGGGAAGCCGTCGTGGCTCCATCATTGGGTACCAGCTCCGCTGACGATCTGGATGCCGCCAAGAGCGGCTCCGGCCCTGCATCAGACGGAGGAACAAAGAACCCGGAGTCGGCTTCGGCTGCCGCGCCGGACTTCCGCCATCCATCTGAGCCCGCCAAGCCCAAACCCACAGCCCCCAAAGGCCCCTTCAACCGGTATATTGCGCCTGAAATGAAGGATTACACTCCGGTCTATCGCGTCGGCCATTCCCTGATGCTTCCCGTCGGTCTCAATGACTCCAAGGTCAAGCTATTCATCCTGGATACCGGGGCATGGGCAACTAGCATCTCTCCGGAAGCGGCGCGCGAGGTCACCAAGGTCCACTCCGACTACGACAGTCAGGTGCGTGGTCTAAGCGGCAAGGTCAACAAAGTTTACGAGGCTAATGAAATCACCTTCAAGTTCGAACACCTTGCGCAGACGATCCGCCAAGTACCCTCCTTCGACACCTCCCAGATCAGCAAGAACATTGGTTTGGAAGTTTCCGGCTTTTTAGGAGCTCGTACGCTTGAAATGACGACCATCCACATCGATTACCGCGACGGACTGGTGAAATTCGACTACGACGAAAAAAAGCTGCATTATGCAAGGGCTTTTTGAACCCTAAAGCAGGCATGAGTTCCAGCGCCGGCAATTTACGATAACCAGATGGAAGAATTCTCAAGAATCAAGCGGCTGCCCCCGTACGTCTTCAACATCACCGGGGAGATGAAAGTAGCCGCCCGCCGCCGCGGCGAAGATATCATCGACTTTGGCATGGGCAACCCCGACGGCGCCACTCCCAAGCACATCGTCGACAAGATGATCGAGGCGACCCTGAAGCCGGTCACCCACCGCTACTCGGTCTCGAAAGGCATCCCGCGCCTCCGCCGCGCCATCGCCAACTGGTACAAGACCCGCTACGACGTCGATCTCGACCCGGCCACCGAAACCATCGTCACCATCGGCTCGAAAGAGGGCATCGCCCACCTCTGCCTCGCGATTCTCGATTCCAACGACACAGTCGTTGTCCCCAATCCCAGCTACCCCATCCACATCTACGGCCCGGTCATCGCCGGCGCACACGTCGTCAGCGTGCCCATCCACAATCAGGCCCAGTTCCTCGCCGAACTCGAAAGCCTCATCCCCCGCATGACCCCGCGGCCCAAGGCGCTGATCGTCAATTTCCCGTCGAACCCGACGACAGAGTGCGTCGAGCTGCCCTTCCTCGCCCGCCTCGTTGAAATGGCCCGCGAATACGGCTTCTACCTCATCCACGACCTCGCCTACGCCGACATCGCCTTCGACGGCTACAAGCCGCCCAGCGTCCTCCAGGTCCCCGGCGCAAAAGACGTTGCGGTCGAGTTCTTCACCCTCTCCAAGAGCTACAACATGCCCGGCTGGCGCGTCGGCTTCATGGTCGGCAACCAGACCCTCGTCAACGCCCTCGGCCGCCTCAAAAGCTACTTCGACTACGGCACCTTCACCCCCATTCAGGTCGCATCCATCCTCGCCCTCGAAGGCCCCCAGGCCTGCGTCAGCGAAATCTGTGAAACCTACCGCAAGCGCCGCGACGTTTTAGTCGAAGGACTGAACAAAATTGGGTGGCACGTCCCGCTGCCAAAGGCGACCATGTTCCTGTGGGCCCAGATTCCGGAGAAGTTCCGTCACCTCGGTTCATTGGAATTTTCAAAACTCATGCTGACCGACGCCAAGGTCGCCGTAAGCCCCGGCATCGGCTTCGGCGAATACGGCGACGGCCACGTGCGCTTCTCGCTCATCGAAAACGAAGAACGAACCCGCCAGGCCCTGCGCGGCATCAAGGCCATGTTCGCGGCAAAGTCATAACTCAAGGGGATTGAGATGAAGAATTGGCAGAAAGCTATCCTTGCATTCCTGGTCGTCGTCCTCATCGGCGGCGTGTATCTCTTTTTCGTCTTCAAATCCCGCCAGGACCCCGGCGTCCTCGGCAAAAAGAACCAGGAACCGAAGATGACCCAGGACGAGCTCGCCGTCGTTCGCCTGCGCTACGCCACCAACTTCACCGATGCCAAGGACGCTCTCGAAGGCAAACCAGCCTGGATCAAAGCAGGCTACGTCCTGCCCTACTTTCCCTATAGCGGCAGCTCCGTCCAATGGGACAAGCGCGCCGGCGAACTCCCCCCGGCCGCGAAGATCAACATCACCAAGCTGATTAAGGCCAGCGTTCCCGCCAAGATCGACGACCGCGTCGCCCATGGCACAAAGCAGTACCTCGCCGTCTTCACCCTGGATGGCACCGACGGCACCTTCGCCGCTCCCGTAGGCGCCACCGACGGCCCCAACGAGACCATCCTCGCCGACGAGCTCTTCTACTACGACCCGCCGCAGAAGATCTACGACAACTGGCCGCAACCCACCTGGGACGCCATCAAAGCCCACACCCCCACCGTCGGCATGAACGAGCTCCAAACCAGAATGGCCGTAGGCGCCAAGATCGAGACCGACTCGCAGGACGCAGGCAACCGCACCATCACCTACCACGCCGGCCCCAAAACCTGGACCGTCAGCTTCTCCAACGACAAAGCCACCTCAGTCAAAGCCAGCTAGAAGCGTTCGTTGCGAAGCCAGGATATAGAGTTCCTCCGGAGGGAGCCGGGGGCTTCAGCCCCCGGAACTGCCGCCACTTAAGAGACGGCCTTTAGGCCCGGTCCGTCTCCGTGAATCTCTTTGCTATGCACTGAATCGAATACTTGTTCTCACAAGTATTGTTTCGAGGCGCCCATGAACCCCACCACCGATCAAGCCACTGAAAGCGTGCAAAACCGCCTCCCGGCCTCGACCCACATTGGCAAAGTCCGCCTCGCCGTCTCGAATCTGACCCGCTCCGTCGCCTTCTACCGCGACATCATCGGCCTAGCCGTCCTCAACCAGAGCGAAACCGTCGCCCAACTCGGCCCCCACGGCGATACCCGCATCCTTCTCGAACTCGAAGAACAGCCCGGCATCCTCCCCATCGCCGCAAGAAGCCGCCTCGGCCTCTACCATACAGCCTTTCTGCTCCCCACCCGAGCCGACCTCAGCCGCTTCGTCCAGCACCTCTGGAAGTACAGAGTCCCCTTCGCCGCCGGCGACCACGCAGTCAGCGAAGCACTCTATCTCGTCGACCCCGACGGCCTCGAAGTCGAAGTCTACGCCGACCGCCCGCGCAGCCAGTGGTCCTACGCCGGTACATCGCTGAGAATGGGCACCACCGCCGTCCGCTTTGACGAACTTGCAGCCGAATCCCCCAACCCAGCGATCCAATGGCAAGGCGCACCCGCGGGAACCACAGTAGGCCACGTTCACCACTACGTCGGCAACCTCGAAGAAGCCGAAAACTTCTACGTCAAAGGCCTCGGCCTGGAAATCACCGTGCAGATCCCCACGGCTCTCTTCACCTCCGCCGGAGGCTACCACCACCACGTAGGCCTCAACATCTGGGCAGCAGGCTCGCCGCCGGCCGGCGCCAAAGACGCTCGCCTGCTCTTCTGGGAACTGGTGCTGCCAAATTCAGAGGAAGTCGCCCGCGTCGCGGCAAGTCTGCGCAGCCAGGGCTTCAAGCCGTCGAGCGAAAACGAGACCACGTTCACCGACACCGCCGACATCACAGTAAGGCTCGTGGTAGCGTAACCCAAAAGCCTGATCGCGGACGAACTACTTCCCCGGTCCAATCAGCTCAATCTCCAGCAAATGCGCCGGCGCCGCCGAAGCTGCCGAAGCCGTCTCGATCGCCAGCGTCCCCGGCGCATCCACCCACTGCAGATCGCCGTTCTTCATCGAGTGCTGACCGCCCGCGAACGAAGCCTTCAGTGAAGAGATCGCCACCAGCAGCGTGGGTCCCTTTGTCGGCGGCTCACTGCACGGTTTCCCGGCAGCGCAAACCAGCCGACGGATCAGCAGCTCAGAGCTGGTGAACTCATCGGTACCGCCAGCCTTCAACGGCTCCGGCACCGGACCTCGCACCGGCTTCTGCACATCCTTCAGTGGAAGCCGTTTCAGCTCGACGCGCAGGAACTCAGAGCTCTGATCGCCAAGATTCTCCACCATATGCCGCTCCGGCCGCGCCGGAGCCACACGAAATGCGCCAGCCTTGGCCGGTGGCCGCACCATCACAAAGGCCGGAATCTCGTCGTGCGTAAACTTCACCTGGCCTGAGTCGGAGAGATAAAGATACACGGTCGGGTAGTTGGAGTGGTCATGCACCCCGATCTTTTCATGCGGTCCGTAATGCACGCGAAAGACGGCCACATCCGCATTCTCCAGCACCAGCTTGTAGTTATTCGGATACGCCTTCACCGGATCCTGCGCATGAACGCCGACCGTCGCAATCCCAAGTGCGACACCCGCCATGACTTTGCAGAAGATTCGCTTCAATTCCCGTCTCCTTCAGCAGCGCTCTGCACCGCCATCAACTCGAACAGCTTAGCCTCGTCGATCACCGGCACACCCAGTTCCTGCGCCTTCGTCAGCTTGCTCCCCGCTTCCTCGCCCGCAACAACGTAATTTGTCTTCTTACTGACCGACCCCGAAACCTTGCCGCCCGCCGCCTCGATCTTCTCCTTGGCTTCCTCGCGGCTCAGAGTCGGGAACGTCCCGGTCAGCACAAACGTCAGCCCCTCAAGTTGCGTAGATTTCACCTTCTTCTCGGCGGTCAGTTTGAGGCCCAGTTCCTTGAATCGGGCGACCAGAGCGCGGTTCTGCTCGTTCTGGAAGAAGTCAAAGACAGCCGTAGCCACCTTCGGGCCCACCTCCTGCACCCGCTGCAGGTCGTCCATTGAGGCGTTCGCCAGATCATCCATGTCCCCAAACGCCGAAGCCAGCAGCTCCGCTGTCCGCTCGCCCACAAACGAAATCCCCAGCCCCATCAGCACCCGTGCCAACCCCGCCTGCTTCGATCGCTCAATCTGCGCCAGCAGCGCCTGCGCCGACTTCTTTCCCACGCGCTCCAGCGAAAGCAGCTGTTCCTCGGTCAGCGTGTACACATCGGAGAGCGACTTCACCAGGCCGGAATCGAGCAGCTGGCTCGCCAGTACTTCGCCCATCCCCTCGATGTTCATGACCCCGCGCCCGGCGAAGTACACCAGCGATCCCCACAGCCGCGCCGGGCAGTCGATGTTGATGCAGTACGTGTCCACCTCGCCCTCGGTATGCTCCACCGGCGTATGGCACACCGGGCATTTGTCCGGCATCACAAAGACCTGATCGCTCTCCGGGTGCTCCGCATCGACCACTACGCTCTGGATATTCGGGATTACGTCCCCCGCCCGCTGCACCACAACCCAGCTCCCCGCCTTGATCCCCAGCCGGGCCACTTCGTCCTCGTTGAACAGGCCAACGTTGGTAATCGTCACCCCGCCCACGATCACCGGAACCAGTACCGCCAGCGGCGTCAGCTTGCCCGTCCGCCCCACCGTGATCTGGATCTCCCGCACCTGCGTAACCGCTGTCCGAGCCGTGAACTTGTACGCAATCGCCCAGCGCGGCGCCCGGCCCGTATACCCCAGCCGAAGCTGCGTATGCTGCGCATCCACCTTGATCACCACACCGTCAATCTCGTATCCCAGACCCTCGCGCGTCTCCTCCACTTTCGCCAGAAACGCGAGAATCTGATCGACCGTGGTAAACGTGTCGCGGTGCGGATTCACCCGGAACCCCAGCGCCGTCAGCGTTTCAAGCGTCGCATGCTGCCCCGCCGGGTTGTACTCGCCATTGACCACGAGAAAGTACCCGTAAAAATCCAGCCGCCGTCCCGCAACCACCTTCGTATCTAGCGTCCTTAGAGTTCCCGCTGCAAAGTTCCGGGGATTGGCAGCCGGAGCAAGCCCCGCCGCTACCCGCTCTTCATTCGCCTTCTTGAACGTAGCCAGCGGCATCACGATTTCGCCGCGAACCTCCCACGCCGCCTGCCCCGCAAGATCAGTCTTCGCCAGCGTCGCCCTCGGAATGCTCAGCGGCACGCTGCGAATCGTCCGAACGTTCGTCGTGACATCCTCACCAATCTGCCCATCGCCTCGCGTCAGTCCGCGCAGCAGATGCGCATCGCCCTTCGCATCCACCTCGTAGTGGAGCGCCAGCGAAAGCCCGTCCAGCTTGAGCTCGGCCACATACTTCACCGGCAATGACCCCGCCAGCTCATGCACCCGCCGGTCCCAGTCCCGCAACTCTTCCTCGTTGTAGGCGTTATCCAGCGAAAGCATCGGCCGCGAATGCGCCACCTTCTGAAAACCCTCCGCCGCGCGTCCCATCACTCGCTGCGTCGGTGAATCGGTCGTCAGCAGCTCAGGATTCTCCGCCTCCAGCGCCTTCAGCCGGTTCATCAGCGTGTCGTATTCCTGGTCGCTTACCTTGGGGTCATCGAGGACGTAATACTGGTACTCGTGATGGCGTAATTGCTCGCGCAGCGAGTTGATTTCATCGGCAGGGGAAGGCGTACTCATGGGCAGGATTATAGCTTTCGAGGGTGGTCGCAAGCGGACCGTAAAAAACCTCGATTTGCCTTGCACATAATTAAGATCAAAAGGCGCATAATAAGCGCGAGCAAGCCGTTACAAGGCGAAACGTGCCGGCGGAAAAATAAATACCCCTCCCCCCCTCATTCTCCATTTTTTCGCTATTCAAGCCATCTCAGAACCGGTAAATGAACCGCATTGCCTGCTGATCCGTATAGAAAAGAAGTAAGAAAGCAGGAGGGCAGTCCGATGAGCAGCTACACATATGACAATCCGCAGGCCATTTTCGAGGCCCAGTATCAGACCGTCCGCCGCGATGAAGTCGTCGGCGTCCTGCTCGCCATCTTCCTCGGCTGCTTCGGGATCCACCACTTCTACGTTGGCCGGAACGGCCTCGGCATCTTCTACATCTGCATCTGTTGGACCGGCATTCCCGCACTGCTGGGCCTGATCGAATGCTTCTTCATGCCTGGCCGCGTGCGCGAGTACAACGCCTTCCAGGCCGCCATGATCGCCGCCAACCTGGGCATTCCCGTCCCGGCCTCAGCCGCATATCCCGGCTGGCCCGCTGCCGGCTACGCACCGTACGCCTACGCCCAGCCAGGCTACGCAGCAGCATACCCGGGCCAGACAACCGCCGTCGTGGAAACAACCCACCAGGCCTGCAGCAACTGCAAGCAGACCAACCCGCCCGGAGCCCGCTTCTGCACCAGCTGCGGAACCCAGCTGGGCTAACCTACTCGCTCCGCCGAAACTTCTTTTCACGAACTTTCGGCGGCGGAGGCTTCCTTCCTGAAGAAAACTAATTTCTAGAAAATAATTAATTCATTGCCCCTGAATTTTCCTTCATGGATACTGGTAGGAGCCCTTCTTCCTCCCGGAGAACCCTTGCAAGATCGAACGACCCGCCGGGACTCGGCGCTTCCCTATCCCAAGCCGAATAACTGGACAATTGCAGCCTTCTTTGGCATCGCGGTTGTAGTGTTCTGGTTGCTGCATCGCAGCGACCTGGCGGATTGGTGGCTGGAAGATCTCCCCGTCTACGCCAATGCCGTGCGGACATGGCTCGCCGGACACAGCCCCTACGACGCCTCGATGGCGCCCCTGTATTTTCTCTACCCACCTTTTTTTCTCTATCTTGCCAGGCTGCTTTCCCTGCCGGTGCCTGCTGGTTGGGGAGAGACTTTGTATGTCGTCCTCGAGATCGTTGCCACCTGCGCTCTGCCGCTGGTGCTGGCCCGGTACTTCTTCCGCCAACGCTGGCTTAGCCCGCTCTTTGCATTGCTGCTGTTTTTCGCTTCGCCGCGATTCACCGGGGTGCTGGCACTCTGCAGCATGAATATCGCGTCGATTCTGTACTGTGGGGCATTCTTAGCCGCGGTTCCGGGCCTTCGCCGCAACCGCTGGGCATGGTTCTATTTCGCCGTTTTTCTTGCCGCCTGTATCAAAATCACGTTTCTCTCCCTGCTTCTTTTGCCGCTCCTGGCCGGTAAGCGGCAATGGCTGCGCAGCATCGGCTGCGGCGTTGCCGTGGTTGCCATGAATCTGGCCGAGAAGAGGATGTGGCCTGATCTTTATGCCGGCTACCAGTGGTCCCTGCAGCAGGGAATCCTGGTCCAGCAGCAGTACGGGTACGGAATTTTCGGAATTGTAGCAACCTACCACCACAACCGCCGCGTGGGCGCTGGCACGGCAGCCTACGTGGTTGCGGGCATATTCGCTCTTGCCGTGCTGGCAATGATGTTTCTCTTGCGCAGGCGGCTCGATCGTAATTGCTATCACGGCTTGAACGGATCGGAATCGAACGGACTGGCCTCGAACGGCGTATGGCTGGCGCTGGTGGTGCTGTCCATCGTCCTGGTTAACCCAAGGCAGATGCAGTATGACGTCGATATCGCATTGGCTGCTGGTTTTGTACTCTGGATCTACGGATTGAAGACTGACCGGGTGCTCGCGTTTATGGTGGTGAGATTCCTGCCGTCGCTGGTCGTTCCATTTGTCGTCCTCAATCCGCATTTGCATGGAATCTATGAGACGCTGCTGGGAATGGGAGCTTTCAGCATCGGAGCATGGAGACTATGGCAGTCAAGCGGAGTTCAACGACTCGAAGTCAGGCCGAGTGAAGAGCCTACTCTCAGCAATGCGGATCAGTTCTCAGGAGTTGCAGGGGACTGATACTGTAACCCGTTCCAACAAATAAGGGCTGTCCGCGAGGGCAGCCCTTATTTGTTTGCAACGCAAGAATCACATATTGGCGTGGCCGGCGCGCATCTCTTCATTGAATGTCGGCTTGGTCAGCGCCAGGGCCTTGTCCATGCGAGCGCGGAACTCGTCTGCGCGAGCCATCAGCAGCGGAGTCGCCGCGGCATATTCGCCGGTGAGCGTCAGCAGGCCCTGTCCGGCTTCGTCCGCTGCCATGCGCAACAGGTCGGCTTCGGTCGTGTTCAGGTATTGCGCGTCGCGCGGGTCGGCAATCCAGACCGGCTGGCCGCCACCGAGCACGCCGGAGAGCCAGTAGGTCTTCAGCAGCAGGTACTCGAGGCGCGCTGCGTCGTTGGTATCCGTAAAGATGAACTTCTTCTGCCAGCGGCTGTAGTAGCGCGTCGTCACCGGAACGGGCTGGCGATTGCCGCTTTTCACCAGTTCAAGCTGCCCCATGTCAATGGTCTTGCGCGCGGCGTTGTAGAGGAAGGTCTCCGCGTAGGGCTGCTCAGGAGCGGGCACGATCTCCGCAAAGGTCACGGTCATGGACATGGAAATCTTGGCATGCAGTGGTGAGTTCGTGCCGTCTTCCAGGTAGATCTCGCCGTGGACGATATACGTATCCGCGCCCGAAGTAGAGCGATGGAACGGCCAGCGGAAATTACGGAAGGAAAGCGGCAGGCCTTCGAGGGTCACGTATGCATCGGGGCGGGGATTCCGCAGACGCTTGGCTTCTTCCGCCAGATGCTGGGTGATTGCCGGAAGCAGGTCAGGCTTGTTGAAGTCGAACTCGTGGCTCAACTCCAGCTTCAGCGTGCGGCCGGGATTGGCGATCGGCGCCAACTCAAAAACAGCCGTAGGTTCGCCGTGGAAATCCTTGCCCTCGGTGGTCGAGATGAGCTGCAGGCCAGCCTTGGTGGCGGCAATCTGGATCGAATCAGTGAGGGCGGTCTTCAATGCGGTCATGTGGTTCCTGTCAGGAAAAGCAGAATGCTGAATCTACTCCTCCATTTTAGCGGTTTGCGGCAGATCGGTCGCAGAACGTCCCGTTATTTCGGTCCCGGCGGAACGTATTGCTCGAAGAAGCGCATCATCAGCGTGAAGCGGTGCTGCAATGTCCCTTCGCCTTCGCTGAGGTCGTGGGTGCGATTCGGGTAGTCCATAAAGTCGAAGGGCTTGCCCAGCGCTACCAGCTTGTCGACCAGCATCTCCGTCCCTTGGAAATGAACATTGTCGTCGCCCGAGCCGTGAATGATGAGCAGATGCCCGGTCAGCCCTTCGGCAAAGTTGACCGGCGAACCATCGTGATAGCCCTTGGCGTTAGTGGCGGGCAGGCCCATGTAGCGTTCCTGATAGATGGTGTCGTAGAGCGTCTGGTCCGGCATGGGTGCGATGGCTACTCCTGCTGCGACATGACCGGGATAGCGAAACATCTGGTTGAGCGTGGCGGAGCCGCCGCCGCTGTGGCCCCACATGCCGATGCGCGAGGTATCGACGTAGGGATGCTCTTTAGCGAATTCGGCGATGGCCTCGTCCTGCTGTTTTGACGAAAGTACGCCGATGTTGCCATAGATGGATTTGCGCCAGGCTCGCCCCTTCGGCGCGGGCGTGCCTTCGTTATCAAAGCCGACGACGATGTAGCCCTCCCGCGCGATGACTTTATGGAAGGTATAGCTCCAGTCGTCGAGCACGATGTCCATCGCTGGCTCTGAATAGACGTGGACGATCATGGGGTATTTCTTCGCGGGGTCGAAGTTGGGCGGCTTGATGAAAAAGGTACTGAGGTTCACCTTTTCGCCCGGCTCGCCTCCGGAAACAGGCGTGTCCAAAAACTCCACGGGATTGGGATCGATGCCGTTGTCCTTGGCAACCTGGTCCTGGTTTTCGATGGCGGTGCGGAGAACCTTGTGTGTCGCCAGTTCGACTACGTCAAATATCGGTGGATGGCTGGCGCTTGAGTAGCTATGCAGCGCATATTTTCCGCCGGGCGCGACGTAGTAACTGTGCGTTCCCGGCTCGTTTGCCGGAGTGATGCGCTCGGGCGCTCCAGTGCCGTTGAGGCGGGAGCGGTAAAGGTAGCGCTGCGTCGGATTTTCAGGAGACGCGATGAAGTAGAACCATCCGTTCTCCTCATCGACGGAGACTTCTTCGATGGCGTCTGCGGAGAAGTTGGTAATGAGCTTCGGTTGCCCGCCGGAAAGAGGTACACGATAAGCGTGACGCCAGCCATCGCGCTCGCTCAGCCATAGGAAATCGAGCTTCGGCTGCGGCAACTGGCAGGTGGTGCATTTGCCGGAGAGCCATTCAAAGGCATCGACAGTATCCACCCACGCTGGATCTTTGTCTTCAAAGACCTTCTGCGGAGTTCCGCTGCGGGTGTCTGCAACATAGACCTGATTGTCATTCTGGAGCCGATTCAGGTATTGCAGGATCAAGCCGCCCGAATCGGTTGAATCGGCGCGTTTGCCTGCAGAATCTGAGTCAGAAGACGGAATCCACTCCATACGAGGGATGTAGTTGTTGCGTGGGTCGCCGGGAAGCTTGATCCAGAGCGTGTCGCCTCCTGTTGCCGAGACAACGCCGACACGAACTGAAGCGTTGGTCCCGCCAGGCTGCGGATATTTGTAATGGAAGAGCTCTGGATACTTCGCCTTGGTGTCGTTGATCAGTGTGTACTCGCTCACGCCGCTCTGGTCGAACTGCCAGTAGGCGATCGACTTCGAATCAGGGCTCCAGTGGAAGGCGTCGCGGAGGCCGAATTCCTCTTCTGTAGCCCAGTCCGTCGTGCCATTGATGATCTCGTACGAGCCATCGTGGGTGAGTTGCGTAACGGCTCCGGTAGCGAGGCTCTCGACGAAGATATTGTTCTGGCTAACATAGGCCACGGACTGGCTATCCGGGGAGAACTTCGCGAACATGAGCGAAGTCGCCGGAGCAGCCGCGCCGATGTGGCTCAGCTTGCCGTCTGCCACGCGCAGAACCCAATAATCACCGCGCGTGCGAAGCCGCCAGACCTTCTGCGCATGGGTGAAGATGAGCAGCAGCTTGTTATCCGCCGACCAGGAGTAGTCATCGAGCGACAGCGGCTCCTTCGCTCCCGTCGGGATCAGTTGCTTTGCTGTGACCAGAACAGCGCGGGCGCCGGTCGCTGTGTCGTAGGCGGCGAGATCGGACGCGTCCTTGATTTCCGGGGACGGCTCCAGAACGGTATAGCGATTTCCGCCGTCCATCCAGTGACTTTCCGCAGGATATTTTGGGTTGTACTCGCCGCGGGTGAATTCTGCGTTCAAGGTTTCACTGAACGCTGCGGAGGGAATCGGGGCCTGTCCATGGAGGAATGCGGCACAGGACGATGTGAGCAGCAGGAGGGATACGACTTTTTGAGGAGAAAGGAATGGACGCATGAAAGGGAGTTATCCTCGGATGTTTCCCAAGAATAACTCCCCTTCGTGGAGATTCGATGGAGTTTAGTGTGTGAATTCAGCGACTGCTGCCGTGCGGGCTGTTTCCGTGCGCGAGCCATCGCCGCGAGGCGCGTTTTCGTCGATGCGGCCAAAGATCATCTTGCCGCTGGCCGTTTGCAGCACGCTGGTGACGGTGATCTCGACGTTGCGGCCGATGACGCGACGGGCGTGGTCCACGACAACCATCGTGCCGTCATCGAGATAGCCGACGCCCTGGTTGTACTCCTTACCCTCTTTCAGGATGAGGATGTTCATCTTCTCGCCGGGCAGTACAACGGGCTTGAGCGCGTTGGCCAGGTCGTTCACGTTGAGCACTTCCACGCGGTGGAGTTGCGCAACTTTGTTCAGGTTGAAGTCGTTGGTGACGACCTTGGCATCCCACTTTTTCGCCAATTCGAGCAGTTTGAGATCCACTTCCTTGATCGAAGGGAAGTCGTCGGGAACGATCTGGATCTGCAGGTTGGTGTTGGACTGCATGCGTTGCAGCATGTCCAGGCCGCGGCGGCCGCGCTGGCGCTTGGAGCTGTCAGTCGAGTCAGCGACAACTTGTAACTCGCGCAGGACGAATTCGGGGATCACGTAGATGCCGTCCATGAAGCCGGTGTCGGCCACGTCGGCAATGCGCCCGTCGATGATGACCGATGTGTCGAGGACCTTGAAGCTCTTCCTGGTCACTTTTTCACCGGAGAAGACGGTGCCCAGTGCGGCGGGATTGAGCATCTCGCCTTTGCTGGTTCCGACTAACAGGCCTACGTAGGTCATCAGCAGCAGGACAAAAACCTGGATAGCAGCGGAGGTGGGTCCGCCGGGGAGGGCTGATCGAAGTACTAGACAGAAGAGCGATGCGCCGAAAATGCCGAGCACGGAACCGGTAACTGCACCGATAAGGCGGCGCAGGTTGAGAGCGCGTACCCGCAGCTCAAAGACGATGACGGCAGCCGAAGCAGCGGCACCACACCCGGCCGCGATTGGGCCGGAGACTCCGAATGGCTTTAGGAAAAAACAGATAACAGTAACCAGGCCAACGAAGAGAACACGCAACAAAATGAGATCCATGGAATGCAGCTCCTGCCAGAAGAGGGGGGAAGATTCTCCCGGCAAATACAAAGTGGGAGTATGCCTATGGCAATACAGGGTCGTCAAGCACGGAAGTTGTAAATTCTGAAAATAAAGAGGCTTAGGAACCAAAGCAATCGAAAGTGTTCAAAATTGAGTCATCAGAAACAAGGTAATTTTCAAAAGCGAGTTACCTTTTTCATTTGAGGTACGACTCAGCTTTACGGCTCATGAGAAACCGGCGAGTTGGAATCACCTTTCCGGTGAATTCGGTTAGTATTCCGCGTGAGTCCGAAAGGAAACCTTTCCTATGATCGAGACCCCGCAGATCGTCCAGACGAGCCCACAGCCCTATGCATTTCTTCACCTGACCGTGCCGAGCTCGGAGGTGCGGAACGTCATGGGCTCCGGATTGATGGAGGTCAACGCAGCACTGGCGGCGCAGGGTGTGGAAGCCGCTGGACCGTGGTTCACCCATCATTTCCACGTGCCAGCCGTAACCTTCGATTTCGAGATCTGCGTTCCCGTCGCTACGCAGATCGAGCCGATGGGACGAGTGCAGGCGGGCATTTGGCCGGCGATGAAGGTGGCGCGGACGGTTTACAGCGGCGACTACGCCAGGCTGGGCGCGGGATGGGGCGAGTTCGAGCGGTGGATTGCCGGACAGGATCTGGCGGAAGCGCCGGATCTGTGGGAGCGGTATACGGTCGGGCCAGAATCCAGCCCGGACCCAACGGAATGGCGGACAGAGCTGAATCGGCCTTTGCTGTAAGGAGGCCCCGGGGCGAGCCTCGGCGCTTTCTGTTATAAGTTGGCAGTTCTGAAACTGCCGATATCCGGGGGCCGCGCTTTGAAACTCACTCCGATCTCAAGCTTGATCCTGCTTGCCTCGTCTGTTGCACTCACGGCACAGGCGCCGTCCACGTCCCACTATCCATTTCAGGACCCGTCGCTGCCACTGGAAAAGCGCATCGACAATGTGCTGTCGCTGATGACGGTTGAGGAGAAGATCAACAGCCTGGACACGAGTGGCGTGGTTTCTCCGCGGCTGGGTCTTCCCGGGACGCCGATCGGAGAGGCGCTGAGCGGTGTTGTGCTGGGCGGACCGATCTACAGTATGTTGTCGATCGTGCCCGGCCCGACGCAGGGCCAGGCCGCGCCGGTGACGCCGACGACACAGTTTCCGCAGGCGGTGGGGTTGGCGCGTACGTGGGATCGGGATCTGATGCACCAGGCGGGAGCGGTGATCGGCTCCGAGGCGCGGTACATCCACGAGAACAATATGAATGCGAAGTCGTTTTTGGTGGTGCTGACGCCGAATGCCGATCTGGCGCGCGATCCACGCTGGGGCCGCGACCAAGAGAGTTACGGCGAAGACGCCTACTTCAACGGCGCAATGGCTGTGCCGTTCATTCGCGGCATTCAGGGCGACGATCCCAAATACTGGCAGGCGGCATCGCTGGTGAAGCATTTTCTGGCCAACAGCAACGAGAACAATCGTTATGGCTCGTCCTCGGACTTCGATGCGCGACTGCTGCGTGAGTATTACTCGGTGCCGTTCCGCGAGGCATTTGAGAAAGGCGGTGCGCGGTCCTTCATGGCTTCGTACAACGCGTGGAACCATGTGCCGATGACGGTGAATCCGATCCTGGAAGATCTAGCGGTGAAGCAGTGGGGAGTTGACGGGATCATCTCGACCGACGCGGGTTCGTTGCAGAACATGGTGGCTGCGCACAAGGCGTATCCCGACCTCGAACATGCCACGGCGGCGGCGATGAAGGCGGGCATCGGGATGTTCCTGACCATTGGCGAGGACTGGAAGGCGGCGGTGAAATCAGCGCTTGCCGACAAGCTGATTACCGAACAGGATCTGGATAACTCCCTGCGCGGAAGCCTGCGGGTGGAGTTCCGTCTCGGCCTGCTGGACCCGCCGGATCAGGTGCCTTACTCGAAGGTGAAAGGGCAGCCGAACCCGGTCGATTCGGCGGAGCATCATGCCATTGCGCTCAAGGTTGCGCATGAGTCGATTGTGCTGCTGAAGAACGACAAGAATTTCCTGCCGCTGGACCGGAAGACGCTGAAGTCGATTGCCGTGGTGGGTCCGCTCGCCAAGGCAGTCCTGCCGGATTTCTATGGCGGCCAGCCGCCGTATACGGTCACGGTGCTGGATGCGATTCGCAAGACGGTTGCGCCTTCGACGGCTGTCATGACCGGGCTGGACGACACCGACGCGCAGACGCTGAAAGCGGCGAAGACAGCCGAGGTTGCCGTGGTGGTTGTTGGGAACAACCCGACCTGCGGACGGACGCCGCAACAGCTTTTGGGGAGCCTGATGAGCAGCATTGCCCCGGCGGCTGCATGTGCCGTGCCGGGTGAAGGCATGGAGAGCAGCGACCGCCAATCGCTGACGCTGGCGCAGGAGGAACTGATCAAGAAGGTCTATGCGGTGAATCCGAAGACGGTGGTGGTGCTGGTAGCGAGCGCGCCGTTTGCCATCGACTGGACGCAGGAGCACGTGCCTGCGATTCTGCACACGTCGCATAATGGGCAGGACGAGGGAACGTCGGTGGCCGATGTGCTCTTCGGCGATTACAACCCGGCGGGGCGGCTGGTCCAGACCTGGGTGAAGTCCGAAGAGCAACTGCCCCCGATGCTGGACTACAACCTGCGCCATGGCCGGACGTATATGTATCTCAAGAGTGCGCCGCTCTATCCCTTTGGCTACGGGCTGAGCTATACGAGCTTCAAATACGCCAACCTGAAGCTGAACTCCGATACGTTGAAGGCCGGCGGCGAAGTGACCTGCACCGTCGACGTGACCAACACCGGGTCGCGCGACGGCGACGAGGTGGTGCAGCTGTATGTGCGGCATCTCGGCTCAAAGGTCGAGCGGCCGATCAAGGAGTTGAAGGGCTTTGAACGCGTGGCCATAGCCCATGGGCAGACAAAGCAGGTGAGCTTCGCGGTGAAGGCGAGCGATCTGGCGTACTGGGATGAGGCCGGCAATCGCTGGGTGGTGGAAGCAGAGCCGGTCGAGATTCAGATCGGAAGGTCTTCGGCGGATATTGCCGTCACGAAGACCATTCCGGTCGTAAATTAGGCTCGCCGGTTAGTACTTCTGCACAGTAGGGTCGATCTCATCGGACCAGGCGAGGATGCCGCCGGCGACGTTTGAGACCTTCTGGAACCCGTTGGCCTTGAGCAGCTCAGCGATCTTCTGGCTGCGTGCGCCGCTGCGGCAGTGGACGAGGATTTCCTGCTCGGGGTTCAGTTCGCTCAGGCGGGATTCCACCTCGTTCTGCGGAATCAGCTTGCCGCCAATCTGGGCAATTTGGAATTCGTAGGGTTCGCGCACGTCGAGCAGGAGGAAGTTGTCGTTGTGGGCTTCCTTCTTGTCGAGGCGGTCCTTCAGCTCCTTCACCGAAATCTGCGGGACGCCGTTCTTGACCGGTGCGTCGGCTGCCGGCTCGGCAGAGATGCCGCAGAACTGGTTGTAGTCGATCAGCTCGGTCACGGTGGGATTGGTGCCGCAGACAGGGCAGTCGGGATTCTTGCGCAGCTTGAGCTCGCGGAAGCGCATGGTGAGCGCATCGACGAGAAGCAGACGGCCGACGAGCGGCTCGCCCTTGCCGAGGATCAGCTTGATGACTTCCGTCGCCTGAATGGTGCCGATCATGCCGGGGAGAATGCCCAGTACTCCACCCTCAGCGCAGCTCGGGACCAGGCCCGGCGGCGGCGGTTCGGGATAGAGGCAGCGGTAGCAGGGGCCTTCTTCGGTGGCGAAGACGCTGGCTTGGCCCTCGAAGCGGAAGATGCTGCCGTAGGCGTTCGGCTTGTTGAGCAGGACGCACGCATCATTGACCAGGTAGCGGGTCTGGAAGTTGTCCGTGCCGTCGGCGATGATGTCGTACGGGGCGAAGATTTCGAGCGCGTTGGCGCTGGTCAGCATGGTGTCATGCGTGACGACGTTGAGCGCCGGGTTGAGCGCGAGGAGCTTTTCCTTGGCCGAGTCCGTCTTCTTGCGGCCGATGTCCTTGGTCGAGTGGATGATCTGCCGCTGCAGGTTGCTCGCGTCCACCACGTCGAAATCGACCAGACCGAGCGTACCGATGCCGGCGGCGGCGAGATAGAGCGCAAGCGGCGAGCCGAGGCCTCCCGTGCCGACGCAAAGTACCTTCGCGGCCTTCAGGCGCTGCTGGCCTTCCATGCCCACCTCGGGCAGGATCAGGTGGCGGGAGTAGCGTCCCAGGTCGTCGTTGGTCAGTTCCGGCAGCGTTGCGGCGTCAGCGAATGCAGAGGTCATTGTAATGAGATTCCTTCGAGTGCTCTAAGAATCAGGATAACGCAGAGGCGTTGTCAGGAAATGATTTGGAGTTCTTCGGCTTCAAAACGCTTGTCGTCCTCGGTCGTTCCGCCGAGCAGGAAGGATCGGGTAGCGATCGCAGCGCCTTTCTCGACGGACGTAATCACATAAGAGCAGCCAATCCAGTGGGCCTCAACAAGGTCCGTCGTGGACCAGTGGGCTGGGTGATTGGGGTGCGAATGGTAAAAGCCGACGATCTGGAGCCCGGCTGCGCGCGCCTTCCGCTCGGCACGGATCAGGTCCAGCGGGGCGATGTCGTAGTGCTTCCAGGGATGATCGCTGGTATTTTGGGCTGGGATGGCTTCGGTGACGATTCTGTCCATTTTGTCTACGGTCCCCAGCAGAATCCCGCAGCACTCATGCGGATAAGCAATCTCTCCGTGCTGGCGGAGTTGGTCGTGGACGGCATTTGGCAGGATCAGCATCGGTTTTGCCTCTGGAAATTGCGATTGTCCGAGCGCATGTGCGAGAGTTGAAGTAATCGGCGAATCTGCCGATATCTATTTCAACACCTCGCAACGGACGGCGCCTTGGCTGGGAATTGTAACGCAGGCATTGCCACCGGGACTGAAGCGAGGGACTGGATCGTTCTCAATGGCACGGAAGACGAAAGCTCCTACCTTGGAGCAGATTCAGGATGCGCTGACTGCGCATGGTTTTGCGGTAACACCTGCTCCCGGAACCTCAGGCGGGCTTTGGGTGGCGAAGTATGGTTGTGCTGCAGTGCTGGTGCGCGGCACCGGCGCCACGGCGGCTCCGGGTCTTGATCCTGGATCGGACACGGTCGTAGCCTTCCAGGATCGGCCAGGTGCGGTAGTCAAGGGCGAGATTGCGCGCTTGCTGGACCGTGGCTACCAGAAATTTCTGAAGACCTCGAAGTACGAAATTCCCGCTACCGCCGCACAATTGCAGGCGATCCACCAGTTCACCGAAGAGCTGACGCAGGTCACGGGCGGCATCAGTCTGTATAACGAGGCTTTGGGCACCACCAGCGATCTGTATCAATATGACCGGGTGAAGGGCCGCGAAACGCATCAGAAGGCGCCGGTACGGCCCTGGGAGCTGGCTGGCGGACATTGATCCAGTTGATCCGGCCGTCGAGATGAGAACTGTTTGAGCTGGTATCGACACAATCGGAGGATGGCGTGAGACTCTTTCGGATAGTTTCAGGTTTGATTCTCGCGCTCGCTGTTCTAGCTCAGGCACAGGCGCCTCCATCCAGGGAAATTTCTCCGACGCGCCCCGTTCCATCCGGCCAGGCCCCGCACATGCAGGTCAAGGTGCTGAAAGACACGCCGGAGGAGAAGGTCTACGTCATCGTCTTCCTGAAAGGGGACGAAGTGCTGAGCGGCCTGACCGATTTTGCGACGCAATATAAGGTAGGCGACGCGCACTTTACCGGTATCGGCGCCATCAGTTCAGCAACGACTGCCTGGCTCGATCTGGAGCACAAGATGTACCATCCGACTGTGACCAAGGAGCAGGTCGAAGTCCTGTCCCTGATTGGCGATGTGGCCACGTTCAACGGCAAGCCGGTCGTGCACATGCACGCCGTGCTGGGCCGCCGGGACGGTAGCACCGTGGGCGGACACGTCTGGGAGCTGCATGTGAATCCGACCGTGGAAGTATTTCTCACCGCCAACTCCGCTCCGCTGAACAAGCGCGCCGATCCGGACAGTGGTATCAAGCTGATCGACCCTGCTCCTTGAACCTCGAATCCACGTTCAGAAGCTGCGGCAAACGACGAAGAAGGCAGTGGAGCTGCATAACTTCTGCGTGCTACACCTCCGCAGAGAGATAGAAGAAGTCACCTCTCCTTTGCAGCAGAGATTTAAACCCAATTTTCATAGAATTTGGGTTGATATACCGAAAAACGTAGAGACGATAAGTTTTCAATATCGTAAACAGCTCATACAAAGCCGTTTGCCTGTCTGGAGAGAATGGCCATCCACTTGCATTCATAGCAACAGAATCCGCGAAGGCCGATTTGTAGTACGCCTGTTCCGTATTACACGCTCAGCCCGATTTTGGCTGACAGGATTAGCGGGGTTGTTCCGCATCCCTTGACCATTCACAATTCTGGAAGGAAGACCGAATGTACGACTTTAGAAAGTCTTTTTGCTCAATTGCTCTCGGCGTGGCGCTAGCCGGCGGCACGTTTACCACATGCATTGCCCCGAAAGCGGCGTTTGCTCAGGCTACCAGTGGCAACATCTTCGGACTCGTGGTGGATAGCAGCGGCGCAGTTGTGATCAAAGCGAAGGTCCAGGTTGTCAACGTAGCTACGGGCGTCGAAGTGGATGCAACCACGAATGCAAACGGCGAGTTTACTCTACAAAATCTGTTGCCGGGTAAGTACAACATCACGGGAACTGCGAGCGGCTTCAATACTTACGTCCTCAAGGACTTTGAACTCAAGCTCAATGAGACGGCCACAGCCCGACTGGTATTGCCTGTTGCCTCCGCTTCCACTGTTGTTGAAGTTACTTCAGAGGCTTCCGTCGCTCTCGATACCACGACGACACAGCTGCTAACCACCTTTGAAACCAAGGAAATCAACGATCTTCCCGTTGCCTCCGTAGGTCTGGGTGTCCTCAACCTTTCACTTTTGTCTCCGGGCGTAGCTTCCAGCGGTGCCGTTGGTGCAGGCCAAGGCCCGTCGGTTGGAGGGCAGCGTCCTCGTGCGAATAACTACACAATTGAAGGTATTGATAACAACAACAAATCCGTGACCGGTCCTCTGGTGTATGTACCCAACGATGCGGTCGGCGATTTCACTCTGATCACGAATCAGTTTTCGCCAGAGTTTGGCCACTCGACGGGAGGCCAGTTCAATACCAACATCAAGAGCGGCACCAATAAGATCCATGGCACGGCGTACGAATACTTTCAAAATCGCAATCTGAATGCTGAAAACGCCATTCAGGGTGGCAAGATTGCCAATCCTCGGTACGACTTCAACCGCTATGGCGGCGAGGTTGGCGGACCCATCTGGCGCAATAAGCTGTTCTACTTTGGAGGCTACGAGCGTCAAACAACCGGGCAGTCGGGCCAGTACTACCTCTGCACGCCGACCGCGGACGGCATAGCTGCCCTCGGGACAGTTGCCAATCTCAGTGCAACAAATCTTGGTATCTACACGAAGTATGTCCCTGCTTCGCCCAGCCAGATTGACGCCACGAAGGACAATGCATGCTTCAATCAATCCTCGGGCGGTCAGTTCCTGACTGTGTATGATGGCACGGGCTTCAATTCCGATACAGGCGAATTTGCCAGTGGGAAAGCGACCCAGATTCCGCTGGGTAACCTTCTCGTGAGCGCACCGGTGTTCAGCAATTTCGATGTCCTGACAACGGGCTTCGATTACACGCTTTCGCCAAAAGACAGCCTGCGTGGTCGCTACATTTACAACACCCTTGGTTCTCTCGATACGGCTGCGGCACTTCCAGCTTTCTACCAGTCGGCTCCGAACAAGTTCCATTTGATCGCGATCAGTGAATACCACAACTTCACTCCTAATCTGATCAATGAAGCGCGCCTCGGATTTAACCGCTACGCCAACATCACCCCGTCTGGAAACTTTACTTTCCCCGGCTTGGACTCTTTCCCGAACCTCACCATCTTCGACCAGAATCAGCTGAATATCGGTCCGGACGGCAACGCACCGCAGTCCACCATCCAGAACATGTACCAGTTCACGGACAACGTTAGCTGGATCAAAGGTAAACACACGCTGAAGTTTGGTTTCGATGGGCGCAAGTTCATCTCCCCGCAGAGCTTCACCCAGCGTGTTCGCGGCGACTATCAGTGGGACAATCTGACAGAGTATCTGCATGACCTGGCGCCCACCGCATTCGGCGAGCGCTCGACCGGCAACTTCTTCTACTACGGCGATCAGACAGCGTTCTACGGCTATGTCAACGACACCTGGAAGGCGAGCGCTAAGCTCTCGATCAACGTGGGTCTCCGCTACGAATTTACATCTGTTCCGCAGGGTGAACGTGCGCAGGTCCTGAACATCTCCGCGAGCGTTCCTGGCCTGATTGTCTTCTCCACGCCTAAGCCTCAATACAACAACTACACTCCACGCTTCGGAATCGTGTACGCTCCGGACGAAAATACCTCAATCCGCGCAGGCTTCGGCATGGCCATCGATGTGCTCTACGACAACCTTGGCACCCTTTCCTTCCCGCCACAGTATTCTTCAACTCAGGACGTAGGCTCCGGAGCTCCAGGCGCGCCGAACCCGGGCGATCCTAACTTCCTGGCGAGCGGCGGCCTGCCTCCGGGCAAGGGAACTCTGCAGACCTTCGCGACGATCGCCGATCAACGCGCTGCTACCTCTGCTTACATTCCCAACCAGAAACTGCCGTACGCCGAGACCTGGTCTCTAGGAATCGAACGCGTCTTCCATAAGGACTACACTTTGGAAGTTCGCTACCTCGGTACCCGGGGCATCCACTTGCCTGCCCAGGTTCGCTTGAACAAGCAGCCAAAGGTTGATTCCGCCCACAGCCTGCCAACCTACTTCAGTGCGCCGGGCGATGCGGAAAAGGCAGCTTTGCCAAATACCCTCTCGTCGATTCTCTCCCGGTCCAATTACGTTTCGGACTACTTGAATGCTGGGTTCACCAACAATCTGACGTCCTTCCAGCCGGCTTCGGAGTCGAACTACAACGGCCTGGCCGCTAATCTTACCCGTCGCTTCCAGAAGGGACTCCAGGTAAATCTGGCCTATACCTGGAGCAAGACCATGGACGACGCCACGGCTGACGTATTCTCCACCGTGCTCACCCCGCGTCGTCCACAGGATTTCCAGAGCGTCAAGAGCGATTACAGCCGTTCTGCTCTGGATCGTACCCACCGGCTCACCTTCGAAGCGGTATATGACCTGCCTATCTTCAAGAATTCAAACTGGTTCCTGAAGAATCTGGCCGGTAACTGGGAAGTTGCTCCGATCTACACCTACGAGTCTCCGGAGTACGCCACCACCCTCTCAGGAGATGACGCCAACGGAAACGGCGATGGTACCTATACCGACCGTACGATCGTCAATCCGCACGGCAAAAAGGGCACCGGCACCGGCGCGACAGCGCTCTACGATCCAAGCCGCGCGGCTTCTGCCTGCGGTGAAGGCGTAGCAACGTGCAACGGAAACCTGGTTGCATATCTCGCAAATGATCCAAATGCTGAGTACGTTCAGGCAAAAGCAGGAACAATTGCGAACGCGTCGCGGAATACTCTGCCCATCAATCCGATCAACAACCTGGATGCCACCGCCGTTAAGCGGTTCAGCTTCTCGGAGCGCTACAAGCTTGAATTCCAAGCCCAGGCGTACAACGTCCTGAATCACGCGCAGTACATTCCGGGAACCATCGACAACATCAACTCGCCCGGTTATACGGCTAGCCTGTCCTTCCAGGAGCCCCAAAACCCGTCCTTCAACCAGCCAGGAAAGTTCTTCACCGCCAATGCCCGCACTATGCAACTGGCCCTGAAGTTCTCCTTCTAACCGATTTCTGAAAACTGCATGGAAGCAGAAGGCCGCA
This sequence comes from Acidicapsa borealis, assembly GCF_059115245.1. NCBI lineage: Bacteria > Pseudomonadati > Acidobacteriota > Terriglobia > Terriglobales > Acidobacteriaceae > Acidicapsa > Acidicapsa borealis. Next base: position 5,699,832 of record NZ_JCACNY010000001.1, on the reverse strand, counting down.
GCTCTCGAGCTGCGGCCTTCTGCTCAGTAAGACAACCGAACGGCTACAGTTATTCATAGAATCACTGGTAATATATGTAAAAGGGTATATAGTCCACTTTTGACCAGATTGCAAACTATTCACCTGTATGGTCTTTGCCGTGATCTTAGATTGGCCATTCACGTGCAATTCATACTTGCAAATGGCACCGCTCGATGTGTGCCAAGCCGGGCAGCACTAAATCATTGCTCGCCAGCCAGGTCCCACTCTCAAATCATTTTTCCGCAAATTACACTTCTGGAGGAATTACGTGACAGGAATCAGGCGAGTAGTATTTGCCCTGCTCATGCTCTTTGTTGGAATTGGCACCGCCCTTGGTCAAACTTCGAATGGTTCTATCGTGGGTGCCGTAACAGACGCGAGCGGCGCAGCGGTGGTCGGCGCAACTGTGACTGCAGTCTCCGCAGACACTGGCAGCGTAAGAACCGGGATTACCGGTGCCGATGGGCTCTATCGAATTGAGTCGGTCGTGCCTGGCGTCTACAACATCACAGCGTCAAGCACCGGGTTTTCAGATACCGTGCTGAGCGGCTTGGTTGTTCCGGCGACAAGCCCCACGTCTGCTTCGCTCGTTCTCAAGGTCGGGGGGGCAACTGACAAAGTTGAAGTTTCGGCGGACAACGCTCTCCTCAACACCGACAACGGTCAACTGAGCGGAACCATAGGCGCCCTCGAAATCAGCAACCTGCCCATCAACAGTCTCAATCCCTACGAACTGGCCCTTACACTTCCCGGCGTAACCTCTGTGACGCAGGGCGCATTCTCGAACGGTGTCACCTTCAACGTCGGCGGCGGTCGTCCCCGCGCCAACAACTTCCTTATCGAAGGTCAGGACAACAATGACGCAGGTATCGCAGGCCAGGGACTACAACCTGGTAACGACGAAGCCGTCAAAGAAGTTGTCATTATTGAGAATGCTTACACTGCAGAATACGGCCACGGTGCCGGCTCAGTCGCGAACTTGATCTATAAGAGCGGTACCAACAGCTTCCACGGTTCGGTATTTGAGCGCGCACAGAACTCTTCGCTTGACACCATCGACAAGTACGACCACTTCTATAACAACGGCGTCAGCAGCGCTGCAAAGTATCGTGAGAATCTGCCTGGCTTCACCATCGGCGGGCCTATCGTTAGGAACAAGGCCTTCTTCTTTGCGGCTTACCAGTGGGACTACTATCGATCCACTGCGGCTCTTTCACCTTTGGCTATTCCGACCGCTGCTGGCTTCGCCGTCCTCAAGGCTCTTCCAAGCAACACGCGTATCAACAATCTCATTCAAGCCTATGGCGGTCTCGTCGGTGTTGTGAACCCGAACGATCCTCAGCCCTCGCTCGACCTAGGTCCTGACCCGGCAACCGGAGCCGAACGCGGGGTCGTCCAAGTGGGTCTCATCCAGCGTAATCTCGGTGCGGACTATAACTCGCCGGAGCTTGACCTTAAGGGCGACTACATTTTCAGCGAGAAAGATACCATCAACCTTCGCTTCATTCGCACCCGTTTTGTCGCTCCATACGACGTGTTTAACTTCACAGGCCAGCTCCCTGGTTTTGACTCCGATCAGGATGGAACTTCCTACAACACTGGCATCGTCGAGACGCATGTCTTCTCTCCCAAGGTGGTCAACGAATTCCGTCTCTCCTATGGCCGCATTGGATTCTCCTTCGGACTGCCAGCAAGCACTTTGGCAAATCCCTTGTATGATCAGCCCGCTGTCAGTATCTCAGGGCTCACAGGCTACGGTATCCCGGGAAATATCCCGCAGGGACGCTTCCACAACACCTATCAGGTACAAGACTCCATTAGCTGGACCAAGGGGAAGCATTTCTTCAAGATCGGCACCGACATCGAAGATGTCCGTGTTCGAGATCAAATTCCTTTCAACTTCTACGGAAGTATTGGTTTCGCCAAATCCACCTTCGCGACCAACGTCCCTTCGACGGGGACTCAAAATTGCAACTCCAACCCGCCGCCCGACAGCGGCTGTGCAACCTACACCGCTCTAGCGAATTACGTGGATGACTTTGGCGGTGCCAACTCGACCGTAGCCCAAAACTTCGGTAGCCCCATCGCACGTCCGCAGCTTATCTCCCAGAACTACTTTGTTCAGGACACCTTCCGTCCTCTGCCGAACCTGACGCTGGACATGGGCTTCCGTTATGAATACAACGGCGCTCCTTTCAATGCACCGGGCACGCCGTATCCCGGAATTGACTTCAACGACATTAGTTGCTTCCCCTTGACCGAAGGTTCTAACTGCAACACCAAGCAGCAGGCAGATGGTTCACAGTGGGGCCCCCGAGCTGGCATCACCTACAGCCCTCAGTTTCTCGGCCAACATAAAACTGTGGTGCGCGCTGGCTTCGGCGTTTTCTATGATGTGGTCTACACCAACATTATCGACAACATTCAGGCCAGCGCACCGAATGCGGCATCACCAGTCATCACCAGCATCGCTTCGGCATCGCACTCGCGTGGCACAGGCGCTTGGGACTCACAATTTGCCAATCTCAATAAGTCTCCGCTTCCTGGCAACACAGCGGAACCGATCGTGGATCATCTGCTCTCGCCTCGCACCATTCACTACAACTTCGGCTTGGAACAAGAACTACCCTGGTCCACGACCCTACAGGTCAACTATGTCGGTGAGCGAGGGGAACATCTCTATGGCAACGAGAACCTGAATCCGTACGTTAACGACTACTTCTTTGGTTCTCGCGTCATTCCAACACGCGGAGCCATCATCGCTCGGGACAACTCAGTTGACTCTAACTACAACGGACTGTGGGCTGAGCTTGATCACCGCTTCAACCATGATTTCCTCTTCCGAGCTTCGTACACTCTGGGTAGGTCTTTCGACAACGGTTCAGAAATTTTCACTTTCAATAACCAATCCTCCTATCCTTTCAGCCGCTTCCCAACCAACCGTGGCACGAGTGATTACGGTCCGTCCGCTTACGATCACCGCCAGCGCCTTGTTTTGACTTATATCTGGCAGCCGCACGTCATTCATACCGAAGGATCGATGAAGATCATCGGTAACGTCATCAACCATTGGGCTCTTGCCGGAATTACTCAGTTCCAGACTGGCAGCCCGGAAAACGTCGAAGTTGGTACCGATGTTGATGGTGATGGCATCGGCAACGACCGCCCCGTTGTTTCCAATCCCAAGGCTTCCTTGAAGACGTACGCCTTCGACGATTCTTGGTATTACGGCGTGTCCGATGGTGGCCTCTGCTCAGGACCGTCTCTTTGGTACACAAACAATCCCTGCGAGCCAGTAAATGCTTCCGATGTTCACTGGATCGTTCCTGCGTATGGCACGCACCCGGTGAGCCCCGTATCCCGCAACAGCGTTTATAGCCAGGGATTCCAGCAGTGGGATGTCAACATCCAGCGCTCCTTCAAGCTGTATAAGGATGCGCTTCTCGACTTCCGTGGTGAACTCTTCAACGCATTCAACCACGGCGAAGCCGGGATCGAAAACACCACCCTGGTCAGCGGCATCCCGACCGATGCTTTCACCGGACCAAACGGGGCGAATACTTTCCACGACCCCACATACACTATCTCTGGACATCGCCACGCGCGTTTGTTCATCCGTATCCGCTTCTAGCTCCAGAAGCCCCAACCTGAAGGCCGCAAATCTCTTGATTTGCGGCCTTTTTCTCAGTTATCCCCGGTCCCTTACAATAGAAGTTCCATGTCTTACGAAGCTGCCATCGCCCATCTCAGTGCCTTGATCCCAGAGCTGTTTTCGACGCCGGGACAGCCGCGTCGGAAGTTTTCGCTGGCTGAGATCGGCGTTCTCGCCGAGGCTCTTGGCAACCCGCAGCGCAGTTTCCCTTCCGTTTTGATCGCCGGAACCAACGGAAAAGGTTCCACCGCCTCCACGCTGGCTTCCATAGTCCGCGAATCTGGCTTGCGCGTGGGGCTTTACACGTCACCCCATCTGGACCGGGTCAACGAGCGGATCCGGCTTGGAACTCCCGGGCTCGGCGATGTGGAGATCCCCGATGAGACATTTGCCCGGCTTTATTTTCGCGTCCATAACACTGCGCAGCAGCTTGTTCTTGACGGAGCCCTTCCCGCGTTCCCCAGTTACTTTGAACTGTTGACGGCGCTTGCATTTGCCTACTTCGCCGAGTCGAAAGTGGAACTGGCTGTGCTGGAAGTCGGCATGGGAGGGCGGCTGGATGCGACCAATCTTGTCGATCCCATCGTCTCCGTGATTACCGACATTTCTCTCGATCACCAGGAGTGGCTGGGAAACACGATCGACCTCATAGCGCGGGAAAAGGCCGGCATCCTGCGCCGCGACGGAACGCTGGTGACACTGCCGCAGCATCCGCTGGCTAACCAGGCTCTGGGCGAGGTCGCCGTGGAGTTGAATGTGCGCGGCGTAAGCGCCACCGACTACACGCCGACCATGGGTACGAGTCCGAGCGAGCCGTATGCCCTGGATGTGCTGGGCAGCAGCATCGTCGTCGATTCCCCGCTGAAAGGCGCGCACCAGCACCGCAATCTTGCGCTGGCCATCGCGACTGCCGTGGAACTTGCAACGCATCATGGCTTCCCGATCACGGCAGCATCGATCGAGCGGGGCATTCGCACTACGCGCTGGCCGGGCCGCTTGGAGCGCATCGCCTCCGGGGAGGGTCCTGAGTTCCTGATCGACGTGGCACACAATCCTGCCGGTGCCTGGGCACTCCGTGCCGCGCTCAGCGCCTCGCAACCGTCCCCCAACGCGCCGCAGGTCCTCATCTTCGCGTGTCTGCGTGATAAGCCTCTGCTCGAAATGACGCAGATCCTATTCCCGGTCTTCGACCATGTAGTGCTGGCTCCTATTCATTCTCCCCGCGCGACCGAGGTAGCTGATCTCACCGCCGCCGCTGAAGCTACAGGAGTTCCTTGTACTCCAGCTGCGACCGTGGCGGAAGCTATCGAGATAGCGCGCCAGCGCGCTACCCCGCAGGGCCGAGTTGTCATCAGCGGCAGCGTCTACCTGGTAGGTGAAGCAAGAACGCTGCTCATGGACCATTCAGCGGCATTGCAGGAAGCCAAGTCGTGAGACCGAAGCCGCTGCCTTTGTCGCATCGCATCAGTACGAACTTGGTCAAGGCGCCGCCCTTCCTGCTTGGAACAGCGTTCTTCGGCAGCCTCGCCTTGCTGGCGTCTCTGTTTGACCGCCATGGCCGCCTGCAGCATCGTATCGCCCGCCTCTGGGCGCGTGCCTCGGTCTGGTCTTCTGGCTCGCGGCTTGAGGTTAGCGGTCTCGAAAATATTCCTGATGAAACCGCCGTGTATGCGGCCAACCACACCTCATACATGGATACGCCGGTTGTCTTCGCCAGCCTGCCGTTTCAGTTCCGTATCCTGGCCAAGAAGGAACTCTGGAGCCTCCCGTTTATCGGCTGGTATCTCAATCGGTCCGGCCAGATTCCGATCGATACGGCCAATCCCCGCGCAACGCTTTCGAGCCTCGGCAATGGCATCCGCACACTGCGCGATGGACTGAATGTCTTTGTCTTTCCTGAGGGCGGCCGCACGCCCGATGGAGATTTGCAACCCTTTCTGAATGGTGCAGCATACCTGGCCATTCGCAGCCAGGTACCCTTGGTGCCCATTGCGTTAATTGGCGTTTATGATCTGCTTCCCATCCACACGCGCCACTTCTACAACGTGGGAATGCCGCTCAAGCTCATCATCGGGAAACCGATCCTCACCGCGGGCCGCACGCTGCGCGAATCAGAGGCGCTGACGGAAGAACTACGCGCAGCCATCGCTGAGCTTATCCAGATTCATTCCTGATTCCATCCCTCTGACAACAACAGTGCTCTTCGCGGCAGCAGCAGGCCCAACCATGCCCAAGGTTTGTAAAATTAGAAGTTGACACACCTATATGTCTAGGGGTAATGTCGTCCATACAGAGTTGCCTAGGGGTGTAGTTTGGCCAGAAGCGATTTGCAGGGTTCCCTGGATTTGCTGGTGTTGAAGACGCTGTCGCAGCTAGGCGAGCTGCATGGATATGGCATCGTGGTTCATATTCAGCGAGCTTCGGATGAGCTGTTATCTGTAGAGGAAGGATCACTCTATCCCGCACTCCACCGCATGGAGCAGAGTGGCTGGATCAGCAGTGAGTGGGCGCTCACAGAAACGAAGCGCCGCGCCAAGTACTACAAATTGACCGCGGCAGGGCGCAAGCAGCTGAAGCATGCCGAGGAGAGTTTCGAGCAGCTGGTTAAGGGAGTCAGAGCGATGCTTCGCTTCGCATAGTTTTTCGTCGTTACAAAACTTGCAGTGGTTGGAGGCCGCAATGTCGCTCATCAGGCGAATGGGGAATCTCTTGCGCAAAAATCGTGTCACTCGCGAGATCGACGAGGAACTCGCGGCACACCTGGCCATGCGTGCCGACGATAACTATGCCAGCGGCATGAGCAGAGCAGAGGCAGTGAGGGAGGCGCGAACCCGCTTCGGTAATCCACTTGCAATCCGCGAACGAACCACTGCGGTGGATGTTTCCCTGCTGCTGGAGAGCGCTGGCGCCGATCTCCGCTTCGCATGCAGGCAACTCATCCGAAATCCTGGGTTTGCCATTGTTGCGATTGTCGTCCTCAGCATCGCTATCTGCGCCAATATCGCCATTTTTGCGTTCGTGGATGCAACATTGCTTCAGCCATTGCCCTATCGGGACTCATCCCGATTAGTTGCTCTCTTTGAGAGCACGCCGATGGGTTCTCACTTCCATCTTTCCTATCTGGATTATCTTGACTGGAAGAAGCAGAACGAGGTCTTCACATCGCTCGAGGCCTACGACTCGATCACCGCTGTAATGGCAACACCGAACGGTGGTGTACCGACTGCCGGCGCCATCGTGAGCGATGGCTTCTTCCGCACTCTCGGAGTCAGCCCGATCCTGGGACGAGACTTCATTGTGGGAGAAGATGCTGCGAGTGCTCCGCGTACAGTCGTTCTCAGCTATGCGCAGTGGCAGAAAACATACGGTGGCAATTACGATTCCAGATCTCAAGATAAATTTCATGGTCTGGGACAGACGATCACGCTCGATCGCCTTAACTACACAATCATCGGCGTGTTGCCCCAGAACTTTCACTTTGCGCCGGTAGAAGACGCGGAATTCTGGACAACACTTCACATGTCGAGCGCAGAGGACCGCGGCTCGCATGGGCTCTCTGCAATTGCCCGCCTCAGAGATGGCATTCCTCTCGCTGCGGCGCAGGCAGAGATGACCGCAATCGCAGCCCACCTGGCGAAGCAATATCCAGATGCAGATGCTGGTCGCGGCGCAACGGTCTCCCCCTTGAGTGACATCATCGTTGGAAACGTACGCTCTATCCTGCTCTTGCTTCTCGCAGGCGCATCGCTATTGCTGGTCATCGCGGGCGGCAATGTGGCAGGCCTCCTGCTCGTACGCTCTGAGAGCCGTGCGCGCGAGGTGGCACTGCGCGGCGCACTTGGCGCCTCGCGTATGCGGCTCGTGCAGCAGTTCGCAACCGAATCACTCCTGCTTGTCGTCGTCAGTTCTGTACTTGGAGTCGTAGCCGCGACCTTTGTCATCCGTCTACTGCTCGCACTCATCCCGGTTGGGATGCTCGGTGCCATGCCCTACCTGCACGGACTGGGATTGAATGGTCACGTACTGCTCTTCGCAGCCGCCATATCGCTCGGTACTTCAGTGCTTCTCGCACTCGTTCCGCTTTTGCGATTGCGCATGAACAGTGTGCTCGCCAACCTGGCATCAAGCAGCAGGGGCTACGCAAATGTGCTCTGGCGGAAGACCGGCGCAAACCTGGTAGTGCTGGAACTTGTCGTAGCCATGGTCCTGTTGGTAAGTGCTGGCTTGCTGGGTAAAAGCCTCTACCGCCTGTTGCATACAGATACCGGCATTCGCACAGAACATCTGACGACTCTGCGCGTCGCCGCTTCCCACGAAGACTACGCGCGCGACGAAAAGCTCGTCGCTCTATCCCGTCAGATCGAGCAGCGTGTCGGTCAACTACCGGGTGTTGAGGCGGTCAGTATCTCGCATAGCCTGCCCATCGGAAATCGCGGCGGCAATACCACCTTCAAGATTGTTGGTCGTCCTGAGAGCGGCGAGCAGAATGAAGTCAATCAGCGGCAGGTAGGCGACAACTACTTCAGCACGCTGGGTGGTCGCCTCCTGCAGGGTCGCTATTTCCGTGCCAATGAAGATGCGACGAAGCCGCTCGTCGCTATCGTGAACGACAGCATGGCGCGGCGTTACTTCGCTGGTGAAGATCCACTCGGCAAGCTGATTCGCTACGATGTGTCGGAGCCAGCCATCGAGATTGTCGGCGTTGTTGCGGACATCAAGGAAGGGCCACTCGATGAGGCAACGCGCCCTGCACTCTACACTCCATTCGCGCAGGGACCGGAACACAATTTCGTAGTGATCGTAAGAACCATTGGAGAAGCCGCATCGTTGCCGATAGAACTGGACGCGGCAATTCACCAGATCGATCCCGGTCTGACGACCTACGCCGCAGAGACCATGGAGACACGTATCAACACATCGCAGGCAGCATACCTGCATCGCGCCTCGGCGTGGCTGGTAGGCGGTTTCGCTTTGCTGGCACTGGTACTGAGCGTGATTGGTTTATACGGAGTGATTGCCTACTCGGTGGCCCGTAGGACGAAGGAGATTGGCGTGCGCATGGCGCTTGGAGCACGCCGCGAGTCTGTCCTCCAGATGGTGCTGCGCGAAGCCGGTTGGCTGATCGCAGCAGGCATCGCGGGAGGAGTTGTATGTGCAGTTGCAGCCGCAACACTGATGCGAAATTTGCTCTTCGGAGTGAGCAGTTGGGATGTCCCGACACTGGTAACAGTCGCCGCCCTGCTGGCTCTGTCGGCCATGCTGGCCAGCTATATTCCGGCCCGTCGCGCAGCTTCAGTGAATCCAGTCGAGGCGCTACGCGCGGACTAGCTGCGCTTGCCGGACTTTTTCGCGCGCTCGCGCTGCAGTTCGCGGTAGAGGTCGCTCTTCGACTGGCCTGTTTCCCGTGCCAGCCGTTTCAGAGCATCCTTCTCCGCGAGCCCATCCTCAGCCTCAAGCTGCTGGATGCGGGCAAGTATGTTGAATGCGCCCGCTTCCTGGGCCTTTGAGAGCGCAACCGCTTCCACCAGCAGCGTGATCTCGCCGCGAACACGATCGCGCGCAGCCAGGTCAGCCTTCACCTCAGCCGCGGTGCCGCGCAGGAATTCTTCATGCAGCTTGGTCAATTCACGCGCAACGACGACCCGCAGCGCCGGTCCCCACACAGACTCAAGATCGGCCAGCGTTTCGAGAATGCGATGCGGAGCTTCATAGAAGATCAGCGTTCGCTGTGAGCCTTCGTCAATCGCCTTTGCCAGCGCTTCCAACTGCGTGCGGCGTGCTCCAGCCTTCTCCGGCAGAAAGCCGAGGAAATGAAACTCAGCCGTGGAAAGACCGCTCGCCACAAGCGCGCTCACCGCGGCGTTGGCCCCTGGGATGGGATACACGGCGACCCCTGCTTCGATAGCCGCCTGCGCCAGCCATCCGCCTGGATCGCTGATGCCCGGCATGCCCGCATCCGACACCACGGCAATGCGCCCGCCCGCTTGCAATGCGGCGATCAGCTCCACGGCCCGCTCGCGCTCATTGTGCAGATGCAGGCTCACGGTCGGCGTCGAAATCTGGAAATGATTCAGTAGCTTCTGCGTCTGCCGCGTGTCTTCACAGGCAATGCGGTCTGACTGCCGCAGTACGCGCAACGCCCGCAGCGAAATGTCTTCCAGATTGCCGATCGGCGTGCCCACAAGATAAAGCCCCGGCCCCAACGGCTTGTCCGCGGTTGCTATTTCGGCCTGCTCGTATCCGTCGTGTGCATCTTCCTGCATAGGGCTAAGGATAGCTCAGCAGCCTCCATTCGAAAGAGATGAGGGGATTTGCAGCCGCTCTGCGCAGTATCGATTGCGGGCCCAAGAGAAAAGCCTGTAAGGCAGCGCCAGCAGTCCAGGAGAATCCAATGCATTCCATCTTCAAACGTAGCATTGCCGCATGTGCCACGGTCATCGTGTTGACCGGTTGCAACAGCATTGAAAGCCAACAGCCCAAGAGCGGAGGCAGCGCCATGCACGGAGCATCCAAGCCGAATACTCAAACCACGGCGGCAGGCAATGGCCACGTCTGGCACATGAAAAAGGCCGAAGTCAAGACGACGATCGGATGGGACGCAATTCCGCAATGGAACATTCCAGCAAAGCAGCAGAAGCAGGTCGTAGCGCTCAGCATGCTGATTCCGAATGACTGGCAATTCAATGGTGGCCCGAAGATGGTGCAGCCCAACGACTGCAACTTCACCAGCGGTCGCCTGGGCTTTGTTGCCACCAGCCCGGACAAGAAGAGCGGTATCATTTCGATGCCCTCAACGGTCAGCATCTGGAGCACAGACCGCTCCATCCTGCAGTTCATCCAGCAGGACAATCAGCAGTACAGCCGCATGCAGGTCTGCAAGATTGAACAGCCGCAGCCCCTGGCGCAGAAGATCGGCCAGCTCGTCCGCGAATTCGGCAAGGGCGTTGAGCCAACTGGCCAGATGGAGCCAGTTCCCGGCGTTGCTGAAAAGATGAACACCTCCGTGCAGCAAGCCAATCAGCAGCTGGCCCAGCAGGGCTCGCATCTTACCGTCGAGGTTGGGCGCATCCGCGTCAAGTCGGGCGACCCAAGGGATGACTCCGATGGCTATCTGACTGTGATGCAGGTGGTGCGCACAGACCGTCTTCCCAACGGCGCAACGCTCTCAACCATCGACTATCCGATGCAGGTGGCTACCTTCACTCCCAAGGGCGAATACGCCTCCAAAGATGCCATGTTTGCAGCCATGCTGGACTCGGTCTGGGTGAATCCCGAGTATCAAACCGCATGCCTTCAGAGTTCGGCCAACATGCAGTCGATCAAGCAGCAGATGAAGTCTCGCATCAGTCAGATAGCAGCTCAGATGGCTGCCGATAATGCCAACGCAGCGCGTCAGCAGGCGGCCATTCGCCAGGGCGTTCAGGATTATTCAAACCAGGTCCATGCCAACGTGGCCGCGCATCGGTCAGCGGCGCTGGAACACAGCTCGCAGCAGTTCTCCATGTACATGGGCGATCAGGCGTTGTACCACGATCCTTCCACGGGGCAGAACGTGCAGCTGCCCAGCAGCTACAATCACGCCTGGGCCAGCACTACCGGCAATACGAATGAGTACATCCTCACCGACTCACCATCATTCAACCCCAATGGCCAGGTTGGCAGCGCGAGCTGGACCCCGATGCAGGAAGTCAGGTAAGAGCAGTTCTATTGCGAGTGGACAAGAACAGGCAGCTGATCTGCAAAGGCCGGTCAGTTGCCTGATTCACTGCGCTCCACCTTGCGCTGCTCCGCCAGCAGCGACATGGAAGTCATCAGGTTCTGCACGCTCACCATACCCACGATCTTCTCGCCCTCGGCCACGGGAATCAGCGTAAGCCCGCGCCCTGCAGTGATGCGGCGAATGATCGCGCCCAGCGTGTCTTCGGGCTTGGCGACCTGGAAGGTGCGCGACATTACGCCCTGAATGTAGCCATTGCCGTCCATGCGTAAGGCCTCAACGATGCGCTGGCGATTCACGATGCCAACCAGCTGTGCCCCGCGCACAACAGGGAAGTCCTCCTGCAACGAATGCACGCAGCGCCCAAGTGCATCGGCCAGCGTGTCTGAAGGCGAGAGGGTGGCAAAGTCTGTAAGCATGACCTCGCGCATCTGCACCGTATCCACGACGGACTGGAAGAAGACGCCCTGATCCTCAAGCTGCGCTCCAATGAAGATGAAGAAGCCCAGTGCAGGCAGGATCGGATCATGCATGAAAAATCCCACGAAGATCGCCGAAAGAGCCACCAGTTGTCCCAGCCCGGCAAGCGCGCGGCTGGCCGGCGCGTTGCTTTGCGCGCCAGCCATGCCGTTGCGCAGAAGCCGTCCCGCATCCAGAGGGTAGGCTGGCAGGAAGTGCAGCAGGCCCACAAATGCCTGCAACCATACGGCGGCTCGCAACAGCGCTGTGGGCGTCACGAATGGCATGGCGAAGAGAGCGAAACTGCCGCTCACCCCCGTCAATGTGGCCGCGAGCACGGCAGCAGTAGCCAGGTTGGCAACCGGCCCGGCGAGCGCAAGTGCAAACTGCGTACCACCGCTGTTGGCCTGTTCCTGGCTTTCCGGTGTGGCATAGGCAAAGAGTCCGCCAATCGGCAACAGCAGGATCGTTCGCAGCCGTAACCCAAGCCAGGCAGCTACCAACAGGCGCGCTATTTCCCGCACAGCTACCGCCGTGCCAATGAGAAACCAAAGGGCCAGTCCGGCCGCCGTGCCTGCGCCAACGGTGTTCGCATACAGAATGCAAACCACCGACAGCAGCACAAAAAAGGTGTGAATGCGTACTTCCACGCCCATCCACCGGCCTAACGGGATTGACCAGCCACGCATACCCATTCATTGTAGAGGTTGGGCCTTCGCCGGACGGATGAGATCTCGAGCACGAGGCGGATTCGTTTCGATATCGGAAGTCCAAGCCGTAAAGTGCGGGGTGGAAATATCGGGACATGCGAGTTATAGCCGGCAATTATCGATCGCGTCCGTTGCTGGCTCCAGCCGGTATGGACACCCGTCCGACCGCCGACCGCCTGCGCGAAACGCTCTTCAACGTCCTTACGAACGGCGCTGTCGACCGCGTCGCCGGAGGAGTATTTCTCGATCTCTATGCCGGCTCAGGCGCTGTCGGGATTGAAGCCGTAAGCCGTGGCGCTTCACGAACCATCTTCGTGGAGCAGGGCACTCCTGCGCTCGCCATCCTGCAGAAGAACCTGAGTCATCTCGGCATTCGCGGACCCGCTGTCCAAATTGAAAAGAAGTCAGTCGCCCGCTACCTGCGCGGAGCCTTGGCGAACGCCACTAAGGAAAAAATCGCAGTCGTCTTCCTTGACCCGCCCTACGAGGACGCGACTGAGTACGAACACACCCTCACCCTGCTCGGAGGCGAGTGCGCAGAACTACTCGCGCCAGATGCCATCGTGATCGCCGAGCACCGAAAGAAAAGCCCGCTCGCAGAAAACTACGGCAGGCTGGAGCAGACGCGTGTCTTGAAACAGGGCGATGCGGGGCTGAGCTTTTATCAGTTCCGAAAAGAACTTAAGCTGACCGAAGAAAGCTAGTTCATCTGGCTTGACTTCGTCTTCAGATACTTATCGAACGGGATCTCGAAATAGAAAAGCTCCCGGCCGTCCGCATCCTTGATGGTGTGCAGGTTGAGCAGTGCGCCTTTGAGCGGATGATTTAGCCCGCCAATGTCATAGAAGAGGAACCCTGCACGGGTCGTATGCGCCTCTACCACCAACGCCTGAAATTCGAACGTGTCGAAGTCCTGCTCGATCGCCTTGTCGCTGGCCTTGGGCTTCAGTTTGATCGAGGGCAGCGGCCCGGGCAGCGGAATCTTGCCGCCCTCCTTCTCCTTGCGCGTCATCAACCGCTCCACATCCTCCGGGTCAGCGGCCTGGATGCGGTCGCCCTGCGCCGTCACGTAGAGAATCCGCGCATCCCGCAGTGAAATGGGCCGGTCGCTGTTGTTGGTCACAATCAGACGGACCGGCAGTACGCCATGCGAAACGTAGTCCACCCGGAACAGCTCCATCTTTTCGTGGGTATCGTACGGCTCGGCGGCAATGGCCAGCCGCTCGTCAGCATGCACCTCAACCGCTGCAAAATCCGTCGCCGGCTGTACCGCCGGCGGAGTATGGTCGCTGGCCAGCACCGGCGGCAGCAGCCACATCGTCAGCCAAGCCGCTGACACTGTAATTCCAGTCACGAGGGGCGAGAATCTCATCGAGAGTGACTTTATCAGGATTGGCCGCGGTTTTGGCAGAGGGCTACTGCCCACTCGCCACCTCTGTATGATTTGAGGGTTGCCGGTCACTTCGCTGGTATCGCGGCGCATTGAATCCATGACTCTGTTCCTCTACAACGCAGGCCTGTTGCTGGCGCTCATCCTGGGTGCGCCGTGGTGGCTGTGGCGACTGGCGACGACCAGCAAGTATCGCGAAGGACTGGGCGAACGCCTGGGCCGGGTTCCGAAGCGGCTGGCGGAATGGCGTTTGGACGCAGGCAACCGGCACTCCGTTATCTGGCTGCACGCGGTTTCTGTCGGTGAAGTGCTGGCCGTAAGCCGCCTCGTCGCGGAACTCGATATCGCTTTGCCCGCCTACCGCGTCTTCGTCTCCACCACCACCCGCACCGGCCAGGCGCTGGCCCGGCAGCGCTTCGGAGCAGAGCGCGTCTTCTACTGCCCGCTGGACCTTCCCTGGGCTGTCGCCGCATATCTGAGCGCTCTCAGGCCCGCTTTGCTGGTCCTGGCAGAAACCGAGTTCTGGCCGAACCTGCTTACCAGCTGCCATCGTCGCAACATTCCGGTCGCCGTGGTGAATGCTCGCATCTCCGACAGATCATGGCCACGTTACCAGCGCCTGCGGGGCCTCTGGGAGCCATTCCTGCGACGCCTCGCACTGGTCCTCGCGCAGTCCGAAATTGACGCCGAGCGCCTGCGTTCGCTCGGTTGCGGCACAGTCAGCGTCGGCGGCAATTTGAAGTATGATGTCCGCGCCGCCGGTGACACGGAAGTGACCGCGCTTCTCAGCCAGCTTTCCAAGGGACTTCGACTGCTGGTGGCCGGCAGCACCCTGGAAGGCGAAGAAGCCGCCCTGCTCTCCGCCTGGCCTATGTTGCTAGCCGCCGATCCGGCTCTGGCCATGGTCCTGGCGCCCCGCCACCCGGAGCGCTTCCCCGCAATTGCCGAGCTGCTGACTGGTTCCGGCTTTCCGTGGCGCAGACGATCCGCCCTTGGGCATACCCCACTGGCCCACGGCGAAATCGTCCTGCTCGATACCATTGGCGAACTGGCATCGATCTACTCACTGGCCGTGGTTGCATTTGTCGGAGGAAGTCTCATTCCCGCAGGCGGGCACAACCCACTGGAACCCGCCCAGTTCGGCGTCCCCATCGTTATGGGCAGCCACTACCAGAATTTCCAGGCGATGATCGAGGACCTTATCCAGGAACAGGCCATCGTCATCACAACCCCAGCCGAACTGCAGCCAACACTGACCCGCTTATTGCTCAACCCCGCAGAAGCGAAAGAGCTGGGTGAGCGGGCAAGATCCGCCTTCACCAGGCAGGGCGGCGTCACCGCCCGCACCGTAAGCGCAATCGTCGCCTTACTGAAAGCCGGAGGACGCCCCTGATGCCGTCTCCGCGCAGACCGCCCCGCAGATCGCCCCGTAGACCATGGATGCTGCCCCTGGTCCCGCTCTACGCAGCGGGAGCCGCGCTGCGCTGGGCCGGAGTCCAGCCAAAGCGCCTGCAATGGCCAGTCATCAGCGTGGGCAATCTCTCGACAGGCGGCACAGGTAAAACGCCCTTCACCATAGCCATCGCCCGACTCCTGCAAGGGGATGGCCTCTGCGTCGATATCCTCTCCCGCGGCTACGGACGAACGACCACCTCCATCGAACAAGTGAACCCGGAAGGAGCAGCAGACCGCCTCGGGGACGAGCCATTGCTCATCGCCCGCGCCACCGGTCTCCCGGTCTTCGTCGGCGCAAGCCGCTTCGAGGCGGGCAGACTGGCCGAAACCGTCCTCGCAGAAACGCCCGGCATCCATCTACTCGACGACGGCTTCCAGCATCGCCAGCTAGCCCGTCAGATCGACATCGTCCTGATCAACTCCGAAGACCTCGCCGATCATCTGCTGCCGGCCGGTAACCTCCGCGAACCGTATTCCGCGTTGCGCCGTGCAACCGTCTTTGCGGTTCCCTTGGACGATGACGCGGCCGTGGAAAAGCTCCGCGCATCAGGCCATGCGCAGCCCATCTGGCGCTTTCAACGCCGCATGGAAATCCCTGCGATCAGTGGAAAAGTCGTCGCCTTCTGCGGTATCGCCCGCCCCGCACAGTTCTTCGCAGGACTGGAAGACTCTGGCCTCACCCTGGCCGCGCGCCACGCCTTCCGCGATCATCAGCAATTCGGAGCCGCCGAGCTTGCCGTGCTGGAGGGCCTCGCCGAGAAAACCGGCGCCAACGCGTTCGTTACCACTGCCAAGGATCACGTCCGTCTGGGAGCGATGAACGCTCAACTGGAGCAAATCGCGCCTCTGCACGTCGCAGATTTGCGCGTCGAGCTCGAAGACCCTGCGAGCGTCTCCGTTTGGCTGCGGGGTCATCTCGGAACTTAAATCCCCGGTTCCACCCTGTGAGAAAATTAGGGTTTGCGAAGCCAGGTTCAGTATCGGTTGCTGGTCGTACGCCTCGGGGCCATGGGAGACGTCCTCCATGCTCTCCCGGCGATTACCGCCCTGCGCCGTGCCCACCCCGGTTGGAAGATTGACTGGGCCATCGACCCGCGCTGGCTGCCGCTGCTCTCCGCTGAAGACGAAGACGCAGCCCCCGACGCCCCCCGCACCCCGGCCCGGCCCATCGTCGACCAGATTCACCTCGTCCCCGCCAAAGCCTGGGGCAAGAAGCCGCTGAGCAGCCAGACCTGGGCAGAAATTCGTGAGTTGCGGTCCGCCATGCATGCGGCAAAGTACGACGGAGTTCTCGACCTGCAAGGCTCCATCCGCTCCGCCGTTGTTTCCCGGTTGGCCGGTTCGCACCGCATCATCGGCGAGGCCGAGCCTCGCGAAGGCCCAGCTCGCTGGCTCTTCACCGAACACGTTGAGACCGCTGGCGCTCACGTCATTGAGCAGGATGCCGAGCTGGCAAGCGCTGTCTATGGCGATCTCATCACGCCCATCACGCCCGTCCTTCCCGTCAATCTGGAAGCCGAGGCCTGGTGCGACCGGCTTCCCGGCGTGCTCACCGCGAACATCTCGGGCAAGCCGGTCATCCTCATCCATCCTGGCGGCGGGTGGGGCGCAAAACGCTGGCCCGCCGCCCGCTTCGGCGCCGTCGCTGAGGAGTTTGCCAATCGCGGAGCGCTGGTCCTCATCAATGCCGGACCCGGCGAAGATGAACTCGCGGCACAGGTGCTGGGTGCGGCAGACGGTCCCTGCTCCGTTGTTCGCTGCGCCCTCGACCAACTCATCGCCCTCACCCGCCGCGCCACTCTCGTCATCGGCGGCGACACCGGACCACTGCATCTCGCGTGTGCGCTGGGCAAGCCGGTGGTCGGCATCTACGGCCCAACTGACCCCAAGCGTAACGGGCCCTTCGGCACGCGCTTTCGCGTCCTGCGCAATCCCGAGAGCCGCCAGGACCACACGCGCCGCGACGCTCCTGAGGCCGGACTGCTCACCATTTGGCCGGATGCTGTCATCGCCGCCGCCGCTGACCTCTTGCTCGAAGAACGCCACGCCCGCAAGCGGTCTGGCCCAACCTCGGAATGGGTGTCTGGATGAGCACTCCAAATCAGCCAGAACTGTCGTTCATGCAACGCTGGCAAAAGATTGCCAGGCGCATTCGCGTGCCTCTCGGGTTCGTTGCCGCCGGATTCTACCTCTGGCAGCTTTACACCCACCGTCCTCAGTTGTGGCCCATCCTCTGGAGCTTGGCGCTGGTTCTGCCCGGGCTATGGCTGCGCGGCTACGCCGCCGGCTACGTCAAGAAGAACCGGGAACTCACCCAGACCGGCCCTTACGCCCACACCCGCAACCCGCTTTATCTGGGTTCGATTCTCATCGCCGGCGGCTTTGCTTTAGCCCTCATGAGCTGGCCCTTCGCGCTGATCCTTGCCGTCGCCTTCAGCCTCATTTACATCCCGGTCATCGCCTCCGAAGAAGCGTTCCTGAGCCAGACATTTCCCGAGTTTTACGGCTACTGCAGACGCGTTCCCCGGCTGCTTCCGCGCATCACTCCAGGCCTGCCCGCCTACGCCAACAACTCCGAACCGGGCCGGTTTTCCTTCGATCTCTACCGCAAACACCGGGAGTACAATTCAGCTATAGGGGCCGTTCTACTGTATTTGAGCCTGTTTGCCGCCATGCTGCTGCACGCCTGGCTGGGGCGTTAGCTGGGTGCCAGTTTCACCATCCAGTTTCGCCGCATCGACGCCATACCGCGATTCGCAGCCGTGTCAGCGACAGGTTTTTGCACCACAAGCCGTCTAAGAAATGGACCGATGGGTTTTCCGCACAGCGCTGCGGCAGAGGCCACGAGTCTGAGAACGATATCGGTGTCAGCCGAAGCGAATGCACGAACGAGGAGCCGGCCCTGAAGGTGAAGCTGCGTAGCGCGTTGAAAACTTGTTTCGTTGGCGCAGTCTGCAGCCTGCCGCTCATTGCCATCGTTCCCGAAGCGTTCGCCCAGCAGCCCACACCCGTTCAGCCTGCACTTCCGCAGACCAGCGTTTCTTCCTCCATTCCGCCGCTTCCCGCTCCGCGCCCCGGCTACAGCTTTCCGACAAAGCAGACCCTGACCTACTCCGTGGACTGGCGTGTCTTCCCCGCCGCCACCGCAGTCGTGCATCTCGAAGCCAACGGTTCCAGCGAGCACATGTCCGTCAACGCCGACACCACCGGCGCCATCAACCTGCTCTTTCACATCAGCGACAAGTTCCAGTCCACCTTCGATCGCGAAAAAGGCTGCACCTCGGAGTTCGACAAGCAGACTGTCGAAGGCCGCCGTCAGATCAACTCCACCCTCAAGCTCGATTACGCCCGGGGCAAGTCAATTCTGGACGAAAAAAACCTCACCTCCGGCCAGTCCAAACACATCGAAGCCAACATCTCAGGGTGCCTCACCGATCTGCTCACCGGCGTCTTCTACTCTTCGTCCCAGCCACTGGAAGTTGGCAAGAGCTTCGATCTTCCCGTGGTGGATCCGCTCAAAACCGTCATCGTTACCATGAAAGTCGAGGGTCGCGAGGAGCTGAAAACTCCCGCCGGCACCTTCAAGACGGTTCGCGTCGAGCCTACGGCCGAGGCTGGCATCGTCAAAGGCCGCGGCCAGATCTGGATCTGGTACACCGACGACGACCGTCATATCCCCGTGCAGATGCGCGCCCGATCATTCTGGGGCACCATCACCATCCGCCTGGCGACAATCGAAGCGAAATAGCCTTACTGCATCCGGTAGCGCTCGCGCATCGTCCGCTGCAATCCCGGCCAGTACAGCATGTCAAAGGCCTGCGCCTTGTCCGGAAACATCGCCAGCGCCGCCCGCCGCGCATCGGCCACCAGCGCCGAAGCGCGCTCCACCGGCAGCGCCCGGTCCTGCTGAATCACGTGCATCACCATGGCGACCATCCGCTGCAGCCGGCGGATGCGTTGTGCTTCTTCCGCTTTTTCTTCCGGGCTTTGAGAGGCCTGGCCAGGCAACTGGCCGGGTCGGCGAGAAGCATCGATTTCGGGCGGATGGGCAGGTTGAACGGTGGTTTCAGCAGCGGGCTGGCTCATGCGCGATGGGGCCTCCGGAATGTGTGATCTGCGATTGTGAATTTCTGTCGCGAATTCGTACCTGCTGGCTGCATACTACACCGCATCGATTTTCAGGACCACCCTGAACCGCGCCGCGGCATTCCGCCGGTTTCCTGGTTCGTCAACGGTCTCGCTCGGGCGCGACACCGCACATCGCCTGAGCGGTAACCGTCTTCCCATCCAGCACAAAGCAGGTCGCGCCATCCCGATCCGTCCGGAAGGTACGCACATGCGCTGCCTCCAGCTCCGCCAGGATTTCCGCGCGGGGATGCCCAAACCGATTGCGCCGCCCGCACGAAATCACCGCAAACTCCGGCGCCACCCGCGCCAGAAACTCCGGACCGGTCGATGTCCGGCTACCATGATGACCGACCTTAAGCACCGTACTATGCAGATTACCGCTGGGCAGGTCGCCTGCAGCAAGCAGCCGGTGCTCCTCCGGCGACTCCGCATCCCCCTCCAGCAGCACCGAAGTCTTCCGAAACCGCGCCTGCAGCACCAGCGAATCGTTGTTCCCCGGCTCCCGCCCCGGCTTGTAGTCCGCAGTGGGAGCCAGCACCCGGATCTGCATCGCACCCAGTGCGACCGTATCGCCAGCTCGCAGGGAACGCACTGCAACCCCAGCATCCGCAGCCGTTTGCAGCAATTCAAGATAGGCCGCAGCTGGCGGGTTGTTGCCCACCCATAATTCCCGGGGATGAAAATTCCGCAGCACAGCAGCCAGTCCGCCCATATGGTCGTGATGCGCGTGGGTCAGCGCCACCGCATCCAGCCGCCGGATACCCCGCGACCAAAGCACCGCCGAAACCACCTCCTCCCCCACATCAAACTGCTCCGCGGCATGAACTTGCGTCCGCGCTACCTTCCGGTACGGCAGAAATCCCACGCCTCCGCCATCCACCAGCAGCGTCTTCCCATCCGGAGAGATCAGCAGCAGCGAGTCTCCCTGACCAACGTCGATTGCCTCAAACAGTAGTGCATTTACCGGGTGATCGACCGGCCTCGGCCAAAGCGCCGCCAACGCCATCATCGCGATCGCCGCCAGCGCCCACGGTCGGGTCCGCCGATGCAGCCGCGCCAGGGCTATCGCCAGCAGAAAGCAGATCAGCGCCGCCGTCATCTGCCAGACCGCCGGGTCAGGCACCCGCAGATCGCCCAGCCGCATCGCCCCCAGCGTCCGCACCAGCCAGACACTGCCGTGCAGCACTCCGAGACACACAGCCGCCGGAACAAACGCCGCCGCCGGCCACGCTGCCAGCACCACCAGGAGCAGCATCGTCGCCGGCACCAGCACCCCCAGCAGCGGCAGAATCACCAGATTCACCGGCATCGCGTACACCGTGATCCGATGGAAATACATCGCCATCGGCAGCGCCAGCACCAGCTCCACCACCGTCGTCACAAAAACCAGCTCAGCCAATCGCAACCCCAGCCGCACCAGGAACAGAAAGACCCGCCATGCAATGCGCGCGTTGGCCGCCATCTCCAGCTCTCGGGCAATCATCCGCAGAATTACGCGAAACTGAGCAATCCTCGGCGGCAGCTTCGGATCGATCCCCACCAGTCGCAAGTCCCGTGTCGCCTGGATGCGAGCACTGACCGTCGGCTCCATTAGCGGCACAGCCACCCCGGCGATCGCCGTCACCGCAAGCGCCGTCATCTGCAAGCTCGCCTCGAAGATGCTTCGCGGGCTCACCGCCGCCATGCACAGCACTGCAAACCCGATCACGTTCAGCGGACTGCGCTCGCGAAAAAGCAGCCGCCCGACGAGATACAGTGTGATCATCCAGAACGATCGCTGCGCCGGAATGGCAAACCCGGTAAACAGCGCATACCCAAGCGTCACCAGGATCGTCAGCGTCGTCGTTGCATAGCGCGGCAGTCGTGCCTTTCTCGCAAGCGCAAAGACGCACCCCGCCAGAATCGCCAGGTGAAGCCCCGAAACCACAATGAGATGAAACGACCCCGTCCGCTCAAACCCACCCCGAATCCTGCGCGTGAGATACGTCCTGTCTCCAGTCAGGAGAGCAGTCAGCATGGCCGCATCCTCTTGGCTCGCCCGCAGCGCCCCCGGCAGCGAACGAGTCAGCCTCGGCAGCAACTGCAGTCGCGCACTCGCGGCATTGCGCCAACCCTGGATCGCGCACGCGAACGACCATCCCGGAGCGCCGACCAGAGCCATCCGAGGCGCAGCTCCAAACCGCTCCCCGGCAACAACCGACGCAGTTGCCGATACCTCGTGCGCTTCGAGATATGCCGCACGGTCCCAGACACCCGGATCAAAATACACATCCGGCGGCCGCATCCGAACGATCGCCCGGACCCGCTGCCCACAGGGCAAAGGATCCGCCAGCCCGCCAGCCGGCCAGATCACGGTCAGCCGTAGTCGCGCAGCAGGCTCAGGCGAAATCGTCTGCATTCCGTCCGAAGTCTCCGACAAAACCTCCACTGCCGAGAGCTGTACGTCAATCCGCTGACTGCGCTCCGCCGTCGCCGGAGTATCGTCGGAATCCGTGGCCTCATCCGTATCGGCAGCATCCCCAGTGGCCTGCTCTCGAACCGGCCCAGCCTCAGCCACCGTACCGTCCACTGTTCGCAGCAAGCCGTCCGAGAGAGTCACCACCGCGACATTGGCTTCCAATCGAGGCTCGGTCGCTGCCGACCACATCCCCAGTACCAGCCAAACCGTCGCCACCGGAAGCCAGGCAATCCGCGGAGCCCTCGCAATCGCCAGCGCCGCAATCGCACCCAGCCCCAACACTCCAAGCAGGAACAGACCAACGGGAACAGCGGCGTACCGGGCAATCACGATTCCCGCGAGGTACAACACCGCAGCGCAGAAGAGAGGAATCAATGCCAACGGAGAGATGACTTGTCTGGCCGAACGCGTGCGCCGAACCGGCTTGAACAGCGGATTCGCAGCAGGCACAGGCAGTGCCGCTAGCTGAATCCGATTCGCAACCGTCGTCTCAGGCACACCGCCTCCTCAAGCCGAGGCTGGCGCCATCGGCGAAACGGCAAAGCTGAGGAAGAAGTGCGAAGCCAGAGACGCCTTCTCGTTGTAGTCCTGAGAGGCCTGTAAAGAATCAAGCGGAAATCTGCGGACCACTCTAACAGCAGCAGCGAACTCGGCCTAGAGGGAAAGTCGAGGCCTAGCCGCGAGTCAGGCGAACAACCGTCTCCAGATGAAAGGTCTGGGGAAACATGTCAACCAGGGTCACGCTCTCGATCCGGTAGCGCTCCAGCGTCAGCGCACGCAGATCGCGTGCCAGAGTCGCCGGGTCGCACGAGACATAGACCATCTTCGGCGCATAAATCGCATTCAGCAGCGTGGTTACGTCCTCGCCCAGCCCGGCCCGCGGCGGGTCCAGCACGATCAGGTCAGGCCGAGGCTCGCGTTCCTCGCGATTGCGGCGCAGAAAGTCCAGCGTTGTTGAGCCAATCGCGACAGAACTCGTCCCTTCAAGATTCCGCTTCAAACCTGGAAAGGAAGCCGGCGCCGACTCCACCGCCAGCACCCGGTCAAATGTCCCCGCAAGCCGTCGCGCGAACAGTCCAACCCCGGCGTACAGATCCCAGGCCAGCTTCCCCTGCTGTCCAGCCGTCACCAGCGCCACAAATTCGTCGATCAGCCCCCGATTCACTTGAAAGAAAGCACCATGATCCACCTGATATGCGAAGCCTGCGGCGAAATAGAAAAACGATTGCTTGCCCAGCTCACCCAGGATCGTTGGACTGAGCGCTCCATCGGCCAATTGAACGCGGATGCCGGTCGCCGGAACTGCGGCAGACAGCGCCTCCAGCCACTCGGGTAGATTCTCGGTCGGCCGTTCGAGGAAGACAGTCAACAGCAGCTCTCCCCGCGGCGCCACAAATAGCTCAAGCTCCGCTAGGGTCGCAGGATGCTCTACCAGGAAGCAGGCCAGCTTCTCGGCAGTTTCAAAAAGCAGCGGCGCAGCGATCGGGCATTCAGCAATCGGCACAATCTCATGCGAGCCGCGGCTGCGGTACCCAAAGCTGCCATCCCCGCGAAACGCCAGCCGGATGCGATTGCGATATCCCCACGGCTCACCCGCCAGCACTCCGATTTCCTCAGGCACAGTCACGCCAGCGCGGCTCAAAGTTTCCCGCAAAATCTGCGATTTCATTGCGAGCTGAGTCGAGTAGCCCGCATGCTGATACTGGCATCCGCCGCAAACGCCAAAGTGCCGGCACTGCGGCGCAACCCGCTCCGGCGACGGCTCCAGAATCTCGTCCACCTCTGCCTTGACGAAGTTGCGCTTGTCTTCTGTGACGTGTGCCTTGACCCTCTCGCCCGGCAACGTAAGCGGCACGAAGACGGCTTTCCCAGGCCTACCGCCATCTCCGGGCAGATGTGCTAAACAATCCCCGCCATACACCGGTTTTTCCAGCTTCAGCTTCATGCCTGTCTCATGTAGAAAAGGCTCAACCGCGGCAACTGGTAATGCTCCAGCATCCGCTTGTGCACAAACTGCTGTTCGATCTGCCGCAACTGCACCGCCGACATCCGGCTGCGATACGCCGCCAGATCCCGCGCCGCCTCGGTCTTGATCCGCAGCAGCAGCTCCTCGGGAACATGGCTCGTCAGCGTCGCGAAAAGCTTCTCTTCCAAGGTAGCCAGATTCCGCTCCAACTCCTCAATATTTCCGGTCGAATTTCCGCCTGCTCCGGACAGCGTCTCCTCGGCCAGATGCCGAAGCCGCAGAGCGATGGCCGCCAGCGCCGAAGCCCAGGCTTCATGCAGGCAGTCATGGGCGATCGCGGCAGCGTCCAGCGCCTGTGCCGCGGACTCGAGGTGCTCGGCAATGCGCTGCGCTTCAAACCCCGCGCTCGCTGTTTCCTTTGTTTCCGGAGCAATGCCAATAGCCGCTTCCGCCTGCTGCTCGGCAGCTTCCATTACCGCCTGCGCGCACCAGGCTAGTCCGTTCACCTGCCGTAGCTTCTTGGCGCTCGCGCGCTGCCGCGCATCGTACTTGTCGAACGCGTCATCAATGCCACGCAGCGCCACTTCCAGCGGAATTCCCGCCTCGCGCCACGTTTCAATCAACGCCCAGTCCAGCGTGGAAAGTAGCAGCAGCGACCCGCGCCGCCGCTGAAAATGCTCTTCGATCTCAGTGAAATAGTTGAAGTAATTCTGCACGGCCGCTTATGACTTCCCGCGTTTTGCCGGACGCACTGGCTTCGTCGGCTTAGCGCCTGCGGGACGGTTGCGCTCAAAAACAATCCGCAGCCCATCCAGCGTCAGCATGTCGTCCAGTACCTTGATGTACTTCGAATCTTCCGAGATCAGCCCTGCCAGTCCACCCGTCGCAATGACCTTCGGAGCGGTGCCGCCCATCTCTACAATCATCCGTTCCAGAATCCCGTCCACCAGCCCGATGTAGCCGTAGTACAGGCCGCTCTGGATATGCGCCACAGTGTTCGTCCCGATCACCTTCGCAGGCCGCTTGATGTCCACGCGCCCCAACCTTGCCGCGCGGCTGAAGAGTGCGTCCGCGCTGATGCCCAGGCCCGGAGTAATGATCCCGCCCAGATACTCGCCCTTGGCCGAGATCACGTCAAAGGTCGTCGCCGTGCCAAAGTCCACAACAATTGCAGGACCGCCGTACTTCTCATAGGCCGCGATCGCATTCACCAGCCGGTCCGCGCCCAGTTCGCTGGGATTGTCCACCAGCACCGGCATCCCCGTCTTGATGCCCGGCTCGACAAACAGCGGCTTGATCTTGAAGTAGTCTTCGCAGACCCGCAGCAGTGTGCTCTCGACCGGCGGCACGACCGACGAGATGATGATGTGCTTCACCTGCGTCGTCGACATCCCGTGCAGGTTGAAGAGGTTCACGAAGAACACGCCATACTCATCCGCCGTCTGCGTGCGATGCGTGGAAAGGCGCCAGTGCGCAACGAGCTTGTTGGCATCGTCGTAGAGCCCGAGAACTGTATTGGTGTTGCCGACATCCAGAGCCAGAAGCATGCGGTGTTTCCTCGATCAATAGCTCTAGTCTAACGCCGCGCGAATCCCGCCGGTTGTCACCGTGACCAGCCCGCTCGCAGTGCGCACGCGGAGAAAGCCGCGCTCGTCGAGCCCAGCCGTCACGCCAGTACACGGCTGCGGCCCATGCACCTCCACGCGCCGTCCTTCCACCCATGTCGAGATGGCTTCGAGGCGTGCCGGAATCGTCTGCCTGACTGCCTGAGCAGCCAGGGCCGAGACTTCATCATGCAGCGCCAGCAGCAGCGCAATCAGCAACTCCTGCCGGCTCGTGTAGCGTCCAGTCTCGAGGTCCAGCGAAGTTGGCTCCGTCGAGAGGCCCGTAGGAAAGCGCTGCTGGTGCAAATTGATCCCAATGCCGATCACCGCCGCCGTGGCCTGATCCGCTTCAGTCTGCGCCTCGACAAGAATTCCGCCAGTCTTGCGCTCGCCGATCAATAGATCGTTCGGCCAGCGCAGGTCCACATCCAGCGCAGTCACTTCGCGGATCGCCCGATGCGCCGCAAGACCCGTCGCCAGCGGTAGCCAGACCAGGTCCGCAACCGAGAGCGCAGGCCGCAATAGGACGCTCAGATACAGCCCCTGTCCAGCGTTCGAATGCCATTGATGATCGCTGCGGCCTCGTCCTGCCGTCTGCTCGTCGGCTACATAGAAGGTGCCGTGCGCCGCGCCCGCCCGCGCCTGCTCCAGCGCGTAGGTGTTGGTGCTGTCGATCGTAGGGAAATGATGCAGCTTTCCTGCGAAGGGCGTTCCGGCAAGAGCCGCTTCGATCTCGGCAAGGTTGAGATCAGCTGAATCCAGTTCCGCCACGCTCAGCGCTTCTCGCCGGGCTTTTCGGCTTTAATCCTCATGCTGATGTCAGCGGCTTTAGCCGAGTGGGTCAGCGCGCCGACCGAGATGAAATCGACACCAGCCAGCGCGTAGGAACGGATGTTTTCAAGCACAATCCCGCCGGAAGCTTCGGTCGGAATCCAGGCTTTCTTTTCGCCTTCCGGTGTCGGTGAAGCAGTTTCGCGGCGGGCTTCCTCGGCGCGCACCAGCTTGACGGCTGCCGCAACCTGCTCCGGCGTCATGTTGTCGAGCAGCAGAGCTTCCGCGCCATACTTCAGCGCGTCTTCCAGCTCCTGCGTGGTGCGCACTTCGATCTGTACCCGCTGTCCAGGCTTGCGTCCGGCCAGTGCCGAGCCGAGCGTCTGCTTCACGCCTCCGCCGAGCGATATGTGATTGTTTTTAATGAGGATACCGTCGGACAGATCCAGCCGGTGATTCGTTCCGCCGCCGCAGAGGACGGAGTATTTGTCCAGCGCGCGCAGGCCGGGGACGGTCTTGCGCGTGTCCAGCACATGGGCCTTGGTGCCTTTGAGCTCGTCGGCGTACCGGCGGGTCAGCGTGGCAATGCCGCTCATGTGCTGCATCAGGTTCAGGATGACGCGTTCGCAGCTCAGCAGCGCCCGGGCGTTGTGGCGGATGACCGCCAGCGACTGGCCGTCGTGGGCGCGGACACCGTCGAAGATTTCCGGGTGGCTGATGACTTCGTAACGGGTCTGCGCGGGCGAGCGCTGGTCGAGACGGGCGAAGATTTCGAAGACCCGCGGAATGCAGCCGAGGCCGGCAACGATCAGCTCCTGCCGCGCGAGCACGGTCGCAGTGGCGCGCAGGTCAGGGTCGATGGTGAGGTTGGTGGTGGCGTCGCTGGCCGCCTTGTCTTCGGTGAGCGCCTGCTCCAGCAGTGCGTCGATGCGGCGATTTTTCCAATCCATCCCGGTACTCCGCCTGTTTGGGGGCGAAGAGAAGACAAATACACCGGGGGGGGAGGGGTATTTATTTTTCTCGTTCGCCTGATTGTTATTGCTGCCGCGCCCTGACTTTCATTATGCACTTTTCAGGGGTTAATTTTCTGGTTAACAGCTCCGCCTTCGCGGGCAGAGCTGCACGGGTTATGCGGGTGGGAGCGACGCGAGGGCGGCACGGGCTTTGTCGAGGAGGAGGCGGTTTTCGGACTCCTGCTTTTTCAGGCCTTCGACGATGTTGGCCGGAGCTTTGGCCAGGAAGCTTTCGTTGCCCAGCTGCCGTTCCGCTGCGGCAAGGCCCTTTTCGAGTTTGGCGATGTCTTTGGTTAGGCGCTCGCGCTCGGCGGGGATGTCGATGGTGGGCACGTAGTCGACGGCGACGTCGAAGATCTGCGTAGATTGCGTAAATAGACCAGCTGTGATCTCTTTGACAAATTTGACTTCGCTAACCTTTGCTCTTCTCTCAATCAACACCTGGTGCTTTCTAACGATTCCAATAAGATTGTCGCTGATTCGCACTTCAATGGGTACGGATACATTTTCCTCAACGCCGATTTTCTTACGCGCTACCCGGATTTCATCAATGAGACCATATGCGAGGTCCATTCGGTTAACGGCCTGTTCGTTGATTGGCGACACTACCTCGTGTGGGTAGCGGGAAAGAGCGATGGATTTTTGGGGCGGATTACCGTTGTAGACGGCGTGCCACAGCTCCTCAGTGAGGAAGGGCATGAAGGGCGAGAGCAGACGCAGGGTTGCCTCAAATACCTGTACTAGAGTTGTCAAAGCTGCTTCGCTTTGTTTATGGTCGGCGGTTTCACTGAAGTCTAATCGCAGCTTCATACCTTCGAGGTAGACATCGCAGAAGCTGTACCAGAGATACCTGTAGATGTAGTTTGCAGCTTCGTCGAAACGATAGTTGGGAAGCGCCCCTTCCCTCTCGCTAGATACCCCATGAAGCTGCTCGTCGCGTCCATTGACCACTAGAACAGCGGTGTTGAGTTTGTCCACGATCCAGATGTCTTCATCATGAGCGTTGTAGGTTAAAGAAGGCATTCCGCCCAGCGCTGCCGGGTCTACAGCGATGCCAATTTCCGCAGCGCGATCCACGTTCATGAAGAGGAAGCGGGCGGCGTTCCAGATTTTGTTGGCGAAGGCGCGGTAGCCTTCCGTTCTCGCTTCGTTGAACGCGATATCCGTACCCGGCGAGGCCATCGAGGCCAGCGTGAAGCGCACTGCGTCCGTGCCATACTTCTGCACGATCCCGATGGGGTCGATGACGTTGCCCTTGGTCTTGGACATCTTTTCGCGATTGGCATCGCGCACCAACGCGTGAATGTACACATCGCGGAAGGGAACGGACTCGGCCAGCGGGCGCGGGCTACCGTCGGGCAGCGGCACGTCCCCGGCAAACCAGCAGCCCAGCATGATCATCCGCGCCACCCAGAAGAAGAGGATGTCGAAGCCGGTGACGAGCAGGCTGGTGGGGTAGAAGGTCTGGAAATCGACGCTTGCTCTGCCATCCATATCCGGTCCCAAAAAGGGCCAGCCGAAGACAGAAACCGGCAGCAGGCCGGACGAGAACCATGTATCGAGCACGTCGGTTTCCTGGGTGAGCGCGGTGCTCCCGCAGTGTTCGCAGGCTGTGGGATCTTCCGCCTGGCCCGGCTGAGGCACAGTGATCTTCTGGCACGTTCCGCAATGCCACGCAGGGATGCGATGGCCCCACCAGAGCTGCCGGCTGATGCACCAGTCGTAGATATTCTCCATCCAGTTGAGATAGGTCTTTTCGTACATCTGCGGCGTGAACTGGATGGGCTTTTTGCCGTCCGCGCCCGGCTTGACTGCGTCAATGGCCAGCTCGGCGAGCGTGGGGCGGCCATTCTTCGGCTGCTTCTTGACGGCGACAAACCACTGCGTGGAGAGGCGCGGCTCGATCACGTCCTTGCTGCGTTCGCAACGGCCAACGGAGAGCTTATGATCGTGAATCTTGCCGAGCAGGCCGAGCGCTTCCAAATCTTCCAAAACGCGTTCGCGAGCCTTGTAGCGATCGAGCCCATCGTACGGGCTGCCGGGCAGGGCGATGCGCGCCTGGTTGTCCATCACGTTGATGGAGGGCAGGTGATGGCGTTCGCCGAGGGCGTAGTCATTGGGATCGTGCGCCGGGGTGATCTTGACCGCGCCGGTGCCGAAGTCGCGGCTTACCCACGTGTCGAGCACGATGGGAATTTCACGGTTCACCAGAGGAAGCAGCAGCTTCTTGCCGTGCAGATGCAGGAAGCGCTCGTCTTCGGGGTGAACGGCCACGGCCACGTCGCCGAGCAGCGTTTCCGGGCGCGTCGTCGCGATGGTCAGATACTCGCCCGTGGGCTTGCCATCGCCGATGACTGGGTAGCGGATCTCCCACAGCTTGCCGAGGACTTCTTCGTGGACGACTTCAAGATCGCTGACGGCGGTCTGGCAGCCGGGGCACCAGTTGACGATGTACGCGCCGCGGTAGATCAGCCCCTGGTGATAGAGGCGGGCGAAAGCCTCACGCACAGCCACCGACAGGCCGGCGTCCATCGTGAAGTATTCGCGCTGCCAGTCAACCGACGCGCCGAGGCGCTTCATCTGGTCGAGGATGGCCTTGCCGTACTGGTCGCGCCACTGCCACACGCGCGCCTCAAAAGCTTCGCGGCCCAGCGCCTGGCGGCTGGAGCCTTCGGAGACGAGCTGCCGCTCCACCATCATCTGCGTGGCGATGCCGGCGTGGTCGGTTCCGGGGAGCCAGAGCGTGGTGTCGCCCAGCATGCGGTGCCAGCGGGTGAGGATGTCCATCTCCGTCTGGTTGAGCATGTGGCCCATGTGCAGACGGCCGGTCACGTTCGGCGGCGGGAGAAGAATAGTGAAGGGCTCTTTGACGGCAGCGCCGGGCTCCGGCGTCGGCTGGGCGAAGAGGTTTTCGCGGACCCAGTACTCCGCCCATTTGTCTTCAATGGCGGTGGGGTCGTAGGCTTTGGGCAGGTCGTGAGGCATAGTGAGTTTTTCTGGGCCTGATTTGCTCGCAGCGCCTGTTTACAAGGCTTTTCCGCAATGGGGCCAACCCCTCACGATAGCACAGTGCGGGCTCCTGGATGACGTTCAGCCATGCCGCATCGCCGGCGACACGGAGGCTGATTTGCACCCGATAGCGCGCAGCAGGAATGCGGTCAGGAAGTCGGTATCCTGCTCAGGCGAGGTGCCTTCGCCGAAGACGCGCCGCTCGTTGACGCCGCGGATGGCGTCCATTGCCGCCCATGCGGAGGCAAGGAAATCCTGCTGCGGAATCTGGCCTTCCGCGGCGGCTGCTTCGAACATCCGCGCCAGGTATTGCGCCACTTCGCGCTGCCAGGCGATGCTGCGCTTCTTGCTCTTGCCCTCGCGGCCCAGCGTGAGGATGACGCGGTAGAGCGCCTGTTTTTCCTGCCAGTAGGCGATGCGGACCCGGATGAACGCCTTCAGCTTGCCGCCAAACTCCGTCTCCCGCTGCATGTGTTCTTCGGTCAACTGCGCCAGCTCGGCGAGTGCCTGCTTGACCACGCCTTCATACAGCGCGTTTTTTGACGGGAAATAGATGTAGAGCGTGCCCTTGGCCAGGTCGGCGGCCTTGGCGATGTCCGCCATCAGGGTCGCGTCAAAGCCCTTCTGGCCGAAGACTTTCACGGCGGCGGTCAGGATCTCCTTGCGGCGGAAGTCCTGGATGACCTGCTTGCGGGTTGGGGTGGCTGTGGGCAATTTTCCGGGGTTCCTGCGGTCCTGACCAGCTTACAGCTTGCGTGCAGTTTGATGAAATGACCGATGGGTCATATACTATGACCAACGGGTCATTATGTCGAGTGCGGTCTTAGATGAGGAGTTGTTAGAAGCTGGACAGCCGTCCGCCGAACAGGCGCTGGCTGATTCGGTGCCTCAATTCGACAATGAGCGGACGCCGCGCCCGAAGCTCTTCAATCCCTGGATCGTCGCTATCGTCGTGACCCTGGGCACCTTCATGGAGGTGCTCGACAGCTCCATTGCTAACGTGGCGCTTCCGCATATTTCCGGCAGCCTTTCGGCTTCAAACGACGAAGGCGCGTGGGTTCTGACCAGCTATCTCGTTGCCAATGCGGTCATCCTGCCCATCAGCGCGTGGATCTCCTCGGTGATGGGCCGCAAGCGCTACTACCTCACCTCGGTGGCGCTGTTTACGATCTTTTCCGGCGCGTGCGGGTTGGCTCCGACGCTGGGGATACTGATTCTCTTCCGCGTGCTGCAGGGGCTGGCTGGCGGCGGATTGCAGCCCTCGGTGCAGGCCATTCTGGCGGACAGCTTTTCTCCGGCAAAGCGTGGCATGGCCATGGCGGTCTACACGGTTGCGATTCTCTGCGCGCCGGTGCTCGGCCCCACGCTCGGCGGGTGGATCACGGACAACTACTCCTGGCGATGGATCTTCTATATCAACATTCCGATTGGCCTGCTCTGTCTCTTTCTGACGCGTATTGTGCTGCAGGACCCCGAGCACATGGCGGCGACCAAGGCGAAGGCGCGCAGGCTGTCGGTCGACTGGGGCGGGCTGGGGCTGATCTCGCTTGGGCTGGCGACGCTTGAGATCGTGCTCGACAAGGGGCAGGAGCTGGACTGGCTGGGCTCGCCCTTCATCGTCTTCTTCGCCTCCGTTGCCGGCATTTCGCTCATCGCGGCGGTGATCTGGGAGCTGAAGCGCGATAACCCGATCGTGAATCTGCGCCTGCTGAAAGAACGAAATTTTCTCTGCTGCTGCATCATCGTGCTGGGTCTTTACTCGGCGCTCTATGCAACTACGTATCTGCTACCCAACTACATGCAGCAGATGATGGGCTATGACGCGACAACGGCAGGTTTCGCGATGTCTCCGGCGGGTATTTTCACAATTTTGGAAGTGCCGCTGGTCGGCTATGTGCTCACGAAAGGCTTCGACCCGCGCAGGCTGATCTTCCTTGGCCTGCTCACGATTGCAGGCGGCGTGCTGTGGATGTCCGCGCTGAACCTCGACATTGCTGAGCGCGATCTTGTCTTGCCGCGCATCGTCCAGGTGATGGGCGTGGGGCTGGTCACCGTTCCGCTGAGCACGATCATGTTCCGCTTCCTGCCTAAGACGGAGAGCTCGCAGGCCGCGGGGCTCTACGCGCTGATGCGCAACGAGGGCGGCAGCCTGGGCATCGCGCTGGTGAGCACCATGCTGCAGCGCAAGGCGCAGTTGCATCAGCAGATTCTGGGCGAGCATATGGTGGCTTCGAATGGCGCGCTGCAGCAGTTCGTAGCGCGGGCTGCGGCGGGCGCTGGCAATGCCTTCGACGGCACTTACTCGGCGATGGCGCAGGTCTACAACGCCATGGGGCGGCAGGCTACGCTGCTTGCTTACATGGATCAGTTCCGCATGTTGGGGGTGCTTCTTCTGCTGCTGGTGCCGCTGGTCTTCTTCCTCAAGCGGCCGCCGCATCAGGGCAAGATCGAGCTGGATGCGCACTAACATCGCCGCGCCTTGAGCTTTAAGGAGTAATCAGCCGGACAGTTGGGAAGTAGGTCGCGTACCGGCGCAAGTCCCGCGTTAGAAGTCCGCAACCCAGCACGGAAGCGTGGGCGCCGATGAAGAAGTCAGGCAGAACACCCGTTCTGGTGCCCCCTTGCTGCCGGTATTGTTGAAAGGCTTTGCCGGCTTGAAACGCGGCCTCATTTGGCGTGTTCAAAACGGCAATGCCTGCACTGGATAAGGCGCGATCTACGTCAGCTCTCAATGCAAAGCGCACTGACACTTCTGCAAAGATGATGGAATTGATTGCAAGCTATTCGGCAGAAGCTAATTGTTGAAGAGCAGCTGCAGATCTAGAAGCCCATATCGGGTCGTTTTGCCATATATCGAGCAGGATATTGCTATCGATGAGAATCATTCATCTTCGCCACGGATAAAGGCCATGTAGGCATCCGTTCCCCCTGGCCATGGCGGGAGAATCCCAACAGCTCTCTCAAAGCGAAGCGGATCAAAGTCAGAAGCAATGTGTTCCGGGCGAAGCACAAGTTCCCCTTTCTCATTTGCATCAAGGACCAGCTTATTGCCCGGCTCCCAGCCAAGAGTAGTTCGCAGTTCTTCAGGAATTGTGATCTGGCCTTGGTCGTTGAGTGTGGCAGTCATATGAACTCCATCGTTCCCGATGAACTGATTGTAATCCTCATCTGATTTTGGCGCTTTGTCTAAGAATCGTCGCGACGATCGGAATAGAGATAGTAGAAGTCGCAATCAAGTTCAAGGTTCATGTGAGCCATCGCCGTGATAGTTTCTCTGTCCAAATGAAAGCCGGGATAGTCTGAATGAAAATACCCAACGCACACCAATTCGCCCATACCTAGGTCAAAGACCAGTTGTTTTACCCGGTCAGCATGCGGAGCCAGTTGATTCAGAACGTCGCGAATATGATCTTCCAGCTTTTCGATGTCAAGGCGACGGGAGCGTAGCGACCACCTGCTGAACTTTCGTTCGTAGTGAGTCGTTTCGTTTCGGTCGCCCTTTTTCCATGCGTCGGTAGGCTGGAGCCCGAGAACCTCCGTAATGGCCTCGGGCTCGAAATCGCCAGTAACGGTGAAGTACGCGTACTGCTCGTTCGCTCGCGTCATCCCCTAGTTCACAGCCAGCGAGCGCAGGACGTACTGCAGGATGCCGCCGTGTTCGTAGTAGGCGATCTCCTGCGGGGTGTCGATGCGGACTTTGCAGGCGATCAGCTTGGTGGTGCCGTCCGGGGAGCTGACCTGTACGTTGAGTGTTTTGCCGCCGGCGAACTTGCTGTCGAGCATGGCTTTCAGGCCGGGGAAGCTGTAGAGCTCTTCGCCGGTCAGGCCGTGGGACTCGACGGTTTCGCCGTCCGAGAACTGCAGCGGCAGGATGCCCATTCCGACCAGATTGCTGCGGTGAATGCGCTCGAAGCTCTCGGCGATCACAGCGCGTACGCCCAGCAGCTTCGGACCCTTGGCGGCCCAGTCGCGGCTTGAGCCCGAGCCGTATTCCTTGCCGGCCAGGATGACCAGCGGAATACCGCGCTCGGCGTACGTCACGCTGGCGTCATAGATCGACATGCCGGTGCCTTCCGGCAGCAGCCGGGTCACGCCGCCCTCGGTCCCGGGGGCGAGCTTGTTCTTCAGCCGTACGTTCGCGAACGTCCCGCGGACCATGACTTCGTGGTTGCCGCGCCGCGAACCGTAGCTGTTGAAGTCGGCAGGACGCACGCCATGTTCGGCGAGATACTTGCCCGCCGGGCCGCTGGTCTTGATGCTTCCGGCAGGGGAAATGTGGTCCGTCGTGACCGAGTCGCCAAGAATGGCCAGCACACGGGCTCCGGCGATATCGGAGACAGGCGCGGGAGTCGGGGTGATGCCGTCAAAGTAAGGCGCCTTGCGGATGTAGGTCGAGTCCGGCTCCCACTCGTAGGTGTCGCCGAGCGGGAACTTGAGCCCCTGCCAGTTGTTGTCGCCAAGGGTAACGGTCGAGTACTCGCGGGTAAAGCTCTCGCTATTCACGCCGAGTGCAATGGCGTCGTTGACCTCGGCCTGGGTCGGCCAGATGTCCTTGAGAAAGACCGACTGCCCGGTCGCGGGGTCCAGGCCGAGCGAATCCTTGTCGAAATTGTGGTCGATGCGTCCAGCGATGGCGTAAGCAACGACCAGCGGCGGCGACATCAGGTAGTTGGCGCGCACATCCACATTCACGCGACCCTCGAAGTTGCGGTTGCCGCTCAGCACGGACACAGCGACGAGGCCATGCTCATTGATCGAGTCCGAAACATCCTGCGGCAGCGGGCCGGAGTTGCCGATGCAGGTCGTGCATCCGTAGCCGACCACGTTGAAGCGCAACTTTTCGAGATACGGCAAGAGGCCGGCCTTGGTGTAGTAGTCGGTCACGACGCGAGAGCCCGGAGCCAGCGAAGTTTTGACCCACGGCGGAACGGTCAGGCCCTTCTCGACAGCCTTCTTGGCGAGGAGGCCGGCGGCGATCATCACCGAGGGATTCGAAGTATTGGTGCAGCTGGTAATGGCTGCGATGACGACTGAGCCGTGATCAAGATAGGTGTCCGGATTGATGCCGAAGCGCGATTGGACGGTGTTGGCAGCGGGGCTGTGTCCGTTCTGGCTGGTCGCGACTTCGAGGCCGCGATCCAGACCCTCGTTTTCGCCGCGGGCTTTGTCGGCCTCAATCTGTGCGGCTGGCTCTTTGCCCAGCACACGGTCGAGGACGGCTGTAGCCGCGGACCAGAGCGATGCCGTGCGTTCCCCAGCCGGCTTGGCTGCGGGGCCGAGCAGGTTGGGCAACTGCTTGCGGAAGCTGGCTCCGGTCTCCGACAGCAGCACGCGATCCTGAGGACGCTTCGGTCCGGCCACGCTCGGCTCAACAGTAGCTAGATCGAGCGAGAGCGTCTGGGTGTACTCCGCTTCGGGAGAATCGGCGGTGTGGAAAAGTCCCTGCGCCTTGTAATAGGCCTCAACCAGCGCGATCTGCTCTTCGCTGCGGCCGGTCAGGCGCAGGTAGCGCAGCGTTTCCTCGTCAACGGGGAAGATGCCGCAGGTCGCGCCGTACTCAGGCGCCATGTTGCTGATGGTCGCGCGATCGGCCAACGGCAGCTCGGCAATCCCGGGCCCGTAGAACTCGACAAATTTGCCGACCACGCCCAGCTTGCGCAGGGCCTCGGTCACGGTCAGCACCAGATCGGTCGCGGTCGCGCCTTCCTTGAGCTTGCCGGTCAGTTTGTAGCCGACGACCTGCGGAATCAGCATGGAAACCGGCTGGCCCAGCATGGCCGCCTCGGCTTCAATGCCGCCGACGCCCCAGCCCAGCACGCCCAGGCCGTTGATCATCGTGGTGTGCGAGTCGGTGCCAACCAACGTGTCAGGATAGGCCACTTGTTCCCCAGCAACTTCGGCAGTGAAGACTACCCGCGCCAGGTATTCGAGATTCACCTGGTGGCAGATGCCCATCCCTGGCGGCACAGCCGAGAAGTTACGGAAGGCCGTCTGGCCCCACTTCAGAAAGGCGTAGCGCTCGCGGTTGCGCTGGAATTCGAGCAGCGAGTTGGCGTCATACGCGGATGGCGAACCGA
The DNA here is from genome assembly GCF_059115245.1 of Acidicapsa borealis. Taxonomy (NCBI): domain Bacteria; kingdom Pseudomonadati; phylum Acidobacteriota; class Terriglobia; order Terriglobales; family Acidobacteriaceae; genus Acidicapsa; species Acidicapsa borealis. Next base: position 5,663,402 of record NZ_JCACNY010000001.1, on the reverse strand, counting down.
ACTCGTCCACCTGAACGGAGTGGTCGATGACCAGCTCGGCCGGCTGTAGCGGATTGATCTTTTCCGGGTCGCCGCCCAGAGTTTTCATCGCGTCCCGCATCGCGGCTAGATCGACAATCGCCGGAACGCCGGTAAAGTCCTGCATCAGTACCCGCGCCGGCATGTACGCGATCTCGCGGCTCGGCTCAGCGCCCGGCTCCCACTTGGCCAGGAACTCGATATCGGAAGCAGTCACATTCACGCCGTCTTCGCGGCGAAGCAGGTTCTCCAGCAGAATCTTGAGGCTGAACGGCAGGCGGGAAAGGTTGAAACCACGTTCCTGGAGCGCGGGGAGACGGTAGTAGGTGTAGCTCTTGGCGCCGGTTGTCAGCGTAGCCCGGCTGGCGAAGGTGTTCATTGAGGAGAGGCCTTTCTGGCGGTCAGCGAATAGAAGACAGTAGGAATTCGGGTACGAACGAACGCTACGATTCTAAGGCATACGAGGCACGTTTGTGCTTTGCATGAAAGGATTCGCACGCGGAGACGACACCACTCTCTCCTGCTCAGAACAGTCGCTAAGGCTCACTACAGTTTGCTGGTGTAGCCAACTGTGAAGGTTCCCGGGCCGGGCAGTTGAGGGGGTTTAGGCAGGTTGTGGAGCGGGTCTGGATGGTTCTCCGTGTTGTAGGCGAAGTGCAGGAGGATCACGGTGTCGGATCCTTTGAATTCCTTCGGCATGGGCGGATAGACCGAGTTTTGAATCGCTCCCCACGCGGCCCGATCCAGCGCATCATCGCCGGAGCGGCCTACCAGAATCATGCTTTTCGGTTCCACCTGACCGCTGGGCAGCAGGGTGAAGCAGACCTCAACCACGCCCTTCTTGCGCACGGGAGCGTCGGCTTCCTTCGGAATGAGAGGTTTCCAGCTGGCATTCGTGATGCGCTGCAGGCGGTCCACATAGGGCTGAAACTCCACTCCCAACCCTATTCGAATGCCGGCGTCCTCATCCTGCTTGCTGGCCTTGCAGCGCTCTTCCGGGGTTCGCATTTCCGGCTTGGGGAGTTCCTCGGTGGGATGGAAAGCCTTGTGGTCCGTGAGTTTTGCTTCCGCGCCAAACGGAATGGCGGGCGGTTTGGCGGCAGGGGCCGGATTCGCTGGAGCCTGGTCAGGCGCAGCCGGGACAGACTGGGCAACGGCCGACGAGACCTGTAACAACCCTGAGAGCGCCAGTAATCCTGCAGTCCAACGAAAACGCATCTGAAATCTCCGACAATCTGGTGAACGGGCTACTGGTTCACGTTGTAAAGGAACGTCGCGCGCATTTCAACATACGGCCCGTGAAATTCGCGGGGCATAGGCGGGTAGTTGGAACTGGTAATCGCGCCCCAGGCCGCCCGGTCGAGCGCCGTGTCGCCGGAGCGGCCGTCGAGGGTCATGCTGCCGGGCATTACGCGCCCGTTGGGCAGGATCTTGAAGCGGACGACAACGATGCCGCGCTTGCCGATCGGCGGCTTCACTTCCTCGGGGATAAGCGGATACCAGGAGCGGATCATCTCGTTGTCGAAACGGATCTTCCAGGCGCTGAAGTCCACTCCCTGCAAATCCGAGAGGAATTGCGACCCACCGACGGCGGCATTGCTGGGCGCTGCTGGAATGGGGATCGAGTGCATCGCGCCATCCTGACCCTGCTGCGGATGGGCCGAGTCGCGCATGGCCTGGCGAAGCTGGTCGTTGGGATTCTGCGGGCCCAGCGAAAAATTAGGTTTGGCCGGCACCGGAGCAGGACGAGGCGTATCCAGTGGAATTGCCGGGTTGGGCTGCGGCGGCGCTACAACGGCAGGCTGTTGCGGCTGCGGCTGAACGGGCTGGGCAGGCTGGACGACGGCCGGCGGCGGCGTGACCTCGGCCTTCTGCGGAACTGGCGGAGGCTTGGGCCGGGCGCGGTCCATCTCCTTCAGCTTCTCCATCGTCTGCTTGTCCACCTGGGTCTGGTTCGGCTTCAGGATGGGCTTGGGCACAGCCTTCATTTTCTGGACCTGCTTGATCGCGTCCGGAAGCTCGTCCAGATAGGTCAGATCCTTGCGTTCCTTGATTGCGTCAAACGGGTCAATCACCTGCGGCTGGTGGAATATGTAGCGGGGAATCCAGCTCAGCATGGAAAAGAAGAGAATGTGGGCCAGGATCGAGATCCAGATGCCCTCGCGAATCCGCTGCCAGCGCCGCTCGTCTTCATATTCCGAGATCTTCTCGAGCAGCTCGTGCGTGTCGTAATCGAGATAGCGCGACCCGGAACGGCCGTACGCCGGCACCGGACCAGACTCACTCGTACCTTCCGCACTTTCGCGACCAGACTCCTCCGGCCGCTCTTCGGAAAGGGCGACAGAACGCCTGGGAGGCGGAGGCGGCAGCGGCTCGGAAAGGTTCGGGTCGGTCGGCGTTTGGCTGGGTGGCATTAGGGGTTCAGGGCCGGCGGAACTTGCTGGTCCGGCGGAATTCGATTCGCAACTCTCTTAATTCTCTCATTCTCCGGGATGTTGGGCTATATGGCAGCCCAGTTGCGAACAGGAATCCACGTGGCGGGCAACATAGAATGGAAACGAAGCACTATTCCCCTCATACCCGATACTCCCTTAGACGAATAACTGACATCAAAGTTACCTGAGGGAAACAAAGGCCTGTCTTGAAAGCATTCTTCCTGCAATTGATGTCGAAGTGGAACTTCCTGGTGTTGCCGGCGCTGATGAAGCTCGGCTTCTGGGGTGTGGCGCTGATCTCCATTATCGACGCCTCCAGCCTCCCCGTGCCCATGGACGCCCTCATCGCTGTCTACGTCTGGAACAACAAGCCGCAATTCTGGATTTACGTCCTGGTGGCAGCCGCCGGCTCGGCCATCGGTGGTTTGGTTCCCTACGGCCTGGGCCGCGCCGGGGGCGAGGTGTTCCTGCTCAAGCGCGTCGATCGCAAGAAGTTCGAGGCAATGCGGCAGCGGTTCGAGAAGCAGGAATTTCTGGCGGTGCTCGTACCCAGCATGCTCCCTCCGCCCACGCCCTGGAAGGCATTCGTCTTTGCCGCCGGGGTCTTCGAGATGCGGGTGATGCCTTTCCTGCTCGCCGTCTTCGTCGGGCGCATTATCCGCTGGCTGGTGCTCTCGCTGCTGGTGCTTAAACTCGGCCCTGAGGCAGTCTCTCTCATCGGCAAGATGATCCATGAGCACCTGGCGCTCTTCCTGACAGGGTTGGTGCTGATCTTCGTGGCCATCGGCGTCTGGGCGGTCGTGCGACGCCGCAAAGCCGGAGAGCAAGCGCTGTAGCGCTCCTACGGCAGGAGAATCTGCACCAGGCTGCCTTCGATCAGCTGCGCGGCATCCGCGGGGATCATCAGGAAGCAGTTGCTGCGCGCGAAAGCAGCCAGATCGCCGCTGCCCTGCCAGGGAATAAGGCGCACCGTCGCCTCCGCCGCGAAGTCGCAGCTGGCGGGTAGGAAGCGCGTCAGCCCAGGCTTGCCGCGCCACTCGCCCGAAAGCTTTGCCAGAGCGAATCTGGGCTGCGGACCGGAGTCTTCGCCCAGAGCCGCAAGGACCGGAGCCGCAAAGAGCTGAAACGTGACGGCGCTCGAGATGGGATTGCCCGGCAACGCAAAGACAGGAAGGGACGCCCTGTCCGCTCGGGGAATCTCGCCGAAGGTCACCGGCTTGCCCGGCTGCATGGCGACTCCCCGGAAATGAAAGCGAGCCCCGGCCCGAGCCAGCGCATCTTCGACCAGATCGAACCGCCCGGCTGATATGCCTCCCGTAACCAACAGAAGATCAGCGTCCAGCGCGGTGCGAATCGCTTCATCGAGCACCCCTTCCTCGTCGGCAACCGACGGCGAAAGCAGTGCGATCCCACCGGCAGCTTCCACCAGCGCTGCCAGCATCGGAGCGTTGGAATTGCGAATCTGGCTCGGACCGGGCGTAGCTTCGACAGGCACCAGTTCATCGCCAGTCGAGAGGATCGCAACTCGAGGCTTCGCTGCAGCTTCGAGAGAGCTATACCCGCATTGCGCCGCTAGTGCGATCTGCGGAGCGCTCAGCCGGACTCCCGGGGGAATGAGCAGATCCCCAGCCAGCGCCTCAGCCCCTTGGGGAACGATATTTTCACCCGGCTGTAGGGTGCGCGGCTCCGCGAGCCGGACAAAGTCGGCTTCCGGGCCGATCTCCACATGCTCCACCATGAAGACAGCGTCCGCCCCGGCAGGGACGGCTGCGCCCGTCATAATCTCCCACGCCTCGCCGGTATTCAGCACTCCGCTGGAGGTTTCCCCGGCCTTTAGCCGCCCGGCGAGAAAGAGGAACTGGTGGGTACTCGCCTCGGCAGCGCGGCAGGCAAAACCGTCCCGCGTCGAGCGGGGAAAAGGCGGCTGATCCCGGTCAGCCCGAACCCCAGTTGCAAGCACTCGCCCCGCCGCCGTAGAAAGCGGCACCCATTCCGACGCTCGCTCGGCAGCGGCGGAAGAATCGGCGTATTCCGCCCGGGCGACGAGAAACCGCCGCACCTGCTCCGCGGCCTCGGCATAGCTGAGAAGAGTTCCCACCATCGATTCGATTGTAGTGGGCGGTTGCAGCCGCGAAATAGGAGGAAAAAAGAGCGCAGCAAAAGGAAATGGCGGCTTCCGGAGCCCTGTGAGGAGCCACGGAAGCCGCCACTTGATTGAGTAAGACTACTTCTTCGCCTTGAACTTGCTCTCGACCTTCTGTCCGGCCGCGGCGAGCACACCCTTGGAGTCCTCGGCAAAAGGCCCGGTCGGGTCCAATTCGAGATACTTCTGGTAAGCTTCCGTCGCTCCGGCAGGCAGCTGAATCTTCTGCGTCGCTGCATCGAAAGTGGCTTTCTGAGTGAGAGCCTGGGCCTTCAGGTAGAAGAGGATTCCGTAGGCCGGCGTGTTGCTCGCCGGAGTAGCGGCAATGGCCTTATCCGCCGCCGCAGCCTGCGCGTCAGGGTTGCTGAGCTGGCCAGAGCTGTTGGCCGAGTACAGCATCTTTGCAAAGTTTGAGTAGTAGAGCGAAGCCTGCGCGGGCAGCGCCTTGGCCGCCGCGTCAAAGGCGGTTGCCGCTTCGTCGATCTTCTTGGTGCGCGTGTAGACCGTACCTAAACCGCTGTACGAACCGCCATCGATCTCCGGCTTCGGAGGCTTCGCGGCAGCGTTCAGTTCGATGGCCTTCTTGAAGTCGGCCTCTGCGGGCTCGTACTTGCCCAGGCCGGATTGCGCATTGCCCAGCTCAACCCACAGGATCGCCGCGTCGGGCTTGGCTCCCGTGTCCTTGAGCATCAGCGTCTCCGCCTCACCGAACTTGGCGGTCTTGATCTCGGTTTCCTTGGCGGCAATGTCAGTCTTGCTGGCGCCGGCCCCAAGCGCGGTCACAGCCGCAGTGTGAGCCCCATCGCCCTCGCGAATCAGCGAGCGGGCCGAGAGAAGGTCTGCATTCAGGTTTTTGATGACCGCGTTGGCCTGTGTAACAGCAGCATTTTTCTTCTTGTATTCTTCGACTTCCTTACGCTGCTCCGGCGTCATCTTGTCCAGATATGCCTGGCGGGACATGTCGACATCCTGCTGAACATCGGATCCGGCCACAATCTTCACGTTGTCGATCTCGTCGACGAACTTGCCTTCCGGAGTTTCAGGCAGGCGCAGGATCACCGAGTAAGTGCCGGGTGCGATTCCGTCGCCGGTAAAGTCACCCTTGGCGTCCACCGGGAAGGTGTATTTGTACGTGTGGCCATTGTCGGTAGAGAGGCCAATGGTGCCGGCACCCTTGGGGACGCCCGTCGGGTCTGTCACATGGCCGTGAATCTTGCCCGCACCACCCGTTTGAGGCGTTGCAACTGTCGTATTCTGGGCCGCCACTGATAATGAGGCGGAAAGCAACACCGCTCCAGTGAGGGAAAGTAAGGATGTGCGTTTCATTGTTCTTCTCCTTGAATGTCTTGACACGAGCATCGAGCACTCCGCTCGATTGAATTCGGTTGGGCGGTACCGGCTGCGGCGTTCCGACGCCTTCACCCTTCGATCGTATTGGATGCAGGTGGCTGGCGATACGTGAGGTCAGCCTTCCACCCCGGCGGATTTTCGCTTCAATTACCGCTCCATCGGAGCATAACGGATTGGATCAGACGCTCCGGCTGCGGCAAATGCGCGCAGACGCAGGATGCAACTCTCGCAGGTACCGCACGCTTCCTGCTCTTCCCTGTAGCAGGACCACGTTAAATCCAAAGGTGCTTTGCGTTCAAGGCCAAGCGAGACAATCTCCGCTTTATTCATGGCGATGAGCGGTGTCCGCATCTCAATTTTGCCGTCTCGTGTACCGGTTCGTATCAGTTGTTGGAACGCCTCATAATACGCTGGCCGGCAATCCGGGTAGCCGGAGCTGTCCTGTTCCACCGCGCCAATGTAAATCCGCTCGGCGCCCAGCACCTCGGCCCAGCTCACCGCAGCCGAGAGAAAATGCGCGTTGCGGAAGGGCACATAGGTCACCGGCACCTGCTGGCCAATCTCCTCCGACGGCCCGGCATCGGGCACGGCGATCCTGGAGTCAGTCAGCGCAGAGCCGCCAATCGTGCGAAAGAGGTCGATGCGAAGATGCAGAAAATCGGTCATTTTCAGCTGCGTCGCCACTTCGCGGGCAGCGGTCAACTCGCGCGCTTCGGTACGCTGGCCGTAGCTGAAGTGCAGGGCATACGCGTCCGTCTCCTGCGCGGCCAGCGTGGCGGTTACACAACTATCCATGCCTCCCGAGAGGCAAACGACGGAACGTATACGGGATGAAGGCTCAGTACTCACTCGTTTATGGTACCGTCCGCGCCCAAACGCGGAGTGTTCTGGCGGAGAGGTTCCGGCAAAAACGCGGCTGCTTCAACATTGCCGCTCCCGTCGATGTATGCGGCGAATCTTCGGTCCGGGCCGGTTCCTTGACTATTCAGAATCGTCTTTCTTATCGCGCTTCTTCTTCAGCCAGCCGATCAGCAGGCCCAGCAGGATAAACCCGCCGCCTCCCGGCAATACATATTTCACCCAGTTCATCGGGTGCAGCCAGAAATTGTCCTTCGCATCATGCGCCAGGTCACCGATACTGCGCGTGCCAACGGTAACCGTCTTGTCTGTCGAATCCAACGGCTGCTGCACATTCTGCGCCGGGTCCTTGTAAATCACAAAGGCCTGAAACTTCAGCTTCTGGTTGTCGCCAGTATGGTTCGGCGTCACCGTCCATGTCCACGTCTGGCTGCCGTTCAGCGGCACAAACTGCTCGTCCGGGTTATCTCCGTGGACAATGGTGAACTCGTTCGGATTATCGGCCTGCGAGATTTCCACCCGCATGAACTCGGCCACCTTCAACTGCGCAGGCAGCGTCTGGTCTCCCTGGCTGGCAGGCACGGCCGCCTTGTATCCGTAGATTGTCACAGCAACCGTCTCCGGCTCGCCAAGGGTCATCTGCTGCGGCACATCGTAGACAATGGAGCCGTTCTTGAGCTGTTGAAACCACGCCGCCTCCTGCTCGGCCAGAGAGTAAGCCGGATCCGAGTGAACCGGTTGGGACACCGCCGGCAGCGGTGGCGGCGGGGCCAGCTGCACCGGAGGAGTGGGGGCAGCAGGTGGCGGAGGAGCAATCGGACCCGGGTGCGCAGACCCTGAGATGGTCGGTTCGGGAGCTGCAATCATCGCCACATCCGCCTGCGGTGCGTGGCCCGTTGCCACGGTCAGAGCATCCAGCCGCGTAGAACGAAAGCCAGCCCGGTCGATCAGCAGGGAATATTTGCCCGCAGGCAGTCCCACTCCACAATATCTGCCTGCAACATCGGTGGTCAGCGTATGAATCGCGCCGTTCGCCTCGACGATACGCACAGAAACTCCAGCCAGTGCCGCACCCTTCGCGTCGCGGACCGTACCCGACACCGAGCACTGCATCGCGGCCCCAGGCGCAAGCTCGCTCAGATGCACGGAGTGTGCAAAAATCTCTTTCGGCGTCGGCTCTTTCGCAGTCACTCCAGGGTGCGGAAGCGCCTTCGGCAGCGGCCCCTGTGCGTTTGAGACACAGGAGAGCAACGCTCCGGCAGGTATGAGAATCGCAGTTAAAATCGCAATCGTTGTCCGACGCACTTCACTCTCCAGCCGCTTGAATGCGGATTCAGGTAACGTTGTACTATGAGCCGGTCCTGAGGAACAGCCGTTTTCTTCCTCGCTCCTGCGCGCCAGGCGATTCTTGCACATGCAGAGCCTGCAAATCTTCGATTTCAGATTGGTCGATCCCCTTACGATGTCTTCAAACCTCAAAACAACGATTCGTCCTGCCGTCGCCGCTGACGTGCCGCTGATCCTCGCATTCATTCGCGGCCTCGCCATCTACGAGCGCGAGCCAGACGCAGTAACTGCGACAGAAGCCGACCTGCTCCGCGACGGCTTCGGCGAAAATCCCTACTTCCACTGCATCATCGCCGAGCACGATCTCGGACAGGGCCAGAAACCGGCGGGTTTCGCTTTTTACTTCTTCAATTACTCCACCTGGACCGGCCGCCCCGGTCTCTACCTCGAAGACCTCTTCGTCAATCCCGAGTTCCGCGGCCTGGGCATCGGCAAGGCGCTGTTGGCGCGGGTCGCGGCAATCGCCGTCGAAAAAGGCTGCCCGCGCCTGCAATGGGAAGTCCTAGACTGGAACACCCCGGCGGTCGATTTCTATGCTTCCCTGGGCGCAGACTTCCTCGACGAGTGGCGCAACGTCCGCATGACCACGGAAGCCATCGCCAAGCTGGCCGCGCACGATAAAGCAGAGGTGCAGGCATGAGCTCGACAGTAAAGAAAATCCGCGTCATCGGCGGCGGCCTCGCTGGTCCTGAAGCTGCGCTCACCGCAGCCAGCCTGGGGTGCGAAGTCGAGCTCCACGAGATGCGCCGTGAAGTCGATGGAAAGCCGCTGCTGACCCCCGCCCACCAGACCACTGAGTTCGGCGAACTGGTCTGCTCCAACTCCCTCAAGAGCGAGTCGCCCAATACCGCCCCATGGCTGCTCAAGCAGGAGATGCGCCGCGCTGGTTCGCGCCTCATCGCCCTCGCCGACGCAACAGCCGTCCCCGCTGGTCATGCGCTCGCCGTGGATCGTGTTGAGTTCTCGCGCCTCATCGCCGAAGCCATCGCCGCCGAGCCGCGCATCACCGTCATCCGCGACGAAGTGACGTCGCTTGATGCGGATGAGAACACGCTGACCATCGTGGCTTCAGGCCCGCTGACTTCAGATGCCCTCAGCACCGAGATCGCCAAGCTCACCGGCGCCGATCATCTCGCGTTCTACGACTCCATCTCGCCCATCGTCGACGCCGAAACCATCGACATGAATCGCGTCTACTTCGCCGCGCGCTGGGACAAGGGTACAGCCGATTACATCAACTGCCCGATGACCCGCGAAGAGTACGACATCTTCCTGAACGCCCTCACCACCGCCGAGGCCGCCGAAGCCAAGGAGTGGGAGAAGGCCGAGTACTTCGAAGGCTGCCTGCCCATCGAAATCCTCGCCCGTCGCGGCCCCGATACATTGCGCTTCGGCCCCATGAAGCCCGTAGGTCTGCGCGACCCGCGCACCGGCAAGACCCCGTGGGCCGTCGTGCAGCTGCGCAAGGAAAACCTGCGTGCCGACAGCTACAACCTCGTCGGCTTCCAGAATCACCTCAAGTACGGCGAGCAGGCAAAAGTTCTCCGCCTCATCCCCGGCCTCGAGAACGCAAAGTTCCTGCGCTACGGCCAGATCCATCGCAACACGTACATCAATTCGCCGACCGTGCTCGACGACCGCCTGCGCATGAAAGCTCACCCGCACATCTTCTTCGCCGGGCAGATCTCAGGCGTCGAAGGCTACACCGAATCGATCGCCTCTGGCCTGCTCGCCGGCATCTACGCCGCAGCTATCGCGCACGGGGAAGACCCCACGGCCGCGCCGCGTCAATCGGCCCTGGGCTCGCTGGTCAACTACATCACGCAAGCCGATCCGAAGCACTTCCAGCCAGCCAACATTACGTTCGATTTGCTCGTCCCACTCGAAGAAGAAATGCGCAAGAAAGTCCGCGACAAGAAAGAGCGCCATCGCATCGTCTGCGAGCGCGCCCTGGCAGCTTTCGACGACTGGTGGGCAAACAGTTTTGCAAATGAATCAGGCCGAAGAAACTTTTCGCCCGCCGGTGTCTAATGTCATGAGGGGGTAGCTTGCCGATGGCGATGCTGGGCGCTCAGGAAATCCTGTCCAATCCCATCGTTGAATTCGTGCTCCGCGCTGCCCTCGGCGCGTACATCATCTACGCCGCGCGCAGTTTCTATATCGACCCGCTAGGCTACTTCCGCCGCTGGATGCCGCAGATGCGGGAACTGCTCTGGATGAAGCTGCTGATCCGCTTCATCGCCGCCTTCTGCGTCTGGGGCGGATGTTTCATTCTCGCCACCGCTATCGCCACGCAGATCCTCGACCAGCACGGCCTGCTGTGGGCCATCGCGCTGGTGCTATTGGCCATTATCGCGACGTGGTTCCTGCTACCGAGTAACTCACCGATAACTCAGGACGGCGAATCCGGCCCCGGCAATCCATCAAGGTCAGAGTAAGTGGGATGTTTGCTTTGAATGTAGATCAGGACTTGTCCTCTGAGTCAATTGCCAGCATCGCTGCGAGTAGCTTGGGATGAACGCGAAAGTTTGTCCCTTGAAGCTCCCGTAAAGCTAGCTTCAGATCGACATAACCCAGCTCCGCACCTCTGGCCAGGACGCCCAGCGTGCCAGTCACAGTGAAACCCAATCGTTGCGCTTCAACTACGCCTGCCCGGTCATCCATCACAATCAGATCCGGTTTCCAAGTGAGCGCGCCAAGGAGCAACTGACGCTCCCCTGCATGGAGCGCGGTGGAAACATGTGCCGCCCCGGTTGTATCAGCAGGCTCACGTATCTCCAGCCAAAGCGGAGGCGTCTGCATCCATAAGCGAACAGCCTCTGGTGTGCGCTCGGCTTGTAATTCCTCTGCAACTTTTACAGGAATAATAATCCTGCCGTATAACTGGTCGAAGAGGCGGCTTTGCCCTATAAGAATGAGGTAGCGTAGCGGCTAGGTATCACAGAGTACGACCCGCATCTTTCGAGTCCTACCTACAAACCCAGCTGCTTATGCACTTCGATATCCTGCTGCAGATCCTTCAGCGAATATTCGAGCCACACCTCGCGCCGCTTCAGAAAGCCATCCAATTCGTAGCGATCCAGACCGAGCAGCATCGCCAGCTCGCTCTCTGTCAACCGATGCGCCCGGAAAGCTTCCACCGCCATATCTTCCAGCGCCGCCCGAGATGGATCCGCGCCCGCAGGGACAATCTGCTGGGCGAGAGAGTCCGGTAGTTCGACGGTAAATTGCATAGCGTGAGCATACCACCAGTCTTAGCGGGTTGCAGCCTGACTTCGGCTACTTCTTATCCGCGTTCCGGGCCCGAATCTTGAACCAGATCGGCGTTCCCTCAAACCCGAAATTCTGTCGAATCTGGTTCTCCAGGAAGCGCTGAAACGCAAAGTGGAGCTGAATCTTGCGGTCCGTGAACAGCACAAACGTCGGCGGAGCCACAGCTGCCTGCGTCATATAGAAGATGCGAATCCGCTTGGCCATCGGCACAGGAGCGCGCTGGAAGTCGATCTTGTCCAGGAAGCGATTCATCTGCCCGGTCGTGACGCGTTTGCGACGCTCCTTGGCAATGTGCTTGACCTCCTGCATCAGCTTCTTCAGGTTGCTTCCTTCCGCCGCTGAGATGAAGAGCACCGGAGCATAGTTCAAATACTTGAGCGCATGCCGCACCTGCTCCTCATAGATAGCCCGATCCGCAGGAGCCTTGCCATCGGTGCGCGCGGTAGTCAGCAGATCCCACTTGTTGACGACGACGATCACCGACCGCCCGCTCTCATGGGCATAGCCGCCAATGTGCGCATCGTTCGCGGTCACACCCTCGGTCGCGTCAATCATCAGAATCGCCACATCGCACGACTCAAGATGCCGCCGCGCCATGACGACCGATAGCTTCTCCGCCATCAAATGCGTCTTGCCCTTGCGCCGGATTCCCGCTGTATCGATCAATCGCAGCCGCTGCCCGTCGTATTCGACGACTTCATCGACAGCGTCACGCGTCGTCCCGGCAATGGGCGAAACGATCGCTCGCGAAGTCCCGGTCAGCGCATTCAGCAGCGTCGACTTGCCCACGTTGGGCCGCCCAATGATCGCAACGGAAGTTTCATGTTGCTCAAACTCACCATGCGTCCGGTGAATTGGCTGGTCGTCCCGCCCTGGCTTGAGTTCCGCCTCGGCATCGAGATCGTCCTCGGTCAGCAGATCCTCTTCAGGTCCGAACTCGCTTGGATCGATGGGCAGATCAAGCTCTCCGTCTTCATCATCCTCATCGTCTTCAATTTCCGGACCCATGTCCTCTTCGATCTCATCTTCCGCGTCCTCATCAAAGACAACCTCGTCTTCCAGATCAGGCTCGTTCGGATCCAGCGGCTCGCTGTACGGCCCGGCGATTTCTTCGGCGCTCGGCGAAAACGCGGGCGCGGGCAGGCGGTCAAACATCGCATCCAGCAGGTCGCCAATGCCCAGCCCGTGCTCCGAGCTGATCATGAAGACTTCCTTGATACCCAGCTGGCGGAAGTTCTCCGCACCCGCCTGCACCGTTGGGTTCTCGACCTTGTTGATGACCAGAAAAGTCGGCTTTCCACCGCGAATGAGCATCTTCGCCAAGGTGAAATCAGGCGAAGCCAGCTCCGTCCGGGCGTCCACCACCATCATCAGCAGGTCGGCTTCTTCAATGCCCACACGCGCCTGCGCATAGATCTCGCTCGGAATGTAGTCCTTGTCGTCGGTGACGATGCCGCCCGTATCCACCAGGCGAATGATGCGTCCATCCCACTCCACATCGCCATAGATGCGGTCGCGCGTGATGCCAGGCTCGTCGCCTACAATCGAGCGGCGCGAGTGCGTGAGACGGTTAAACAGGGTGGACTTGCCCACATTGGGGCGTCCAACAATCGCCACCAGCGGCAGACGCGAACTCGCCGGCGTGGAAGGCACTACGGATTTGTGGTACTTCGACACGGTATAGCTCCGATCACGAATCGTTTGAGCGCGGGCGGCTTTGCAATGCGCACTCGGGGGATTCGAATTACCCCATTTTTATGACCCTGTTTCTATTGTCGCTTAGTTTCTGGTTTAGTCCCAGATGCGGTGGACGCCGTATGCGTCGAAGGTGCTGTCGTTGCTGAGGATGGGAACGTTGAGGTCGAAGGCCTGGGCGATGAGGAGGCGGTCGAACGGGTCGCGGTGGTGGCGTGGCAGGAGACCGGAGGCGATTGCCTGGGTGACAGTAATCGCTGCGATCGAAAAACCGACAGCGGTTTCTCGTTTTTCAAAGTCGAGAAGTAATCGAGTTCCGTTGAGCTTGCCGGTACCGGTCTTGATGGCGATTTCGCACGGAGTAACCAGAGAAATTAAGCCTTGCTGAGTGGTGTCCGAAATCAGCTTCAGAACTGTCTGCGAAAGCTTTTGAGGGGAATCGCGAAGCCAAAGATAGGTGTGCGTATCGAGCAGATATCTCATCCGGCTTTCTTCGTTGGGACGGCATCAGGGCGCATTGCGGCCTGGAGTCGAGCATCTTTCTCCGGGTTGTCGAACCCGTATTCGATCATCTGCTCATCCGTGAGGGGGTCAAAGACACCATCGTCATACTGAATGAGGCCTTCAAATCCACCGATTCTAGAGAATTTGGGTTCGGCTGCGGATTCGGTGATGGGTATGAGTTTGGCTACTGGCTTTGAGCCGCGCATCACGATCACTTCCTTGCCGGCTTCTGCTTCTTTGAGCAGCCTGGAGAAGTGGGTTTTCGCTTGGTGTACGGTGTAGGCCATGGACTAAGTATGCTTAGTCCACCCTGCAAAGTCAACCGCACAGGTTGAGATTTAAGGGCCTTGGCGTACATTGGCGAAGGGGGTAACGTGATGAAGACAGACGATCAGCACGACCCATACGATCTGCAACGGTTCGTCGATGCCCAAAGCCGCGTCATCGAGCAGGTGCGCGCCGAACTCCGCAGCGGCCAGAAGCGTGGCCACTGGATGTGGTTCATCTTCCCGCAAATCCGCGGCCTCGGCTCCAGCCCGACTGCTGTTCACTACGCCATCGCCTCTCGCGAAGAAGCAGCCGCCTACCTCAAACACCCCATCCTCGGCCCTAGGCTGATCGAATGCACCCAGCTGATGCTCGCCGTCAAAGGCCGCACCAGCGAGCAAATCCTCGGCGAAATCGACAGCCTCAAATTCCGCTCCAGCATGACCCTCTTCGCCGAAGCCACGCTCAAGGAAACCGTCTTCCAGGAAGCCCTGCAGAAGTACTTCGATGGCGAGCCCGACCCGCTGACGCTCGAAATACTTGAGTAACGGCCTTTCCGGGCATCGGCGCAGGCTCTTTCGCAATTTCTTCTCTATGATGGAAGCAGGATCAATCCGCGCCCGCCTCTCGAATGCCCGCCACCGAAGACACAATCCGCGCCCTGCCCAGCCTGCATGCCTTCTTTGCGCCGGGCGGCATTTTAGCCAACTCGCCGCTGCCCTACGAGTACCGCCCCGGGCAGCTGGAGATGGCCAAGGCCGTCGAGCGCGCCCTCGAAGAGAAGCGGCATCTCATCGTCGAAGCAGGCACAGGCACCGGAAAAACCCTCGCCTACCTGCTCCCGGCGCTTAGGACCGGCCGTCGCGTCATCGTCTCCACCGGCACCAAGGCCCTGCAGGATCAGCTCTTTTTCCGCGACATCCCCTTCCTGGAATCGCTGCTCGGCGATCTGCGGGTTTGTTATATGAAGGGCCGCGCCAACTACCTCTGCCGCCACAAGCTGGTCACGCTCACGGCGCATCCGGTGCTCACGGGCCTTGAGGAGATCGACCAGTTCCACCAGATCGCTGAGTGGGAGAAAACCACTGAAACCGGCGACCGCGCCGAGCTCTCCGGCCTGCCCGAGATCAGCGCCCTCTGGCACCGGCTCGACGCACGGAGCGAAGCCTGCCTCGGGTCCACTTGTCCTGATTACCAGCGCTGCTTCGTCACCGAAATGCGTCGCAAAGCGCAGGAAGCCGACGTGGTCATCGTCAATCACCATCTCTTCTTCGCCGACCTAGCCGTCCGCCAGCAGGCCTCCGGCGCGCCCGACGCGGGAGTCCTCCCTGAAGCAGGCGCGGTGATCTTCGATGAAGCCCACGAGCTCGAAGACATCGCCAGCAGCTACTTCGGCATTTCCGTCAGCAACCAGCGCTTCGAAGACCTCGTCCGCGATACGGAAGCGATGCTGAAGAAGTCCGACGGCTACGCCAGTGGACCGAACACGGCAGTGCTCATCGCAGGGCAGCAGCTGCGCGACCGCGCGCGCCTCTTCTTCTCGCAACTGCCCATGGCCGGAGATGGCCGCCAGCCCTTCGACAACCGCGAAGAGTTCCTCGAAACCCGCGGCGACCTCTACCTCAGCGTCAAGAACACCCTAGTCCGGCTCGAAGCCGACCTCGACCAGCTCCGCGGAATCGACGAAGCCCCCGGCCTGCGCAAGCGCGTCACCAACCTGCGCACCGAGCTCGAATTCCTCCTCGAATCGAACTCCGGCAACATGGTTTACTGGCTCGAACGGCGCGTCTCCGCCACGCTGCAGAAGCAGTCGCGCACGACCTTCCTGCAGGCCACGCCCATCGACGTTTCCAGCCTGCTCGACGCCCAGCTCTTCCAGAACTTTCCCACCGTCGTCCTCACCTCGGCCACGCTGACCGTGCAGGGCGGCTTCGAACACATCCGCAAGCGCCTTGGCCTCGAAGACGCGAGAGAACTCATCGTCCCCAGCCACTTCAAATACGAGCGCCAGGCCCTGCTCTACCTGCCGCCGGAGATGCCCGACCCCCGTGCCCCGGAGTTCCAGTCCGTCGCCGCCGAGTGCATCCGCCGCATTCTCGGCATCACCAAGGGCCGCGCCTTCTGCCTCTTTACCAGCTACAGCCAGATGCGAGACCTCTACGAGCGCCTGCTTCCGGTGCTCGAATACCCCATCCTGCTGCACGGCTCCGCCCCGCGCAACGTGTTGCTGGAGCAGTTCCGCGACACGCCCAACGCCGTCCTCTTCGGCACGTCCAGCTTCTGGCAGGGCGTCGACGTGCAGGGCGAACAGCTCAGCTGCGTCATCATCGACAAGCTGCCCTTCTCCGTCCCCAACGATCCGGTCGTCGCGGCGCGAATGAAGTTCATTGAAGACTCCGGCGGCAAGCCCTTCTTTGAGTACCAGGTCCCGTCGGCGGTCATCGCCCTCAAACAGGGCTTTGGCCGTCTCATCCGCTCGCTCGAAGACCGCGGCGTCTTAGTCCTCCTCGACCCCCGCATCCGTCAGAAGCGTTACGGCCAGGCCTTCCTCGAAAGCCTGCCACCCTACAAAGTCACCACGTCGATCACCGATGTGGAGTTGTTCTTCGAGTAGCTCAGCGGAAGTGACACTGCTATTTGTCAGGGTCTTGGCTAGCCGCCATTCCTGCGACCCATGCAGAATTCGAATCAGATGTACGAAATTCTGATCGACGGAGTAGACGATCACATGCGGTAGCCGCGGCAGCACAAGCTCTCGGGTACCGCCCTTCCGTCCCGGCCTGCCTTTTTCTGGAAATTGCTTGAGAGACTTCGCCCCTGCGTAGATTCGTTCGAGGGTCGATTCAGCAAAGCTAGGCAGGTGGGAATGCAGATACTCAGCGATCAATTCAAGATCGCGCGCCGCAGCAGGCGACCAGCGCAGCCGCTTCAAGCCTTCAGCAGCCTCGCAAAACACTCATCCATCTGATCTTCCTCGATGAATTCGCCACTCGCAATCTGATCGAGCCCAACCTGGACCTGCGCATCAAACCATTCCCCATGAGCGATCATGCGGTCAATTGCTTCCACCACGAGCTCCTGGGTACTCAAACCGGTCTGAGTGGCCAGGGTGGCAAGCGGACCCTGCTGACGATCCAGGATTTCGACTTCCATACTCATAGTAGAAAACCTAGGAGCATCGGAACGCCCTGTCAAGTTGCGAGCCGCCGCAAAATCATCCGATCCTGGCAGCAGCGCCAAAGTGGGAATAGCCTCTGAGACTGTCCCGAGCTGTTCAAGCGTAAAATTGAAGAGTACCCATGTCCCGCAGCTTCTACTTCCTCGCCGCCACCTTCGCCATCCTCTCGCTGGTCTCCTGCGGGATGACGTTCGTGCCGTCGAGCTTCCAACCAGGCCTGCCCGCCAACGCATCCCTCTGGCGAACACTGGCCATCTTCCTCATGCTTCTCGGGCTGGTCTCCACGCTGATCGGGTCGATGTCGCATCTCTTTGAACAGGTAGACCGTCGCACCGACGAGCGCCGCCGCGCCGAACGCGAAAAGCGCCGGAAAAATCTGTAACTCCATTTGAATCTGAAAACGGAAAGAACTCAGACCCATGTATGAAGTAACCGTAGACGCCGGCTTCTCCTCAGGACACTACCTGCGCAATTACCAGGGCAAGTGCGAAAACCCCCACGGACACAACTACAAGGTGCGCGTCACCCTCGCCGGCCGCGAACTCGACGAGACCGGCCTCCTGCTCGACTTCAAGCTACTCAAGCACGTCCTGCGCCCGGTCATCGACCGCATCGACCACCAGATGCTCAACGACATCGAGCCCTTCATCGAGCTCAACCCGTCCGCAGAGAACATCGCCCGCTTCTTCTACGAGCAGACCAGCCAGCAGCTCAACGAAATGACCCAGGGCCGCGTCCGCGTAAAAGACTGCACCATATGGGAAACCGACACCACCACAGCCACTTACTACGAGTAGGCTTGCGCGGGACTCAGTGCACGGGGATGAAGTCACTTACAGGGCCTTCATCGGGATCGCTCATCTGGTTGCGGTCCAGCCGGATAGCCACTACGCACAGCACGATCACGACCGCCATCATCACCGCCCCCAGCAGCGGTAGAGAACGATAGCCATATCCCCACGACAGGGCCAGACCACCAAAGCTGGCCCCCAGCGCATTGCCCATATTGAATGCACCCTGATTCAGCGTGGAAGCCAGGTTAGGCGCCCGGCGCGCCTTGTCCACAATGCGCGATTGCAGCGGCGCGATCGCCATGAAGTGCAGCAGTCCCCAGATCAGCACCGTCACTGCCATCACAGTCGCGTGCGGCTCGGCCAGCGGCATCACCAGCAGGATCGCCAGCACCGCAACGCAGCCGTATATGGTCGTCGGCATCGGTCTCCAGTCGCCCAGCTTGCCGCCAAGGATGTTGCCAACCGTAATGCCCACCCCGAACAGCACCAGCACCCATGTAATCATGCTCTGCGAAACATGCGTCACCGCATCCAGCATCGGCGCAATGTAGGTGTACACCGTGAAGAGCGAGATAGAGCTGATCGTGCTCAGCGCCAGTACCAGCTGCACCTTCGGTTTCAGAACAGTCCTGAATTCATGCGCCAGCGCCACCGGCTGTGCCGCCATTTTGGGCACCAGCGCCAGAATGCCCGCCATCGCGATAAGGCCGATCGGCGCAATGCAGACAAAGGTCCAGCGCCATCCGATCGCATGGCCGATCGCAGTCCCTGCGGGCACACCCACCACGTTCGCCAGCGTTAGCCCACTGAACATCAGCGTGACTGCCTGCACGCGCTGATGCCTCGGCACAAGATTGGCCGCCACGATGCTGCCCGTCCCAAAAAATGCTCCGTGGGACAGTGCCGTCACAATGCGCGCCGCCAGCATCAGCCCAAAGGTCGGCGCAATCGCACAGGTCAGGTTGCCCAGCACAAAGATGCCCATCAGCAGCACCAGCGTCTTCTTGCGCTCCATCCGCGAGAGGGCAAGCGCCACCAGCGGCGAACCGATCGTCACGCTCAGCGCATAGCCGCTCACCAGCACACCCGCCTTGGGAATGCTCACATGGAAGTCGCGTGCCAGGTCCGGCAGCAAGCCCATGATGATGAACTCGGTCGTGCCGATACCGAAAGCCGCCGTCGTGAGGGCAAGAATGGATTTCTGCATAAGCTCAATAGGATGACAGCGCCGCGCAAAAGGGTTCCAATTCCCGGCAGCGCTACTCCATCTTAAGCAGTAAGCCTCACGGCTCTTTCGCAATCGCCAGCATCCGGCGCATGAAGTCGTCCTCAGGGAAGTTCTCCAGGTACTTCTCCATCGCAGCCTCGGCCTCCGTGTATTCCTTTGCCGAGATCAGGCTCATCACCAGCGTCTTCTGCAGCGGAGCATTGTACGGATCCAGCATCACCGCCTTCTGCGCCATTACCACGGCCTCGGCCGCCTGCCCGCGTTTGTCTGCAATCTGTGCCAGGTCCGCATACACAGCAGGTTGCGCCGGATCGAGCCGCAGCGAGTCCTGCAAATGGACCACAGCCTCATCCAGCCGGCCTTCCGCAAATGCGTTATGCCCCAAAGTAGCCTGCACCAGTGCATTCTCCGGCTCAGTCCGCTCCAGTTCCGCCAGCGTCTTCGCATACGCCGCCGCATACACCGGCGACTGGATCTTCAACTGCTCATAAGCCTGCAACAACGTAATTGCCGGCGGCGGAGCACTATCGCCCGGCGAGCGATTGAGATAGATCAGATCCGGCAACGCAGCGGTAGTTTGCTCAAACGCGGCATCCGGAAATGGCTCATCCGCACGCCGCACAATGCGATGATTCGTAACACTGGTATGCGCAATCGCAACGCCGTCACGCTTCTGCATGTGGCAGCCAATGCAGTTATCCTTCACCGGCACAGTCGCCGCCCGCGCAGCCATTGGCTCCTTGCAGCTCTGCGCCGTATGGCAGCTCATGCACTTTCCGTTGAAGTATGCAGGAGCCTCGGCAGCCGTCGGCTCCACATGGGGATCATGGCAGGTAATACAGCGCATCTGCTTGTTGTCGGCAAGCCCGGCACTCGCCCGGTAGCACTTGCTCATCGTCATCGAGTAGTAGTGCTCCACATGGTCCTCGCGTGGAGGATTTTCCCGTGTCGGCGGCACCATCAGGATGGCCATGATGCGGTTCAGCGGCATGCCCGGACGAAAGTCCTGATAACTCTTCCCCGGCTGAAAGACACGCGTGTCGCCAGTCTGATGGCAGGACATGCAGATATCATCCGCAAGATGCCCTGCCATGGATGCGGGGTTGGCAATCGTCGGGTCTTTGCCCTTCGCATACGACTCGCCCATGCCCATCGCGCGAACGTGTGCCGACCCCGGCCCATGGCAGTTCTCGCAGCCAATCGCAAGCTGGCTAAACGGCGGATTCTTGTACTCTCCCGGCCGGTCAGCAACAGGCTCAGGCCGCCCGCTATGGCAGTTAATGCATCCCGGCACCACCACGCGATTGAAGCCGTAATCGCCGCGCTGGTATCCAGGCGAGAGTTCCCATTTCCCTGTAAGCGGATAGTAGGAAAGCGGAGCTTCGAAAATATAGTCGCCACGAGGATTCACTCGTTTGATCAGCGCTCCAAGGCCATTCGCATTTGCACCGACAATCCATTCAATCTGGTGCGTATTACGGAAGACTTCTTTACCGGCAGCATCGATCTGAAACTCGCTCTGGTACAGCTTTCCGTCCACCACGCGAACTTCAAAATGCCGGTCCAGCTTATGGTCATACACATCCGCCGACAGCGGCACAGCGCGCAGAAACTCCGGAAGTGAAGAAGTCCCGCCAGCCACCTCCGATATCGATTGTCCCATGCTGGTATGGGTGAACTTCTGATAGATCGCAGCATGGCAACGCGAGCAGGCCGCAGACCCCACATAGTCCTCTGCATGCGCAGACGCCTCTGCGCGAGAAGCATGTCTCTCCTCGGCAAAGGCGCCTGCGGCATAGAGCAGTCCTGCAATCATTGCCAGGATGACTATGGTGGCTCCCAGCCCACAGCGGGCTACGGGTTCATTGGGCACGCGCCCAAGAAGCCATCGGTTTGTCATGCGGGGGAAGACGCACCGCCCGCCGCGGAAGTTTAACGATTTACTTCGAGAAAATGTAAAGATTTGTCACAACAAACATCCGTGACAAACTCTGTCGATATCGCCAATTATTTCTGATTGAGTTACCGGTCACTTACTCGCGAAGCTACTCCCTGGCCATAGCCAGCATCTTGCGCATGAAGTCATCTTCCGGAAACTTCTCCAGATACTTCACCATCGCCGCCTCAACTTCGTCATAGTGTTTTCCTGCAATCAGCCGTGAAATCAGCGTCTTCTGCAGCGGCGCTACAAATGGATCCAACTCCACCGCCTTCTTCGCATAGGCAATCGCCTGCTCCGCCTGCCCGCTCAAATCCGCAGCCTCGGAAAGATCCACATACACCGCCGGCTGCCGCGGCTCCAGCGCAAGCGAATGCTGCAAATGGGCAATCGCCTCAGGCAGCCGCCGATCCTCAAGATCGCGGTGCCCCAGCGCCGCCTGCACAATCGCATTCTCAGCACCTGTCGTTTCGAGCTCGGACAGCGTAGTCCGCCACGCCGCCAGATACTGCGGACGTCCCGGCTTCAGCAACTCGTAAGCCTGCAGCCGCGCTAGCGCCGGAACCGGACCAGCCTTCGCCCCGCGTGCGCCAACAGCATTCAGGTGAATCAGGTCCGGCATCGCCGTCGTCGTCTGCGTAAATGCCTCCTCGGGAAAAGCCTCATCCGGGCGTGCCAGTATCCGGTGATTCGTAATGCTCGAGTGCGAAATCACCACCACATCCCGCTTCGGCATATGGCACCCGATGCAGTTATCCGCGGGCGTCGTCGCCTGTCTTACGGCGGTCGAGGCCGTGCAGCTCGCCGTCGTATGGCAGCTCATACACTTGCCGTTGTAATACGCCGGAGCCTCAGCCGCCGCTGGCTCCACATGCGGATCATGGCACGTGATACACCGCATCTGCTTCGATGCCGGCAGGCTCGCCGAGGCCCGAAAGCACTTGCTCAAACTCATCGAGAAGTAGTGCTCTACGTGATCATCCTGCGGAGGATTCTCACGCGACGGCGGCACCTGGAAGATCGAGACCGTCTTATCCAGCGGCTCGCCCGGACGAAAGTCCTGGTATGTCTTACCCGGCTGCAGCACCCGCGCATCGCCCGTCTGGTGGCAGCCCATGCAGATGTCATCCGCCAGCTGCCCGGTCAGGTTCGCCGGATTCACGATTGTCTTGTCATGCCCCTTGGCATTTTCCTCGCCACGGCCCATCGCCGCCACATGCGCCGCACCTGGCCCGTGGCAGTTCTCGCAGCCGACGGCAGTCTGCGTAAACGCCGTCGGCGCATACTTCCCGGTAGCGCCCGCCACCGGCTGCGGCCGTCCGCTGTGGCAGTAGATGCACCCCGGCAGAATGATGCGGTTAAACCCGTAATCGCCGTTCTGATACCCCGGCGAAAGATCCCACTTCGCCGCCCGCGTGTAGTACGAGAGCGGCCCCTGGAAGAGATACTCGTCGCGCCGCAGCAGCCCGCCAAACCCGTTCTCGCCCGTCCCGATAATCCACTCGATCGGATGCGTATTCCGGAAGATCTCTTTCCCGTCCGCGCCAATCTGAAACTCGCTCTGGTAGAGCTTCCCGTCTTCGCCCCGTACTTCAAAGCTATGCCCGGACTTCGCGTCGTAATACGTAGCAGGCACCGGCAAAGTCTTCAGAAACTCCGGCGTGACGGGAGTTAAAGATCGCCCCATGCTCGTATGCCCAAACTGGTTGGCAATCGCAGCATGGCACCGCGAACAGGCCGCGCTCCCCACGTAGCCGCTCTTGTCCTGAGCCCTCGCCGGAACGCACGCCATCGCGCATGCGAACAGACACACAATCAGTTTCAGAACAGACTTAGGGGAGAAGCGCATCGCCAGAAAACAATCGCAGGTTTCCAGAAGTCCTGTCCAGATGAGAGACGGGATCTACTTCATCCCGTCCTACTTCATCCCATCCAGCAGCGACCCGATCACCCCGCCAACCACGCCACCCTCAACCCGCTCGCGCCCACCCGAGGGCAGATACTGCTGCAACTGGTGCGCCAGCCGCGAAAGCGGCAGTGTCTGCAGCCACACCCGTCCCGGCCCGGTCAGTTGCGCCAGAAAGATCCCGTCCCCGCCAAAGATCATGTTCTTGATCCCGCGTACCGTCGTGATCTGAAAATTGATGCTCGACTGGAACGCCCCCACATGCCCCGGATGCACGCGCAAAACTTCTCCCGGCTGCAAATCCTTCACCACTACTTCGCCAGAAAGCTCCAGCCACGCCGTCCCCACGCCGCTCACCCGTTGCAGCAGGAACCCATCGCCACCAAAGATGCCCGCCCCCAGCGACTGCTGAAAGCCAACCCCCAGCTGAATCTGCGAAGTAGCGCAAAGAAACCCATGCCGGTGAATCATGAAGTCATATCCCGGCTGCACCTCCACCGGCACAATATGCCCCGGCACCCGCGTCGCAAAGGCCACCTCGCCCGGCGCTCCCCACGCCCGGTACTCGGTCATGAACAGGCTTCCACCGCCGGCCACTCGCTTCAGCGCACCAAAGAATCCGCCACCGCCCATCATCTGCGTGTGTGTCGTCATCTGGATCGAGGCCGACATCCACGAAAGCTCGCCCGCCTCCGAAATCACGCAGTCATTCGGTTGCAGCAGAAATTCCAGCACCGGCATAGTCGTGCCAACAATGCGAGCTTGCATGAGCGATTCTCCAGGGGCAGCCAAGCCGCCCAACTTTCAGGGGAAGTATACATCCAGGCTCGGCGGATTTCGGCGGTGAGGGTAGGCCGGGGATTCATCCCCGGCACAAAAGCAGAAAAATCGGAATGGGGCTTTAGCCCATGAGGTATCACCGCCGCGGGCAACCTGCAAGACAACCCGGCATTTATATTGAAACAATGACGCCTTTGCCCCACGCCGACAGGATTGTCGACCTCGTCGGTGTTGGATTGAACGCCACCGACACCCTCATTCCCCTCCCGCACTATCCCGCCCGCGGCTCCAAGATGGAATACCGTTCCGAGTCCATCCTGCCCGGTGGCCAGGTCGCCAGCACCGTCGTCGCCTGCGCTCAGTGGGGCCTCAACACCCGCTACGTCGGCAAACTCGGCGAAGACTCCGCTGCCGCTCTGCACCGCCGCGCCTTTGACCAGGCAGGCGTCGAAACCCGCATCGTCAGCGTCCCCGGCGGCGTCAGCCCGCAGTCGCTCATCCTCGTCGACGGCTCCGGCGAACGCACCGTGCTCAACCGCCGCGACCACCGCCTCGTCCTCCAGCCCGAAGAAATCGACCGGTCCTGGATCGAAACAGCCCGCGCCCTGCACGTCGACGGCTGCGATACCGCCGCCGCCACGCTCGCCGCCCGCTGGGCCCGCGCCGCCGGAATTCCAGTCGTAGCCGATCTAGACGAAATTTACCCCGGCGTCGACGATCTGCTCGAAAACATCGACTACCTCGTCGTCAGCCGAAACTTCCCCTGCCAGCTCATGCAGGAGCCCGACTGCGACCAGGGCCTCGAACTCGCCCTCCGCCGCATGGAGGTCCGCTACGGCGCCAAACTCACCGCCGCCACCCTCGGTCCGGACGGCGTTCTCGCATGGGACGGCAGCCAGTTCCACTACGCCGCCGCCTTCCGCGTCCCGGTCGTAGACACTACCGGCGCCGGAGACATCTTCCACGCCGGCTTCATCTACGGCCTGCTGCAAGGTTGGCCGCTCCAGCGCCAGCTCGACTTCGCCTGCGCCGCGGCCGCATTGAATTGCACAGCCGCCGGAGCCAGAGGCGGCATCCAATCCGTGGAAGCGATCGAAGAACTCATGGCTACCGGCGAACGCTACGCATGCACGATCACGTTGCCTAAGCTGGGTCTCGCCGAGCAAGTTCTAGCAGATCGCTCCGTTTAAGAATCCACGGAGACCCAATGGAAAACGACGCAAGCCTGCGCCAGCACCTCGTCAACCTGCTCACCAAGGCCGAAGCCCACGCCGACTTCGAATCCGCCATCAAGGACTTCCCCGAACACCTGCGCGGCGTCACCCCGCAGGGCGGCGACCACTCCGCCTGGGAGTTCCTCGAGCACATCCGCTACACCCAGCACGACATCCTCGACTTCTCCACCAACCCCGACTACAAAGAAGCCAAGTGGCCTGACGACTACTGGCCCAAGCGTACGGCCCCGCTCAACGACGAAGCCTGGGAAGAAAGCATCGCCGCCTATCGCAAGGACCTGAAAGCCCTCTGCGCCCTGGTTAGCGACAAGGAAACCAACCTCTTCGCCAAAATCCCCCACGGCGACGGCCAGACCATCCTCCGCGAAGCCATGCTCACCGCCGACCACACCTCATATCACGTAGGCCAGATCGTCCTCGTCCGCAAACTCCTCGGCTGCTGGAAATAGGGTAGGCCGAGCGTTGTCGCCAATGGCAGTTTTAGGTTTGAGGTAGGCCGGGGATTCATCCCCGGCATTGGCGGGAGCAAAAGAGATGGGGCTTCAGCCCCTGCGGTATGCTTTCATGTCCTAGCCCGCGGCGGGGTGGTCCGGGCTCCAGAACGGCTCCCTCGCCGCCACAAACTCCACCGGCACCTCAGTCACGAATCCCCGCAGCCAATCCGCGCAAAGCATCATCCCACCCTGCTCCGACAGCACATGCCCCACCACAATCAGCGCCTTCTTCTGGCCCGACTGGATGCTGTCCTGGCAATACTCCACCAGCTCCCACTCGCGCGTCTCCCCGCAGATCAGCACATCCGTCCCTGGCTGCGAAAAGATCTTGATCCCGCCCTCGCGCCCGCAGAATCCCCAGCTCGTCTCCACATGCCGCACCGGCAACGCCGGATCGCCCAGCACCCGCATCGTCCGTGCCTTCAGCTTCGCCTGCATCTCCTGCGCAAACTTAGCCAGCGGCACGCCATCAAAGGTCAGCTTCTTCGGATCAGCCGGATCGTTGACATTCTTCTGCCAGCCCAGCTGATTCACCATTCCCTGCGCAATCCCATCCACCGGCTTGCGAAAGTGCCAGTGATCATGAAAGTGAAACAGCGTCACATCGTGCTTCCGGCAATAGTCCAGCTTGTAGAGCAGCGTAGCGTCGTCCTTGATATCGTCCGTCTGATCCTGGTGCAGGTAGAAGGGCGTCTCATGCGTCACGATCATATTGCGCCCCTGAGCAACGCAGCGCTCGATCACATCCAGCGTCGCCATCATCGTCACAGCAATACCCAGCACCGGCGTGTCGGGCGAACCAGTCAGCAGATTGTCCACCGTCTTCGGAAACCACGGCACACCAACATTCTTCTTGATCCGCTCGATGACCTCGCCGGCCGTCAGGCGAGTCGCACCCTGCCCAAAGGCCACGCCCGAAGCCAAAACCCCACCAGCAATCACAAACTCCCGCCGCGAAAACCCGCCCGCCAACCCGCCCATTCCGTCGCCTCCTAAGCGAGACGGATCGTAGCAGAAATCGCATGCTCCCCGCCCGGCGTCACCGTCACCGCGCCACCGAGAATGTTGCTAGCCTCGACGCAAATAAAATCCTTCCACTCGTCATCCCCGAGGTCAGCCATCCCCTTTGCCGCCTCGTCCCACGGATTCCACACCACAGTCGTCACCGACCCAGCCTTCTCGATCTCGACCCGCCGCCTCAGCACAGGATCATGAATCTCCAGCGCACTCTCGGTAGCCAGATAAGCATTGTCCACAGCACCAGTCAGCACCACATCGCCGCTCTGCACCTTCGCCTTGTTCCCATCGCGATTGTCGAGGTAGCTCACGCCGTCCAATCCCGAGACATGCACGCGCTCCACATCGCCCACGCGATGGTACGTATGCAGCGCCTCTTCAAACGAGAAGTTATTTTCGCCCGTATTGGTCACGGCCAACTCCAGCTTCAACTCCGCGCCCACTGTCACGCGATACACTGCGCGAAACGCGTGCGGCCAAAGCGCCAGCGTAGCCTCACTGCTCTCCAGCGAAAGCGAAACCACCACAGAGTCCTCAACGCGCTCCACACCCTCCAGCGACCACTCCGAAGTCCGCGCAAACCCATGCTGCGGAGCCTTGGCATCATCCGCCTTAGCCCGAAACCACGGAAAGCAAATCGGCACTCCACCACGAATCGCTTTTCCAGCTTCAAACTTCGACCGCGAGCTTAGAAAGATCACCTCATCAGCCCCAGCAGGTCGCCACGAAGTAACATGCGCCCCATGCAGATATATCTCCGCCGTTGCCGCAGGCAAAGTAACCCGCACCACCGTCAACCCACCGCCGCCAGCCACCACTTCTGCCATCCCAGCGATAGCGAACCGTTCATTCAATGCGTTGATTGAAGATTCAGTATTCATAACTGCATTCAAGATAAACCTCCGCCCTGCATCGGGAAAAAGATCCAAATCAAGCGCAAAAATCGAGATCTCCGTAGAATAGAAGAGCAATGTCCTTCACTGAACAATTCGATATCGCCGTAGTAGGCGCGGGCCACGCCGGGTGCGAAGCAGCCATGGCCGCCGCGCGCATGGGCCTCAAGACGGCGATCATCACCATGAACCTCGATCTGATCGCCCAGATGTCCTGCAACCCCGCCATCGGCGGCATCGCCAAGGGCCATCTCGTCCGCGAAGTCGACGCCCTCGGCGGCGTCATGGGCGAGGTAGCTGACGCCGTCGGCATCCAGTTCCGCCTGCTCAACACCTCCCGAGGCCCCGCCGTCTGGAGCCCCCGCGCCCAGTGCGACAAAGCCCTCTACCGCGTAAAAATGCGCGAAGTCCTGGAAAACCAGCCCAACCTGCACATCAAGCAGGCCGAAGCAGTGGATCTGGTGCTTGCGGAGCACGGCGACGACAGCGAACAGCGAACAGAGAACAGCGAACAGCCAAAGCTGCGTGTCCTCGGGCTGAAACTCCGCGACGGCCGCCAGCTCCTCGCCGGCGCGACAATCATCACCACCGGCACCTTCCTCAACGGCCTCATCCACTGTGGCGAAGAGCGTTACCCCGCCGGCCGCAGCGGCGAACCCGCCTCCGTCCTGCTCGGCGAAGCCCTGCGCCGCCTCGGCCTGCGTACGTCGCGCCTCAAGACCGGCACCCCACCCCGCCTCGACGGCCGCACCATCGATTGGAGCAAGTTCGAAGAGCAGCCCGGCGACGCCGAGCCCACGCCCTTCAGCTTCCGCACCACCAAGATCGTCCAGCGCCAGATCAGCTGCCACATCGCCTACACCACGCCGGAAACGCTGCAGATCATCCGCGACAACGTAGGCCGGTCAGCCATGTACTCCGGCGCCATCGAAGGCATCGGCCCGCGCTACTGCCCGTCGATCGAAGACAAGATCGTCAAGTTCCCCGAGAAGACCCAGCACCAGTTCTTTCTCGAACCCGAAGGCCTCAACACCCACGAAGTCTACGTCAACGGCATGTCCACCTCGCTGCCCATGGAAGTGCAGCAGCAGATCGTGCGCTCGATCCCCGGCCTCGAAAACGCCGAGATGCTCCGCCCCGGTTACGCCATCGAATACGACTCCGTAGACGCCACCGAACTCGACCGCAGCCTGAAGGTCAAGAGCTTCGACGGCCTCTACCTCGCTGGCCAGATCAACGGCACCAGCGGATACGAGGAGGCAGCCTGCCAGGGCATCATGGCCGGCATCAATGCAGCCCTGCGCGTCAAAGGCGAAGCGCCCTTCACCCTCGACCGCACCGAAGGCTACACCGGCATCCTCATCGACGACCTCATCTCCAAGGGCACCAACGAGCCCTACCGCATGTTCACCTCGCGCGCCGAGTTCCGCCTCCACCTGCGCATCGACAACGCCGACCGCCGCCTCACTCCGTACGGCCGCAAGCTCGGCCTCATCAACGATGAAGCCTGGGCCGCGTACGAGCAGAAGCAGCTCCGCATGGCCGCCCTCACTCACCTGCTTGAAACCAAGAAGGTAGACGCAGCAGGCCTCGCCAACCACTTTGACGGCATCGACTTCAGCGCCATCAGCGGCCAAACCTGGGCACAACTCCTCAAGCGCCCCGAAGTCCAGATAGAGCAGGTCCTCAAGGCTCTCACCCCGGAACTGACGAGCGACCCTCTGCTCGCCCAGCTCGTCAAAGTCGGCGCCGACCGCCTCTCCGCAGTCCCGCGCAACGAAGCCCGCGCCGTAGAAACCGAGATCAAGTTCGCCGGCTACCTCGAACAGCAGAAGCGCGCCATCCAGAAGCTCAAAGAGGCCGAAGGCGTCCGCATCCCCGACTGGCTCAACTACACCACCATCAGCGGCCTCTCCCGCGAAATGCAGGAGAAGCTGGGCCGCGTCCGCCCCCAAACCATCGGTCAGGCCAGCCGCATCCCCGGCGTCACCCCGGCAGCGCTGGGCCTCGTCCATGTCAGCATACGGATCCAGGGCAAGGTCATCGATAAAGTTCCCGTTACCGCTGCGAACGAGCCCTCACGCCTGAATCAATAGGGAAATAAATCCGCCACCTAAAATTTCGCTTGACCGTCTACTCCATCACACCGATAGTCTGATGGCCTATGAGCCGAACCTCTCTTCTCTCGCGGCGCACCTTCTGCGTTCTGCTCGGCGGCGCCACCGCCCACCTCACCGCGCGTGCTGCAACGTCCTCAACCGGCTTCTGGGATTCGGAAGAGTCTCGTAGCCCAAACGGAGCGTTTCCCAAGCCACCAGACTCCGCGCGTCCCTACGTCCTCTGGATGTGGATGGGCCACAATATCAGCGCCGCAGGCATCACCCGCGACCTCGAAGCCATGCAGGAAGCCGGCATCGGCGGCGCCACCATCTTCAGCCTCTCGGATACCGTCATCCCCTGGGCCGGAGCCATCCTCAAGAGCCCCACCCCGGAAGTCGTCAGCTTCACTGAACCCTGGTGGGCGCTCGTCAAACACGCCGCGCAGGAGTGCCATCGCCTCGGCCTCGAACTCATCCTCCACAACTGCGCCGGCTACGAAAGCAGCGGCGGCAAGTGGATCACCCCCGAGCTATCCATGCAGGAAGTCGTCTGGTCCCAGCAGACAGTGACCGGCAGCCACCGCCTGCAGCTCAAGCTTGAAAAGCCTGTCGTTGATCCCCATCCCCACGCCCTCTTTCCCGACTGCTACATTCCGTCGGAAGGCAAAGTCGGCGTCCCCATCGTCGAAGCCAGAAGAACCTACTTCCGCGACATCGCCGTCCTCGCCCTGCCCGCCGAAGGCATCGCCGCCAAAGACAAGATTCTCGACCTCTCCAGCCACATGCAGCCCGACGGCACTCTCGACTGGACCGTCCCGGACGGCAGTTGGATCATCTACCGCTTCGGCCACACCACCACCGGCGCCATGATCCAGCCCGCCCAGTGGGACGCCATGGGCCTCGAATGCGACAAGATGAGCCGCGAAGCCGTCACCTTCCACGTCCAGCACGTCCTCGGCGAGATGAAGAAGCACCTCGGCGAAGAAATGGGCCGTGGACTCACCACCCTCTACTTCGACAGCTACGAGGCCGGCGACCCCACCTGGACCCCGAAAATGCGCGAAGAGTTCCACACTCGCCGCGGCTACGACATCGTTCCCTGGCTGCCCGTGCTTGCCGAACGCGTCGTCGAAAGCCCCACAGCCACCGGGAAGTTTCGCCAGGACTTCAAGCGAACCGTAGAAGACCTCTACCGCGACAACTACTGGGCCACCCCCGGTCCGCTCGCCCATCAGGCCGGACTGAAATTCGTCGCCGAACCCTACGAAGGCCCCTGGGTTCCCGATGAAGTCGTCAAATTCCTTGACTTCCCCGCCGTCGAGTTCTGGACCACCGACAACCGTTTCTCCCCGTCAAGCCTGGACCAGACCATGCGGGCCGCTCACCGGCTCGGCGACCAGCTCATCGTCGCCGAAGCCTTCACCTCGCAGCCCCAGTTCGCCAGTTGGACCGAGCATCCCGCCTGGCTTAAACCCATCGGAGACGCCGCCTTCTGCGCCGGAGTCAACCGCGTCAACATCCACCACTTCGTCCAGCAACCGTGGGACGCCAAATACCAGCCCGGCAACGTCATGGGCCAGTGGGGCATCCATCTTGGCCGCTACCAGACCTGGTGGAAGCCCGGCAAAGCCTGGTTCGCCTATCTCTGGCGCTGCCAATCGCTGCTCCAGCGCGGCCAATATATCGCGCCCTCCGCTGAAACCAGCCTCCGCGTCGCCACGGACGATCCCACCATCCCCGGACCCGAGATCCACAGCATCCATCGCCGCGACGGCAACACCGAAATCTACTTCGTCGCCAACACCGCCTGGCAAGCCGGAAGCGTCGATTGCACCTTCCCTGTGCAAGGCCTGCAACCGGAGCTCTGGGACCCCGTCGCCGACACCGTCCGCGATCTGCGCCAGTTCCAGCAGACCGCCACCGGCATCAACCTCACTCTCTCCTTCGAAGAAACGCAAAGCTTCTTCATCATCTTCCGCAAGCCTGCCTCCTCCAAGGCCAACACTCCAGATTTCCCCGTCCTCCGCGAACTCTCCACGCTCGAAGGCCCCTGGCAGATTCACTTCGATCCCAAGTGGGGCGGCCCCGAAGCCATCCAATTCGACACCCTCACCGACTGGTCTACGCACACCGATCCCGGCATCCGCTACTACTCCGGAACCGCCACCTATACCCAGGAAATCGAGATCACGCCCAACACTGTACGCCAGCCGCTCTTTCTCGACCTCGGCGCGGTCAAACACATCGCCGAAGTCGCCCTCAACGGCAAACCCCTCGGCATCGTCTGGACAGCACCCTGGCGCGTGGAAATCACTGACGCCGTCAAGCCCGGCAAGAACCGCCTCGAAATCGCCGTCACCAATGTCTGGGCCAACCGCCTCATCGGCGACGAACAGCACGAGCCCGACTTCATCTGGCAGATCGGCGAACCAAAGTTCAAAGGCGGCTACTTCCTCAAAGAGTTCCCCGACTGGTTCCTCAAGAACGAACCCCGCCCCGTCAAGGAACGACTCACCTTCACCACTTGGAACTACTTCAAGAAAGACTCGCCCCTCCAACCCTCCGGCCTGCTCGGTCCAGTCCGAATCCTGCAGCAAACGTGATCAGAGAATCCTGAGGCTAAGCCACGAATCTGTCGCGGGCGTCAGCCTTTGCCAATTTTCGTGCGAACGAATCTGCGCAACGCGATACAGTGCGAACATGCCCAGCAAACGCCTGCTAGCCGCACTCGCCCTGTGCCTGTCCTTCACCGCCGTCTCGTCGCAAACTAAACCCAGAGCTCGCCAGCTGGGAGTCCCCTTCGACGGCACCCCCGGCCCGCTCGACGCCATCACCGACGTCGCCGGCGTAGAAGTCGGCACCACCACCCTCATCACCGGCAACGGCGCTCTGAAAACAGGCGAAGGCCCCGTCCGAACAGGCGTCACCGTTGTCCTACCGCGCGGCAAAGCAAGCACCGACCCCGTCTACGCCGGCTGGTTCAGCCAGAACGGCAACGGTGAAATGACCGGCACCACCTGGATCGAAGAAGGCGGTTTCCTCGCCGGCCCCGTAGGCATCACCAACACCCATAGCGTCGGCACGGTCCGCGACACGATGATCGCCTGGGGCCTCAAGCACGGCGTAGTCGGCGACGACTGGTCTTTACCTGTGGTTGCAGAAACCTTCGACGGCTTTCTCAACGACATCAACGGCTTCCACGTAAAGCCCGAGCACGTCATATCAGCCCTCGACAACGCCAGGCCCGGCCCAGTGCAGGAAGGCAACGTAGGCGGCGGCACCGGCATGGTCTGCTACGGATTCAAAGGCGGCAACGGCACAGCCTCGCGCGTCATTAGCAAAGAGTTCGGCGGCTATACGGTGGGCGTTTTAGTCCAGTGCAACTGCGGCCGCCGCCCGCAACTCACCATCGCCGGCGTCCCCGTAGGCAAAGAAATCACCGAAGGCATCCCCTACGCCAGCCTCAACGGAGCCAAACTCCCCGGCAGCGAAGCCGAAGGCGACGTAGGCTCCATCATCATCGTCATCGCCACGGACGCCCCGCTACTCCCGCATCAACTCAAGCGCCTGGCTCGCCGCGCCACCATGGGCCTTGCAAGAACAGGCTCCACCTCAGGCAACGGCTCAGGCGACATCTTCCTCGCCTTCTCCACAGCCAACCCCAACGCCGACAAGCCCAGCCCCAACGGCACCCCAAACACCGTCCAGACCATCTCCAACGAGCGCATCAGCCCACTCTTCAACGCCACAGTAGAAGCCACAGAAGAAGCCATCGTCAACGCAATGGTAGGCGCAGAAACCATGACCGGCCGCGACAACCACACAGTCATCGCCCTACCCCACGACAAACTCCAGCAAGCACTAAAAAAGTACAACCGCTAGTGAACAACATCAAGGCAGCGGCTCAGTCCCTGTCCCAATCAGGTCGAGGCATTTCTGGTAAAAATAAACCCGATTCCGCTTCCGTCCAGTACCCTCATGCACCACGCCTAGCCGTTGTAGATTGTCCAGCGCATCCATTACTGCTGGCACCGACTTCGAAATCGCTATGGCTATCGTCGAGATGGCGCTGATCGGATTAGCCTGTAAATATAGGTGAACCTGGGTGGCAGTTCCGGCAGCCTTACCAAGAGAATGAATTTTCTGGCCATCTTCCCGGAATAGCTTAAGTAAGCTGATTGCCGTTTCGCAGGCTTGGTTGGCGGTCTGAGTAATCCCTTGAATGAAGAATTCAAGCCACTCC
The DNA here is from genome assembly GCF_059115245.1 of Acidicapsa borealis. Classification (NCBI taxonomy): domain Bacteria; kingdom Pseudomonadati; phylum Acidobacteriota; class Terriglobia; order Terriglobales; family Acidobacteriaceae; genus Acidicapsa; species Acidicapsa borealis. The sequence continues at coordinate 5,629,706 of NZ_JCACNY010000001.1, read as the reverse complement.
TCCCAGACACCATCCACTCTGACCTTTTGCAGCAACTCGTAGTAGCGGTCACGATGGATTTTCAGATACAAGCTCAGATAAAGTATCGGTTCGCGCAAAACACCGCTCTCGCAAAGCAGCAGCGTCAGCAGCAGCCGCCCCAGACGCCCATTTCCATCAAGAAACGGATGAATTGTTTCAAACTGAACGTGCACAAGCCCTAGTTTGACCAAAAGCGGCAACCGCTCGTCATAGAGGTACTTCTCCAGTGGATCTAGGCACTCCATCAGAGCTTCCGGAGGAGGAGGAACAAAAATAGCGTTCCCTGGGCGTGTACCGCCGATCCAGTTCTGGCTACGGCGAAATTCCCCAGGCGTCTTCTCTGCTCCCCGGCCACCTCGCAACAGAACGCCGTGAATCTCGCGCAACAGTCGAAGAGAAACCGGAAACCCTTCCTTCAGGCGCTTCAGTCCGTATTCCATCGCTGCAACATAGTTGGAGGTTTCGGTCAGATCGTCGATGCTCACACTGTCTCCAAGGCCGCGCTCAAACAGCAGCAGCTGTGACAGTGTCGACTGTGTTCCTTCAATCTGCGAAGAAACGACCGCTTCTTTACGGACATAGAAATATAGAAACAAGCTCGCATCCGGCAGCACAGCAATCGACCCATCCAGTCGGCCCAGCGCCTGATTCGCCTTGTCCAGCAAAGGATACAGAGATGTGAGATCTACCGCCGGCTCCGGTGGAAGAGGCCACGGAATGTACGCTCGCACCTTTTCCCCAGCCGTCGCTGAGCTGCGATACTCTCCGGTCTGTCTCTTAAGCGGCATGCCTTATTCAGATTTAGATAATAAGCCCACTCGTTATTAAAAGATACTGGCACATTTCTTAATATAAAAAGTGCTATTCAGGAAATCTTCATAAGGGGATTCGCAGACCGAAAGCCCTTACTCCATTTTTCGCCCAAAAGTGGAATAGCAAAAAGCCTTACTCCAAAGGTTGGAATAAGGCTCTTTGTACTACAAATTCAGTCTTAAATACGAGTGCTACTGCGGCTTAGTCTGATCCGTCGGCCCAGTCTGGGTGCTCTTGTCGCCCTTCGAAAACAGCGGAATATGGAACGGCAGCTCCGACTTCGACTCACTCTTAGCCTTAGCTTTCGCAACTCCCGGAGCCGCAGCCCGCACCGGCGTCCGCTGCGCATTCAGGCAAACCCAGTTTCCATGCAGCTTCTGAAACACGTGCGTGAAGATCCCCTTCTCCTCCACCGGCCCGCCGCCAACCTTATGCGTGAACACGTACGTCCCGCTCGCCACCGCCACATCCCCTAGCATCCGCACCGTCACCACCCGCGTCTCGGTCGTCTCCGTCTTGTCCGCCTGGTTGATCAGCGCCACCACCGTCTGGTTCCGCGTCGAAACATCCCCGGTAGCCGAAACCCCCACATACAAAGGAGATAGCACCAGTTCCAGCCCATACTGGTCCCGCTGGTTCAGCGCATTCGTCCAGTTATTCTCCACCTTTTGGAACTCAGCAATCTCCGGCGACTCAGCCGAAGTCACAGCCGTCTTCGCAGCCGGGGCCGTCTGCCCATAAGCCGAAACAGAAATCAAAACAGCAGCAAACAAGGAAGCAAAACATTTCATCGACATAGGACTCCTATAGACATGATACCGCCGCAACCGTAAGCAATCAGTAAACAGGCAGTCCTTCCGCAGTAGCCAGCACTGCACACATCCATCCTCGTTTCGCACAGGCGAAATTTTCGTACACTTGATCCATGGCGACCCCCTCCTACGCGATCGACACGCTCCCCCACAACATCGACGCAGAACGCATGATCCTCGGCGCCATCCTGCTCGACAACCAGTCCCTGTCCGAAGCCGAAGAGCGCCTCACCCCCGAAGACTTCTCCCTCGACTCCCACCAGCGCATTTACCTGCGCATGACCGAACTCGGCGGCAACGGCAACTCCATCGACCTCGTCACCCTCGCCAATGAGCTGTCGCGCTACAAGGAAGTCGAGTCCGTAGGCGGCGTCGCCTACATCGCCTCCCTCACCGAAGGCCTCCCGCGCCGCCCGGTCATCGAGGAATACATCCGCATCGTCAAGGACAAGAGCCTGCTCCGCCAGCTCATGAACATCTGCGCCTCCGCCATCGCCCGCGCCGCAGACCAGTCCGAGACTGCCCTCGACGTCCTCAACGCCGCCGAATCCCAGCTCATGGTCGTCGGCGAAAAGAGCATCACCAAGGGCCTCGCCAGCCTCGAAGAAATCGTAGCCGGCTCCTTCGGCAGCATCGACAACCTCTACAGCCAGGCCCGCGAAGTCACCGGCCTCGCCACCTGGTTCACCGAGTTTGACAAGATGACCTCCGGCCTCCAGAAGGGCGAGCTGATCATCATCGCCGCCCGCCCGTCGATGGGCAAAACCGCCTGGGCCATCAACATCGCCCAGAACGCCGCCGTCCGCGGCCAGGCCGTAGTCGCCGTCTTCTCGCTCGAAATGTCCAAGGAAGCCCTGCTGCGCCGCATGCTCGCCTCCCAGGCCTGGGTCGACCAGCGCAAACTCCAGACCGGCTTCCTCGGCCGTGAAGACCAGGCCAAACTCCGCCAGGCCCTCGAAGAGTTAGTCGAGTCGAAAGTCTTCATCGACGACACCCCCGGCATCTCCCTCGCCGAAATGCGCGCCAAGACCCGCCGCCTCAAGCAGGCGCACGGCGGCCAGCTCGACCTCGTCGTCGTCGACTACCTCCAGCTCATGACCGCCAGCTCACCCGGCGGCAAGAAGCAGGAAAGCCGCACCCAGGAAGTAGCCGCCATCAGCCGCGGTCTCAAAGCCTTGGCCAAGGAAATGGATGTCCCAGTCATCGCCCTCAGCCAGCTCAGCCGTAACTCAGAGCGCCGCGGCGACGACAAAAAGCCCCTCCTCAGCGATCTCCGCGAATCAGGCTCCATCGAGCAGGACGCCGACGTAGTCACCTTCATCCACCGCGAGTCCTATTACAACCGCGACCAGGAAGAAAACCCCGAAGACAAAAACAAAGCAGAAATCATCATCGCCAAACAAAGAAACGGCCCCACCGGCACAGTAGAACTAGCCTTCCTAAGCAACTTCACAAGATTCGAAAACCTAGACACAGTCCACGGCGGCGAGGGAAGCTAGAAATGCACCATGCCTGAGCGACAACACTACTGATGCAATTCCAGGGCTAATCTGTAGTCAACCCACACCATTGTTATGTGGATAAGTTTGCGTAGGGTATTCAGTCTAAATTTGCGATAAAACCAATAAGGACCTCATGCCAATCAAGGCTTACTACAGTGAAGCGGTATCTACATTCCTAAACGATGACGACGAACGTATTCTCGGTGTTCTGACGAGGGAGCACCATCATTCCTTAGATGAACCACAGCGTTGGGCTTGGCTTCAACAGCTTTCTGTCCTAAAGATGGCCTTGGCTCAGCAGCAAAGAGGAAGAATATTCCTAGAGTTGTACATCCCGCGCATGGGTAAGCGAGCGGATGCCGTCCTGGTGTCGGAAAGCATCGTGTTCCTCCTCGAATTCAAGATTGGTGCTACCGAGCATTTAGCCAGTGCTGTTGACCAGGTCGAGGATTATGCCCTCGATCTAAAAAACTTCCACGAAGGTAGCCATTCCGTTGCGATTGTCCCGATCTTAATCTCGACTCAAGCTCAGCAAGGTCAGCTGTCTGAGGTCGTGTTTGCTGACGATTTGGTTGCTAAGCCAGTTGCAACAAATGCGGCTGGGCTTGCAAACGTGATCGAGAGAATCTGCGGCGAATGGAGCTTTGCGACCATTGACATTCAAAGCTGGATGGCCAAGGCATATAAGCCGACCCCGACTATCATCCAGGCGGCCGAGATTCTCTACCAGACACACAGCGTTGTCGATATCTCACGATCAGACGCTGACGCGGTGAACCTTCAAGAAACGAGTGCCAGCGTGAGCGCGGCGATCGATCAAGCTCGCGCAAATCACAGTAAGGCAATCTGCTTCGTGACGGGCGTACCGGGTTCAGGGAAGACTCTAGCTGGCCTAAATATTGCGACGCGACGCTCTGACGAACATGCTGACGAGCATGCCGTTTTCTTATCTGGCAACGGTCCGTTAGTTGATGTACTCCGTGAAGCACTCGCTCGCGACAAGGTTCGACGGGAGGGAGTCAGGAAGTCGATGGCTGAGCGTGAAGTGAAGAGCTTCATTCAGAATATCCATCACTTTCGCGATCAGTATGCAGGCAACAAAGATGTCCCAATCGAGAAGGTCGTAGTATTCGATGAGGCTCAGAGGGCATGGACCCGTGAGCAGGCTTCTGACTTTATGCAACGCAAACGAGGGCAACTTGACTTCGACATGTCAGAGCCGGAGTTTCTTATTGGCGTGATGGATAGACATCCGGATTGGTGCACGATTGTTTGCTTAGTTGGTGGAGGCCAAGAGATCAACACCGGGGAGGCTGGCATCTCCGAATGGATAAACGCTCTCAAATCCAAATTTCCCAATTGGGAAGTCTATGTGTCGCCACGGATCGCACTTCCTGAGTACGGTTTGCAAAGCGAAGTAGAGCAGTTCCTGGCGTCTCCGAGATCTCACTTAGATGAACACCTTCATCTTGCTGTTTCCATGCGCTCATATCGGGCCGAAGCCTTGTCGAGCTTTGTCGGCCATATTATCGATAATGAGCCAGAGGCCGCGAACACCGCCTACAAACGTATACAAGCCATGTACCCGATCTATTTGACTCGCAACCTTCACACAGCAAGAGCTTGGCTGCGTAGTCGAGCACGAGGAACAGAGCGCTTCGGTTTGGTCGCATCTTCGGGAGCTCAACGACTTCGTCCAGAAGGGATCCACATTAAGGCAGCGATGGAACCCGTGAACTGGTTCTTGAATGATAAGGCAGACGTCCGGTCTTCTTATTATCTTGAGGATGTTGCCAGTGAGTTCGCCATTCAAGGTCTAGAGCTGGACTGGGCCGGTGTATGTTGGGACGGAGACTTTCATCATTCGGGTGGGAATTGGATATCTCAAGCCTTTAAGGGAACGAAGTGGCAGTCCGTGAGGGATGTCGCCAGACGACTCTATCTCAAGAATGCATATCGCGTAATCCTGACGCGAGCTCGGCAGGGTATGATCCTGTTCATTCCCCGCGGAGACTCATCGGACCCCACTAGGCCTTTCTCTTTTTACGACGGCACGTTTGAATACCTGCGCTCATGCGGAATTCCATTGCTGGATGTGCAATAAGTTGCAGAAGTGAAGGCTTTTGTAATCCCTGAGCAGTCAATCGGTCTTCTACACCTATTTCCCAGACACCACTCGCCGCAATAATCAGTGGTGCAAACCTCATACTCGGAGAACAGCCGTCAAATGAGCGAAACCACAGTCCACTACGAAGGCTCCCTGCGATGCACCGCCGAACACGCGGACTCCGGCGTCGTTGTCGTCACCAACGCGCCCAAAGACAATCACGGTAGCGGCGCCAGCTTCTCGCCCAGCGAACTGCTCTCCGTATCCCTCGGCAGTTGCATCCTCAGCATCATGGGCATCGCAGCGCGTTCCATGGACATCAACATCACCGGCGCCGTCGCGAAGGTAGACAAGCAAATGGCCAACGCCCCGAGAAGGATCACCAGCATCTCGGTTCAAGTCCACGTTCCCGCCGAACTTACCGAAAGCCAGAAGCAGAAGCTCGAAGCCGCCGCCCACGCCTGCCCGGTCCACAACATCCTCAACGTAGAAGCCCCAATCACATTCTCCTGGGGCAAGGAATGAGGATTTTCAAATCTAGCCTTGCTCCACGCGTGCCTTGACATCCGCGTAAGCCGCCCGAATCAGCCCCTCCAGCGCAGCGGAGTCCACACCCGTTCCCGGCCGGAGCTTCACATGCCGCATAAACCTCCCACTCCCCTGCAACAACCCAGCCGGATCAGCCAGCCCCGCGCCCTGAAAGAACCCCACATTCAGATGCGCAGTGAAGACATGCACATACCCAAACGGCACATCCCCGAAACAAGCCACCGGGCAGCCATCATGCACCAGCTCCCGAACCTCGTCCCCGCACCCCCGCATTACCTCGAACCACCGCCGCGCCATCGCCACCAGCTCCGGCGACTTACCCTCCCGCTCGTCGAACCACAAATCGATAGCAGGATCGCGCTCCATCGCCCCATCAAACCGCAGTAACTCCACCTTCATCCTTAAATCTCCGTTTCGGAGCTATAGTAAGGCGGCCGCCTCCGCATTGCGTAAATTAACTCACATAGGCGTATACTGTTATCAATTCTCATTTGCAGAAACTGGGTAACACCACGGGCTCTCGTTACGTGCCGATAAGCGCACAAAAGCGCACTTAAGTGTCTCCAAAAACACCATTAACCCGAATCGATTCAGCAGCTTTCATCGAAAAGCACATACCCACCCCCCTCCTGCAGTATGAGACGCAAAAATTCAAGAGGAATCTCCGCCGCTGACGCCTGTTGCACATCACCTTCGCCACGAATCGCGCAACAATAGTGAAGCGGAGGCCAAGCCAATGGACAGGCGAAAGTTCAGCGCCATGCTCGCCGTAGCAGGAGCAGGCATCACAGCAGGCGCATTGCCCACAAGCGCCAACGTAGAGTTGCTCCAACTCAGGCGCAACGGCTGGATGCCCAACAACGAGCATCTGCCAGTTCTCCTCTACCGCAAAGCCTTCGAGATAACCGGCGACGTAGCCGCAGCCATGGAAGCCGCCTTCGAGCGCAACCAGTGGCCTCCGCAGTGGCGCAACGGCGTCTACGATTTCCACCACTACCACTCCACAGCCCACGAAGTCCTCGGATTCGCCGCCGGCTCAGCCCGGCTGGTCCTCGGAGGCGAAGGCGGCCACGAACTCACCGTCAACGCCGGCGATGTCGTCCTGCTCCCAACCGGTACCGGCCACTGCCGCCTGCAGGCCAGCCCGGACTTCCTCGTAGTAGGCGCCTACCCCGCCGGTGAACACTGGGACATCTGCCGCTCCGCCCCCGACCCGGCCACCATCGAGCGCATGAGCAAAGTCACCTTCCCGGCTTCGGATCCGGTCAGCGGCAAAGCCGGCCCGCTCCTCCAGCACTGGCGCCAGCCGTAATTGTAAAGCTATGCAGCTCGGAAGGAAGTTTTTGTCACGCCTGTAGCAGCATCTGCAAAGCTTCGCGAGCATTCTGCAGGCAGCTGCGTGCTTCGTCCTCCGACAGCAATCCCTGGTGCACTGCCTTCTTGCCAATGTCGTTGACCTGGTTTGCCAGACGTGGAAAATCCGGCGCGATGCCGGTCGACAGTAGGTTGTTGTTGATCTCATGCAGCAGGTTCCCCAGGGTTGCCGTGTTCCGATAGCGCGAACGGATGAGCTTTTTCAGCTGCTCGGGCAGCTTCTGTTTGATCGCCTCTTCAAGCACGCTGCGGCACATGACCGCGCAGGCGGTGAAGAGCGCAAAAAAGTAGCAGCGCGTGGCTTCGTCCAGGTAACGATCAGCCTCGTCCGAGGATGGTGCAGCCACCACGCATTCACGCAGATGCGTCGCTCGCGCGACCGCAGGCTCTACCAGATCCAGAAACTCCGCCGCCACCGCTGCTCGCAGCAGATCATTCTGCCGGCCGTCGAGCGCGCGCTGGATCGATTTCCACGCCGGGGTGTGCCCGTTCGAAGCCTGCTGCAGCCGGGTAAGCGAGGTCAGCCGCTGCCGGGCATGCTGGATGAAGCCCTGCTGCATCTCATGCGCCAGGTGCTCCCACTCCTCGACAAATGCCACAGGGCTGGACTGGTACCGCTCCCATAACTCGTTGTAAACGACTGCTGGCAACACATCCTTGAGCTGTGCAAAGCGCCCTGTCCGCGCCAGCTCAGCGATGGCCGCCGAAAACTCACGCCCCGGAGCACTGTCATCCGCCATCCGCAGCAGCAGTTCGCTGAGTCGATCGATCTCAATGGCCATAATCCAGCAGCTCGTACGAAGGGATACGGTCCGAGAGCCCCGCAAAGCAGCCTTGGACACTTTCCTCAGTCTAGGAGCGGATGAGAGGGTGCTGGGCGGTGAGAGCGATCAAAAATTATCCGGATTGCCACAGTGGGAACTAGATCACCAGGGAGCAAAAACAGAACAGGCCGCGAGGAAATCGCGACCCGAAAACTCAAGCTCTGCTGTCCATTCGGCGAACGGTCTCTTGAACGGTTATTCCACTGCAACCAGCGCGACCAACTCGACCTCGAGGAGCACGTCCTTTGGCAGCCGCGACACCTCAACCGTGGTCCGGGCCGGTGGCGGTACGCCCGGGATCGCCAGGTGCTCCGCATACACTGCATTCAAAGCGGCGAAATCGTTGAAATCCTTGAGAAATACGGTGGCCTTCACCACCTGGGCAAAGCTGCTGCCTCCGGCTTCGAGAATCGCCTTCAGGTTGGCGAAAACGCGGTGCGCCTGCTCCACAATGCCCCCCTCAACGACTGCCTGCGTCTCAGGATCAAGCGCGATTTGGCCGGAGGTGAACAGCAGGCCGCCAGCGCGAACCCCCTGCGAGTAGGGGCCGATGGCCAGAGGAGCTTCGTTCGTGGCGATGACGGTGCGGGCTTCGGTGCTCATGGAGTCATTGTAACGGGTCCGGAGAAAGAGAAAGACCCCAATCCGTTGCTGATTGCAGCAGGGATTGGGGTCCGCGATTGAGTGCGCTTTGAGGCTCTACTCCGGTTTCTTTTCTTCCTTCTTCTTATCCTCTTTCTTCTTGTCTTCCGGTTTAGGAGCGTTCTTCGCCGGCGGTACAGGACGCGCATCAGGCGGGAGTGGCCGTACGGCAGGCGGCACAGGCTTCTGTTCCGGTGGAATGGTGCGAGCCGGGGGAACTACCGGCTGCGGCCGGACAGCAGGCGGAACAGGTTTGGGTTCGATCGTCGTTGGCGTCACCGGCTTCTGTTGCGCCGGGGGCGGAGGAAGCTTGGCCGGCGGCTGTACCGGTGGCTGATTGGCAGGCGGCACAGGCCGGTTCGGCACCGGTGCTGTCGGCGCGGGCTTCGCCGGGGCCACCACTGGGGCTGGAGTGGTCGCGGGCTGCCCTGGCCGTGCCGGGGGAGCTACCGGTGCGACCGGCTTGCCCCCGACGGTCGGCGTGCCGATTGGCGCGCGGCCCGGAATGGGCCTCGGTGCGACCGGTGGGGTGGCCTTTACCGGCACCGGAGCCGGCTTAGCATTCGGCGCGGCAGGCGCAGCCAGACCCTGGTGGTTGATCAGGACCGGGCGCGTCTCCTTGACGGCCACCGGCTTTGCCACCGGGCGCAGGATGATCGGCTGCGCCGGAGCTTTCGCTTCGGGGCGAGCCGGCTGGATGTGCTCCACCTGGCGCGGATCGACTTTGACAGCAGCGGTCCTGGCGGAGTGGCCGGCGGCAAAATCCTCCTGCCGCATGGCGGTTACGCCGGTAGTCCGGTTGACATAGGTAATGTTGGTCACGTTGGTGACGTTGACGATATTCACGTAGGTCTTTTGCACGTGAATGATATTGGTTTCGCGGATATTGGAGATATTGACGCGGTCAATGTACTGCGGGCTGCAGGGATACCACGGGCGATACGGCTCCCCCGGTCCGAGCGGGAACCAGACAGAGACGCCGACGCCGCCAATCTGGATGCCGCCGGCAAAGACCACCTGCGCAGGCGACCACACCGGACGCCCTTCGCGCGGCCCGGGGATCCATCCCCAGCGCCCGTTGATCTGTACCCAACGCCCATAGTGGAAGGGAGCTGCACCCCAAGGCTCATCGGCCACCCAGACCCAGCCGTAGAAAGGCCGGTTGACCCAGTGACCGTTATGGTAGGGTGCCCAGCCGGCTTCGACGCGCGGGTACCAGACCGGGCCGTAATCGGATTGCGGCTGCCAGTCTCCGGCTGTGTCCAGTTCGTCGTAGCCCTGCATCTCGGGATTGACGTACCGGGCAGAGACGGAGTTGAAGCGATGCGATTCGATCGCGCCACTCCAGTGCTCGAAGCCGTCTGCTTGGGCAGGCTCGAGCGGCTGCGTGTAGACCGGGTTGGTTCCGCTGAGCTGGATTGACTGGCCGCGATAGAGGGTCAGGTTGAAGTTGCCTGCTCCGTTCAGCACCAGCGGCGCGTCGCTGTTTGGGGCCACGGTGATGATCGTCGATTGCTGGTCGGGGTAGACATCCACGCGAAAGTTACCGCGCCCGGAGAGGGTCATGCCGCCGTTGGGGGTACTGACAAAGAGGGATTGCCCGTCTGGAAATCCGTCGCTGAAGATATATGCCGAACCCGAGGCAAGGCCAAACTCGATGCCCTGATCGTTCAGGTTGGTCAGAGTAAGGTCAGTCCCGGCGCTGAAGTAGGTCCGGACGAGCGAAGTCTGGACCTCTCCCTCACCATCCTGGTCGGTGTACACACGGTCGCCAGGACCGAGCGGCTGGTTGATCGCAGCCGCGCCCCAGGAGTCGACTCCGTCGGGCTGAACGGAGACGCTGCCCTGCAGGTGCGCCAGCCGGGCAGTCGGCGGAGGTGAGTCCGGACCACCGGGCGGGGGATAATTCTGAGCGGAAAGTGTGGCGGCGAAGGTCAATCCTGTAACTGCGGCGGCCAGCAATAGAGAACGTGTTCGAGAGCGGAGAAGGTAGTACATGGGGTCTTTCCTCCAGCCAGGTTGTGGAAGTGCCTGGGTATTGGTTTTGGTTGATACTATCCGTCTCGAACACCGTTTCCTGCAAAAAGATGTTCAATCGGGGTACATTTGGTGGAACAGGCGCCAGGTTTGCGGCGTACTTGCTGATCAGAGGGTGGTTCTTATGAAGCTCACAAGTTCTCGATCGTCGATTCGGGTAGCATCTCTGGCAGCCGCTGTGGTTGCTGCTCTTGCGGTTTCGGGTTGCCGGGTTCATGTTGACAAAGATTCCAACGGCAAGGAAAAGACCGTCCAGGTCGACACACCCTTCGGCGGAATGCACGTCAATACCGATCAGACCACCGCCTCCGATCTTGGTTTGCCTGTGTATCCCGGCGCGCAGCTGGATAAAGATGACGAACATCACAAGTCCGCCGATGTCCACATGGGCTTCGGCCAATGGCAGCTTCGGGTCAAGGCAGTGACCTATAGTACCCCGGACAGCCGCGAAAAAGTATCAGGGTTTTATAAGAAAGCCTTGTCGCGCTTCGGGGATGTCATTACCTGCGATGGGCACAGCCCGGTCGGGACCCCCACCGCGACGCATGAGGGGCTGACCTGCTCCGATGACAATAAGAACGGCAAGGTCAAGGTCGACAACAGCGATTTTGGCAACCATCTGCAACTCAAGGCGGGATCGAAGCTTCACCAGCACATTGTGGGATTTGAGGATGAGAAGAACGGCAAAACCCGGTTCGCCCTGGTGGCGCTCGATCTTCCCGGCAATTTGGGCAACGACGACGATGACAGCAAGGAACAATAGTCTTCGGAGCCATCGTCTCGCTGTGCTGGTACCGCCACAGTAGCTATGCTTGCAGCGGGAGGTCGGCGTCTCCGCATTGCAGCGCTTCGGTGTGAAGGTATAGCTTCAGGGGAGAGGCAAACTCTTTGGAAGCTATCTGTCAGCGCTGTCACGAGTCCCTTCGCGAGTCGGACCGCTACTGCCCTGCGTGTGGACTTCCGCAGTTGATGTACATTGCGGCGGAGACGCCGTTGATCTCCCTTACGGTCGACTCCGACCAGGACGGTTTCGCCCGTTCCGGACCAGGTGCCATTCCATCGGCTGTCGCAGCGATGGGCGGCCTGCCCGGAGGTATCATCTGGCAGCCCGCCTTGAAGACGGCGCTGATCATGGCTATCCCGGCGGCAATCCTGTGCGAAGGCTTCACGCCCATCGCCTTTCTGTGGATGATCGCCGCGGCCGCATGGGCTGTCGCGCTTTACGCGCGCAGGTCGCGGTCGGGTAAATTGTCGGCTGGCGCAGGGGTGCGCATTGGCTTGGTCACGGGTCTAGTCACGAGCTGGCTGGCAATTGCCATCAACGGCGTGGGGCTTTGGATCTTTCGTTTTCCCATGGGCCAGGGCAAACAGATGGACTCGGCATTCGTTGCGGGAGTCGAATCTAGCCTGCAGTTAAACCAGAGGATGTATGCCTCCATGGGTATGGCAAATGCGCAAAGCGAGCAGGCCTTGCAGATGTACCGAAACTGGATCCTTTCTGTCGATGGCCGCGCCAGTTACTACCTGCTTCAGTTCCTGATAGGTGCCGTGATCCTGATTTTGTTTGCCATGCTGGGCGGCGCGGTTGGGGCGCGCATGTTTACGCCGCCGCGCCGGCCTGGTGTCTAACGGCTATCTTTCACTCTGCCATCCGGCGAAACCGCTGGGGCAGACAGGCAATACAATAGAGCGAAGTCAGTCAGCAAGAGTGAGAATTGAATGAGCGAAACAGCAAAGAAGCCAGCACTGCGTGAGAAGGGCCGCTTGATGTCGGCCTCGGAGATTGAACGGACCCTGGTCAGGCTCGCCCACCAGATCGTCGAAAAGACAGATGCCAGCGAAGGACTGGCATTGGTCGGCATCAAGCGCCGCGGCGTTCCGCTGGCCGACCGGCTGGCGGCGCTCATCAGCGGCATCGTCAAGCGCCCCATCCAGACCGGCGTTCTCGATATCCAGTTCTACCGCGATGACCTCTCGACCCACGGAGTTCGGCCACTGGTCAGCGAAGGCGAGCTCGGCTTCGATATCAACGACAAGCACGTCATTCTGTGCGACGACGTTCTCTACACTGGTCGAACGATTCGGGCCGCCCTCGACGCTCTCTTTGCCCACGGCCGCCCCAAGTGCGTGCAACTGGCCGTACTCATCGACCGTGGCCATCGCGAACTGCCGATCGAGGCCACCTACATCGGCAAGCATGTCCCCACCAGCGGCCGCGAGATCATTGAAGTGAAATTCCGCGAAGTGGACAATGACGAACAGGTCATCCTTGTAGAAAAGGTAGACTAACCAAGGCGTTTCGCTCCAGCAGCCCTCGAAATTATGTCTCCGAACACTTTGCCAGCCCGTCCTGCGCCTGCTACACCACCTGCCCGCCCGCCCATCACGCCGCCGGTGCTGCCGGAGCCTCTGTTTTCCATCTCCGAGCCCATTCGCGATGGCTCGCTGCTCTCGGTCACCTCGTTGTCGCTCGAAGCCATCAGCGAGATCCTTCGCCTGGCCACGATGCTCGAAAATGAAGACCCGCTGGAGCGTGCCCGCCGCCTGGCCAAGCGCCGCATCGCGCTGCTTTTCTACGAGTCCTCGACGCGCACCCGCACCAGCTTTGAATTGGCCGCCAAGGGCCTGGGAGCGGACACCACGCTGGTTTCGAGCCTGTCTTCGAGCATCGAAAAGGGCGAATCGCTCAAGGACACTGGCCTGACCCTGAAAGCACTCGGCGCGGAAGTCATCATCCTCCGTCACCCGAACTCCGGCGCAGCCTGGCTCCTCGAACGCGAAACCAAGCTTCCCGTTCTCAATGGCGGCGACGGCATGCATGAGCATCCTTCGCAGGCGCTGCTCGACCTGCGCACCATGCTGGCGCACCTTCGACCGGGCCTTGAGACCGTCACAGCCGACACGCTCGCCGGCGTTACCGTCGCTATCACGGGAGACATCCTGCATAGCCGCGTTGCCCGCAGCAACATGCTTTTGTTGCCCAAGCTCGGCGCGAAGGTGATCCTCTGTGGTCCGCCGCAACTACTGCCAGAAACCGCCGCAAAGGCTGGTCCCGGCATCACCATTGAGCGCAATTTCGAGAAAGCTCTCGCGCAGGCCCAGGTGGTCATGATGCTGCGCATCCAGGCCGAGCGCCTCGCCGGACTGCAGCTCGATCTTGAAGAATACAAGTCCGGCTACCAGCTCAACGAAGCGCGCCTCGCCGCCCACGCGCCCACCGCGCTGGTGCTGCACCCCGGCCCCATCGTGCGCGGTCTGGAGCTGACCGGCGAAGTCGCCGACGGTCCTCAGTCGCTCATTCTCGAACAGGTCCACCACGGTGTCGCCATCCGCATGGCGCTGGTGCTCAGGGCCTTCACCGCGGAGATCCTACCCTAAATGGCCATGACGCAGACCACTCCTATCCTCATCCGCGGCGGCCATCTCATCGATCCTCCGGCGCACATTGATGCGCTCAAGGACATCGTTCTGCGCGACGGCCGCGTGGCCGAAGTTGCTGATCCTGGAAAGACCAGCTTCGGCAAAGCCAAAGCGAGTCCTGACCTGCAGATCATTGAAGCCAAGGGCCTAACCGTCGCTCCTGGACTTATCGATATCCACGTCCACCTGCGCGAACCCGGCCAGGGCCACAAGGAAACCATCGCCACCGGTACCGCAGCTGCAGCCGCAGGCGGATTCACCGCCGTCGCTGCCATGCCCAACACCACGCCAACCAACGACACTCCGGAAATCACCCGCTGGATGCAGGCTCCCGAACGTGGCGCCTCCGTCCGCGTCTTCCCGATCGGCGCAGCCACCCGCGCCATCAAGGGCGAAGTGCTGAACGATTATGCCGCGCTCAAGGCTGCAGGCGTTGTCGCCGTTACCGACGACGGCCACCCCATCCTCCGCGACAGCATCATGCGCGAAGTGTTGGTGCAGGCCACGCGTCAGGGGCTCACCGTCATCCAGCACGCCGAAGACACGCGCCTCACCGGCGGCTGCAGCATGAATGCTGGCCCCCTGGCCTTCCGGTTGGGCCTGCGCGGCATGGCGCCCGAGGCCGAGTATGGTCTGGTCGAGCGCGATATCAAGCTGGTGGGCGAAATCTCCCGCGAAGTTTCCGGGCACAAGATCGCCCATCTGCACGTCGCCCATACCTCGACGGCGCAGGCCGTTGCTGCTGTCCGCCAGGCCCGCCGCAATGGCCTCCGCGTCACCTGCGAGGTCGCGCCGCACCACTTTCTGCTCACCGAAGACCACATCGGTGCCTACGACACCAACGCCAAAATGAACCCGCCGCTGCGTTCCGCTGCCGACCGCGATGCGATGATCCAGGGGATTCTCGACGGCGTGGTGGATGCTATCGCTACCGATCACGCCCCGCATGCTGCGCACGAGAAGCAGGTGGAGTTTGAGCGCGCCCCGAACGGCATTACCGGCCTCGAATCGGCTCTGGGTTTGTGTCTGCGCTGGCTCCACGGCGAATGGAAGATGCCGCTCGGCCGCGTCCTGAGCCTCCTAAGCGCCCAGCCGGCAGCCCTGCTCGGCCTGAAGGGCCGTGGGACACTCACCGTCGGCAGCCACGCCGACGTCGTCATCCTCGACCCCAAGAAGGAATGGACCTTTGCCGCCAAGGACAGCAAGTCCAAGTCGAAGAACACCCCCTTCGATGGATGGACCATGCAAGGCAAAGTCCACTACACCATCAGCGAAGGCCGCGTCGTTTTCACCGCGAAGTAAGGCTACTCACGGAATAAGTTTCTCGGCTCGCAGCTTCGCGAACAGGTCAAAGAAGCTGTCGTCGGTCGGCTGATAGTCCAGAAAACCCATCCGCCGGCTCTTGCTCATGTCCGTGACCACTTCGATCGGCCGGCCCAGATCGGCATCCGTGTGCCAGGGTGAAGCCAACCGGCTCAAATCCGGCTCAGCCAGCCCGTACTTCAGCGCAATCTTCCGCCAGACCGGCGCAGCATCCGCCAGCTGAGCTTCCAGCGGCGTAACCTGCTCCGGCATCGGCGCAGCCTCGATGCCAAACCAGTCCGCCAGCCGCCGCCACATCCATTTCCAGCGAAATACGTCACCGTTGACGATGTTGAACGCCTGATTCCAGGCGGCAGGAGTCGACGCGGCCCATTCCAGATGCCGTGCCAACTGCCGGGCGTCGGTCATGTCTGTGAGGCTGTCCCACTGCACCACCGAACCGGGGAAGGTGAATGGCCTGCCGGTTTCGCGGCAGATGGTGGCGTAAACGGCCAATGTCGTGCCCATGTTCATCGCGTTGCCGACGGCAAAGCCAATAATCGTGTGCGGCCGGTGGACGCTCCAGCCAAAGCCATCCCGCTCCGCAGCAGCAAAGACCTCGTCTTCCTGCGCGTAATAGAAATTCTCAACATCCAGCCGGCCCTGCTCTTCACGAAATGGCGTCTCCGGCAGTGATCCTTTGCCATAGGCCTCGAACGGCCCAAGATAGTGCTTCAGCCCGGTCACCAGCCCCACATGCTGCACGGAGCCGGCCGGGCGAAGCGCGTCGAGCAGGTTCCGCACCATGGCCGAGTTGACGCGGATATTCTCCTTCTCGTTCGCCTGCCGCAGCCATGTCGTGATGAACACATCGGTCGGCCGGATCTGAGCCAGCGCGGCTTTCAGCGTTTCCGGCGCCAGTAGATCGGCTGCCACCGGCACAACTCCAGCCAGCTCCACCGGCTTTCGCGCCAGTCCGAAAACTTCCCACTCCGGCTTCGCCGCCAGATGCAGCGCCAGCGCAGAACCGGCAATCCCGGATGCTCCGGCAATCAATGCAATGCGTTTGCTCATACCACTCCCTGAATTCAGTTCGTGCACGCAGCGAAGATTTCGCCCACAGTCCACCCTGTTGGGATGCGCCGCGCTTGCAGTGCGATTCAGGCTGGGTTCTTGAGAATGGGACGCCGGAGAGTGCGGCGTCAATCAGCCCTTGCGGCGATAGAGAATCTGGAACTCGTACCCATCGTTGGCGGGGAACAAGCTTGCTACGTGCCGCAGCCGCTCCGCCAGCGCTGGAGCTGCCAGCAGTGGATACTCGCGTTCGCGCAGATCGTGGTAATCGAAGTCCAGCGAGAGCGAGAGCATGTAAATCGCCAGCGCATCGGAGAATGCCGATTCCTCGTAATTCTTCCGCGCCCGCTCGTCGACTTCGCGAGGGATTTCCTTGCCCTCGTCATTGGTCACGGATGCGCCGGAGTCTATCGCCCTGCGGCGTGTCTCCCAGGCATCCTGGCTGGTCTCGCCGCGCACCGCAGCCTGCGCCTGCGACCAGGCCAAGGAAGCAAAGCTCTCCGGTACGCCCACGGCGTCCACGAAGTTGTGCGCCACATTGATGAAGAACTCAAAGGCCAGCCCGAAGCGGTCCTCGACCAGCCGCGTCGAGAGAAATACAGCCTCGATATCGCCCAGCGTCACGTTGCGATGGCAGATCGCCCGGTCGCCCAGATCAACGGTGTAGTTCGGGGAAGCAATCGCGCCCTCGCCCTCCACAATCACCAGCGGAACGAAGTAGTAATAGCGCTTCTCGATCGCCGGAGCCAGGGTCTTCGGCACCGCGCCCACCAGCTTCTCGAGCTCGGCGGCGGAGACGCGTGTTTCGCCCCAGCTTCCGTAGTGGACGCCGTTCGGCGCCTGGGCAACAATGGCGGTCGCAGCGACCTTGTCGGCCTGCCATGGACCCGTGGATGGGCTCGCTACAGCAGGACGGGGCTCGTTCGAAGGAGTTTCGGTTTGGACTGGAATAGACACGACTCCTTATACTAAATCCCAAGGGTAGTTCCTGCACGGCGGGGGACGACTCGCAGAGAGCAGGCAGCATGAGCAGAGATTCGGATTTCCAGAAGGCACAGTCAGGATCGTTTCTTGGTTTTCCGCTGGAGGGCTTCGGCCTCTTCACCAGCCTGCTGCTGACCGTGGCGTCGGGATTTCTCGCCTTCTTCCTGGTGACGGCGATCTCGATCTTTGCGCTGTTGGTCTGGAACCTGGCGCTCCACCACTCGGTCAACTATGCCAACAGCTACCTCTACGCCGGTTTCCCAACGGCGGTCGCGGTCTGGACTGTGGCGCTGATTGTTTTCGGCTCGCTGTGGATTCGCGCCAAGATCACCATGAAGTAGGTTTCGATTTCTCTCAGCGCACCCGGCTGGTAAAGTCAGGGCATGCAAATTGAGGGCCGCCGCCTTTTTCGTTCCTGTCGATGCAAGCCCCTCTTCACGATAGCCCTCGTCGTTACGGCTATGGGCGCGATTGCGCCAGCCAACGGAGCCGCCGCTACCCATCGTAAAGCCTCAGCTCCAGTAGCCACGCAGCCCGCCAAGGCAGCAGGCAGGCCGGATGCAAAGCTGGCCGCGCGATTGAATGCCATTCTCGCCGACCCTGCATTGAGTCATGCACACTTCGGCATCAGCGTGACTACGCTGGAGGGCAAGAGCCTCTACGCGCTCAACGATGGCCAGCTCTTCCTGCCCGCTTCAAACGCCAAGCTGCTGACGACGGCCGCGGCGTATGCGCTGCTGCCCGTCGACCGGCTCACCTGGACGACGAATCTCGTGACCAGCGGCAGCGTGGATGCGGCAGGGCAGCTTCACGGCGACCTGGTGCTGCTCGGTGCGGGCGATCCGACGATGAGCGGCCGCCCCTTTCCTTATCGCAGCAAAGCGGATTTAGCCGCGGCATGCAGCGCACCCACTCCGCCGCGCCCGCTTGCCGCGCTGGAAGCCATGGTCGATCAGCTGGCGGCTTCCGGCGTTCGCAGTGTTGCCGGCGATATTGTCGGCGACGATACATTTTTCCTCTCGGAGCGCTACGGCATCGGCTGGAGCTGGGATGACCTCCAGTGGACCTATGGCGCGCCCGCTTCCGCGCTGACCATCAACGACAACGTCGCAGTACTCCACATCGATCCGGCACCGACGAGGGGCGCTGAGCAGGTCGCGTCCTGGATTCCTGACACTCCCTACTACACGCTGGAAGGCGGGATGACCTTTGCGCCCAAGGGAGTGAAGGCCGAGCCGGGGCTGGATCGCGGTCTCGGATCGCGGGTGATTCGCGTCTGGGGAACGGCGCCCGCAGAGGGCTTCCGCGCGCCATTGGCCATCGACGATCCGGCCGAGTACGCGGCCCGCTCGCTGATGGCTCTGCTGACGGCGCGCGGCATCACCGTCTCCGGGACGGCGCGGGCCAGGCACCGCTCTTCCACCGAAACGCGGGACTACAGTGAAGTGCAGGCCGACAAGGCGGATTTGCCATTGCCGCCTGTTCCAGCCGGGCTCACGACGGTTGCCGCGCCTCTCGAAGGCCGCCGTGTGCTCGCTTCGCACGTCTCTGTTCCGATGAGCCTGGATCTCGGAATGATCAACAAGGTCAGCCAGAACCTGCATGCTGAGCTGATGCTGAGAACGCTGGGCCGGGTGCTGGCTGATCCCGCTGCACCTGCGAAGGGCAACGAAGGTAGCATCGCAGGGGGAGCGCGGGTGGTCCGGAGCTTCTTGCTGCATATCGGGGTCGCGCCGGAAGACTTTTTCTTTTACGACGGCTCGGGGATGAGCGCCAATGACCTGGTGGCTCCCAGGGTGTACACAACTCTGCTGTCTTACGCCGCTAGCCAGCCCTGGGGTGAGAGCTGGAAGGCGACCTTTCCTATTGCTGGGGTGGACGGTACTCTAGGCGGGCGGTTCAAGACTTCGCCGCTCAAGGGCAAGCTCTTTGCCAAGACCGGAACACTGAACGAGGTCGACGCGCTCTCCGGCTATCTGACAGCGGCCAGCGCACGAAGCATCGCTTTTTCGATCCTGGTGAATGGACATCTGCCGGGGAGCGAGGCGGAGTTGAAGGCGGTGGATCGAATCTGCGAAGCGATCGCGTCCCTGGAGTAATATTCGGGCGGGTAGCGGTCGCCGATTGCGCAACGTTGCACGCGGATTGCGCATTGCCGCACAAGGATTGCGCAATTGTGTCACGAGGATTGCGCGTCGCGGTACGTGCACTGCCATTTGCTTTGACTACCTCGCGCTAGAATCAAGACAGATGTTCTCTCGATTTCAAGCTTCTTTTTTCCGAGGAATGGCTTTCTCTGCGATCGTGCCGGCGATGATCTGGACTGCCGGATGCAAGTCGTTGCCACCTTCAAAGCCGGCGGCCCAGTTCACGGCGCAGGAAGCACGGGGTGCGCAGGTTTTCCAGGCCTATTGCGCGGAATGTCACTATCCCACGTCGACCAAGGGAAAGAAAGGGCCAGGGTTACAGGCGCTGACCAAGCTAAAATCCATGCCCTCCGGAGCGCCGCCAACCGACGAGCGAATGACCGCCGTCATCCGCTATGGGCATGGAATGATGCCCGCCCAGCCCGTCGGCGGAGCCGATCTTCAAACCCTGCTGGCCTACCTGCATACGCTATGACTGAAGAACACAATCCGAGCCAGATCAATGACTTGCCGGAGAACGAGCTGACGGCCAAGGTCGCGCTTGAGCCTCCTGCCGCAGGCAAGGGACCGACGCTGCTGCCCGCCTTGATTGCGATCGCGTTGTATATGCTTGTGCTGGCAGCGGTGGTAAGTTTTGGCGTCGTGGGCGGTCACTACTCGCGGATATTTCTGCTCCCCGCGGCGCTGTTTGTGGCAGCCAGTTTCGGACTGCTGAGGCTGTTTCGCTGGGCCTGGGCCCTTACGCTGTCGGCAGTGTTTCTGCTGATGAGCTATAACCTGTGGATTTTCGCCTTTCAGAAAGAAGCGGCGGGGGCTATCCAGGGGCTGCTGAATCTGGTGTTTTTCCTGTACCTGGTGCGCGTGGATGTTCGGAAGCGCCTGCGCTAGGGGTTCGCTCTAAGAGCTATAAAAAGCTATAAGAATTCTGTAGATACAAAGTACCTAACCAGTCGCAAGTGCGCGATGAAGGTGGACGCCCGTATTGTTCCCGTTCTTAGTAGAGGTGTTTTAAAGTTTCCGGGGTGGGGAATACGGAGGTGCTGTGGCGGATGTTGCCGGCGGTGCCGATGCCGCTCAGGGTGAAGCCCCAGAGCCACTCTGACTCGTCACGCAGGGAGCCGAGGGCGAAGCGCCGATAGCCAAGGTTGAGGCCGCAGCAATTCCAGTTATAGACAGTTTCCACGCCTCCGTACTGAAGCGCGTCATGCGTAAAGTCGTAGCTGGCGTTGAGCGCCACGCTGAGGCCTACATCGGACGGTTTGCCAAAGTAGAGAAAAGGCTGGATTTGCTGACTCTGGATCAGGGTCGCGGTGCTGCCGGACTCGTCGGCCGCGTTGAGAAGAGCATGTCTCAGGCCAACAGTGGTGCGGCCAAAACTGTAGCCGGCGATGACGTTGTCGGCGCCGACGCGGCCTGCCTTGGTGTCGTAATCAAGGTCCCATTCAATGCGCAGGTGGTCGATGGCCTCAAAGCGCAGGCGTGAGGTGATGGGAGCAATGTTACGCGGCGAGGTAAGGTACGCGACGCCGGTCTGGTCGAGGGTGGTGTCGAAGACGTTGCGGCGGTCGGAGATGAGCGCGCCGCCGAAGGTCGGGTCGACAAAGAACTTCTGCGCGATCTGCCAGCTTGCCCACTCGCGCGGCTGGGGCTTGCAGGCCTCGGTTGCTACGGTCGGCTCTGGTTCTACCGTCGCGTCCTCCTCTGGGGACTGCTCTCCGGCCAGCTGTGCCGGGCCTACGGGGTCAACATGACAAGGCTTGGTGTGGATCGGCTTCAGGTAGAGCCGCTGGGTGAGTGAGAAGCCCGCCTCGTTTGTGTTGGTCGCGATGTCGGTGGTGTCGAAGTGGAGCGTGGAGCGGGCATTGTTGATGCCGGTGACGTAGCGGTAGTAGAACTCCGGCTCGATGACGTGGCGCAGCGTCCGGTTCCAGCCGGCGACGGTGAAGTCGCGTTCGAGGGCGGGCGCACGGACGTCGATCGTGGCTTCAACATCGGCGCGGGTGAGCGGATCATGCTGCACCAAGGGAACGCCGCCGAAGTGGGTTCCGTCGAGGTCGGCGAGCTGGCTGCCGGAGTACTGCGTAGCGCGCAGGGCCAACTCGGGCCGGATATCCCACCCGCCGGCGTGCAGCGGCCACTCGAGGTGAGGGTAGATGTCCAGGCGGCCCACGTTGCGCGCGTGGAAGTGCGGCTCCGCACGGTCAAGGTCGGCGAGGGAGGAGCCGAGACCCCAGTAGAGCGGCGATTGGAACAGTGGCCGGTCTACAGCGTCAAAACGGACGCTGGGAAGATGAAGGACGCGGACTTCCGGGACGTTGACGACTGGCGCGCCATCTGCGGCGGAGGAGCCGGCGAAGCTCTGGAAGCGGTTGACGGAGAGCGAAGGGACGAAGCCATTGTGGGTGTGGGAGATGGCGAGGTCGCTCTGGACTTCGGAGCTGGTGGCCTGGGCGAGATTTTCGTCGAAGGCGAGGCGGTAGATGTAGCTCGACAGGTATTCGATGTTGCCGGCCAGGCGGGTGTGCTCGGTGAAGTCATGGCGGCCGTAAGCGAGGATATCGGCCCCGCCCTGGTCTTCGCGGGTGGGCGTGGTGGCTCCGGAAAGCGTTTCTTCCACGCCGCGGTCGAGCAGGGCGTTCCAGCGGACGGTGACGGAGTCGAGGCCGCGGCCCTTGTACCGGAAGTCGCCGTTGGGGGCGAAGCCGCGCTTGCTCCAGTACTCGGCGCCTAGCGTCATGTCCATACTGCGGTTGATGACCCAGTAGACCTGTTCGCCGAGCACTAGGCCCTTGACGCCGGAGTCAGCGAAGACGGGCAGCAGGAGGCCGGATTCGCGACCGGTCGTATCGAGTGAGTGCTGGAGGACCGGCAGGTAGAAGAGCGGGACGTGGAGGAACTGGAAGACGCTGTTGCGGGTGGTGGCCTTATCGTTGGCGATCTCGATGGAACGGGAGATCAGCTCCCAATCCGGCTTGGGCAGGCGGCAGGAGGTCATGGAGCCGTCAACGATGCGATAGGCCTTGTCGCCGGTCTGTAGCAGCATGCGGCCGCGGAAGAGAAACGGGTCAGCAGTCGTGTAGATCTGGGTCTTGCCGAGGCGGCGGACACCGAAGCTGCCGATCACGTCGTAGAAGCGCGCTGTGTGGTCGTCGAGCTGCATCTCGCCGTGGCTCGCGGTGATGTTGGCGTCGCTGGGGCCGCCTTCGAGCTGGAGGTGGCCTACGGCTTCGAGGCAGTCGGAGTCCTGGTGGTAGACGACTTTGTCAGCGCGGAGAACGTAGTCCTTGTACCAGAGGACAACCTGGCCATCCAGGTGCCAATCGTCGCCGACATGGGACTGGCTGAGCGCTTCCCAGCGGACAGGAACGCCGGTGGGCGGCGCGGGTTGCGGCTGGGCGATGGGGATCTGCGGTAGCAACTGCTGGCTGGGGTCGTCGGGGACTTCCAGAGCCGGCGCGGCGGAGGGTTGCTGAGCACTTTGCGACGCAGCCTGCGGATCAGGAGCGGGGATGACCGGCTGCGCCGTTCCGGAAGAAACTTGCCCAGGTAACGAATTCGTCAACAGCTGGGCGTGCATCTGCGGATGACATAGCAGTAGCAGCGTGATAGACCAAAGATAGCGGGAACGTAACACTCGAATCTGTGCCAAGCATAACAAAGCAGGGTGCAGTTGGTTGGACGCGATTCCCGATGCTCTGGCTGCAAAGAAATGCCGACTCCTCACACGACGCACGGACAACGATCCGGGCGACAGGTGTCCATTTGGCGCATTCTTCTTTCTCTGCGACTTTTTCTCTTCGGTGCCAGGGTTGTGCTGACGGTCAATTTTTGTGAATCGGCCGAAGGCCAGTAACCGTAGCGAAACAGCTGCGCGAAGAAGGGAAAATAAGTTTTGAGCAAATCGGCGAGTCTCCCCAAACAGCGATTTGATACGGAAGCGACGGAATCCTCGACTGCGGCATGGAAGCAGGAGGTGAACGAGCGTCTTGCGGCGCACCGGACCCGGCGCGGCGATGCGGCGAGTACGACGGATAACCGTGCGGCCGAGAGTCCGCGGACGGCTTCCTCGCGTGCCGCGGAGGCTGCAGCACGGGTGGCAGCGCGGTATGCGAAGGCTCCGAGCTATAGCCAATTGCTGGCAGGCGAGGCGCGTGCCGTGGTGCGCGCTGCGGGTGCTGCGGCTGAGGCTGCTCTTGCTGCGGAAGCAGCGGCGCAGGCAGTGCTGGCTGGGCTTGAGTCCGGCATGCAGGCTCAAAATCGGGATCGCCATTTGGATCGCCATCAGGATCGTGCCTTCTGGGAAACCGCTCCCGCAGCGCAGGTGAAGCCGGCTGAGCCGGTTGCTCCAGTTGTCTCGCGCTGGCAGGATGAGCCTCCTGTTGTTGCGGCAGAGCCTGTAGCGGCACCAGGAGTGGCTTCTTCGCAATGGGCAGGTGCGCAGGCTCGCTGGGAAGAGGCGCTGCCGGTGACGGCTGCTCCGCCGGCCGCCGGGCGCGATGTGTGGTCCGATATGCGGGTGTATCCTAGCCCCTCGCAGGAGCACGAGTACCGGAACGATTTCGATGAGGCTGAGTTGTTTTCGCACGATCCTGTGGGGCACGCGACGGTCGAGCCGGTGCAGCATCTGCCGGCGAACCTGATCGAGTTTCCACGCGAGCTGACGGCGACGCGCAAGGCGCGTCCACGGCTGGCCGAAGGGCCGCTGTATGACGCCGCGGCTGAGGATAGCGCGCAGTTGAGCATCTTCGAGGTTGATCCTGAGTTACTGACTCCGCCGATTGCTATGGTTGCCGCTGATGTCGCGCCGCCGGAGTGGGCTTCGATTGAGCTGGACCACGCTCCCTCATATGCGTATGCCGAGATCGAGGCTGTCGAGCACCATGCCTATGCGGATACGGGCCATCTTGAGTCGCAGTATGCCTACGCGCAGGAGGCTGCCGTTCAGGCCCAGCGGGCGATGGAAATGCCTGAGGTTGCGTTGCCTGCGTATGCCGCGCCTGTAGCCGAGGCCGCTCCGGTGGCCCAGCCAGCTGAGGACCACGTGGTACGCGAGTCGCGCAAGCCCCAGACGGCGGTTGTAAGTCCAGAGCCTGCCGAGTTGCTGGTGGCGCGGGTAAGCGACCGGATGCTGGCGGGGGTGGTTGATGGGGCGCTGGTGACGCTGGCGTTCCTGGCAGCTGCAGTGGTAGTGATTGCTTCGACAGAGCATCCGCCGACGGGGAAGATTGCGCTGATCGCTTCCGGGTTTGGACTGGTGCTGTTTTACCTGCTGTACCAGTACCTGTTCCTGAGCTATGCCGAGGAAGGCACGCCGGGAATGCGCTATGCGCGGATCGCGCTCTGCACCTTCTGCGACGAGAATCCAACGCGGCAGCAGATGCAGATGCGGATTCCGGCGATGGTGCTGGCGACGGTTCCGGCGGGGCTGGGGCTGGTTTGGGCGCTGTTCGATGGAGAAAAGCTGGGATGGCATGACCGGCTTACGAAGACCTATCAGCGGAAGTATTAGACTGCTGCTGAATCCGAGAAAAAGGGTGCAGAGAGATATCTCTGCACCCTTTCGTTTTTAGTTTCGTGGTGGACTACCAGCTTTGGGCGCGGAGGGCGGCTACGCCTGCGCCTAATACGCTGATGGCGTCGTCTTCGGGCAGGACTTCGAGCGAGTAGCTTTGCAAGGGGCCCATCTTGACCATGGTTTCGAGATGCGCCTTCAGCATGGAGAGTTCCAGGTAATCGACGTTGAGGCCGGTGTAGTAGAACTTGCCGGGGCCGCCCAGGTGGATCATGCTTGCGGTGCCTGCGGCGAGAGCGCGATGCCACAGATCGACAAATTCGCGGCAGCGCTGGTCGCCCTTTTTGGCGTTGGCAAAGACTTCGTCCGGCTCCAGGTCGAGGAAGCGCAGGCGCATGGCGCGGTTGCCCATGATGCCTTCAATGTGGCCTACGCCGCCGCATCCGCAGTAGCGCTCTTTGGGGTCGAGGCTTACGACTGTGTGACCGCCTTCCCATACGCCGTCTGACTGCGGCCAGCGGCCGTAGCCGATGCCGTTGCCGAGCGTCCAGACGCGCACCAGGCGGTCGAGATGGCCGCGGGTGGCCGCGAGTCCTGCCGCGACTGCGTCGGCGTCGTTGAGCACGTACACGGGCGCGTTGATGCCTCCGCGCTTCAGCACTTCGCCGAGCGCATCGGCGACGCGCGCGCCCTTGATTTGCTGAAGGTTGGGTGAGTCTTCCACGACGCCATTGCGAATGATGCCCGGCACGGCCACGCCTATGGCGCTTACCGGCTCGCTGCTGGTGGTGATGAGCTGTGAGATCAAGCCGGTCAGCAGGTCATAGAGTTCGCTGGCAGGCAATCCGATCAGGCTCTCCGATTCGGTCTGGTCATCGGGGTAGCGTAGGCGGTCGCCTTCGAGCTTTTGCTGGCCCAGGGTTCCGGTGAGGCGGCCTGCCACAATGTGTTCTGTCATCACTACGCCGATTGAGGTCGTCATCTCTATCTCCCGGAACGAGTCCAATGCAATGCAGACGATAGTACCGCGTTTCCTTGGAAGTCTGGCAAACCGCCTGAGCGAAAGTTGCCGGAAATGCCCATTTAGGGCGGATTCCGGCTACGGGTGGCTATTGATAGCGATGCAGGCGGCCGACGCCGTTGAAGGCTGCGATCTTGTAACACTCGGCGAGTGTGGGGTAATTGAATACGGTTTCGATAAAGTAGTCGACGCTGCCGCCGAGGGTCATGACGGCCTGGCCGATGTGTACGAGTTCGCTGGCGCTCTCGCCGATGATGTGGACGCCGAGAACCTTGCGGGTGTCGCGATGGAAGATGAGCTTGAGGCGGCCGGTGGTATCGCCGCGAATCTGGCCGCGGGCGACTTCACGGTAGTAGGCCATGCCGACTTCGTAGGGTACGTCTTCTTCGGTGAGCTGCTCCTCGGTCTTGCCGATGAAGCTGATCTCGGGGATGGTGTAGATACCGTAGGGGTAGAAGCTCGGGTTGGAGATGGTGTTCATGTCGTTGAAGGCGCGGGCTACGGCAATGCGGCCTTGTTCCATGGACACGGAGGCGAGCGAGGGGAATCCGATGACGTCGCCCACGGCAAAGATGGAGGGGACGGCAGTCTGGAAATTTTCATCGACCGGGATGCGGCCGCGGGAGTCGGCTTTGAGGCCGGCGTTTTCGAGCTTGAGGTCTTCGACCGAGCCCTGGCGGCCAACGGCGTAAAGGAGCGCATCGCCGGAAACCTTCTTGTTGCTCTGCATATTGGCAATGACGGTGCCGTCGGGGAGCTCTTCTACCGATTCCAGCTCTTCTCCGAGGCGCATCGTTACGCGACTGTCGCGGAGGTGGTAGCTGAGGGCTTCGATGATCTCCTGGTCGGCGAACTCGAGCAGGCGGGCGCGCTTTTCGATCAAGGTGACGCGGACGCCAAGGACCGCGAACATACAGGCGTATTCGACACCGATGACGCCGCCGCCGACCACGATGAGGGTGCGCGGCAATTTAGGCAGGTCCATGATCTGGTCGCTGTTGATGATGGTGCGGCCGTTGATGGGGACACGCTCAGAGGCTGCGGGCTTGGTGCCGACAGCGATGATGATGCGGTTGGCATCGAGGGTGGTGTCATTTTCCGGGCTCTCGATGCGAATGGTCTGAGCGTCGACGAAGTGGGCCAGGCCATGGATGACGTCGATGCCGTTTCGGGAAAGCTGGGCTTCGGTGACATCAATTTCGGTTTTGATGACGCCCTGCACGCGGAAGGCCAGGTCGGCCATGGTGATCTTGTCTTTGACGCGGTAGTTCATTCCATAGACGGTGCGGTAGTTGTAGCCGGAGAGATGGAGCACGGCTTCGCGCATAGTCTTGGAGGGGATGGTGCCGGTGTTGATGCAGACGCCCCCGACGACCGAGCGGGATTCGATAATGGCTACTTTTTTCTTTAATTTGGACGCGGCAACAGCAGCGCGCTGTCCGGAAGGCCCGGAGCCGATCACGATCAGATCATATTTACTGGAACTCATGCGTACATCCCCCGGGGATGGAAAAGGCTATAGCTCAAGGATACTCTCCACAAACGGAGGCTAACACAGCATGATGCCGGGGAAATTACATGGCGGGAGAGCATTTTCGCGGGATGCACGAATGGGACGTCCGGTGTTAGTACTTCCGGGGCTCTCATGGGACCAGCCCCGGCGGTATGAGATGACGGCGGTCAGGCGGCCCTGTAGGCGCGGGCGGTTACGCCGACTTTGGATCCGAGCAGTGTGCCTCCGTGCTGCGTTTCGCTGGAAAGCTTGAACTGGCGGATGACGCCGTCAAGGTCATTGGCGAGGACCGAGAGCTGGCGGCAGCCGTCGGCCGTTTCTTCGGCGGCGTGAGAGTTTTCTGTTGCGAGCTGAGAGATGTGGGTGGCGGATTCGGAGATTTCGCCAGCGGCTGAGGTCTGCTCGGTCGCTGCAGTGGCGATCATCTGGATCATGTGCTCGACTTCGCGAGAAGAATGGATGATAGCTGCGAGGCTTTGCTGGGCGCGGCTGGTTTCGCCAAGCCCGGTGTCGACCGCCTGATGGCTCTGGTCCATGAGCTGGATGGTCTGGCGGGTTTCGTCCTGGATACTGCGGATGGTGCCGGCGATCTCTTCGGTAGCGGTGCGGGTACGTTCGGCAAGACGGCGGACCTCTCCGGCGACGACAGCGAAGCCGCGGCCGTGCTCACCGGCGCGTGCGGCTTCGATGGCGGCGTTGAGGGCTAGGAGGTTGGTCTGTTCGCTGATCTCCTGGATGACGGTGACGACTTTCCCAATCTCCTCGGAGCTGCGGGAGAGCTCGGTCATCTTGCCGGCGACGGAGCCGGTGGCGCTTGAGATGCGTTCCATGGTGATAGCGGCGGCCTGCATGATGGAGCCGCCTTCGGTGGCGGTCTCTGCGGATCTGCGGCTGGCCCCCCCGGCATTTTCAGCGTTGTGGCTGATTTCGCCGATGGTGGCGGTCATTTCTTGAGCGGCGGCGGCGATCTGGTTGGTTTTGCCGGATTGAGACTGGGCGTTGCCCTGAGCTTCGGTCGAGCGCGCTGACATCTGGGCGGCGGCGGCGGAGAGGCTCTCCGCGCCTTGGGCGACGGTGCCGAGGACCGATCGCATAGACTCTACGCAGGTGTTGAGGGCAGAGGAAAGACGGCCTACTTCATCTGTGCCGCCGGCATCCACGCTGACGGTAAGGTCTTTGGCTGCAACACGTTCCAGCGCTTCCGTAGCTGCGCGCAGGGATGGGGCGATGAGACGGCTGAGGAGGGTGCCGATGATCACCGACAGCAGCACAATGAGGAAAGAGACAGCGCAATTGATCCAAGTGGCACGACGGCTCTCGGCCGCTATCTCGTTGGCTCCGTTCGTCGCGAAGCTGGCGTTGAGCTTGAGATTTGCAGTAATCGCGTCGTTGAGGGCGGCAAAGGTCGAAACAGCGTTTTCGGAGCCGAGCAGATCGAGAGCCTCACTCGCTTTTCCGGCAACGGCAAGCGTTGAACCGCGGTCACTCATCAGTTTGTAGGTGATGAAGCTTGCCTCCAGCTTGCTGTAGAGCTCGCGTTCGCCGGGGTAGCTGATCGCTGGTTCATAGGTTTTGGTCAACTGGTCATACTCGCCCATGAGCGTCAGGCGCTTGGTCGAGTGCTTCTCAAGGCACTCTTTGTTGAAGCAGATGAGCAGATCGAGGTCCTGGCGGCGAATCTCATTGGCTTTCCCGCGCATGGCAGTCAAAGTGAGCATCGAGGGAATGGCGTTTGCGGAAAAGTCAGCGCTCCTTGCCGCGAAGCTGCGGAAGGTCAGGAACGTATAGACGCCCCCGGCGAGACAGATGGCCGAAATCAGACCGAAGGCGATGGTGAACTTGCGGGCCACGGGGAGGTTGCGAAATGCGGACATGCGATCGGCTCCGATCCTGGATGGAGTGCTGGTATTCCGCTCATCGACAGGTTGAGCCAGGACTTGAAGGGACGAGCAAAATTTCTTCGGGCGCTGTTCCCGGTGTGGACATTGACTCCAGCCCCGGTGCGCCGTAGGCTCAAGAGATGCAAATCCTGGTGACTGATCTCGAACGTGAGCCTTTTAATTTCTCCGTAGCGCTGCCTCCGGAGGCGATCGGCTATGGGGATGAGGCGAATCAGATTGGCGATCTGGCGGCTGAAGGCCGGGCTGAGGTGCTGCATGAGCATCGCGGACCGAAGGAGATTGTCTCCGACATTCGGCTGAAGGGCAGCTTCAGCGGGCTCTTCGAGGTTCCTTGTGCGCGTTGCGTGGAACCGGTGGAGCAGCGGCTGGCGGGCGAGTTTGACCTGCTGTTTCGTCCCTCGGATGTGGATGCGACGGGCGCGGAGCACGCAATCTCCACACCGGAGACAGAAATCGGGTATTATGACAATGGTGGTCTTGCGCTTGAAGACGTGCTGAGAGAACAGGTTTTGTTATCTTTGCCGGCCCGAACGCTCTGCCAGTTAGATTGCAAAGGGCTTTGCCCGCGCTGCGGCGAAAATCGCAACCTGACAGCCTGCTCCTGTGAACAGGGTCCGAGTGACCCGCGATGGGAAGCGCTGGCGGGATTAAGTGGCCGGATCAAGAACTAGCAAGCCTAAACGTACTAGCAAAATTGAAGGAAAGCGCCTGTAGGCGTTTCCGCTCCAGTTGGGCTCTCAAGAAAACGCCCGCGTGAGTTTCGCGCGCGAAGAGAGGGCTTGCGGGAGCCAGAAAGAAAGGAACTGTACCATGCCTAATCCGAAACGGCGTCATTCCAAGCGCCGCACTGCACTTCGCCGGTCCCATGATTTTCTGACCGCTGGTTCGCTCTCGATCTGCCCTAACTGCCAGGAGAAGAAGCTCCCCCATCGCGCATGCCCCAAGTGCGGTGAGTACAAGGGCCGCGCAGTGCTTGAAACCAAAGAAGCTGTCAGCTAATCTTCAATTCCTCTAGACTCGGGTCATCGATGCTTCCTGCTCCCAGGTTTGCGGCTTCGCAGTTGACGGATATTGCGCTCGACGCTTTTGGCTCGGATAAAGCTCCGGAGCCGGAGATTCGCGGTGCTATCGAGGCCTGCCGGACGCTGCCGGTGCGGGTGCATCTGGTCGGTCCGGAGCGCGAGCTGCGCGACCTGCTGGACGAATACCTTGAAGACGAAGATCTGCCTATCGTGATCCACCATGCCTCCGAGAGGATCGGCATGGAGGAGAAGGCTGCGCACGCTGTCCGCACCAAAAAGGACAGCTCGATGCGTGTTGGGCTGAAGCTGGTCCGCGAGAAGAAAGTGGCGGGATTCGTGACCGCCGGCAATACGGGCGCCGCCATGGCTACGGCCAAGATGGTGCTGGGTGCTCTACCCGGAGTCGATCGACCGGCGCTGACGGCAAGAATGCCGACGGCGACCGGTTCGCCGTGCGTGCTGCTGGATGTGGGCGCGAACGTGGATTGCAAGGCCTACAACCTCGAACAATTTGCTGTGATGGGTGAGATGTTTGCCCGGTCGGTGCTGAAGGTGGCTCGGCCTCGCGTTGGTTTGCTGTCGATTGGCGAGGAAGAGTCCAAGGGCAATGATCTGACGCGTGAGGCGTTTCCGCTGCTGAAGGCGCTGCCAATCAACTTCATCGGCAATGTCGAAGGGCGGGATATCTTCAATGGCGCGGCGGACGTGATTGTCTGCGATGGTTTTGTGGGCAATGTGGCTTTGAAGACCGGCGAGGGGATCGGGCGGCTGTTCCGGGATCTGCTGCGCGAATCGTTGACACGCACAGTCACAGCACAGGTCGGCGCAATGCTTTCGCGGAAGGCATTCAACGACTTCCGGCGGCGGTTGGATTACAACGAGTATGGCGGGGCGCCGCTGCTGGGTGTGCGCGGA
This sequence comes from Acidicapsa borealis, assembly GCF_059115245.1. Lineage (NCBI taxonomy): Bacteria > Pseudomonadati > Acidobacteriota > Terriglobia > Terriglobales > Acidobacteriaceae > Acidicapsa > Acidicapsa borealis. Next base: position 5,598,214 of record NZ_JCACNY010000001.1, on the reverse strand, counting down.
GTCTGCATTATCGGCCACGGCTCGTCGAATGAAGTGGCCATCTTGAATGGTATCCGTGTCGCGATGGAGTTTGCCAAAGCTGGGATCAATTCCCAGATTGAGCAGGAGTTGGCCAATCGGCCTGCCGCTCCGGCTACTGCCGCCAAGCTGCCTGACACGGCGATCCAGTAGGGTTGCCGATGCCTGTTCGGGATATTTCCAACGAATGTAGAAGTGGTCCGAACTCGGGATTTAACCCGAAGACCCTTGATTGCCTGGCTTGCCCTGTCTGTTATGGGAAGCTCGCCGTAATCGCTGGTGGTATCGGCTGTGCCGGGTGCGGACGGGTGTATCCGTTGGTGGATGGGATTCCCATCTTGATTGCAGAGCGGGCGATTCAGCCCTAAATTTTCAGCTAGATACGTTTGTAGAACGGGTAGACGATGGCGGCGGCGAAGGCCATGGCTGCCAGAATGCCCAGCGCCAGAAAGGCGTACAGCAGGATGATGTTTGGACCTTTTGTCGGAGTTTCATCATCCAACTCGTCCGGCGGAAGGTTACTCATATTTAAGGGACTCCACGGGGTCCATCTGGGCGGCGCGGGTGGCGGGAACGGTGCCGAAGATGACTCCCACAATCACTGAGATAGCGAGGGCGGCAACGATCGACCAGGGTGAGATGGGGATGGCGTAGTCGGTAAAGAGGCGCACAGATAAGGGCAGCATGAGGCCGACTATGGTGCCGCCGAGTCCTCCAGCGAGGGAGATCATGGCCGCCTCGGTGAGGAACTGCAGGCGGATTTCGCGGGAGGTAGCGCCTAGCGCCTTGCGGATGCCGATTTCGCGAATGCGGGCGCGGACATTGGCCAGCATGATGTTCATGATGCCCACGCCGCCGACGGCGAGCGTGACCATGGCGACAAGGATGAGCACTGCTGTGAGCCCGTTGGCGATGAGCGCGGCGGTGGTGAGCAACTCTTTGAGGTTGGTGGTGTGGTAGACGGAGTTGGGCTTGTGGCGGCTCTTGACGATGCGGACGATGGCGGCGGAAGCGTCTGGTACATCGTCCATGCTGCGCAGGGAAAAGTAGATCTGCTTCACGTTGTCCGTGCCGGTGAAGTAGCGGGCGACGGAATAGGGAACAAGGATGGTGTTGTCGGTGAGTTCGGACTGGCCGAAGTCGTCCACACTCTGGCGGAATGTGCCGACGATGGTGAAGGGGATGCCGCTGATCTGGAAGTTCTGCCCCACGGCGTTGTCCGCTGAACCAAACATCTGCTCGGCGAAGGGGATGGTGACGATCGCGCATTTGATGTGCGCGTTCTCATCCTCGTCGTCCATGAAACGGCCGTTGGTGACGATGAGGTTGCGGACCTGCTGGTACTGCGGAACAACGCCGAGTACGAGCGTATCTTTCACGACCCCGCCGCCGAAGCTGATGCGGTCATGCATTTCGAGCACAGGCGAGGAGTACTGGACGGAGGGCACCTGTGCGACTACAGCGCGTTCGTCGTCGCGCGTGAGGTAGTCGTTGTAGACGGTATTCTCTGAACCGGTGGCGCCGCCGCCGGAGTATTCCAGCTCGACCATGTTGGTGCCGATTTTCTCGATCAGGCCGAGAGCGTAATCGCGGCCGGTCAGGCCGATGGTGACTACCAGAATGACAGACGCCGAGCCGATGACCATGCCGAGAGCTGTGAGGGCGAAGCGGGTCTTGCTGGAGCGGAAGCTGTCGATGGCCAGCCGCATTGTTTCGCTGAAGGCGATGGTACGGTGGGCGCTCAGGAGGGTGCGGCGAAAGGACTCCTGCCGGGCCTGCTCGCGGGCAGACTCAGCCGCTTTGGCTGCGGCCTGTGTGGCTGCCTGCTCCTGAACTTCTTCTCGAGTTTGTTCGGCCTGGGGCATTTGGTTATCGAGGTCGGTGAAAGGGATTTGCTTCTGTAGCTTAGATGCGGCCCGCGGTCGGTAGCTTCCAAATCCTTTGCAAGCTACCGCATCAGCGGCTCCTACAAGATTACAGGGATTATTTCGCTACGTATTTGTCGAGCCACTTCAACTCTTCGCGGAGTTTGATGTAGCCGTGCCAGGGGTTGCGGGAAAGGCCGTGGCCTTCGCCGGGGAAAGCTAGGAAGCTGTGTTCGATGCCGAGCTGCTGCAGGGCACGTTCCAGGGTGACGCCCTCGAGGTAGCTGACGCGGATGTCACTCTGACCCTGGACGATGTGGGTTGGCGTTTTGACGCGGTTCATGCGGAAAAGTGCGGCCTCGCTCTGGTAGAGGGCTGGAGTTTCCCAGGGCTTTCCGTTGAGGTACCAGGCGTCGTCCCAGGTGACGTCATCGTTGCCCCAGTTGGCAGCGTGCTCAACGGCTCCGGCGCCGGTGACGGCTGCTTTGAAGCGGGTGGTTTCGGTGATGAGCCAGTTGGTCATGTAGCCGCCATAGCTGTATCCGCCAATGGCAAGCTTGTCGGGGTCGGCGTAGCCATCTTTGACCAGGGAATCGACGCCGGCGAGGATGTCTTCGCCTGGTTTCGAGACCAGGTGTGGTGCGATCTGGAGCATGAAATCGTCTCCATAGCCTGAGGAACCGCGGTAGTTGGGGCGGAAGACCAGCCAGCCTTCAGTGGCGGCGAGCGTCGCCCAGTCATACCAGTCGGCGCCGAACTTGTTGCCATCGGCGTCGGCTGGACCGCCGTGGATGAAGGTGAGCATGCGGAGATGGCGTGCATCCTTCTTACCCGGCGGGAAGATCAGCACACCTTCTACGGCGGCGCCGTCGGGGGATTTCCAGGAATAGGGTTGCCATTCAGGCTGGGCACGTTGGGCAAAGACGGGGTTGAACTGGGTGAGCGCGGTGAGCTGATCGGGGTGGTGTGCGTCGGCTGCGAGATAGATCTGGCCGGGGTGATTGATGGAAGACTGGCGGACGAGCAGGGCGTTTCCGGATTTGGGCACCGAAAAACCGGCATAAGTACCCGGGACGCCGGGCAGTTTAGTGGCCCTTACACCGCTGACGAGGTAGAGCTGCTGCTCTACCCCTTTCAGGCCGAGGGCGACAATCTCGCCGCTAGGGAGGAAGTCGTAGTCCTCGAGCGAACCGGTGAAGTCGGCGCCGAGGCGTTCGATTTTGCCGCTGGTCGGGTCGATGCGGTAGAGGCGTCCCTGCACGTCTCGGTACTTGCCTTCGAGAGAGCCCCCGGCGGCGTGGACGGCGCAATGCAGCCACTTCCCGTCGGGCGACCAGTGAACGCTGGATTCGAGGGCATCATTGTGGGTTAGCTGGCGAGCATCACCGCCTGCCGAGGGGACAAGAAATATCTCGGTGTCTGCGGGGTTTTCCATGCGGTGGCTGACGGAGGAGGTCAGGAAAGCGAGCGTCTGGCCGTCGGGCGAGGCCACTACCTCGGTAATCTCGATCTTGCTGGTGGCGACCGTCTTCGCGCCGGGGGGGAGCTGCGGCTTGGATTCGTCCGGCTTGGCGGGATGCTGGATGGATTGGGCTGAGGCGCTAGAGAGTGACGCGGCCACGGGCAGGGCGAGAACGATGTCACCGTGCTCCTGTTCGCGCCAGCGGACGACGTCTTTCCACTCTTCCTTGTTGGCATCCTCCTGCTCGTGGCTGAGGGGCTGGGTGGCGGAGAGGTAGATGGTCTTGCCGTCGGGAGACCAGGCGAACGCGTGCACGTCGAGCTTTTCGCGATAGAGGGGCTGGGCTTCGCCTCCAGAGACAGGGATGAGCCAGATGCGGGTGGTCTTGTCGTCATCGGGATCGCCTGCGCGGGACCTCTTGGAATCGCCGGAATCGCTGCCGGAGTCTTTGGCAGAGCTACTTTCTCCTCCGGTGATGGGGCGGTCTGACAGGAATGCGATCCACTTGCCGTCTGGGCTCCACTCGGCGCCTTCGTCGGAGCCGGACTGGGTGAGGGGACGCAAACCACCCTTGGAGGTCCAGAGCCAGAGGGTATGGCGGAAGGTGCTCGCTTTCCAGTCGGGGCTGTCGGTGCCGATGACGGCTGCGGTGCCGTCAGGAGAGAGGCGCGCTCCGGCGATCTCGGTGGTATTCAAAAACTCGTCGAGCGTGATCGGCGGCAGGGTGGCCGATTTGTCATTTTGCGCGGCGGCCAGGGCGGACGAGCTGAACATTGCCGCGAACAGAAAAGGGGAAAGGAGAGCGGAGGCTAGCTGGAATGCGAAAGGCTTCATGCGGGCAATTCATCCTGTTGAGGAGATTGGAGATGGTTCTGTAGACCGATGGCTCTCTCTTCACTTTACAGCGGCACAAAGGAAAACGCCGGAGGAGTTTGGCTCCCCCGGCGTTTGAGTTGATTCCACGGAGACCACGTTAGAAGTCAAAACGCAGCCCAAACTGCATGCGCCGGAAGTTGCTTTGCGCGGGAAGCGTTGAGCCGTACGCGCCGAGCGAACCGCCGGTGAGGCCCGAGCTGATGCTGACGGTATCGAAACGGTTTGTGTTGGTGACGTTGTAGACCTCGCCGTCGAACTTCAACTTGCCAAAGTCGCCAATCTGCCAAACCTTACTGAGAGTCGAGTCGATGTCGAAGTAGCCATCGCCACGGAAAGCATTACGCTGGCCAGCTTCACCGGGGTAAGGGAGTCGGACGGGCCCGTTGGCGGTTTCGACACCTGCGTTGATAGCACCGGGATCGTCGAATACCTGCATCTGCTTGTTGGCAAAGTCGTAATGCTTGCGCGTCTTAACGTAGCTCGTTTTGACGCCATAGCCTTCCAACTGCCAGTTGGTAGACCAGCCGGGTTCAAAGAGAGAGAACGGCAGGCCGCTGGTCCAGCGAGCCAGTCCGCCAAGCGTCCAGCCACCGATTACCGAATCGACAAGGCGATTGCCGTTGCCCAGGAACTTCTTTCCGCGGCCAACCGGGAGCACATAGACCACGTCTCCATTGACCAGATGCCGGGCATCAAAATCGGAAACCGCCTTATTGAGCTTCGGATTCCATGTATTTTGAATGGCCGAGCCTCCCAGGCTGTCGTTGGAGAATTCGTTGGCGCGTTCTGTACCCGAATTCATGTCGAGAGATTTTGACAGGGTATAACTGACGTCTACGGTCACACCGTGACTTGTAGGGTGGCGAAGTGTCATCTGCAGGGCATGATAGGAACTGTTGCCGATCGAGGACCATGCGTAAAGAGAGGCGAACTGGGGCTGCCAGAAACGAGATTGAGCCGGGCAGTTATACGAGACACCGTAGTTGCCGTTGTAACAGAAGAAGTCCAGATCAGCGATGGAAGTGGTTTCGCCTTCCCCATAGCGGTATGGGGCCCACTCGTAGGTGTAGACAGCCTGAGTAGCCGATGCATTGGGAGTTGGGCACGGATTGGCGTTGCCGTTTACATCAACTGCAGGATTGAATCCAGCCATGTAGCTGAAGACATCTTCGAAGTAGGGAATTTTGCCGACGGCAGCGCATGGATCGCCACCGTGCTGATCGACGAGTTTGGAGAGCTGCGTAGCCGCCGTGTAGTAATCTCCAGCCCCTTGGGGATCATTGAAGTTGGTCGGCTCGGCGATATCCAACTGCTGCAGCAAGTGACGGCCAAGGCGGCCAACGTAAGCTTCTTCAAAAAGGAATCCGCCGGGAAGTTCTCTCTGGAAAGAGAGATTAAATGCTTCCGAGTACGGGGTTTTCAGCTTGTTGTCAACGCCGAAGTTGATTCCGAAGAGAGCGGGCGGGGTGTAAGGAAAGCTGGCGGATTCGGGAGCGGCCGGCAGCGGGATGGCGGGAATGTTGCTCGGGCCCGTGAACCGAGGCGAGGTTTCAAAACCCTGAACACCGGCTGGATTGGTGTAGGTTGTGCTGAGTCCGAAGGATGCTTCCGAGCTGAGCGCGCTGGAGATAGCTTCGCCGTAGTGGTCGTAGTAAATGCCGCCGCCTGCGCGGATAGAAGTCTTCGAGTTGGGCGAATAAACCACCGCCACGCGAGGAGCAAAGTCGTACTTATTCTTGGGCCAGAAGCCAGGTTTTCCGTTGGCTTTACCGGAGGGAGCAAATTGCAAATTCGGTTCAAAAATCTGGCCCTTGGATGCTTGATAGCCACGCTCCTTGAACCAGTCGTGCGTATCGATAGTTGGCGCGATTTGCTGGCCGTTGGTTTCATACGGGGTCTGAAGGATCGTATGGCGAAGGCCTGCCGTAATTGTGATGTTAGGCTTGATGCGCCAACTGTCCTGGATGTAGTACTCGTACTCGTTTGATTTGAAGTCGCGAGCGATGGAGGTTCCTTCCTTGAGCAGCGTTGCCGCGGTAGGCGACGTGATTTTGTAGTTGAAGACATCGCTCACTGACGGTACCGTCCCCACGATGGTTGCGTATGCAATGGTGTAGGAGTTCCCAAAGCTGGAACCCACTTCAGGCTGACCATTGCCGAGCGAGGATGGGTCTGGCGGACTTCCACCGAGCCAGTACGGGTTAGTGCTTGCTCCGCTAAACGAGTTTGAGTCAGTGCTGCTGATGTTCTGAATCATGCGCCAGTTGCCGCCAACGGTGACCGTGTGGTTGCCCTTGGTCCAGGTGAGAGTGTCCACGACGTTGTGAACCGGGACAAAGTTGACAGTGCTGCGGGTTTGTGCAGTGGGCTGGGTGAGGAAACGGAAGTCCACGTACTCCCCTTGCCCGATACCCGATTGACCGTATCCCTGCCGGACATACCCGTAGCGGATGTCGTTGACGATACTGTTTGTAGGAGTCCATGTGTGCCCAAATGCCAGGCCCTTGGTGTTGTAAATAGTGACACTTGAGGGCGGTTGGCCTGGGAGATTTGCGTTGCCTGCATAAGTGTCTTTCTGTAAATTGCCGCGGGCAAAAATCTGCTGTTTGCCGCTTAGGTTGTAGTCGAGCTTGAAGATACTGGTGTTCTGCGTCGTGGGTACCTTCACTGGGAAGAAAATAGAACCCGAGTTGAGCCCATCGCCAGACGCAGTGCCAGTAGCGGTCGGCACGTTGGCGTAGTAAGAGAGAACGTTGGGGTTAACTCCGGGACCCCACGGACATACGGGTGCGCCGTTGAACGTATTGGCAGCGCACGGGGCGTCGAGCTTGGCGATCTGTGCGGAGTTGATACTCTGTACGTTGCCCTGATCATCGTAATACTCGAGATTGCCGGCCATGAAGCTTTTCGTGGGGACGGTGGCTGTATTGATGCTGTCAATGGCTTGACGCAGACCTTCGTAGTTACCAAAGAAGAAGAGCTTGTCTTTCCAGACAGGGCCGCCAAGACTGGCTCCAAAAACGTTGCGAAGATATTTGGCGGGGATATTGAGGAACTTGGCGTCGACGTCTCCGCCGTATGTAGACAGTTGCGAATTCTTCAGGAACCAATTGTTACTGACCGTGTTGGTTGGCCGGTAATACTCGTAGGCCGCGCCATGGAACTTGTTCGTGCCCTTCTTGGTGATCAGCGATACCTGAGCGCCTGAGGAGCGGCCGGCATCGGCTGTGCCGTTGGAAGTAGTGACGCGGAACTCTTCGGTCGAGTCCAGGGTGGAGCGCAAAACGCCGGTGAAGGCAAAACCGCTGACCTGGTCGTTATCGTCGAGACCGTCCAGCGTGATGTTGCCCTGATCGGAACGGCTGCCGGAGACCGCGCCCTGACGGCTGTCGCTGCTCTCCTGGTTATCGGTGGAACTGTTGCCGCCGCCCTCACCGAGGAAGAGCACACCCGGCTGTAGAGCGAGTAGCGAGATCGGATCGCGACCGTCCAACGGCAGCGACTGAATCATCTCGTTGCCCACGGAGTTACCCATCGAAGCGTCGGTCGTGTTCAGCGTCTGCGCGCTGGCCGTCACGTCCACCGTGACCTGATTCGTTTGCAACGACAGTGTGAAATCGATCGTAGCCGGCTGATTGACCAGCAACTCAGCGGTCTTGGACGACTCGCCGAAACCCTGCGCAGAGACCGTGATGAGGTATTTGGCCGGAGGGATCTGCGGAAACTGGTAGGTACCGGCTTGGTTGGTTGTGGCGGTGAGCGTCTTGTCGACGGATTTGTCCACGATTGTCACCTTGGCGCCCGGAACCAGGGCCCCGGACGGGTCTTTCACGATACCGCGCAGAGAGGTGTTGGCAGACTGGCCAAAAGCGAAGCTACAAGAGATGAGGATGCACAAGAGCATCGCTCCCAGATGGGATCGTTTCACGTCTGTTCCTCCAAATTATGAAGTGCTGAAAAGTCTTACAGGTTGTGTTATGGACCCGTTGAGACGACTCGAGTATTCGTACTGGCTGGCCCTGGGGATGGAACCGATATTGGGCCGCCCACTCGATGGGTAGCTGTATCTTGCCGGAAAATTTCCCGGAATTCAACAGATTTTCTTGAGCGAAACACGTTGCCTCTTGAAAAGGAGGCAAATTCCAGCTAAGACCCGGTAAAACCCGAAGTCGTTCTCATTATTGCTGTTGCTGCTGCATTTGCTGGGAATCGAGAATTGGCACGACGCGCTGGGGAGGTTCCTGAGCGCGCTCGACAAGCACGGACCAGTCTTCCGGGATGGGGAGTTTGCGGTCGAGTGGCGGGGGTTCCATGCTGCCTTCGACCTTGACAGCGACGAAGAGTTCGCTCTCAGTTTTGCCGCGGTAGACGCCGTGTGTCGGCGGTACGTCGGCGTAGTCGCGACCGCAGGCGGTGCGGATGTGGCGGTTGTATGCGATGAGGTCATTGGTGGGATCGAAGCCGACCCAGTTGAGCTGCGGCAGCAGAACTTCGACCCACGCGTGCGATGCGTCTGGGATGGAGCGATCGTGGTCTTCGCGGCCGCGGTAGAGATAGCCGCTGACGTAGCGGGCGGGAATGCCGATGTGGCGGAGCAGGGCGATCATGGTGTGCGCGAAGTCCTGGCAGACACCCTGGCGGCTCTCGATGGCTTCATCGATGGGTGAATCGACGCGGGTGGATTTCGGGACGTAATCGAAGTATTCGTAGATGCTCTTGTTCAGCTCATGGACGACCATCAGCGGGTCGTCGCGGCGGACTACATTGAGTTTTTTCGCCATCTCCAGCAGGGCCGGGGTGGGGGCGGCGAAGGTGCTCGGGAGAAGCATTTCTCCGTAATCGCCTTCGTGGACGAGGGCGTCGAGTTCGGACCAGGCGTCGGGCGCGAGAAAGGACGGTACGTCCATCTGCATCTGCTGCTCGACGAGGGACTCGGCGACGATGACGAGCTGGTCGTGTTCGCCGGGGATATCAAAGTGCTGGACATTGTTGCCGTAGTGGTCACGGTAGCTGAAGACTCGGCAGCGCGGGCTCACTGCGAGCGAGAAGGCGAGGCAGTGCTGGTTGGAGTCCGAGCGCGGGTGCATGCGGGTTTCCATGATGCTTTCGCTGACCGGCCGCTTGTAGCGGAAGCGGGTGAGGTGGCGGATGGAGTAGAAGTTCATGAGATCTCCGGGTTCTTAAACGGCCAGTGCTGACTGGATGGAGTACTGCACGTAGTAACGGTAGAGCAGTTCGTGGATCAGCTGGCACTGTTCGCGGATGGAGTGTAGGAACGCGCCGGGGTTGCCTTCGAGGATCTCCTCGATGGTCGTGTAGCGCAGCATGGCGTGGAGTTTGCCGGCGGTGGCCATGAGTTCGTCGGGCGGGCGGCGGCCTCCGTTCTGCTGGACGGCATCGATGGACTGGCGAATCGCGTCGATGGAGTAGCGGAGGGCGTGGGGGAAGTCGCGGTTGAGGAGCAGGAACTCCAGAATGCGGTCAGGCGAGAGGTCGGCCGTGTAGACCTGGCAATAGGCTTCGAACGATGTGCAGCAGCGGAGGAGTCCCACGAGTTCGAGGTACTGGTAGCCGGAGCTATCTTCTTCGGTGAGGTCGAGGAGGCTTTCCTGGTAGACCTCGAGCAGTGTGGCGGTGGCGTAGGCGCGTTCGAGGTAGCGGCCGAGCCGAATGAACTGCCAGCCCTCGCCGTGCAGCATGGTGGTGTCGCTGACGCCTTTGAAGAGGTGGATGCCATCGACGACGGAGGCGAGGAAATCGTTGAGGTTCGAGCCGAACTGGACCTGGGCGTGTGGCGAATGCATCTGGTGGTAGAGGCGGTTGAGGCGCTGCCACTGTTCGGTGGAGATTTCTTCGCGGACCTGACGGGCGTTTTCGCGGGCGGCGTTGATGCAGGTGGTGACAGAGGCCGGGTTGACGGTGCTGAAGATAAGCGTGCGCGCCATCAATTCCATGTCGCCATTCCACTCGGTGTCAGGCGGGTTGCCGAGGGCGGTGACGAGCCGCTGCCAACGGGTCTCGGCGGAGGTCTCGGAGGAGTCGAGGACGAGGCTCATGGTGACGTCGAGCTGGCGGATGGTGTTCTCAGCGCGCTCCAGATAGCGGCTCATCCAATAGAGGCTGTCGGCGACTCTCGATAACATGCTTCGGACTCCTGAAGATTTCGAGTGTGAGTGTGAAGTGTGAGTGTTGAGCAATCTGCTTTCCACACTCACACTCGCACTTCACACTGTGCTTACCCTATTCCAAGACCCAGGTATCCTTGCTGCCGCCGCCCTGGGAGGAGTTGACGACCAGCGAGCCTTTTTCGAGAGCTACACGGGTCAAACCGCCGGGGACGATATTGACCTTGTCGCCGAAGAGGATGTAAGGGCGCAGGTCTACGTGGCGTGGCTCCATCTGGCTGCCGAAGAGGCAGGGGGCGCGGGAGAAGTCGAGCGTAGGCTGGGCGATGTAATTGCGCGGGTTGGCTTCGATGGCGCGGGAAAACTCTTCGCGTTGCGCTGCGGTCGATTGCGGTCCGATGAGCATGCCGTAGCCGCCACTCTCGCCGACCGCCTTGACCACCAGCTTGTCGAGGTTGGCAAGGACGTGCTGGCGGGATTTCTCTTCCGTAAGCAGGTAAGTCTTGACGTTGTTGAGGATGGGGTCTTCATCGAGGTAGTACTTGATGATGTCGGGGACGTAGGCATACATGGCCTTGTCGTCAGCCAGGCCGGTGCCGAAGGCGTTGGTGACGGTGACATTGCCTGCGCGATAGGCGTTGAAGAGACCGGCGCAGCCCAGGCCTGAGTCCTTGCGGAAGATCAGCGGATCGCTGAAGTCATCGTCGACGCGGCGGTAGATGACGTCGACGCGCTTCAGGCCGTCGGTCGTCCGCATGTAGACGATGTTGTCGTGCGTAACGAGATCGCGGCCTTCGACGAGATCGATGCCCATCTGGCGGGCGAGGTAGGTGTGCTCGAAGTAGGCGGAGTTGTAGACGCCGGGGGTGAGCAGGACGATATTGGGTTCCGGGCGGCCCTCGGGAGCGAGCGAGCGCAGAGTGCTGAGCAGCAGTTGCGGGTAGTGCTCGATGGGCCGGACGCCGTAGCTGTGGAAGAGTTGCGGGAAGGTGCGCTTCATCACGCGGCGGTTGGTGAGCATGTAACTTACGCCGGAGGGAACGCGCAGATTATCTTCCAGGACGACAAATTCGCCGGTGCGCAGGCGGAGAAGATCCGAGCCGACCACGGCTATATATACGTTGCGAGGCACTTCCAGGCCGCACATCTGGCGGCGATAGTGCTTGCAGCTATAGACCATGTCCGCGGGCACGACCTTGTCGCGGAGAATCTTGGCGTCGCCGTAGACGTCGCGGAGGAAGTGGTTCAGGGCGAGGATGCGCTGGGTGAGGCCACGTTCGATGCGATCCCACTCGTCAGCAGCGATTACACGTGGCAGCAGATCGTAGGGGAAGATGCGTTCGGTGCCTTCGTCGCGGCCGTAGACGGTGAAGGTGATTCCCTGTGTCAGGAAGCTGAGGTCGGCGGATTGCTTGCGGCGGAGGAGTTCATCGTGCGGAAGGCTGGCGAGGGTTTCGACCAATTGCTTGTAGTGCGGGCGTATACCACCGTCAGGAGTGCGCATTTCATCGAAGGCGCCGTCGAGGAGGTAGTCGCGAAAAAGCCTTTCGAGCGGAATCGGCTGATCGCCGTTAGCCGCAGCGGCGTCGGAGGTATCGACTTCGCCCGGGTTGCCCAGCCCGGGAGTGTCTCGGTTGACAGGCTCTTTGGCACTCATCTCAGAAATGGCAGTTCCTTTGCTGGAAGGTCTGGGATTGCAAAATCTGTGAACGAGAAAATCCGGTGAATATCCGTTCGGGTTTCAATAGAGTACACCGTGGGAATGGAAACGGAAGTACGAGAAGGAGCGAATCAGACGGAGATTCGCAACTCAGGGTTTTCCGGAGTCGAAGCCATAGCGTTTATAGCGGGTGGCGACATTCGGATGGAGTTTGAGCGCGGCCGCTAAGTCAGTCTTGGCACCCGATGGGTCATTCAGGTGGCGTTTCACGATGCTGCGGCAATAGAGCCAACCGGCCACATTGGGGCTGAGCGTGAGGGCGCGATTGTAGTCAGGTAATGCATCGGAATACTTGCCCATGCGCAGATACGTGAAAGCCCGGCAATCGTAGGCGGTACTGTCGTTGAGACGAAGTTTTAGCCCCTGATTGCAGTCGCTTAGGGCCTGCGTCAATTGCCCGGTAGCACTCTCAGCAAACCCGCGATAGGTGTAGGCAAATCCGTCGTTTGGATTAAGTTTCAGAGCCTGGGAGTAGTCTGCGATGGCATGCGGATAGTCTTCGCGAGCGTTGTTGATCATACCCCTTCCAAACCATGCCTTGCTGTGCTTTGGGTCGAGCTGGATCGCATGGTCGAAATCCTCAAATGCCTGATCGAATTTGCGCTGATTTTCGTAGCCGTTGCCGCGATTGACCATCGCAGGTACGTTGCGTGAATCGAGGCGCAGACTCTCGTTGCTGTCGGCTATCGCCGCCTCGAATTGTCTGTGCCGATTCGACATGGCTGCACGCCGGTTATACGCATGGATGAGAGTCTTGGTGTTCGCCTTGCCATCCTTGATCACTGCCGAGCAGCCCTGCATGGCGACGTTGTCGTCCTTGAGGTTGTTGCAGGCGATTTCGTTGTGGCCTTCCGTGGACATGAAGTGGACGAACTTCACGGCGATAACGACTCCAACAGTCAAGCCGGTCAGGCACAGAATGGATACGGCGACGATGCCGACGACAAGACTGGGTCGCAACGCAGATGCCTCCTATGGCCAACAAGCGGGGTAGGTTGGCTACAGGATAGCATCGGCTTCCGGTTGGATTGTTCCCGGGAGTTACTGGGCTGTCTCGGTGAACGTGGCAATCTGGCCGCCCCAGGGAATGGGTGCTTTGGCGGTCACCGTGACCTTCCCCGGGGTAGACGGAAGTGTCAACGTGACGGTGGCCTGGCCGCTGGCATTGGTGCGGACCACGCGCGAGGAGAGCATGCCGGCGGAGGTGGTAAAGAGCAGGGTCACATTGCCCGCGCTGGCGCCCGAGGTTCCAGGGACGAATGTCGCGGTGAGCGTGATCTGCGAACCGTGCGTGGCGGACTGGTTGTCGCCGGTCTTCGTGAGGGTTGCAGCGGGATTGCCGACGAGCACCCTCCCCTGTTGCGTTTGGGCAGTGCCGGCGGAGTCTGTTCCGGTGACCGTGAAGGAGTAGAAACCGGGCGTGGATGGGGTGGTCAGCGTGATGAGGCCATTCGTGCCGCTCGCGAGGCTGGACTGCGTAAGGGCGATCCCGAGCCCGGCCGCGCCGCTGGCCGATGTGAGCTTGACTGTGCCGTTGCCGGAAGTGATGGCGGGAGCGATGGTGATGGTGCTGGAGGCTGAAGCGGCAATCGTGTCCGGGTTGAGATCCCACTCGACTGCGGGCTTCTGTGGGGTGGCGCCGGTGGCGACGATCAGAGTTGCGGAGTACGGGGCAAAAGTTTGCGTCGACTGCCAGCTACTCGTGGAGGAAGCGACAATGCGGTTCGGTGTGACGGAGGAAAGCGTGTAGGTCTTCATCTGGGAGGGCTGAAATCCGCTGACATCAAAGCTCACGGAATCGCTGTTCGCGGGATCTTTGTTCACGACGAGGATGGTCATGGTCTGGCCGGCTGTGTCAGTGGAGGCGAAGACGCTGAAGAGGTTGGGGCTGGTGGTGCTGGTAGCTTCGACCGAGAGCGGCTGGAAGCCTTGGTGCTGGCCATCGGGATTGCGGTAGAGAAGCAGTGCCTGGTAGGCAGGGGTTGACGCGTCTGCAGCGGTCCAGCGGGATGCGGCGTACATGCGTTCGCGACCGAGAATGCCGTAGGAATCAGCGTCAACAAGGGCAGTTGAAAAGTCGGCTTCGCCGGCCAAAGCGCCATTCCATTCCGTGAAGCTGACCGGGGTGCCTGGGTAGATGCTGTTGGCGAGGGCGCGCATGCGCGGGATGACGAAGGCAACGGTCTTGTCTGGCTGGAGGTAGGTGGCGTACTGCTGATTGACCGCGCCGGATTCGCTGACGTACGCAGGGTCCCACCAGTCGCGGGTCTGGCGCAGGGCTGCGGCCTGAATCTGGGCCGGGGAAAGGCCGGTGTTGGAAGGGCTGTTGAAGTAGGCGTGGACATCGAAGACATCCAGAGAGCGCGATCCCGAGACGGTGTCCTGGAACTTGATTTCGTTGAGCAGCCAGGGGAGGAAGTCCAGGCCGCCGTGCTGGCCTTTGTCGTTGTTGTCGACGCCGTTCCAGTAGAAGTACCAGCAGCAGAAGACGGGGGCGAAGCGCACGGCCAGCGGATCGTAGGACTTGACGGCGTGGCCTTCTTTGACGATGTCGGCGGCCAGTTCGTCGTAGCCGCTGGGAGCAGGGTGGACGTCGCGATGCGTGCCGGACCAGATGTCGGGCTCGTTGTCGAGGTCATAGAAATGGGGCTGGTTGCCGAATTTAGGCGCAATGGCTTTGATCCACTGGCTGCGATAGACGCTGCCGGCCGGGTCACTGGTTCCGGGGGCGTCGAGGAGTTCGACATCCGCATCGGTGGGGTCGTTGCCGGTGAGATTGGTGGAGCAGTCGGGAAGCTGACCATTGCCTGCGTCGGTGCGATAGGGGTCGAAGGAGCATTGCTTGCCGTACTTGGCGATCGAGAAGCTGACGCTGGTGGTGTCTTTGGCGACCCAGCCGAGCATTGGGATGGTCATTAGCGGGGATCCACCGGCGGCGGAGATGGTCGAGAGGAAGGTGGGCGAGTCAGGCGTGCCCCAGCTGTAGTTTTCGAAGTAGTAGTCGGCGTCCAGGTTCTTGGCGTTGATGGTCCAGTTGTAGCGGGAGCTGTTGTTGCCTCCCCAGCGGATCATGGTGGCGCCGGAGGCGGTGACGTAGGCAGCGTCGGGCGGGAAGTTCGCGCCGTAAATATAGGGGCTGATGAGATGGCGGTTGGTCAGAGTATTGATGGTTACGGAAACAGGGGTTGCCGGCGGCGGGTTCAGGAGGGCGACGCGTCCCGGAGGGCGTGGGGTGGGCTGGATGGGCCTGACTGGCGTGGGAACAGAGCCTGACTGTTGAGATTGTGCGCCGAGAGCCGCGAAGAAACACAGAACCAGCGAGAAGATAGGTCGAACAGTCCGGCGGGGGCGGAGAGGCGTGCGCATGGTGGATGAGTCCTCTTTCGCGACCGTCATCAAATTGTTGCAGTCACCCGAATCTTATACCTCGAACGATTCCTCTGCTCAAAAGAAAGCGGCGGCGCTTCCTGGTTGGAAATGCCGCCGCTGTCTTGGAGTTCCGTTCTTGCTAGAAGTCGTTCCAGAGAGCCTGGTTGTAGACCTCGTGGTGGTACTGGACTTCGGAGCCTTTGACGAAAGTGCCGAGCTGGCGCGGGGAGCGGTCAGCGGCGGCGCGCTTCAAGTCGGCGAAGCGGCTCTGCACGTCGGCGCCGAGGATTTCGGCGACCCATTCCGAGGAGCTGAAATCGTCGATGGCCGAATAGATGTTATCCGGCAGGTAACGGCTGGCCTGGCGGATGTTGTCGATCGAGGCAACCTGGCCGTCGATGCCGGTCTTGAACAGCGAGTAAAGGACCAGGTAGGGGTTCGCGTCCGGGCCTACGGAGCGGACTTCGACGCGCATGGACTTGGAGTTGCCGATGGGCACACGGACCATCGAACCGCGATCGGTGGCAGAGGCCTTGATCTGGTTGGGCGCTTCGAAGTGCGGATCGAGACGGCGATAGGCATTCACACTCGGGTTGAGGATCAAACAGATGTCGAGCGCGCGGGACAGGATGCGGTCGATGTAGTCCCAGCCGAAGGTGGAGAGCTTTTCGACGCCGTTCGCGTCCCACATCAGGTTGGTCTTGTCCTTGGTGATGGACATGTTGGTGTGCATGCCGCTGCCGTTGACGCCGACAACAGGCTTGGGCAGGAAGCTGGCCGTGTAGCCCATGTTGTTCGCGATCTGGCGGCTGAGCAGCTTGTAGAGCTGGATCTGGTCGGCTGCGGAGACGACTTCACCGTAGGTGTAGTTGATTTCGAACTGGCTCGGAGCGACTTCCGGGTGATCCTTTTCGTTCTGGAAGCCCATGGCGCGCTGCACTTCGGCGGCGGTATCAATGAACTTGCGGAGCGGATCGAGCGGCAGCGAGTGGTAGTAGCCGCCGGTGGAAACGTAGTCGAAGCGGCCCGTATCCTTGAACTTCTGCTCGGCGTCGATGCCGGCGAAAAGGAAGCCTTCGATTTCGTTAGCGGCGTTGAGGGTCAGGCCTTTTTCCGCGTACTGGGTGTCGGAGAACTTCTTCAGCACGCCGCGCAGGTCGCCGGAGTACGGTTCGCCGTTCTTGTCGATGACTGTGCCGAAGACGAGAACCTTGCCCGTGCCGAAAACGTCGGCGGGAACCCAGTAGAAGGCGCTCCAGTCGATGCCGAGGCGTAGATCGCTCTCCTTTTGCGCCGTAAAGCCGCGGATCGAGGAGCCGTCGAAGGTGAGGTTGTCGTAGCTGGAGAGAAGGAACTTCTTGTCGTAGTCGAGCAGGTGCAGACGGCCTTCGAGATCGCTGAAGAGAACGGTAACAGCCTTGATGCCCTTGGCATCGGTCAGCTCTTTGAGGCGCTTTTCGCGGGTCTCATCTGCGGAGACGCGGTTGAGCCGGTCGGCTTTGATGGCGAGGTTTTTCTCTTCAAGCTCCTCGTAGCTGAGGGCTAGAAAATTGCGGAAACTATCTGGCACGGAACTCTCCCTTCGGGTGTTTCTAGAATAGGCAGCGACGTAGCGATGGCCGCAGGCTGCAGATGATCGTGCAATCAGGGTAACGCGCGACACGCCGGAGCGCATAAGGAAAACGTAAGCCGGGGGACGTGCCGATCAGCGTGTCTACCGCGAGAGCGTGAAATCCGGGCTGGTAGCATCGAGTTTAAGGAGAATTTACCGAAAGATGCCTCTTTCACACCTTCGCGTTTCCAGCCTGGCGGCGGCTTCCGCTGCGGCTCTTGGTTTTCTTGTCGTGCCCTCAGTGGCTCTGAAGGCTCAGAAGGCTCCGATTCAGATTGTTGCTGACCTCACCGATGCTCCGCGCAAGCTGTATCACGCGGAGATCGACCTGCCCGTGACGGCTGGTCCGGTGACGCTGACCACCCCCAAGTGGATTCCGGGGAACCATCGCCCGACCGGCCCCGTCGATGACATTACGGGCGTCGTGTTTACTGCCAACGGCGAAAAGCTGCCCTGGCGGCGCGACGACGTAGACCTGTACGAGTTCCATGTGACTGTGCCGAAGGGCGTTACGACGCTGCATGCCCATCTGGACTGCATCGTGACCGAGCGAATTTCGCAGAAGATGGCCGTCCTCGAGTGGGAGAAGCTGCTGCTCTACCCCGCGAACGTCCCCGTGAAGGAGATCCCTGTTCAGCCTTCGCTGAAAGTCCCTGCCGGATGGGGTATCGGCACGGCTCTGACGCCTGAGGGCGCGGGCGCTTATCCGGTGCCGACAGCGGGTAGCGTGACCAAGTATGCGGTGACGAATGTTGAGCAGCTCGAGGATTCCCCGGTGATTACCGGCGAATACTTCCACGAGTTTGCGCTCGCTCCTGAAGTCACGCCGAAGCACTTCATCGACGTGGTGTCGGATTCGCCGGAAGACTCGAAGCTGCGGCCTTCGGTACTGGCGGAACTGAACAACCTCGTTCGCGAAGCGGGTACTGTTTACAACTCGCACCACTATCGCGTGTACCACTTCCTGCTGACGCTTTCCGATGTGGCAGGCGGCGAAGGGCTGGAGCACGGGCAGTCTTCGGACAACGGCGTGGGTGAGAAGGGGTTTGCCGACGATATGCACCAGCTGGCCGAGTCCGATCTGCTGGCGCATGAGTTCACCCATAGCTGGAACGGTAAGTACCGCCGGCCGTTTAACCTCTACCAGACAGACTTCGAAAAGATGCAGCAGGGTTCGCTGCTCTGGGTCTACGAAGGCATGACGCAGTACCTGGGCAATGTGCTGGCGGCGCGTTCGGGCCTGAAGTCGCAGGCGCAGTATCGCGACATGCTGGCCATGTCCGCGGCGCAGCTCGATTCGAAGCCGGGACGCGAGTGGCGTTCGACCGAAGACACTGCGATTGCAGCGAGCATCCTGCGCGGCGGCAACCCGGCGTGGTCCAACTGGAAGCGCGGGCAGGACTACTACCAGGAAGGCGAACTGCTCTGGCTCGACGCCGACACCCTGATCCGCAAGCTGACCAACAACAAGAAGTCGCTGGATGACTTCCAGAAGATCTTCCTGGGCAAGGGCGGAGATACCGGTCCTGAAATTGTGACCTACAACCGCGACGAGTTGATCAAGGACCTGAACGAAGTGGCCCCATACGACTGGGCGAAATTCCTGCACGACCGCGTAGACCAGCCGAATCCGCGGGCGGACGTCGCCGGGATTGAGCAGGGCGGCTACAAGCTCGTCTACCATGACAAGCCAACCAAGTCCGAGAAGACTCTCTACTCGGACGAGGGACGCCGGGCAGGCATCGACGTCTGGTATTCGATCGGACTGCGCATTTCCTCGGAGGGCGTGATCAGCGACGTGCGCTGGAATGGGCCCTCGGACAAGGCTCGGTTGGCCCCGGGATACAAGATCCTCGCGGTCAATGGGCATATCTACTCGGCCGATGCGCTGAAGGAAGCGATCAAGGCGGCGAAGGGCGCAACTGAGCCGATTCACCTGATCGTTCAGGCGGATACGTTCGTGAATCCGTACGAGATCGATTATCACGACGGCGAAAAATATCCGGCGCTGGAGCGGGTGGATGGAACGCCGGCTTATCTCGACGACATCACCACGGCGCGCACCAATACCGAAAAAGCTCCCGAAGAGAAGAAGGATAACGACTAACTGAGTCACAACCTATCCCGCGCGTTGGCCCGAATGAGTGTGGCTGGCGCGCGGGATTTCTATTTGCGCCACGTCCGCTGGACGCTGTAAGACGGCGTAGCAGTTACGGTAGCCTTCGTCGCAGTGAGGAGTTTTCGCTGGGTGAGCCACCCGACCGCAGCCTGAGCCGAACTCTTGGATACGCCAATCGATTCGGCGAGCTCCTGATAGCTGATCTGGACCGGGCCGCTGCGCCGTTGCTGCTCTGCGAAGAGCCAGAGATAGACGAGAAAGCTGACCGGACGTTTGTCGTGGCCAACAAGGTCGCGCATCAGAACGTCGGTGATGTAGCTATCGATCTCTGCCATGCCCACGCGCCGATCTATACCGATCATTACTATAGCAGCACTTACCAGATTGCAACCGTGGCCACGCGCGCTTATGGTGCGGAGAGATCGGCTTGGAGGTCGAAGATGATTCGTGGGATCAAGATTGTGAGCATTCCGGTAAGTGATCAGGATGTGGCGCTGAAGTTTTATACAGAGCAGGTTGGATTCAAGGTGTTGACGGACCGCCCGTTCATGGGTGGCCAGCGGTGGATCGAACTTCTCATACCGGGTTCGGATACAAATCTGGCACTGTTCACGCCGCCGGGGATGGAGGATCGCATTGGCGGATTTCAGCCGATGACCTTCTGGTGCGACGACGTATTCGCGACCGCCAAGGGCCTGAAGGAGCGTGGCGTGGAACTGGCGGAGGAACCGAGAAAAGAGGTATGGGGCACGATGGCCAAGTTCCGTGATCCGGACGGAAACGTGTTTGTATTTTCGAGCCGATGAACAGGTGTTGCCGGATCTGTGACCGTTCGCGCTAACATCGGATGCAACTTGTGATGACCGAATCTGAGCGCTGGGAACGATTGCAGGAGCTGTTTCATCTGGCTGCGGAGACGCCTGAGGCGGACCGGGAGCGGGTGCTGACCGCTGCCTGCGAAGATCCTGAGCTGCGAAGGCAAGCGCTGGAGATCTTTACCGCCGGAGATGCCGCGACCACGACTCTGGTGGGCGATGCGGATTCCGGCAATGGGGGAACTGCGAAGCCAGAGCCTGCTGTGCCGACGGGGAAGATTGGTCCGTACACCCTCGTTCGTCTACTGGGGTCAGGCGGGATCGGCTCGGTCTACCTGGTGGAGCGCACGGTGGGCGGCGCCATGTTGCGGTCGGCGCTCAAGGTGCTGGGGCCGCATGCCGCGGGGCCGGCGTTTGTTGAGCGGTTCCTGCGGGAGCAAAAGATCCTGGCTTCACTCGATCACCCGAATATCACACACATGACCGATGCCGGTTTGACCGAGAATGGTCAGCCTTACCTGGTGATGGAGTATGTCATTGGCGAGCATCTGGACGTGTATTGCGACGCGCGCAAGCTGCCCATCATGCAGCGGCTGTGGCTATTCCTGAAGGTGTGCGACGCGGTCGCCTACGCGCATCGTAACCTGGTTGTGCACCTCGATCTCAAGCCATCGAACATCCTGGTAACTGCGGACGGAACGGTAAAGCTTCTCGATTTTGGCACTTCAAAGCTCCTTCAACCAGACAGCCTGCTTACCAGCACCGTAATGGCAACGCCGGCATACGCCAGTCCCGAGCAATTACGGAACGATCCCGTAACGACGGCCAGCGATGTGTACGCGCTTGGGGTCATTTTGTTTGAACTACTGGCGGGACGGCGGCCTGGGGGCAAATCCTCCATGGCGGCGCGCATGGAGCAGGCGATTTCCGAGCGAGAGCCCGAGCGGCTGACGCACGCGATTTCTGCGGAGGCGGCCAAGAGTCGCGGACTCACGGAAGGCAAGCTGTTGCAAACCGTGCGCGGGGATCTGGCGACGATAACGGCGAAGTGCCTCAGCCCCCGGCCTAAAGATCGTTATCCGACCGTGGATGCTGTAGCGCAGGATTTGCGCCGGCATCTGGATGGTATGCCGGTGCTGGCCAGGCCGCAGACCACGTTTTATCTGGTGAGCAAGTTTCTGCGGCGCAGGCGGAGAACCGTGATTGCGGCGTCCGTCGTGTTGCTGCTACTCGTAGCCGCACTGGGATATGCGGAGTGGCGTCAGCGGCAGGCTGTGCTGGAAGGGCAGCGGGCGCTGCGGATGCAGACGTTTTTGTACCGGCTCCTCTATCTCGCGAATTCAAACTATACGGGCAAGCCTACGTTTTCCGTGCCGGATTTTCTGGAGCTAGGTGCCAAGCTGCTACCGGATTACATCCACAACCCGGCGGATCTGCGAAAGGCGCAGATGAGTCTCGCCGAGTCGATGTATGAGAACAACGATCTGGACGGCGCGGCGCGGGTGCTTGCCGAGGCGATTCCAAATGCTGCTGCGGCCAAGGATTATGACACTGAAGCGGAGTCCGAGGCCACGGCCGGTGAAGTCGCCTATCTGCAAGGCAAGCCGGAGGAAGGTCTGCGATTAACGACGCATGCTCTTGAGCTCTCGCGGAAAGCTGGCGTCGCTCCCGGAGTGCGGGTCTGGGCCAAGGTGTATTACGCGACCAACCGTGAGCGCCTGGGCTTTCGAACGGACGAAAATCTGGGCATGCTGCAGTCTGCTGCGAAGGAAGCGCAGTCTGACCGGACCATGCCTCCGCATGAGGTCGGCGATGTGCTCTATTCACTGGGCTGGGACTTGAAGCTGCGTGAGAAGTATGCGGAGGCGGAAGCCGCCTACACCCAGGCCTTGCAGATTTACAGGAAGGATGCGGCCGCAACGTGTGATCTCTCCGCTGTGTATGGAGAACTGGCTGCAGTGAAGGATCATAGCGGCGACCCTGAGGGGAGCCTGCAGCTGTATGGGCAGGCGTACGACGGGTTGAAGGGATGCGAAGGGCCGGATAGCCGGGGCGCGCTGGAGCAGCGGGATCGCATGGCAGGGGTCTTGATCAAGGTTGGACGAGGCAACGAAGCGCTGCCGATGATCGAGGGCGCGATGCCTGCCTGGCGGAAAGTGGCCGGAACCACCCCCGATCTTGCCGAGCCGCTTGAAGTGCTGGCGAAGGCGTACCTTGCGACCGGAAAGTTTGCTCAGGCAGAGACGACGGCAAAAGAGCTCTTTGGTGTTGAGGATGGAAAGGTTGCACCTACCGACCGGCGACTGGGAGAAGCGCAGCTGCTTTGGGCGCGGGCGTTGCTGGGTGAGAAGAACTATGCCGAGGCGTTACCGCATGCGGAGAAGGCGGCGAAGTTGCTCGTTGGCGGCACATCGCCGGATGCAGCGCAGGCAGATGCCAAGGCGCGGGAGATCCTGCTCGCTGTGCAGGGGAATCATCGCTAGCAGGGGGCTAGGCGGAATAGCGTAATCTGTTGGCTCAGGAGATACAGCTTGTCCATGCCGAATGCTACCCGGAAGCCTTTGCTTTTCTTGTTACTGACCCTTGCTTGTTCGCTGACTATGGCTGCCCAGCAGCCGGATGTGCCGCAGGAGAACTACGTCAAGTCGCATTACACCAAGTATGAGTACCGCATCCCCATGCGCGACGGGAAGAAGCTCTTCACCGCTGTCTACGTGCCCAAGGCGAGCGCCTTTGGTACGGAGACCGGTCCATACCCGTTCCTGATGGACCGGACGCCCTACTCGGTTGGGCCATATGGCGAGGATGAGTATCCGGCGCAGCTGGGACCTTCCCAGGAATTCGAAAAGGGCGGCTACATCTTCGTCTATCAGGACGTGCGCGGCCGCTGGATGAGCGAAGGCGAGTTCGTCGAGATGCGTCCGCATATCGACGACAAGAAGTCGCCGAACGATGTCGATGATGCATCGGACACGTATGACACGATTGAGTTCCTGCTGAAGCATGTTCCGAATAACAACGGCAAGGTCGGTATCTGGGGCATTTCGTATCCCGGTTTCTACACTTCAGCCAGCATGATCGATTCGCATCCTGCGCTGGTGGCTGCGAGTCCGCAGGCGCCGATGACGGATCTCTTCCAGGGAGATGATGCGTATCACGGCGGCGCGTTCATGCTGTCGGCCAACTTCGGCTTCTATGTCTTCTTCATGCCGCAGAAAGAGCCGCAGATGCCGCATCCGACGGTGCCGTTCGATTTCGGTACGCCGGACTCCTATCGCTTTTATCTCAACGGCGGCAGCCTCACCGAGATGGACAAGACCTATCTCAAAGGCAGCAACTGGCTATACACCGATCAGGCCAAGCACGATACGTACGATGAGTACTGGAAGGCGCGCAATCTCGCTCCGCACATGAAGAATGTGAAGTGCGCCGTGCTGGTGGTGGGCGGCTGGTATGACGCCGAGGATCTGTCCGGGCCGTACAAGACCTTCTACTCCACGTCGAAATTGAATCCGGAGACGCCTACGACGCTGGTCGAGGGGCCTTGGGTGCATGGCGGATGGGCGCGTGGTGATGGCAGCCATTTGGGCGATGTTCAGTTCAATGCGAAAACTGCAGAGTATTTTCGCGAGAACATTCAGTTCCCCTTCTTTGAGAAGTATCTAAAAGGCCGCGGCGAGGCTCAGCCTAAGGCTGTGGTCTTCGAGACGGGAACCAATGTATGGAGGACCTTCCCAAGCTGGCCTCCGCAGGCGGCTACGGCGAAGACACTCTATTTCCAATCTGGAGGCAAGTTGAGTTTCGATCCTCCGACCGAGACTGCGGGTTCGGATTCGTACGTCAGCGATCCGGCGCATCCTGTGTCGTTTGTCGGCTACACGACGGACACCGTGCCGCAGCGGTACATGGTGGACGATCAGCGCTTTGCGAGCTACCGGCCAGATGTCCTTGTTTACGAATCGGACATATTGACCGAGGATGTGACGATTGCCGGGCCGATTTCCCCCAGGCTGAAGATTGCGAGTACCGGCACGGATTCGGATTTCGATGTGAAGCTGATCGATGTCTATCCGGAGAACTATCCCGATCCCGACGAGGGTTCAGGCCGTCCGAATAAGCGGATTCTGGATGCTCCGCCTTTGCACATGGGCGGGTATCAGCAGTTGCTGCGCGGCGAGCCGATGCGGGCCAAGTTCCGTAACAGCATGGAGAAGCCTGAGGCTCTCACGCCAGGCAAGGTGACGGATGTGAATTTCACCATGCCGGACCTGTTTCATACCTTCCGCGCCGGGCACCGGATCATGGTGCAGGTGCAGTCCAGCTGGTTCCCGCTAACGGACCGGAATCCGCAGACGTTTACGGATATTCCCAATGCCAAGACGGAGCAGTTTGTGAAGGCGACCGAGCAGGTCTTTCACCAGAAGGATGCTGCTTCCGGGGTTGAAGTGCTGGTCATGCCGAAGCCGTAGTCGAAGCTCAACTCAAAGGAAATGGCGCGCTGGGATTGCTCCCAGCGCGCCATTTCCTTTGATCCGGTACTACTCAAGTAAAGACCTTGATGAAGTTCCGGTGACTGCCGGATTCGAGGTTTGCCTAGTCTACGGTGAGGGCCAATGGGGTGGAGTGCGTCGTTGCCGTTACTCCGTTGCTGGTCTGGGCTGTGATGGTGATGGTGTAGGAGCCGAGAGTGGTGCCGTAGGGAGGAGGACCATGGTTGAGGTAGCGATAGCGGGCCGCGCAGGCTGTGGTGCCGAGCAAGCTGACCGTTCCGATGATCGCGAGTAAGACCAGCCCATGGATGTGCTTGCGCTTGCGCGTGAGGAAGCTGAGGCCAAATGCGCCCGGCAGGAGGATCGCCAGCGCGAGAGGCGCTGCTGGAGAGTGACCAGCAGGGGCGTGATTTGCGGAGACCGGTCCGGTTGCAGCCGTTGTCTGGACGCTCAGGTTGGCGGTGACAGCGGAGGTCGAAGTGACCTGGAGATTCGCCGGGCTGAAGCTGCAGGTCACGCCTACGGGCAGTGTAGTCGTCTGGCCGGTGCCCGCGCAGGAGAGGCTGATGAAGCCCGTGAATCCGCTCCCGGTGACCGGTGCCACGGAAACAACCACGGCACCTGCGGCACCCTGTTTGACGGTGAGTGAGGCCGGGGCGATCGCGACGGAGAAGTCCGGGCTCACGCTGGCCTGCGGGTGCAGAACGACCGATTCTGAGGTGGATGCGGCGCTGGTGGCGTTGCCGCCGTAGACTGCGGTGAGGGAGTGGTCGCCGGGAGTGAGGCTGTCGAGAGTGATGGTGGCATTGCCAGTGCTGTCGATTGCGGCCCCGGCGATGGACTTGCCCTTTTCGACCAGGGTGACAACACCGATGGCTGGATTGCCTTCGGCGGTAAGGACCGTACTGGTGAAGGTGGCGACGGTGTGGTCGCCGACTTCACGGGTTTCCGCGGTCAGCGAGGTGTGGGAGGCTATCGGGGCCTGTGCCAGTGCTGCTGCGCTCAGGCCTGCTGCCAAGGCAACTGCCAAGCCCGTGTGGATCGCTTTGCGCTTGCCGTTCCCGGCCTTGGTTTGCGCCATGCGGCGCACTGTCGTTTCGTTGCTCACCCGCTACCAACCTCTACTCAATCTTGTTTTGCCGCGAACGATGCAGATTGTCACAGCTTGAATTCTTATTGTATCTGTCCGTTCTGAAGAGACGGATTCCGTCTGGCGTGGTGAGCAGGCCCGTCCAGTGAAGCGGAACAATTGCTCCAGCCCTGGATGCTATTCAAAGGCGCCAAAGCTGGCAAAAGCACGCACAGGGGGGAGGGGGTGCAGTTTGTGGCTTATCCCTCAAAGAATGAGAGAGTTAAAGCATCTTTACGGTGCACTTGGATGCGCTTTTGTGCACTTTTTGCGAACTGGATCCGCTCCGCATTGGATGCGGGAGTGGTCCGGGGTGCGTTGCAATTCTGATTTTCCTAAGTATACCAAAAACGGGGTTAATTCAACGCAAGCGAGTGGGCTAGCCGGGAAGCGGATGGGGCTCGCGTGTGGCGGCTGTATGCTGGTCAACATGATTGCTCATCTGCGTGGCAGGCTGATTCATAAACAACCGGGGCAGGCGATTGTGGAGGCTGCTGGCGTGGGGTACGACGTGACCATCTCCGTGCCTACGTTTACGGCGCTGCCTGTGGTGGGGGCTGAGGCTTCGCTGCATATCCATACCCAAGTGCGTGAGGACCAGATTGCGCTGTTTGGGTTTCTGGAGCGGGATGAGAAGCGGCTCTTTGAAAAGCTGATCACGGTGACCGGGGTGGGGCCGAAGCTGGCGATTACGCTGCTGAGCGGGCTTTCGGCGGACAGGGTGGTGACGGCGATCCGGGGGCAGGATCATGCTTCGCTGGTGCGGATTCCGGGCGTGGGGAAGAAGCTGGCGGAGCGGCTGGTGCTGGAGTTGAAGGACAAGCTGGATGACTTTGCTTCGGCTCCGGCGCCTGCTTCGGTGCATGGGGCGGCGGTTGAGGATGTGCTTTCGGCGCTGACGAATCTGGGCTACCAGCGGATGGCGGCGGAGAAAGCTGTGCAGCACTCGGTGGAGAAGGATGCCGGGCTGGCTGGAGATTTCGATGGGTTGTTCCGGGCGGCTTTGAAGGTGATTCGATAGGAGGTTGATGGGTTGGCAGGTGGCTTTGGTGCCGGATGCGAACGGTGAGGTTTCTTATCGGATCGTCTTGAGGAACGTAACTAGCGAAAACGAGGGGTTTACGTCAGTGCGGTGGTTGTTGCAGGTTGCGCAATCGGCGTCTGACACTGCGCAATGCTTACCGCACGATGCGCAATCGGCGCTGGCGCTTCTGCACTTATTTTGGTGCAGCCCTCTCGAAGAGATATGTTGGAGGCCGGGTGTGGTATTTCGCCGAGACTGGTTCGCTGGACTGGCTTGCAGGGTTGAATGTCTTGAGGTTCAATCTTGAGACAGCGGGTTAGCAGCTTCGCTGTTAGCGAGTCAGCAAGTCAGCGGATTTCTTGCGCGCCAGGGAGCGTCCGATTTACTCAGCCGCGCTTCCCTCAGGGGCGAAAGCCCCGTTGATACGGCTGCATTCATAGACGTGACTGAAGTCGTGTCCTGTTACAAAGCGGAATTAATCAGACGTTTCCTGATTGTGACGCGACTCACCAAATGCGCCGCACACCAAACCCATCGAGCTGAGTATCTGGTGTAATCACTGGAATATCCAGGCTCAACGCCTGCGCGGCGATGATGCGATCAAAGGGATTGAGCGGATCGCGATGGGCACCGGGCAGGCGGCCCGCTCGAAGAAATTGCCCTGCGTCGACCGGTAGCAATACGTAGCCAGCGACTTCCATCGTTTCCATGAAATTGCGCTCTAACAACTCGGCTTCGGGGAGTTTTCCGTTGCGGAACTTGGTCGCTATCTCCCACGCCGAAGCGGCAGAGACATAGATCTCGTTGGAGTCTGCAGCTATCAAGCGGCGGGCCTTGGGGCTTAGCGACTTGGTGGAAAGCGTTGCCCAGATGACAGTGCAGGTGTCGAGCATGAGTTTCATCGACCGGCGGCTCCTCGTCGGAAATCTACAGGCCTGCGCTGTCCCCGATTTCATCGTCGTTCAAGGGCTCAAAAAAGCCGGGACCAAGCACGAATCCGGGGGTTTCAAGAGCGCCCAGTCTTTTCTTTTTGACAGGCTCTACCGGACCGAGCTTCGCTACTGGAGTTTTATTCCTGCCGGAGGTGATGATGACGGTTTCCCCCTTCTGGGCCAGTTTGATCAGCTGGGAAAGGTTGGTCTTGGCTTCAAAAATTGTTGCTGTACTCATGCTTTCCTCCAAGACTGCTAAGGTGTCTTAACCAAGTTATGGTGGCTGTGCAATGCGTGGATTCAACCGGTCTGAAATATGGATAGGGGCGCGTTTTGTTAGGCTGGTAAGCTATGGCGCGTTCCTCAAAAACAACAAAAAGTAAGGTTGTTCCGGCTCATCTCACGAAGGATGGATTGGCATTTCTGCGGGCTCTGGTGCGGGCTAACCATAAGGACCCTGTGGAGGCACGGGAGTGGTTTACCGGGAATAAGGCCACATATGAGGCTGAGCTGAAGGGGCCGATGCTGGCGATGATTCGCAAGGTGACGGAGGCGATGCTGGATTTTGCTCCGGAGCATGTGCGGCCGGCGGAGAAGTCGTATTTCCGGATTTATCGCGATACGCGATTTTCGAATGACAAGCGGCCTTACAAGGATCACGTGGCGGCGTGGTGGTCGCGCAGCGGGCTGGAGAAGACTTCCGGGGCGGGGTTTTACTTTCACATTGCGCCGAAGGAAGTGATTGTCGCGGCTGGGTCGTATATGCCGGAGAAGGAACAGCTGGCGGCGATCCGGCATTGGCTGCTGGAGAATCACGCGGAGTTTCGCAAGCTGATTGAGAAGCCGGCGGTGCGGAAGGCGTTTCGGGAGTTTGAGGGGAATGCGCTGACGCGGCCTCCGAAGGGATTTCCTGCTGAGCACCCTGGCATGGATCTGATTCGCTGCCGGCAGTGGGGATTGGCGGCTACGCTACCGGTGGAGGCTGCGCTGGAGCCGGGTTTTGCCGGGGAATTGATCCGGCATTTCAAGCTGGCGGCGCCGGTGGTGGCAGCTCTCAATACGGCAATTGTGGCCGATCTGGAAGAGCGGGCGATGCAATCTGGGCCAAAACGGACGGTGTTGTTTGGGTTGCCGGACGGTGGGTTGCCGAGGGCGAAATCGGCCAAAACCCGTTAAAAACAGGGTATTTCTAGGTAAATATAGGAAAAACCCGCAATTTATTGTGGAAATGTGGGATTTCGAGTTGACTTTACTGCCCCAAAAGACGCAAGGTTTGTAACGGCAGGTTTCTCCGGACCCGCGTCATTACTGGAGATTTGCGCGCATGTTGTCGAGATTTGTCGATGCGCATTTTCTGAGCGGGCAGCCTACAGACCGGAGTTCCCTCGGCAACAGACGAGCTCTCAACAAAACGCGCTCAGCGCAATCATTGGAGGAAACACAGAATGGCAACAGGATTGACCAAGACAGCACTTATTCGTCTTCTGGCTGAAAAGCTGGAACTCACCAACAAGCAGGTTGCTGCGTTCCTTGAGACCCTGGCGGAGACCGCCGTGAAGGAGACCAAGAAGAACGGGGTGTTTATTATCCCGGGCATCGGCCGTCTCGTAAAGGCAGAGCGCAAGGCCCGCGTGGGCCGCAACCCGCAGACCGGCGCGGCCATCAAGATCAAGGCCAAGACCGTGGTCAAGTTCCGCGTGGCGAAGGCTGCTAAGGACGTGATCGCGCCGACCAAGAAGTAGTTTCGGCGTAGCAGGGTGAGAGGCGGGCCTTCGGGCTCGCCTTTTTGCTTTTGGTGGTGAAGATTGAATTTGATTACAAATGCAGGCCGGTCTGGTTTAATTAGGCGCAAATTGGATGAACGCAAGGAGATTGCCCGGATGAAGATTGTGGTTTTGATTGCTCGGATCCTGCTGGGGCTAATGTTCGTTGTGTTTGGCGCGATTGGGCTGTTTCACCTGGTGTCGCCGCCGCCGATGCCGGATGGGCTGATGAAGAGATTTTCCGATGTGCTGAACGAGTCGCACTACAGCCAGATTGTGAGCGCACTGCAACTGGTTTCCGGTTTGCTGCTGCTGGTGGGCCGGTTTGTGCCGCTGGCGCTGGTGCTGCTGGGACCGGTGCTGGTGAATATTCTGCTTGTTCACATACTGATGGCGCCTGCGAGCATTGGACCGGGTGTGGTGGCTACGCTGCTGTGGTTCATCGTGTTCTATGCGCACCGCGAGGCTTTTGCCGGGATCTTCAAGGCGAAGGCATAGGGGCTTACGAGACTGGACTACGGGACGCGCTTGGCTTCCTGGTCACGGCCGCCCTGGTGGAGGATGACGCTGGTGGCTTTGCCTTGGGCGTCCGTGACGAAGGTTAGCTGTGCGTCTACGACTTTCAGGAAAAACTCCGTTTCGGATTTTGGGTAGGCTTCGAACTTGGGCTGGTTGGTGGCCTGGGTCATGAGCTGATTGCCTTCGCGGGTGAAGGTGAGGACGAAGTCTGGAGCGAGGGCGTAGCTGCCGACGTAGTTGTCGAGGAGCTTGCTGAGTTTGGCGGGGTCGATGGCGGCGACTTTGGGCATTTCGCGGTAGATGGCTACGGCGGGCAGGCCGCTGAGTCTCTGGGCGATGTGCATGCCGAGCTTGTCGGTGAAGGAGTCGGCGTCGGGGCTGGTGGCGCTGAGGACGATGACGGCGAAGTCCTTTTCGGGGTTGAAGAGGGCGTAGGAGCTGAAGCCGCCGGTGCCGCCATTGTGCCAGTAGCTGCCTGTGGCGTCGATGCGGAACCAGTTGAGGGCGATGTGCATGCCGTTGCCTACGTCGGCGCGGACTTTATGCGCTTCTGCGATGGCTGCGGGGAGGGTTTTGGCTTCCGCGGAGGCGCCGGTGAGCCTTTCGGGGTGGAGCTGGGCTTCGAGGTAGGTGAGCATGTCGGAGGCGGTGGAGCGGATGCCGCCGGCTCCGGCGAGTGCGTCGAGATCCCAGGCGTGGGCTGGCTTGTGCTCGGCGTCGTGGCCTTGCACGAAGCGGGCTTTCAATTCGGGGGTGAGGGAGATGGCGGTTTCGTGCATGTTGAGCGGGCCGGTGACCTGGTCCTGCAGCAAGGTGGCGTAGGGAAGTTTGGCACGGTTCGCGAGTGCCTGACCTAAGAGGCCCACGCCGAGGTTGCTGTAGCCGAAGGGGGCGTTGGCGGGGAGCGCGAGGCCTTGTTTGGAAAGGAAGGCGTAGAGAAGTCTGGTGTCGTAGTCGGCGTAGGGGTTTTCGGGGTTGGCAGGGTGGAAGTTGTCGGGCATGCGGGGCAGGCCGCTGTGCTGGTCGCTCAGGTCGAGCAGGGTGATTTCGGCGCCGGCGGGTTTGGCGACAGTGTCGGGTGGGAGGAGTTCGCGGACGGGCTCGTCGAAGCGGACTTTGCCCTGCTGGACCATCTGGGCGAGGATGAGGCCGGTGAAGGTCTTGGAGATGGAGCCGATTTCGAAGACTGAGTCGGGCTTGGCGGTGCCGTAGCTGAAGATCTGGCGTTTGCCGTGCTGGAGGACGCCGATGGTGACGCCGCCGTGGGTGTCCGGGGCGAGGGCGCCGTCTTTGAGGACGGGCATGAGGTCTTCGTCTAGAACGGATTTCAGGTTTTCGAGCGGGACGGGCGGTTTGGCGGCTTCGGTTGCGGCGGGTTTGGGCTTTTCGAGCTCGATGGCGGTGGTTTTGCGTTCGAGAACGAGCGGGAGGGAGCCGCCGCCCTGGGACCAGGTGCCGGTGAGAAGCTGGCCGTTGGAGGATAGGTTGCCGGTCCACTTGCCGGAGACGGCGGGGACGTTAATGGCGATCGAAGCATGGTCGTTCGCCACGTTGCAGGGGATGTCGAAGGACTTCTGGTCGACGCTGTCGAAGGCGCAGGGCTGGCTGCCGTTGGCTCCGATACGGATCTGGATGCGGAGGGTTTGTCCGCCGGCGTTGAGGGAGCCTAGCCAGATGCCGTCGGAGGGTGGGGCTGGGGCAGGAGTTTGCGCGGCGGTGGGGAGAAGCGCGGCTGCGAGCAATAAGGAGATTGCTGGGAGTGGCGAGAGCATGGCTACGCTCCTGGGTGGGATGGGATTAGCTTGCCTGCTGTGGTGCCTCGGGTTTGGAGGGGATCAGGGCGCGGGCGACGAGCGAGACGCCGAAGCTGATCAGGACGGCCTGCGTGAGTATCTGCGAATTGTACTGCCAGCTGAAGATGGCGAAGCTGATGAAAGTGCCGATGGGGAAGATTTCGCCGAGGATCGCCTGGAGCCAGGCGGGTTTGCGACCGCTGGCACGGACTCGCGGCCAGGGGCTTGGAATGAGTCCTGGGACTGCTTTGCGGTAGGCGGCGTAGGGTTCGCCAAGGCGGGGGGTGAGGAATGCTTCTTCGCCGAGGATGAGGCGCAGGGTGAAGATGGCCAGCAAGACGAGGACGAAGGCTGCTCCGGAGGGAGGCATAAGGATGGAGATGGCGAGGATATCGAGATAGCTGCCGAGGTAGAGCGGGTTGCGCATGTAGCGATAGGGACCGTCGGCCAGGACCTGGGTGGCTTTCATTTCCGCATTGAAGACGGTGCCGGTGCCGAGGTAGGCGGCGCCCCAGGTTCGCAGGAGCGCGGCGACGAGTGCGGCGAGAATTGCTGCGACGGTAACGAGTTCAATGGCTACGCTGGAGGAGATGCCGATGCCTCCGAACTGGAAGCCGAGCCAGAGCCAGGTGTTGTGTCTTTGCCAGCCTAGAGGCTCAAGCCAAGGGGCCCAGAAGCCCAGGGCAACGATCGCGACGATGATCCAGAGGCGGAAGCGAAACTCGATGGTGCTGGCTTTCATTGTTTCTCCTCCTCCAGTGTCTCGTGTCCGGGTACGTTTCGGAAGTGTCTGAGGTTCCAAGCCGCGAGGTAGCCGGTCGATGCCGGGCGGTTTTGTTCCATAGAATGGTAAGGTGCCGACTGAAGAAACTATCGCTGCGATTTCTACGCCGCCGGGACGGGGCGGGATTGGTATTGTTCGGCTGAGCGGAGCTGAGGCTGTTGGCATTGCGGAGCTGCTGGTGCGGATGCGTGCGCCGATGGAGCATGGCCGGGCGCGGCTGGCTGACGTGCTGGATGCTGCCGTGCAGGATGCCGACACGAGTTCCGAGCGGGCCAATCGAATTGACGAGGCGGTGGTGACGCTGTTTGCTGCGCCGAATTCGTATACGGGCGAGGATGTGGTGGAGATTGCGGCGCATGGTTCGCCGGTGGTGCTGGATCTGCTGCTGCGGCGGGCGCTGGAGCTGGGGGCGCGGCTGGCGGAACCGGGGGAGTTTACGCAGCGCGCGTTTCTTTCGGGACGGCTGGATCTGACGCAGGCTGAGGCGGTGCGGGACCTGATCGAGGCGCAGACGCTGACCCAGGCACGGCTGGCGGCGAGCCAGATGGGCGGCGCGCTGAGTGCGCGGGTGATGCCGGCCAAGGATGCGTTGCTGGAGTTGATCTCGCTGCTGGAGGCTGGGATCGACTTTGCTGAGGATGATCTGGCGGTGGCTCCGGAATCGGAGATTACGCGGCGGATTGGCGAGGTTCGTCCGCCGCTGGTGGCGCTGGCGGCGACCTATGCGCATGGGCGCATGGTGCATGACGGGTTGACGCTGGCGATTGTGGGCCGGCCGAATGCTGGGAAAAGCTCGGTGTTCAATGCGCTGCTGGAGAAGGATCGCGCGATTGTCACGGCGGTTCCGGGGACGACGCGGGATACGGTTTCGGAGCGGATTGCGCTGGGCGGGGTTCCGCTGGAGCTGGTGGATACGGCCGGGTTGCGCGAGGCGGCGGATGAGGCGGAGCGGCTGGGGATTGTGCGCAGCCGTGAGGCGCTGGCGGATGCGGCGATTGTGCTGATTGTGATCGATGCTACGAGCACTGTTCCTCCGCGGGCTAAGGGCGCGGAGCGTCTGCAGGAAGAAGACCGGCGGCTGATCGAGCAGGTGCAAGGTCGGGCGGCGCTGATTGCGTTGAACAAGAGCGATCTTGTGACGGCGGACCGGGATTGCGTGGACGAAGAGGCGCTGGAGTGGGCTAAGCTGCCGGTGCTGCGGACTTCGGCGGCTACGGGCGCGGGGATCGCTGAGTTGCGGGCGGCGATTTTGCGGTTGGCTACCGGAGGTGCGGCGGCTGAGCCGGGGATGCTGACGAGTTTGCGGCATCATACTGCGATTGGGGCTGCGATTTCCGGGCTGGATGATGCGGCGCTGGCGGTGGGGAATGGGATTCCGCATGAGATGGTGCTGCTCGATCTTTATAGGACGCTTTGGGCGCTGGATTCGCTGACGGGGCAGACTACGCCGGATGATATTTTGAACCGGATATTTAGTTCGTTCTGCATTGGCAAATAGAAACTAACGGATCCTAGTCAAAACAACGCGCCACCACACTTCCGCATGGTGGTGCGTTTTCTCGTTCAATGTTTTTCGGTGGATGGCACTTCGTGAGATAGGTGCTGGTAGTTGAGGATTGCGTTGAAGACCAGGGCGTAGCTGCCGATGGTTTCGCCGCGATAGATGGGGTTGTTGCCGAAGAGCAGGACGTTGCCCTGGCCTAAGTGTGCGTCGACTACGATGGCGTGTTCGGCGATGGCGGAGCCTTTGTCGAGCAGGCCGGAGAGCAGTAACGATTTTGCGTCGGAGAAGCGCAGGATAACTTCGGGGCGCCACTGGGCTGGGAAGACTCTTGGGTTGTTGCGGGTCTGTTCTTCGTTGAGGGCTTTGGCTTCCCAGGGCTGCTGCTTCACCAGGGGTTCCGGCTCGACGCTTTTGCGGCCTTCTACTTCGTCGTTGTCTTCCACGGTGCCGCGGCCGGTGGGGCGTTGGGAGTAGGGATCCATGAGGACGCGGCCGCCGGCGCGGTTGGTGGTGTTGCTGATGTTGAAGGCTAGGCCGTTGGCGCTCATGACGGGCAGATTTGGCCCGTAGCCGTAGGCGATGGGGTTGTCGCGGGCTACGAAGGTTGAGTTGAGGACTGTGCCCGTGACTCTGACATCCGCTGACGGCGCGACGCTTACGCCGAGGGCCAGGCCGGTGTCGATGGCGAACTGCGCTGTGTCTTCGCAGGTGATGAGGAGGCCGCCCTTTTCGATGAAGGATTTGAGGTGCGCGAGGCCGTCATAGCCTAGGCCGGGACGGGTGTCTTCTGTGCTGTCGAGGAGGCCGAGGTTGGGGGTGATGTCGGACTTCTTCCACGGGGTGGCGTTGTTCCAGGTGGGGGTGCCGTTGAGGATATCGAGGGTGCTGGAGCGGCCTACGGGGGCGAAGACGATGACGTCGTATTTGGCGCGGAGGTCGGCCTCCTTGGCGGCGGTCTGGGTGCTGATGTAGTCGAACGGAATTCCTTCAGTATCGAAGGCGTAGCGCCACCAGCCTTCGGTCTGGGTTGAAAGCCAGGTGTGCATGATGGCTACGCGTGGTGGCGCTGCCGGGTGGGTTGAGACGGAGGGCGCGGAGGCTAGGCGGTTTGCATCCAGATTTAGTCCGTGTAGTGTATCCGTGACCTTGTCGTCTGCACCCGTGATGAGCAGGGAGCCTGCGGGGAAGGTCTTACCGTCGGAGTCGAAGGACTTCTCTGCGACCTGGATGGTTGCGCCTTTGAGCTTGTAGACGAGGCCGAGCAGTGATACCTGGCCGGTGTTGGCTACGGCCAATACCGAGCCGGTGCCGGCTAGTTTGCCGGTGAGTGTCGCTGGATCGTCGAGCGGGGTCATTTTCGATTTCAGGATTGCCGGGTCTACGATGCGGACTGCTTTCACGTTGAAGAGGAGCGGGAAGGACCAGCCGGTGTCGTCGTAGGGGTGCTTTTGCGGGTCGTCGGGGGCCCAGAACTGCTTGTCGAGCAGAGCGTCGGCTGCGCGGGCATACGGCTGATCCATGCGGACGACGATGCTGCCGGCGGGGAAGGTTTCCTGCTTTGGTTTGTCGGTGCGCTTTTCGGGTGGGACGTTACTTGTCGCGGGTTCTGAGAGGATTTGCAGTTCTACATGCTGGCGCTTGAGTACGTTGGCTAGCTCGACGGTGCGGTTGGCGTTGGCTGGATCGGCGGGGATGATGTAGGCTGCGGGGCCTTCGGTGTTGGGCTTTTCGATGGAGCGCTTGCTCTTGAGGTAGTAGTTTTCGAGGAAGTGGTGGGTGTTCCTGGAGAAGTAGGAGAGCGTGGTCAGCAGGGCGCTTTCCTCGTAGTTGTTGTTATCGCGCTGCGACCAGGTGACGACCGGGTAGGGCGGGTTCTGGCGGTACCAGGTGCGGCTGTATTCTTCGGGCGAGAGGATGCGCTTTTCGGTGTCCGCGCCGCCGTTGCCGAAGGTTTCATAGAGGCGGCTGATGCCGTTGTGCATGGCGGCGAGGAACATGAGGTAGCCGGGGCTCCAGGTGTCGAAGTCGCCGTGAGTGAAGACGCCGGGCATGTTGAGCGCTTGCATCTGGGCCATGTTGTTCCAGCCCATCTCGGCCCACTCCTGGGCGAGGATGGGGTCGACCCATGCGTTGTAGGGACCGTCGCCTACGGTGTTGTCGTAGAGGAATGGGACGGACTCGTGCAGGTCATGGAGGACCTGGGCGTGCCAGTCGATGTAGGTGTTGAGCACGTTGCGGGTGAGGTCGAGGGTCATGCCCATGGCGTCCCGGTTGTTGTCGTGGGCAACGTAGTGTCCCCAGTAGAGGAGGCGGGGCCAGTCCTGGCCGGGGTGCGCCTTGTGCCAGCGGTAGATGTCGACCATGCGGTCGCGGCCGTCGACTTCGACGACGGGGGTGATGAGGACGATCATGTGTTTGCGGATGTACTGGATGTAGGGGGAGTCATCGACGGCGAGGCGGTAGGCGAGTTCCATCAACGCGGTGGGTGCGCCGGTTTCGCTGGAGTGGATGGTGCCGGTGATGTAGTAAACGGGGTAGGACTGGTCTACGAGGGTTTTGGCCTTGGTGTCGTCAAGGTTGATGAGGCGCGGGTCGCCTAGTTTGGCGAGGCGGGCCTTGTTGTCCTGGTAGTGGGCGATCAGGTCGGCGTCGCCGATGGCTGCGGCGATCATTTCGCGGCCTTCTTCGCTGTGGCCGATGGTGAAGACCTTGACGCGCGGGCTGCTGGCTTCAAGCAGGCGGAAGTACTTGTAGACATCTTCGGCGTAGGGCAACA
This sequence comes from Acidicapsa borealis, assembly GCF_059115245.1. Classification (NCBI taxonomy): domain Bacteria; kingdom Pseudomonadati; phylum Acidobacteriota; class Terriglobia; order Terriglobales; family Acidobacteriaceae; genus Acidicapsa; species Acidicapsa borealis. The sequence continues at coordinate 5,561,519 of NZ_JCACNY010000001.1, read as the reverse complement.
TGTCGGGCGCGCCGGCTACGTCGCCTAACACTTTGGATGGCGTAGGGACGGTCTTTGAGGCTGGGAGGTAATCGACTAACGGCGAGGTGAAGGCCGGGTCGGTGGTGTACTTGTGGATCAGGTCGGTGTAGGGCTTGTCGATGGGCTGGGCGGGGTCGCGGGCGAAGTCGGTGTTCAACTGCTGGGCGGGGGCGGTGAGAACGCTACAGAACGACAGCGATGCTGCGAAGGTCAAGGCAAGCTTGGAGAAACGCATAGGTATTTTCCTGGTGGTCACCGAACAGCGCGCGTCGGGCCGAATGGGATGGATTGTAAGTACTAGGAGCGAGCGCACAGGCGTTCAAAGTTCGGGAATGCGGTGCGGAATCTTGATAGGGCGCTGCGTCGGGCTGGACAGCGTCTTACTCGCATAAACGTAGCTGAGTGCGGGTGGTTGGTTCAATGACAAAATCCGGATGGGAGCTCAGCGCTTTTTGAGGGCTTCGAGTTCGTCGAGGGTGCGGGGCCAGTCGGACTTCATGAGTTTGGAGAGGCTGCGGTCGGCGAGGACTTTGCCGTTGGTTTGGCAGCGGGCGCAGTAGTCGGTTTCGTTGTCGGCGTAGCGGATGCGCTGGATGGGGGCGCCGCAGCGGGGGCAGGGTTGGCCGAAGCGTCCGTGGACGGCCATGTCGGGGCGAAAGGCGGTGACTTTTTCGGGGAAGCTGGCGGCGGCTTCGGTGTTGAAGCGGTCGATCCAGAGCTGGAGCGTTTCTTTCGCGGTGGTGTAGAGGCGCTGCCATTCTTCTGGGGTGAGTTTTTGGGTGAGGGTGATGGGCGAGAGCTGGGCGGCGTGGAGGATTTCGTCGGAGTAGGCGTTGCCGATGCCGCTCATGATGCGGGGATCGGTTAGGGCGCGTTTCAGGGTGCGGTTTTCCTGGGTCAGGGCTTTGCGGAATTCTTCGACTGTGCTTGTGAAGAGCTCGATGCCGCCGGGGTTCATGGCTTCGAGGGCGGCTTCGCCCTGGACGATGTGGAGGGAGGCGCGGCGCTTGGAGCCGGCTTCTGTTAAAGTCAGCGACCCGTTGGGGAAGTCGAAGGCGGCCAGGTTGTTGCGGCCGCCTAGCTTTGCTCCCGTTGGCTTCCAATGCAGGCGGCCGGCGATCATCAGGTGCAGGACCAGCCAGAGATCATCATCTACTCCGATGGCGATGCGCTTGCCGATGCGGCGGAGTTCGCGGACGGTTTTGCCTTCGGTGGCGGAGACGGGTGGCACTGCGGTGCGAAGGAGGAAGGCTGAGTTGATGCGAACGTGCTCGAGCGGCTGGTTGAGGATGCGGGATTCGAGAGCGGTGATGTAGGCGGAGATGTCGGGCAGTTCCGGCATGGCTTCCATGCTGGCTTATCGGGTGGGCATTTGCAAGCTTTCACATGGCGAGAAGTGCGCAGCCAGGGTTTGCGGGTGAGTTGTACATTGGTAGGCGAGATTGGTAGGCGAGATTGGAAGGCTAGGACGGGCTGCTTATGAAGGCGTTGTTGTTGGCGGAGTACAGCCAGTTGGAAGTTGCGGAGCTGCCGCGGCCTGAGGTGGGGGCGGGGGAAGTGCTGGTTGAGGTGGCGGCCTGCGGAATTTGCGGGAGCGATGTGCATGGGTATGACGGATCTTCGGGACGGCGGATTCCGCCGCTGGTGATGGGGCATGAGGCGGCTGGGGTGGTGGCTGAGGTGGGCGATGGGGTGAGCGGATTTGCTGTTGGCGACCGGGTCACGTTTGACTCTACGGTGTATTGCGGGGAGTGCGAGTACTGCCTTGCGGGTCAGGTGAATCTTTGCGAGAGCCGGCAGGTGGTGGGGGTTTCTACGCTGGAGTTTCGGCGGGCCGGGGCGTTTGCTGAGTTTGTAACGGTGCCGGAGCGGATTCTCTACAAGCTGCCGGAGGCGATGCCTTTTGCCGAGGCGGCGATGCTGGAGGCGGTTTCGGTGGCGCTGCATGGGGTGGCTGTTTCTGATTTGAAGGGTGGCGAGACGGCGCTGGTGATTGGCGCGGGGATGATCGGGCTGCTGACGCTGCAGGCGGCGAAGGCTGCGGGATGTTCGCGGGTTGTGGTGGCGGATGTGGACCGGACTCGGCTGAAGCTGGCGACAGAGATGGGGGCGGATGAGATTCTGCTGGTCTCGGGCGCGGAGATGGTGGAAGAGGTGCTAAAGCTGACCGGTGGCCGCGGGGTGGATGTGGTGTTCGAGGCGGTCGGGCGGGAGGAGACGGTTTCGGCGGCGGTGGATGCGGTGCGCAAGGGCGGGACGGTGACGCTGATTGGGAACATTACGCCTACGGTGACGCTGCCGCTGCAGAAGGTGGTTTCGCGGCAGATACGGATGCAGGGGTCTTGTGCTTCGGCGGGGGAGTACCCGCAGGCGATTGAGTTGGTGGCGAATGGGACGATTCGGGTGAGTTCGCTGATTACTGCGGTGGCCCCGCTGAGCGATGGGGCGCAGTGGTTTGAGCGGCTGCATGCGCGGGAGCCTAACTTGATGAAGATTGTGATCGATCCGAGAATCGGCAATTAGCAGGGATGATTCTTTCGTTAGCTCCGGCGCTGGCCATTGGCCGGTTCTGGGTTGGATGGAGCGGGCCTTTGGCCCTTGATTCCGTATCGCTTTTGCTACCTGGGCCGTTGGCCCAGGCTGGTATGAAGTGGGCCTTTGGCCCTGAACTGCTCTTGCGAGCAAGCTCGATACTCATCTTAGGGGATTTATGAGCGACGGGTTGTTTGATCTCAGTGGACAGACGGCGGTGGTGACCGGGGCTAGCCGCGGGTTGGGGCAGTATTTTGGGCGGGCGCTGGCTGGGGCTGGGGCGGATTTGATCGTTACGAGCCGGCGGATGGATGACCTTGCGCCGTTTGTTGCGGAGATTGAGGCGATGGGGCGCAAGGCTACTCCGCTGGATCTGGATGTTCGCGACCGGGTGAGTATCCAGCGATTTGGGGAGGCGATCGAGGCTGCCGGGCAGGTGCATATTCTGGTCAACAATGCTGGCTGCAATGTGCGCAAGCCGGCGCTGGATGTGACGTGGGATGACTGGAACCTGGTGCTGGATACGAACCTGCGTGGGAGCTTCTTTGTGGCGCAGGCGGTGGCTCGCGGGATGGTCAAGCGTGGGTACGGGCGGATCATCAATATCGGGTCGGTGACCAGTGTTGCGGGGTATGCGGGGCTGGGGCCTTATTGCGCGAGCCGTGGCGGGATCAAGCAGTTGACGATGAGTCTGGCGGATGACTGGGGCAGGCATGGGGTTACGGTGAATTGCCTGGCGCCGGGGTGGTTCAAGACAGACCAGAACAAAGTCATGTATGAGGATCCGGAGTGGGTGGAGTATCTGTCGGATCGGATTCCGCTGAAGCGGCCGGGACAGCCGAATGATCTGGATGGGGCGGTGGTGTTTCTGGCTTCGGAGTCGAGCCGCTATGTTACGGGGCAGACGCTGCTGGTGGATGGTGGGATTTCGACGGGCGCTACGCGGGCTACTACGAAGCCGAAGTAAGTTTTTGGGAGGTTTGATTTGAAAGCCAGGTTGTTTGGAGCGTTTTTGATTGCTGCTTCGGTGGCTGTTGCCGGTGCGCAGGGTAAGCTGCGGGTCTTCTTCATCGATGTTGAGGGTGGGCAGGCTACTTTGTTTGTTACTCCTGAGGGCGAGTCGCTGCTGGTGGATACGGGTTGGCCGGGCAATGGCGGGCGGGATGCGGAGCGGATTGCTTCGACGGCGAAAGAGGCTGGGCTGAGCAAGATCGACTATGTGCTGATTACGCATTATCACGCGGATCATGCGGGTGGGATTCCGCAGCTGGTGGCCAAGATTCCGGTGGGGACGTTTCTGGATCATGGGCCGAATCGCGAGTTTGACAAGGACATTACGGAGAAGGACTACTCCGAGTATCAGAAGGAGTTAGCCAAGGGTAAGTCCAAAGTGATCCATGAAGTGCCGGGGAATGTGCTGCCGATCAAGGGATTCACGGCTACTGTCATTAGCGCCGACGGCAAGGTGATCGACAAGGCGCTGCCGGGTGGGGGCGCGGCGAATTCGTATTGCGAGGGTGCGCCTGTGCCGCAGGCGGATGCTACGGAGAATTCGCGGTCGCTGGGGATTGCGATTCAGTTTGGCAAGCTGAGGATTCTGGACCTTGGGGATCTGACGAAGGATAAAGAACGGCTGCTGGCCTGCCCGGTGAACAAGCTGGGCCATGTGGACATCTACGTGGTTTCGCATCATGGATGGGATCAGAGTTCAAGCAAGCCGTTTGTGGATGCGATCGGTGCTCGCGTGGCCATCATGGATAACGGGGAGATGAAGGGCGGGTCTACGCCGGTGCTGCAGACGATCAAGGCTGCTCCGGGGCTGGAGACGCTTTGGCAGGTGCATTATTCGAAAGAAGGCGGCGCGGCGAATAATACTGCTGCGGAATATATCGCCAATCCGCTGGGGACGGATGCTGGGTATGGTTTTGAGCTGGTGGCGAGCAAGGATGGCAGCTTTGCTGTGACGAACACGCGGACGAAGGTTACGAAGTCGTACCCTGCGAAGTAGTTGGCAGGGGCATTTGTTCTATCTTGCCGAGTAGTAGAACATAGGCGATGATGCCGACTATGAGGTAGAGGATGGCGACTCCGAAGGCCCAGGCGAAGGAGTGCAGGTTCTGCACGACGTAGCCGGTGACGATGGGTGCGGCGATGCCGGAGAGCTGGTTGGAGAAGTTGATGATGCCGCCTACGCTGCCTACGGAGTTGCGCGGCGTGATGAGCGATGGGATGGACCAGCCGATGGGTGCCGCGGCTGCGAGGCCGCCGATGGATACGCTGATCCAGACGAGCGCGGCGATGGGGCTGGTGGGATGCACTGCTCCCAGCAGGCCGAGGCCGCAGGCGGTGCCGCCGATGAGGATGGTCTTGCGGACGTGGCTTTGGTTCCAGCCTCGCTGGATGAGGCTGTCGGCGAGCAGGCCGCCGATGCAGAGGTCGGTGAAGGTTGCGACGAGCCAAGGTACGCCGGTGTAGAGGAATGAGTGCGTCAGATCGAGGTTGAGCGTGGTGGAGAGATAGCGCGGCAGCCAGGTGAGCAAGAGATAAAAGACATAGTTATAGGAGCCGAAGCCGACGATCATGGCGATGACTTTGCGCTGGCGCAGCAGGATGCCTAGCGGCGCTGGAGTTTCGGTTGTGTGCGCCGGAATAAGGGCAGACTGCCCGATGTAGGTCCGCTCGATTTCGGTGAGTTCTGGGTCGTCCTGGGGGTCGCGGTAGACGCGGCTGAAGAGCAAGAGATAGAGCAGGGTGATGACGCCGGTGGCGGCGAAGCTCCAGCGCCAGCCTACTTTGAGCAGGAGCACGCCGATGAGCGGGACGCCGACGGCGGGAGCGAACTTGGCGGCGGAGTCGAAGAGGGATGTGGCGAAGCTGCGCTCGCTCTGCGGGAACCAGCGGCCTACCGCTTTGGCGTTGGCGGGGAAGGTGGGTGCTTCGCCGATGCCGAGCAGGAGGCGGGCGGCGAAGAGGCCGCCGAGGGTCGGCGTGATGGCTGCTGCGAAGGAAGCGACGGCCCAGAGGAAGATGCTGATGCGGCCGACGCGGCGGATGCCGAACTTGTCGAGGATGACGCCGACGGGGAGCTGGCAGAGGGCGTAGGTCCAGTTGTAGGCGCCGGAGAGGTAGCCGAAGGTGATGGCGGAGATGCCGAAGGAGGTGTGGAGCGCGGCTTCGGAGACGGAGAGGTTGACGCGGTCGAAGTAGTTGACGAGCACGCCCACGCCGAGGAGGCAGGCGATGCGCCAGCGTCGGCGGGGGATGGATGTCAGGCTGGATGAAAGCATTGGATGAGGATGGCCGCGTCGTTCGCGGAACCATCCCATCCTACACAAAGCTTCGGAGTGCTTGTTCTCAGGCAGCGCCGAGGGCGTGGCGCATGGGGCGCAGCAGCGAGGCCAGCTGTGCACGGCCGCGGTTGGTGCGGGATTTCACGGTGCCTTCGGGGATGCGGAGGCGGTGGGCGATCTCCTGGTTGTCGAGCTCGTGGACGAAGCGCATGGTGACGACTTCGCGCATTTCCGGGGATATTTTGTTGACGGCTTTGGAGACGATGCCGGTGATTTCGCTGGTGACGGCTACGTCGTGCGGTGTGGGGCGCGGGTCGGGAATGCGCTGCGCCATGGTCATGGTGCCGGACTGGTCCCAGCTCTGCGCGACGGTGTCGATGGAGTCGGTGAGACGCTGCTGGCCGCTGCGGCGGTAGCGGTCGACGCGCTGGTTGCGGGTGACGGTGGCGATCCAGCCCTTGAGCTCGCCGCGCGAGGGGTCGTAGCTGGCGAGGTTCATCCAGATTTTCAGGAAGGTGTCCTGGACGAGGTCTTCGGCGTCCTGGGTGGAACCGCAGTAGAGATAGCAGATGCTGTAGACGAGGCCGCGGTACTCATCGACGAGGGTGGCCCAGGCGTTGTTGTCGCCGCTGAGGCAGAGCTGGACGAGATTGGCAGGTGCGTCTGAAACTGTATGCACGTCTAGTCTGACTGGTGTGTGTCCCGGTTCTGTGTGGCCTGTGTTCATGGGTACTTCTCCTTGCTGGCTCGTAACGGAACTTGGTAAATGGGAGCGATGCCGTAGGCATGAGACTCGCGATCTATGCTTTGGGACGATTCGGTTAGGAAGGTTCCGGCCGGCATAGCTCCCGGACGGCCCAGTGATGCGAAAACCGAGGGTCCGCCTGACCTATGACACCACCCTGTTCCCTTTTGTGCGGTCATGAAAGGTCACGAATCGTAACAAAGCGTCACTTTGCGGTGGAACGAGGGTTACAAATCGTTACCGCAGTGCGGTGTGAGTTGGAGTACAACGGATGTTGGGCATGTGATACGCGGGGCGTTACGGGGAGTAAAGGATTTCTTTGGAACCGATTCTGATCATCGACGACGATATCGAGCTGTGCTCCATGCTGGAGGACTATCTCGCGCGTCACGGTTTTGCCGTCACCAAGGAACATCACGGAGAGCTGGGGCTGAACAGGGCGCTGAGCGGCGAATTCGCGATTGTGCTGCTGGACGTGATGCTGCCGGGGATCGATGGATTTGAGGTGCTGCGGCGGCTGCGGACGAGTTCGCAGGTCAGTGTCCTGTTGCTGACCGCTCGCGGCGAGGATATCGACCGCATCGTGGGGCTGGAGATCGGCGCAGACGACTATCTGCCGAAGCCATTCAATCCGCGGGAGCTGCTGGCGCGTATCCGGGCGATTCTGCGCCGGGCTGCGAGCCGCCCTGCTGTGGGCGGGGCGAATGGTGGGGCGAGCGCCATCAAGCAAGCGATTAAGCATCTGTCCGTGGCGGGGATTGAGCTGGACAGCGGGGCGCGCACGGTGATCTGCAATGGCGCGGAGTTGGATTTGACCAATGTGGAGTTTGAGCTGCTGGGCGCGCTGATGGAGGCTCCGGGACAGATTTTGACGCGTGAGCATCTGACGGAGTGCGTGCTGGACCGGCGGTTTAATCCGTTTGATCGCAGCCTGGATATGCATGTGAGCCGGTTGCGGCGAAAGCTGGATGACGCGGCGATGCTGGGTGACCAGATCAAGACGATTCGCTCGGTGGGCTATCAGCTTGCGTTGCCGGTGGCTTCTGTGGCACCGAGACCCCATCTTGCCGGCCGGGAGAGCTGACCGGTCATGCGGAGTACATTTACCAAGATTTTCCTTTCATTCTGGCTCAGCGAATTTCTGATCGTGATCTGCACGATCTTCATTCTGGCGCGGCAATTTGAGGCCAATGAGGTTGTTTACACTTCGCTTTTCAAAATGATGGAGACCAATGCCCGGCTCTCGGTTGACGCCTATCAATCGGGTGGCTGCGAGGCACTGAACAAGATTCCCAGTATCTTCTATTTTGATAAGCCGGAGAAGGCGGATGAGCCGGCCATTCTGTTTGACCCCAGCGGCAAGGCTCTTTGTCAGCAGATTGATCCGAAGGTTTATGAGGAACAAGTCGCGAAGATCCGGCAGGAAGGCTACCTGCTCGGGGAGCGGCATGGCGAGGGATATTTAGAGGGCATTCGTGTCACGGACGCGAAGGGGCAGCGCTACTTTTATTTGGTTCGCGGGACGTATCCGACCGAGGTTTACATTCCGTATCGCGAAGTGTTGCCGCGGATACTGATCGGGCTGATTATTTCGGTGCTGGTGACGTTTGGGATCACGATGGTGATTACGCGACCGATCGGTTCGCTGCGGGAGGCGGCTCGGGAGCTTGCTTCCGGCAATCTGCGGGCGCGGGCGAAGTGGCCCAAGGGGCGGAAGAATCCGAAGAGCCGGGATGAGCTGTGGGGGCTGGTTTACGACTTTAATGAGATGGCCGACCGCATGGAGTCCCTGGTGGATGCGCAGATGCTGTTGCTGCGGGATGTTTCGCATGAGTTGCGCTCTCCGCTGGCGCGGCTGAGCGTGGCGCTGGAGCTGGCGCGTGAAGAGGCGCGGCCTGGCGATAGCGGAATGGACGAGCAGCTGGATCGCATTGAGCGGGAGACAGGGCGGTTGAATGCGCTGATTGGGCAGTTGCTGAGCCTTTCGCACCTGGAGTCTACGACGCGTTTGCCGGAGAAAGAGGCGATCTCTCTGCACTCTGTAGTTGCCGATCTACTGCCGGATATGGAGTACGAGGCGCAGCGGCGGAACTGCCATGTGCGGATGGTGCGCGCTGAGAAGCTTCCTGGGGATGAGGAGCTCGCAGGTGGAGCGCTGGGTACGGTGGTGGGAAGCCGGGAGCTACTTTGCCGCGCGGTCGAGAACGTGATTCGCAATGCGATTGCTTATACGACTGAGGGAACTTCGGTGGATTTGCAGCTGTTTGACGAGCTGCGGGCGGGGATAAAGTTTCGCGTGCTGCAGGTGAAGGATCATGGGCCGGGAGTGCCGGATTCTGCGCTGCAGTCGATCTTTCGGCCGTTTTACCGGCTGGATCTTTCGCGGCAGCGATCGACGGGTGGGTATGGAGTTGGGCTGGCGATTACTGAGCGCGCTGTGCGTCTGCATGGCGGCGCCGTGTCGGCACGCAATTCGCCGGAGGGCGGCTTGATTGTGGAAATTCGGCTGCCGATCAGCTATGAGGCTGCGGCGTAGCGCGTTCGACCTGTATCTGAAGTTAAATCATCGTGGGATTGCTTCGAGGGTTAGCACTTGAAATGGCGCGAGGTTGAAGGTGTGCGGCTGTCCTGCGGTTAGCTCTACGGCGGGCTGGGACGCATCCTCTGCCCATGGACTGTGCGCTGCGTAGCGGGTCGCTGCGCCTTTTGGGAGCTCGAAAGCTTCGGCAATGTCGATGGAGATGGTCTGGGTTTGAGCGCTCGGATTGCGCAGTGTGAGTATGCCTTTTGCGGTTGACCATGCGGCCCATCCGTATGCGTTGAGCCAGCGCGGGTCGCCGCCGATCCAATGCGTGTCGAGCAGGGTGGCTGCGTTGGCGCGGGACCACTTTGCGGCTTCGGCGAGCGTGTCCCAGTTTGCGGGTTTGAGCAGCGATGGGGTGATGTAGAGCTCCTGCAGTTGCGTGCCTGAGCCGAAGTACGAGCGCACTTCATTGCGGAAATCGTTGCCGGGATCGTCTGAGAGATGAGGGGCTTTCTGCGCGTAGACGATGCCGTGCAGCATGAGTGAGTTCAACGGGAAGAGCTTGCCTGCTTTGACGATTTCGTCATAGGTGTCGGCATCGCGGTAGGTGATCCAGCGCTCACGGCTGGTGCCTACGCCGGAGAATTCGGTGTCGTCTCCACCGCGCCAGATCGAGTCTGCGTAGAAGAGCCAGAAGGGCGAGGGATAGGTGCCCGTGGTGAGGTTGATGTAGAGGTCTGGCTTGAGCTGGCGCAGGTCGGCGATGAGATGGATGGCGGCATCGAAATCGCTGCTGAAGGCGCTGCCTTTGACGACCTGGTCGGCGTTGCCGGTGCCGTCGAATTTGAATTGATTGACGCCGTATTTTGTGACCATCTCGGTGACGGCGTCGTGAAAGCGGGCGTAGTATTTGGGGCCGGACAGGGCGAGGCCGCCGTCAACGATTTCGTAGCCTTCCTTCTTCGCGTTGTTGACGCGCTCCTGCTTGGGTGGGCCATAGCCTCCCCAGGGTGACAGCCAGACGCCGGGCGCTGTGCCGTATTTTGCGGCGGCCTGATGGAGCGGGGCGAAACCGTCTTTGAAGTCGCTGCGAATCTTCCAGAGATCGTTGTGATCGTCCCAGCCATCGTCGAAGAGGTAGGAATCGAGGACAACGCCGCGCTTCTCATGTAGCTCTTGTCCGAAGGCTTCGATACGGTCGAGCGCGTCCTGCTGGGAGTAGGGCGTGAAGAAGCCGATGTCAAACCAGCTGTTGTAGTGGAGGAAGGTTCGATAGGGATGGGCGCGCTCGCGCTCGATGTAATTGAGAAAGCTGCGGCGCATCTGCCCGCCTGGGGCGATGCCGATGACGGCTGAGTATTGGGCCGATTGACCGGCGGCGATGGGTACGCCGCTGTGGAGTTCGCTTACGCCACGATTGCCGACGACGCTGCTTTGCGAGAGCGGGGATTCGAAGCCGAGGAAGAGATCGCCGTCGGTGAGTGGCGAGCCTTTGACTGTCCCGCTGATCTCGATGCCGGGTGCTGTCGTGTCGATGAGTGTGATCCCGTCGAGAGGGAGTGGCTTGTCGATCGCGGTGACGGTGAGGATCTGGCGGATGTAGTGCGAGCCCTGGCGGAGGACTAGCGACCACTCAACCTTGAAACGGTCTGTGAAGGTGAAGTCGGTGTCGATGAGTTCGTAGTGGACTGCGATGCCAGGCAGTCTGTCGGAGTAGCGTGAGGCGCCTGGGTTCGGGACCAGATGCTCAATCTTGCCGGCACCCTGGATGGTCAATTGCAAGCTGCTCAGCACGCCGAGATTTCTCAGCTCAAGTGCGAATGGGCCATTCAAACTGACAGTCGCTGCCTTGGCGGAGGATTCGTTATGACCCGAGATATCGAGACCGGTCAGATGGTGATTGCTGATTCTCCAATGAGCTGCAATGTTGCTGTTGCTGAGGGCGCCTCCGGTCTCGTCGATCTTGATCACAGGCGTATCTTGCGTTGCCGAAGGATTTGCCGAAGCGTTCGCGGCGACGCAGCATAGCGCGGCGACGTACCCGAGTGCTATCGAGAGAGCGCGGAGGTGTGCGAATGCCCGTGAAGATTGGGTCAATGGAGTCAAGTGAGTCTCCGTGGTCTTGCAAGCAATCGACGTATCTGAAACTTATGCTACTTCTACCGCCCTCCAGACGCCGCCGGCGGCGTTGCTGCGCAGCATGGCGTCGATGATGCAGCAGACGCGGTGTGCCTGGGCGAAGTCGCAGACTGCGGTGGGCTTGGCTTCCGGCTTTCCGTCGTTGCGGATCCAGCCATAGATGTCGCGGATGACTGCGTAGAATGCGTCTGCCCAGCCTTCCTGGTGGCCTGCGGGCAGGATGGCATAGGGCGCTGCCTGCGACCCTAGCATGGATGCGTCCTTGGGCATGATCTGATTGGGCTGCGTGTGATGGCCGATCCAGAGATCGTTGGCTTCTTCCTGCCGCCAGCGGATGGAGCGCTCGATGCCGTTGACCTCGAGCTCCAAGTCGTTCTTGTGGCCGGGCAGTACCTGGCCTACACGGAGACAGCCGCGGGCGCCGTTGCTGAAGCGCAGCAGGATGGAGGCGATGTCTTCGCTCTGCATGGCTACGGGAACTTTGCCTGCTGTTCCTTCAGCGCGAGTGAAGGAGCCCATGGAATCGCTGGCTCCGGGGGCTGGTTTGTAGCGAACCGGAACGGCCGTGGCGAGGTCAGCGAGAACCTCGGTGATCTCCGAGCCGGAGATGTGCTGCGCGAGGTCGCACCAGTGGGAGCCGATGTCGGCGAGGGCGGAGCTGCTGCCACCTTTCTCGGGGTCCATGCGCCAGGAGTAGACGCCGGGGTCGGTCATCCAGTCCTGCAGGTATTGGCCATGGATGTAGGTGATGCGGCCGAGCTGATCTTCGGAGAGCATCTGGCGGGCCTGCTGGACCATGGAGTTGCCGCGATAGTTGAAAGTAACGGCGTTGGCGACCCCTGCGGCTCGAGCGGCGTCGCGCAGCTTTGCGCAGTCGGCGGGATCGAGAGCCAGAGGTTTATCGCTGACGACGTGTTTACCGGCTTCAATGGCGGCCATGCTCACGCGGAAGTGCAAGTGGCTGGGCGTGGTGTTATGAACTACGTCGATTTCGGAGTCTGCGAGCAGTTCCTGATGGCTGCCGTAGGCGCGCTCGATCTTGAGTTCCGTTGCCCGCTTCTGTGCTGATTCAAGACGTGATCCAGCAACTGCTACTACGTCCACGTCGCCCAGTCGCCGCACTGCGTCGACGTGGTGCGTTGCTACCCAGCCAGGGCCAATCAGACCCATTCTTAATCTACGTCCCGCGCTCATGTTGTCTCCAGCAGAAGTATATTGAGATGCTCTCGTGACGCAGGTTCCTGTCACGGGTTTCCATTCTACTTTGGCTTCACAATGTCGACCAACTGATCGACGGTACCGGTCCAGGCCGGCTGGCCTTGGTATGCCAATTTGCCGCTCTTGTCGTCCCAATGCAGGTTGGTGATTGTGTGCTCACCTTTCTCGTAAGCGTAGGTCTTGCCGTCGTCCTGGTAGAGGGCGAAGTCGGCATCTGCGCCAGGGTAGATGCGGACTTTCGCGAGAGCCTGGGGCTCGTTGGTGCTCAGTACGGGAACACCCGTGGGAACAATTGATCCGGCGCGGACGAAGACGGGCAGTTGATCGATAGGGGCTGATACTGTGACCGTCTGACCACCATGAACGCGTTCGTTGGTCCAGTAGTTGTACCAGTCTGCGCCTGCGGGGAGATAAACATCGCGCGTGGTCACTCCTTGATCGGTGACCGGGGCTACGAGGAATGCGGGGCCGAACATGTATTCGTCATTGCGCTCGGCGGCTTTGGCGTCGTTGGGGAAGTCCATGAAGAGCGCGCGCATGTACGGTGCGCCGGACTGGTAAGTGGAGTAGCCGAGCGAGTAGATATAGGGCATCAACTCGTAGCGGAGCTTGAGATATTTTTCCAGGACGGGCTCGGCCTGTTTGCCATAACTCCAGACTTCGTTGGCGTTGCGGCTGCCGTGAGTGCGGAAGATGGGAAGGAAGGTTGCGTACTCGAACCATCGCGTATAGAGCTCTGGGTAATCGTCGTATCCGCCTACGTTATCGCGGGCGTCCGATGGGTCGAGGAGTGGAGGATGTTCGGGCTTGTGGACTGCGGGTAGATACTGCCAGCCGCCGGTGTCGTTACTCCAGTAAGCCAGGCCGGATGCGGTTGCGCCAAGGCCTGTGGGCACCTGCCGCTTGAGTGTGTCCCAGGTGGGATGAATGTCGGAGGACCAGACGATGGTGCCTTTGCTTTGCACGCCGGTGTAAGCGTCACGCGAGAGAGTGAGCGCGCGCTTGCTGGTGTCTTTGCGGAAGCCGTCATACAGCGCGCCGGTGTGGAAGAGCGGATAAACGTTGTAATACTGCGTGCCCGGGCCTATGTGGTAATAGCTTCCGTTGGGAGGCAAGTCCGGTTCGGTCTCGTCGGCCCAGATGGAATCGAAGCCTTTGCTGAGAATGTTGTCGCGGATCGTGTCCCAGTACCAGTGCGCTGCTTCAGGATTGGTAGTGTCGATATCGGAGCCGGCTCGGTCGTAAGGCAGACCATTGGTTGGCGTGCCATCGGCTAGATGTTCGAACCAGCCCTTGCTCTTGATCATGTCGTAGTAGCGGCTCTCGGGGACGAAGCGCGGCCACACACTGATCATGGTTTGAAAGCCCATTGCGTGGAGCTGATCGTTCATTGCTTTGGGGTCTGGCCAGTTCTTCGGATCGAGGTCCATCTGGCCCATCTTCGTGTAGTAGAACCAGTCGACGATCAACATGTCCGCGGGCAGCTTGCGGTCGCGATAGCCTTTGGCGACGCCCATCACTTCGTCCTGAGTGATGTAGCGCTGCTTGCACTGGATGTAGCCGTAGGCCGCCTTGGGGAGCAGCGGAGTAGCGCCAGTCAGCAGGCGGTAGCCGGAGTAGATTTCGTCCGTGGTCTTACCGGCGATGACAAAGAAGGAGACCCGATTGCCGACCTGCGAAGTCCACTTGGTTTGTTCATTGAAGCCGGGCTCGATGGTGGTCTGCGAGGGATTGTCCCAGAGCAGGCCGTAGCCCTTGTTGGTGACGAGCAACGGGATGCACCAGGTTGGGCCGGCGGGAGCTGTGTAGTTGTTCCAGCAGGTGACTACGTGGCCGCGATGGTCGAGGTGGCCTTCGTGATTCTGCCCGAGGCCGTAGTAGTGTTCGTCGGCGGGTGAGGCAAAGCTCGCGCCGACCTGGTAGAAGGCGTCGTCAGTAGACCGGCGATCATTGAGGATGGCGGCGTTGCCGTCTTTGTAGTTCGGCACGGACATCTGCCACCCGTTCATTTCCAGCAGCAGCTTGCCGTCCGGAGTCGTGAATTTCAGGTCCGCCCACGGCGTGGAGCCGTTGAAGAACTTGCCGATCGAGGCCTGCGTCTGCTGCACATTGGTCGGCCTGGCTGGCTCGGCAGAAGGCTTGGGGTGTGGATGGCCGCCCATCAGGCTGACGATCATGCGTGAGGAGCGATAGGTCTCCGCACTGTCCGTCTCCGCATAGCTCCATCCATCTGGCGCGGGCTTCGCTGTAACGCCATAGCCGGGGCCAGCGAGTGCCTTGTCCTTGAGCAGGCTCAGTGTTACCCGCACGACATTGGGCGCGTAGGGCTCGAGGACGATGGTGCTCTCGCCGCGGGTGAGCACGACCTTCTCCTGTGGAGCCTGGGCATTGCCGGCGAGCGGCAGTGCCAACATGAGACTGGCGAGAGCAACAGAGACGGATCGGGTTTTCTGCATGGCTAGGGTCGTGGCTTCCTTTACAAAATCGATTCACTGGAAGTCTACTCCCTGAGCCGCCGACCTGTATTCGGGTGAATTGAAGTCTCTTGCCATAATCGCTATCGGCGCGGTTTAGATTAAGCTGATGGATGATCTGGACAGTTCGAGAAGAGCCGAAGGCTTTTTTCGTTTTTCAAGCGGGTCGCGCAGAGTGGAGATGAATTTGAACAGCGGAAGAAATCAAGCAGCACTCGCAACCGGGGTTGGCCGTCCATTCAGCTTTTGGCAAACAGCCTTGCTGATCGTTCTGAGCTTCGCGTCTGCAAAAGCCATGGCGCAGGTTGAGTACGTGGATCCGACGATCGGCAATGTCGGCATTCTCCTGGTTCCAACGCGCCCCGCGGTTTACTTGCCGAATAGCATGGTTCGCATGTATCCCATGCGTGCAGATGGGTACGATGACCGGATTGAGTCTTTTCCGCTCACCATCAACTCGCACCGCATTGACGAGCTCTTCAGCATTATGCCTGGCAAGGCTGGCGGGCCTGCTGCGTATGACCAGGAGCAGACCACTCCTTACTACTACTCCACGCGCTTTGATGAATCTCTGATTCGAACGGAGTTTTCTCCTACGGAGCGCTGCGGATACTTCCGCTTCACATTTCCTCACAACGATGGATTCATCACTCTGTCCAATCGTCTGTCCGGCGAGCTGCAGCCGCAGGGGAAGACTGCAATCAGCGGTGAAGAGCGATTCAATGGGATGAAGGCGTACGTCTATGGCGAGTTCAGCGAACCGGTCACGTTCAAGGTTGACCATGAGGGCGAACGGAGCCGCGTAAGCGTTTCAGGTGAAGGCGCTCGCCAGATTGATTTCCGCTACGGCATTTCCTTCATCAGCGTTGAGCAGGCTCACAAAAATCTCCAGCGCGAGATTCCGCGCTGGGGCATCGAGCCGGTGAAGGAGGCCGCGAAGGCTCAATGGAACAGAACACTTGGGCGCATTGCAGTGGAAGGAGGCACGGAAGCTCAACGCCGCGTCTTCTACACCGCGCTCTATCGGTCTTCTGAGCGCATGATCAATATCACAGAAGATGGCCAGTACTATAGCGGCTTCGATCACAAGGTGCATCAGGATACGCGTCCTTTCTATGTCGACAACTGGCTGTGGGACACCTACCGCGCCCTTGAGCCTCTGCAGACGCTGCTTCATCCCGATGTCGAGGCGGACAAGATTCAGTCCTACGTTCGCATGTATCAGCAATCCGGCATTATGCCTACCTTTGCACTTGTTTCTGGCCCCTATGCCTGCATGAACGGAAATCACTCTGCTCCGTGGATTGCAGATGCATGGTTCAAGGGAGTGCGTAACTTCGATCTTGCATCAGCATATGAAGGAGTGCGCAAGCGATCGCTTGAAGTGACGATGCTGCCCTGGAGCCTCAAGCCGAAGGGCGCGCTCGATGACTTCTATGCTGCTCATGGCTACATGCCAGCATTGCGTCCTGGAGAGAAGGAAACTGATCCGATCGTGACGCCTTTTGAAAAGCGTCAGCCTGTGCCAGTGACTCTTGAAAACAGTTTCGATGATTGGAATATTGCCCATCTGGCGGGCGTCCTGAAGAAGCCGCAGGATGAAAAATTCTTCCTGCAGCGCGCAGCAAACTACAAGAATCTCTTTCGCGCAGATAAGGGGCTCATGTGGCCCAAGGACTCAGCGGGGAAGTGGATCGAACCACTGGATCCGAAGTTCGATGGCGGCATGGGCGGCCGCGACTACTACGATGAGAACAATGGATACACCTATACGTGGGATGTTATGCACGACATCCATGGCCTTGCCGAGTTGATGGGTGGGACAGCCAAAGCGGAGGCGAATCTCGATCAACTTTTTCGTGAGCCACTTGGCCGTTCGAAGTACGAATTTCAGGCGAAGTTTCCAGATTCAACGTCGATGGTCGGGCAGTTCTCCATGGGCAATGAACCCAGCCTGGCCATTCCCTATATCTACAACAGGCTTGGTGCCCCGTGGAAGACTCAGAAGCGGATTCGTATGCTGCTTGAGTCTTACTTTACAGATACACTGCAGGGTATTCCTGGCGACGAAGACGGGGGCGGACTTAGCGCCTTTGTGGTCTTCTCCATGCTTGGCTTCTATCCATCTACCGCTGGTGTCCCCACGTACGATGTAGGCAGTCCGATTTTCAAGAAAGCTACGATTCATCTTGAGAACGGCAAGGATCTTGTTATCTTCGCTGAGCATACGTCGCATGAGAACAAGTATGTGCAAAGCATTCGTTTGAACGGGAAGCCGCTTAACCAGGTATGGTTTCGCCATGCAGAGATTGCTAATGGCGGGACGCTGGAACTGACGATGGGCGACACACCCAATACATCGCTGGGTTCACAGCCTTCCTCTTTTCCGCCAGACTCGCTTCAACTTCATCCGCAGGACTTTGAATAAGGTCAGCTGGATGCGGGCGCCAAGGTTCTATCGAACGCTCGAAGAAATGAGGGCTCGCTGCACTTCGCAGCGAGCCCTTTTGAGCGTTTAGCGGCCTGTGGTGAAGCTTATTTCGTATTCAGGACCACCACAGTTGCAATGGGATCAGGTGCGCTGGCCGGGAGCGCAATATCGAGACTGCCATTGGACTGAGTGATCTTAAGCGGCTTCTTTGATGTGTCGGCTAGTAGATAGGCGTTGGTCACTGTGCGCGGCAGTTTATCGAGATGGAAACTGCTACCGGGCCAGGTAAAGAGTTCGATGTAGATCTTGTGAGCAGACGTGGTTGAACGCCACTTCCATTCCGGTACGAACTTCGGCTTGCCTTCTTTATCCTTCTCTGTCTTGCTGAAGCTGCCTGCCTCAGCGCCGAAGAGTGTGGGATGCGTGCCATAGATGGCTTCGCCATTCACGGCCAGCCACTTGCCCACTGCATGCAAGCGTTCAATCTCGGGAGGAGGCACGTTGCCCTTCGAATCCGGACCGATGTTCAGAAGATAGTTGCCGCCCTTGCTGGTGATATCGATCAGGTTCCGCAGCAAGGTTTCGGTCGATTTGAAATTGGTGTCGAACGATTTGTAGCCCCATGTATCGTTCATGGTCATGCAGGCTTCCCAGTCCCGTCCCGGATAACCCTTCGCTGGAATGAACTGCTCCGGCGTTTCTGTGTCGCCGTTATAACCGCCGCCGAGGCGATTGTTCCAGATCAGGTTGGGATGCTGGTTGAGCAGCGTAACGATTTCTCCGGCGAGTGCAGGCGTCATGTCAACGGTGGGGGTGTCGAACCAGATGACGACAGGGAAATCTTTGTAGTTGGTAAGCAATTCCTTCATCTGCGGAATCGCCTTGGTGTGTAAATAGCTGGCGAAGTCGCCATCCTGCGCCTTATCCCAGTGATGGTTCGGGCGATCATGATTGCCCGTCTTGTAGGCTGCGCCACCGGGTGCTGTCCAGTCCTGATCCTGCGAATAGTAGAAGCCCAGCTTCAAGCCCTGCTTGCGGCATTCCTCAGCCAGTTCACGCAGCGGATCGCGATGGAAAGGGGTAGCGGCAACGATGTTGAATGGATCAGCTTTTGAATCGAACATGGCGAAGCCGTCATGATGCTTCGCGGTGATCACGACATACTTCATGCCTGCTGACTTGGCGAGGGCGACGATGTCATGGGCATTGAAGGCAGTCGGATTGAATTGCGACGCGAGTGCCTTGTAGTCGGCAACCGGAATCGATGCATTGTTCATGATCCACTCACCAATGCCGGGAATCTGCTTGCCATTCCACGTGCCGGCGGGTATGGAATACAAGCCCCAGTGAATGAACATGCCGAATCGTGCTTCGCGCCACCACGCCATGCGTGCATCGTGTTGTGCGGGCGTCTCTTTATCCTGGACTGCGGCTACGGGATGCTTCGCGCTGATTGAGATGTGCTCGCCCTCGATCTGGGCATGTAACGGAAGCGCGCACGAGGTGAGCATGAGCGCAGCTGCAGCGAACGTAAAACGGTGTATCTTCAAGAGCCCTCCAGGGACAAAACCAACAGCGGGAGAATTGTATATGAAACACCTTGTTCACTGGCGGAATATTCCAAAATCCCCAATTCTGAGAGAAATTGTGTTGAAATCATAGGCACCATCCCTGTGTGAACGGTCTAAACCGGGTTTGCAAGAAGAAGGAACTGAATACGATGGTTGTGAAACGAGCGGCAAAATCAGCGGGTAAAGCCAGCGAGTCCCTGAAGTACGCTACACCTGCTCTCGATAAGGGGCTGGACATCCTTGAGTTTCTGGCCCACGACCCTACCGGTGCCACGAAGAGCGAGTTGGCGCGAGAACTCAATCGGACGGTCTCTGAGATATTCAGGATGCTGCTGTGCCTTGAGCGACGCGGCTATATCGCACAGGTCGCGGAAGATCGGTACTCCCTGACGCTGAAGCTTTTCAAACTGGTCCAGGAGCACCCGCCCACCGAGCGTCTCGTCGCAGATGCATTGCCGATCATGCGCAGGCTTGCACATGAGACCTTCCAGTCATGCCACATGGGCGTGATTGAGAATGATCGTATTGTCATCCTGGCGCAGGTGAATGCTCCGACGAGTCAGGGCTTCTTTGTCAAACCGGGCTCAACGGTGGACCTTATGGATTCATCCACCGGGTACGTGATCCTGGCGCACCAGGACGTGGCGGAACGCAGCCGTTCGGTCAGTGATTGGAGCCGTGAGACCGGGAAGAAAGCTCCGCGTGACTTGACGCAGCATCTTGACCGCATCCGAAGAAGCGGACATGAGTGCCGGGCAAGCTATCTGGTCAAAGGAGTGACCAACATCAGCTTTCCCATCTTTGATGAGCGAGGGGCGCCGCTCGGCGCGCTGACTGTCCCCTACATTGAACATCACAAAGACACGCAGTCTGAGGCAGAAGTCATCGTTGCTTTGCGCAAGGCGGCGTCCGATATCACCGCGGCTATCGGCGGCAGGTATCCGCTGCGAGATACGAGTGCGCCTTCGAGTCGGGGAAGGAAGCGAGTCTCGCAGGCATAAAACTATCGGGATGCGGCAGGCGAGTCAATCAGGCTAAGCGCCTTCTTGATGTCGTCGTCCGCAGGCATCAGCTTTTGCGCCGCCAGCAATTCTGTGCGGCCGTTTGCATAGTCTCCGGAGTGGCAATAGATGAGTCCGAGGTCTTTATGCAGTTGGGGCAGAGCACTGCACTTGCCGCAGACTTCAATGCCTTCCTTGAGCTGCGAGATGGCCGCGGGCCAGTCATGCGCGTCCGCTGAAGCCAATGCGAAGTTTCCCAGAGTCTGTGCCCGGTCCATGATGTGTTGTTGCGACTGCAGCGCCTGAAAGCGATCCTGGAGCTGCTTTGCCTCTGTAGGGTCAGACTTCATCAGGAGACGAGAAAGGTTGTAGTACGCCTCATTGTATTGAGGCCGGATTGCAATCGCTTTGCGCCAATGCGCGATGGCTCCGGCGGTGTCGCCCTTGCGCTGCAGCTCCTGTCCGAGCATGAAGTTTGCCTCGGCATTTTCGGGCTGCGCCGCGAGCGATTTTGTGAAGTACTCGATCGCGGCGTCCTTGTTCGCGGCCTGTCGTGCGATCAGGCCTAGCAGGTACCAGGAATCTGCTGCGTTGGGGTCGATCTTTACGGCGGCCTCAAGCTCTGGTCTGGCCTTCTCATTCTGCTGCAAATCGAGTAGCACCCGGCCCTTGTTATAGTGGGCGATCGAGCTGTTAGGGTCGAGCCGTACTGCTTCCGAAAACTCGCTCAGTGCGCCGTTGAGATCGAATTGATCGGCGAGGGCAATGCCAAGATTCAGATGAGCGCCTGGGGAGTTGGGGTCCAGCTCAGCAACTTTGCGAAAGGATGGCATCGCTTCAGTGCCGCGATTCATGCGCACGAGTACCATGGCGTACGCGCTCAGTGCTCCGGTGTTTTTGGGATCAAGCTGCGTCGCGCTCTGGAGTGCCTGCAAGGCATCGGGATAGCGCGCTTCGCTCGCGAGAATCATGCCGAGATTGGCGAAAGCCTGGCCATACTGCGGGTTGTTCTCCGTGGCCTGCTTGAAGAGCTGCTCAGCCTCGGGAGTCTTCCCAACCTGCCCGTACAGGACTCCAAGATTGTTCTGCGCCTCGGCATATTGCGGGTCCAGTGAGATAGCGGTCTGGAACTCCTTCTCCGCATCTCGCGCTTTCCCTGCTCTTAATTCCAACAGTCCGAGTTGATTGTGAGCCGGCGCCAGCTGCGGATCTAATTCAAGAGCTCTTTGCAGTTCCCCTTGCTCGCCGGAGTAGTCAGCCGTTCGATCCAGGGCGAGGCCGAGATCATAGTGCATACGGGCATTCCCAGGATCGGCAGCGAGCGACTCACGGTAGAGTGCTGCGGCCTTTTCCGGTTCCCCTGACGTCATGAATGCGTTGGCCTGGTTGGCTTTCACGCCCGCCACGTCCTTCTTGACGCTATCTTCCTTCTCCTTCTGAAAGATCTTCAGCTCCTGGTTCGCTTCTTCTGTCTTTCCCAATGCTCGAAGGACCGACGCTAGCTGGAAGCGCACCTTGCCGGAGTCTGGAGTGATCTTCAGCGCAGCTTCCAGAGGCGGGCGGGCTTCTGCCGGTTTGCCAAGGTGTGCCAGCACAAAACCGTAGTTGTACAGTGCTTCGAAATGGTTTGGGTCCATGGCCACGGCTTCCCGCAACGGCTCTTCCGCAGCTGCGTTGTTGCCCAAACCTCTTTCCACAACACCGGTCAGATACAGCGCATCGAAGTCATTTGGCTTACGCTTCCGATACTCGCGAATGATGGGAGCAGCCGCATCGAACTGCGCCAGAATCACCAGCGTCTTTACATACGAAACGCGAGCCACATCATCCGATGGATCGAGCCGCAAAGCTTCGCCGAACTCCTTTGCTGCCTCGGCAAAGAAATTCTGCTGCGTGTAGACAATTCCGAGATTCAGATGGGCCTGTGCGTAGTTGGGATGCTCCTTGACAATCGCATTCATCACTTCGAGTGCTGCTGCGGTGTCTCCATTCTTTGAATACGCAATGGCGAGATTGAGCTGCAGCACCTCGTCGTTGGGCGCACTCTTCAACTCTGCGATGGCAGCGGTGTAGCGCTTCTGCGCGATCAGGGCTTTCGTAACTCCGTCAATCGCCGGCACCGAGGTAGGGTCTGCTTTCAGAATTGTTCGAAAGGCAACAATGGCCTCATCCTGACGGTCAAGATCGCTGAGAGCTGTGCCCAGTGGCAGAAGAATCTGCGCCGAGTTTGGCTTGAGCTGGGATGCTGCCTGCAATTCATGGACAGCCCGTTTCGCGTTGCCGCTGGTCAGCAATGCAATGCCCAGGTCGTAGTGGCTCTCCCAGGACTTGGGGTCGAGGCGTAGTGCAGACTCGAAAGACGAGATGGCACAGGAAAAGTGGTGCTGCGTCGCAAAGAAGGTGCCGAGAGCGTCATACGCGCCGGCTGACGGATGCGCTGCGATGGTCCGCTCCAACTCGGCAGGCCCCTTACATCCTGACGACTGCTGAGCCCATGCTGTCCACGGCAGAAGCGCGAAGCCTGCGAACACGACTACGCTCGCGAATCTGCCGGGACGAGAAAAGTGCATGGAGGAGCGCGCTTTAGCGAAAGATGAAACAGGCCGGCTCCACATCATGCATACTCCGTCACATTGGCTCTTGATTGCCGCTCTACACTGCACAGTTCTAACGAATCTCACTATACGTTTGCAACAGGACCGCTGTCGCGGCCAGTTCTTCCTTGAGCGTTCGCAACTGCGGGAAGCCGGAGCCGCCTGGATGCTACAATTCGCCAGAACATGGGGAATTACCGTCTCTTCGCTGCCAAAGTCCTGAATACTTCGTTTTTGCTGAGCCTGGCGCTCACTGCAACTCTTGCCATTGCAGTCCGTTGCGAGGCGCAGATGGGCGTGGCGACGGGTAACGGTGTTGCCGTCCCGGCCAAGCCTTTGCCTGCGGGCATGAAGGCTCCTGTCGTCAACTATGAGGACATTGCGGCGCAGGCTGGATTGACCAATGTCAACGTTTCCGGTGCGGTTGCCAAGAAGCAATATATCGTCGAAACCACGGGCACCGGAGTGGCGATCTTCGACTACGACAACGATGGATTGCCCGACATTCTGTTCGTGAATGGCGACCGCTTTCAGAAGAGCGACGTGCCGACGACCCCTATCCTGTATCGCAACCTGGGCGGTCTGAAATTTGAAGATGTGACGAGCAAGGCCGGGCTCGCACATACCGGGTGGGGGCAGGGAACCTGCGCCGGCGACGTGGACAACGATGGCAACGTGGACTTCATGATCACGCAGTGGGGGCAGAATGTCCTCTACCGCAACCAGGGCAACGGGACTTTTCACGATGAGACGCAGGCGCGTGGTCTGAGTTCTGCAAAAGACCGCTGGAGTACCGGTTGCTCGTTCGTGGATTTCAACCGTGATGGCGCGCTGGATCTGGTCGTCGTGCATTACATCGAGTTCGACCCTGCCAAGACGCCGCATCCGGGCGAGAAATCGCAGTGCGAGTGGAAAGGCCTGCCTGTCATTTGCGGACCGCGTGGTTTGCCCGGCGAAACAATTTCTCTCTATCAGAATGACGGTCACGGCCACTTTACCGATGTGTCGGACAAGATGCATATCACCATCCCCAAGGATTACTACTGCTTCACTCCGATCGTGGATGATTTCGACAATGATGGCTGGCCGGATATCTATATAGCCTGCGACTCAACGGCCAGTGTCTACTTTCATAACCTTAAGGGTGAGCGCTTTGAAGAGATCGGCGTGCAGGCTGGTGTTGCTTACAACGACGAGGGACGCGAACAGGCCGGGATGGGCATTGCTGCTGCCGACTTTGGGCATCATGGGCGGTTTGATCTTTTCAAGACAAACTTTGCGGACGATACGCCTACGTTCTACCGCAACCAGGGCGACAACAACTTTACGGATACCACCATCGATACCGGCTTTGCGGTGAATACGCGTTTTTTGGGCTGGGGAACAGCGGCGCTTGATATCGACAACGATGGCTGGAAGGACCTTATTCTCGCCAACGGCCACGTTTATCCCGAGGTCGATTCCGGGCGTACTGGCGAGAAGTTCAAGCAGCATCGCCTGCTCTACTGGAATCGCACGGATGGCCAGTTCTTCGATCTGTCGTCGCAGGCGGGAAGCGGCATTGCCGATCCCCATTCCTCGCGTGGTCTCGCTGTCGGTGATCTCGATAACGATGGCAGCGAAGAGATTGTGATCGTGAACATGGGCGAGGCTCCCTCTCTGTTGAAAAATACGGCCCCGCCGCTTGGTCGATCGATATTGATTCGAGCAATCACTACGACCAATCGCGATGCCATCGGCGCACGTATCACGGTCGTTGCCAATGGGCAGACGCAGATCGACGAGGTTCGCAGCGGTGGATCCTATATCTCGCACAACGATTTTCGCCTGCATTTTGGGCTTGGCAAATCGGCGACGGCGAACGTTACGGTACGTTGGCTCGATGGGAAAACGGAGAGCTTTCCAGCGTTAGCAGCCGATCAAGTCGTAACCATTCAGGAGGGTAAAGGCATCGTCAAGAAGCTGCCGTATGCCTCCCACAAGCCATAGCTGGATTACTGTGGCGTCACCGCTCCGCCGACACGGACCAGCATCTGCCGCATGAAATCATCCTGCGGGAAGACTTGTGTATAGCTCGTCAAAGCTTCCCGTGCCTTCGCATACTGCTTGCTCTGGATGAGCTGTACGATCAGCATCTTTCGCGTGACCGGGTTGAACGGATCGAGCGCAATTGCCTTGTCGATCAGGGGAAGCGCTTCTTCGCTTTGCCCAAGATGCGTAAGAGCCTCCGCCAGGCCGGAGTAGGTGGTTTCGACTGGTGGACCGAGTTCAAGCGAACGGCGGAAGTGATCTGCTGCTGCCTGGAAATCACCACTCTTCATCGAACGGCGCCCCAGCGCAGCCTGCACGAGAGGCTCATCTGGCTGGGTCTTTTCCAGTTGACTCAGCACTTTGAAATAGGCCTCCGCGTAGACTGGCTTCGTCTCAGAAAGCTCTCCATAGGCTTGCAGAAGCGTAAGCAGCGGTGGAGGGCTTTGCTGCTGTCCTGGCAGGGATTGCGCAGCGGGGTTGATGTGGATCAGATCCGGGAGCGCGGCTGTTGTCTGCTGGAACGTGACATCGGGAAATGGCTCACCCGGTTTGGCGATGATGCGATGATTCGTCGCGCTCGAGTGGGAGATGGTTTGAATATCGCGCTTCGGCATATGGCAGCCAATGCAGTTGTTGGCCGGCTTCTGCTGCATGCGCGTCTCGAGGCTCAGCTTGCAGCTTTGATTCGTATGGCAGGTCATGCACTTGGCTGCAAAGTAAGCAGGTGCCTCTTCTCGCGCAGGCTGCACGTGCGGATCATGGCATGTGATGCAGCTCATCTTGCCTTCGCTTGCCCGGTAGCACTTGCTCAGAGACATGGAATAGTAGTGCTCTACGTGATCTTCCGTGGGAGGCACCTCGCGCGTCGGGGGAACCATCAGAATGGTCAGCCATTCATCCAGCGGCTTACCGGGCCTTACGTCCTGATATGTCTTGCCAGGCTTGAGCACGCGCACGTCGCCTGTCTGGTGGCATGCCATGCAGATGTTGTCCGAGAGGTAAGGTGTGAGGCGCGCGGGGTTGACGATCCGGCTCTCAAGCTTCGTTGCTGCGCCCTTCTGTTTTGTAGCAGACGTACCCGCAGTCATGGATTGAATATGCGCCGCACCTGGGCCGTGACACTTTTCGCACCCAATAGCGAGCTCGGCGAACGGTACGCTCTCGAATTTTCCGCTGCTATCCGGCACCGCATTGGGGCGCCCGCTGTGACAGAAAATGCATCCCGGCAGAATGGGCCGGTTGAAGCCGAGATCGGTGTATTCGTATCCAGGCGAAGGCTCCCAGCTTCCCGACTTGGAATAGAACGAGAGTGGTGCCTGAAAGAGGTAGTCGTCCTTGCGCAGGATCGTTCCAAAGCCGTTGTCTCCGGCGCCGATGATCCACTCCACCGGGTGTTCTGTGCGGAAGGATTCCGTCCCATCGGCACTTACGCCAGCTTCGCTTTGATACAGGGCATCGTTCTTTGTGTACACCTCGAATTTACGATTCAGCCGCTCGTTGAGGTAGGAAGCGGAGCTGGGAGCATTTTTCAAGTTGGCCACGGACGCCGTCGCCATCGACCGCCCCATGCTGGTCTGCGTGAATTGCTTGTAGATTTCCAGATGACATTTCGAGCAGGCCTGTGAACCGACGTAGCCGTCCTTCTGCTGCGCGTCGTTCTTAGCCTGCCCGGACGCCGAGGGCGGGGTAGCTGCCCCAACCAGCAGCAACGTGGCAAACGACGCCGGAATTACCTTACCGATCGCCCAAGCCAGGCTACGTCGAGCAGACTGCAATTTCCAACGCATGACGTTCTCCCAGGCTCAACTCTCGTGAATATCTATTTCCGGCGTGTCGAAGCCCGGGGCATCAGTGTCGGTTCGAGGATGATCGTCTGCGCGCGCGGCGGCTGTTTCGCTTCAATCAGTTTCAGAACAAGGTCCGCGGCCCGTTGGCCAATCATCTCGCTGTGCTGATCGATGCTGGAGAGCGAAACACGCAGCCAGTCGTTGTTGGGCAGGTTTCCGCAGCCGATCAAAGCGATGTCCTCCGGGATCCGCAGCCCGGCTTCGAGGATCGTGGTCATCGCGCCGATTGCCAGCGGGTCGTTAAAGCAGAAGACCCCGTCGGGCCTCGGGTCGCGCTCCAGCAGCAACCGCATTGCCTCGGCTCCCTGGCGGGTCGTCTCGGTGTCCACGTAGCTTCGGCTGACGACATACTCGTCGACGTAGGGCAAGCCCCTGTGGTGGAGAGCCTGACGGTACCCCTCGAAGCGGCCGATGCCGGTGCTGTTGTCCTGCCCGCGAATGTGAGCGATCCGTGTGCACCCCATGTCGATCAGATGTTCGGTCGCGAGCTTGCCAGCCTTTTCATCGTTGATGCCAACAAAGTTGGCTGCCAGCCCTGCCAGATCACGGTCGACCAGCACGTATGGTTGCCCGTTAGTGTCCATGCGCCGCAACTGCTCCATATTGGACCCGGTCGAGGCGATAACCAGGGCATCGAGCCGCCGACCCAGCAGACGGGAGATTTCTTCCTTCTCAAGCTCAGGGTCTTCTTCGGAGGAGGACACGATCAGAGAATACCCTTTGTCCCGAATGGCTGCCGAAATGGCCAGTGCGATTTCCGCAAAGAATGGGTGGAGCAGGCTGGGCGCCACCAGGCCGATCAGGTAGCTCCTGCCTGTCACCAGGCTTCTTGCAAGCGAGTTCGGCTGGTAGTCGAGCTCCTTCACACGGTCCAGAACGCGTTTGCGAGTCTCTTCTCCAATGTCGGGGTGGTCTCTGAGGACCTTGGAAACGGTGGCCTGCGAGAGCCCCAGATCCTTCGCTATGTCTTTCATTCGAATGGTCATAGGAGAAAACTACGCTCTTTCAATGCGGGGCAAACCCCTGGGGTGGTGTGGAAGCAGAGCCTGAGCAGAAAACATTTCAAAATCGGTGATGGACCAGTGAGGACTCGGTGACAAGCCTACATGAATCTGTGACTCAACCGCATACTATAGCGAAAATTCCATCAACGCGCCAAACTCCGGCTTTCATTCCGCACGACTGGGCCACAGAGCCGCCTGTCCCGGGAACCTCCAACAGTTAGCGGAATCCCCCATCAATCGAAGGGTTGAGATTTCCACTTGACAACCGTTGCGGCATTTCACTACAACTTGCTCCGTTCGAAAAAGGTATGCGCAAAAGTTACCGTAGTCTGAACTGTCCGGATTCTGACCCGATGGCAGTCGGTATAAGGCCGTTTCACAAGATCGCCCCTGTAAGAGAGGTCAAACATGCAAGGTTTTGAATCAGCAACCTCCCGGCAAATCAAGAGCTTCGTCTCAGGAATGTATAAAGCCGGTCTTCTCATCCTTCTCGTGCTGCTAACGGCAGGCACGGTGCAAGCGCAGGTCTCCTCCGCTTCGGTCAACGGTGTGGTCAGAGACCCCAAGGGAGCAGTAGTTCCGGGCGCGACGGTCACTCTGACAAACGTCGACACCACTGTCGAGCATCCGACGCTCACGAACGGTTCGGGCGATTACGCGATTCCGAGCATCAATCCTGGCCGGTACGTTCTCAGTGCCACCGCGACTGGATTCACACCGCAAAAGACCGCGGAGTTCGTCCTGGCTGTCGGCCAAGTCGCAGCTTTCGACTTCACTCTTACGATTGGAACGGACACGCAGGTTGTCACGGTTGACTCAGCTGCAACCCAGCTGGATTCTTCCGGCGCCAGCCTGGGCACGGTCATCGAGACCAAACAGGTGAATGAGCTCCCGCTCGACGGCCGCAACTTCACCGCGCTTCTGGCTCTGACTCCCGGCGTCGTCCCCATCATGGTGGGCCAGAACGCAGGTATGTCGGGCGGCGGCGGTTTCGGTGCGGCGGTTGCCATCGGATCGGATTATTCCTTCCCTGCCATCAACGGGCAGACAAACCGCAGCAACTTCTTCCTGCTGGACGGTCTGTACAACTACAGCGCGATTGAGAGCACCTATGCGGTAGCGCCCATCATTGATGCGATCCAGGAATTCAAGATCGTTTCGCACACCGACAGCGCCGAATTTGGCGGTGTACTCGGCGGCGTGGTGAACACGGTTACAAAAACCGGCACCAATGACCTGCACGGATCAGCCTGGGAATATCTTCGCAACAAGGCATTCGACGCAGAACCCTACTTCTCGACAGAGCCTTCGTTCCACCAGAACCAGTTCGGCGCAGCGGCAGGCGGACCAGTATGGATCCCCAAGCTGTACAACGGACGGAATAAGAGCTTCTTCTTCGGCGCATACCAGGGGTATCGCTACTCGAGAATCAGCAACAACTTCCTATTCGTTCCGACAGATGCAGAACTGGCTGGAAACATCGCCGACAACGGCCAGCAGCAGATCTACAATCCGTATGCCACCACTTGCGTGGCAGTCGGCGATAATCCATGCGGCTCATACACCCGTCCTGCCTTCGAAGGAAATCAGATTCCTGCGAACCTGATCGATCAACGCATGGTCGCCTACGCCAAGTTTGTCTTTCCTGCAGCGGGTCCATGCTTGCAGAGCAGCAATGGTGTTTGCACGGCCAACGCTATCGACGCCACGCCCCTGACTCAGCAGCAGAACGAATTCAACGTCCGCGGTGACCAGAACTTCGGCAGCAAAGATTCGGGCTGGTTCCGCTACAGCTTCATCAACAGCACTGTCAATTCCTCTGGGGGATTGCCGGGGCTTCTGACCCACCATGAAATCGATGCCCGCAACTGGGGCGGCAGCTTTAGTCACATCTTTGGACCTACGCAGTTCCTGCAGGTGCAGTACGCACGTGTCACGGTCTCGGATAATGCAGAGACCCGGTTTACCAAGTCGGTCACGGACATCCTGACAACGGTCGGCTTCTCTGACACCTTTGTAGGCAATTTCACTGCACTCAAGGGCGGATCTCTCCTGCCAGGGCCCGGAATCAATGGCTACTCGAACGGCAGTGAGAGCGTCGATTTTACCCCGAAGGCGAACGACACCCATGAAGTACGCGGTACGTACACGCGCATCCTGGGAGGTCATGAACTGAAGTTCGGTGCGGGTTATGCCACTGCCAACTTCTCCAGCCCGCTGGCTCAGATTGGTCTTGGATTCGATAAACCGCAAACGGGCAATCCTCAGGCCAGCGGCTCGACTGGCGATGCACTGGCTTCCTTCCTTCTCAACGTTCCCAACAATGGCGCCAGCCGGCGTGATGTGAATGAACAGGAAACGCCGGGTGGCCTGTTGAGTACCTTTATTCAGGACTCCTGGAAGGCTACGCGCAGGCTCACCGTCAACATCGGATTGCGCTATGACTATGCCTTCAAGCCTGGTTATGGAACGAACGCAACTATCGGCGAGCATGGCGGGCCCGAAACCGGTGACATGGACTTTGGCAGCGGTAACTACATCGTGCAGAAGCTGCCGCCCACTTGCGCCGAGCGTGGCTTCGCGCCGTGTATCCCTGGCGACGGCACGCTGCCCGCTCATGTCATTGTGAGTCAGACTGGCCACATCAACCACAACGTCAATTCGAACTTTGGACCTCGCCTGGGCTTTGCCTACAAAGTCAACGAAAAGATGGTCGTGCATGGCGCCTTTGGTATCGTCTTCGATGAATGGGCCGCAGTCACCCAAACGGCTCAGAACTATGAAGGCTCATGGCCCGACGTGGGGCAGTTGATCGCCTCGACCCTCACCAACGTGCCCACGTCCACCCAGTTGACCCCCAACGTCAATGCGCAGAATCCGTTCGGCAACTCAGGCGCTGGAATCTTCCCGCCCGCAACGCCCTTCACCAGTAACCAGTGGTTTGCCGATCCGCACAACAAGAACCCGTATTCGGAGCAGTGGAACTTCGGTATCCAGCAGCAACTTGGAACTTCGCTTGCGCTCCGCATCGACTATGTAGGCTCCGGCTCACACCGGACCAACATTGGTGGTCTCTACAACACTGCGCTCACTCCCGGCCCTGGGGACATCCAGCCTAGAGCTCTCTATCCCTATAGCATTCCCACGTTCTACGACCGAAGCATTGGCACGTCAAGCTACCATGCCCTTCAGGTGCAGTTGGATAAGCGCTACACCAGTGGCTTCTCCTACCAGATTGCCTACACCTGGTCGAAGTCTCTGGCTGAGGACGACGGATGGTACGGAGTAGAAGGGCTGGTTGTGCAGAATCCCTACGATCCCAAGGCGTCGCGTGGTATCGCTGGGACGAACATCCCGCATGTCTTCTCGGCCAACTCCCTGTACCAGATTCCAGTGGGTAGGGGAAAGCGTTTCTCAACCAATAACCGGTTTGCAGACTACGTTCTCGGCAACTGGCAGATCAACAACATCTTCACCTGGCGCAATGGGCAAGCCTTCACTGCGCAGGATAGTCAGGACAGAGCCAACATCGGTGGTGGAGGACAGCGAGCGAATCAAATCGGGAATCCCAAACTCGGCAAGAGAACGCGCGGTGAGTGGTTTAACACGCAGGCCTTCGCCCTTCCTGAACTCTATACCTTTGGCAATGCAGGCAGAAATACGCTGCAGGCACAACGGTGGATCAATATCGATACATCGGTCATTCGATCCTTCCCCATCTGGCATGAAAAGAAATTTGAGTTCAGAGCTGAAGCATTTAATCTTGCCAACCATCCGATCTATGGCATCCCGAATAGTGACGTGAGTAGCAATAACTTCGGGGTGGTCACAAGTCAGGCCAACTCAAGCAGGCAATTGCAGGTGAGTGGCAAGATCGTATTCTAAACACTGGCCGGACTCACCCTCCGGCTTACTCTGGTCAAACGCGGTCGAGCCTGTATGGTCGGCCGCGTTCTTTCTTGCGCACGCAAAGCAACTGCGTGCCCCACCATGAGCACATCCACCAAACGACTGAGGAGATTATTGATGAAGGAACACACGTCACTGACTAGGCGCAATCTGCTCAAGGGTGCTGGCGCATCCGTGGTCGCTTTGACCGCCGCAACCGCTCCCGCGAAAGCCGTGGCTGCCGCCGCACAGGAGGCAACGAGCAATGCTCCGGAGCCGGGCGACAGCACGCGGGCGCAGCGGCTTATCTGGTGGCAGAAGGCTCGCTTCGGGATGTTCATTCACTTTGGCGTGTACAGCACGATTGGCCGCCATGAGTGGGAGATGGAAATGGAAGCTGTGCCCATCGGCGAGTACACCGCGCATGCGAAGACTTTTCATCCACGCGTTGGCGCCGCGAAAGCGTGGGCGAAGCTGGCCAAGCAGGCAGGCATGCGCTACATGGTGCTCACCACCAAGCATCATGAAGGCTTCTGTAACTTCGATACGAAGCTGACTGAGTACAACGCCGTCAAGCAGGGGCCTGGGCATGATGTCGTTCGTGAATACGTTGAGGCTGCGCGTGCTGAGGGCTTGCGCGTCGGGTTCTATTACTCGCTGATGGACTGGCATCATCCGGATGGCGCCAAGTGCGCTACCGACGAGGAAGCCCGCAAGCGGTTCATTGCTTATACGCACGGACTCATCCGCGAAATCCTGACTAACTACGGCAAGATCGATGTGCTCTGGTATGACGTTGACTGGCCACTCGACACCAAGGGCTGGGAATCGATTCGGATGAATGAGATGGTGTACAAGCTGCAGCCTGAGATCATCGTGAACAATCGCAATGGCCTCAAAGGCGACTTCTCGACGCCGGAGCAGGAGATCGTTGCTTCGAAGGATGGGCGGGCGTGGGAATCCTGCATGACCATGAACGACAGCTGGGGATACCAGGCCGCTGATGATGAGTGGAAGAGCTCGCGAACCATTTTGCGCAACCTCATCACCTGCGCACGCGACAATGGCAACTACCTGCTCAACATTGGCCCCAAGCCGGATGGTTCTATTCCTGAACCGAGTGTCAACGCGCTGCGTGAAGTGGGCGAGTGGCTTGCTGTGAATGGGCATACGATCTACGAGACCGATGTGTGCCAGGTGCGGAGCTCCATGTATGCGAGCTTTACTCGTAAGGGCAACACGCTCTTCATGCATGTGCACTACTGGCCGGGAGATTATGTGGCCATCTCCGGTCTGAAGTGCAAGGTGAAGTCGGCGAAGCTCGTGAAGACAGGGGAAACCGTGGCATTCACCCAGGATGATTACCGGGCTCGCTTCAACGGCTTGCCCATGGAAGCCCCGGACTGGCCGCTGACTACGATTGCGATTGAATGCGACTCTGAGCCGCATCAGGATACGGACTTTGTCCGCATCAATAAACCACGCATGGGTGTTTAACGGGACAGGCGCGAGGATGGTTCCCTCGCGCCTGTCCTTTCTACTTGCAATTAGACAAGGTGCCCTCGTTGATACTGCGCGCCCTCGATGTCAGTTGGCGGAAGTGCCCTGGGCCTTTATCCAGCGGTTGATGCGGGCGTCGAGCACATCAAGAGGCAGCGCGCCGCCCGACAGAATCTCGTCATGAAATGCCTTGAGATCGAACCTGGTGCCCAACTGTTGCTTGGCTCGGTCTCGGAGTTCGCGAATCTTCAGCTGGCCAAGCTTGTAACTGCAGGCCTGGCCTGGGCCGGAGATGTAGCGATCCGTTTCAGCCTGGATGGTGGGCTCGTCGATTGCGTGGGATTTGCGCATGTAATCCACTACTTGATCGCGGCTCCAATCCATGTCGTGAATGCCGGTATCGACAACGAGTCTCACAGCACGAAATAACTCCGAGCGAAGACGACCGTAATCGGAGCCGGGGTCCTGATAGAAGCCGATCTCCTTGCCAAGCTCTTCGGCGTAAAGTCCCCAGCCTTCGGTGTAGGCGGAGTTGCCACCGTGTTTACGGAACTCGGGCAGACCGGTGAGCGACTGTTGAATCGTGATCTGCAGATGGTGGCCGGGAACACCCTCATGATAGGCAACGGCTTCGTCATTGATGAAGCTACGATGCGTTGGGTCTGACACCGCAACCGAGACGCGGCCCGGGCGTTTCCCATCTGGAGTTCCACCCTGGTAGTGAGTTGCAGCTGCGGCCTGGAAGGGTGGTATCGGCTCGACCGTAACTGCGGTTTTCGGCAGAAGGTTGAAGAGCTCCGGCAGGCGAGGCTGCATCTGGGCAATGTACTTGCGGAAGTCTTCGACGATCGCGTCCGCAGAGGAAGGCTGATACTTGGGATCGTTTTCGATGTGGTCGCGGAAGCTGGCGAGATCCTTGTAGCCATTCGCTTTGGCGAGTGCTGCCATCTCACCGGTGATGCGATCGACTTCTTTCAAACCGATCTCGTGGATTTGAGCCGCGGTGAGATCCGTGGTCGTGAAGCGTCGCAGCGTGGCCTGATAGCGGCGTTTGCCGCCCCCAAGCGAGTTGATCGAGAGCGTGGTGCGCGTGTAGGGGATGTAGTCCCTGGTAACGAACGCGGCGAACTGCTTGTATGCAGGAAAGACCTCGTTGTTGACTGTGGATGTGATCTCGTCCGTCAGGCGCTTCTTATCCGCGTCTGAGAAGCTGGCCGGGAATTTCTTGAGGGGCAGAAGGAAAGGGTTGGCGGCGATCACGCCCTCGGCTTGCGCTGGAATTTTTTCGGCAATGAAGCGGACGGGGACGAGGTGATCCTTCACACCGGCGCGAAGCACATCTTCGGTTTGAAGAAAGGCCTTTGGGATCTGATGCAGGCGCGCGATGTAGTCCTCGTAATGCTTGACGGAGTCGAAGGGCATGGCAAGAGGGAGGTCCGCGAGATTCGCATGAATGCCTCCTCCTCCGCCCGATGCACTGAGCGGCATCTCAAACTCTTTGAGGTCGTAATCCTCGATGCGCTGCTGCAGTTGGCGGAGAAAGAGGTCGTGCGAGATCAGGTCTTGCTCAGGGAAGCCGGCAGGATCGATGGCCTTGATGCGTGTTAGATCCTCCAGCTCCCGCTGATGACGGGCAGCAGAGGCGGCCAGCGAGAAGTCGCCGAGTTGATCGTTGTAGCGGTAGTCGCCGACGGCAGTGGCCAGCGTGGGGCTCATCTTGAGCGTGGCCTGCCACGAATCGTCAAAGAGAGCGTTCTGAGCCGCGAGACGCGACGCGACAGAGGCAGACACCTGGGCAGACCCAAGTTGCGAGGAGACAGCCAACGATAGAACGTAGCAAACCAACACGTGAGGACGCATGCGTACAAGGCTAGCAGAACGGAAGGTTTTGCCTTCGTTCCCTTATGCTTCGTACTCGGTGGGCGTGCTCTCGGTAGCAGGAGTCTTTCGCATCGTTCATCGATTCACGGGCCATGAAGGGGAGATTTGCCGGCGCGCAAAATGGGTGTGTCCCGGCCTGCCCCAATGGATATATAGTTTCTGCTTTGATATCCGCGAGTGATTTCCCGCTCAGCTACAAACACAAGATGGGGGTCCGGGTGCCGATGATCACAGGTCGCCGCGTTGCTAGTTGGATGGTCGTTCCAGTGCCCTTTCTGGCATGGGCTCTCTATGGTGTTGTTTCGCACGGAAACGCTGTCCACGCCAACCCCGCGGCGCAGCCTGCACAGGTGACCTTAGGCACAGCACGTGCAGATGCGCTGTATGGAGTGACCCTTGCGGTGAAGGACCCTGCTCAACTGAAAGGGACGGACGCCGTGCGGGTCACGATCAAGGATGCGCAGGGTGAGATCGAGTCCAAGTGGTTGCACAGTGCGGACCTTGATCTTTACCTGACGATCCGTCCAAGAAAAGCTGGCCCGGTGACGGTGAGCTATTCTTCATCCACCTCTTCGCAGGTTCCCGAGATTGGCACGTCCCTCAGCAGGATTCTGCAGAGCTCGGCTTCCTTGCCAAAAGGCGCAATCGACCTGACGCGCGGCGTCATCGCAGCGTCGCCCAACGGCTCGTGGCAGCAGGCTCAGAGCTTTGAATTGGGTCAGACGATCTTTGGCAGCGACGATGAGCGGCCTTATGCTCCGTCGAAGAGCGAAGACGGTTATGCTGCGATGGTCAAAGGCTTCCAGTGGTTCCGCTTTACGTTCCGCGAGAAGCAGCCTCGGCTCGTTTATTTTGTATTGAATGTGACCGACCGCGATGTTCCGTTCGACGTCGATATCTTTCAGTTGGGCAAGGGATCGGGCGAACAACAGGACGTGGTGCCTTTTACCGATGGGCAATTTGTGTACCAGGTGGAGGCTACGCAGAATTACCCCGGCCTCTATAAGTTCCGTACCCGCATTTTGAAGCCGGGGCAGGAATACTACGTTCGCGTAGCCGCGAATCATCCCAGCTATCAACTCCACACATATCAGTATCCGGTTCCACCGAATAAAGATCCGCATGACGCGGTGCGGGCAGGAATGGACTTCCTGGTGAACATGGGCGACAGCTGGCTGTCGAACACGCCACGCCGGGGCGCAATCGCAATGCGCACGACGATGCAGCACTCGGAGACGCAGCTTTGCATTGCCTGCCATCCGGCGCAGTTCACCACACGCGGTTATTTGAAGGCGGTCGAAGAAGGTTATGCTCCAACGCAGCGTGCAGGGCTTGAGTTCCTGACGGACCGGATCTACAACAACACCCGGCCGCTTTATGGCGAGCCTGGCGTGAACTGGGTCCGCATCATCTACACCGCGCGCACCGAGGCAAGCCGTCTGCCACTGATTGCGCACTCCTTCGAGCAGAACGTCACGCACGATGCGCCGAGGAAGAAATTCGATCTGCCCTATGCGGAGTACCTGAAGATTCACTACAAGGGGTTGACTGTAATGCCGGGCGACGAGGCCGATGGCTGCGAGCCGGATGTGAGTCCGTTCGAAATTGCCTCGCAGAGCTGGCAGACATTCAACCTCGCTTACAACGAGACACACAAGCCGGAGTGGATCACGGAGCGAGATCACGTCGAGAAGCTGGCGCTGGCTTACGAGCCGAAGAACGTGATCGATTTGAATTGGCGCATCATGCTGCTTTCAGAGATCAACCGACAGAAGTATGCACCTGAAATCGACAAGCTCATCGCCAAGCTTTATGAATACGAAACGCCCGAAGGCGGCTGGCCTTATCCCTTTGACAAGAAGGCCAAGGCAGCCGACTTCGTCTCTTACAACGCCGTGCTTGCGCTGGCGGAAGCGGGACGTCGCCCGGAAAGTGACGAGCATCTCGATCGCGCAGTGAAAGCGATGCTGGCCGCGCAGAGGCCCGAAGGGAGCTGGGAGGGTGATCCGGTGTATCAGGGGTTCAATACGCCTTTCCGGGCCACGCAGTTTGCTGTGATGGCGCTTTCGACTTTGTATCCGGGGCCGACCAAAGCGAAGAATTGGGATGCTGCGTATCCAGCGCCGGCGAAGACTCTCGCGATGAACGATCTGCCGTTATTGCTGCAGCAGCTCGATCAGTTCTGGGATCTTGCTCCGGAAGCGCAACTGCGCCAGATTCGTGATGTTCTCGCCAATAGCGATCAGCCGCTGGCCCGCGAGGCCGCTGCTCGTGCGCTGGGCCACATGGCCGATGCGGGAGCAATGCCGGTCCTCATCAAGGCTCTTGGTGATCCAACCAAGATGGTGCAGACCACGTCTGCCTACGCGATACGCATGGTACTTTCCCGGCGCCAGGAGGCCGCTCCAGAGGGCCGCAAGCTGCTCGCTGCTGCGCTGGGCTCACCGGACGCGCGAACGCGCTGGGGCGCCGCACGCGTCTTTAATCAGCACTTCCGTGAACTGACCGACGATCCTCAATTGCTCGCCGCGTTGGAGCGCGATTTGAACGATCCTGTGCCTTACGTACGCTTCGAAGCCGCTGGTGGCGTTTGGCGCTGGTATTACTGGCAGGTCGATAAGCAGGAAGTTCGCCGCGGAACGCTGGAGGCGCTTGCAACCCGGCTGAACACGGAGACGGACGCGATGGTGCGCCGCGGTTTGCAGGAGAGCGTCTACAACCTGCTGGACGAGAATACGGGCTACCTGTCTGCATGGGTGCGTGCCAGTGCCAAGGATGAGGACAAGGAGCGCATCGGCACCGGTTACGAAGCCGTAGTCCGCGATCAGGCGCAGGTACTTGCAAAGGTCTTGCGCAATGGAACGCCGCTGGGCCGCGAAGGCATTCTCAACGCGCTGTGGGACTTTCATATCCGCCACTATGCTCTGCCTCAGCTCAAGGCTGACACCGTGTCCATCGGGTTGCCGGCGGTGCTGACCAAGTACATCACCGGAGTTCCCGACCTGCACCGGCCCGGCTATGAATACTCACCGTATCGGGAGGCTGTTGATTTCAAGTACGACGTGCACAATGGCTTCTTTCAGACGCGCATCGGCAACGACAGCGACCTGATTCATTTCTTCAAGAGCTCAGGGCCGGAGCTGGAAGAATCATTGCTTGAGTGCCTGAAGGGCGCAGATGATTCGATGAAGATCGAGGTGCTGAAGGCCGGCAGCACACTTAGCGAAGCTGGCGATGCGCGTTTCGCGCTGGCTGCGCTGGATCTCTCGGAAGACAAGAGTGCCGATGTGCGCGACACAGTTCGTTACGTCTACGAGGGCGGACAGCGAGGCGTGCTGAATCTTGACTCCCCCGCAGCTCCTGATCCGCGCCTGGTCCACAAGGTAGTAGAAATTCTCAAGCATGGAAATCCAGATAGCCGGGCCGTCGTGCTGCCGCTTCTGGCGTCGCTTTCCAAGAACTCGCCATGGCAGGAGCAGCCGGAGATTCTCAGTACGCTGCGCTCGCAGTTGGAGCAATCTCCGCAGCCGGAAAATTATGCGCAGATCCTGGATGCGGCGTCATCCTTCCCCGCGCTGATGCATGAACCGAAGCTACAGGTGCTGGTGCTTTCGAATCTCAATTCGTACGACAGCAGCGTTCAGCGTGCTGCGATGCGAGTCTCGCTCGAGCATTTTCTGGGTGATCCCCAGACGGCTCCGGCGGTGAACGCCGCATTCGCCGGCCTGAACCCTGCCGCGTTGAGAATTCTGATGGAGGAGGCGAGTAATCCGCAGTTCCTGAAGAAGCACATCGGTGTCTCAGGCGGCGCCGTCTCTCAGGATCAGGACTTTCTCAACGGTCATGCTCCTGCGGTCAGAATCAAAGAGCCGCTGGAATATCCGATCGTGGTGGATACGGTGCTGGCGGCCCTGTTGAATCCGGATGCGAACGTGAGCGCAGCGGCAATGGATACCCTGCGCAAGGTCAGGGGCGCCGAGCAGCGGCCGGACTTCAAGGCAGCCATGAACCAGTTGCAAAGCTCAACCAATCCGCGCCTCAAACTGATCTCTACGAGCATCCTGAAGGGTAAGAATCTGAACGACGCACTTCAGGATGTGCAGCCTGGCTCGGTGCTCGACTTCCGCTACTTTGTCACCAAGGTGGAACCCATTCTGGCCAAGCCCGGCAGCGACGGAAAAGCCTGCGTGTTCTGCCATGCGAGCCATGTGATCTTCAAGCTGGAGCCGCCTAATGCGGATGGAGTCTTCTCCGATCAGGACAGCAAAGAGAATTACAAGTACGCAATGCGCGTGGTGAACATCGCTGCTCCGGATAAGAGTCTTCTGCTGATCAAGCCGACACGGCAGACTGACAGCGCGGGGGATGTTGGGGATTACCTGGCCACGCACAACGGCGGCCAGCGATGGCACGGCAACGAATCCAGCGATCAGTACCGCACGATACTGGAGTGGATCCGCGGCGGTCGTCTGGAGACGACGAAAGCGTCGAGATAGAACCTCCAACGAATTTCAGAATGAGGCATGATTGAAGGAGTTGGCGGCTCAAGTCGAACGATCTATGCCGGTAGCGCAACCCAAGATCGTGGCGAGACGGCTCTGAGTGGCTGGCCTAAGGCAGGATGCCCGCGTCAGCAGCAACTTCCTGCCCAGACCGCATGCTCCCGGCAGATCGCAAGAAGAAGCTGAGAATCACCGCTCCAAATGCTACGGCCGCGAGATAGACGATGAAGCGCGGCAGGTACGCGCCGGCCTGGTCATACAGATGTCCAATCCAGAGCGGTCCGGTAGCGCCCCCAATGGCATAAGCCGTCCAGGTAAGACCGTACAACACGGAAAAATGTCTGCGTCCGAAGTAGCGGGCCAGCAGGTAGGGTCCTACATCGGCCTCGCTACCCAATCCCACGCCGAGGATCGCTGCACCCAACAGAGATGCCCACGCACTGGTTGAAAATGCAAGCATCAGCGTGCCCACAGCCGTCAATGC
This sequence comes from Acidicapsa borealis, assembly GCF_059115245.1. NCBI lineage: Bacteria > Pseudomonadati > Acidobacteriota > Terriglobia > Terriglobales > Acidobacteriaceae > Acidicapsa > Acidicapsa borealis. The sequence goes on along the minus strand of NZ_JCACNY010000001.1, from coordinate 5,521,842 downwards.
GAGAACAAGGGACTGAATGCGTTCCGGAGAGACGCGATCGATTGCGAAGCCGATGCCGAGCCGGCCAAGGATGCCTGCTCCTCCGCGGATCGACAGAGCAAGAGCTGCGGTGGAAGCAAGCACGCCGTGTTGCGTCAGGATCGAAGCAAGGTTGGTCACCAGGCCGTTTTCGCTGAATGCTGACAGGATGGTGATGCAGGCCAGTATCCAGAAGGCTGCGGTTCGCAGCGCGGCAGCAACTGTTACGCCTGTATCGACGCCCTGTTGGGAGCGAACGATTTCGGCCTCGGGGCGATTGCGTACCAGCATAGCGGTGAGTGGAAGACCGATCGTCGCAATCCCACCTAAGAGCAGATACGCGCTGCGCCATCCATGATGTTGAATCATCCACGAAGTGAGCGGCGGAATCAGGATGGAGCCAACGCCGCTTCCGGTGAGCAGTAATGCGAGTGCGATTCCTCTGTACGTCGTGAACCAGGTAAGAACCGTGCGTGTGTACGCGAATTGCGCGGTCATGTTGGCCACCAAACCGATGACAAAAAACGTGGCATAGAACTGAACAATATTCGGCGTCAACCTGCTGAGCATCGCGAGTCCAACGGCGAAAACCAGAATGCCGGGGAGGATGATCCGTCGCGGGGGAAAGCGATCGAGCAAGACGCCAATCAGGGGCGAGACAAGGGCGACTGTAATGGCGGCTAGCGCGAATGCGCCACCCATCGCTTCCCGCTTCCAGCCAAAGGCGGTATGTAATGGATCAAGGAACAGGCTGAACGTGTAGGGAACGATTGGAGAGAAGCTGACCATGACCCCTGTGAACGCTGCACCGAGTACACCCCAGCCGGGATATCGAATCGAAATTTCCTGGTCCGCAGAGCGGTAATTGGTTGTCATTCTTTACCGATTCTACGGACCATGGGTGAGGACCATCCTGGTGAATTGCGTTGTTTACAGCATTGGTGCGAGTTCGAAGAACTTTCGTTTCAGCTCGCGGCTAGAACATAAACTTCAACGCAAACTGCACCTGGCGCGGAGCCTCCGCTGCAAGGATGTGGTTGAAGGTTGGGGAGCTGATGTCGCTGTCGGGCAAGCGGAAGTTCGTGCGATTCAGGACGTCAAACAGTTCTGCGCGGAATTGGACACGAACTGATTCTGTCACCTTGAAGTTCTTCAGCGCAGCGAAGTCCCAGTCAGCATAAGCCGGCCCAGTGTTTACGTTGCGGCCTTCGCTGCCAAACTGCCCGGCATTGGTGGTGAGATCGAGCCGCTGATATGCGCCGACGTTCACCCACGCGCTCACCGTGCGAGGGCCATGATTGGGGTTGCCGATGAGATTGGGCCGCTGCGAGGAAAATCCAGTGATTTCCGGCGTGGAGCCTTCCGCTGCCACATCGTTTGAATCAAAGACGGTGAATGGAGTGCCGCTCATCAACGTGGCGATTCCATCCAACTGCCATCCGCCGAGGGCCTTTTGATACCAGTTCTGCCCGTGGATCCAGAAGGGCAGCGCCCAATCATAACTTGCGACAAATCGGTTGCGTGCGTCGAACAGTGACAGTCCACGCTCAGCTCCGATATTAAACGGATTCTGGGCGAGATCGTTTTCGCCTGCAACCGGCTTCGCCGCTGATCCGGTGATGTTGAAGGATGAGACATCGTCGATGGTCTTCGACCACGTATAGGACACGAGGAAGGACAGCCCGTGGTTGAAGCGCTTGCGCAGCGAGGCTTCCAGCGCGTTGTAGGAAGAGTTGGCTACGCTCGCGATCTCACCCGTCGATGAGAACTTGCAGGTGCTCGGCGAGTCAGCGAGAGTGCAGCCGGAATAGAGCCGCCGCTGATCAGCATTGCTGGAATTCGAAATCGGCTGGCCATCGACGTATCCAGGAACGAACACTGCCGGGTTCGCTTCGATGAAGCGCGGCAGATGCGTGCCCTTGGTGCCAACGTATCCTATCTCGAACAGCAGATCAGATCCGAAGGAGTGCTGGAAGTTCAAGTCCCAATCCTGCGTGTAAGGGAGCACCAGCGACGGAGCCAGAGTCAGATTCGTGAGAGGTGTGGAGAACGTTCCAGGCGCTGGAGGATTGCCGTTGAATGGATTCGCGAAGTCAGGCAAGCTGACCTGCGGCGTTCCCAGGTAAGGCGGCGCACTGATCGGCGACTGCAATGGTCCACCCTGGCCCGTGTAATAAGGCTCGTAAAAGATGCTGTACGACGCAGTGATCAGGGACTTGGCGTGACCATCCGGGTCCCATGCAAGGCCAAGGCGCGGCGCAAACGCCTTCTTCTCGGTCGGGATCAAGCCTCCGGGTACTCCTGCGTCGCCAGGATAGAGCAGTCCTACGGGCGCATTGGGAAGAACCGTGGACTTCTTTCCAGGCACAAACAGCGATTGACGATTATGAATTTCGGTGTACGGCTGAGGTAGTTCATAGCGAAGCCCTGCATTGATGGTGAATCGCGGGGAGACTTTGTACGTATCCTGCACGTACCAGTTCGCGTTGTTGCCGCGGATGCCGCGTGAGAAATCGCCGATACCCTGCAGGAAGACCACCGGCTGCCCCGTGAGGAAGCTGGCGAATGCATCGGTTACCGGGAAGGGCGCGAAGACAAAGAAGCCGTTGGTTGCGATCCCTTGCAGCACGTTGATGTTCTGATGCTGGTATCCGCCACCGAATTTGATCTCGTGCTTGCCGTGCACCCAGCTCAGCGATGCGGAGTAATCGAAGACGTTTTCGTAGGTGTTGCGCGGTCCCGTGATGGGATCACCCACCGTGGTATAGCCGTTCACCTGGATGAAGGGCGGTCCGGAGGCGATATCGAGACTCGGCTGGTATTGAAATCCGAGGCTCGAAGGCGACTGATGATTCTCATGCTCGCCGAAAAGGAACTTGTTGCGCAGAAACGAGATTCTCGCGACGCCGATGAGGTTGGGTGAGAAGGTGTGCGTCTCGTCCGCGACAAAATTCTGCGCGCGCTGGTCTTCGCCGACCGGGAAGCCCGGCACGCTGGCGCCGCCAGGCGATAGCGGATCGAACTGGGAGAGCTGGCTGAACATATAGCGAAAGCTCAGCGTGTCATGCGAACCGATGTATTGGTCAACCTTGATCCCGAACTCATCAGAATCATTCTTCAGCGTTTGCGTCGTGGCGAACAGATTTGTACCGGCATTCGGAAGCGGGAAGAAGCTCAGCAGGTTTTGAGAGATCGGGTTCAACTGACCCTGTGGTACCTGGTTGTTTGGATACGGAGCATTGGCGAAGACATTGAAGAGCTGATGCGACGGGTTATTGCAGAAGCCCTCGCTGAAGCCTTCCGGGCAGAGTTCGGAGAAGTCGCCGGTGCGCTGCTTCAGCGATGGCACTGTGGTGAGTGCTGATTCTCCCTGATGATTGCGGAACCCCTCATAAAATCCGAAGATGAAGGTCTTGTCTTTTCGGATTGGTCCACCAACCGCGGCGCCAAACTGGTTCTGCTTTAATGGCTCTTTCTCCTGCGCGAAATAATTATTGGCATCCAAAGCGTCGTTGCGCAGGAACTCCCATACCGTCCCATGGACGTGGTTCGTGCCGGAACGCGTGATGATGTTCGTGGTTGATCCCAGCGCGCCTCCGAACTCGGCATTTGCGCTATGGGTGATGATGCGGAACTCGCTGATAGCGTCCACCGGCGGCTTAAGAACAAATCCGCCGTCGATACCGTTGAAGTTGTTCGCGCCGTCGATCAGGAAGTTGTTCGATTCCGGCCGCTGGCCGTTCACCGCATACGCTTGTCCATTGCGTAGCGATCCGCCAGCTTCAGCGATCCCCGGCGTCAAGGGAACAACTCCAGGCTGCAAGAGCCCAAGCTGTGCGAAGTTGCGTCCGTTCAGCGGCAGATCTTCCAATTCACGCTGCTCCACCACCTTGCCCATGCTGGTGACGGTTGGCTCGATCATCTCGGCATCGGCACTCACCAGAACCTGCTGGCTTTCTGATCCCACTGCGAGATGGGGCGAGACGGAAGCGGTCTCGTTTACATCAAGGGTGATGCCATCCCGCACGTATTCCCCGAAACCCTTCGCCGCGATCTGGAGCCGGTAGTGTCCGACGGGGAGCTCCAGAAGAACGTAGCTTCCGTTCCGATCTGTCGTGACCGTGCGCGTTAGGCCAGTCTCCACTTGTTGTGCCGTAGCGGTGGCGCCTGAAATGACCGCCCCGGTTGGGTCTGTGACTGTACCGCGAATGTTTCCCGTGATCTGTTGAGCAGACAAGCTGGAGCAGGCAATAGCCAGCAAAGGCAGTACATAGCGAGCAACGTTCATTTGTTTCGAATCTCCCCGAAAGCTTGGCAATAAGAGTTGAGTGATACCTTTGGTTCGCGCGACGTAAATCGCATTGATCCTTCGACACAGATGGTGCCGTATCGTCGAAGACCCCGCGAAGAGTGAATTCTGACGGATCCCATGAGCGACATGGGTCTCCCCACATGAGGGGAAAAATCACAAACGGGTTGCACGCTGAAGGGTAGTAGGTGGGTCGATCCAGTGTCTTGCACTTGCCGATGGAGAGTTAACTCCAACCTTAGATGGAGGACTATCTCGTAGAGACTTATCCTCATGGCGAGCGCATTACGCTGTGGGGAAGGACCACCACAAGCTCACCGGAAAGTCTGGTGACACGGCTCGTGAGCTCGATCCGGATGGATGGGATGGAGTGTGCGAAGGGTTCTCAGGGCCGGGAGTTCGGCAAGGAATGGCGGAAGCGGAGGGATTCGAACCCCCGATACCCTTTCAGGTACGCCAGTTTTCAAGACTGGAGCCATCAACCACTCGGCCACGCTTCCGTACTTCGATGATATACCAGCCCTTGTTATTCGAGCATCTTGTCAGAGTGGAATCATCGGTCCGGAGCGCTGTTGCCTTGCCCCAATCCAGCTCCGAGCCTTCTCAACAAGGCGCTCACAAGTCCTAGCCCCCGCCGTTGATCGGCTCCGGTAAATCCGGTCAGCAGCGAAAGCGTTCCCGGTGGCTTCGCAGGCACATCCTTGGCATTGCCCAGCGTCTCTCCAACCGCCGTCGAAACTCCCTGCAGAATCTCTGGATCGATCGATCCCAGCATCTTTGCCAGAATGATTGCATTGCGTATCGCCCGGACAGACTCCTTCGTATTCGCGCCCGCTGTCGTTGCTTCCACAAGCTTGTCCGTAGCGCCCAGCACGCCGCGTATTAGGGTGAACACGCCATGCTCATGCAGCTCCTGCAGCAGCTCATAGCTATCCAGAATGGCAGCTGCGTGCTCCGCCGGAGCCTGCTCCAGCCGCTCCAGCAACTCCCGCTTCGGATCGCGGGGCGCAATCGTCAGTGATATCGGCTGTGCCATGGTCTATCCTTTCCGCTCTGTCTGAATCTGTACCAGCTCAGGCCCGCTTCCCGGCATCCGGTAATCCTTCCGAGCCCACTTCCGCTCCACCTCAACGCCTTTCTGCGGCGTGGGATGACCGAAACGGGGATTGTCTTTCGGAAGAGGACTTTGTCCGCCCGTCTCGAGGACCCTCATCTTGACCGAGGTTTCCTTATACGCCGGGGTATGAGTTTCTTTATCTGTATGCGTGCCGGTAAGCAGGTTGACGCGACTTTCAATCGAGTTGATCGGCATGTATAACTCGTTGCCGTGCACACGATCTGTGATCAAGGCCTGCACCGTCAGCTTCCCATAGCGGGACGTAAGTTCCACCACGTCGCCGGTCTCGATTCCCCGGGAACCCGCCAGCGCAGGAGACATCTCCAGAAAGGTGCAGGGAACCTTCTCGCGAATGCCCTCTGTGCGATACGTCATGTTGCCCTCGTGGAAGTGTTCCAGCACGCGGCCGTTATTCAGATGTAGGTCGAACTCATCGTCAACCTGGTCGCTGGGCTCGGTCCATTGCAGGGGAAACAGGTTGGCCTTACCATCCGGAAACTTGAACTGCTTCGTGTAGAGCAATGGCTGGTCGGTCCCGTCCTCAGCTACCGGCCAATGGAGAGACTTGTAACCCTCCAGCCGCTCGTAGGTTACCCCGGCCATAATTGGTGTCAGGCTTGCGACTTCCTCCATGATTTCGGACGGGTGCTGGTAATTCCACGCGGCTCCCAGACGAACAGCGATTTCCTGAATGATTCTCCAGTCCGGCCTGCTCTCTCCTAGAGGTTCGAATACCTGATAGAGCCGCTGAACCCGCCGCTCGGTATTGGTGAATGTTCCTTCCTTCTCAAGGCTGGGGCTTGCCGGCAACACAACGTCAGCGTGGCGGCACGTCTCCGAAAAGAAGATATCCTGTGCAACAAAGAAGTCCAGCTTGCCCAGAGCCTCGCTGACATAGTTTTCGTTCGAGTCCACCAGCACAAGCTCCTCCCCGAAGACATACATCGATTTCAGCTTTCCGTCGTGGATGGCATCGATCATCTGGTGGTTATCGAGGCCAGGCTTAGGTGGCAGTGTCACGCCCCACGCTTTTTCAAATTTCGCTCGAACCTCGGCATCCTCCACCTTCTGGTAGCCGGAGTAGTAGTTAGGCATAGCACCGTGATCACTCGCGCCCTGCACGTTGTTGTGTCCACGGAGCGGGTATGCGCCGGTGCCCGGTCTCATGTAGTTTCCCGTAACCAGCAGCAGGTTCGAGATCGCCGTAGAAGTGTCGGAGCCCATCGTATGCTGCGTGACGCCCATCGCCCAAAGTACGCAAACGCTTTCCTCTGCGGCGATCATTTCAGCCACTTGCTTTAATTGCTCGATCGATAATCCAGAGCGTTCACTCGCAAACTCCAGCGTGAAGGGTTCAAGACTCTTCCAATACTCATCGATCCCATTCACCCACTGTTTCAAGAACGCCTTCTTCGCCAGACCGTTGTCCAGGATGTAGCGGGTTATCGCGGAGAGCCAGATCAGATCCGTCCCAGGCTCAGGATGCAGGAATACATCCGCGCGCCGCGCCATCTCATGTTCGCGGAGATCAGCCACAATCAGCTTCTGCCCTCGCAGTTTGTGGGACTGCTTCACCCGCGTCGCCAGCACCGGATGGCTCTCCGCTGTATTGCTGCCAATGATCAGCACCAGTGACGCCTTTTCGATATCCTCGATCGATCCGGAATCGCCGCCATACCCAACCGTGCGCCAGAGCCCGGTTGTCGCCGGAGCCTGGCAATAGCGCGAGCAGTTGTCCATGTTGTTGGTGCCAATGACCGCCCGCGCCAGTTTCTGCATCAGGAAGCTCTCCTCGTTCGTGCATTTCGAAGAAGAGATAAACGCCAGCGCATCCGGCCCCGACTCCTGCTTGATCTCCGCAAACCGCCGCGCTACCAAGGAGAGCGCTTCCTCCCAGCTTGCTTCACGAAAAATATCGCCATCCGCTCTGCGCTCGCGAATCAAAGGTTTTGTGAGGCGCTCAGGGCTGTTCACGTATTCCCACCCGAATTTGCCTTTGATACAGGTCGAAATGCCATTCGCAGGCCCATGCGCCGGCTCCACTTTGAGAATGTGCCGCTCGGTTGCGGACTCCTGCGTCCATAGATCGAAGCTGCAGCCGACGCCGCAGTAGGTACACACTGTCTTGGTCTTCTTCGTGCGATCTTCGCGCATCGCAGCCTCAATCTCCGAGAGCTGTAAAATCGCGCCATATCCAACCTCAGGCTCAATCCCCTTGACCACATCGATCATGTTTTCGAGAGCCTTCGGCGGCAGGGCGGTGAAATATCCGGCATGCTCCAGCATGGGCTTTTCCATCAGCGCATTGCATGGGCACACCGTCACGCAATGCCCGCACGAAACACAACTCGACTCGCCAATTGGCGCGCCGCCATCCCACAGTACCCGCGGATGATCCAGCTCCCAGCCAATTGTGAGCGTCTCGTTTACCTGGAAGTTCTGGCAAGCCTCCACGCACCGCCCACAGAGAATGCACTGATCCGGATCGTAGCGGTAGAACGGGTTCGACATATCCACGTCATACGGTTTGTGCTGGTAGGGAATTGACTGATGCTCTACCTTCAGCATCGCCGTCGTGTTGTGCACCGTGCAGTTGCCGTTATTGTTGTCGCACACAGTGCAATACAGCAGGTGATTTCCCAGGATGCGGTCAAAAGCTTCGCGTTGCGCAGCATCCGCCCGGGCTGATTCGGTCACCACCGTCATCCCTGCAGCAGCTGTCGTCCCGCAGGCTCGGACCAGCTTCCCGTCTACTTCCACCATGCACGTATCGCACGTCTGGATCGGCCCAAGTTGGGGGTGATAGCAAACCTGCGGCAGCTTCACGCCTGCGCGGTTAATCGCCTGGACGAGCAGCTCGCCCGGAGTGATGCTCTGAGCCGTTCCATTGATCAGGATCGTAGAAGAGGTAGGCATAGGTGTAGGATCCTTCAAGGCGGAATATTGGGCGTACACGGGGCACGTGTCAAGTCTCGCCACAACTCAACCGGCCTGGTTCCTTGAGCCTAGTTCTTTGAGTAGGAAGATTGCAGTCCGGTTTCGAACAAAATTTCATCCTGTCGTTGTCGCGCCAGCAGCCAGGCACCGCCCCGCACCCGCATACATGACAAACCGCCGCCCCCGCAGGAACCCCACCAGCGTCATCCCCAACTCCCGCGCCAGCTGCACCGCCAGGCTCGACGGCGCAGACACCGATGCCACCAGCGGCAACCCCGCAGCCAGCGCCTTCTGCACAATCTCAAACCCGCCGCGCCCGCTTACCAGTAACCCGTACTCAGCCAGTGGCACAAGCCCCTGCAGCAGCGCCCAGCCAATCACCTTGTCGACGGCATTATGCCGACCAATGTCTTCGCGCAGCACCAGCAGGTTTCCCGCCGCATCAAAGAGCGCCGCCGCATGCAGCCCGCCTGTATGGCTGAACACGGTCTGCGCCTCGCGCAGCTTCTCCGGCAGCGAGCAGAGCATCTCTGGATCGAATCGAAATCCGCCGGCCGCCGCTCGCAATCCCCGCAGCCGCACAGCCTCAATCGAAGCCTTCCCGCAGATCCCGCAGCTCGACGCAGCAAAGAAGTTTCGCTGCATCTGCGTCGCATCAAACTCACAATCGTTCAGCTGCGCCTCGACCCCGTTCTCCTTGCCGCCCGCCGTTGTCACGTAGCTCCGCAGCTCCACAATCTGCGCCGCATCTTCGATCAGTCCCTCGGTCAATAGAAACCCAGCCGCCAGCTCCCGGTCATGCCCCGGAGTCCGCATCGTTACCGTTAGCGGCACATCGCCAATGCGAATCTCCAGTGGCTCTTCTGCCGCCAGCATGTCGTCATGCTGCAGCAACTGCCCCTCATTCCACTCCGTCACATCCGTCAGCTTCACCTGTACCGGCTGCATCTTTTCTACAGCAAAATCCATACCGCTCACCTGTCTCATCAGATGCTCAATCTAACGCTGAGCCTCATACAATCCAGCCGGAACCGCCCCGAAGATGCTACAAAGTGTGCATGGCAAAGCGCAAAAATTCGGGTGCGCAAACAACAGGCCCTGAACCCGGCCAGACCATCAGCCTGCGCACCCTCGGCGAATACCTCAACCTATCCCCGGCCACCATCTCGCTCGTCCTCAACAATGCCCCCGGCGTTCGCTCCATCCCGCAGGAAACCCGTGAGCGCGTTCGCGAGGCCGCCAAGAAGTTCGACTATCGCCCCAGCTTCTTCGCCCGCTCCCTGCGCAAAGGCCAGACCTTCTCCGTCGGCGTACTCGTGCCCGCCCTCAGTGACGGCTACGCCGCCCAGGTCCTCGAAGGCGTCGAAGACGTCCTCGTCGAAGAAGGCTACTTCTACTTCACCGCCAGCCACCGCCGCCAGCCCGACCTCCTCGAGGAATACCCACGCTTGCTCCTCGACCGCTCCGTCGAAGGCTTCATCGCCATCGACACCGTCTTCGAGCACGCGCTTCCCGTTCCCGTCGTCGCAGTAGCCGGCCATCGCAAGATTCCCGGTATTACGAACGTCGTCCTCGACCAGGCCCGCGCCGCCGAACTCATCCTCCGCCACCTGCACCAGCTCGGCCACCGCAACATAGCCTTCATGCGCGGCGGCAGCCACAGCTCAGACGCCGATGAGCGCTGGGAATGCCTCATGTCCGCCGCCCGCGAGCTGAACCTGACCGTCCGTCCGGAGTGGTTCACCCAGATCGAGCTCCGCGAATCCACCCCGGAGATCGGCTACCAGCCAACCGCCGAACTCCTGAGCCGCATCCAGTCGTCCGGCGACCGCTTCACCGCGCTTGTCTGCTACAACGACATCGGCGCCATCGGAGCCATCCGCGCCCTGCGCGAACGCCGCCTGCACGTGCCGGAAGATGTCTCCATCGTGGGCTTTGACGACATTCAGGCCGCGGCCTTCCAGAATCCCAGCCTCACCACTATCCGCCAGCCACTGCGTAGCATGGGAGCCACCGCCGCCAAAATTCTCCTGCGCCGCATTCGCGCACAGGGCGCCAATTCCGAGATCGCCCCCGAGACAGTCCCAGTCCTCCCCGAACTAGTAATCCGAGAGTCTACGCTGCCTCCAAGAGCGAACAGCTAACAGCCTACAGAGAGCAGCAAATCTGGTAGTCTTTGCTTCTTGGTTGTCATTCCCGAAGGGAATCTGCTTTTGCATTTCCGCCTCAGGCAACAAAAAAGGGCAGCCCGAAGGCCGCCCCCTGTTTGCGAAACAAAGCCAACGTCAGCGTCGTCCCTGAATCGTCTTATTCGCGTTCTTAGCCGCCCGCTTTGCAGCGAGCATCTTCAACTCACGGCCCATGCTCGACTGGTTGATCGTAAGCTGAATACCAAGGTTCAACAGATTACCCGTTGCCCAGTAAAGCGCAAGTCCCGAAGCAAAATTCCACATCGAGAATCCGAAGATCGCCGGCATCATGAACGCCATCATCCGACGCTGCGCCGGATCCATTCCAGGCGAGGGCGTCAGGAACTGCACCAGGAACATGCTGGCAATGATGATGATCGGCAGAATGTGCAGCGGATCGGCCACGCCGAGATTGTGCAGCCATCCCCACTGCGCCTGCCGCAGCTCGATCACGTTCGCAAGCACACGGTAGTAAGCGAAGAACAGCGGCATCTGCACCAGGATCGGCAGGCATCCGCCGTACATGTTGATGCCTTCCTCCTTGTAGATGCGCATCTGCTCCTGGCCCATCTCCGCGCGCTTCGGATCAGTAGCCTTCAGCCCTGCATACTTCTTCTTTAGCGCGTCCAACCGCGGCTGAATGCGCTGCATCTTCAGCGAAGACCGCATCATCATCAACCGCGTCGGCAGCATCAGCAGGTTGAAGAACAGCGTGACGAGCACAATCGCCCAGCCCCAATTGTGTACAAAGCCATACACAAAGCGCAGCAGCAGGAACAGAGGCTCGGCAATGACCTTCAGATACCCAAACTGGATCAGCGGCTTCAGATTCTCGCCATCCGTCTTGCCGCTTGGCCCGGTCGCATGCGTTGAAGCCAGCACATCAAACTGCAGCGGCCCGGCAAACACGCGCGTATTGGTCACGCCGCTCGTATCGCCCATCGCCAGTCCAAGCACCGAAGACTTGATCTTCTCCCCGGCCGGAGCCTGGATATCCTTCACCGCGTCGATCTGGTTATGCAGTGTCACTACGGTTGCGCGTGCAGGCACCGAAGGCAGAAATGCCGCGCCGAAGTAGAGATCGATTGCCGCAGCGTACTGGTAAGGCTGTTCCAGGGTCGCGCCGCCGCTCACCTTGCTCGCGGCATTCGAATCATGGCTGCCATCGATCGACCAGGCAAACTTGCTTTGTCCAAACTGCGCAACCTCTTCCTGATCCCCCAACCCGCTTGGCCACGCCACCAGCGAACGCACCGGCGAACCATTGCGCGTTACCGCCACCTGCGCATCGATCACGTAGCTCTCGTTAAAGAGGAACGTCTTCGTCACGTGCAGATCGCCCTTGCGATACTCGAACGAAATCCCCGCTGGAGCCGCAACCGGACCAGTCTGCGAAGGCCGGTACAGCACCGTGTTCAACTCCCCATTGAGCGCCGACTCATACTGCCCGTTCTGCGGATTCACCGTCAGCACCGACATCGGATACCCGAAGTCAGCCGCCGCCCGCTGGTTCACCAGATCGAGATTGCCGCCCTTGGAGTCCTTGTACTTTTTCAGCTCCCAATGCTTTACCAGCGCGCCGCGATTGGAGAACGTAATGCGGTACTGCTCGTTCTCGACAACTGTCGTCGTCTCGCTTGTCCCAACGATCGCCGTGGCATCCACGGGCGCGGCAGGAGCACCAGCGGCAGTTGGCCCTGCGGCCTTGGGAGCAGTGCCGCCCTGCGCCGTCTGCGGAGCAGCCGTCTGCGCCTGCTGCTGCGGCGCAGGAATCGGTGTGGGCGGTTTGAAGTACTGATACGCAAGCAGCGCGACCAGGGCGAGTACGGTAAATGCCAGCATGGTGCGCATATCGCCACCACCACCTGAGCCACCCTGCCCTGAAGAGTTCGGATTACGAAGTTCTGCCAATTGGGTCAATCCTGTCGTTGTTACGTTGAATGTGAAAGAGCTACAAAGAGGGCACGCAAAAAAAGATGCGCCGCCTATCTATGGTAACGGGTCACGCAGACGCGCAGAGTCATGCAGGTTGCCATGTGCGCTCGCTGCACTTATATCGGTGCATTGTGAGCACGCGCCCCGCAGCGGCACCGGATCAAACCCGCTCCCGCCAAAGGGATGGCAGCGCGCCAGCCGCCTGAGTGCCAGCCAGCTTCCGCGCCCAGCGCCATGCATAGCGATCGCCTCGCTCGCATACTGCGAACAAGTCGGTTGAAATCGGCAGCCAGATGGGAAAAGGGAATGGAGCGCCGGCGAAAGCCAGTACCGGTAGAACTCGAGAAACCTGAGCAGCAAGCGCTTCATGATGTTTTGTGCTGGGCGGCAAAATTGGTGCTTTTCGCCCCCGGCAGCTTCGCCTGCCGAACCTGCCCGGCAGCCTGACGAAAGATACGCAAAACCTCAGCATCCAGTTTCACAAAATCCATCGTCATCACCATCCGCTTCGGATGCAGGATCAGATCGACCCCATGCGGCAGCTCATGCAGATGGTGCCGAACCGCCTCGCGCATCCGCCGCTTGATGAGGTTGCGTTCATGCGCCTTGCCCAGCACCTTGCCCGCAGTCAGCCCCACCCGCGGCGCAGCAGGCTTTCCAGCGTTCTTGGCAGCCTCACCTGGCGCCACAGCCTGATCAGCCAGAAACCAGCTCATCGAAGCCGAGAACTGCTTCCGCGTTGCCTTGTACACCCGCTGATAATCGGCATGCTTGCGCAGCCGCGACTCCAGCCAGGTCGGCGGAACATCCGCAGACGCGCCAACGGGCGCAGCAGAATACGCCGCACCCAGTGGAGAAGGAGTAGATTGTGAGGTCGAGGTCATCTTGGCACCATTTGCCGACAGAAGCAATGTGGCGGGTGCCGCAAGTTGCTATACAACCGGACTGAATCTGCTATCCCTGCGTAATTCTATGCCGGAGAGCAAGGGCAGGCCGAAGCCTGCCGGTGACAAAGCAACTAGTCGCGGAAACCGGCGCTGACAGCAACGCGCTTGCGGCCCTGCGCACGACGGCGGCTCAGAACGGCAGCGCCGCTCTTGGTCTTCATGCGGGCGCGAAAGCCGTGGGTCTTGACGCGCTTGCGGCGGTTAGGTTGAAATGTGCGCTTGGGCATGGAAATGCTCCTGGTTCTATGTCTGAAAATGGATGCCTGACGGCAAGCCTTGAGTATACCCCAGATGCGCCTCAGAATCCAGCCCCTGCCCCGGAATCGCCAGCTTTCGCACCTCCCTCCTCATACCTCTCAGTCCGCCCCTTCTCCTGCCCGCCCCATCAGTGTAGAATCCGAATTCGGGTAGAAATTATGCCCGCGCAATCGTCAACGAACGGCCCTCGGAGTATCCCATTTTGGCTAAGTTGCATCGCGATTTTTATGCTTGTTGTTAGCGGTTTCACCATGGCTGGTGCAATTCAAAAAGCCATGTGAATACCGCGTTGCAAGATCGTCAATTTGTGCTAGTATCGGACCCGTTCATCAAAGATTTTAAGCACCCCGCTGTAACGGTTTTTCTCTACGAAGTCGATGCAATTTTCGGGCGACCCAGCCCGGCAGCCTCTCGGCAGTTATGCGATCCGACATGGCGCACAGTGACCCGCTGTGTGTCGAAGGCGAAGCATTGTTTTTTTCACTTCGTAGCAACCGGCAACAGCCTTCGCGAGTGCAGGTAAGGAACCTATCGATGTCATTTGCAACAACGCCAGCTACGGCTATCAACCCCTGGATGCAGATTCTGGCGGCTCTCGAAAAGAAGATCAACAGACAGTCTTTCGAGACCTGGCTCAAGCCCACACGATTCAGTCACATCGCTGGTCGCACGCTCTACGTGCGCATCCCCACGGAGCAGTTCCAGCACATCGGTGACAAGTACAGCGACCTGGTGCAGGAAGCCATTGACCTCCTCAAGCTCGACCTCGACGACGCCGTCTTCGTCACTGCCGAAGAAGACCCCTCACTGCCCCCAGTCCGCCCCGATGGCGGCTTTGGTCCCCTGCCCACGCACGCGCCCACCGCTCCGCCACAGGGCATGTCCCAGCAGCACAATAACTACAACCAGCCCAACCGCCGCGGCGCCTACCCGCAAGAGCAGCAGGCCCGCTTCGACTGGTCCTCGGCAGCGCAGCTCAACCAGCGCTATACGTTCGAAAATTTTGTCATCGGCAACGGCAATCAGTTCGCCCGCGCCGCCTCGCTAGCCGTCGCTGAGCGCCCGTCGAAGGCCTACAATCCGCTCTTCCTCTACGGCGGTGTCGGGATGGGCAAGACCCACCTCATGCACGCCATCGGCCATGAGGTGAAACGCCGCCAGCCCATTGCCAACATCTGCTACGTTTCCGCGGAAAAATTCACCAACGAGATGATCAACTCTCTGCGTAACGACCGCATGACCAGCTTCCGCGATCGCTTCCGCACTGTTGACGTTCTCCTCATCGACGACATTCAATTCATCGCGCAGAAAGAGCGCACCCAGGAAGAGTTCTTCCACACCTTCAACGCCCTCCACGAGAGCATGAAGCAGATCGTCATCGCCTCCGACCGGCCCCCTAAAGAGCTCGCCGAGATCGAAGACCGCCTGCGCTCGCGCTTCGAGTGGGGCCTGATCGCCGACATCCAGCCGCCGGACCTCGAAACCAAGGTCGCCATCCTGCAGAAGAAGGCAGAGAGCGAGCAGGCCAGTCTGCCCACCGACGTAGCGATGTTCATCGCCTCGAACGTGCGCACCAACGTCCGCGAGCTCGAAGGCGCGCTCGTTCGACTCATCGCCTGGTGCCAGATGAACAATATGGAGATCACACTGCAGTCCACGCAGCAGTGCCTCAAGCAGTTCATCGATACCCAGGTGCGCAAGATCACCATCGACGCCATCCAGAAGGCCGTCTCAGAAAACTTCGCCATGCGCGTCAGCGAGCTCAAGCAGAAGAACAACTCGCGTGCAGTCGTCGTTCCTCGCCAGATCGCCATGTATCTCGCCAAGAACCTCACGGAAGCCAGCCTGCCGGAAATCGGCCGTCAGTTCGGCGGTAAGCACCACACCACAGTGATGCACTCCATCTCCAAGATCGACGAACTCCGCCGCGCCGACAAAGACCTCAACCGCACCATCAACAAGCTGCAGGAAATCCTCAACGGCTAACTCCGCAGCAGTCCAAGTTATCTCAAGAAAATTCAATGGCCGCCTCCCAAGTTATCGGAAGCGGCCATTGACTTGAGCAAAGCTATCTGACCTGTATACGGTCTTTGCGGTTGTCGTTGTCCTTCTGGCTGTCATTCCCTTTGGGAATCTGCTGTTGCAATCAAACAAAAAAGCCGCACCCGGCGAAACCGGATGCGGCTTTGGACATGCAGAGAAACTACTTCTTAGTAGCCAACTCAAACACCTCAAACGAATACCCCGGCATGGTGTGTTTCAGCTTCGTCCCGGCCACAGGTACGGTGCTCGTCACCGGCACAATATGCTTCGGATCGGTGATCGTATTCGTATCGACCGGCGACAACGCATGCAACTGCGTCAACTTCGCCGGCCCGACAATGGAACCCACGCCACTCAACTCGATCTCAAGCGGCTGCGGCGTAGGCACCCCATTGACGATCTTGAGGTAGACCTTCCCAGTCTTGGCATCGGTCGTTACCGAGTAAGCCACCCGCGACCCAGCCCCGGTCATGGATGACGTAGGCACCGTATCCCCCAGCTTCTCTGCAAACAGCGAAAGCACATAGTAGCTCGGCGAACCATAGCTGGTGAGCCCATCGTACCCGATCAGATCCGGATGCCACTGCATCCCGCCGTTATGAACATTGACCAGCAACGGCGCATAGCTCGACATCACGACAATATCCGAATTCCGCTCCACACCCGTCAGCCATGCCGCATCGCCCAGCGCCGCGCCAAAGTCGGCCGTCGGCGAGCCCTCCATCGTCGCGTACTCGCCCATGAAGATCTTCGGCCCGTTGCGGTCGAAGCTGTCATAGTGCTTCACGTCGTCGAAGTACTTCTCCGCGCTCAGATAGAAGTGGTCGTCCAGCACATCCGGCTTTACGCTCTTCACCGGCGCAGTAGCAATCAGCCCCAGGTCCGGATACTTCGCCTTGATCGCATCGTGGAACTGCTTGAACCGCCCGTCATAGCTGTTCGACTTATCGAACCAGTCCTCGTTGCCCACCTCGACATACAGCAGCTTGAACGGCGCCGGATGCCCATCCTTGGCCCGCTGCGCGCCCCACTTCGTGCTCACATCGCCAGTGACGTATTCGATCTCATCCAGAGCATCCTGCACATAAGGTTCCAGGTCCTTGCCCGGCTCCACATGCTCCTGCTTCATCGAGTAGCCGGCATACACCGCCAGCACATTCTGCATATGCAGGTCCTCGCACCACTCAAAAAACTCAAGCAATCCAAGCCCATCCGAAGAGTGATAGTTCCAAGGGCTGGGATGCGTCGGCCGGTCCACCTGCTTGCCAATCGTCTTCTTCCACTCATAGCGCTCGCCGATATGGTCGCCCTCAAGATAGTTTCCGCCAGGGAAGCGCAGGAACGCCGGATGCAGCCCGCCAAGCTTCTCCATCAGATCAATGCGGTTCCCGTTTTCGCGATTTTTATAAGTCGGCGGAAACACCGAAACCAGATCCATCCAAACCGTCCCCGGCTTGGTCAGTGTCAGCTCCAGGTGGTACGCCTCGGAAGCCGCAATCGCGCCCGTCTTCAGCATCGTCTTGTACTGCTTCCAGTCAGAGCCAATCCCGGCAATCTCCGCATGCGCCACGCTCTTACCCGTCTTGTTGCTCACGAGGTCCACGTGCAACGGCCCGGACCCATCCGCTTTCGCATAAAGAGAAAACTTGTAGGTCATATCCGGCCGCAGCGGGTAGCCCCAGTAGCCTTGATTCCGTAATCCAGCAGGCTCAGCTGTCGAGGCCGAAGTCACGGTCAGCTTGATGCTGTCCGTCAGCGCCTCCGAAGGCCCGGTCGTCGTGTCCTTCTCCATCTTGGCGCCCGCTGCCGAGTTTTGTACCACCAGCCAGTCCTGCTGATTCCAGTCGCGGTCGCGCATCACCCGGTTCTTCACCATCTCCGGATAGAGGCCCCCGTCATAGGAGAAGTTGATCTCCTCGGTCATCAACCCATAGAGGGTCGGGCTCACCGAGTGCAGCGGCTTATCCACCTGCACGCTGATCACCGCAGGAGCCTTTGCAGCCCCCTGCGAAAACGCAGGAACCACTGCGGGAACAGCCAGCAACAGACCCAAAGCCGGGCTGAATCTTGTCACGAAACGGGTAGGATGCATTTCAAAAGCCTCGCTGAGTAAAGGTTTTCTCGAAACCCGAGTCTACCCCTCCAAACTCATCCTTGGCAAGACATTTGCCGCGAAAATCCATCGCCCCATCCGGGAAACACACAAGGAAAATGGCGCGAGCTTCCATTGCAACCGAGGCAGAATCGCAGGATAATCCCAGCATGGCCACCCAGCCCATCACCGAGCCTCTGGTCTCCGTCGAAGAGTACCTCTCGACGACCTATCACCCCGACTGCGAGTACAACGAGGGGATCATCGAGGAGCGCAACTTGGGCGAGTTCGACCACTCCTTCCTGCAAGCCATCATCGCTACGCTTTTTACAAACAAGATCGCAGAGTGGGGAGTCTTCGCTCTGACCGAGCAGCGCGTTCAACTCCGCCCCAGGCGCTTCCTCATCCCCGACGTAACCGTTCTGCGCATGGGCAGCAAGCGTGAACCCATCCTGACCCGCCCGCCGCTCATCGCCATCGAACTCATGTCCCCGAAAGACACCCTGCGGAATGCCGAGAAGAAGTCCTACGAATATCTAGCCTTTGGCATCGAGCACATCTGGATCATCGACCCCATCCGCCGCGTCGCCTACCGCGCCACTCGTACCGGCCTGGAGATCGTTCCCTCCGGCGAACTCACCATTCCGGAAACGCCGATCCTCGTCAACGTCCCGGAGCTATTCGAAAGGCTCGACCAGTTCTGAATGTCTCACTTTTGATTTCTTGTTGTCATTCCCGAAAGGAAGCTGCTTTTGCCTTGCGAACCACTAATCACTAATCACTAACCTTCGCCACTTCCACCAGCGTGGAATAAAACGTAGCCGCGCGCCCAACATCCGTAAGCCGCTCGCTGGTCAGCACATTGACATTCTGCCCATCCGCGCTCAACTTGTTCCAATCCAGCCGCCCCGCCACCACGCCCACCGGAATTCGGTCCGAAACCAGCGCTGTCAGCCGCAGACTCCCGCGATCGTTCCAAACCCGCACCGCGTCCCCATCCGCAATCTCCCGCGCTGCCGCATCCACCGCATGCATCTCCAACCGGTGATTCGTCTTCGCCTCCATGTTGCGATGCCCGTCTAGATTGGCAAACGTGGAGTTCATGTAGTTATCCGCCTTGCGCGGCAAGAACTCCAGCGGAAACCGCCCCGCATCCGGTCCCGTCCGCGACTCCACCGGCGCATGGTAGGCCGGCAGCGGATCAACACCCGCAGCCTTCAGCACCTCGGAATAAAACTCGATCCTCCCCGAAGGCGTAGGGACCTCTCCCTCGCTATACGGAAGGAACGTGTCCCGGGCGTCATCCCGATAGAACCCCAGCGCGACATGGCCGAGCTCCGCCAGCGACTCCGCTGAAACATGCTCCATCCCCGGATTCCGAGAATAACCATCCGCTCCCGGATCAAGCGCCTGCCGGATCATGTCCTCAGCCGTATCGTCGAAGCACTCCTCTGTAAATCCCATCCGCTTCGCCAACTGCGCAAACAACCAGACATTGGACCGCGCCTCCCCGAGCGGCTCAATCGCCTGCGTCGACTGCTGCAGATAGTAGTGCCCGTAAGCCCCCTGGATATCCGTATGCTCCAGGAACGTAGTCGCAGGCAACACAAAGTCCGCATAGTCCGTCGTGTCAGTTAGAAACTGCTCATGCACGACCGTAAAGAGATCCACCCGCTCCATCCCCCGCCGGACAGCGTTCTGGTTCGGCGCAATCGCCGCCGGATTCGAGTTGTAAACAAATAAGGCATGCACTCGAGGACCTTCACCCTCGGCATCGCCAAGCTCGGTCAAAGCATGCCCCAGCCGCGACATATTCACCACCCGCGCCGCCCGCCCCAGCGGTGAAGCCTTCATCAGATCGGGCCGCTCAATCGCCAGCGAGTTGAATTTAAACGCCCCCGAAGTCGACATCTGCGCCCCACCGCCCCGATGCCGCCACGATCCAATGAGCACCGGCAGCATCGCAATCGCCCGCACCGCAGTCCCGCCATTCTGCGACCGCTGCACACCATAATTCATGCGGATCACAGCAGGCTGCGCCGTGGCATACTCCCGCGCCAGAGACTCAACCTCCGCAGCAGTCAGCCCGGTCCACTCCGCCACCCGCTCCGGGGTATACTCGCGAACCCGCTCGGCCAGCTCACCAAACCCATGCGTCATCCGCTCGACATACTCGCGATCCTCAAGCCCATCGCGCAGGATCACATGCATCATCCCCAGCGCCAGCGCCACATCCGTCCCCGGCCGAATGGCAATATGCCAGTCTGCCAGCGCCGCCGTCCTCGTCCGGTACGGGTCAATCACGATCAGCCGCGCGCCGTTGCGCCGCGCCTGCTCCACAAACGGCCACAGATGCACGTTGTTGCCATGGATATTCGCGCCCCAGGCGATAATCACCTTCGCCTTGGGAAACTCCTCGTTCGGCGTTCCCAGCTTTTTCCCGTAGACCAGCTTCCAGGCCTCCCCGCCAGCCTCCGCGCAGATCGTCCGGTCGAGTCTCGAAGCGCCCAGCCGGTGAAAGAACCGCCGGTCCATCGACCCAAACCCCAGCAGCCCGATCGTCCCCGCATAGCTGTAAGGCAGCACCGACTCCGGCCCATACGTCTCCGCAGTCTCCTTCAGCTTTGCAGCGATCCCGTCGAGCGCCTCATCCCACGAAACCCGCTCAAAGGCCTCCATCTCCCGGCCCTTCTCCAGCGGTCCCTTCGCCACACCCGCCTTCCGGCGCAGCGGATAGAGCAGCCGCTGCGGCGAATAGACGCGGTCCAGGTACTTCGCCACCTTGCCGCACAGAAACCCCTGCGTCACCGGGTGCGAAGGATCGCCCTGCACCTTCACCGCCCGCCCCTCCGCATTCACCGTCACCAGAACGGCACACGAATCCGGGCAGTCATGTGAGCAAACCGCATGAACAATTTTGAACGGCCCATTTTCCGCAGTTGAAGGCATGCACTCATTGTAGGCTGGCATCGGAGGGATTTCCATGCGTGCTTACCCAACCAAACTTATCTTCAACCTTGCTGTGGCACTCGTGCTGATCCTCGCAACGAGTCATTCCCAGGCTCAGTCAGCTCACGCGGAAGAGGCCGCCATCCGCACCGTCCTCGAAGCGCAGGTCGCGGCCTGGAACCGCAGCGACATCCCCGCATTCATGGAATCCTACGAAAACTCACCCGAAACCACCTTCATCGGCAAGAACATCGCAAAGGGGTATGGCCCCATCCTCGAGCGCTACAAGAAGAGCTACTCCACCCACGAGCAGATGGGCACGCTAACCTTCCACGACCTCGACATCCGCCTGCTGCCCACCAGCACCGGCCCGACCGAATACGCCATCGTCACCGGCCACTTCCACCTCGACCGCACCACCCACGGCGAAGCCGCCAAAGACGACGGCATCTTCAGCCTCATCTGGCACAAAACGCCAACTGGCTGGAAAATCATCCTCGACCACACCAGCTGATTCCCGCACATAAAAAAGCCGGAGACCCCGTTCAGTAGGTCTCCGGCTTAGTGTTGTCTTACTCGTCCGAACCAGCCGCTGATTAGAACTTCAGCTTCGCCGAAAACTGAAACTGCCGCGCAGCGCCGGCAAACGTTGGCGTGCCAAACGTCGGATTCGCCGGGCTGGTCACCCCGTCGCCGAATGCCTTCGGCGTAGCCCCGGCAAACTCCGCCGCGCCATACACCTGGTCCACATCCTGCACGTTCACCCGGTTCAGCAGATTCAGCGCCTCGGCACTCACATTCACCTGTAGCCGCTCACCTACATGAAACAGCCTCTGCAGCCGCGCATCGGTGTCGTAGTACGAAGCCCCGCGATACGAGCTGCGCCCGACGCTACCGACGCGGTCATTGAACGGGAACCCATCCCCGTTCACGTCCGAGCCAGCCAGAATGCTGTAATACTGCGGGCTCTGCAGCGTGTTCAACATCGAGAATGACAGATTTCGCAGCGGCGCAACCCAGGTCTTTGGCGACTCTCCCATCAACGTCAGGATGAAGCGATGCCGCACATCGTTGTCGCTCACTGCCCGGTCATACTCCGGATGCAGATAGTTCTGCGGCTCGTCCTGCAACTGGTTCTCCGTCGCCACGTCGATGGACTTGCCATAGGTGTAGTTCGCCATCACGCTGTAGTGCTGGCCAAAGTTCTTGCGCAGGCTTACCGTCCCCGCGTTATACAGCGACCATCCCGAGGGTGTGGCAAACAGTACAAACCCAAACTTCGGATCAGCCGGCGCAAACTTCTGACGGCCATCACTCAGATTTCCATTGGGAAGCCCGTTGATGGTGTTCGAGCTTATCAGGTGCATGGCGTGGAGCCAGTGATACCCCGCCGTCAGATACCAGCCCCTGCCGAGCTCGTTTTCAATCTCGAAGTTGGCCGCTTCGGAATACGCGGAAGGGAACTTGCGCTTCGTGAACCCAAGTGGAAACTGCTTCAGAATCCCCGGCGCAGGGTAGATCCCGTTATGCGTGAAGTTCGAGAACGCCGCGCCCGCCAGCACCGGCCCAGCCGTTCCCACCATGCCCGCCGGACCAAACCCGACCAGGTCATCCGAGGGATTGGCAAAGTCCGACAAGAGCGGCTGGTTCATCGTCGTAAACGGAGCGGCGCCATGCCACCCGTTGACCAGGCTGCTGTACTCAAACGACCCGGTATACAGCCCGAAGGTCGACCGCACCACGCCCTTGCCGCCGCGGAACGCATAGGCAACGCCAACACGCGGCTGAATATTGCCAAAGTTCGTCGGATTCATCTTCCCCAGAATCTTCAGGTCAGATGCCGATGGCAGAAAGTCCAGGTCATACCGTGCGCCAAACGAAAGCGCCAGGTTCGGCCGCGCCCGCCACTGGTCCTGCACGTAGACCGCCCCCAGCTTGTGCCAGAAAGCCACGTGATCCGCAGCCTCTCGCGCCGGTCCATCCGGCCCGTCATAGAAACCGCCCTCAAACGGCACATTCCGCTGCGGCACCTGGTTCCCGAAGTCAGCTCTGGTCTGCTGGAACAGGAACTCCACCGCCGTCCCCGCTCCAAACGCCGCAAACGGCCCCGCGCCAAAGAAGCTCTGCGGACTGAAGATACCTACGCCCGGCGTAAAGTAAGGCGTCTGCGCCGAGAACCAGATCGGCTCAAACTCCACGCCAACCTGCAGCGAGTTCGTTCCATGCGTGTACGTTGCCGCTTCGCGCGCCTGGAAATGGTGCTCGCTGTAGTAGCTCACGCCACCTAGAAACCCGCCGCTATAGAGCGTATCCGCCACGTTCAGCGCCGGTTCAAACCCCGCCCCTACTGGGCTCATGTAAAAGATGCGCCGGCTGAAAGCCGCCGAGCTCTCCAGAGCCAGCTGGCTGTTCACAACATGGAAGAGGTTCGCGTACACCGTCTGATCGTGAACCAGATTGTTCCGATAGCTCGAAGGCAATCCCTGTCCCGGCGAAGCGGCTGGAGTATTTCCGTTATGCACATTGGTGTACTGATATCCGGCCGACAATGTGTTGCGGTTGCTCAGCACATCGTTGAACTTGCCAAAGGCGTTGTTGTAGTCGTTGATGATCAGGATTGATCCGAGATTTTCCGGCGACAGACCAAGCTTCGTCTTCACTTCGTTGATGCTGGGCGTGCCCGGTCCCAGGCATCCCTCCGTATCGATGCACTTCAACACAAAGCGAGAGTAAAGCGGCGACTGCGCCCTCCGTTGCCCTTCATACCCCGCAAAGTAAAAGGCCTTATCCCTCCGGATCGGCCCGCCCAGCGTAGCGCCAAACTGGTTAAAGCGCAGCGTGTCAAAGCCCGGCGCCGACAGCAGGTTATTCGCGTCGATCGCGTTGTTGCGAATGTAGTCATAAGCCGAGCCATGCAGATCGTTTGTGCCGGACTTGGTGATCGTGTTCACCGCGCCGCCCAGGTTCAAACCGCCGCCTGCGGCATCCGGCCCGTTCACCACGCGAAACTCCTGTACCCAATCCAGCGCCGGACTCACACGCTGCACGCCGGAAACCGTCGTCGTGTAGTCGATCCCGTCCAGCCCGTAGAAAACACTGTGCGTCTCGCGCAATCCGCCGAAGCTGATCATCAGCACCGTCTCCTGGAAGGCAGACTGCGCCGCGGTCGTCGTGCTGCGGCCAATCGCCGCCGTCGGCGTCAGGAGCGCAAAGCCGATGAAGTCCCGTTCCGCAATCGGCAGATCGGCAATCTGCTTCGGATCGATCACCTGGCTCCGCTCCGACCGTTCCTTATCGATCCCCGCGACCGTGTCGTGAACCTCCACCTGCGTCGTGGCCGCGGCAATCTGGAGCGCGATGTCCACCTCCGCCACCTGCCCCAGCGTCAATGTCAACGGAGCCTTGTACGTGCTGAACGCTCCGGCATCCACGGTCAACGTATACCGCCCCGCCGCCAGCCCCGGAATCACTGCGATCCCAGTCTTATCCGAAACATCTTCGCGCACCGCGCCCGTATCCACATTGCGCACCGTCACCTTCGCCTGCGGCACGTTACTTCCCGAGGGATCATGCACGGTAAGGTTCAGCGTCGCAAACTGCTGCGCCAGCGCAGGAAAAGCAATCCCGAGACTCATCATCAGGATCAGGACCAGACGTACACCCTGGCGCGGAAGGGAAAGTGGAGAAACACGCGAAGCGCCGCACTGGCGCCCGCAGAGAGAGTTGTCGTGCTGTACTGGCATGAAGTAATTCCTCAGATCAAAGTCGAGTCGGGATCGGATCGTGATTGGCTTAGGCCAATTCAAGTGCAAAATAGGGGAGTCTTTGGATCAGGCCGGATTATGCCGGACATAAGTAACCACGCACCACCGCCCATGGTTGGAATCAAATGTCCAACCAGCGATGGAGCGCTACACGGAACATCTAAGTTAGAGAATTGTTCTCAAAACCGCAGCCGCACCCCGAACTGAAACTCGCGCGGACGGTAAAAATTCGTAGCATTCACATCCAGCGCTTTCCCAAACTCCGGCACTTCGCTTGGCAAGCCAGCCTTCGTCAACCCGGTAAGAAAATTGAAAGTAGGCCGCCCACCCGACGTGCTCCCGCGATAGATCGTGTACCCGGTCGTCTCCAGCAAAGTAACATTCTGGTGATTCAGCAAGTTAAAGCTCTCCGCCAGAAACTCAAGCTGACGGTGCCGCGCTAAGTCGAACCGCTTCGCTACCCGCATATCCCCCGTGTAAGTCGAAGGATACCGGTAAGTATTCCGCCCGATGTTATAAGTCTTCCCATCCCCACCCAGCCCATATACCCGGTTATCCCCTGCGGAACCATTCATCCCCGTCCCCACACCTTCGATCAATTTCCCGCCCGGATCGAAGAACCCTGGAATATACCCGCCCGTCCGCATCGTGTACGGCAGCCCACTGCGAAACTGCCCCACCGCCGCCACGCTCCATCCATTGCCCGCCACGCCCTCCCATCCTGCAAGCTTCCAAGGAGCGGAGTACATCACCGTAGCCCCCGCCGAGTGCCGGATATCAAGATTCGACCGCCCGTACTCCAGCCGGAAATCCGCCGGGTCCAGCACATCATTCCCCGTCACCTGCCCCGACTCATTCGGATTCCAATCCGCCGCATGCGCAAACACATAGTGCGCATGTACATTCAGCCCCCGTCCGCCGTACCGCGTCAGCTTCAGCATCCCGGCTTCATAGGTAGAATTCGCCTTATCCTCCTTCGAAACAATCTGCTGGTAAGCCGAATTCCCACGCTCCGTATAGAGCGGGACTTCGATCGAAGAAGACTTGATTGGCCCTTTCCCCGTCCCATCCACCACGTCGTAAGTCACGGATCGAGGCACCCCAAACCCATCCACAGCCCGCACCAGATTCGTATCCACAGAAATCGGCAACCGCCGCCCCAGGCTCGCCATCCCGCTGGCCTCCAACACCCACCGTCCTGGTAACTCCTGCTCCACCGAGAACACCCCCTGCGCCACCTCCTGCGCCCGAAAGTTTTTCGCAAACGCCACCGCCCCCGGCGTCACCACCGTCTGCGGAGCCCCGCTAAAGACAAAGGGAAACGGCGGCGCACCCACATCCGTAGGCTTGAAAAAGAAGTCGAGATCCCCATTGAACGAACCCGTCTGCGTCAGCCCCGCAAAGATAGCCGCCTGTCCGATCCGCCCAAAGTAAAGCCCAGCCCCAGTCCGCACGACAGTTCGCTTCGCCGGCGACCACGCCGCCCCCACCCGTGGACCCCAGTTCATCACCGTCCCCGGCAGGCGCTCGGTCTGCGGCAGCGCAGGATTGTCCATAAACCCGATCCGCGGCGGCAACTGCTGCGCCTCCACCCGCACGCCCGTAGAAATTGTCAGGCCGCCGAAGGGCTGCCACTGCTCCGTAGCAAAACCCGCCAGATCGTTCGTACTCAAATGCCAGTTCGCCGGACCTGTCCGCTGCGAATACCACGCATAGCAGGGTAGGTACCCCAGTCCACCCAACTCGCTCCCAACCCCGCTGCCTTTCACATAGACCCGCCCGGTTTGATCGCAGTTATGCTGACCAGAGGATCCATCTCCCACGCCCCCCAACCCAAAGGCCTCAAAGCTCGCCACATCCGAAACAAAATTCAGCACATCCGCATAGGAGTAGGTCCCGGTCTGGTTCACCAGCGACCCCACCGTGTCCTGCAAATGGTCGAAGCTCCCGCCCGCCTTGATCATGTGTGCCCCATGCACCCAACTCACCGTATCCTGCCCCTGAAACACACGCTCCTCAGGAAAATTCCGCCCGCCCAGCGCAGCCGGCGTACCCAGCACAAACCCATACTTCGAGTCCGCAATCATCTCCGGCACCGCCCCAAACGAGTTCGCAATCAGCAGCTTCTCAAACTCCGAAGGCGCCTGCGCCGTCTCGCTCTGTACCCGCCCGCGAAACTGCACTCCAACTATGTTCAACAGGTCCGCAGTCAAAAAGCTCTCCAGCTTCGCCAACCCCCACGTTTCCTGCCCCTGCACGTTCCCGAAACTGTGGCTCCCATACGTCTCAGAACTCCGCGACCGCCCACCCCCCGGCGCATCGAGATTCGCAAAGCTTCCCTCGACGCTGAGGTGCTGCCGCTCCGTCACCTGCCAGTCCACTCGCTCAAACCCCTGCCACTGAGCCATCTGCCGCGGCACCGGCCCCAGCAACCCGGCCACCTTCTCCAACACCGCCGAATAATCCGCCACTGCCTGATCCAGCGCGTCGCCTGTCCTCCCCAGCCGTGTCGCCAGCACACGCAATTCGTTGTTGGAAGGCCGCGCAAAGAAGTTTCCGGCATGCCGCGTCATCGCCACTCCAGGGTCATTTCGCAACAGCCCATCCATCGCCGCAAACCAGTACAGCTTGTCCCGCTTGAGATGCCGCCCAACCCCGAACCCGAATGTCTGCCGCAAATCCTCCGGCGTATACGGCTCCTCCGCAAACTGCGCAATCTCGATCCCTGCAGCCGGAGCCGTCTCCTTCACCCACTGCGTAAACGGGTTTCGCGCGCCCCACCACCCCTGCCGGTCCAGATAGAACGCCTGTCCATGCAGCCCGTTCGTCCCTCGACCTGTAAACAATCGCAGCACCCCGCCGTTCGCCGATCCCACATCCGGATTTCCCGACCGAGCCTCCATCAACCCCACCGCAGATTCACCCAGCCCTTCATTTGCCCGATCCCGCCGCTCCCCTGTAGCCTGAAACTCCGGCAAACTCTCCATCCCGTCAATCCCCGCCGCCTCAGCCTCCTCATGCGCCATCGGAGCCGCAACGTCATCCCGACCTGAGACAGGATCCCCAATCTGCCCACCCCGCCCCGCACCCACGCCACCAGCCTCAGCGGGATTCGCGACTGGCGTAAGCGCCTCAAACTCCACCCAGTTCCGTGAACTCGCAGGCAACCCGCGTAGCTCCTCTCCACTCAGGACGGTCGTCACCGCCGGCGCAACGGGATCCAGTTCATGCGGCAGCTCCCGCGCGGTCAGCGGCTCCTCGACAGGCGTAGGCAACTCCATCACCAGCGCCGCCTGCACGCGAGTAGCGTGGCCCGCAGAAACCACAATTCCCTCAACAGCTCCTCTGCCCAATTTGGGAACATCCGCCTCCAGCCGGTATTCCCCCGGCCCCAGCCCTGCAAACCGGTAGCTCCCGTCTTTCCCGGTAACGCCGCGCGCCACCGCACCCGTCGCCAGATTCCGCACGACAACAGCAGCGTCCACCAGCGGCACACTATGCCAGTCCGTCAACCGTCCAGCCAGGGTTCCAGTCGCAGCACTGCCAGCCTCCGCCCGCGCCGACAGCGTCCAAAGCAGGGCGAAGCCCAGCAGGCAAGCCCACCGATACCGCCCTAAAGCCCGATTTATCCAAAGGAAGCCCATCGCCCAATCCCCGCAACCACTGCAGCCCAAATCTCAGGGGCAGCAGGGTCGGATCCAGAGCAAATCCGGGAAAAGGGAAACAGCAATCACTCCTCAGCCAGCAAAAAGGAAAGTCGCAGGCCAGCCCATCCTCATCCAATAACTGCTATCGCGGAACAGGTTCAGGGAGTTGCAGGCGAGTATATTCCGATTTCCGGTAGACTAGCTAGATAGGAAGTTGGTATTTCGCACGATGTTTATCGATGAAGCAAAAATTCTGGTCAAGGCCGGCGATGGCGGCAACGGGTGCGTTGCCTTCCGCCGCGAAAAGTTCGTTCCCCGCGGAGGCCCCTCCGGCGGCGATGGCGGTCGTGGCGGCGACGTCATCATGCAGTCCAGCCAGCAGCACAACACGCTGATCCATTTCCGCTACAACCCCGAGCACAAGGCCGAGCGCGGACGCCACGGCGAAGGCTCCAACTGCACCGGCAGCGACGGCGAATCCAAGATCATCAACGTCCCCGTCGGCACCTCCGTATACGACGCGGAAACCGGCGAGCTCATCCACGACTTCTCCCAGCCCAACGAGCGATTCGTCGTTGCCAAGGGCGGTCGCGGCGGCCGTGGCAACCAGCATTTCGCCACCCCCACCCACCAGGCCCCGCGAGAATCCGAGCCCGGCCGCCTCGGCGAAGAGCGAACCTACCGCCTCGAGCTCAAGCTTCTCGCGGACGTAGGCCTCGTCGGCTACCCCAACGCCGGCAAGTCGACGCTGATCTCGCGCATCTCCGCAGCCAAGCCCAAGATTGCCGACTATCCCTTCACCACGCTCGAACCGAACCTCGGCGTCGTCACCGTAGGCGAAGAGCCGCACAACGAGAGCTACGTCGTAGCCGACATGCCCGGTCTCATCGAAGGCGCTCACCTGGGCCATGGCCTCGGCGTTCAGTTCCTGCGCCACATCGAGCGCACCCGCGTTCTCGTCCACCTCGTCGACGTCTCCGACGGCTCCGGCCGGCCCGACCCCGTCGAGGACTTCAAGGTCATTAACCAGGAACTGGCCAACTTCGGCCACGGCCTCGACGAAAAGCCAATGATCGTAGTCGCCAGCAAAATCGACTCCGCCAACCCGGAAAAGCTGAAGAAGCTCACCGCCGCAATCAAGCGCCGCAAGCTCGAGTTCTACCCCATCTCAGCCGTGACTGGGCAGGGAATCGAAGACCTCAAGTGGGCGCTGGCCAAGCACGTTCGTGAAGCCCGCAACGTACAAATTCCCGAGCCTGTCTTTTAAAGACCCGGCCCGGGAATTTGCAATTCAGCAGTTTTTTTCCAGCTACAGGCGTTTAGGCGTTCTCGGCGCCAACCAGCTCTTCCTTCGCAGGAGCGCCGTTCAGAGGCCGTCCAGCATCCTGCTTCCCGCGGTCCTCTCCTGGAACCTTTCCATCGATCAAGTCGACAGAGAGCCCTGGACCGCCGTGCAACTCAGACTCAACAGGCTGCAGGCCAAAGCTGGTCTGCCAGGGGCCATGCATATCCTCATCGCCCTCGCTGCCAACACCAGTCGAAGCGTTGAAATATTCATCCACGATGCCCGGCGTAGGCTTCAGCCGGCCAATCGAAAACGGAGACTTTTCCAGGCTTTCGAGCGCCGCAGAGAACGCCTTCATGTGCGTAATTTCGCGCGTCATCAGGAACTGCAGCGTATCGATCGACCCCGGATCGTCGGTGTGATCCAGCAGCCGCTCGTAGACAATCTTTGCTCGCGCCTCGGCTGCAATGTTGCAGCGTAGATCCACATCCATCTCGCCCGTAACGTTGAGATAGTTGCCCGTCCACGCGTTGCCCATGGAGTCGAAGAGTCCCACGCCGCCGCCACCGGCAATCGTCACCAGCGGGTCAGCCTCGGCCGCCTCGCGGTTCGTCTTCAAGCCCTTGAGGTGCATCCGGATCAGGGCACCGACTACTTCCAGATGGCTCAGCTCTTCCGTACCGATATCGAGAAGCAGATCACGCCTCGCGATATCGTCCACGCAATTCCAGCCTTGAATCGTGTATTGCATTGCTGCCGCCAACTCGCCGTTCGCTCCGCCGAATTGTTCCAGCAGCATATTCCCGAACCGAATATTCGGGGTGTCCACGGTGACCGTGTACATGAGCTTTTTCACGTGATGATACATATTCCATCCCTCGGGAGACCTGCTCCAGAACGTTTCGATGCAGAGTCTCCCGAGGGGCGATGAATTTGTATTATTCCGATCAGGTCTGTGAAATGCGAAAGATCATTTACGGAGACGAGCAACCCACTAGCAGTGCGTTACTGCAGCACTTGGATCGTAGATCCATTGGGAATCTTCACCTGGAACTGGTCGTCCGTCAGCGGTGGATTTGCCGTCACCCGCTCCACAGTCATCACCAGTTGATATTCCTCTTCAGGCCGCTTCAACGTGATCGTCCCCGGATACTTCGTGCCCCCAAAGTCCTGGTAAGGCCCGTAGATCACCTGCGTCTCCAATTCACCCTTGTCGTCATAGAGATCCTGCTCATACGGCAGCAGATCCTCGCGATGGAAGCGAATCACGCGCACCGGGTAAAGAGCCTGGCTACCCGCCTTGCGCCGCACAATGTTCAGCACATAATCCGGCCGCATCAGCAGCTTTTTGTTCGCCGCATCCTCTTCGGTAATCGTCTCCGCCAGCACCGAATACAGCTCGTCCTGCGCCAATCCCCGCACCGTCATCGCGTCGAACAGGAACCCCGGCCGCAAGTTCTCATACCAGTTCGGCGAAGTCCCCTTGCTGGCATTCAGCCCTTGGTAGACCTTGCTCTTCGGCGGCACAATCAGCGTGAAGTGCACGCCGTCGCTGCCCAGGTCAAACATCGGCGTCTGCACCAGCGGAGCCTTGCCCAGCATCCGCAGCATCTCCGGCTTGCGGACCAGCAGGTTCGCGCGGAACGAAGGATAATCCGTAGCCGTGCCTTCCTTCGATTTCAACCGGCTTGCGACAATATCCACCGTCGCCGTCAGACTCTCGAACTTCGCCCAGTTCTCGTTCAGCTTCGCCACCAGCTCATCGGCGGACGCAGTCTGCACACTCGCCGGAGCCAGCGGAGCCGGCAGCCTCCGCTTCGACGTAAACAGGGCCACACACCCAGTCATCGCCGGCATCCCAGCCGTCAGCACCGCCAATGCAGCCCACCGCTTCCAATCTCCTGGCCTACAGCTCGCCATCGTCAACGTCCACCTGCTTGCTTAACGGCCTGCCTGTAGCTGGCAACGTTCTTGTTATGCTCTTCCAGCGTCGCCGCAAACCGCGACTTCCCCTGCGGATCGGCCCCAGCCGCCACAAAATAGAGATAATCCGTCGGCGCCGGACTCATAGCCGCCTTCAGCGAAGGCAACCCAGGATTGGCAATCGGTCCCGGCGGCAGCCCCGCATGCTTGTACGTGTTGTAAGGCGTATCCCGCGCCAGATCCGACTGGTAGATCGTCCCGCGCCACTTGCCCTCAAGCTGCAAGCCATAGATCACGGCAGGATCGGTCATCAGCGGCATCTGCTTCGCCAGCCGGTTCTTCAGCACACTTGCCACCAGAGGCCGTTCCGAGTTCACCGCCGTCTCGCGTTCCACCAAAGAAGCCAAAGTCACCACGTCATGTACGCTTCCAGCTGCCCTGCCGTTCCCGCCAGCCGCCCCGAACAGCCCAATCTGCGCCGCCTCCGTCCGGAACCGCTTCAGCATCGTCGCAATCACCTGCGCCGCACTCACCTTGCGCGGAAACCGGTACGTGTCCGGGAACAGATATCCCTCCAGGCTCTTCGCCTGCGGATCCAGGTCGGCAATCAGAGGAGTTTCTTTCGTCGTAGCAGTCAGAAAATCCTCCTTGTTCACGAGGTTCACAAACCCCGCCTGCGCCAGCCGTGCGGCAATATCAAACCGCGTCGAACCCTCGGGAAAGGTCACCGGAAGCGTAAATACGTCGCCGCGCGCAATCCGTGCATACACATCCGTGACCGGCAAAGCGCGATCAAACCGGTACTCGCCCGCCTTCAACCGGCCGCGCTTCCAGATCCGTACCAGGTCAAACGCATACCGGCTCCGAATTACCCCAGCCTGCTCTAACTGGATGCCAATCTGGCTGCTGGTGCTGCCTGAAGCAATCTCAACAAATGTCTCCGTTTGCGGCCCAACCGGCGTGAACACCAGCCAGCCCACCCCGCCAGCCGCAATCACGGCCAGCAGCAACAGCACTGCGAAGAACCCGCCACAACCCAGACCCTTCTTCTTCCTGACACTCGTCCGTCTGCGGCGCACCATTCTTCGGGGAAACCTTCCTTCAAAACTGAGGCTGAATTTTCGGGCAGAAAAGCCCTGTGAGATAAGACGCACCCAGCGCCTAAGTAGATTCTCTTCTTAAGATTCTATCGGCACTCCATCGCTGCTTCTCAGAATTGCGGTCTGCCCCCTGCCGCCGGCTTTGCTCTTGCCTTTGTCCTTCTTGTTGTCATTCCCGCAGGGAATCTGCTTTTGCCTCCGTCCCTCAAGCCGTAATCTAGAGTCTGCATTCGAGGGATACCATCGAAACCAACCCCATCCCGCGCTACCTCGGCCTCGATATCGGCTCCAAACGCATCGGCGTAGCCGTCTCCGACGAGCTCGGCCTCACCGCCCAGCCCGTCCTGACGCTCACCCGCAAGCGCAATCCCAAAGACGATCTCCGCTCCCTCGCCCGCCTCTGCCGCAGATATGGAGTGATCGCCATCGTCGCCGGCAACCCGCTCCACATGTCCGGCGAGCCCAGCGCTCAGGCCGCCAAGAACGAAGCTTTCGTCCAGCAACTCGCCACTCTCGCCAACCTCCCTGTCCACCTCTGGGATGAGCGCCTCACCTCCCGCGCAGCCCACGAAATCCTCTACGCCGCTGGCAAACCCCGCCAGGAACACCAGCCCCTCGTCGACCAGGTAGCCGCTACTCTCATCCTCCAATCCTTTTTGGATGAGCGCCGGAACGCCGTATAATCGAGGTTTCCAGTACTCTCACGTACTGACTCTCATCGCAGCGGGAAACGAATGACCGAGCACATCAAAAAGCAGCTCCAGGAACAGATCAACCAGATGGAGCACGAGCTGGCCCACGAACTACCGGCGGAAATCAAGAAGGCCGTCGCCCTCGGCGACCTCTCTGAAAACGCCGAATACCACATGGCCAAGCAGCGTCAGGACTTCGTTAACGCCCGCCTCGGCGCCCTCAAGAAGCGCATGGCTGAGCTCTCGCTCGTCAACCTCGCCAACATCCCGCGCGACAAGGCAGCCTTCGGAGCCACCGTCACCGTCTTCGACACCACCAAAGAAGAAGAAATCATCTACAAGCTCGTCACCAGCGAAGAGTCGGACGTTTCCAAGGGCCTCATCTCCACCACCTCGCCCATTGGCCGCTCCCTCATCGGCAAGCGCGTTGGAGACGTCGCCATCGTCGTCACTCCCAACGGCAAGCGCGAGCTCGAAGTCCTCAAACTGGTCACCATCCACGACGAAGCAGGAGCATAACCAGTGGAGATCACCCACGGCGAAACCCATCACCGGACTTGGACCAGCGCCTTTGGCCGCGCCTGCGGATGGCTCCTCAACAAGATCGTGCATGGCCTCGCGCTCACCAAGGTTTCGCCCAACTTCCTCACCTTCATCGGCCTGGTCATCAACATCGGCGCAGCCTTCCTTTTCGGCAACGCTAACGCCACCAACGCCGGTAAGATGTTCCTCTACGCCGGCCTGGTCATCATCGGCGCTGGTCTCTTCGACATGGTCGACGGCCGCGTAGCCCGCCGCAACAATCAGGTCACCGTATTCGGCGCCTTCTTCGATTCGGTAATCGACCGCTACTCCGACGTTGTCCTCTTCTTCGGCCTCATCGTCTACTACGCCCGCGTGAACCACTTCCGCTATGTCGTCCTGGTCGCCTTCGTCATGGTCACGTCGCTGATGGTCAGCTACACCCGCGCCCGCGCCGAAGCCCTCATCGGCTCCTGCAAAGTAGGCTTCATGGAGCGCCCCGAGCGCATCGTCCTCGTCATCCTCGGCGCCCTCTTCAACCACTGGGGAGTCATGGCCCCAGTCCTCTGGGTACTAGCCGTCCTATCGACGATCACCGTCATCAACCGCATCACCTACACCTACACCAACACAAAACACATGGCCCCGCTCGCCTAACTGGTGCGAAGCCGAATGACCTGTGGCTACTCTTGCTTTCTTGTTTGTCATTCCCGCAGGGAATCTGCTGTTCGTTCTTTCAGCGCCAAAGGCGCGTTCGATACCAGCCCAGGGCAACGCCCTGGGTAGAGTGCGACGAGACAGACCGAGGGCTGAAAGCCCGCCCTATCGTAAGCTCTAATACTCCGGCCGCCCGAAACCAGCCAGATGCTCCACCGCCTCATCCGCCCGCGCTCGCAATTGCACCAGTTCCTGCTCCGGCTTCTTGCGCAACGTCATATAAGGCATCGCCATGCGGATATTCCCTTGAAGGATGGCCCGGTTCCGCTCCAGAAACGTCCAGTAAAGCGCCGTAAACGGGCAGGACCCCGGCCCGACCGAAATCTTCGGGTTGTACGCGCAATGCCCGCAGAAGTTCGACATCCGGTTAATATAAGCCGCCCCCGAGACATACGGCTTGGTCGCCGTCATCCCGCCATCCGCATACGTCGCCATCCCAAGCACATTCGGCTCGACCACCCAGTCATACGCATCCACATACGCCATCCAGAACCAGTCCGTAAGCTCCCGCGGAGAAAACCCACAGAGCACCGCCAGATTCGACAGCACCATCAGCCGCGTAATGTGGTGCGACCAGCCCTCTTCCACCACCTGGGCGACTACAGTATCCACGCAATGCAAACCCGACTTCACACCCCAATACACAGCGGGCAAGGGAAGCGAAGCACCCAGAGCCGAAGGCCGCGCCCCGGCATAGGGATCGTGTTTTCCGGCCACCTCATAAGCCTTAGCCGCCTCCGCCGTCTGGTCGGGAGAAACCTCCTGCGGGCGTCTGCGCTTTTCCTGCAACACATGTCCCTCCAGCAGCCGAAACCCATCCGTCTGCTCATGCACATGCCGCATAAACTCCCGCCACCCCAGCACCTGCCGGATAAATCCCTCACACGAAGCCATCGGCGCCAGCCCCCTTTCAGCCCGCTCCTCCACGTCGCGAATCAGATCCATCGGCAGCAAGCGGCCAAGGTTCAGCAGCACTGAAGTCTTCGAGTGAAACAGGTGCAAATGATCATCCCGCATCGCATCTTCAAAATCTCCAAAGTGCGGCAGCAAATGCTCAAGAAAGAATCCCCAGAACCGGTCGCAATCCTCCCCCTTGCAGGGCAAATCGAAGCCACGCGTCGTTCCAAAGTGATGCCCGTAAGTCTCTTCCACATACGCGATCACTTCGTCTGTCATCGAATCCGGCGGGAAAGTCGGCGGCACAGGAACGGGCACCTCATCGCGAAAAGCCTTCCGGTTCTCGGCATCAAACGAGAACTTCCCACCAATGGGCTTGCCACTCTTCATCAGAACGCCCGTCTTCTCTCGCATCCGCCGGTAAAACCGGTCCATCACATAAGACTTCCCCGGCGCATAGCCTCCATAAATGCCAGTAAAGTCCTTCGTGGTAGAAGCCCACGTGGAATCCTCAACAAATTCAATGGCCAGCCCGCTCCGCTGCGCCGAGTCCAGATCAAGCCGCAGCTCGCGCTCAGCCGGAGTCATGCATGTAAGCGCAGGCAGACCGCGGCTCCGCTGCAGCTCCAGCAGCGCCTGCCCATGACTCAAAGGCGAAAAGTGATACAGCACGGCGACGCCTCGCGCCGCTTGCTCCAGCGCGAAATGCCGCATGTTCGAGATCAGCACCACCAGCTTCTTCTTGTGATAAGGCCGCCGAAGAGCCTTCGCCGTGGACTCAACCATCACGATCCCCGTGTCAGCGGCAGCCTGCTCGCTGATCGGCCCCACGCGGTCCGTGGAACGGTCGTAAGGCACATACATCCAGCGCCTGTGCGCAATGTCTTCAGCAGTCGGCTGCGCGGTTTCAATCTCACTCCGGAACGTCATGGCCCAACTATACGTTCGCCTGAGACCGGATAGGGATCATCCCAGAGCAGCCGCTTTCACCGCATCGACGCGACCATAGTCTCTTATCTACTCCCATTTCCCCAGGGAACCGTATGCTGTTCTCTGTCAGCTGTTCTCTGTCCGCTACCCTTGCAACCAACCACCACCCACGTGGATCAAATCTCTAGAGGCACCAAATGACTGAAAAAATAGAAAAATCCAACGCCGAATGGCGCGCCCAGCTCACCCCGGAGCAATATCACGTACTCCGCGAAAAAGGCACGGAACGCCCCTGGACCGGCGCCCTCACCCAGAACCACGAAACCGGGGAATACTCCTGCGCCGCCTGCGGAGCCAAGCTCTTCGAGAGCGGCGCCAAGTTCGACAGCGGCTGCGGCTGGCCCAGCTTTACGATTCCGGCAGATTCGAAGGCCATACACGAGCACGAAGACAATAGCTTTGGCATGCGGCGCGTAGAAGTCACCTGCGCCCGCTGCGGCGGGCACCTCGGCCACGTCTTCCCCGACGGCCCAAAGCCGACCGGTCTACGCTACTGCATCAACTCAGCCTCCCTGACCTTCGAACACGCGGAAAAGTAAGCGGCAAAGCTACCAACCGTTTCCTCCCCACCCACTGCAAAACCGGGTGCCCCACCCTCGCGACGCCGTTGTTCTTGTCGCTGGGGTGGGACAAACAAATCTACCGGTATCGTTGCCTTTCTTGGTTGTCATTCCCGCAGGGAATCAGCTGTTTCCTCCGCTCACTCCTATTCTGAATCCCATCCACTCTCACCCGGCCGCATAAATTTCTATCGCCATGCGGGACGCGCATGGTAACGTTCTCCCTGAAGATTCCACTCTGCAGTAGGCCAACCGGCTATCCGGAATCGCCCCTTACCAAATCTGGCCAAATCTGGAACAACTCTGGAGAACGACCATGGCAACCGATGCCCTCCGTACGCCCAAAGCCGTCACCCGCAAGCCCCTCTACCGCCCCGTCAACCGCACCGCCGAACGCGCCTTCTTCTCCTTCATGGCCGTCCTGCTCTGCGCGGTCGTGGTCTACGGCTTTTCGCGGACGTACTTCATGGCCGGCATGGTCACCGCCCCGCTGCCAGCGCCCATCCTGCACATCCACGGAGCCGTTTACACCCTCTGGATGCTCCTCTATGTCGTCCAGACTGCGCTCATCTCTGCTCGCCGCGTCGCCTGGCACCGCAGCTTGGGAATTATCGGTTTCTGCCTGCCGCCTATCATGATCATTCTCGGCATCGTCGCCGCCCTCAACGCGCTCAAGCGCGGCGTCAACATCGGGCCGCTCTCGCCGGAAACCTCGCTCGCCATCCCACTCATTGGCATGGCCGCCTTCATCCCCGTCATCTACTCCGCCTGGGCCACCCGCCGCAAGCCGGACACCCACAAGCGCCTGATCATCTTCGCCACCATCGGCCTCTGCGAAGCAGCGCTTGGCCGCTTCCCCTGGTTCAAGATCGGCCTCGCCCCCGGCGCTGGAGCCGTCATCGGCCTGGGTCTGCTGCTGCTCTTCCCCATCGCCTACGACCTCTTCTCGCTCCACCGCCTGCACCGCTCGACGATGTGGGCAGCCCCGCTCATGTTCATCACCGGAGCGGCAGCCGTCCCCAT
This sequence comes from Acidicapsa borealis, assembly GCF_059115245.1. Taxonomy (NCBI): domain Bacteria; kingdom Pseudomonadati; phylum Acidobacteriota; class Terriglobia; order Terriglobales; family Acidobacteriaceae; genus Acidicapsa; species Acidicapsa borealis. The sequence goes on along the minus strand of NZ_JCACNY010000001.1, from coordinate 5,483,928 downwards.
CGGCATGACTCCCGTCTGGCATTCCTTCGCCGACTTCCTGAACCGGAACGTCGCACACTATCTCTGAAGAGAAGCGCAATAACCCCATTGCGATTGCGCAGCTTCGCACACGGACTGCGCACCGCCGCCACGCCGATTGCGCAGTCCCCGACGCGGATTGCGCAACGTCGGACAAACATTGCGCATCGTCCTGCACAGCTCTCCGATTCAAATCGGCGATCGGCGCCTAGCGCAGGCATTATGCTGTCTCCATGCGCATCCGTGCCACCCTCCTCGCCGTGGCTCTCGCCACCCTCTCACCACTCCTTCACGCCCAGGAAGACCCAACCCTCGACGCCACTCTTCAGGCCATCGCGCGGGCCCATCAGGGGAAAGTCACTCTCTTCGCCCACAACCTGAAAACCGGCCAGACCGCCTCGCTGGTGCCTGATGAACTGGTCAAAACCGCCTCCGTCATCAAGCTCGCCGTCCTGCTCGACGCCGCCGAGCAGATCCGCTCGGGCCACGCCACGCTCAACGAAAAACTCACCTTAACCCAAGAGAATCAGGTAGATGGCTCCGGCGTCCTCGCCTTGCTGGACACGCCGTTGCCGCTGACCCTGCGCGACACGCTCATGCTGATGGTCGTCCTTAGCGACAACACAGCGACCAATCTCGCCATTGACCGCCTGGGCCTCGCGCACATCAACCAGACCATCCAGGCAGCCGGCCTGAAAGACACGTATCTCTATAAGAAAGTGTCACTTCCGCCCACAGGCCCCATGCCCGCGGATCAGCCAAGATTCGGCCTCGGCAAGACCACCGCCCGCGAAATGGCCGCGATCATGGAGCGCTTCGCCACCTGCAAACTGGCCCTCGACGGCACGCAGCCGCTGCCCGGCGACAGCAAACTCTGCGGCCAGCTTCTGCATATGCTGCGCAGCCAGCAGGACCGCAACAGCATTCCACGCTACCTTGAAACGCTGGACACCAGCGAGCACGGCTCCGCTATCGCCAACAAAACAGGCGCATTAAATCAGGTCAGAAATGATATTGCGTTGATTGCGACCAAGGCAGGACCGGTTGTGATCGCCGCCTTCACTCAGGACAATGAAGATCAGCGCTGGACCGGGGACAACGATGCCGAGAAGACCCTCGGCAAACTGGCGCACGCCATCGTAGACCGCTGGTCGCCAGCCGGTCTCGATGCCGATGGGTTGAACTGGGAAGAGCCTGGTACTCAGCCGGGAAAACACTAGAAAGGCCAGCCCGGAGGCCGGCCCTCATGCGAAATCTCTAAGAAACGAAAGCTCTTACGCCTTGGTAACCTTGCCGCTCTTGATGCAGTTGGTGCAAACGCGAATGCGCTTTCCGGCGCCCTTCACGATCGCGTGCACAGCCTGAAGATTCGGGCTCCAGCGACGACGGGTGACGTTGTGCGCGTGGGAGATGTTGTTACCAAACTGCGGGCCTTTGCCGCAAAGATCGCATACCTGTGCCATTGCTCTACTCCAAAAATCCTGATTTTCCCTGCCGGGTGCCGGGAGCGGTCGGAAGGGCGCGATTCGTGTGCGTCGGAGCGCTTGTGTCTCGAAGGACTGCGCTCTGGAAAACTCCACAACGCCGAAGTGCGCGGCTGGCTGACCTGCTGCCGAACCCTTAGTATATCCCGAAACCCGATTCCAGCCAAGCGCCACCGCTATCCAGCAGCAAGTACCCTTCCGCTATGCCGACTTATCGTTACCAACGTTGAGAACGACTGCCCGCGTAGCGAGCTCGGTGCGATGAGGTAGGATTCCGTCATGGCAGGATTCGCAGTTGTGATGGCATTCATAACGTGGGGATTCATTCTCACGATCGTTAGCATCGTTCTTTCGATCATTCTATTTAGGTTCGCAAAACGCTCCTTCCCTGATTCAACCTTTGCTGCCAAACGCTATCGAATATTCAATGCTATCGCGCCATTTTTGGCTCTAGGATGGCTGGCCGGGGCGCTGATCTTGCACTCGTTCATCTCGAATCACCTTGCTCATCAAAGCGTGGGCTACAGCCCTGACCCCTACGTCACTCTACCGAACGGCTATGTGGTAGGGAGTTTGAACACTTACTCTGGCTATGTTCATGCACCGGGAGTGACCACGGATATTCCATGGATCGGGCGTGGTTACGTACGTGGAATCATTGAACTGGAATTCCGCGATGGGCGATTCCTTGGAACTTATTTGGACAGCAAGTCGCAGTTCCAGCCGCAGGGCACTGATCACGTTAGAAATTTCGTATTTGATACACGGGATCAGTCCATCCAGACATCGGATACAAACACTGCGGGTGACTTCACGAGTCAGCAGAACAGCGTCCACCAAGATCAGAACTCTTACTGGAATCTGTACGCTCAAAATCGTCATGGCTGGCCTACGGTGCTCTTCTGGGTCATTTTGCTCGGAGGCTGGGGTGCTCTTGTCGCTGTTGTGCAGCAACTAAAGCCAGTGGGTTCATTCTCGGCTCAAGGCAGCAATTAGGCTAGCGCAGTTTCCCTGGTCGAGTGCATCGCCGATCTCGACTTTTGTACCGATAAACGCCCTTACCGTAACTCAATTTCATAGATGTTGCCCAACGTTCTGTCCAACGTGTTCAAATTCGCCTACCACCCGCCATCAATCTTTCTTGCGCACCGATTTAGGCTCGATATTCGGCAGGAAACCGGTCAGCAGCCCGATCGCCGGAAGGTAAGCGCAGACGTGATAGACGTAAATGATGCTGGTCGCGTCGGCCAGCTTGCCCAGCACCGCCGCGCCGATGCCGCCCATGCCGAAGGCAAATCCGAAGAACAGCCCGGAGATCATCCCTACCCGCCCCGGCACCAGCTCCTGCGCGTAGACCAGAATCGCCGAGAACGCCGAGGCGATAATCACGCCGATCACGACGCTGAGCACCGCCGTCCAGAAGAGATTTGCATAGGGCAAAATCAGCGTAAACGGCAGCACTCCCAGGATCGAAACCCAGATCACATACTTACGGCCAATCCTGTCGCCGACCGGCCCGCCAATCAGCGTGCCCGCTGCGATCGCTCCAAAGAGCAGAAACAAAAGCAGTTGCGAATTGCCGACGGAAACATGAAACCGGCTGATCAGGTAGAAGGTGTAGTAGCTGGTCAGGCTGGCGATGTAGAAGTACTTCGAAAACACCAGCAGCATCAGGATGGCCATCGCCCTGATCACCTGGCCGCGCGGCAGAGTCCGCCCCTGCTCGCGCAGCTTTGCTGGCAACGACCGCAGGTGCTCCAGCCGGTCCCGGTACCAGCGCCCGACCCAGCTCAAAACCAGAATCCCGAGCAGCGTAGCCAGCATGAACCACAGCACGCCCTTCTGCCCGATCGGCAGAATGATCAGCGCAGCCAGCAGAGGACCGATTGCCGAGCCGGTATTGCCGCCCACCTGGAAGAACGCCTGCGCAAATCCATGCCTGCCGCCCGAAGCCATCCGCGCCACCCGCGAAGACTCCGGATGGAAGATCGCCGAGCCCACACCGAACATCGACGCCGCAATCAGCAGCAGTCCAAAGGTCGGCGCATAGGCCAGCATCACCAGCCCCACCATGGTGCAGCCCATCCCGATCGGCAGCGAGAACGGCAGCGGCTTTTTGTCGGTAAACATGCCGATGAACGGCTGCAGCAGCGAAGCCGTGATCTGAAACGTCAGCGTAATCAGCCCGATCTGGCTGAAGTCGAGGTGGAAGGACGACTTCAGGATGGGGTAGATCGACGGCAGTAACGACTGCAGCATGTCGTTGATCAGGTGGCAGAAGCTCACCGCCGCCAGCACGCGCAGCATCGTTCCCTCGCGCAAGGGCTGAGGCGCGGCAATTTCGGTTGCAACTGCGGAAGAGGAAGACATTTGTTGGTCCCGGACGGCGTTCGGCTTTTATTCTAGCTTCCCGCAATTGTCGTTCTGCCCACATGGTTTCTGATGGTTTCTGCCCTGGAAAGATGCAGGAGAGAAAGCACCAAAATGTGCAAGGATACTTCCATGCCAAAGAGTGTTTCGGTACGTCGTTCTCGAGTGATGCCGCTGCTTGCCGTTGTGCTGGCATTTCCTGTTGTCTCTACCGCCCAGGCGCCATCGCCGGATAAGCTCGCGCAAGTCTTCCACGCGTATCAGCACCCCGATTCCCCCGGCTGCGCCGTGGCCGTGGACGCTCCGAAGCAAGCCGGCGAGACTTCCGGAAACGCGTGGACAGCCGCCTACGGCATGGCGGACCTGGAGCACGGCGCAGCCAACACGCCAGCCACGGTATTTGAAGCCGGCTCGGTCAGCAAGCAGTTCACCGCCGCGGCCGTTCTACTGCTCGTGGAGCGGAAGCAGGTCGGTCTGGACGACGACATCCGGAAGTACTTCCCCGAGCTTCCAGCGTACGAAAAGCCCATCACAGTTCGCGAACTCCTGAACCATACCAGCGGATTGCGCGACTGGGGCAGCGTGGAAGAAATCGCCGGTTGGCCCCGGACCACCCGCGAATACACCCACGCCAATGTTCTTGAAATCCTGAGTCGCCAGCATGCGCTTAACTACAAGCCCGGCGAAGCCTGGTCCTACACCAACAGCGGCTACAATCTCGCCGCCATGCTCGTCGAACGCGTGAGCGGCATGTCGCTGCAGGCCTTCTGCCACAAGGAGTTCTTTGAGCCGCTCGGAATGACGTCTACGCAATGGAGGGACGATTTCCGCCGCATCGTGCCCAATCGGGCGATTGCCTATGAGCAGCGCGGCAAGGAGTGGCGGCAGGATATGCCCTTCGAGGACATTTACGGCAACGGCGGCCTGCTGACCACTGTCGGAGATCTGCTCAAGTGGAACGCCAACATCACCAGCGGCAAGCTCCACCCGGCAATCTTCGCGCAAATGCAGAAGCCCAGCGCACTCAACGACGGCCAGCCGGTCGAGTACGGTTTCGGGCTTTTCCTTGAGCAATTCGAGGGAATGGCGCAGGTTGCGCACTCCGGCGCGACAGCCGGGTACCGGGCCTGGCTGGGGCGTATCCCGTCGAAGGGGCTGTCGATCGCGATCCTGTGCAATGCAACCTCGGCCAACACCACCGCGTTCGCCGGACAGATCACCCGGCTCTATCTCGGTCTCAGCGAGCCAAAACCGCCGGCCCAGCCCGAGCACGCGAAACCCGGCCTATACGTAAATCAGCGCGAGCATTCGGTAGTCAAAGTTGGAGAGAAAGATGGCACCCTCGAGTTTGACGGACATCCGGCAAGGATGAAGGTGCGATTTGACGGAGAGACGATGTTTACCGCCCAGCCAATCTACGGAGAGGACGCGTGGGATCGTGTTGAGCCCTGGACGCCGAAGGATTTGAGCGCATTTGCCGGCACGTACGCAAGCGATGAGGCTGAGACAGAACTTCGCGTTGCAGTGGAAAACGGGAAGCTAGTCGCTCATCGCAGGCCGGATGCTTCGTTCCCGCTGACGCCAACGTATAAGGACGCTTTCGATTGCGAACAGGGCACGGTGCGCTTTCTGCGCGACGGAGTGGGCAGGGTTGTGGCTCTGAGCGTGGGCGAATCGCGTATGTGGGATCTGCGCTTCAGCCGTCAGGCGGACACCAGGGCTTCGGGGCAGTAATGCAAGGCTCACCAAGAGTTGGGCAGGATTGACTTAGCGTCAACAAAGGCGATACACTACCTTAGTTTGGCGATTCTGCCTGTAGCCCTGTTGTCAGTACTCGTTTGCGAAGGTTTCGCGAGAGGTTTGCGCGAATAGCAAACTCGAGTTTTGCCAGGGTGAGCAAGTACTTCCCAATCAACGAGATTTGCACCAATGGAAGATGCGCGCCGGATAGGCATTGGCGCTGGAGGTTGTATGTACGCTGTGATTCGTACCGGTGGCAAGCAGTACCGGGTCGCCCCAGGCGACGTCGTCAAGATTGAGAAGATTGAAACCCCTGAGGGCGCGGCTGAAATCAAGACCATCGAGTTCACCGATGTTCTCGCCGTCTCCGGCGAGCCTGGCACCATCGCCAAGCCCGGCGCTGCCTCGGTAACCGCGGAAGTGGTCAGCGAAGGCCGTCACGCCAAGATCCTCGTCTTCCACCTCAAGCGGAAGAAGCAGTACAAGAAGCTGCAGGGACACCGTCAGGCATTCACCGAAGTTCGCATTAAGTCGATCCTGGTCGACGGTGTTGCGCTCGGCGCGGCTGTCTAGTTTTAGGCTGTTCCGTCGAAACCCAAGTTCTGGATTCTGAAAGGATTTTGCAATGGCACATAAAAAAGGTGGCGGTAGTTCAACAAACGGACGCGACTCTAACGCACAGCGGCTGGGCGTCAAGGCGTTCGGCGGGCAGGTCGTAACCGGTGGCACGATCATCGTCCGTCAGCGTGGGACACCAATCAAGCCCGGCCTGAATGTCGGCATCGGCAAGGACGACACCCTGTTCGCGAAGATCAGCGGCACGGTGCAGTTCCGCGATCGTGGCGGCAAGGGCCGTTTCGCATTCGTAGAGCCGCTCACGGCTGGGTAATTCCCGTCCGGCCCAGGTTTGACCTGGCCCGGGCCTGTGCTTCAAGAAGAAAGGCCAGAACCCGTCGGGTTCTGGCCTTTCTGTATTTCGGAATTGACGGGCGGCGCTTTAGGACTCAGATTCCTTGCTGTTCAAGGTGCGTGTAAAGGCGCGTTCGACAACCTTCTCCACATCCACCAGGAAGAAGCTCTGGGTCGGTTGCAAGGCCACCTGCGTCCCCTTGTGTCCGAGAGCCTGGGCAATCTGATCCCACTTGTAGATGGTGGAGTCTGCGCGAACCGTGACGGTCTTACGAGAAGTCGCTTCCGGTAGCGCAGCATACAAAGTCCAAACCGCAAGGGTAACTATGGCTCCCAATTCCAGGAGAATCTGCACTCTCGGATTCATGGCAATCTGTAGAGCCGCTACGCTCGACTCTGTGCAGTCAATGATGGCAAGCCAACCCAGTCCGATAGCCATCCCGAAAGGACGGCTACGCGGCGACAGGCTAATGGCTCTCATGCTGAGGGCAAGCAGTGTCAAGAGGCACAGCTCGGTGGTGCCGACGCACCGCATGAGAAGAATACCGATCTTGATTGTTAGGTCCGGTCCGGTGCTGAGGGACGACAAAGTTGTAGCCGTAACCAGAACCGATGCTACAGCTGCCCAGCGGAAGATCGTTGTCCCCACGCGTACCAGGCCCTGCAGCGGGGCCAGAGCCTGGCGGTACACATCCAGGCAGGCCAGAAAAAGCAGTACAGCGGAGATCATGTAGCTCGCCCAGTGGACGATGAAGAACACCTTTGTATACGTCATTGGGCTTGCCAGCAGCGGCCCATACAGAAGGAACCAGACTGCTACTCCAGTGACGGCTCGAAGACAAAGGTACGAGAACATCCACGGATAGTTTTTCCGCAGGCTCGACCGGAAAAACAACACGCAAACAGCGACCGACAGCAGTACATCCAGATCGACGGTGATCGTTTGTGCGAGAGACGAGTACATGCGGAGGCTCCAGCCATCCTGAGAATACATCCAGAATAGCGCGATTCTACGCAAGCACCCTATGAATTCAGTAACCGTTCCCTAGCACTTTCGTGCTACCTGTGGAGAACTTGTTCCCTATGCTTAGCGCATGGGCGGGCACTGCTGCGTGAAGGGGTTGCAATACGGGGTGGGTCCGGGCAGGTTGGAGTGCGGAGCTGTCGCAATGGTCGCGGGTTTGGCCATGGAGTTTCCAGCAACGGCTGCGGCGATCACGAGGGTGGCGGCGGAAAGGCGGATAGCAATCTTCATAGGTAAATTCCTCTCAGGGGCGAAATGGGTTTAGGTAACTCAGAGCTCGCACCTAAGAGATAGAACGGAAGGTAACTGTAAGTCCAGCGTTTTCAGTGTAATTAGTAAGTATGAAACAGTAGAATTACCGGAGGAACTATGTCTTTAGTACCCTTAAATGGATAACCTAAATCTAATTTTAGAGCTACAATGCGCCGCTTTTTAGAGTACCCTATCGCGCCTGAATAGAGTACTGAAATCGTCTCCTCGAACCCCTTGCCATGGTAAAATGATGAGTGTTCCCGGTGCGCCGATCCAGCCAGTTTCCATCCCGCGTAACGCCAGGCAAGCCATATTCCGGCGTGATCACTGAGTTGGAAGACGCCCCTGAATAAGCATTGCGGCAACTGCAAAACCGCACCTTTCTCGATAACGCTCGACGGCGTGAAAAAGATTGGTGGATTTCGTGGAAAATTCGGCCGGTGTCGGAAACAGCGCCCGGCAAACGCAACGCCAGTCAGCACAATGTCTGATAACGCGCAACCAAAGCGAGCCCATGTCAACGAAAAATCTCTTCGATGCCTCCTCTTCCGGTACGACTCCAGCCAACAGCGGCAGCTACACCGGCGAAAACATCAAAATCCTGGAAGGCCTGGAGGCAGTTCGGCTCCGTCCTGCCATGTACATTGGCTCGACTGGCGACCAGGGGCTGCATCATCTGGTGTACGAAGTCGTGGATAACTCCGTCGATGAAGCACTGGCCGGCTACGCCACCGGGATTGAAGTCACCATCCACTTCGACAACTCGATCACCGTCAGCGACGACGGCCGCGGCATTCCCGTCGACATGATGGACGCAGGCAACGGGCAGCGTATGCCGGCGGTGCAGGTGGTGCTCACCAAGCTCCATGCCGGCGGTAAGTTCGATGCATCGAACTACAAGGTTTCGGGCGGCCTGCACGGTGTCGGCGTGAGCTGCGTGAACGCGCTCAGCCAGGAATTCAATGTCGAAGTCTGGCGCGACGGGTTCACCTACGAGCAGGATTACTCCTGCGGCAACCCCATCTCGGACCTGCGCCAGACGGGCGTCAGCAAGCGCCGTGGGACCAAGATTCACTTCCTGCCGGACAAGACCATCTTCTCCGTCACCGAGTACAACCACGACACGCTCGCCCAACGCCTGCGCGAGCTCGCCTTCCTCAACAAGGGGCTGCAGATCACGCTCACCGACGAGCGCCAGGTGGACGCGAAGACTGGCGAACCGAAGCGGACCGAGTTCCGCTACGCTGGTGGGATCTCCGAGTTCATCAAGCATTTGAACAAGGGCAAAGTCGTTCTCCACGAGAAGCCGATCAGCATGGAGGCCAACCGCGACAACGTCGAAATCGACATCGCCCTCCAGTACAACGACAGCTACTCGGACACGATCTTCAGCTTCGCCAACAACATCAATACCGTAGACGGCGGCACGCATCTCTCCGGCTTCCGCAGTGCGCTCACCCGCACCATCAACGCCATTGGCCAGTCGATGGGTCTCTTCAAGGACGTGAAGGAGAACCTTTCCGGCGACGACGTGCGCGAAGGCCTGGTGGCCGTCGTCAGCGTCAAGCTGTCGCAGCCGCAGTTCGAAGGCCAGACCAAGGGTAAGCTCAACTCCGACATCGCCGGCACCGTGCAGGCTTTCGTCAACGAGCGTCTCGGTGCCTTCCTGGAGCAGAATCCTCCGGTAGCCAAGAAGATCATCGCCAAGGCGATCGACGCAGCTCGCGCCCGTGAGGCAGCCCGCAAGGCCCGCGACATCACCCGCAAGGGCGCACTTGGCGGCGGCGGCTTGCCCGGAAAACTCGCCGATTGCTCCGAACGCAATCCCGACCGTTGCGAACTTTACCTCGTCGAGGGTGAGTCGGCAGGCGGAACCGCCAAGCAGGGCCGCGATCGCCGCTTCCAGGCCATCCTGCCGCTCAAGGGTAAGATCCTCAACGTCGAAAAGGCCCGCTACGACAAGATGCTGGGCCACGAAGAAATCCGCGCCATGATCACAGCTCTCGGCTGCGGCATCGGCAAGGACGACTTCGACCCGACCAAGCTGCGCTACGGCAAGCTCATTCTGATGACCGATGCCGACGTGGACGGTTCGCATATCCGCACGCTGCTGCTCACCTTCTTCTTCCGTCACATGACGGAGCTGATCAAGCGCGGTCATGTCTACATCGCTCAGCCCCCGCTCTACAAGATCAAGAAGGGCCGCTACGAGCAATACATCAAGAACGACGCAGAGTTCCTCAAGGTCATGGTCAAGCGCGCCTCGGATGGCATCACTGTCCGTCATGGCGAGGGAGCCGAGATCATCGACGGCGCCAACCTCACCACCTTTATGACCCATCTCGACGAGTACCTGGGCTTCTTCGACAAGGTGAACAAGCGCATCCGCAACGAAAAGGTTACGGAACTGCTCGCCAAGGCCGAACTCACCAAGCGCGAAGACTTCAAGTCCGGCGAAGACGGCAGCGTTCCGCCAAAACTCGTCGCGCTCCGCGCAGCCCTCGAGCCGCTCGCAGAGCAGTTCGGCTTCCGCGCGCTCGGCGATCTCGCGGTCGACGAGGAGCACCAGACTTGGTCGTTCACCTTTACGGATGCGCAGGCGTCAGTCCGGCATATCGACTGGGCTCTTGCCGCCAGCGCCGAGTTCCGCCAGATGATGGTCAAGTACGCCTTGATCAAGGACCAGCTCGAACCGCCATACCTGATCGAATACATCGGCAAGACAGTCGCCGAGGTAGCCGAAGACGATGCTGACGAGGCAGTAGAAGCCGCGGAAGCGACAGTCGCCAAGCCGGTCAAGAAGGCTCGTGGCCAGCGCGAGCCGGTCGAAAAAGGCAGCGCTCGCGAGCTCTTCGAGTACGTTGTCGAGCAGGGCAAGCGCGAGTACCAGGTCCAACGCTACAAGGGACTAGGCGAAATGACAGCTCCGCAGCTCTGGGAGACCACAATGGACCCGGCGGCCCGAACGCTGCTCCAGGTCAAGCTCGAAGACATCGCCGAAACCGAGCACATCTTCACCACGCTAATGGGCGAAGATGTCGAGGCCCGGCGCAAGTTCATTGAAGACAACGCACTTGATGTAAAGAATCTCGACATATAAGACGAGTTAGACGAAGAGGCTCTCTGGCAGCGTATCTGCGGTCGCCAGAGAGCTTCTTTCTTGCCATTTATTTTCCAGTCTCGGTCTTCAGTCAGGGCATAAGAAATTCCTTTTGAGCCACCTGTAATGTGCTGATAACACAGGGAAACAAAACACTCACTACATCTATTTTGTTGTGCCATCTACCCCTTTTGGATTACTTTCGTGCGCGTGTTCTACGGAAATACGTAGTACCGTGGTAACGTACCCATAATGAATCAGACTTTGACTCAAGTCAGCATCGAAACATCTCGTTTTCGTTCGCTCCTCAAGACCCAGTCGCCGGTCTACGCCGGGGTGGGGGCGATCATCGTGCTGACCCTGACCTACGCCTTCCTTCATGTCATCCCGATGATTCAAAGTGACTTACGTCAGCTGGCCGAGCTCAAATCCATCGACATCCAAGCGATACGTCTTGAATCCAGTCTGCGCAGTCAGGTAAAGGAAGGCCGCCGCGACTTTCTTCGTGTGGTAACTACTTCTACAAAACTGCAGGTAAACGATCCGGAGATTCGAGAACTTCGCGAGAGTGATGCTGCCGTCGCCGTCACTCAGCAACAAATTTCCCAGCTTGGATTGGCATCTGTAGGCAATGTCACACGATTCGAGCAGGACTGGCAGAGCTATCGTACGCAGCGTGATCAGCTGCTCCTGGCCGCCGTGGCCGGCGGCGAGCAGCAGGCGCGCTCCGCTGATCCCACCCTGGGCAAGACAATGTATGAGGCGGCGAATCGTTCTGCGGAGGAGATGGGCGATGCCTTTCAGGCGGCGACCACCGAACGCATCAACACGGTTTCCACCACACTCCAGCGCGGAATTCGCGAGTTGGTCGCGCTGTGCATTTTCAAGGTACTGGCGCTGTCATCCGTCATTTGGATTGACTGGCGGCGCGTACGGGCCGAAGTTCAGCTTCAGCGTACGGCCAGAGATCTTCGCGCCAGCGAAGAACGTTTCCGCCAGGCATATGAATCGGCCTCGGTAGGCATGGGAATTTTTCGTCTGGACGGAACCGTGTTGTCGGCAAACCGGAAGGCTGAGCAAATCGTTGGAGTAGAACCGGGCGAGCTGGTCGGCAAGAAAGTCATCGACATCATGGCTCCGGAGTCGCGCGAGGACGTTGCGCAACGCTTTTCCAAGGATCCCACCGAGGCGGACGGCAACTACCAGGTGGAGCGAAAGATTATTCGCAAGGATGGTTCCGTCGCCTGGGTCAGCAACAGCGTAACCCTGCTCCATACCGAGGGCCAGGAGCCGCAGTATTTCTCCATCAGCCAGGAAATTACGCACCAGAAGGAAGCGAACGACCGCCTCGCTTTTCTCGCCAACTACGATCCGATTACCAATCTTCCCAACCGCCACTATTTCGAGCAGCAGCTGATTGCTTCGCTACAGCCGGTCATGGGCAACGATAGCTGCGTGGCCTTACTCTACGTCGAGATCGATAGCTTCGATTTCCTCAAAGGCACGTTTGGCCGCACCGTTGCCGATGAGGTACTCAGCGAGCTCGGCGGCAGCCTGACAGCATTCCGCCGCGAAGGAGAACTTGTCGCCCGGCTGGACGATCACGTTTTCGGTGTCCTCGTGAAAGCTGCTCCGTACGACGAAGCAACGCTTTCAAGAGCCGCGGAACTGAAAGACATCTTTCACCGTTCCAGCGGAGCGAGCAAGCACCGCATTCCACTCTCCGCCAGCATCGGCGTAGCGTTCTCCCACTCCGAATCCGGAGGCTCCGCCGGGGGCGCCAGAAAAAGCGCGAAGGCCGAAGCCGATATCCTGCTGAAGTACGCTCGGGCGGCGATGCTGGAAGCTCGCTCACGTGGTGGTGACTCCATCTATCTCGCCGACCCAGGTCTCCAGGAGCGCGCGGCTCAGCGCCATCAGATTGAGTCAGCTCTACTGCATGGCATCCGCGAAGATGAGTTCCGTGTCGTCTTTCAGCCGCAGTTTGAAGTCGCCTCCGGCAAGCTCGTTCGCTTTGAAGCCCTTTGTCGCTGGACCAGCAAAGAGCTAGGACCAATCCCGCCCGACCGCTTCATCCCCATTGCCGAGCAGACCGGGCTGATCACCGAGATCGGCCGCCGCATTCTCCACGACGCGCTCCGTCAGGCCAAGGTCTGGACCGACTCCGGCCGGCGCATCGGGGTGGCTGTCAACATTTCCCCCATGCAGTTCATGCGCCCCGACTTCACCCAGGCCGTAACCGAAGCTTTAGCCCTCACCAACTTCCCACCGGCCCTGCTGGAGCTGGAGATTACGGAAGGCATCTTCATCCGCGACCTCAACCTGGCCGTAGCGCGCATTCGCGAGTTGCAGCGCCTGGGCCTCAGCATCGCGCTGGACGATTTCGGCACCGGCTACTCCTCGCTCAGCTACCTGCAGCGCATGCCGATTGACGCAGTGAAGCTCGATCGCTCCTTTGTCAGTGAGCTGACCACCAATCCCGCCACGGTGAGCATGGTCCGTTCCGTACTCGCCATGGCCGACGCGCTCAACCTGCGCGTCGTCACCGAAGGCGTAGAAACCGAGCAGCAGATGGAAGTCCTGCGCACCCTGGGCTGCGACGAAGCGCAGGGCTACCTGCTCGGCCGGCCCGAGTCCTCCGAGATGGCTTTGCAGCGGGTGCTCGAAAGCCCGATGCGCCCAGTTGGCACGCTGGCCTAAGTAGCGGATCAACTTGCCACTTTACGCGACCGGGCTTCGAACGAACCCAGCCTGCGAATTATCTTGACTCCTAACTCATTCAACCGCATAGTTATCGCCAGTTTTCCAAACGGGCTGTTGCGTGTATGGATAGAAGTCTCCCTGCTCATTCTTCTTCCATGTGATGCATCGCAACAGCAGGAGCATCGTTCCCCTCCCAAATTCCCGGTGATTCGATACCGCTGAAAGTGGGCTGGAGGTTTTCTGAAAGCTTCACGTCGAGCGTCTTATTCCTTCAGAAATGAGCCTGATATGCGATTGAAAGTTATCGTCCGCGCCATTGCTCTGTTACTCTGTCTCGCGCTCGCCGCTCCGCCGAAACCGGCAAAGGCAGACAACCTCGATTTCACCAAAGACATTGTGCTTATCTCGATAGCCATCGCCGTCATCGGCGCGGGCATCGGGATCGGCATCTACTACTCCATCAAGCATTCGCATACGCTGCGTGGTTGCGCGGTTGCCGGTCCCGACGGGCTTGAGCTACAGAACGAAGGTGACAGGCAGACCTTCAAGTTGCTGGGCATCACCGCCGACGTTAAGGCCGGGGATCGCGTGAAGGTGGTAGGCAAGAAGAAGAAAAACGGCAAGAACGACACGAGCAACCGGACCTTCCTCGTGGAAAAGCTGGGCAAGGATTACGGTCCATGCAAAGTGATGCCGGCAACGCCGTAGGCGGCAGGCCCGCAAAACCGCGTAGTCATCAATTTGCTCAAAATCGATTGCGCCAGTTCTACTTTACCGTTTACTATGCGGGCTTATGACAATTTCGCTGTCCACTTCACTCCGCTCGCTCTCCGCTGTGCTGCTGCTTTCGGCTCCGTTGCTGATGGCCCAGGCGCCAGCCGATCCTCTAGCCCCTACGCACAACGTCAAGTCCGCAGCCGAGATCGACCAGGAATGGCAGAAGTCTGTCTCCAAGTACGACAAGCAGCGCGAAACTCTGCTCAAGGAAGCAGACCGTCAGGCGCATGACGGCCCCTATCGCCCTGAGTGGGAGAGCCTCCGCAAGTATCAGCAGCCGCAGTGGTACAAGGACGCCAAGTTTGGCATCTTCATCCACTGGGGCGTGTACTCTGTGCCCGGCTTCGGCAGCGAGTGGTATCCGCGCAACATGTACCAGGAGAAAGATCCTGTCTACGCCAACCACATCAAGACCTTCGGCACGCAGGACAAGTTTGGCTACAAGGACTTCATCCCCAAGTTCAAGGCAGAGAAGTGGGACCCGGCGGTTTGGGCGAAGCTATTCAAGGATTCAGGCGCACAGTATGTCGTTCCCGTCGCCGAGCACCACGACGGCTTCTCCATGTACGACTCCGGCCTGTCGGATTGGACCTCGGTGAAGATGGGTCCGCACCGCGATATCACCGGGGAACTGGCGAAAGCAGTTCGTGCCGAGGGCCTGCACTTCGGCCTGTCTTCCCACCGCGCCGAGCATGACTTCTTCTTCGGCGGCGGCCGCTTCTTCAAGTCCGACGTGAACGATCCGAAGTATGCCTCGCTCTACGGCCCCGCGCAGAACCAGATTGAAGGGGAACACCATCCCGACGGCGGCCTGAATGACGACTGGACCTACGTCAGTCCCGCATGGACCGCTGACTGGCTGGCCCGGATGACCGAGTTGGTCGAGAAGTACAAGCCCGAACTGGTCTACTACGACTGGTGGATCGGCCACCCCGCCTTCCGTGATCGCGTCACCGAATTCGACGCCTTCTACTACAACTACGCTGCTGCTCATGGTTACACCGGCGTTGTGAATTTCAAGTACTACGCGATGGACTGGACCTCCGCAGTCCGCGACTTCGAACGCGGCCAGCTCGATGCCATCGAACCGAACCACTGGCAAACCGATACTTCCATCAGCACCCTCTCCTGGGGATACATCGACAACGACCACTACCAGGGTCCGCAGTTCCTCATCAACCAGCTTGTCGACATCGTCAGCAAGAACGGCAACCTGCTGCTGAACATCGGTCCCAAACCGGACGGCACCATCCCTGACCAGATCCAGTCCACGCTCAAGGAAATGGGCGTCTGGCTCAAGGCCAACGGCGAAGCCGTCTATGCCACCACGCCATGGAAGGTCTACGGAGAAGGCCCCACCAAGGTCATCGCAGGCGCCTTCCACGATCAGGACACCAAGCCCTATACGCCGGAAGACTTCCGCTTCACCGCCAAGGGCAGCACCGTCTACGCCATCGAAATGGCCTGCCCTGCAGCCGGCTCCTCAAGTATCTCCATCCAGTCGCTGGGCACTGCAAAAGAAGGCAAGGGCCTAAGCATCGACTCGATCGAACTCATCGGCTCAACGGATAAGCCCACCTTCGAACAGACATCCGACGCACTCAACATCAAGATACCCTCATCAGCAACCTGCAAGTACGCCTATGCATTCAAGATCGCAACAAAGTAAAGAAATGTAATGGTCCCACCTTCGCCGGCGAAGTTTGCCGGTGAAGGTGGGACTGCATCGTATCGATAGCAATTTACTGCTTCATAGCCTTCTATCTGGCGTATCAAAGCCGCTCACGAATATAGCTTGCATCATCCCCGGCCAGCCTCGTAGCTTGCAGATAAGACCATTTCGCTTTGAGGCCTCCCACTTGCCAACCGATCAGCAGGACTCCCTGAACCGCCGCAGCTTCCTCTCCGCATGCACCAAGGCTGGTGTCGCCTCAGCACTTCTTCCCGGCGTTCTCTACACCCTCACCGCGCAAGCGCAGAAAGAGGGTAAGGAATTGCCAAAGATCACGCCGCAGCTCCTCGACGATGCAGCGGCTCTTGCTGGCGTGACGCTCACCGCCGAGCAGAAGACGATGATGCTGGATGGTCTCAATGACCAGCGCTCCTCCTACGAACCCATCCGCGCGCTCAAGATGCCCAACAGCATCGCCCCAGCCTTCGT
Organism: Acidicapsa borealis; assembly: GCF_059115245.1. Classification (NCBI taxonomy): domain Bacteria; kingdom Pseudomonadati; phylum Acidobacteriota; class Terriglobia; order Terriglobales; family Acidobacteriaceae; genus Acidicapsa; species Acidicapsa borealis. Next base: position 5,467,390 of record NZ_JCACNY010000001.1, on the reverse strand, counting down.
CTTCGACCCACTTCCACCGGGCGCCAAGCTCGACACCGCAAAGGCGGAGCCGAAGTGGAGCAATGTCGCCGAAACTCCGGCACCCGCAAACCTCGAAGACCTGGCCTTCGCCTCTGTCCGCGAACTTGCAGGACTCATCCAAGCCCGCAAAGTCAGCTCGCTCGCCCTCACGCAGATGTATCTGGCTCGCCTCAAGCGCTACGACCCGAAGCTCCACTTCGTCATCTCGCTCACCGAAGAGCGCGCCATCGCCCAGGCCAAAGCCGCTGACGCCGAAATCGCAGCAGGCAAATATCGCGGCCCGCTGCACGGCATCCCCTGGGGAGCCAAAGACCTGCTCGCCGTCAAGGGCTACCCAACCACCTGGGGAGCAGGCGGTTTTGAGCAGCAGCACTTCGACGAAGACGCCGAAGTCGTCAAGCGCCTCGACGCAGCCGGAGCCGTGCTGGTGGCGAAGTTCACCCTCGGCGCGCTCGCCATGGGCGACAAGTGGTTCGGCGGCCGGACCCGCAACCCATGGAACACGAATCAAGGCTCCAGCGGCTCATCGGCAGGCTCGGCCAGCGCCGTCTCGGCAGGATGCGTCGCCTTCGCCATCGGCTCAGAAACGCTAGGCTCCATCTCCTCGCCCTCGACGCGCTGCGGAGACACCGGCCTGCGCCCCACCTTCGGCTTCGTCCCACGCACCGGAGCCATGGCCCTCAGCTGGACCATGGACAAGCTCGGCCCCATCTGCCGCGCCGTCGAAGACACCGCGATCGTCCTCTCCGCGATCTATGGCCCCGACGGCCAGGACCTGTCCGTCCGCGAAGCTGCCTTCAACTGGGACGCCTCGCTTGACTGGAAATCCCTGCGCATCGGCTATCTCAAGAGCGAGTTCGAGCCGGTCAAGCCCTTCAAGCCCCAGGAAGCCAAACCCAACGAAACCGCGGAAGAAAAGAAGCACCGCGAAGCCAGCAACGCCCAGCGCGCCGCCGGCCACGCCCGCCGTGTCTACGACCAGCGCTTCGACCTAGCCGCACTCGCCAAGCTCAAGCAGATGGGTGTGACGCTCATCCCCGTAGAGCTACCCAAGCTTCCCTACGGCGCCATGGTCCCGCTGCTGAGCGCGGAAGCCGCGGCCGCCTTCGACGACCTCACCATGACTGGCCGCGACAAGCTCCTCACCGAGCAAGGCCCCTACGACTGGCCTAACTCCTTCCGCGTCTCCCGCTTCTACCCGGCCGTCGAATACATCCAGGCCAACCGCGCCCGTACCATCGCCATCCGCGAACTCTCCAAGCTCTTCGAACAGGTGGACATCATCGTCGCCCCCACCAACGGCGACCAGCTCGTAGCCACCAACCTCACCGGCCACCCCGCGCTCATCCTGCCCAACGGCCTCCGCGGTGCTGATGCTCCCAAGCCCCCGAAGGTTGACGACGGCGACAACGACGATATCGGCGGTCCCAACACGCCGGTCAGTATCACCTTCCTAGCCGGACACTATCAGGATGCAAAGCTCTGCGCCTTCGCCCGCGCCTACCAGCAGGCCACCGACTTCCACACGTTGCATCCCAAACTCGACTAGACCAGTCGGCCATCCCGTTAAGATCGAGACATGCCGCTGGTCGAAGTCCAATCCGTCAGCAAGAATTACCCCCGTCGCGAAGGCCTTCGCCAGCAGGACCACTTCGCCGTCCGCGACGTAAGCCTGATCATCGAGCGCGGTGAGACCCTCGGCCTCGTTGGCGAATCCGGCTCCGGCAAGAGCACCGTCGCCCGCATGATCCTCGGCCTCGTCGAGCCGACCAGCGGAACGATCCGCGTGGCCGGAGTCGAGGTTGGTGGCAGCCGGACTCAAGCCCTCCGTCGCCAGATGCAGCCCGTCTTCCAGGACCCATCCGCAGCGCTCGATCCCCGTATGCGCGTCCTCGATATCGTCACCGAGCCGCTGGTGATCCACGGCAAAGCCGCAGGCCTTGACACTCGTAAAGCAGCCCTCAAGACCGCCGCCCGCGAGTTGCTCGTCTCCGTCGGCCTCGACGACTCCGCCCTCGCCCGCTACCCGCACGAGTTCAGCGGAGGCCAGCGCCAGCGCATCAACATCGCCCGAGCCCTCGCCCTCAAACCGCAATTCGTCGTCCTCGACGAGCCAGTCTCGGCGCTCGATGTCAGCGTAGGCGCGCAGATCATCAACCTGCTCCGCACCCTCCAGCGCGACCACGGCCTGACCTATCTCTTCATCAGCCACTCCATGCCGCTGGTGCGCTATCTCTCCACGCGCATCGCCGTCATGGAACGCGGCCGCCTCATCGAAACCGGCGAGGCGGAAGAACTCTGCGCCCATCCCCGCGAGGCCTATACGCAGCAATTGCTGGCCGCGACGCCAGAACTGCCGGAAAACTGATGTCACTCAGCCGCCCGGCAGTTCTCTTGCTTGATTGAGATGAATTACTTGTTCGGTTGCGCCGGATTCGCCGGTTTGTCCGGAGTTGTGCTCGTCGGCGGATTCGGCGTCGCATTCGGTGCCGGCGGAGGCGCAGGAGATGGAACCGTCGTCGGCGCAGGCGTACCCGGATTTGGCTGCGCGGGGTCAACCGGCTTCGGAGTCGTCGAGGGCGTAGGCGAAGGCGGAGGCGTTCCCGGAGCAGGCGCGCTTCCCGGGCTTGGCGGTGCACCGGGTGCTCCCGGCATCCCAGGTCGCGGCGGCATCGGACGCCCGTTCGGCATCCCGCCCGGCATCCCCGGGCCACCCGGACGCATCGGCAGATCCTTCACCGAGACAAGCTCCACGTCGAAGATCAGATCCGACTTAGCCGGAATCTTCGGCGGCCGTCCGTTTGCTCCATAAGCCAACTGGTAGGGGATGAAGAGGCGGCGCTTGCCGCCCACATGCATTCCCTCAAAACCCTGATCCCAGCCCGGAATCAGCTTGCCGAAACCCTGCGGAAAGGTCAGCGGCTGCGGCTCGCCCAGCTTAGGCTTCCCGTCGGCGTCGTTCTCCGGCTTGCCGTCCTTGTCGAGAACAGGACTGCGGTGGTCGTAAGAAGAATCAAACTTGGTGCCATCCGAAGCCAGCCAACCCGTGTAGTGCACCTCGTAGAGCTTATTCGGCTCGGCCAGCGGCCCGGTGCCGACCTTGATGTCCTGGTACTTCAGCGCAAAGGCGGTCTTGACCAGCCCGCGCGCAGGAGGCACACCTGGCGGCAGCTTCGGGCCGTAAGCCGAAGCCGTTCCGGTTCGCGCGCCCGTAGCCGGCTTCGTAGTCGTCGCCGTCTTTGGTGTAGCTGGTTTAGGGGCAGTGGCCGTCTGCGCAAACGCAACAGCGGCAGGCGCGGCCAACGCAAGAATCAGGGCAATTCGCTTCATAAGAATGAGGAAACTCCAGAGTTAGACTTCAACCGGAGTCTATCAGGTAAGTCCCAATTCTCTGCACAAGCCCCGCCGCAATCGCTGGATTCCAATGGGCAGCAACAGGAACCCAAGCCTGCCAAAAGATAGAAAGGAACACGACACCAAACGTCAAAATCGCAGGTTTTGATGGCCTTGATTCAGCCCATTCGCATCCTCGAACGCGAAGTTGCCGACAACCTGACTACGCATACCCTACGTAAATGTACTTCCGAATCATCGGTCGTTGCTACTAACTCCGCCGTTGTAGTATTTACCCATGTCCCCCGTCAGACTTTTTATGTCGCTGCTGCTTGTGATCTGTGTGCCTGAAATCCAAGGCCAGATTCCCAGTTTTCCGCAATTGCAAGGAGAACGGACCGATGCCGACACTGCCCTGGCCCGAGCGCTAAAGGTCTCCTCTCTTACAGATGAGGGGATGCCATTCCATGCCGTGCTAATGGTTGGAGATACCAAATCACCCTATTCTGCCCGGATAGAAGTATGGTGGGCGGCAAAACAGAGATATAAAACCGTCATCACCTCACCATCCTTCAGCCAGACACGCATAGTGAATGACGCAAACGTGCAAGAAACGAATTCCGGGGATTACTATCCTCGCTGGCTTGAGAGTTTCGTTGATGCCATCCTTGAGCCGATTCCAATGATCGAGAACTTCAAAGGACACGGCGGAGTTGTGATGCTTGGACAGCAGATTACGAATAGCTGCCTAGGACGCGATGACAGGCCAGGCGGGATCACCGACGTGATGACTTGGGGCGATGTTTGCTTCAGCGGAACAAAGCCTCACCTCAAGTCGGTGCTGACAATGAACTATGCGATGGAGTTCGAAGACTGGAAATCATTTGGCAAAAAGGAAGTAGCCCGTACGTACAAGACTGACGTGCTGGACTACAAACAGATCGTTGCTCATCTGACCGTACTCGAAGAACTGCGGGAAGTTCCAGAAGACCTCGTTACGGTTAACACGCCCACTCCTCCTGATCAACAGATCAAAACAACCTTCATATCAACTCGTAAGGAAGAGAGTTTGATAGAGTCAGCACCCGCAATCGATTGGCCAACAGTACGGGAAGGTAAGACTGAAGGCTACATGATCGTATACGCACGAACGGATCGAACAGGCCAGGTCCGGGAGACTGCAAAACACAATTCAGATCAACCTGGCTTGGAAGACTTTGGGATGAAGCAGGCGCTCCGATACAAGTTCAAGCCGCTCGTTGTGGACGGCGTTCCCGTCCAGATGGAAATGCCATTGGTACTGCACTTCACCTCGAAAGCTGCTGATCCACTTCCGACTCTCAAAGGTGCAGAGTTACTGAAGCAGATGAGCGGCTGCAACGCGAAGCTCGTCTCAAAGGCACCTAAGTCAGGACGAGTTACCCCGACGAGCATTTCGGTAAATGAGGCAGGCAAGCTGACGGGCGAGGGCTATGGGACTAATGTAGATGCGGGTTCCCCTGCTGTACTTGTGATTCCGGTCGTAGCAATGGGTTTGGACTGCCATTTCGCGCCGCTTGTACGAAATGGTACGGCAACCTACTATCACGGTGTTCTTCTGGTCGCACACTGAAGTTCAATCTGATCGGCCACCTGGTGGAGCAGACCCAAGAGAGCAAAAGCAGCAAGTCGTCACGAAATCTCCACTGTGCGCTCCTGCCTCAGCTACACCAATCCTAGCTCCGTCGCGATCCGCGTTGCTGCTTCGGCGGCCGGAAGCTGGCCCGTGTCGACAGTGACGCGAGCCTTAGGCATGTGCGACGTATCGAACTCGCCACGCACCTCCAACTCCTCAAAGAGCGCAAGCGAACTCAGCTTCCGGTACTCCAACCGCGAAGGGCTGTTGATACGCTGCTTCAGTTCCACGAGCGGACAGACCAACTCAACGAAGTCCACCGTGCCGCCGTTTGCTGTGATCGTAGCGACGGCCTGTGGAACAAATGTCGGGCGCACTGAAGTCTCAGGATTGAACGTGAAGATCAACCCCGGAGTCCAGTTAAGACTCGCCTGCTCGAAGAACGAAAGCCAGATCTGCTCGCGCAGTTCGACAAACGGCTTGCTGCCAAACTCAAAGGTAGAAAGCAGCAGGTCAACCACCAGGTGATTGTGAAACAGCTTGTAGCCAGCCAGCCCTGGCAACGCCACCAGCTCTTTCGCAACTGTCAGCTTGCCCGTGGCAGGCAAGCCGTAGATAAAGATCAGCCTCATGCGATCAGCCTCTTGAATGCTCCGTGGCACAGAATGCCTTCAGTATAGAGGCGTGAAATTTGCCTTCATGAAATCAAATCAAGCAATTAGAGTGAGGTATGGATTCCTCTCTAGGGCATATTTTGCAGCTCCTCTGGCTGCCTGTGGCATCGTTTCTGGCTGGCGCATTGAACACTGTCGCTGGCGGCGGCTCCTTCCTCTCCCTGCCTGCGCTGCTGAACGCAATGAAGGGCACCAACGTCGGCGCGGTCTCCGCCAACGCCACCAACACCGTCGCGCTCTGGCCCGGACAGGTCACCTCCGTCATCGCCTATCGCGACAAGCTCAGCGCGCACGCTAAACGCCTGCTGCCGCTCGGTATTGCGTCGCTCATCGGCGGCCTCGTCGGCGCATGGCTGCTGGTGATCACGCCCAGCAAGCGCTTCCTTTACCTGCTCCCGTGGCTGCTGCTCTTCGCTGCGGTCATGTTTGTGCTCAGCGAACCGCTCGGTAAGTGGCTGGCCACCCGCAAGGCTGCTGACGCGCCTCGATCCGACTTCTGGCTGATCGTCGGCATGGTTGTGGTCAGCGCCTACGTCGGTTACTTCGGCGCGGGCGGCGGATTCCTGGTCATGGCTCTCTTCGGCCTCTGCGGCGTCACCGACATCCACGAGATGAATGCGCTCAAAGTCGTAACGGCCGTTGTCTCCATCGGCATCGCTGTCGCCGTATTCATCTACAGCCATAACGTGGTCTGGGCCTACTGCTGGCAAATGGCAGTGCTCGCGGCCATCGGCGGCTACGTCGCAGCTATGTTCAGCAAACGCGTCAACCAGAAGGTGATGCGGCGGCTGGTCGCAAGCGTAGGATTTCTCACAGCGGCCTACTTCTTCTGGCACGCCTACGGTCCGAAGGGCTGAGCAAACCGGAACGGCGCTCGCTAGAATAGAGGCAGATGCACGCCTTTCTCATCTCCGCATGGATGCCCTTTCAATCAATCGACTGGCGCATTCCATGGCTCTTCATCGCGTCGTTTCTCGGCGGCGCTCTGAACGCTGTCGCCGGCGGCGGTTCCTTCCTCAGCTTCCCGGCCATGCTGGCCGTCGGCCTCGGGCCGATCCAGGCGAATGCCACCAACACAGTCGCGCTGTGGCCCGGGCAACTCACCTCCATCGCCGGCTACTTCAACGAAGTGAAGAAGCACAAGCGCCTGGCCTGGATGATGGCTGGCGCCGGCTTTGTCGGCGGCTCGGTTGGCGCGATCATCCTGCTCAACACCCCGGCGAAGACCTTCCTCAATCTCGTTCCGTGGCTGCTGCTCTTCGCCGCCGTCGTCTTTGCGGTCAGCGGGCCGGTGATGAAGCTGATCCAGCGCCGGACGCGCAGCAAGGCGACTACGGACGTTCCGCGTAACTACTGGCCGCTGGTAATCCTGACTGTGCTGGTCTGCTTTTACATCGGTTACTTCGGCGCAGGCGCGGGCTTTCTGATCATCTCGCTGCTCTCCGTCTTCGGCTTCCAGGACCTCAACGAGATGAACGCCATGAAGGTCGTTTCGACCACCATGGCCAACGGCATGGCCTGCGTCCTCTTCGCCTTCAGCGGCAAGGTGGAGTGGCGCTACTGCCTTGCGGCGATGGTCACTTGCGCCATCGGCGGCTATCTGTCAGCGCGTATCTCGCAGCGGCTCAATCCCACCTTTCTACGCGCCGTCGTCGTCACCGTCGGACTTGGCATGGCGGCTTACTTCTTCTGGCAAAATCACCACTAACGCGCCGTCCCGCCGATTTCAGGCAGAATAGAAGTATGAGTCACGAAGGAATTCGCTTCCTCAGCAAAGAGGAGCAGCAACAATTAGAGCGGGAAGAGCAGCGGGCCAGTCATCTTTCGAAGGCGGCGCTGACCCCGGCCAAGGTGCGCGTTCTCAAGACCGAAGGCACCGGCATGGAGATCGATTGGGAAGACGGGCATAAGAGCCAGTGGAACTTTGCCTGGCTGCGTGCCGCCTGCCCCTGCGCGACATGCGTGGAAGAGCGCAAGCTCGACGGCCGACAGCCCGGCGAACCAAAGTCTAAGGCGAAGAACCTATTGCAGATGTACGAAGCTCCGCCGCGTCCGGCGAGCGCGCAGGCTGTGGGGCGCTACGCGATCCAGTTCAACTGGCAGGACGGTCATTCCAGCGGCATCTACTCGTGGGACTTTCTGCGCCGGAACTGCCAGTGCACGCTTTGCCGATCGACCAGTTAATCTTGCCCCGTTAAGCTTGCTCCGCTCATCTGGACTCGCTTATCTCGCCATAATCGTTCCGCCTGGAACTTTAAGGCGACCAATTGTAGAGTGAAGGGGGGAGGGGGTCAGTTTAGCGAATATCCCTTTTAGAATCAAGGGGATGACGGTGTTTCTGGTGCGCATTTGCGCGCGTTTGTGCAGTCATTGGTGCGCTTTGCCCTTGGTCTTCAACCTGATAGATCGTTACGCACTTTTGATTATGCGCTTTTCGGAATTAATTGAACGCAATTCCACCGAGAGAGTTTTGGCGTTGATTCCAGGTCAGTTAGTCTTCGGCGAGATACTGCGTTGGGTTGACAATCGGGATGCCGCGGAACGGACTTAGGACTAGTAGGTCCTGATCGCCGGAGACGATCAAGTCGGCGTGGCCGTCTACGGCTAGTTCGAGGAATTTGTCGTCTTTGGGGTCGCGACAGGCGCGGATGGTAATGGAAGGTTCGAAATACGTCGCAGCGGCCAGCAGTCTGGAGAGCGCGGTCTCTCGATCCGCTGCGCTGATGTAACGTTCAAACTTTGGGCGGAGGATCACGTTCGCCAGTTCTTCTGCGATAGCTGGTGAGATGAGGATTTCCGCCACGCTTTGCGCCCTGAGGACTGCCGGGGACGGGATGGAGCGGATCCGGAGAATGTGGCTGATGAAGATGTTGGTATCGATGACGATCCGATCCCGCGAGGGGATGTGACTGGACATGCCGATTATTCTTCTGCGAGGATTTCGGCGAGAATCTCTTCGGTCAATCCATTGGCCTGTGCCTGCCGGCTCATTTCCTCGCAGAGGGCGTTGAATTGTGCCCACTTTTCGGCACGGTCTGCCGCGAATTCTTCCGGGGATAGGATTGCGCGCAGGCGATCCTGTTCCTCGCGAGCGGCATCGAGCCGGGCCTTGATGGATTGTGCTGGCGCGGATTGGGTCTCGGCTGGCATTGCAAGAGTTTACTCCAGTTCGAGAAAATCGGGGCGACGAAGACGGGGCGATGGAGCGGGCCTTCAGCCCTTGGGATTTCTTGGGTCGCGGCTACCTGGCCCTCTGGGCCAGGCTGGTATGGCGGCGCGCCTTTGGCGCTTAGGAGCAGATTCCCTGGCGCGAAGGACAGGCGGAAAGCAAAGGCGGGAACAGGGCTGGGTTTTGTGGTTGGGGCGGAATGTGATTTGGGTTGGTGGTGGACGCTTGGAGCTTTGCTTGCGACGGCTTGGTCACGCTTTGGGATACCTACATATTAGGAGCGAGGTGTGGGGCACCGCATTGGTTGTATTTCAGACTCGCGCCACCTGTCCAAGGCCGTGTCTTATGATGTCGACTCTCCCGATAGGTTTGGCTCAACTATTGTTCGTTTTGGTAGCTTTTTGGCGAAGCGGGTGGGGAAGCAGTTGGTTGATTCAACCCAACGGCGCATGGTGGGATTGATCCAGCTGATTGTCTGCAAGAGTTCTTCGTAGTCCTTCTGCACGTCACGTTTGCCGCAGGTGATGCGCTCGTGGTGAGCGATGCGATTTCGTAGGGTCTTGAGTTCGACCAACCTTCCGTGAACGAATGTGCGCTTTCCATCGAGGCGCATAGGGAAGATGGTTCGCAGGTGTGGAACCCAGAGAGTTTTGTCGTAGGCATGAGAGAAGAGTCGAACCCAAAAGCCGAATTTCAATTCAGCGATAACGCGTCCAGGCGTGAGGATTGCCGGACGTTCAATAATCTTAGCTTTGGCCTGAGAAATTTCATCTGATTCCGTGTCTTGAAAAGTGAATGATTCGTACCACTCCGCGGATCCAGTCTTTCTCGTCATCAAGTCATGGATCGCGTTCCGAAGCGCGACTTCCAAGCCCTGAAGAACTCCATATAGAGCCTCAGAAAGTTCTGTATTCCGCTCGTATAGCTTAATGGCAGTCCATTTGTCACCTCGCGCATACGCAATGTATGCAGCAAGCCGTTCAGAGGAGATGTACTTCTCGAACGTGACCAGATCGGTCTCCGTATATGCAAACGACTCTTGATCTTCAATCGTCACGTGGGTATACTCAGAAGGTAGGGTTTGGGCGGACCGCTGCTTGCATGTCTCCAGACCGACGGATGTATGAGAAAGCCGCCCTCTTGGGCGGCTTTCTCCATTTGTGCGGAAAGTCTTCTAACAAGTTCTTCAATACGAAGAGTACAAACTACGGGCCGACTAAGGCTCCAGCCTTCGCCTGCGTTTGGATAAGACTCTCTAATCATCTACGTCTTCATGTACTTTGTCAAATTTACCATGATAAAAATTATGTAGGACTATCGATGCGTGTCATCGTATAGCGTGGTAGCCTAGTCATAGCATGAGGGCGAATTGCATGACTGAATCGCGAGCACCAGCTAAAAAAGACCAAAAGCCGAGGCACCGCAGCCCAAACTATCCAGCGATTGGCTTGCGCGCAGCGATAGCAAAAATTGAAGCGCTTTATAAGGCTGACGGTTTAGCAGCGTCGCCCAAGCTAGCTGCGTTGAAGCACATGGGATACGACAAGCTACATAGCGAAGCAGCACGCACTCTATCTGCTCTAAAGAGCTTTGGTCTCGTGGACGAGACCACCGATCGGATTAAGCTGACGCAGCGTGGAATTGAGATTGTTGCGCGTCCTTCGGATGATCCACGCAGGCAGAAGGCAATTAGGGACTGTGCTGTTAGTCCGGAAATCTATCAGCAGGTGATGGAGGAATACCGTCACACGGGCCTGCCGTCAGACTCAAGCCTCAAATCAGACCTTATTACTGTTTGCAAATTCAATCCCTCTGCTGTAGACGGGTTTGTTCGTGACTTTAGGGATACGCTAGAAATCGCTGGTTTATCAGATCTGAAGATTTTGGAGTCGAAGCAGGAAAAAGATGAAGATAATGAGCAGCAACATTCGCCACAAATTGGGGACTTTATCCAGTGGGAATCAAACGGGCAGATACAGTTTTCAGAGCCGCGCCGAATTCGAGCCTTATCTCAAGATGGTCTTTGGGCATTTGTCGATGGAAGCGACACAGGCCTGCCAATCGGGGAAACGAGTGTCGTGACGGGCTGGGCAGTTGACAAGCCGGTTGGGCAGGTCTTAGCTACAGATGGACCACCTGTAGTCGTAACGAATTCACCTAAATACGAGGTAGTCCCTCCGAAGATGAGGTCCTATTCGTGGGCACTGTCTGGGGATTTTAGCGCAAAAATGGAACTCTTCGGAGACGCCCGCAGTGAAGAGGACATTGACGCACTCGCAGAATATGTCGAAATAACGATTAGAGCGTTGAAGCGTTCACTCAAGTTGCAGAACACGAGCGAAAGAAAATAATTTTCTCGATTTTTCACTGGCTGCTAGACACTCACGGGTAAGTTGCAACAAATCGCCACTGAACCTGAGATTTTCTTCGTTCCTGCCATCATTTACATTTCAGCTCCGCGAGGTCCTGCTTGGTCTCTTCACTCGACGGTACACTAGGGACAGGGCATTTCCCTTCTGGACTGACTCACTTTGCAGCTTCAAATAGACAAACTAAATCCTGAGCAGCGGGCTGCTGTTGAGACGGTCGATGGGCCGGTGTTGATCCTGGCTGGGGCTGGGTCGGGGAAGACGCGGGTGATTACGTACCGCATTGCTTACCTGATCCAGGAGAAGGGTGTGGCGCCGGATTCGATTCTGGCGGTTACGTTTACCAATAAAGCCTCGAAGGAAATGGGCGAGAGGATCGACAAGCTGCTGGAGCGGGGCTCGTTGACCAAGCCGCTGATTGCTACTTTTCACTCGCTGTGTGTGCGGATTCTGAGGCGCGATATTGAGGCGCTGCGGATTGGGACTGGTCCGAACGCAACGGGGCTGACGCGGGCGTTTGCCATCTATGACGAGAATGACCAGCAGTCCATTGTGAAGACGATCATGAAGCGGCTCGGGCTGGACACGAAGCAGTTGACGCCGCGGACGGTGCTGGGCAAGATTTCGTGGGCGAAGAGCCACATGATCGATCCGCAGGAGTATTACCTGGGGTCGTCGGACCCGGGGTCGGAGCGGATTGCGCATATTTATGAGCAGTATCGCAAGGAGATGGCGAAAAACAACGCTCTCGACTTTGACGATCTGCTGCTGGAGACGGTGCGGTTGCTGAAGTCTTCGAGCGAGGTGCGGGAGCGGTACCAGCGGCGGTACAAGTACCTGCTGGTGGATGAGTACCAGGACACGAACCGTCCGCAGTATGAGTTGATGAAGCTGCTGGCCGGGGAGCGGCGGAATGTTTGCGCCGTGGGTGATGAGGATCAGAGCATCTATTCGTGGCGCGGGGCGGATATTCGCAACATTCTGGAGTTTGAGCAGGATTTTCCGAACGCGAAGATTATCCGGCTGGAGCAGAATTACCGTTCGACCGAGGTGATTCTGGAGGCGGCCGGGACGGTGGTGGCCAACAACGCGCAGCGCAAGGGTAAAAATCTGTGGACGGAGCGCCAGGGCGGGTCGCTGGTGGGCTACTACGAGGCTCCGGATGGGGAGAACGAGGCGCTGTTTATCGCCGACAAGATCAATAAATTCCTGCGCGAGGCGACCTCGGAACATAGGGATGATGCGCGGACGGCGGTGCTGTACCGCACGAATTCGCAGTCGCGGCTGGTGGAAGAGGCGCTGCGGCGGTACGGCATCAAGTACACGATGGTGGGCGGGTTCAGCTTTTATGAGCGGGCTGAGATTCGCGACATGCTGAGCTATCTGAAGCTGGTGCTGAATCCGCATGATTCGGTGGCGCTGCAGCGGGCGATCAATACTCCGCCACGGGGGATTGGGAAGACTACGCTGGAGACCCTGGAGCGGATGGCGCTGGAGACGGGGACTTCGACGTGGGAGGCGATTGGGCAGTCGATTGCGAATAAGCTGATTCCGGCGCGGGCTGCGGCGGCGCTGGAGGGGTTTCAGCAGCTGATTCGAGACGCTCAGGCGGTGATGGATCCTGACTTTGCGGGGAAGCTGGCGGCGGATTTGGCTGCTGCCGGGGCTGCCGCTGGGTCTGTTGGCGATGCGGCTGAGCCGGAGTTGGTGGCGGATAGTGATTTTGGGTTTGGGGAGAATGCGAGCTTTGACTTTGGGGCCGCGGATGCTGACTCGGACGCTGGCGAGGGGACGGATTTTGATTTTGGCGGCGATTTAGAGGATTCGCCGGCTGCGGTGCCTGAGGTGGCTGCTTTGGATCTGGCTATGCTTTCACCGTTTGCCAAGAGCGCGGCGGTGACGAATACGCGGGTGGCGCGGCGGACTGTGGTTGCTTCGGGGCCAAATAAGGCTCAGGAGATTGCTGCGGCTTTCCGGACTCCTGGGGAGCGGGGGACGCTGCCGGAGCTGATCCGGTTCCTGATCGATCGCAGCGGGTATATCAAGGTGCTGGAGGCTGAAGGGTCGCCAGAGGCTATCAGCCGGATTGAGAATTTGAAGGAACTGGCGAATGCTGCGCAGGATGCTGAGGAGCGCGGGGAGACGCTGAGTGAATTTCTGGATCATGCGGCGCTGGTTTCGGATACAGACAAGTACAACGAGGACTCGCGGGTGACGCTGATGAGTCTGCATGCGGCGAAGGGGCTGGAGTTCCCGCTGGTGTTTTTGACCGGGCTGGAGGAGGGGCTGTTTCCGCATTCGCGGACGCTGAACGATCCGAATGGCCTGGAGGAGGAGCGGCGGCTCTGCTATGTGGGCATGACCCGGGCGATGGATACGCTGGTGATTACGCGGGCGCAGTACCGACGCCGGTATGGGAACGATGCTCCGGAGGCTAGTTTGCCTTCGCGGTTTTTGGAGGAGATTCCGGGGCGGCTGATTGAGAATCTTGGGTCGCCGGGGTTTGGTGGCGGTTCTGGATATGGCGGCGGGTACGGTGGTGGGCGGTATGGGCAGAGCCAATTTGGGGCGGGCCGGCGGACTGGTCTGGCGGCTGGGGCGGAGGATGACTTTAGCGGCGGGCATTATTCCTATGAGGACGAGGATCAGAGTGGTGGTCGCCCGGGGATGACGCCGGGGCGGGTGCCGGCAAAGGCTCCTTATGCGGGGGTGAAGGCTACGCCTTATCCGAAGGCGGTGGTCTGGCCGCCGCAGCAGAAGGCTGGTTCTGGCGCGGGTAAGCCTGCAGCGAACTCGGAGGGCAGGCAGCCGGATTCGCTGGATAATATTGCCCAGTTTTTTGGTGGGCGGGGTGGCGGTGCCGGGGCGGGGAAGCCGGGTGGGAGCGGTTTTGCGCGGCCGAAGATGGAGATTCCGGTGGTCGCGGCTCCGAAGGGGCTGACGAAGGGAAGCCGGGTTCGGCATGGAAAATATGGCGAAGGGACGATCCTGATCCGCGAAGGAGACGGGGAAGACGCCAAATTGACGGTTCATTTTGCGAAATTCGGCGTGAAGAAGCTGATTGAGAAGTTCGCGCAACTGGAAAAGCTCTAAGATAGAGGGAGCACCGCTGAGCGGCTTACCGGGACTTGCTTCCGGCCTTGATGCATCGCGGCAAATTTTTTGATTCAGGAAAAGAGAAAAAGATGGCAAACACCAAGGCAGTGGAAGACGTTCTGGAACGGAAGAAGATCAAGCGCGCGGCGCGCAAGAAGGCTGCTCCAAAGGGACCCCGTACGGGTGCCCGCGGCGAGAACAAGCAGAAGCTGAAGAAGGCTGCTCGCGGACAGAGCAAGCGCAAGTAGTTTTGGGCAAGTAGTACGGGCCGGCATCGCTCCCGCTTTAAACGCAAATGCGCGTTGAAGGTGGGGCACCCGGCAGCTGGGATCGGGGCTCCTGAGTTTTTTCACAGGAGCCCTTTTCAGTCTTGTATAGTTGGGCCATTCGGGTATGACAGATCCTCATTTTTGAGGGTTAATTTTTGTGCCGAGGAGCCGTCCACTGGCAAGTCAACTGCTGTCCCGCAAGTCCATCGACAAGCTGATTCGCGATTCTGAGAATCCGGAACATGCGCTCAAGAAGACCCTTGGCCCCTGGTCGCTGACGGCGCTGGGGATTGGCGCGGTGATCGGTTCCGGGATTTTTACCGTGGTTGGCACGGCGATTTCCGGCGAGAAGTTCGATACCACCAGCATCATGAATACGCCGCTGGCGGATTACCTGATTACGCATACGGCGTTGGCGGGGCGACCCGGCGCGGGTCCGGCGCTGGCGATTTCGCTGATCTTGGTGGCGATTGTTTGCGGGCTGACAGGGCTTTGTTATGCCGAGCTGGCTTCGATGATCCCGATTGCGGGATCGGCTTATACCTATACGTATGCGACGCTGGGCGAACTCATCGCCTGGATTATTGGCTGGGACCTGATCCTGGAATATGCCGGATCAAACATGACGGTGAGCGTGGGGTTTGCCGCGCACGTTGTGGATCTGCTGGATTGGTTTGGGCTGCATCCTTCGGCGAAGTGGATTTCGCCTGCGTATTTACCGGGCGGGCTTCAGGATCTGGCGGGGCATGACCTTTATGCGCCGGGGTGGCACTTCGGGTTCAATATTCCTGCGTTCCTGATTGTGCTGCTGCTGACGATGGTGCTGGTGCGGGGCATTACTGAGACTGCGAGCGCGAATAACATCATGGTGGGGCTGAAACTGACGGCCATTCTGATCTTCATTTTTGCGGCGCTTGAGTATGTGCATCCGACCAACTGGCATCCGTTTGCGCCGAATGGCTTTTCGGGGATCCTGGCTGGCGGGTCGATTATCTTCTTCACCTATATCGGGTTTGATTCGGTTTCGACGGCGGCGGAGGAGTGCAAGAATCCGCAGAAGGATCTGCCGATCGGCATTATCGCCACGCTGATTATTTGCACTGTGCTCTACGTTGCGGTGGCCGTTTGTCTTACCGGTCTGGTGCCGTGGCAGTCGATGGCGGGTGATGCTGCTCCGGTGGTCAATGCGCTCAAGAAGCTGTCGTTGGGCCCGGATGGGCATCCGCTGCACTGGGTGCGGCTGGCGGTGCTGTTCGGCGCACTGACGGGGATGCTTTCGTCGCTGCTGGTGTATCAGCTGGGGCAGTCGCGGGTGTGGTTCTCGATGTCGCGCGATGGGTTGCTGCCGAAGATTTTCAGCAAGGTGCACAAGCGGTTCCGGACGCCTGCGTTTTCGACGTGGGTGGCGGGGTTTGTGGTGGCGATTCCTTCGGGGTTATTCGATATCGGGACTCTGGCTGATCTTTCGAATATTGGAACGCTGTTTGCCTTTGTGCTGGTGTCGATAGGGGTGCTGGTGCTGCGGTATCGGGAGCCGGAGCGCAGGCGCGGATTCCGCGTGCCGTTTGGGCCTATCATTCCGGTGCTGAGCGTGGTTTTCTGCCTTACGCTGATGAGTGGGTTGCCGATCATTACGTGGGTGCGGTTCTTCGGGTGGCTGGCGATTGGGTTGGTGATTTACTTCTTCTACAGCCGGCATCGGTCAGAATTCTGCGCGGCCAACCGGGCGAAATAGCTGCTGACGGGCGATTCTGAGAGGATCGCTCATTGCAGCGAACCGCAAATTCGAGTAAGAGGAGCGCTGATGAAAGCTTGGAAGACAGGTCTCATTGCGGGACTTTCTGCCGTATTGCTCGGTGCGACAGTATCCGCGACAGCTGCACCGGCTTCGCAGGTTGGGCGATGGGCGGATGCGAACGATCCGGTGGCGAAGAAGATGATTGAGCAGGAGCGCCTCTGGGCCGAGGACGGCTGCAAGCCGAATGGCGTTGTGCAGGAGGCGCTGGCGGAGGACTTTGTTGGCACTTCGCCGCGCGGGCCTATCTATGACAAAAAAGAGGCGACCGAGAAGCCTGATCCGTCAAAGCCTCTGGAGCGCGCCTGCAAGCTGCTGAGTGCGCGGGTTCGTTTCTTTGGGGATAGTGTTGCGGTGATTTACGGCAAGGAGACGGCGACCCATAAGGACGCGCAAGGGAAAGATGCAGTGCGAGTCTTGATATGGACTGATACCTGGATGAAGCGCGATGGGAAGTGGCAGATCATTGCGGTGCAGGACATGGTGGAGCCGAAGCTGTGACATTGATCGCACACTGTTGCCCCGGGGAGGCGACGATGTAGTAGGCAGTCACTCGGGCCCTTCTCCTACTTGGGACGAAAAGACTGCCCCTTCAATTTCCTCTTCCAACATTTCCAGCTCGCGCTGTGTCTTCGGATCGTCTCGCCGTTCTGTGAGAACTGTGTACGAAAATGTGGCGATGCGAGCATGATCCGGCGGTAGCGGGTTACCGATAAACCAATAGAAGATCCTCAAGGACGTATCTAATTCTGACGTAGCTTCTTCATACCTAATAACTGCATTGCCATCCTTCCTAATTCTGGTCGGACTTTCGACGCCTGCGCTCTCTAGTTTGTTGACAATTACCTGGAGCACTTCCATGCCGGAGTCGGATCGCAGTTGTCTGGGAGAAGATACAGTGATAACTTTCAATCGCAGTGTACCTGCATCTGGGGCATCTTCGTAAAACGTCCCACCGTCATAGTCTGAGTACGCTTCGCACCAGTGGGACGGGATGCGGAAAGTTACCACTCCGCCTCGGTACACGATCGTCTTCATCTCATCGCTGGGCGGTGAAACCGATTTCTTCCAGAAAGCCATGTGTTGAGTTTAATCGGCTGGTAATCGTTGCTTCTTCCACGGTGCAACTGGGCGCAATAAAATAAGGCATGTCTGAAGAGATTTACGAGTTTATTCAGCGGCTGCCTAAGGCTGAGCTGCACCTGCACCTGGAAGGTACGATTGAGCCGGCGACGCTGGTGGAGTTGAGCGAGCGGGTGGATCCTGCTTCCGGTGAGGCTCCGCTTACGCTGGCTGAGGCTGAGGCGCTTTACCAATACACTGACTTTTCCGGTTTTCTGCTGGCATTCAAGGCGGTGACGCGGCGGCTGCGCGGGGCGGCGGAGTATGAGCTGGCTGCTTATCGCATGATCGAGCAGCTGGCGGCGCAGGGCGTGGTGCATGCCGAGGTCTATATCTCAGTCGGCGTGGTCTATTTCTGGCGCAAGGAAGAGGATGCTGCTGATCCGTTGCTCTTTCAGAAGATCTTTGCTGGCCTCGAGCGGGCGCGGGAACGTGGGCTGCGGGACTTTGGCGTTTCGCTGTACTGGATCTTCGACGCGGTGCGGCACTTCAGCGTGCCGGAGGCGGAACGGGTATTTCGGCTGGCTGCGGAGATGAAGAAGCAGTATCCGTCGATCATCGGGATTGGACTGGGCGGAGATGAGCGGGTGGCGGCTTCGGAGCCGTTCCGCGAGATGTACGCCGAGGCTGCTGCGGCGGGTTTGCGGCTGACCAATCATGCCGGGGAGACGACCGGGCCGGAGGCGATCTGGGAGGCGCTGGCGATTGGTTCGGAGCGGCTGGGGCATGCGCTTTCGGCTGTTCGCGACGCTGAACTCCTGGCTGAGTTGAAAGAGCGGCAAGTGCCGCTGGAGCTGAATCCTTCCTCGAATGTTCGGACTGGTGTTTGCGCTTCGTTGGCGGAGCATCCGATCCGGGAGTACTTCGATCAGGGGTTGATGGTGACGCTGAACTCGGATGATCCGGCTTTTTTTGGATCGACGGTGGAGAATGAGTACCGGCTGGCGCATGCGACGCACGGGTTCACGCGCGAGGAGCTGAAGGCGCTGGCGGCGAACAGCTTCCGCGCGAGCTTTTTGCCGGAGGCGGAGAAACAGCGTTGGCTGGCCCAAATTGAATCGCTTTGAAGTCGTGTTGTAAACCACGGGACGATGACCAATTGGTGGAGTGGACAGTCTTAACTGGAGGTGGGTTATGATTGGCTCAGGAGGAGTTCCCCATGTCAGACGTCTCGCAGATTGAAGAAAGCACACTAGAAAGCAACCACCCGGCTCTGCGAGCCATTGGATGGGTCTCCGTTGGATTGGGCATCGCCGCGATCGGAGTCTTTGTGGCTCGCGAACTGCGCACTCGCTACAAGTTCAACCACCGCACGCCGTATGACTTCTACTCGAATGCCGGGACACAGGCTGTTTCGGAGTTTGGGATGGGCGTTTAGTCCCCCAGCTTCTTAGATTTTTATTGTCAGGGAATCAGGTAGAGACTCTGATTCCCTTTTAGAACGGCACTAGTAAGCATCCGGCGATCGTATGTAGCCAGCTGTCCACCATGCGCAATCGCCAACGCCAATAGATATGTGTCTGTCACCTGATTGGGAGTCGTCAGGACCGTTAAATCAATTCTGGCCCTATCCATCAAGCTTATGTCGTCCGGCCAAAATTCGTGGCCAGGTAGGGCAAGCAGGCTTTCAAGAGACTTAGACGCCGAACTGAGACTGCCTGGATAGTTGGGATATCGCGGGTTCCCGACTATGCGGAGGACTGCGTTTTCTGTGATCGGGCAGGTAGCCCACGAAGAATTTGCGACCGTAGAGAACCAGTGATGTGCCGCTGAATGCTTGTTGTGGATCGGGTCGATCAGCGCAATCAAAACATTCGCATCGAGCAGGAACGTCACGGGTGTCGATCCATATCTTCCATCATTTCTCTTACAAATTCAGTAGTTACGGTTCTCGCTCCGGGCTGAACCGGCAGCAGTCGAATCCCATTCTTGAAGACAGGCACCGGGTCGACAAGATCAAGCGCCTTACGTACGAGCCCGGATACTACTTCATCGACGGTTTTATTTTCCTGGTAGGCGCGTTCCCGGGCTATGGCAAGGATGTCGTCGTCGATGGTGATGGTGTTGGGCATGGACGTCTCCTTGCGAGAAAGCTGCCTGCATCTTACATCAAATCATAATGCGAGATGCAGGCAGCTTCGGTTGCGGCTAGAGGCTAAAGGTCTGTGGACTGGGTTTTGACCAGTTCCTTTGAGCGGGCGATGAAGTCGGCCAGCGGGATGGAGCCCTGGTCGCCTTTGGCGCGGGTGCGGACGCTGACGGCGTGAGCTTCGGCTTCTTTGTCTCCCATGACAAGGATGTATGGGGTCTTCTGGTTGGCGAAGTCGCGAATCTTGGCGTTCATCTTTTCGTTGCGGCCGTCGATTTCGACGCGCATGCCGGCGGCTTCGAGTTCGGCTTTGACCTGCTGGGCGTAGTCGTGGTGGCGTTCGCTGATGGGGACGAGGCCGACCTGCACGGGCGCGAGCCAGAGCGGGAAGGCTCCGGCATAGTGCTCTATGAGGACGCCGAAGAAGCGTTCGACCGAACCGAAGAGGGCGCGGTGGACCATGACTGGCTGGTGGCGTTCGCCGTCTTCACCGACGTATTCCAGTTCAAAACGCGCGGGCAGGTTGAAGTCGAACTGGACGGTGGAGAGCTGCCAGAGGCGGCCGAGGACGTCGACCAGCTTGAAGTCGATCTTGGGGCCGTAGAAGGCGGCTTCGCCCTTGATGGTTTTGTATGGGATGCCTTTGCGGGTGAGGGCGCGCTCGAGCGAGCCGATGGCCACGAGCCAGTTTTCATCGCTGCCGGCGTAGGTTTTGCGGTCGGCTGGGTCCCAGGTGGAGAGCTCGACTTTGAACTCGGCGAAGCCGAAGGTCTTGAGCACGGCTTCGGCGAAGTCGATGCAGGCAATGACTTCGTCTTCGATCTGGCCGGGGGTGCAGAAGATGTGGGCGTCGTCCTGGGTAAAGCCGCGGACGCGGAGCAGGCCGTGCATGGTGCCGGAGCGCTCGTAGCGGTAGACGTTGCCAAGCTCGGCGTAGCGGACGGGCAGGTCGCGGTAGCTCTTGGGCGAATTTTTGTAGATGAGGATGTGGCCGGGGCAGTTCATCGGCTTGAGGCGATATTCTGCGTCGTCCAGCTCCATCGGCGTGTACATGTTGCCGTGGTAGAAGCCTTCATGGCCAGAGATTTTCCAAAGTTCGCGGCGCATGACGTGGGGGGTGTAGACGAGCGAGTAGCCGCGGGCAATGCACTCTTCGCGCATCCAGTCTTCCATGAGCTTGCGAATCATGGCTCCGCGAGGATGCCAGAAGATGAGGCCTGCGCCGGCTACTTCCTGGATGCTGAAGAGGTCGAGTTGCCGACCGAGGAGGCGGTGGTCGCGCTTGGCGATCTCTTCGAGGTGCTTGAAGTGGGCGTCGAGGTCCTTCTGCGAAAAGAAGGCGGTGCCGTAGACGCGCTGGAGCTGGGGGTTCTTTTCGTCGCCGAGCCAGTAGGCGCCGGCGAGGTTGGTGATCTTGATGGCCTTGACGCGGCCGGTGGAGGGGACATGCGGGCCGCGGCAGAAGTCGACGAAGCTGCCATTGCGATAAAAGCCTACCTGGTCGCCTTCGTGGGTGAACTTGCTCACGAAGTGGGTCTTCATGAATTCGCCTTCGCGCTCGAACTCGGCGAGGGCTTCGGCGCGCGGCTGAGTTTCGACGACGAACTTTTCGTCGCGGGCGATGACTTCGGCCATCTTCTTTTCGATGGCGGCGAGGTCGTCGGGGGTGAAGGGCTTTTCGCGGTAGAAGTCGTAGAAGAAGCCCTGGTCGGTGGCGGGGCCGTGGCCGAGCTTGGTTTCGGGGAAGAGCTCGAGGACCGCCGTCGCCATGACGTGGGCGGCGGAGTGGCGGACGACTTTGAGCGCTTCGGGGTCGCGCTCAGTGATGAGGGCGAGCTGGGTGTCTTCGGTGAGCGGGGTGGAGAGATCGACGAGGCGCGGTGCGGCGGCATCGCCGGCGCCATACATGGCGGCGTCGCTCGAGACTTCCTGGGTTTCGTCGGTCGCGGTCGTCGTGGCGTTTACCGGAGTCAGCCGGGCTACGACGGAAGCGGCGGCGAGGCGGGGCGAAATGGAATTCGCAATATCGAGCGGCGTTGTGCCCTGGGGCACTTCGCGAATGGACCCGTCGGGTAAATGGACGGCGATTGTCTGGTTATTCATGATAGAAAGGGCTGTCCTCAAAAAACTCTAGCCGCGGCGTGAATTGCTAGCGCAGCAACTTATCAGGATATACCGATCGACTTCGGAGGTTCTTCCGTGCATCTGTTCTTTGGCTCTCGCATTCGCACACTGGCTGTCATTGCGCTCCTTACTTTCCTCGTTTCTGTTCTGCCCTTGCACGCGCAGCCTGCGGTGCAGCCGACGGTGGACATCACCAAGGTACCGCCTGTCGCGCAGCCCTCGGCCAACTTCAATGCGGACGCAGCGACAGAAGCTTATATGGCGATGATTCCCGCGGCGGCAATGGCCCGATCCAACGCGTATTTCGAAGGCGGCTACTGGCTGATTTTGTGGGGCTTCCTCTATGCTTCGGTGGTCTCTCTCATCCTGCTGCAACTGCGCTGGTCTGCGCGGATGCGGGATGTGGCGGAGCGCATCACGCGTTTCCGATGGCTGCAAACCTTCCTGTATTGGGCTCAGTACACGGTGCTGACTGCGCTGCTGGGGTTTCCGCTGGAGGTGTACCAGAACTACATTCGCGAGCACCAGTACGGGCTGGCCACGCAGACCTTTGGTCCTTGGATGGGCGATGAATTCAAGAATCTGCTGATTGGACTCGTCTTTGGCGGCATCGTTGTCGCGACGCTGATGGCGATTGTGCGCAAGCTGCCTCGCACCTGGTGGATCTGGGGAGCATTCGTGGCCACGTTGATGGTCACAGTCGGGATTGCTCTCGGCCCGGTTTATATTCTGCCTCTCTTCAACAAGGTCACCGTCCTCAATGATCCCAAAGTCACGGGTCCGATTCTGCGGATGGCTCGTGCCAACGGCATCCCCACGGACAAAGTCTACGAGGTTGACGCCAGCCGGCAGAGCAACCGCATCAGCGCCAACGTGAGCGGGTTTGCCAACACCATGCGGATTACGCTCAATGACAACCTGCTGAAGCGCGGTTCGCCGGAGGAGATTCAGTCGGTGATGGGACATGAGATGGGGCACTACGTACTCAACCACATTTATAAGGACATCTTCTTCATGTTTGTGCTGATCACGGCCTCGTTTGCGTTCCTGCAATGGGGGCTGGCTTGGTCGTTGAAGCGCTGGGGTGTGCGCTGGCAGATTTCCGGAATTGGCGACCCTGCTGTCTTGCCGCTGGCTTTCCTGCTGATTGGGATTCTCTTTTTCGTGCTCACGCCGATCCTGAACACGCATACACGCACGGAAGAAAAAGAGGCGGATATGTTCGGGATCAATGCGTCGCGCCAGCCGGACGGGTTTGCGCAGGCAGCTATCCAGGCCAGTGAATACCGCAAGATGCGCCCGTCGCGGTGGGAAGAGTATGTGTTCTACGACCATCCGAGCGGCTATGACCGGATTCACTCTTCGATGGTGTGGAAGGGCGAGAATCTGGAGCTTTTCAGAAATCCTCCAGCCAAGCTGCGAAGCAGCCGTAAGGCTGACGCCTGTTGCAGCAACTCGTAGAATGAGGTGAGAGGACGCTATGCGCTGGGTTTCGCTCGTTTGCTGGATTGCGCTTTGCTTTGCCGTGGCGGGTGTGAGCGGGTCTTGGACGGCTACTGAGGTTGGCGGTTGGTACCGGACGCTGCAGCGGCCGGGATTTGCTCCGCCGGACTGGGTTTTTGGACCGGTGTGGACGCTGCTCTACGCGATGATGGCGGTGGCGGCGTGGCGGGTGTGGCTGACTCCGCCCTCAGGTGCGCGAACGGCTGGGATCACGCTCTTTCTGGTGCAGCTTGCGTTAAATTTCTGCTGGACGCTGATCTTCTTCCGGCTACACCTGATTGGCGCGGCGCTGGTGGAGATTGTTGCGCTCTGGATTGCGATTGTCGCAACAGCGCTTGTCTTCAACAGGGTTTCGCCAGTGGCGGCGTGGCTACTGGTGCCTTATCTGGCGTGGGTGAGCTTTGCTACGGCGCTGAACTGGGGCTTTTGGCGGGGCAATGCTGGTTAAATCCTGCATTGTGAATTTCCGGTAACACGGCCGGGTGATTCGCCCTGCCTCCGAAGAGCGGATCAAGCCCCTGCAGGAGGCATGTCACATATTTGTACATCGGGCTACCTTCAGTGTGTGGCTGGGAGACACCCGGCGATAGACCAAAGGAGCATCCCCCAATGCAAGTTCTTTTGAAGAGTGCCGAGACGGAAGTTGAAGTTCGCTGCAGTGTGTGTGGCCAGGGTTTTGTAACGTTCTGGGAGCGCCAGACGAAGGCCGAGCGGGCCGAAGCGCTGCGTGAGATCGAAACTACGCTGCGGCATCATCATCATGTTGGCGGTAACCAGCCTGCTCATCCGATCAAGGGTTTCCTGGTGCCTGCATGGGATGGTCCGATTGCGTTTTCCGGTGCGGCGATCCTGGGCAATGCGCCGGTTTGGGCGCTGTAGTCAGTCCACTCATCGCAATCCTCATTTGCGGAGCCTGCCGCAAGCTGCAGGCTCCTAAGGGTTCATCACGATCGACTCCGGCGTCCACGCGGGAGTGGAAGTCACGATCATTCGTACATCTGCTTTCGTGTTGTTCCGGAAGCTATGCACATCGCCTGGGCGAATCACGATAGCATCGCCTTTGCCCACGTGCCTCGATGCGCCATTCATCGACATGATGCCTTCTCCTGAGGTGATGTAGTAGATCTCCTCGGCGACCGGATGATGGTGGCGTTTTACCTCGATACCCGGCGGGATAATGATGTCCGCCATGCTGATCTTTTGCGCCCGTGAATTGGACGGGCTGACGATCTGCCGCGCGACAGCGTTGTCTGCCGCGGTGGACCATGGCTGTTTCTCGATATTCACGACTTCGATCGAGGTTTGCGCAGGTGGCTTCGGCGCCTGGGATAGGGCAGGCCAAAGGTAGAAGAGCACAGCAAGAGAAAAGGAGTAGGCAGGGATCATGCCACGAGTATAGGGGTATTTTGCGGATGGTTGCGCCTATCGATTTTGCGCGTCGCGATGATTTTAGCCGTGAGTCAGTCTCGATCCACTTGATGATTCCGTCGTCTCGCACGCCAAATCGTGAAATCCCGCTTCGCCATTCGCGCGAGTCCAACGCAACAGCCAATCAGGACAAGGACAATCGCGACTGGCCAGCTCCGTAATGAGTGATACACAATCAATTTAAGTTCACAGGGAACACGACTTCGCTCCATTCTATGGAGCTATGCTAACGAGGTTAGCAGGCTCTGGATTTGCTCTTATTTTTTCTCGTGGTACTCCATCTCGGTATTAATGGTCCAGAGCGAGGACTTATCGGTGATGCCCTGAGCGATATTATCGACGGCGGTCATAGCGGTCAGCATCGAGTGGTCCTGATTATTGTATTTATGCATGCCGTTACGCCCGACTAAGAAGAGATTATCGAAGCTGTCGGTGTATTCGCGGATCGTGTCGAAGCGGTCGTACGTGCCGAAGTATGCGGGATAGGTTTTGGGCACGCGTTCTACGTGCGCATCGAGAACGTCTTCCGCGCGGAGGATGCCGATGCGGGCGATTTCTTCGGTGGCGAGCGCGATCATCTCTTTGTCGCTGAGCTTCCAGATGGCATCGGTCTGATAGCAGAAGTACTCTAGGCCGATCCAGATGTTATCGGGGTCGGCGACCATGGCCGGGCTCCAGTTATTGAAGATCTGTAATCTGCCAACTAATACATCGGGCTCCTGGATATAGATCCAGTTATCCTTGAGCGGACTGCCGTCTTTCTCGTGAACGGCGAGCTTCGATGCGAGGATGCCGACGGTGATGAAGTCGCGGTAGACGAGGCCCTCGCTTACTTCGCGCACGTCTGGAGGAGCCGGTACGGAGAGAGAGCGGATCAACTCCTGGATCGGCATAGTGGAGAAGAAGTAATCGCCACTGAAGCCGAAACGTTCGCCGGCCGAAGAGTGAGCTTCGACGGCATTGACATGGTTGCCGGAGACCACGATACGGTCGACGGAGATGCCTTTGTGGATTTCGCCGCCGCGTTCCTCGATCATTTCGGCGACATGTTCCCACAGCTGGCCGGGGCCGAGTTTGGGATAGAGGAACTGCTCGATCAGCGAGGTCTCGGTTTCCTTCTGGGAGACGCCGTCATTCTTCGGTTTGCCACGGAATGCCTTCTTGAGAAAGTGCAGGACAACGCCGCGTAACGACAGGCCCTTGATGCGCTGCGCGCCCCACTCGGCGCTGATCTGACTGCACGGCACACCCCAGACCTTTTCCGTGTAGGACTCGAAGAAGAGGCTGTAGAGCTGGCGGCCGAAGCGGTTGACGAGGAAGTCTTCGAGGGTCTTTTCTTCGCGTTTGGGGAAAATGGCGGCGCGCATGTAGCTTAGGCCGGCGACGGTGGTACGGAGGAGGCCGAGGTTGAGCAGCGTGTCGGCGGTGAGGCGGATGGGGTAATCGAAGAAGCGGCGCAGGAAGTAGATGCGGCTCTTGCGCGGCCGGATGAGCATGACGAGGTCGGGATCAGGCTCGGGTGCGTGCTGTGCATCAGGCACATCTTCCAGCGCAAGAACTGCGGTTTGCACGGCTGCCTGGGTGGCGACTCCGCCGGAGGAATCCAGTTCGTTGTTCGCGTGGCGGGCAACAGGGAGTGCGCGTTGCTGGCCCTTATAGCGAAGTTCGCCGCTTGCGGCGGAGGTGTTTTCTCCGGTGGGCGCGACGGCTGGCATGATATCCAGCCACCAGTTCATCACGCGATCGGATTTTGAAAAGAAGCGGTGCCCGCCGATATCCATCCGGTTGCCCTTGTACTGGATGGTGCGGCTGATGCCGCCGATAGCCTGCGAGGCTTCCAGCACGATGGGCTGAATCCCGGTCCGGCGCAAAAGTTCCAGCGCTGCGGTAAGTCCGGCTGGCCCGGCGCCGATGATAATGGCACGCTGTCTTGTCATTCCCATTTCCTGAGGTGAAATCCTTGCGCGCAGCTTCGCGGACCGCTGTTCAGGGGAGGACAGTGAGCGTAGTATACGCAAGCTTCAATTTAGCAGAGTTATTTTTACTGAGACTCCGATAGCACTTTCGGGGCACGGTTTGCGCGCGTCTGCCGGGCAGGGTTGATTTGGAGGCGACGGTATACTGGACTCCTATGCGTCTTTTGCACGTGGTCCATACATTGAACCCCGAAGCCGGTGGCCCAAGCGAATCAGTGCGGATGTTTGTACGGGCCCATAAGCGTGCCGGGAACGAGGTGGAAGTGGCGACGCTGGACGGGCCGACGGATGGTCCCGACGGTGACGCCTTTCAGGGATTGATGACCTGCCCGGTGCACCCTTGCGGTCCGGGGAAGAGCAACTATGGTTTCTCGCCGAGGCTGGACCGGTGGCTGAAGGCCAATCGTGACCGATTCGATGGCGTGATCGTCAACGGCGTCTGGCAGTATCACGGGGTGGCTGTGCGCAAGGCGATGGCGGGGTACAAGCGATACGTGGTTTTTGCCCACGGCATGCTCGACCCGTACTTCAAGAACAGGTATCCACTCAAGCATTTGAAAAAACTCATTTACTGGATCATGCAGGAGCACCGCACGCTCAATGCTGCGCAGGCGGTCTGCTTTACCAGCGAAGAAGAGAAGCGCGTAGCGGCGGACGGATTTCCGTTCGCGCAATTCAAGCGCGTGGTGGTTCCGTACGGGACGATGGGGCCGAGCGGCGATCCTGCGGCGCAGAAAGCTGCTTTCTTCGAGGCCTGGCCGAAGCTGAAGGGGCAGAATTTCCTGTTGTTTCTGGGACGCATTCATCCGAAGAAGGGCTGCGATCTGCTAATCGAGGCATTCGCGAGGGTTGCCCGCCCGGGAATGCAGCTGGTGATGGCCGGTCCTGACGAAACTGGCTGGGGAGCGGAGCTGAGGGCGCAGGCGGCGAAGCTGGGCATCGCGGAGCGCATCACGTGGACCGGTATGTTGCGCGGGGATGCCAAGTGGGGCGCGCTCTACTCGGCGCAGGCATTTATCCTTCCGTCGCACCAGGAGAATTTTGGAATCGCCGTGGCAGACGCTCTTGCCTGCGGTACGGTGCCGATCATCTCCGACAAGGTGAACATCGCGCCGGATGTGGCATCGGATGGTGCGGGCCTGATGGAGACGGACACTCTGGAAGGGACATCCAGGCTGATCGAACGCTTTCAGGCGCTTTCCGCAGAGCAACTGGCCAAGATGCGAGCCGAGGCGCTGGCTTGTTACCAGCGCAGATACGCTCTCGGAAGCGCGGCGCAGGAAGTGTATAAGGCGCTTGGGATCGTTTGATACGCAGTGGCATGCGCGCGAATTAAGTCTGCGAGTGAGACTGAGATTGGTTCCATACAACTGGAGAAATGTCTGATGTGCAAGGGTACTTCGGTGACTTAAGGGGCCAGGCAGCCCTCCATACTGCGGAAGGAATCCGGGCGAGGAGACAGAGGTCGCATGATATCTTTAAGATAGGTGTTGGAGCGTAGGTACTGGACCTTTGGACCGGCGTGAACCTCTTCAAGCTTGAACCCTGCGTGAATACTCACGGCAGGCAAGTATCCCAAGACGAAACAGGTGACGAACCTACTGTGAACAGGAAAACGGTGTACCTCGCAATTCTTCTGATGCTGCCGGCCTGCATTTTGGCTCAGGAATCTGCTGCGGCCCAGGAAACATCAGCAGCGAGTGGCGCTCTCAGCGCCCCGGGGCTGGCGCCTGGTGATCAGATTCAGGTTCGGATGTACGATTTTCCGGATCTAGGGCAATCCCCTTTGCAGCTTCATGTCGGCGCTGACGGCACCGTGCATCTTCCTTACGCGGGTACGGTTCGTGCTTCCGGATACTCGCCGGAACGTTTCCAGCAGGCGGTCAGCGAGGCCCTTCGCACCAAGGGTATCGTGAAAGAGCCAAATGTCTCGGTGGAGATCATCTCTGCTGTGAATATGCTTGTGCAGGTCATTGGCGAGGTCCGTGCTCCGAAGGCGGTTCCGCTGTTTGCGCCGGCACCGATATCGTACGTTATCGGAGAGGCGGGCGGTCTTACCGGGCTTGCGTCGAAGCACCTGACGATTCTGCATCATAGCGACCAGCCGCCGACGTCTCTGGATTTCGACCCGGATTCATCGAATAGCACTCTGCTCAACACGCTGGTTCAGCCAGGCGACATTATCAATGTCTCCGCGACGGGCGTGTACTACATTGCCGGAGAGGTCACGAGGCCAGGTATTTATCCGATTTCCGGCGCGCTCAGCGTGGGACAGGTTACCAACATTACCGGCTTCGGTGTAGCGAAGCATCTCACCCTGCTGCAGGCATTGGCCCAGGCTGGTGGAATCACGCCGATTGCTGCCCGTTCCAAGATGCGTATTTTGCGCACCGTTGACGGCAAGCGGGAAGAGATCATGGTCGACGAGGTGAAGCTCTACAAGGGGCAGATAGCCGATCCGATTCTGCATGCGGATGACATCATCTATATCCCGTCCAGCTACATCCGACAGCAGACCAATAACCTGTTCTCAACCGCGATTTCTGCACTATACGCAGGCGTGTCCGTTGAGCAACTGCAGAAGTAAGCAGACATAGCCGAAAGTCGGAGGATACGGTCGACCATTGGCAGCTACGTTCCAACTGGCGGATGAAGTGACCTTGGAAAGTCCAGGGGAGAGCGCTGCTTCGCGTATGCAGGCCCGGCTTGTCATGGCCACGCTCCTCGCGTTGATTTTTACAGGCGCCATCCGGAAATGGGTGCTTCCCGGCATGTCTATCCTGTACCTGTTGCAGGACGTTCCGATCGGCTGCGCATATCTCTATGCGGCGTGGACAGGATTGTACACGCGCGGATACATGATGCTGGGAGTGCTGCTGATGAGCATCATCATCACGCTGCAGGCTCTGGCGCAGATCATTTTCAGCGGACTGGCGCCGTTTGTCGCTGTCGTGGGTCTGCACAATTACCTGTTTTACCTGCCTATGCTGGTGGCCTTCCCTCTCGCCTTCACCTTGAAGAACCGGAAGCGCTTCATCCGTTGGAACCTGGTGCTCAGCATCCCAATGTGCATGCTGGCGATTGCTCAGGCGCAGTCGCCGAAAACAGCGTGGGTGAATCACACTTCGGAAGGCGACGCCTTCGGCGTTCCTGGTGCGGAGATTGCCCGCGTCATGGGGACGTTCAACTTCACTGTGTTTTATGGCATATGGGTTGGGGGCACGGTCGCCCTTTGCATGGGCGAGTGGCTGCTCCCGGTTCATCGGCGCGCGATCAAGAGAAGTTGGCTGCTGATCCTCTGCACCTTTTCCATCAACCTCTGTCATCTGGTCAGCGGTTCCCGCAGTGCGATTTCGTTGGCCGGGGCCGCCATCGTCGGGGCAGCCATTGGTGCCGCTATTCTCGGTTCTGGACGCGCCCTGCTGGCGATAGGCGCGATTTGTTTCCTGCTTCCGGCCGCGGCCGCGGCAACGTATGCCATTTCGCCGGATGAGTTCAACATTGTTATCGAGCGGTTCACGGGCGAACATTATGTCTCGGATACCAAGTTGCGCCTTTCCGATGCTTTCATCGGTTTCGCCACAGTGCCGCAGTTCAGTCTTATCGGTGCCGGAGTAGGGATGGGCGTGGATGCGGCCCATGTGGGCAATGCTGATACCTATAACTTCACCTATCAGCTCTCCGAACAGGACATGATCCGCAATGTGATGGAACTTGGAACGCCGGTGGGACTGCTCTACGCGCTGGTGCGTCTCTCATTTGCAGGAGGCATGATCATTTTCGCCATCCGCCTGTTGAAGGATGGTTCCTCGCCGCATGTATTGCCGCTAGCTGTTTTCCTGTTAGCCCAGGTATATCCCAACGATCTGACGCGAGCTGCCACGATGACCGCCTCCCAGGTAATGCTGGGATATGCGTTCATCCTGGGCTCCTACTTCTACCCCGACAACGCCAGCGAGCAGGACTTCGCCGGTGATTCCCTGATGAGGTCCGCGTGACGACGAATCCGCCTACGACGGTAAGCAAGATTGCCGAAAATTCCATTCATATTTCCGATATCGTCCGAATCCTTCGGAAGTACGGGCTTTATCTGCTTGGCTTGATGATTCTGGGCGGAACCCTGGCGGCGATCTGGGCCAAATTTCAGGTCAGTCAGTATGACGCAGTGGCGATGGTCCATCTGGACCAGCACAATTCGATCAGCCTTGGCGCCGTGGCCGGGGCAAGCGACGAGTACGGTCTCAAGATGCAGACCCAGATCATGGGTTTCCAGAACGCGAACATCGCCGAGCTGACCATACGCAAGCTGAATCTGCAGAACAATCCGGCGTTCAACATGGGCTCGGCGCGCAACCTTGACAATCCGATCGAGCGGGATCAGCTGGTGAATCAGTTTCTCGGTTCCTTGAGCGTAACCCAGGTTCCCAAGACGGAACTGCTCTCGATCCGCTTTCGCAGCAAGAGTCCGGCGGTCGCAGCTCTCGTGGCCAACACGCTGATTGACGTTTATTTCGAGCAGAGCTTCCAACAGCGCTATCGCAGCACGAGGGATATTACCGGCTACCTCACCAGCCAGATGGAGACGCTCAAGACCAAGATCCAGACAGAGCAGAACGATCTGCTGAGTTCTGAAGCCAAGCTGGGGATTCTCTCTCAGGGCACGGCGGGCGACCAGAGCGTGCTGGTGAATGAGACGACCGCCCTGCTCTCGGCGCGGGTCAAGGTGCAGGGAGACCGCTACCTGGCCGAAGCTGAATACCAGAACATGTTGAATCATCCGGAGGCGACCGTCCCGCTGGACGTTCCCGGCGCCGCCAGTATTTCAGCGCTGCAAAACCAGTTGGCACAGGCCGAGTCGCAGACGGCATCGCTTGAAGACCGTTATGGACCCAACTATCCGCCCCTAGCGCAGGCGCGAGCCCAGGTAGCCAGCCTGAAGAAGAGCGCCGACGACTTACGCAGCCAGGTACTGAAAGCCGGCGCAGAAAATCTGGAGCGGGCTCAGAAGACCGAGCAGAGCATTAACGACCGCCTGCTCGAATTGCAGAAGCAGGCAGAAGGCCGTACCCCGGATACGGTTCGCTACGAAATCCTGAAGTCGCAATATGTGAGTGACCAAACCCTCTACAACGTCCTGCTTTCGGCCATGGGCACTGGCGCCATTCAGGCAGGCATGCAATCACAGGAGCTGAACCGCTTCACGGCTGCCGAGGTTCCAGGTATCAAGGCGTATCCCAATGTTCGCGCGGATACCTTGGCCGGCGCGGCTGCCGGACTGCTGATCGCGCTGGTCATTGTCGGCATCATCCTGCTGAACAGCGACACAGTCCAGACGGTGGAGCATGTCGAAGAGGCGCTGCCCATGCCCATCCTTGCCTCGGTACCCGAGTACAAGGAGGATATGGCGGCCATGCGCATCTCCGACGACGTGTTGCCGCTCGTGACCCTGCTCGCGCCACGCTCTGCCGGCACCGAAGCTTACCGCCTGCTGCGCACAGCGATCACCCTCATGCCGGTCGGCCAAAAGCATCGCGTGATATCGCTGACGAGTTGCGGACCGGGCGAGGGCAAATCAACGACCTCGCTCAACCTCGGAGTGGTACTGGCGACGCAGGGGAAACGGGTGCTGTTGATCGACGCCGATCTGCGCAAGCCGACCATTGCTCAACGCCTCAAGCTGCCGGCAACGGATCAGCCCGGGTTGAGCCGCTTTCTTAGCGACTCGACAGTAGAACCTGAAGATTGCATTCAGAAGGTGGCGGAGGTGGCTGGACTGGATGTGATGCCGGTGCAGGAAATTCCGCCTTTCCCCTCTGAACTGCTGGGCCAGGGACGTCTCGAGCAGCTGCTATCCTGGGCACGCGATCACTATGATTATGTGCTGATCGACACTCCGCCAGTGCTGCTGGTGACCGATGCGCTCATCATTGCCACGCACTGTGACACGCTGCTGGTGGTTGTGCGTATCGGTGTTGCGCAGAAGCGTGCGCTGCGCCGTATTCGCCAGGATCTGGCCAAGTACCCCGGCAAGCAGACCGGCATTGTCGTCAACGCTTTGCCGCATGCGGAAACCTACTACGGCGGCTATGGCAACTACCGCAAGTATTATGGCAGCAAAGGCTACGGCGGCAGCGGAGGCTACTACGGCTCCGGTTCGGGGTATCTGTCGTCCAGCAAGAAAAAGTAATCCAAAGCGTTTGATTCTTACGACCAGCCCCGCCGGCGAGGTCCGGCAGGGCTGGCGAGTTCCGAAAAGCCTCAAGCCCCTTGATCGGTAGTCATCCTTGTATTCCTCAAGTTGCGTTTCGGCGAGGTTCTCCCGACAGGCTCTTCATCCTGGCAAGAATTTGTACTACCAGTATCCGCACGACACGCGTCCTTAGGAGACCCGACGAATGAGAATCCTGGAACTGGATGGCTTGCGCGGGATTGCCGTGATGGCGGTCATCATGCGGCACTACCTGAGTTGGCTGCCGCAGACTGGTTCGGAAAATGGCTGGCTCGGCGTGGACTTGTTCTTTATCCTTTCTGGCTTTCTGATCACCAGGATCCTGCTCAATCTCCGTACCAGGGAACATTACTTCAAGGTCTTCTACGAGCGGCGTGCGCTGCGCATCTTTCCTCCGTATTACCTGGGCATCGTTGTCTACTTTGTTGCCTCGCTGATTGCGGGTAAGCCAGGGACGGTCAATCTCTGGATGCAGTACATCTTCTATTACACGAGCCTATATGTCGGGCAGCCGCATATCCTCACCACGAATGCGGATACGCACGCCATGCTGATTCCTGTTCAGCTTGGACTTGTGGTATTATGGTCGCTCTCTGTGGAGGAGCTTTACTACACGGTTTGGGCGCCCATCGTCCGCTATTTTTCGCACCGCTGGTTCACGGTGCTTCTTATCGGCATGATTGTCGCTGCGCCGCTGCTCCGCTGGTATCTTCACACGTCTGCCGCCCCCGAACTCTACACCTTCTACTGCCGCATGGACGGTCTTGGGTACGGTTCCGTGATTGCGCTGCTGATGCGCAGCCGCAGAGAGAAGCCTGCTCTCTGGCTTGGGCGCGAGCGCGCCTTCGATACGGCCGCAATCGTTGTGCCAATCTGTACGATTGGCCTGTGGACTTATCTGCACGGGGACCGCTCCCGCCTGATGCTTTCCACGGCGGCCCTGGTCATGGCGGACGCCAGTCTTGCGCTGATCGTATTCGCCATCCTGCGCAAATCTGGGGGGCGCGCATGGTGGCTGCGCGCGCTGAGGGCCAGGTGGCTGCGCTCTATCGGCATGGTCAGCTATAGCCTCTATCTCTTCCACTACCCGTTGAGCTCCCTGGTCCATACTTGGGTGCTTAGCTGGGATCTCTCGCGCCACGGCGCGGCGATTACGCAGACGCTGTTGTCCATCGTCGTCAGCCTTGCTGTCGCCTATGCCCTCTGGTACGGGATGGAATCCAAAATTCTCAACTGGAAGGATCGCTACGTACCCAGTCCGGCGCATCCCTAATTCATGAGCCAACTTCAGAAAGCCAAGGCGTTCTTTGTGCCCAAGCTTCGTCAGGTATTTCAGTTCCTGATGAAGCAGGGCCTCGCCATGTCCGGCAACCTGATTTATGGCCTGCTGTGCGTTCGCATGCTGCCGGTGCCGGACTATGCCAAGTTCGCCGTGCTCTTTGGCTATATGGGGTCTCTGACAGTTCTGTTGGACATCGGTATCTCAGGTACTCTCGCGCCGCTGGTGGGCGAGCAGATCGACAATCTGCAACTGATTGCTAACTACGTTGCCTCCATTCGCCGTATCGCTCTCAAGCTCTACCTCATCGTTGCGCCCATCGCGGTCATCGTCTTCGTACCACTGGTGCAGAAGCAGCACTGGGGCGCGCTCGTTGTAAGCCAGATGGCTGCGATTCTGCTGGTGACGGCGTGGTTCGCCCGGGTGAGTTCCTCCTATGGATCAGTACTGATCCTGCGCCGCGACCGGGCCCACTATTATCGTGTGCAAATTATTGGAAGTCTCGGATCGCTGACTTTGCTGGTCATCTTCTGGCTCTGCCACTCTGTCAATATCTACGTCGGTATCCTGCTCAACGTGGCGCAGATTATCTATATTGCCACTAGCTATTTCCGCCGCGCCAAACAGCTGCTCCAGACCGAGGGTGAGGCCTCAGCGCAACAGGAAAAGGCCATCGTCCGGCTGGCCATGCCGAACATGCCCAGCACTATCTTTTACGCGATTCAGGGTCAGGTTACTCTGATGTTGATCACAGTCTTTGGCCACAGCGCTTCGAGTGTGGCCGACGTTGGAGCGCTGAGCCGTCTGAGTCAGATCCTGGTGGTCTTCTCACAGATGAATCCGATCCTAGTGGAGCCTTTCTTCGCTCGGCTCCCGGCGGCTCGTCTGAAGAGGACTTACCTGCTCGCCGTCCTCATCGTTACGCTTTTCGCAATGGCGTTCTCCGCGCTCGCTTTTCTCTTTCCGGATGTGCTTCTGCTTATACTCGGCAGTAAGTACAGGAACTTGCGCATGGAGGTAGGACTTGTCATCCTGGGTTCGGCCATCCGCTATGTCACCGGGTTTCTGTGGGTCGTGCATTCCGCTCGACGGTTCGTCTACTGGTGGAATAATCTCTCCAACATCCTCTGCACCGTGCTGGTGCAGGCGGCGTTCTTGTGGAAGTTCGATCTGAGCACGGTGCGCAATGTGTTGATCTTCAATATTGCTTCGGCTGTAGTTTCGCTTGTGGTCGTGGCTGCCTGCGGTGTGTACGGATTCATCTATGGTCCACAGAAGATTGAGCAAGCTGCGGCGCAGTAGTTTTTTGTGGAAGCAAATTGTACTTGGGAGAAAAGCATGACGACCGGGGCGATCGAGCAGCTGCCGCACGACGCGGAACCATTGCCCTGTCATGAGCAGGTAATCTGCACGCTGTTTGAGGGGGATTTTCAAGCGGGCGTTGCCACGCTAATGAATTCTCTTGTGCACAGCGGATTCAAGGGCCTCTTCCGTGTGGGCCATCGCGGCAACCTGCCTTCGTGGGCAGCCAGACTGCCAGTGCGGGAAGACGGTCTTTTTCAGGTGGGCGAAGCTACGCTCAGCTTTGAAACCATCCAGAGCAACCGGCACTTTGGTCAGTACAAGCCGGAGTTCATGCGCTCGCTGATTGACCGCGGCATTGCGCGGCGGCACCTCTGGTACTTCGATCCCGATATCACCGTGCGTTGCGCGTGGAACTTCTATGAGCGGTGGGTCCGCCATGGCGTCTGTATTTGCCAGGACCTCAACGGAGGTACGATGGCCTCCAATCATCCGATTCGGGCCGAGTGGATCGCGCTGGCCGCTGATGGCGACTGGGGAGAACCGCTGCGGCGTCCCGAACGCTACTTCAATAGCGGATTTGTTGGAATGGCAATCGAGCAGAGGGCCTTTCTTGATAGCTGGACCCGGGCCATCCGGCTGGCGAATTCCGCCGGGGTTAAGCTTAACCAGTTCCAGAGGGGCAATCGCTCGCAGACCTTCTACACAGTGGATCAGGATGCGCTGAACATTGCTTCCATGTACGCGCCCGTCCCTTTCAGCATCATCGGTCCGGAGGGCATGGGTTGGGTGTCCGGTGGGTTCACGATGTATCACGCCGTCGGCATGCAAAAGCCGTGGCGCAAGTCTTTCCTGGGGGCTCTTGTGAAGGGCAATCCACCATCGAATGCTGACAAGCATTTTTTGCAATGCGCGGAAGGACCGCTTCGTCCTTACTCGGCGGGACGACTCGCCTGGCTCCGCTGGCAGGCTCAACTAGCCGCGATGATTGGTAGAATCTACCACCGATCTTAGAGGAACTTCTTCTGAAATGACGATCGAGAACGCAGCATCGACTCCGCCCTTTGCACCCTTGGCATCTGCACCCGCCAGAGCAAGCGACAAGATGCCGTGCGCAGGCATGAATCACTCCGCTGTCACCTTTCAAGACCGGTCCAGACTGTATAAAATGTCGATGGAACATAGGCCCTTTGCCATCCGAGCTGCCGATTACCAGAGAAATTGGGTGGTTGTTGGCTACGCTGAAGTTGAATATAACCGGCTTCGTTTGACACTGCCGAACGTGACGCGGCGGAGTACCCGGAACCTTCGCACACGGCATCGACGTGTGCATACTTCTTGTCCCATCCAAATCTCACGATTCCTCGTACTGAAGAGGTAGTATCTGATCTCCTCTCTCCGGCCATCTCAAGTGGCCCCAGTTCCAAGTAACTACAATTGGCGCCTTTCAAGGTGACCGCGGAGGTCCGCTCGATGGTCGGCAACAACGAAGTAATTTGCACGCTGTACGAGGGAAATTACCACGTCGGTGTCGCAGTTCTTATCAATTCCATTCTGCGTGGTGGTTTCCGTGGCCTGTTTTGGATCGGCTACAGGGGCCAATTACCGCCCTGGCTGGCAGGGTTACCCCGCAACGAGGATGGCCTCTACGTACTGGGCGATGCCTTGCTTGGATTTGAACTCCTCGACGCTGGAATCCACTTCACGCATTTCAAGCCGCTTTTCATGAAGAGCCTCTTCGATCACGGAATTGCGAAGAATCGCCTTTGGTATTTCGATCCCGATATCACGGTTCGTTGCGCATGGTCGTTTTATCAGCGTTGGATCAAGTTCGGCGCCAGTCTGTGCCAGGAATACACCATGGGAACGATGCCCTCAACGCATCCAATCCGCCTTGAATGGGAGGAACTCGCAGAACGCGCCGGCTGGGGCAAACCTTTGAACCAATTGGAAAGGTACTTTAATGCCGGATTTTTGGGAGTGGAAGCTCAGAATAGCGAGTTTCTGGACACGTGGGCGGCCGCGAACGATCTTGCTCGCGATTCAGGCGTGGATCAGAGTAAGTTTCAAACCGGCGGTCGATCAAACACGTTTCACTTCGCAGACCAGGATGCCTTGAACATCGCCGCTATGTACACCAAGGTGCCTCTCTCTCCGATCGGCCCCGAAGGCATGGGATGGCTCACAGGCGGTTTTACAATGTATCACTCGGTGGGCTCCCAAAAGCCGTGGCGCAAGAAATTTCTACGGTCCGCGCTCGGGGGTGTTCCTCCTTGGAATGGCGACAAACACTTCTTCCAGATGGCGGATGGGCCACTTCATCCATATACGCCGGGGGAATTGAGGAGGGTTCGTCTGATACTGAACATCTCCAGCCTGATCGGACGTTTCAATCGCCGCGGCTGATACGCGCAACCCCGAACAAGGGCTGTATCGGATCGTCTCAAACGCGGTGGCGCAACGAAAAAATAGGCGCAAGCATGAGAGCTGCGCTCCGGGAAAGAATTTGGAACCAACTGTGGTTGAGACTGGAAACGGGCGATGGAGCCAGGTGGACAACCTCCGGCTGGCTCAAGTTGGCGCGTAATTCGGTCAAGGCGCGCTTGACCTGCGTCCGCAGGTGTTCCGCTTCCAGCACGCAGGAGCGCATGTAGGCGGAGACGGAAATTCCTGACTCAGCAGCTCTCTGCCGCAAGCGGTCGGACTCATCTTCATTCAGCCTGACAGAGATGATCGCGCGCCGCTGCTCTCCGATCGGTTCCAGCCCAGTTCCAGAGGAATATTTCAAAGCCACCACGTCGTTTTCTAAAGGTCTCGCGACGCGTTGCCGTTTCGCAGTAGTGGCTGTTCTTGCAGGTTGCCGCGTGCGGGATGGTACGGCGCGGCCGGAGGGAGTTTGCGTCGTCTTTGCTGGCGTCGCGAGATGGCTTGCCGGGCGGCGTTTCCGAATTCCGGCCCTTGCTTCGGTGCTGTCTCCTGCCCTGGCCGCTGGTATCCTCGTCGCCTTCCCAGCATGAGGCCGCCGTGGTTGTGATCCCGGTATGGATGTTGCCTGCTCCACATCCTTCGGCGGCAGCTTCCCTGGTATCGGCTTCCCGGGTACTGCGGAAACAGGGGCGGGGGAACGCCCGGTATGCCGCACATTGCTTCGGGCGGAACGAGGAGCAGAGGCTGCCGGGGCCGGAGAGATCAGCCCGGCGGCCGGTGCGGTGGGCAGGGCGAGATCGATCTCTTCCACAGGTTGCCTGCGGCTATGCCGCTGTAGCGCCTTTTCGTAGCTCAACTCGACGGGCTCGCTGGCTTTGCGGACTGCCTTTGGTGCTGCTGCCGAAGCCTTCGCCAAGATCGTAGAAGCTCGCCGCCCCGGTGGACCGCTGTTTTCGCAGCTGAGTGTAACGCGGTCGCTTGCCAGACGATCGTGAGTCATGCGCTCGGTGGGCATTCCTTCGAGTGTCAGGCGGTCGAGCAGGCGCTCGAAGCTCTCCTCGGCAGCCCGGTTTTCAGCGGTGGTTCGGCTCATACGGGCAGCTTAGCCTGGAAAGCGACGCGCATGGATGACGAATTCTCCGAGAAACGAAGCGAATTCCCAGAAAGGGCTGGAACGGGCAGACAGGGAAAAAGTGGGAACGGCTCGCCAATGCACATGTCAGCGAACAGCAGTCAGCGCATGGCGATCAGCGCACGGCGATCAACTCGTGGCGATCAGCACCGGCATCGCCGAACTGCACTGCCCATTCCCGCACAGAATCTTTTCGATTTCAACGGCCGGCAGCGGTCGCGCAAACAGGAAACCCTGTCCGTAGCGGCAGCCCATAGTCCGCAGCATGGAGAGCTGTTCCTCGGTCTCAATGCCTTCCGCTACGACGTCCATGCCCAGCACCCGGGCCAGTTCAAGGATGGTCTGGATGATCTGCAGGGTCTGCTCGCCGCTGCCCATGCGATGGACAAAGGACCGGTCGATCTTCAGGACATCGAAGGGGAAGCGGTGCAGGTGGCTCAACGAGCTGTAGCCGGTCCCGAAATCGTCCATGTGCAGGGAAACGCCGAGACGGCGCAGGCTGGCCAAGACGCCCACGGTCGCAGCAGTATTCGCGATCAGGCTGGACTCGGTCATCTCCAGGCCGAGTTGATGCGCGGAGAGCCCGGTCTGCATCAGCAGGGATTCGACGTGGTCCGCCAGACCGACGCGGGAAAACTGCCGCGCGGAGAGATTGACACATACACGCAGGGAAGCCAGACCCGGATAGCGATCCTGCCATTGCTGCATCTGACGACAGGCCTCCCTCAGTCCCCAATCGCCTATCGGCAGGATTAGCCCGTTTTCCTCCGCCTGGGGAATGAAATCCATCGGCGGAATGAGCCCGCGTTCCGGGTGCTGCCAGCGAATCAGCGCCTCCAGTCCGACGATCTGGCGCGAGGCCAGCTCTACCTCCGGCTGGTAGTAGAGCACAAACTGGTTCTTCTTCAGAGCATCGCGAATATCCGACGGCTGAGGCCACCTACCGCTTCCCCAAGGCAGGGAATCCACCCCCAGGGCAGCGGTGTCCCCAACAACATGCTGCGTCTGCACCCGCATCTGGCGAAGCTCAAGCTGGTCGGTCACCAGATCGGCAATGCGCTCCAGCAGACTGATCTGCTCCGGCGTTACAAATGGTCGCGGCTGATACCCGCGCACGCAAAGCGCACCCACGGCGTGACCTCCCGCTGACCACACCGGTACCCCGGCAAAGAAGCGCAGCCCCAAAGCGCGATGCAATCCCGCGATCGATGGCCGATCAGAAGGCGCATCGAGATCCAGAACGACAACCACGCGGCCCTCGCTCACCACCTGTTCGGCGTAGGATTCATGACGTGGAAACTCGCGCAGCTTGCCGCCGCAGGTGGACTTGGCCCATATGCGTGTTTCATCAACAAAGGCGAGCGAAGCCGTTTCCGTATGCATGGCGGTCGCGGCCATGCGGGTGAGTGTGTCGAAGCAGGGCTCGGCGGGAGTGTCCAGAATTTCCAGCGACCGCAGCGCATCCAGGCGCAACCGTTCGGTAGCTTCGTCAACGATCTGCGGCCTGGTATGGACTCGCGACATCCGCGCTCCGGGCGAAAGTTCTCGCACTCTGTTCATCGGAGCTCCGGCTTTGGGCTTTACGGTACGGAAGGTGAGTACCCGCCGATGACTTTGGAGATGAGGCGGGAGCCGCGCCGGTTTCCGTCCACAGGAAGGCAAGCTGATCGGCGTAGTCGTCGATCAACTGGGCCGCTGCAACGCCGGCGCTGTGTCCGCCCTTGAGGCTGTAGTGCAGCAGGACCGGCCGGCCGCTTGTGCTTGCTGCCTGCATCAGGGGCGTCATCTTGCGCGCATGCAGCGGGTCCACCCGAGTATCACTGTCGCCGGTGAAGAACATGATGGCCGGATACTTCGTGCCTGCCTTCACGTTCTGGTAGGGGGAATACTTGCGCAGGTAGGCGAAGTCCTTTTCGTTCTCCGCGGAGCCGTATTCGGTCGTCCACAGGCGGCCGAAGAGGAATTTCTGATAGCGCAGCATATCGAGCAGGGGATAGCCGCACCAGAGGGCGCCGAAGAGCTCCGGCCGCTGGGTCATGGATGCGCCCATAAGCAGGCCGCCATTGGATCGTCCGCTGATGGCGAAGTGTTCCGGGGAGGTGTACTTGTTCGCAATCAGATATTCGGCGGCGGCATACCAGTCGTCGAAGACGTTCTGCTTCTTTTCGAACATGCCAGCCTGGTGCCATGCCTCGCCATATTCTCCCCCGGCGCGCAGGTTAGGCAGGGCGAACCATCCGCCCTGCTCCATCCAAGCGGCCCAGAGTGGATTCCAGTCTGGCGTCTCGCTCAGGTTGAAGCCGCCGTAGCCAGTCATCAGCAAGCGCTCGGTGCCGTCTGTCTTCAGGCCTTTTTTGCCGGCGATGAACATGGGAATCCGCGTGCCGTCTTTTGATTTGTAGAAGACCTGCTTCAGCTCATACTGGGTGGCATCGAAGGGCGTCTTCGGTTGCGCGAAGACCTCTTGTTTGCCGGTCGCGGTGTCATAGCGATAGATCGTTGGGGGCTGAATGAATGATTGAAACGTGTAGAAGCCGTAGCGGTCCTTGACCTCTCCGCTGAGGCCTGAGCCATCGCCGATACCCGCGTACGGCAGCGTGCCCTCGACCTTACCCGCGAGCGAGTAAATGGTCGTCTCTGACTTCACATCCTTGAGCCGGTGTACGAAGAGTTTTCCGCCTACGATGTTGGCTCCGTCGATCACGTCTTTGCCTTCGGGAACGATGGTCTGCCAAGCCTCCGGGGCAACGCCCGGAGAGGCTTTCAGGATGCGGCCGTTGGGTGCTTTGTAGTCGGTCTGTATGTACCAATCGCCGTTGGCATAGATGGTCGAAAAGCGTGAATCGAAGCCCCAGATCAGCACGTCAAAGGGCGCGCCGGGCTTCTTCAGGTCGCGAATGACCACATCGACACGCCTGGCCGGAACGCCGCGTGTGATGACCACTTCAAGATAGCGGCCATCGTCGGTGACATGGGCCCCGATCAGGTCCAATTCGCCCAGCGGCTCGCTGCGGAATTCCCGGCCGAAGAGCAGCACGTCGGCGCTCGGGCGCGTGCCGAACTTGTGCAGATAGACCAGCGATCCCTTGTGAGTGAAGACCGAGTAGTAGACGCCGGTCAAATCCGGCGTGAGGTCGACAGAGTTATAGCGCGCAGAGGGCAACATGTCGTCCATCGTCTTGCCCGTCTTTACGTTGAGGAAGTGAATCTCCACCTCGTCGGCGCCGCCCTGGCGTACGCCGTACGCCAACAGGCTGCCGTCGTGCGAGACAGTCGCGATGGACACGGAAAGGTTCGGGTCGCGGCTCAAAACGGCAGGGTCTACGAGGCGGATGTCCTTGCCGAGATCTGCGGTCTTCGGGGATGTCGTCTTAGGCGCAGCCCAGCCGTGGCGCACATAGATCGAGCTCTGCTCCTCGCTCGACAGACGTTTCGAAAAGAAGAAGCTGTCGCCGCGTTGGACGGGCGTTGACCAGCTTGTGACATGGATCAGACCATCGAGGGTTTCTGCGAGCTCTGGTCTGACTTTGGCCTGCTTCAGGTAGCGATCTGTGTAGGCGATCTGCGCATCGAGAAAGGCTCGTGTCTCGGGGCTCTTGGCATCTTCGAGCCAGCGGTAGTCATCGGTGATCTTCGTGCCGAAGTAGTTATCGACGACTGGAACTTTCTCCGTCTCCGGCGGCGGAGGCAGCGTAATGCGATCCTTGCCGTGAACCAAAGATGTGGATTGTGCAGACATGAAGACAGACCCCGACAACAGAAAGAAACCGGCAACGACAAGACGCATCGAAAGCTCCATCCCCAAACGATACACGCATAGGGAGTGAGATATTCAAGGGCGAATCCATCCGCGTTCAATCGCCCATAAGGAGGCCGATGCAGACACAATCCACAGCGCCACCGCCTGCACCAGCGGCCTTACTCCCACCCGCGCCAGCGCTCGGCGATTCAGCGTGGAGCCGATCAAGAACAGCGTCACCGCAAGGCCGGATTTGCCGAGCGTGGTCAGCGTCCTAAAGAGAGCATGCGCACTGTCATTCGCACTCGGCCACCACTGCGGCAGGAAGGTTGCGACGACGGCAGCGAGCAGGAAAAGCAGCAGGAACCAGGGCAGCGGAACCTTGGCCTTCGCGGCGACTCCGCCATTGCGCCGGGCCTTCGCTCCAAGCATGGCGGCAAAGCCCAGACAGACCGGGAGAATCCAAAGCGCACGCACCAGCTTTACCGGGACAGCAATCGCCAGCGCCTCGGGGCCGAACTTGGCTGCTGCGCCGACGACGGAACTTGTGTCGTGAATGGCCAGTGCGGCCCACACGCCGAATTGCCCTTGTGTGAGCCCGACCCAGTGACCGAGGGCGGGGAAGAGAAACAGCGCGATGGAGTTCAGCACGAAGACCGCGCCCAGCGAGACAGCCATGGCTTCTTCGCCTGCTTCGAGAACTGGTCCAAGCGCGGCGATCGCGCTGCCTCCGCAGATGGCAGTGCCGGCGGAGATGAGCGTGGAGCTGACGCGTTCGACGCGCAGCAGCCTGCCCAGCAGCAGGCCGAGCGTCAGCGTGCAGGAGATGCCAATCGCTGAATACACGAGGCCAGCGCGCCCAGCGGCGAGTACCGCGCCGAGATTCATGCTGAAGCCCAGCAGCACGACCGAAGCCTGCAGCAGCAGATGCGCCAGCGCGCGGGCCTCGGCCGCAAACGGGTGTTCCACAAGGAGGGCAAAGGCCAGTCCTGCAGCCAGGGCGACCGGCGGTGATACCAGCCCGGTGGCTCCCAGCAACAGGCAGAGAAAGAAGATGTTTTTCACGGAGAACGTGCGTTTCATGCTTCTGATGCTGCGCTTCAGCGATAGGGAAATCCAGAATCGAATTCTGATGTGTGATAGGTAAAACTTATGGCCTATTTTTCTGCTCTCCGTGGCTTAATGCGAAGCTGCGAAAGGCTGCCACTGGCCCCGCCGTAACGGGTCCGGCTGGCCGTATCAGCGAAAACGCACGGTGAATCTCGATTCCTTCAACGCTTGCAGTTGCTATCGTTCCCAGCCGAAGCTCTTTGCGCATGGCCCATTCGGAGACGAATCCGACGCCCAACCCGGCCTCGACGCCGGAGACGATGGCCTCGGTCGAGTCCAGCTCCATGGCTATCTGCAGGCTGCCAAGGCGCACGCCGGCTTTCTTCAGCGCCAGCTCGATGACGCGGCGGGTGCCGGAGCCACGCTCCCGCATCAGCAGCGCCGCCGACGGCAGGTCGGCAGGCGAGACGATCTTCCCAGCCCACGCATGTCCGCGCGGCACGATCAGCACCAGCCGGTCGTCGAGAAAGTGTTCGACCGCAACGTCCTTGCTCCCCGCCGGTCCCTCGATCAGCCCCAGGTCGGCCTCGGCGGCGAGTACCCAGCCGGTTACCTGCTCCGTATTGCCACTTTTTACCGTCAAGTGGATCCGCGGGTTTTCTTTCAGGAATGGCCCCAGAATGCGCGGCAGGACATATTGCGCCACCGTGGTCGATGCCGCCAGCCGTAGCTCGCCGCCGGGTTCGCCTTCGAGCTTCGCCAGCGCCGCTACCACCTGCTGGCCCAGTTTCGCAGAGCGCCGCGCAAAGCCCAGGACCACTTCGCCCGCAGCCGTCACGGTTACGCCGGAAGCGGCGCGGTCGAGCAGACGAACGCCCAGTTCTTCTTCTAACAACTGCACATGCTGGCTCACCGAGGGCTG
The DNA here is from genome assembly GCF_059115245.1 of Acidicapsa borealis. Classification (NCBI taxonomy): domain Bacteria; kingdom Pseudomonadati; phylum Acidobacteriota; class Terriglobia; order Terriglobales; family Acidobacteriaceae; genus Acidicapsa; species Acidicapsa borealis. The sequence continues at coordinate 5,422,727 of NZ_JCACNY010000001.1, read as the reverse complement.
GCTGATGTGCAGCCGGTCCGCTGCGCGGCGAAAGCTGCCCAGTTCCGCTACTGCTCGAAAGACCTGAACCCGGTAATTTTCCAGCATGCGCGCTCCCGTTCCGTTTCAGTCTTTCATTCTTGAGGGGAATCTCGCTTGCCACGCATTGCCTGAATTTGAAGTCGACGCCCCTGTAAAATCAACCCAGTGGCCAAGATACCTTCAGCACGTTTGCCCTTCGAGCCACCTGCAGCTCCCGCTCCCCCAGCGCCCAAGGCTGCTACTACTCCAATACTTCCATCTCGCTTTTCGCGATTGCTGAACGTTCTACGCCCGTCCCATAGTCACACCACCTACACGGCGACGGTGCTGCTGATGGTTTCGGCGGTGCTTTCCCGGGTGATGGGACTGGTCCGGGTGAAATATATCGCCGTGATGTTTGGCCGAGGTATGGAGGCCGACGCTCTCAACGCCGCCTTCGTCCTGCCCGATATGATCTCCTACTTCCTGGTCGGGGGCGCCGCTTCAATCACTTTTGTCACGATCCTTACCCGCTACAGGGATACTGGCCGTGAGGCGCAGGGCGAGCGCTCGCTGTCGGTGATCCTGACCACCATGGCGCTGGTCCTGGGCGGGGCCATTCTGCTGGCGGAGATTGCCGCGCCGTGGTTTGTCCACGCGATGTATTCAAGCTTTGACGCGGAGAAGGCCGCGCTCTGCATTCGCTTGACGCGTATTCTGCTGCCGGCGCAGCTCTGCTTCTTTGCCGGAGGCGTCTTTGGAGCCGTGCTGCTGGTGCGCAAGCAGTTCTACGCGCAGGCGGTCACGCCGCTGATCTACAACCTCGGTACGATCGTCGGGGGAGTCTTGCTGGCTCGCCACATCGGCGTCTCGTCGCTGGCGATCGGGACGGTTGCCGGAGCTTTTGTTGGACCCTTCCTCATCAATGCAGCGGGCGCTTATCGCGTCGGCACGCGCTACCGGCCCATCCTGGACTGGCAGGACGAGGGATTGCGCGAGTGGGTGCGGCTGTCGATACCGCTGATGGTCGGCGTTTCGCTGGTGACAGCGGATAACTGGATCATCTCGCGGTTCGCCTCGGCTACGGACGGCGGCGTCTCAGTGATGACCTACGCCAAGCAGCTCTTCACCGCGCCGATGGCGGTACTGGCCCAGGCCGCGGGAGCTGCTTCGATGCCGTTCTTTGCGCGGCTCTGGGCGCAGGAGAAGAAATACGATTTCGCGATCGAAGTGGCCAACTCGGTTTCCCGCGTGACCGCGCTCGGCCTGCTGGCGGCGAGCGGCATGATCGCGCTTGCTCCTGCGCTGGTCGATCTCGTCCTGCGCGGCGGCAAATACACCCAGGCGGACACGGCTCAGACGGCCGCCTACTTCGCGATCTTTTCCATTGCTCTATGTCTGTGGTCCGCGCAGGCCATCTACGCGCGCGCTTTTTATGCTGCCGGGAATACGATCGTCCCGATGATCGCCGGGACCGTGATCACCGTCGTCTCGCTGCCGATCTACGCTGGCTTCAACCACTGGCAGGGAACGGCAGGGCTGGCGATCGCCTCCGACATCGGCATCGCTCTCCAGACCTTAACGCTGGCCATTCTGCTGCATAAGCGCAGGATGGTTTCGCTGGCCAGCCTAGACTACGCCGAACTCGGACGCTGCCTCGTCGCCGGTGTCGCCGCAGGCGCGGTCGTCTGGGGAGCCGTCGCTGCCTCAGCACACTTGATCCATAGCCAGACTCGCTGGATTGATCTCGCTCAGCTCATGCTCGGGTCGGCGTTGTGGCTGCTCGTCGCAGGATGGCTTCTTGGAAAGCTGGGATCAGCCCTTCCCAAGGCCACGATGAAAAAGCTAGGCATTCGCTAACCCAAAATCCGGCCAAAAGCACAAAGCCCCCGATACCTCCGGGGGCTCTTGCGTATTTCTGGTCTAACCCGACGACTAGGCCTGGCCGACTTTGACTGGCTCGGTTGCAGGGGCTGCCGCGCCGGGGGTGCCGGGCTTGGCGTCGGGCTTGCGGATGTCGATGCCGCCCTTGAAGAAGGCGCCGTCTTCGATGCTGATGCGGGCTGCGGTTACGTCGCCGGTCAGGGCGCCTTCGCTGCGGATGTCCACGCGATCGGTAGCGATGACGTTGCCGCGCACCTTGCCGAGCACGATGATTTCGCGGGAAGTGATGTTCGCGGCCACCTGGCCGTTGCGGCCCACGGTGACGCGGTTGCCGGGCAGATTGATGGTGCCTTCTACCTTGCCGTCGATGAAGAGAGATTCGCTGCCGCTGATTTCACCCTTGATGACCAATCCCTTGCCGATCGTGGCCTGATCGCCTGTCGGGGCCGCTGACGATGTTGCGCGCGCGGGCGGTTCATAGGTGGGTGCCGGGGTTGCCGTCGGACGTACCGGCTCGGGTGTTGGGGTCACAGAGGACGCTCCTGATTGACTGGGTTTCCACATAAGATTTCGGACTTCCTTTCCTGCTTTTCGGAATGAGTGCAATGAACTCAGCAGCGCCGCCCGAGGGTGCCGCAACACCCCGATGTTCCGGCCCTCAAACGCCGCCGCTGCACCGCACAACGAACTTGGACTGATTGTAGCCGCTTCGGCACTGGCTCTGTTTTCAACGGCCTCTGCATAAACTCGCAGGCAGACTCAAGGCTGACAACGTTTCTTCACGGAAATCGCTGTTTTGCACCATGAACAGTGCCGATTTGAAAATCTTCGTTTCCGTCCCGATTTGAAAAGGACAATTTTCGGCTTGTTCCAAAGTGCACATCGAGTTTCGGCGGGTTACTCTGAATCCTCCATCGAAATCACTCCTGAGGAGAACCATGCGCCGTCTTGCTTGTGCTTTCTTGTTGCTGCTCTCCGTTCCTTTGAACTTCGCGCAGGCTGCGCCAAAGGCAGAGCCAGCGTTCGACGTGGTCATCGTCAACGGCCACATCATTGATGGCACTGGCTCGCCGTGGTACTCGGGCCAGATCGGGTTGCGCAAGGGCAGGATCGTCGCTATCGGCAATCTGGCAGCCGACCCGCGCAAACAGGCAAGCACGAAGATCATTGACGCCGCCGGAAAAGTCGTCGCGCCGGGCTTCATCGACATGCTGGGACAGTCGGAATTGACCATCCTCGTTGACCCGCGCCTGCCGTCGAAAATCTACCAGGGCATCACGACCGAGGTTACCGGAGAGGGTAACTGCGCAGGCCCGCAGAACGCAGCCATGATTGCCGCCGACCGTGCCGGCTATGACCACCTCAAGATCAACCCCGACTGGACCACGCTGGGCCAATACTTCGCCCGCATTGAGAAGCACGGCATGGGCATCAACCTGGCCAGCTATGTCGGCGCTACTACCGTCCGCCGCATGGTGCTGGGCGATGCTGACATCCAGCCAACGCCAGCGCAGCTTGCGCAGATGCAGGCGCTGGTCCGCGAAGCCATGCAGCAGGGCGCGGTGGGAGTTTCCACTTCGCTGCAATATGCGCCGGCACCGTACGCGAAGACGGATGAGTTAATCGCCCTCGCCAGCGAGGCAGGGAAGTACGGCGGAATTTATGCCACCCACATGCGCAGCGAAGGCGATGCGGTGCTCGAATCGATTGATGAGTCGGTGCGCGTCGGCAAGGAGGGCCATCTGCCCGTCGAGATTTGGCATTTGAAGGCGGCGGGCAAAGCCAACTGGGGACGCATGCCGCAGATCGTCGCCAAGATCCAGGCGGCGCGCGACGCGGGTGTCGACATCAGCGCCAATACCTATGCCTATCCGGCGTGGTTCAACACCTTCTCAGCCTTCGTTCCGCCATGGGCGCATGATGGCGGAGATGCCAAGCTGATCGAACGATTGAAAGACCCTGCTACGCGCGCCAAAATCCGTGTCGACATGCTCAGTAGCAAGTCTGACTGGGACAACGAATGGGCCGAGATTCCCGGGCCGGAGGCGATCCAGATTGCCGTGGTGCAGAACCCGGAGTTGGTTCCGCTGCAAGGCAAGCGCCTGTCAGAAGTAGCCGCGATGTGGAAGGAAGACCCCATTGACGCACTCTGCGACATCCTCATCAAAGACAAGGCCTTCACCGAAGTAGCCGTCTTTGGAATGGACGAGCCAGATGTGAAGCTGGCGCTCCAGCAGCCCTGGACGTCCGTCGATAACGACTCGCAGGGCACCGCTCCCGATGGACTGCTCGGCACTGAGCATCCGCATCCACGCGCCTACGGCACGTTTCCCCGCATCCTGCGCAAGTATGTTCGCGAAGAGCACGCGTTGACTCTCGAGGACGCCATTCGCAAATTCACGGCGCTACCGGCGCAGCGCATGCGCTTCACCGATCGCGGGGTGTTGAAAGCAGGAATGGCTGCGGATATTGTGATCTTCGATCCGGCGACGATCCACGACCTCGCTACGTTTGAGCAGCCGAATCAGCTGTCCGAGGGTATGGAATACGTACTGGTCAACGGGGTGCCAGTCATCGCGGAGGGAAAGATGACCGGAGCGCTTCCAGGCAGGGTTCTGCGCGGAGAGGGCTATCGGACCGCGCAATGATCTCGTGCCACCACGATGGGGTCCTTGCGCGGGCAAAGATCTAGTGCCGCTTGTACATCGCTATCACGGCAATTGCGCCCAGCAGAAACACGGCCACCAGGACCAGCAGGGTGATGAACAGTCCACTGAAATGCTTCTGTACAAGCACATCACTCTGCGACGAATCGACTGGCTCCTTTGAGTCTTCGATATGGGCAATTTCGTGCTGGACTTCGCTCTTGACCGCCGTATAGAGGCTGTCATCCACTTCATCGGCATTCTGCGGCGGGTGTGGGTCTTGCAGTTTCGTAGCCATGGCAGCTCCCTGCGGATCGGGTCCGTAGATCGTTCCGATCACTCCGCAACCCTACGCCCACCGTAGCCGCCTTACTGACCAATACGAATCAAGTAAAGGAACTTGATTGCGCCTAGTAAGCGATGAGATAGGCGAGGATCGGCAGAGAGGCCGCGATCAGAACAACGATAAAGCCGAAGTAAAGGATCGCCATGGCGTTGATGTGCTCACGAAACATATCGTGCTTGGCCAGGTCAGCCGGCTGCAGGGGTTTCTGGTTTACGTCCTCGATGAAGTCTCCAACGAAAGTAGCCAACGCGCCTTTTTCTTTCGTTTTCGTGCTGGTCTGTGTCATCCCGCCCATGGCGCCATGCGCATGGTGTGTCGTCATTGTTGTGGCCATCGTTCTCCTCCATGCGGGCAATTCGTGTGCGTGCCCGGTCAACGTATGGTCCTACGATAGGACGGCAACTCAGCCGCGTATGTGTCGGCTGTCACATAGGTTGCAGGGCGCGGATGGAGCGCGGAATTCGCGCCGTTGCGCCGAATGGCCTACTCTTGAGATATGACCGACCGCGAACTGCTTCGCCACATCACCCGCTCCGCCGGCCAGAAAGCCGGTTACAAGCAGCTCGTGCGCGAACTCGGCCTCGGCGGAGGCGCCCAGCGCCGCCAACTGCTTGCCCTGCTCGACCAGATGACCAGCGTGGGCCACCTTACCAAGGTCGATCGCGAACACTGGGCTATCCCCGCCAAGCCATCCGCTGAGCAGGATGGAAAGAGCCAGGACAAGTTCCGCGTCAACCAGACACGCGATAATCTCGCGGCGGGCAAGCTGGATCTGCACCGCGACGGCTTCGGTTTTGTCCGACTCAACCCAGGCCAGGCCATTCCTTCCGACGAAGACATCTTTATTCCGCCCAACGAAATCAACGGCGCCATGCAGGGCGACCAGGTGCTGGTCGAGGTTGGGCCGCCGAAACGCGACGGCCGCCGCATGGGCCGGATTGCGCGCGTTGTCGAGCGGCATAACCAAACTGTCGTGGGTGTCTTCCATTACGCACGCCATGGCCGCCGCGGCCAGTACATTCCAGGCGAATATCGCGGCAACATGGTCACGCCGTTCGATTCGCGCATGACGCAATCCATCCTCATTCCTGAGGGTGCGGAAGTGCCCGAGGTCACCGACACGACGACGAACCGAGTTCTGGGAAAAGAAGCGCAACACGCAGCCGAGTTGGCTACTGAAGCAGGCAACGCGTGGGATGATCTCGAAGGCATCGTGGTCGATGTCGAGATCACGAGCTGGCCCACGCCGACCAAGCCGCCCTTCGGCAAGGTGATCGAGATTCTCGGCGCGCCGGATGACTTCGGCGTCGATGTCGAGATGATCATTCGCAAGCATCAGCTGCCGCGTGTCTTCCCGGAGAATGTGTTGAAGGAAGCGCGCCAAGTCGCCCATCTCGATCACGACGAGATTGCGCGGCGGGCTGACCATGGCGGAGATTTCCGCAATCTTCCTATCGTTACGACTGACGGCGAGACTGCGAAGGACTTCGACGATGCGGTGCTTGTTACGCACAACGAAGATGGTTCATGGGATTTGCAGGTGCACATTGCTGACGTTGCAGAATATGTCCGCCCTGGCACCGATCTTGATCTCGAAGCGCGACTGCGCGGCACCAGCGTTTACTTCCCGGACCGCGCTATCCCCATGCTTCCGCATGAGCTGTCGACGGACATCTGCTCGCTGCGCCCGAAGGAAGACCGTCTCGTCCTGAGCTGCCTGATGCACCTCACCGAAGACGCTCGCGTCGAGAGTTACAAGATCGTCGAAGGCGTGATTCGATCAGCTGCGCGCATGACTTATACCGAGGTGCATAAGATCCTCGATGGCGATACGGAGACGCGCGAGAAGTACGCTGCGCTCGTGCCCAATTTCGAGAAGATGCGCGAGCTCGCCGGTCACCTGAACAAGCGCCGTAGCGCGCGCGGCAGCATTGATTTTGACCTGCCCGAGGCCGTCATCGAGTTTGACGCGGAAGGCCAGATGCAGGGCGTCAAGCAGTCGGAACGCACCTGGGCCAACCGCCTCATCGAAGAGTTCATGCTGGCGGCCAACGAGTGCGTGGCCACGTGGATTGAAGACCTGCATGTGCCGTCGATCTACCGCATCCACGAGAAGCCGGATCCGCGCCGCGTGGTGGACTTCGAAGATGCTGCCGCCGCCTTTGGATACTCGCTCGGTCTGGGCACGCTGCCGGTGAAGAAGATACAGTTCAAGGGCGATCGCCGCGAGCAGCAGCGTGGAGGGCATAACGCCCGCGATGCAAAATCGTATGAAGTGCCGGAAGAGATGCCGGTCACGCCGCGTATGTACCAGAAGCTCTCAGCCCGCATCGCAGGCAAGCCCGAAGAACGTATCCTCAGCTACCTCATGCTGCGTTCGCTCAAGCAGGCCAAGTATTCCGAGGTGAATGAAGGTCACTTCGCCCTCGCCGCACCCAGCTATTCGCACTTCACTTCGCCCATCCGCCGCTATCCGGATCTGATCGTGCATCGCATCACCAAGGCGCTGTTGCACGAAGGCATTTCTGGTGAAGGCCACATTGCCGAAGAGCGCCAGAGCTCGCCGTGGTCGCATACCAATGAAGGGCTAGGCAACAAGTTCGGCATCCGCGATTTAAGGCCAGTAACAGCCAAATCCAATGCCAAACAGATCGAGCCGCCGATCCCTGAAGCCGAACTCGCCGCCATCGCTGCGGAAACCAGCATTACCGAGCGCCGCGCCGCTGACGCTGAGCGTGAGCTGGTCGAGTGGAAGAAGGTCAAGTTCATGCAGGACCGCGTCGGCGAAGAGTTTGAGGCGATGGTGCTTAACCCCGCCAAATATGGCCTCTTCGTTGAGTTGAAGGATCTGTTTGTGGAAGGCCTGGTCCCCATTGAGACGCTGGTCTCGGACCGCTTTACGTATCGCGAAAACACCCGCGAGATCGTCGGTGTCAACAGCGGCAAGACGTATCGCGCCGGCGACCAGGTTCGCGTCATTCTCGACCGCGTGCTGGCGCTCGAGCGCAAGCTGCAATTCGCCATGGTCGAGCCTCCGCTGCTCAAGCTGACCAAGGGCGGCACCAAAGCCGGCAAGCCGCCCAAGAAGAAGGCCGTTGGCAAGACCGGCAAAGCCAAAGCCTCCAGAAGAGAAGCTACGCGCCCTGGTGGCAAGCGCAAGTTCTCGAAGAAGGGCCGACCCAGAAAGTAGTTCAAGTACGCTATCCTTCCACTTCGCGAGGAATGGGAGTACGCTCTTCTCATGACCTACCGAGTGGTTCTCCAACTTTCCGAAGAAGGCTATTCTGTCTTTTGCCCGGGACTACCGGGCTGCTGGTCGCAGGGCGAGACCGAAGCTGAGGCTCTTGAGAATATTCGCTCGGCTATTCAGGACTATCTAGCTGCAGTTGAAGATCTCACCCAAGGCTCCGAAACACGCCTTGTAGATGTAGCGATCGCATAAGTCTGGAAGATCCACGATGCCCAAACTCGCTGGGATTCAACATCTGCAAGCTGTTCGTGCTCTTGAAAAGGCCGGATTCCGCATCCTGCGGCAGAGTGGCCACATCGTAATGACCGATGGCATAAGGATTCTGACAATCCCCCGAAACAATCCAATTAACGCATTCACGATGGGCGGAATTGTTCGCGATGCTGGCTTGACGATCGATGAATTTCGTAAGCTGCTCTGAATTTCACCCACATCCCCTAAAATAGAATCAGGAGCCCGACAGCAATGGCACACATGGTTTTTTGCGTTCGTAACAAGAAGGAAATGGAAGGCCTCGACGAGGCGCCTTTCGACTCCGAGTTTGGCCAGAAGATTTACAAGAATGTCTCCAAGGCGGCCTGGGCCGAGTGGGCTGAGCGGCAGAAGATGCTGCTCAACGAATATCGCCTGCAGCCCTGGACACCGCAGGCGCAGAACTTCCTCGTTGAGCAGATGCAGGAGTTCTTCTTTGGCGATGGCGCAGCGCTGCCGGCTGAGTATGTTCCTCCGAAGAGCTAGCAGGCAAACCGCCCTTGGTACCCAACTCTGCGGACTCGTGTAAACTAAGGATGAAACCCCACGCCGACTCGAAATGAGTCGGCTGCATTATGTCGGGACGTGGCTCAGCCTGGTAGAGCACTCGCTTGGGGTGCGAGGGGTCGGCAGTTCAAATCTGCCCGTCCCGACCATTCATTTCAGGATTCTTCGAATCGAAAGTAAAACCCCCGTCTGAACGCTCAGGCGGGGGTCTGTTTGTTGTCTTTTGCTTTGTACTTTTCGCGCTTTAATTCTGCGTCCTCGCCCTCGCGGACCCGCTGTGATTGCAGGAGATGCAAGGCCAGCGACATGCCAACATGAAACCGCTCGCGGCACAGGCGGCAGCGAACTGGAAACTGGAGAAGCGCAAGCCTGGGAATATCTGCAAAACGCACCCGCGATGTCCGAAATTTGGGAGTACCGCAGTATGGGCAATTCATATGTGTAGGGTCCCCTAGCGAGCTTTAAGCTCAGAAATACTGTTTTGGATGTGCAATCTCGCACAAGCAGATCAAATATCCAGCCTTAACGTTAGCATGGAAGTGTTTCAAATATGAGTCATAAGGGCCCCAGTTTCCGCGTCTGCGCGCCAGTAGGCATTACTAAAGTTCGCACAATTGGGTGTCTCAGTAATCTATCGGAGGTTGCATCCAGGCAAAGGGCTTCTCGCCATCATTCCTGTCGCCATCCAAGATCTTTCTGCCGCCCGAATTCACAGGCGCCGACTCATAATCCCTGCCGGTCAGACTACACACTAGACAGGGAAGAGCGGATCCGTCGAGACTTTGAAGGTCGAGAGCCGCGGCTTCCGCCGGACCACGGTGGGTTGTTCCGCGGCAAGCTGGCGCGCCAGTTCTCGCAGCTCGGCACGCACCTGGCCAATGACTGCAGCGGCAGAGTCAAGCCGCTGCTGCGCTTGATCGGGTTGTACCTGATTCGGTTGGGCGCCGATCGGTGTGGAACTCTCTCTTTGCCTGCCACGCGGCTTAAGAGGCCCGTCAAGAGCCTGCTTGGCTCCGGCGAGCGTGTATCCCTCGCCGTGCACCAACTCCCGGATGCGCAGCGCAAGCTCCACCTCGCGGCGGCGATAGAGCCGCTGACCGGTTCCACCTTTATTGGGTTTCAAGCTGGGAAACTGCGTCTCCCAGAAGCGGAGAACGTAGGGTTCAACGCCGCAGATGCGGGCCACGTCCCCAATCCGGAAGTAGAGCTTATCCGGGATCTCAGGTGCGGGCGACAGACGCTTCTGGGCCGACTGTGCTGCCATCCTGTCCTCCAACTGCACATCTACCGGTGCAATTTTACCGGCTAGCAAAAGTATAGGCCGTCACAATCCGATGTGGCAGAGGAATTTGCGTAAAAAGCAACAGGCCTGCGAGTTGCAGGGCTCGTCTGGACTCGAGCCCTGACCCGTGCAAGTGTGTCCTTACCTGACATGCCGGACTTTAGAGGAGCTTGTCGATCGCCGGCTTGAGGTCGGCGGGCGTTGTCGTCGGCGCGTAACGGCCAACGACCTTCCCTTCGCGATCCACCAGGAATTTCGTGAAATTCCACTTGATTCCGTCCATGCCAAGCGCGCCAAGTACTCCGGATTTTTCGCTCTTGAGGAATTTGTAGAGCGGGTGCGCTTCAGGACCGTTGACCTCGATCTTGGCAAACATGGGGAAGCTGACTCCGTAGTTCAGTTCGCAGAACTGGGCGATTTCCGCCTCGGTCCCCGGCTCCTGGGCTCCAAACTGGTTGCAGGGAAAGCCGAGAATCGCCACGCCGCGATCCTTATATTCCTTATAGAGCTCTTCCAGACCCGCGTATTGCGGGGTAAATCCGCATTTGCTGGCCGTATTCACGATCACCAGCACCTTGCCCTTGAAGTCCTCAAGGGACACCTCGCGCCCGTCAACCGAAAGGGCGGAGAAACCGTAAACATTTGTTGGAATTGCATCACTCACGCAGCACACCTCACCTGTTTGATGATCATACGTCTAAGGGATGCAGATCACATTCCGTTTGACGCGGAGCTTTGCAAGCCGAATCTGGCTTGGTTCCGATAGACTGTTGACTGGGCTGGCAAGGGAAATTCACGTGGCAAACGAAGCAGACGAGCTGGATGACCTGGAAGAGCTGAGCGAATCTGGCTTCGCATGCGCAGGCTGCGGAGAATGGAATGAAACCAGCGTGGATCCGTCAGCAGGACGGCGGCAAAGCTACGTTGAAGATTGTCAGGTGTGTTGCAAGCCCAATGTCCTCCGCATCGCGTGGGATCAGGGTCACAGGCAGTACCGGGTTGACTCGGAGTTGGAGAGTTAACGCATGAGCTGAGCGGCTTGGCATGTCATGCCAGGACTGCAGGGTTGGGACTGCCGGGTGCGGTCCAATATAATCATGTTTTCCCCCGATCCGTCGTTGAGATCAGGAAGCAAGAGCAGGAACCGATTTTGTTGAGCAGTGAGGGTGTGCTTATCTTTCCCGTCAAGTCGAACCATGCACCATCTATGTCCGTCAGCTCGCCGCAGGGTATCGCCACGGTGAAGTCCGGGCACATCCGATTTCGCAGCCGGACTCGTTTCACATTTCGGTCGATGCGTTTGCTCGCACTGCTTTTCGTCGTTGCTGGCAGCGTAGCCGCTTTCGCCCAATCGCTCACCGTAGAGCAGATTCGCGTCATTGGCAACCGCCGCATTCCCAAGGAAACGGTGCTGGCCCGCCTCTTCACGCATCCCGGCGACACGTACGATCCGGTTTCCATCGAACGCGACTTCAACTCGCTCTGGAACACCGGCTACTTCGACGATCTCCGCATCGAGCGTGAAGACTCCGAAAAGGGCATCATCCTGAACATCTATCTCCGCGAAAAGCCGAATATTCGCGAGATCAACTACAAGGGACTGAACGCCGTCACCCAGTCCGACGTGCTCGACCGCTTCAAGAAGGAGAAGGTTCCTCTTTCGGTCGAGAGCCAGTACGATCCGACCAAGATCAAGCGCGCCGAAACCGTGCTGAAGGAACTGCTCGCCGAGCATGGTCACCAGTTCGCCACGATTAAGACCGAAGTGAAGACCATTCCTCCGGCCTCTGTTCAGGTCAACTTCAACATCAAGGAAGGCCCGACGGTTAAGGTTGGCGAAATCAAGTTCGTCGGCAATACCCACGAGAGCAGCCTGGTCCTGCGTCGCGCCATGCGTAACCTGCGCCCGGTCGGCATTCCGTATTCACTCGTGCTCGAAAATCTTTTCGCCAAGACCTTCGACAGCTCGAAGCTGGAAGAAGACGCCGAGCGCGTTCGCTTTGCCTATCGCGACAAAGGCTATTACAACGCCGCCGTCGAAGAGCCGCGCACCCAGATTCGTGATGAAGGCGGCCTGTCTCTCCTGACTTTCCGCCCCAAGAAGGGCAAGCGTATTGACATTCTGCTGCCCATCGAGGAAGGCGATCGCTACCGCCTCGGCACCATCACTTTCACCGGCAACAAGGCAGTACAGAACACTCGCGCACTGCGCGCCAGCTTCGCCCTGAAAGATGGAGAGTGGTTCAATTCCACGCTGATCGGTAAGGGAATGGAAAACCTGAAGAAGGCTTACGGCCAGCTTGGCTACATCAACTTTGGCGCCATCCCCAAGCCGAGCTTCAATGAGGCCAACAAGACTGTCTCGTTTGTGATCGATATTGATGAAGGCAAGCCCTTCTATGTGTCACGCATCGAGATCCAGGGCAATACGCTCACCCGCGACCGCGTCATCCGCCGCGAACTGCTGCTCGAAGAAGGCCAGGTTTACGACTCGCAGCGCTGGGAGTACAGCCTTCTGCGCCTGAACCAGCTCGACTACTTCGATCCGTTGAAGGTCGATCAGGATTCGGAAGCCCACCAGGACACGGAGAATGGTACCGTTGATCTCCTGTTGAAGGTCAAGGAAAAGGGCAAGAACTCGATCGGCCTGAACGGCGGCGTGTCGGGTCTCTCGGGCGCCTTCCTGGGCCTGAACTATCAGACCAACAACTTCCTCGGTTTGGGCGAGACGCTCAGCGTGCAGGCGAACCTCGGCAACGTGAACCGCCAGTTCCTCTTCGGCTTCACGCAGCCCTACTTCCGCAACCGTCCTCTAAACCTCGGCTTCCAGCTCTTCGACAATAAGTCGGACTACAACGCAGCCAAGAACTACCAGACCACCACCGGCGCCTCGGCCAACCTGAGCGCAGCGCAGCAGTCCCTGGTGCAGAACTACAACAATGCCACGATCGGCATGAACTTCTCCGCCAGCTACCCGCTGCCGCGGCGCAACTTCCAGCGCGTCGGCTTTACCTACTCGCTGACTCGTTCAACGATTTCGGCTTTCAGCACTGCGTCGCAGAATCTCTTCCAGACGATCAACTTCCGCTCCGGCATCCAGGGGCAGAACGCGCTCGATGGCATCGTGAACAGCTCCGCTTCGTTCACCTACAGCTACAACACGATCAACAACCCGCAGCGGCCACGCACCGGTAAGGAATTCTCAGCCGTTCTGCAGGTAGCGGGTATCGGCGGCAACGTTCGCTATATCTTCCCGGCATTGGCCTACAAGAAGTTCATGCCGATGAAGAACTTCTTCCCGTCGCCCGATGGCCGCAACGTCTTCGGTATTCGCTCCGAGCTCAAATACATTCGCGGCTTTGGCGGCGATGTGGCTCCGCCGAACAACCGCTTCTACGCCGGCGGCGAAGGCGATCTGCGCGGCTTCGATGTACGCAGCACCACGCCGTACGCGTACATCCCGAACAAGATCAACTTCAACCTGACCAACCCGGACGGCACTTGCGTTCCGCGCGACCCGAACAATCCACAGCTGAACCAGTGCATCATCGTTCCGCTGCCGGTCTACAGCGTGGTCTCCGTTGGCGGCGATCTCAACTTCACCAACAACATGGAGTACCGCATTCCCATCGCGGGGCCTGTCACTTTCGCGCTCTTCAACGACTTCGGCATCGACTCGGCAGTCGACAAGTCCCAGCTGAAGCAGAGCCCGGAAGGCGCAGCGAGCCTGAATGCTCCCCTCTATGGTTGCCCGGTCTATAACAACGGTACGTGCGAAGGCGGCGTGCAGATCAAGTTCAACAACCTGATCCGCCCGCTGGCGGGCACCAACTTCGTACCTCGCATGTCGACCGGCGCCGAGTTACAGGTGGTCATGCCGATCATCAATGCTCCGTTCCGCATCTACTACGCATTCAACCCGCTGCGCCTCGAGCGCCAGGATCAGGGCGAAAACCTCATCACCCGGGAGATGTTCCCGCCGGGCGGCGCAGGCGATTACTCCTATGCTGAAGCTCTGCAGGCGTATGGTTCGCGCTACCAGTTGCGCGAACCGCGTAAGACCTTCCGCCTGACGGTTTCGACCACGTTCTAACGTCAGAGTCAGCTCACAACCGCGAAGCGGACTGCCCTCGTGCAGTCCGCTTTTGTTTGCTCTGAAGACGTATTTCATTGACAGACGATGGGAATCGCTTCACGCTAGGTTCCATGCAGACATTAGGACTTTCCTCTGAGCCGAAGCGCTCGGACGGCCCTCTCAAGAGCCTGTTTTGGCCCACTGTCGAGAATGCCTGGGATGTGGATTATCTCGGCAGACAGGGCCTTTGGGTCTGCACCATCGTTGCCTTCTTTACGGCTGTTTTCTCGCTCTTTCAGCCGAATATCCTGTCAGTCGCCATTGCAATTCTCGCTGCGCTCACCTATCTGCTCGGCGGCATGGGAGTACGTCAAGCGAGCTGGTTCGCGGCTACTTTGGTACTAGCTGTATACCTTCTTGGATTTGCGTATGACGTGCTCATGCTCCAATTCCCGAATATCTTCCGCATCTGTTTCGCGCTCATTCTTGCATCCAATGCCCGCGCCGCTTTTCTTGCCTCAGAATGGAAACCGGCGGCTGAAGGTGAGGATCGGCCGATGCGATTCAACGAAACATTGACCGACAAATTTGTCGATCAGATGCCGCAGAAACTCTGGCCTTATCTGCAGATTCCGTTCCTCGTCCTGGCCATCGTGATGCTTCTGCTGGAGTTACTCGGCGTAGGAACGCTGGTCGTGCAGCGCCTTGGTCTGATGCCACACCGGTAGTCCTGCGTACACGCGTTACAACGACGCAAAATAGCCTGATTGAGTGCATGTTTCGTGCCCTGTGAAGTTGACCATCCCCACCCCGCCTCCTATAATCCAAGTAGTTCCTGCTGACGTCTCTGTCCGCGTCTTTGTGCATTTCCGCTTCTGTCGTTCCGGCCGAGCTGATTCCCCAAGAAGACTCCAGAGGTTTAACAGGAAGCAATGTCTTGCTTCCCCGAAGGAATGCGGGCACACATCAGGAATATTGAAGGAGTTTCCGATTCAGATGAAGCGTACTCTTGCCCTAGCAGCCCTGCTGGCCTCCGGCCTTGCCCTCAATGCCACCGCCCAAACCGCCGCACCTGCGGCAGCTCCGGCCACCAAAGTAGCCGTCATCGCCTTCCAGGCGACCGTAGCGCAAACCAACGAGGGACAGCGTACCCTCGGTGACCTGCAGCGCAAGTATGAGCCCAAGCAGGCTCAGCTGAAGGCTCTCAACGACGAGATCGAGACCCTGAAGAAGCAGCTCCAGGCGCAGGGCGACAAGCTCAGCCCCACCGAGACTGCGGCTCGCACCAAGACCATCGACGACAAGACCAAGCAGCTGCAGCGCGTTGCCGAAGATGCCCGCAACGACTATCAGACCGAAACTGGCGAAGTCTTCAACACTCTCGCCTCCAAGGTTTACGAAGTCGTTGAGGCTTATGCCAAGGAGCAGGGCTACACGCTCGTGATCGATGTGGGCCAGCAGCAGTCGCCTGTTCTCTGGGCCGCTGACGCAACCAACATCTCGCAGCCGGTCATCGCCGCCTACAACGCCAAGTCCGGTGTTCCCGCACCTCCGGCCTCAACCACCCCGGCCCCGGCCGCTCCCAAGCCGGCTGCCAAGCCAGCCCCAACGGCACCCAAGAAGTAAGCAGTTGACGGAATGCTGAACCGACGACAGCCCCGGTCTCCGGGGCTGTTGCTGTTTCAAGCCTCACGAGTCTGAAGTTCACCGTCCGAAGTAACCATGGGCAGTGGGAATTCTCATGACTCAGGCGATAATTTTCCTGCCAATTCCAGTTACGCCAGGCAAGTCCTGTCGATCAGGAAATCCCGATCGTCACCTTCCTCTCCTGTGGAAAAACCTGTGGATCATTTTTCTCTATTTTCCTACGAAAATCTGGAATTTCCACTTGCCAAACCGCTGAGGTTTTTGATTAAGGCTGTAAATCTTTCTATATCAATACATTTGCGGTTACTACACACCGCCCACCGCCCAGAGCCCACGTGACAAAGGGGATTCCCCCGCTTCTAAGGTTTCCACAGATTCATATGAATACACGATGAAAGCGCCCAATTCTGTACACGCCCGGAATCGTGAAAAAGCAGCGAAAAACGCTAGGATTGAGCGTCTTCGCCCACACGCAGCACAGCCAGAAAAGCTTCCTGCGGAATATCGACTTTGCCGATGCGTTTCATCCGCTTCTTGCCCTCTTTTTGTTTGTCCAGCAGCTTGCGCTTACGGCTGATGTCACCGCCGTAACACTTCGCAATGACGTTCTTGCGCAGCGCCGCGACGGTTTCCCGCGCGACGATCTTGGCTCCAATAGCTGCCTGGATCGCTACTTCGAACTGCTGCCGGGGAATCAGTTCACGCATCTTCGCGACAAGCGCTTTGCCGCGTTCGTAGGCAAAGTCGCGGTGCACGATGATCGAAAGCGCATCGACCGGCTCGCCGGAGACGAGAATATCCATCTTCACCATTGGCGAAGTCCACATGCCGGCAAGCTGGTAATCGAGTGAAGCATAGCCGCGTGATACGGACTTCAGGCGATCGTAGAAGTCGAGCACAATCTCGTTCAACGGCAGCTCGTAGGTCAACATCACACGCGTTGGCGTGACGTATTCGAAGTTCTTCTGCCGCCCGCGCTTTTCTTCGACCAGCTTGAGAATTCCGCCAACATACTCCTCGTTGGTGAGAATCATCGCATTGATGATCGGCTCTTCAATGCGCTCGATGTTGGTAGGCTCTGGCCACCGCGAAGGATTCTCGACCTCCAGCACCTCGCCTGAAGTCAGCGTGATCTTGTAGCGCACGCCGGGAGCAGTGGTGATCAGATCGAGGTTGTATTCGCGCTCAATCCGCTCCTGGATGATCTCCATGTGCAGCAGTCCGAGGAAGCCGCAGCGAAAACCAAAGCCCAGCGCAACCGAGCTTTCGGGCTCGAAGAAGAAGGAAGAATCATTGAGCCGCAGCTTTTCGAGCGCGTCGCGGAGCAGCGTGTGCTCATGCGAATCCACTGTATAGAGCCCCGCGAAGACCATCGGCATGATCTCCATGAAGCCCGGAAGCGCTTCAGGAGCAGGATGCTCATCGTCGGTGACAGTATCGCCAATCTTGGTGTCGGCGACATTCTTGATGGTCGCTGTAAAGAAGCCAACTTCGCCCGCCGTGAGCTCCTGGATCGGCACAGGCTTCGGCGTAAGCACGCCCAGCGTGTCGATGAGGAAGGTACGGCCATTGGAGAGGAAACGAATCTTCTGACCCTGCCGCATGCGTCCATGCACTACGCGCGCCAGAACCACTACGCCGCGGTATGGATCAAACCATGAATCGAAGATCAGCGCCTGCAGTGGCGCATCGATCTTGCCCTGGGGCGGCGGCAGGCGATGCACGATCGCCTCCAGCACTTCTTCCACGCCCAGGCCGGTCTTGGCGCTCACCGGGATCGCGTCCGTAGCGTCGAGTCCGACAGCCTGCTCAATCGCTTCCTGCGTCCGCGTAATGTCGGCGGAAGGCAGATCGATCTTGTTGATGACGGGAATCACTTCCAGGCCGCCTGTAATGGCCAGGAAGGCGTTCGCCAGCGTCTGCGCCTCAACACCCTGGCTCGCGTCCACCACGAGCAGCGCTCCCTCGCAGGAGGCCAGCGAACGAGATACTTCGTAGCTGAAGTCCACGTGACCCGGAGTATCGATCAGGTTGAGCTGGTAGGTGATCCCATTGCGCGCCTTGTACATCATGCGAACGGCGTGCGCTTTAATGGTGATGCCGCGCTCCCGTTCCAGATCCATTGCGTCCAATACCTGGGCCTGCATTTCGCGCGCGGTGAGTGAGCCGGTCAGCTCCAGAAGACGGTCTGACAGAGTCGACTTGCCGTGGTCGATATGGGCGATGATCGCGAAGTTACGTAGAAGGCTGGAATCCATGAATGGTAATCACACGAGAGGCCGAAAGTAAGTCCGGCGAAAGACTCTCAAGTTCATAGCTTATCATCGGGAGAGTATCTGAAGCCTTCGCGCCGCCTTGCTCCGCAATCCGCCTCCATGTCGAAACCGCCACGCCGCCATCCCGTCACCGATCGTGTCCTGAGACTGGGCAGCGCCGCATTCGCACTTTCGTTGACCCTCGGAATTGCCGGATGCCCCGCAGCGCAGCAGGCGGCCTCGACAGGCACCGCCTCTCCTAAGGCAACGGCTCCTGCTATCGCGCAGACGCAAAAGACTTCTACACCGCCTCCAGCGCAAACACAGACACCGGCACAACGCAAAGCGCAGCAACTCGCCCAGCAACTGATTGCGCAGGTCGAACGCACTTTCAAGAGCGGCGAGGCGCACTACCGCAAAGGCCAGCTCACCCAGGCCAAGACTGACTTCGACAGCGCTGTGGACATGATGCTGGCCAGCGGCCTCGATATCAAGGCAGACGATCAGTTGAACGATGAATTCAACCGCGTGCTCGACGCCGTCAACGCGCTCGAACTGGAAGCGCTCAAGCAGGGCAACGGTTTTGCGCCGGCCGTCGAGCCGACGCCCGCCGACGTGGCCAACGATGTAACCTTCCTCGTCGATCCAAACCTGGTAGCGAAGGCAACAGCCGAACTCAGCACAACCAAGTCCGACATTCCGCTGGTCATCAACGACTACGTCGCGACGTACATCAACTTCTTCGCCAACACCCGGAGCGGCCACAACACGCTGAAGCACGCGCTCGAACGCAGCGGACGATACAAGGCCATGATTCAGCACGTCATGGAAGAAGAAGGCGTGCCGCAGGATCTCATCTATCTCGCCGTCGCGGAGTCGGGCTTTCAGCCGCGCGTGGTGAATGCGGGTTCGGGCGCAGGCGGCATGTGGCAGTTCATGCCCAACGACAAGTACTACGGCCTCGCCCGCAACGGCTACGTCGACGAGCGCTTCGATCCGGAAAAATCCACGCGCGCCTCAGCCCGCTACATGAAGTTCATCTACAACCAGCTCGGCGACTGGTATCTCGCCATGGCCGGCTACAACTGGGGCACAGGCCGCGTGCAGCAGGCCGTGCAGAAGACTGGCTATGCAGACTTCTGGGAACTCTACAAGCGCAACAACCTTCCCGAACAGACCAAAAACTACGTTCCGGAAATCATCGCAGCAATCATCATCGCCAAGAACCCCAGCCAGTATGGCTTCGATGATCTGCAGTTCGACCCTCCCATTACCTACGACACGGTGCAGGTGAACTACGCCGTCGATCTGCGTCTCGTCGCGGACATCACCAACTCACAGCCGCAGGACATCGCCGCGCTGAACCCAAGTCTTATGCGTATGAGCACACCACCGGCGGCACTGCTCACCGAGCCCTTCAGCCTGCACGTGCCGCAAGGAACAGGCGAGCTCTTTGAGGAGCGCATCGCCGAGATTCCAGAAGACCGCCGCAACTCGTGGCGCTATCACCGCGTCGTTGCCGACGATTCGCTCGCCAGCGTAGCGCGCAGCTTTCACGTCACTGTCGATCAACTCGCGAGCGCGAATCAAATGAAGGCCGACGACGATCTCGACGGTGTAGAGGCGCTTGTGGTGCCGGTGCCGCTGCCTTCCGCGCCTGTTTCGCATACAGAAACCTACAAGGCTCGCCGCGGAGATACGCTCGTCACGATCGCCGATCGCTTCGGTGTTTCACTCGACGATCTTCGCAAATGGAATCACGTAAGCGGCAGTACTGTCGTTGCAGGCACACGCATTCGCGTTGCAGAGCCCGCGCGCGTAGCTGCGCGAAGCCGCGAGAGAGGCCATTCCAGCTCACATTCTTCCGCGCAAGGTGCAACGAGCCACGAGAAATCAAGGAAGAATAAAGCAGCAGAAAAAGGCTCATCGAAGACTGCATCAAAATCAACAAAAGCCGCGCCAGCAGAGAAGAAACGGAGCAGTGCATCCTCAGGCAAGGCAGGTAATTCCAAATCGGATGGAGCTCCACATAAGAATACAAAGAAGAAAAATATACAGAAGTAGCTAGTTACATACTTGTTATTGTTGGAAATTCCATGCAAGCTATTGCTACAATGTGCGCCGTAGGCGTACACGCGCAAACACAAGCGTATGGCACCGGCACAATCTCAAGCAGCGCAAAGATCGCTGGAGGCAAAGAGCATGGCAGAGGAAATAAAGATGTTCGCAAGCAGCGCCGATGAAGGCGAAAAGCCCGTCGAAGCAAACCTACCGCAGGAAGTTGAACTGGAAGACGAAGAAGAAGAAACGACTGTAACTGTGCCGCCAGCTGCCGAGCCGGTTGCTGCTGAACCGACGCCGGTTGCTGAACCTGTAGCGCCCGCAGCGCCCGCCAAGAAGGCAGCCGCAAAGAAGGCTCCAGCGAAGAAGGCTGTTCCCGCGAAGGCGCCAGTGGAGGCCGCTGTGAAGGCTCCCGCCAAGAAGGCCGTAGCGAAGAAAGCAGCTCCGGCGAAGAAGGCCTCGCCCGCAAAGAAGGCAGTTGCGAAGAAGGCTGCTGTGAAGAAAGCAGCGCCGGCGAAGAAGGCAGTCGCCAAGAAAGTAGCGGTTAAGAAGGCTGTAGCAAAGAAAGCCGTTCCCGCGAAGAAGTCGGCCAAGAAGGCCGTAAAAGTGTCGGCTGCAAAAAGCAGCGGCAAGGTCGCAGTGAAAAAAGCTGCGGCTGCGAAAAGCACCAGCAAACCAACGAAGAGAGGTACACCTTTGGCAATCAAGAAGGCAGTAAAGAAGGCGGCCACCAAGGCTCCGGCGAAGAAGGCCGTGGCTAAGAAGGTTGCAGTGAAGAAGGCAGCACCGGCCAAGAAGGCAGTTGCGAAGAAGGCACCTGCAAAGAAGGCTGTCGCGAAGAAGGCCGTAGCGAAGAAGGCTCCTGCAAAGAAAGCCGTCGCGAAGAAGGCCGTAGCCAAGAAGGCAGTTGCCAAGAAGGCTCCTGCAAAGAAAGCAACCACCTAACCCCGTACCACCCAGGCAAGCAAAAGAGCCCGGCCGGGAGCTATCCTGCTAGCCGGGCTTTTTTGCGTCTGTACTCTTTTTCGTGACGTTGGTGAAGCTAGGAAGCGGAAGCCGTCGCGGTGATTTGCTTGAGGTGATGCTGCAGGTGAGCGATGTAGTCTTCGATGCGGAAGCGAAGCGTGGTTGGCGGATCGCCTTCGATGAAGCACACGGTCTCCAGGCGGTCTTCTGGAATTCGCGCGACGACCCCATCGAGGATCTGGTGCAGCGCGCTCCACCACGCGAGCAATGTGCTCCAGTTCTGCTCGGAGTAGCCATGACCATCCACCCACGCCTGCTGATCGTAGGTAGGGCCGCTGTATGCGCCATCCAGAGAGGCGCGCACGAAGCGCTGATGATTGTTGGTGGCCGAGTCGAGCATGTGTCCGAGGATCTGTTTCCGTGTCCACCCGCCGAGACGCCAGGGCGTGTCCGCCAACTCTTCAGGAATGGTTAACAGCGCAGCACGGACCTGCTCCAGGCCGAGCGCGAAGGACTGATGAACTGTATTGGCCATGGTTTGGATTCTAATCGTAGCGAATTCCGAAGCCACGCGAGGAGGCTCAGCCAGAAACGCCGTCCGCTCGAGGCGGCAACTCACGCGGGCCTGTGTCTTTGGCATTCCTGTCATCAAAGAGAGAATTGCTGGAAATGCGGATGCGCGGCAGAGCTTCGGGATAGTTGTCGCGCAGGAAAGCAACCATCCGTTCGCGCACCAGGCAGCGCAGATCAAAGCTTTCGCTCGAGTTGCGCGAACTCACGAGGCAGCGAATCTCCATCGTGTGCTCGCGCAGGTCAGTCACCTGCAGCCCGCAGACGCGCTTGTCCCACAGCGGCGAACTCTCGGCCACCCTCTGCAGTTCCTCGCGGAGCGCCTCGACGGGCACGCTGTAGTCGACGTACAGAAACGCCGTGCCAAGAATCTCAGCAGACTGCCGCGTCCAGTTGGTGAACGAATTCTCAATGAAGAACGACAGCGGGACGATCAGCCGTCTTTGGTCCCAGATTTTCACCACCACGTACGCGGAAGTGATCTCTTCGATGCGTCCCCACTCGCCCTGCACGACGACCACGTCGTCGATGCGGATCGGCGCTGTCAGCGCAATCTGAATTCCGGCCAGGAAGTTCGAAGCAGTTGATTTTGCCGCCGTTGCCAGGATCAGCGAAGCGATACCAGCTGAAGCGATCAGCCCGGTCCCGGCTTTCCAGATGCGCTCATCGTGAAAGGTCCACAGCACGGCGCCTGCCGTGAGAATGAGGAGAAAGCCTATCGCCATGCGGCGGAAGATCACCATCTGCGTGTGCACCTGGCGCGCGCGCACGTTGTCTTCCATGGTGATGTCGTAGCGGCGCAGAAAGGCAGCCTCAACGACGTAGACGGTGCCGATCGCAAACCAGCCGATCGACAGAACCATGGCAATAGCCAACAACTGGTGCACTGCGTCGCCGATGTAAGGCTTCAGTTCCGCAGGTGCGAAAGGGAGGACGAGGAAAAGGCAGGTAAGGATGAAGATGACGCGGGCCGGCTTACCAAGATATCGCTGCAGACCCCAGCCCAGCGAATGCCTGACATGCATGTCATTCTTGCGGCGCAGCACGCGAAACAGAATCCAGTGCACGCTGTTCGAAAACACCAGCGCAGCGCAGAACAGAAATAGCGCAAAAAACCAGCCGTGCCATATGTGGAGGATCGCGTCCATCGACACCTCTCTCGAGAACTGCCGCGGAACAAATCAAGAGCTAAGGCTGGCATTCTCTCCTTACAGCATGGCAGGCTGGAGCCCGTGCCGCTGAACAGTTTTGGCCACGCGCTTCGCATCTCTCGCAACCGAGTGAGGCAAAGCACGTGGCCAAATCGGATTCGAGAGCAGTCTTACTTGCCGCCGTCGGCAATCGCGGCCAGGACATTGGCGCTATGATTCTTGAGGTCCTTGTCCACATCCGGCCACGTCTTTACGATCTTGCCCGACGGATCGATCAGGAACGTCTGCCGCGAAGCGAACTTGGTGATGCCAAAGTTCTTCACCGGTACACCGTACTCAGCTACGACCTTGCCTTGAGGATCGGCCAGCAGCTTGAAGGTGAGGCTTTCCTTGTCGCAGAAGCTCTTGTGGCTTCCCGCGGTGTCCAGGCTCACGCCCAGCACCACGGCATTGGCGGCCTTGAACTTCTCCAGGTCGCGCTGGAAGTTATGCGCCTCCACCGTGCAGCCCGGTGTCTGGTCCTTGGGATAGAAATAGAGAACAACCCACTTGCCCTTGTATTCGGAAAGGCTGATCGGCGTGTTGTCCTGCGAAGGCAGCGTGAACGTGGGGGCCGTTGTGCCCGGGGTCAGCGCGTCTGCGGCAACTGCGGGCAGGGCAGCAGCCGACACCAGCAGCGCGGTGGCAAGTGAAAGCAATGCGAGCTTCTTCATGGTGGATCTCCTTCAAGACAGGTGGGTCAATCGAGCGTTGAGACAAATCCAGCGATGCGGCGCAGCGCGGGCGGCAGACTCGTTTAGTATCGGCGCGGTACGGCCACAATAGCAATCCCAGCCTCATCGGCGCGACGAACCAGTGTGTCCCCGTCAAAAAGCAGCGTACGCTCGGCTTCGATGGCAAGACAGCTTGCCCCGGCGGCGATCATCGTCTCCAGCGTCCGCAGGCCGATTACCGGCACGTCGAAGCGCATGTCCTGCTTCGGCTTCGGCAGCTTGATCACGGTGAGCCGTCGCTGCAGGGTCGAAGCTTCTTCATCGAGCGTCCGCATCAGCGCCCCGGCACGCTCGACAGCAGCGTCCGTGCCCTCCATCGCCTCGACAGCTACGCAGGCCTGCGCTGCGATCACCACGGTCTGCCCGATGTCGAAGCTGGCCACGCCCGTCGCAACCGTGAGCCCGTACTCGATGTTCTTCTGCTCGTCCTCGTCGGGAGCGCGCGCTGTCAGCACGCCTGGCTTGGCCAGCAGCGGTTCGAGATAAGCGGTAGAAGAGATCAGTTCGATCCCCTCATCGCCCAGCACCTTGGCTACCGCGCCCAGTAGGACGTCGGTGTTGCGTGTCCGGAGGTTCAGCAGCAGCTTGGCCAGCCGCCAGTCCGGCCGGATGCTCGAGAAGATCTGCTTATGCTTCACCTGCCCGGCCATTACGGCTTTTGTCACACCAGCTTTTTGAAATGTATCGATGAGTTTGGAAAGCTCGCCCAGCGAGAGCCAGTGCACGGTAATGCCAGCGTCTGCCGCAGCACGGTCATTGATCTCAAGATCGGTCTCTTCCTTGATCGCCGCGACGACAACAGCGCAGCCCTCAGCCCGCGCCGCATCGAGCAGCAGAAAAGGGAACCGCCCATTGCCCGCGATCAGGCCTAACTTGGCTGGCTTAGCTGCAGAGGCCACCTACTTGATCACTCCGCGCTCACTGCGCTCAATGAACGCGACCAGATAGGAAATATCCTCCATCGCGTCCGCCGAGCCTTTCAGAGCCTTGATCTTCTCCAGCGCGCCCGAGGTGTTGAGCTTCGCTGCCAGCAGCAAACGGTATGCCTTCTGGAGCAACTGCAGCCGCTCCGGAGAGAACCCTCGCCGCGCCAGGCCCACCTTGTTAATGCCAAATGCCTTGTTCTCGCGCCGCGCGGAGGTCAGCGAATACGGCAGCACGTCCTGCGTCACGATCGTTCCGCCGCCGATGTAAGCATGCGCGCCCACCGTGCAGAACTGGTGCACCGGGCTGAATGCGCCCACCGTAGCATGGTCCTCGATAATCACGTGCCCCGCCAGCGTCGCAGCGTTGGCGAGAATGCAGTGATCGCCCACCTGGCTGTCGTGGCCAATGTGCGCATACGCCATGATCAGGCAGTTCGAACCAATGCGCGTAATGCCGCCGCCCTTGGTTGTTCCGCGCGAAACGGTCACGCACTCGCGAATCGTATTGTCGTCGCCAATGACGGTCTCCGTCGGCTCGCCGCGATACTTCAAATCCTGCGGAGAAATACCGATCGAAGTGAAGCCATAGATCGTATTCCGCGCACCGAGCCGCGTATGTCCATCCAGCACCACATGCGATACCAGATGGCAGTCCTCGCCCAGCATGACCTCGGGACCAATCGTGCAGAAGGGCCCGATCGTGCACGACTCCGGTACGATTGCGCCTTCAGAAATGACGGAACTGGGGTGAATGCTCACTCTGCCGCCACCGGCTCGGCAACAGGCTCAGCAACGGCTTCGGCAGCCTTGGCGTTCTCTGCTGCTTTGGCTCCCTGCCGCGGCACCACAGCGCAGGTCAGCGTAGCCTCGCAGGCCAGCTTGCCGTCCACGTACGCCTTGCCTTCCATGCGCCCGGCGCGCGGCCGGAAGGAGAGTACTTCGACTTCAATCCGTAGTTGATCTCCGGGCGTAATCGGCCGGCGAAACTTGGCCCGCTCAATGCCCGTAAAGACCACCAGCTTGCTCTCGCGATCGGCCACTTCCGATAGCAGCAGAATGCACCCCGCCTGCGCCATCGCCTCCACTACCAGCACTCCCGGCATGATCGGATATCCCGGAAAATGTCCGTTGAAGAACGGCTCGTTGATGGTGACATTCTTGATCGCCACAATGCTCTTGGCAGCCTGGAATTCCACCACGCGGTCAATCAGCAGGAAGGGATAACGATGCGGCAGAAAGTCCATGATCTGCCCGATGTTCATGGTCTGATGGACGGCTGGGATTGGCGAATTTTCGTTCTCTTGCGTCATCGACGGCTCCGGTCGCAAAAATGCTGCGCACTCCGGCGCAAGGGTGAATTATAAATCTTGCGCACCCGCAACACGCAGTTCAGCCAGTCATGCCGCCGTCACGACGCGTCCTACGGGGCGCGCTACTGGGCGTCCGACGCAGCCTCGAGCGTCTCTTTCACGTGCGTCGGCCGGCGCCTCAGAATCCACTTCCGCGCCGGCGTCTCGAACCAGTAGAAACTCGCCAGGCTGAGCCCGATCGCCGTGCCCAGGTAAACCGGAAAGAGCGCAGTGATGTGAATCCAACCCATCCACTCGAAGAAGTGATAGACGGGAATGTGAAACAGGTAAAGCCCAAAGCTCGCCTCGCCCAGCACCACCAGCCATTGCGGACTTAGCACCCGCGCCGGCCACCAGCCCGAATGCGAAAAGGCCCAGATTACAGCGGCAAAGATCGGTGCCAGCATGCCATCGTAAATGAATGGTGTCGTGCCATCCGGAGACCAGTACACCACCGCTGCAAAGCTCACGACGGCAAAGGCCAGAGCCAGCCACGGGCCAGCATAATGCGATGGGTGGCCTGCGGCCTGGTCTGCCCGCTTCTCCCGCGAAAGGAACTGCCATCGTGCCAGCAGGATTCCCAGCGCAAAGGTGCTCAGATGTAGTGCCGGCAGCAGCTCCCGCGTCTGGCTCGCCACAAAGTGCGCAAACACCGCGACCACCGCCTGGCCACCCACATATACCAGCACCGTCCAAAGCCATAGCCGCGAGCCACGCAGCTTCCAGAGCACGACGCCGATCAAGGGGAACGTCAGATAGAAAAGAGTCTCGACGGAGAGCGACCAGTTCGGATTATCGATGCCCCGCAACTGCGGAAACCACGCATGCAGCATCAGCAGGTTGGCCAGAAATGTCGCCGCGGTCTTGAGCACCGCGCTCTTCATCCCATAGGTGGCAATACGGCTCATCAACAGGTTCGGTGTATCCAGCACAAGCGTCAGCAGGAACAGCGGATACACGCGCGCGAACCGCGCCTTGTAGAAATCCTTCACCGCGACCGGGCCGCCACGCCGCAGGTACACCACGCCGAGAATGTAGCCTGAGAGCAGAAAGAAAAAGCTCACCGAGACATATCCCATCAGAATCGTGCGGCCCAGCGCGCTTTGTCGCGTGATCCACGGGAAATACGACCAAACCACGTGAAAGCAGACCACAAACAGCGCCGCAAAAAACCGCAGCGAAGTCAGCGCATGAATCTTCTCCGGCCGCTCGCTCTGTTTCGCAGTCGTATCAACCATTCCGTGTATCAACTCCCGTTCACGCGTCAGGATGGAGGCTCTTGCCGCAGCCTTCCTACCAATCTAGCAGGGAGTCAATCCGCAGCTACCTGAATGCGCAACAAAGGCCGGTACCTTAGTGCTGCGCCAGAATCTAGTGCTTCTTGATCTTTAGAGCGGTAGCATCCACGTCGAACTCATCCGCAGGCAGTGTGAGGTTGTAGGTCGCCTTGAAGAGAAAACGCTGGTTCACCATGTCGCCGTTCTTGAAGCGCGTGATGTTATACGGAGTCTGAAATCCGTCCGCCAGACGGTAGTTGTCGTACTCCTCGGCATCCTCGTTCTTATCTTTATATAGGGGGTCGCGCCACTGAAAACTGCGCCGCAGCGGCAGGTGCGTCTGCGAGTCCATTTGAATCGTCACCGCCTCGTTCTGCGGCGAAATCACCGTCACCTGGTCGGCGAGATGCCGCTCGGCCAACTGCTGCCCCTCGTAGATCAGGATCGAGTTCGGATCCTTCAGCCACACTTTTACGACCATCTCGATCGAGTGATCGCGCCGTCTCAGGTATTCGTCTACCTGGTCCTGCGGCAGCGGCTTCTTGCCGTTGTAGAGGATCTCCCAGCCCTCGCGCCCGTTGTAGATCTGCACCACATCGCGATGCTTGGTGAACTCAATCCGGTCCGTATTCGGCCAGGCGTGATACTCCCAATACTCGGCCGTGGCTCCCGAAGGCTTGCCGTGATAGAACGCCGCGGTGCGTCCCTCGTAGAGACGATTCTTCTGGTTCAACCACGCATCGCCGCCCAGCGCGGTCACCATCAGGTCCAGCGCCTCTCGCGCCTTCTTCGCATTCTTCGCGGAAGCATCATCCTGCGGCACGCTACTCTGGCTACCTGCGTGAAGGGTAAGCAACAGGGCTACGGACAATGCGATCATCCATTTCGTCTTCAATTCCGTCTCCATCGTGCCAGAATTCAACCCACCAGCACCGCGCCGCCATTCACATTCACGATCTCACCGCTGATAAAGCCCGCCAGCGGTGTACACAGGAAGAGCACAGGCCCGGCAATTTCGCGCGCATATCCGGCCCGGCCCACAGGGATGCTCGCGGCAATCTTCGCACCGACCTCAGGATGATTCAGCGTGCCAGCAGACATCTCCGTCGCTACCCATCCCGGAGCCACACAATTGACTAAGATGCCTTTGGCCGCCAACTCGCTCGACAGGCTTTTCGTAAGACTAATCAGCGCGCCTTTGGTCACGGCGTAGTCGGCATGGTTGGCTTCCCCACGCTGTCCGGCCGTCGAGCTGATCAGAACGATGTGTCCGGCTGCTGCCTCAGGAAGTCGCTCCTGCACAAGCATCTGCGCGACGGCCCCCTGCACCAGCCCAAAGACCGAGTCAAGATTTACGCCCATCGTCCGCCGCCACTGGCTTTCCGCCATCTCGGCAATGGGAGCGTCATCCGGCGGCCAGATGCCGTGATTGACCACCAGAATGTCCAGCCGGCCGAAGTGCGCCACCGCGGCATCCACCAGCGCCCGGCCATTCGCGGGAGTGCTCATTTCGCGTTGCAGCGGTATGCAGACATCATGCCCGCCGCACTCGGCCGCCAGGGCCTCAGCCCGGTCTCGCGCTTTTTCATAGCTGAAAGCGACCTTCGCGCCTGCCTGCGCAAACAGCCGCACCGTCTCCGCACCAATTCCCCGCGACCCGCCCGTGATCAGGGCCACCTTGCCATCCAACGCCAGCGCAACACTCATAGCCCCAACGCTACCGCAGCGGGAGAGCGCCGCGCAAACGTCGCCAGTCTAAATAGCCCGAAGCATCCGCCCCGGCAGCCGGAACAGGCCGCCGATCAGATCGAGGACTCCATCGACCGCAAAACCCAGTATCCGAAATGGAATCAGGAGTAGCCAGATAAACGGATACAGGATCAGCGCCACCAGAGCCAGCGGCCAGCAGAAGACAAGCAGAATGCACCACAGAAGGAATTTCACCATCACGTCACCTGCAATCTCTTACGAAGGATCGAAGGTTGCAGTTCCGTTTCCCGAAACTACTTCTTCGCCTCGCGCTCGGCCAACACTTTCTTCTTCTCGCGAATGATTTTCGTCCGCTCCTTCTCCGGCATGGCAAGAATGGTCTGCGTGCGCTTGGGCAGCTTGGCGTAGATCAACTCGTGGGCCATGCGGAGCTCATCCTGCAACTGGCGAAAGCGCAGCACATCCCAGCGCTCGACTGTCACCCAGAACGCCTTCGCCATGTACGGAGCGGGAATGATCCCCTCGATCTCCAGCAGCTCATGGAAGCGTTCCGCTCCGGCGTGAAACCAGACCACCCCCGTTCCTGCATCGTCCAGGTGAATCAGCGCAAACATCTTTCCGCCGATGGCCTTGTCGCCCACCCAGAAGACCAGATGATGCCCCCAGCTCACACTTTCTGCCACATGCGGCAGCGAAAGACAAAACGCACGTACCTGCTCGTTATCCATACATCAACGAGCCCGGCTTCGAGGACGAGCAGCAATCTTCCTCGCCACCCGGTTGGCCAGTGTGCTCATGAGGGCTCCGAGCGCAAATTGGCAAATTCCTAGCGCAGTGCCAACCTCGTCATGAACCTTCCAATAATAGAGGGAGAGGAAGAGGCCAATGCCGGCGACAAACGCCGAAACTCCCAGGAGTATCAGCACGCCGGGCATAGACCACCGCCGTGCCATACTCTCGACTAAGTTGCGGAACCAAGCCATGCTCGAAAGTATAGCTTGGTTCCGGCCATCTTAAGCCCCGGTCGTAATCACCACGCGGAAGCGAGCCTTGCCGCTCTCCATTCGCGCGAAGGCTTCGGGAGCCTTGTCCAGCGAGTACGTCTCGATCTTCGGCTTTACCCCGGTCAGCGCGCTGAAGTTCAGCGTGTCTTCCGAATCCATCCCGGTCCCCGACGCCCAGCCGCGCACCTCGCGATTGCCCATGATCAGCGGAATCACCGAAAGCTCGATCGGCTTATCCGGGACACCCACAATGATCAGCTTCCCGTTCGGTCCCAGCCCGCCAACTGCCTTGGCCAGCGTGTCCGCATCGGTCAGCGTCGACAAAATCACGCTCGCCCCGCCCAGCTTCTGTAACTCCGCCGCAAAATCCGAGACAGTGCTGTCGATATAAAGATGTGCACCGAGCTCCTTGGCCAGGGGGCCCTTGTCCGCGCCACGAGCCACAGCCACCGTGTGATAGCCGGCCTTGGCCGCGAATTGCACGCCAAGATGCCCCAGCCCGCCAATGCCCAGGATCGCCACCAGGTCGCCAGCCTTTGCACCACTGTGGCGAAGCGAGTTATAGGTTGTCACGCCGGCGCACATCAACGGCGCGGCATCCTCGTTCGAGAGATCGTCAGGAATCAGCGCCAGCGCATTTGCCGGGGCAATCACGTAGTCGGCATAACCGCCGTCATAGCTTATGCCCGAAATCTGCTGGTTCTCGCAAAGAATGAAGTCGCCGCGCCGGCAAGGGGTGCAGTAGTTGCAATGCCCGCCATGCCAGCCCAGGCCCACGCGCTGTCCAGCCTTGAATACCGGTACATCCGCGCCAACCGCATCGATGATTCCAGCCACTTCATGGCCCGGAACGCGGGGATACTGGATCCCCGGAAAGGCCCCGTACTTGGTAATGCTGTCGCTATGACATACGCCGCAGGCCTGCACGCGAATCCGCACATGCCCCGGACCGGGATCGGGAAACTCGCGTTGCACCAACTCGAAATCGCCGCCCGCAGCCGCTACCTGAAATGCTCGTCCAAATACGCTTGCCATGATCTTGGTTCTCCTATGCGTTGGATGTCACTTTACGCCTCTCGCCGCCCCAGGATCCCGTGAATTTGCGCTAAATTGTTTTGCCAGTCGCGAGGTCAAGCACAAAAGGCAGGTCCTTGTCGGTCATCAGGTCCCAGCCTTTGCCGTAGAGTTTGCCGTCTTCGATGCGATCGACGGTCACGCCTTCCCAGGAAAGCCGGTCCGACTCCCATGCCTCGCCATCCGCTCCCCAGGCCAGGATGGTGTGATGGCCAACAAAGAGCAGAAATCCTGCTGTCGATTGCGCTGCGTCGCTCTCGGATTGCACAACCTCCAACGCCGATTGCGCAATGTCCGACGTGGATTGCGCATTGCCTGACGAAGACTGCTCGGTCCTTACCCGGTACGAAACGATATTCAGCACCGGCCGGTAGCGCAGCATGGTGAACTGCTCCGGCTCACAGGCATTGATCAGATAGACATATCCGCCCGAAGCGGCACAAAGCCAGTCAGGATGGGGCATCGCCCAGATGCCAGTCGGCGTCGCGGGATCCCGAAATCCCAGCGCGCAGGTGGCCAGAAACGGCTCCGCGGTTGGATCGCAACCAGGCCGGATCAGCACTTCCATCGCCCCGCGCTCCACCTCTTCCGCTGCAGCCGGATAAATATAGTGGCGGCTGGGCAGAATCATCGGCCGGTTGGGCAGGATCTCCGCTGCCCAGTTGTGAGGAAAGCCGCCGTTAAATGTGGGTGCTGTCACTGGTTCCTCTCCGGCCGGCGTTACCGCGCGTCCCCTTGATGATACGGCGTTCTCCAAGGGAGAGTCCGGTTTCGCGAAGACTCTGGCCGAGCGGAACCGCCCGTGCTGCGCCGGAGCACATGTGGAAGAAATCTTTCTCCCACATGTGCACAATTGAACTGCTTCAAAATTCTTTGTTCTGCTCCAATCCAATCTTCCCGCTGTGGCGTACATGCAGCAGGAACTTTCCTCGGGCAACTATTTCCCCGAATTCCCTGGCTGACGCGCCGTCCTGCATTCCCCCGCTCGCGACGAGTCGATTCGACAACCTGACTTAACCGACTCCATGAGGATGAACATGAAGAACCTTGATCTTGAACTCCAGAATGACTCCCAGATTGAAAGCGCGGATCAGCCGCGCTTCGACCGTCGTAAGTTTTTCCGCCAGGCGAGCTATTTCGGACTTGGCGCAGCCGTCACCGGTCTCGCCCTCTCCGGCAAGACAGCTCACGCGCAGGCCAATCCATATCAGGCCCAGGACACAACAGCCGAAATCTTCACCGCTTTCCTCATCGCTGAGGATCTGGCCACGACCTTCTACTACAACGGCCTGATCGGTCCAGTTATCCAGGATCCCAACCTTGCGGGCCCCGGCGGCCACGCCACCAAGGTCAGCTCTTCCGGCAACGTGGGTAACGTCAATTACCTGCAGGCAGCTCTCGGACAGGAAATCTCCCACGCCAATCTGTTCCGCACGTACCTGACTGGCTCGCAGACCTTCAGCCAGTCCAGCGATCCGGTCCAGACGTTTTACTTCCCGGCCGGCACCTTCGACAACCTGACCAATTTCCTCGGAATTTTGAATGCCCTGGAGAATGCCTTTATCGGCGCATATCTATGCCTGGTGCAGGAGATGGCATACAAGGCAACGCTGGCCACCACCGGCAAGCTGCTGCCGGCTGACAAGCAGTACACTCCCCAGCACTATGAGCTCTACTCGAAGGTTGCTGCCTCGATCATGGGCATTGAGTGCGAACATCGTGTTCTGGGCCGCGTGATCGGCAACCAGAATCCGGCCAACAACCTGATCGCTGAGCAGACCGATGGTTTGACCTCGATCTACAACGGCCCGAACTCGGCCGTGGTCGCGCTCACGCCGTTCCTTACGCCCAGCACTGGCCCTGGCTACTCCCTGTACACAGCTCGCTACTATGGCGGTCCGCTGATCGTGCAGAGCACCGGCGGAACTCCGACCGCCTAAGCAACAGTTTCAACGCGAAGAGCCTGCGGGACCCATTCCGCAGGCTCTCTTTTTTGTTTGGGACCAGGCTAGTTGTACTGCTCAAGTTCGTCATGGTAGCGCTCAGTGAGCGCCTGGACATACTCGTCCGCGCTCCACTCCTCGTTGATCGCCGGCAGGTCGAGCAGGCTGCAGGCTGCCTCCACCACGCCGAAGGAAACCTCTTCCTGCTGTAGGAGGTCGATCAGGTCCGGCAGGACGCGCAGTTCCTTACGCTTGCCGAGGCCGGCGACAGCCTCCTCGCGCGTGTCGGGATTGCCGTCGTCGAGCCTTTCGAGCAGAGCTTCGCGAATCTCCGGCGAGTCCGCACTGCCCTGAACGCCGAGCGCAAACGTAGCCCAGTCGCGAATGTCCGCATCGTCGTCTTCCATCAGCACCAGAAGCGCAGTGACCGCGCGGGGATCATCGGCGAACGAACCCAGTGCGAAAGCCACGGCAAAGCGCACATCGGGGTCGGGATTCTTACGCTGATCCAAGATCAGCGGAATCGCCGCCGGGTTGGCCAGATGCCCCAGCGCAACCAGGCAGGAGTCGATTACCTGCAGGTCGAGCTCGTCTTCCAGTACGTCGGTGACGATCTTGTAGATCTCATCGGCGAAAACCACGTCGGGGTGGTCTTCCGTTTTTCCGAACTGTGCCAGAATGTCGATGCCGCGGCGGCGTTTCGCGGGCTGCTTATGCCGCGCCCATTGCACTGCCTTGTCAAAGACCGCGCGGCTGGCGATGGCCTGCAGCTTGCTCACTGCTTCCCAGGGGCCGCCTTCGTCTTCATCGTCGTCATAATCGCCAACGAGCGTCTGCTGAAAGAGCGCGTCGATTTCCGCTTGATTTTCTGCTTGAGTCATAAATACCTTCCTTCAAGAGCATAAGCGGTTTGGCCCTCGCCGCGCCTGCACGATTCTGTGAACAGTGGAGAAGAGTCGAACCCAGAAGGCTTTTTGCAGATGTAACAATAGCGGTACTGTCGCTTCCTGTGAGGTTCCTCGTGAAGATTCGCGCTGCGTGTTTCTCCGCCTTATTCCTGGCCTCGATTGCCTCTTGCGCCGGTATCACCGCTCATGCCGATGCGCCTCAGACACTTTCTCAGAAGATCGCCGGAATGGAGCGGAAGGATGGCCTCTTCCCGCTGGACTGGGATGCAAAGGCGGGCAAGCTATATCTCGAGATCCCGGCAGGCGAGAAGGATTTCCTGCTGCTTGACCATCTGCCTTATGGCCTTGGCTCAAACGACGTCGGCCTGGACCGCGGCCAGCTCGGTCAAGGCCGCTTGGTGCACTTTGAACGTGTAGGCGGAAAAGTGCTGCTGGTAGCGCCCAACCTGACCTATCGCTCTAGCTCTGCCGATGCTGCCGAGCGCATTGCGGTCACGCAGTCTTTTGCTGAGTCGGTTCTGTGGGGTTTCAAGATCGAAGCGGAAGACAAGGACCGCGTACTTATCGATGCAACCGAGTTCTTTCTGCGCGACGCTCATGGAGTCGCCGAGCGCCTGCAGGGCTCAGGGCAGGGTAGCTATCGCGTGGATGCGAGCCGCTCCGCAATCACGCTCGATAACACGAAGAATTTCCCCAAGAACACGGAAGTCGAAGCCATGCTGACCTTCGCGTCCGATGGAAGGCCGCGCGGCGGCTATGTCGCTTCGGTCACGCCGGATGCACACTCCGTCACGCTGCGCGAGCATACATCGTTCATCGAACTGCCGGAGCCGGGCTACAAGCCGCGCCGCTTCGATCCACGTTCGGGCTTCTTCCCCTTCGAGTATCGCGATTATTCCGTGCCGCTGAACGAGCGCATGGACCAGAAGTTCATCGTCCGCCACCGCCTCGAAAAAAAGGACCCGAATGCCGCGGTGAGCGACCCCATCAAGCCAATCGTGTACTACGTCGACCGGGGCGCGCCGGAGCCTATTCGCTCAGCGCTTGTGGAAGGAGCAAACTGGTGGGCGCAGGCCTTCGAAGCGGCCGGGTTCAAGAATGCCTTCCGTGTGGAAGTGCTGCCGGAAGGCGCCGACCCGATGGATATCCGCTACAACATGATCCAGTGGGTGCATCGCGCCACGCGTGGCTGGAGCTACGGCGAGGCCGTCACCGACCCTCGCACCGGGGAGATCATCAAGGGCCAGGTCACGCTGGGCAGCCTGCGTGCCCGCCAGGATTACAAGATTGCCGAGGCGCTGCTCGCTCCTTACATGGAAGGAAAGCCGATTCCGAAAGAGCTTGAAGCGATGGTGCTGGCGCGCACCCGCCAGCTTGCCGCGCATGAGGTGGGCCACACGCTCGGGCTGCAGCATAATTTCGCCGCATCGTCGCAAGGGCAGGGCACCTCAGTGATGGACTACCCGCATCCGTGGGTGACGCTCGACGCTGCCGGTATCCCGACTTTGGACAAGGCTTACGCAGTCGGCATCGGTGCTTGGGACAAGGCGGTGATCCGCTACGGCTATTCCGAATTTGCGCCGGGTGCGGATGAGGCAGCCTCGCTCGATGCCGTGCTGAAGGACAACGAGAAAGCTGGTCTCCGCTTTATCACCGACGAGGATTCACGGCCGCTGGGTAGCGCGAATCCGTACGGGCATCTGTGGGACAACGGTCCCGATGCGGCCGCCGAGCTGGAGCGCATTCTCGCGGTACGCAAGGCAGCCCTTGCGCGCTTCGGGCCGGATGCGATTCGTGTCGGTGAGCCGATGGTGCAGTTGGAAGAGACGCTAGTACCGCTCTACCTGCTGCATCGCTACCAGACGGAAGCGGCGGCCAAGCTGATCGGCGGGCTGGACTACCGCTACGCCGTTCGCGGCGACGGCGCGATGACAACAGAGATGCTCGCTCCCGAACGCCAGCGCAAGGCGCTCGCCGCCGTACTCACGACGCTGGACCCGCATACGCTCACGCTCTCGCCAGAACTGCTGAAGATTCTGCCGCCAAATCCTCCGGGGTATGAACGAACCCGCGAATCGTTCGAGGGCCACACCGGGCTCACCTTCGATCCCAACGGCGCCGTCGAAGCTTCAGCCAACCTGACTGCTTCCCTGTTGTTCGAACCCTCCCGCGCCAGCCGGCTGGTCGAGTACCACGCGCTCGATCCAAAGTCGCCCGGGCTGGGCGAGGTGATCGATCAGACGCTCAAAGCTACCTGGGAAGCTCCTCGTCTGCCTGGACTGGCTGGGCAGACGCAGTTCGCCGTCGAAAATGTGATCCTGACCCATTTGCTCAGCCTGGCCGCCGGCAACGGCGGGGCGGGCGCTTCGCCCGGCGCAGCGTTTCCGGCGGGAGTTTCGATGAGCGGTGGTGGCGGAGATGCCGCTTCTCCTCAGGCACAGGCGGAAGCCTTGGCCAAGGTTGGAGAGCTCGAAACCTGGCTGAAAGCTCAGCCGAAAGCCACTGCCGATAAGGAAAGTCAGGCACATTGGGCAGCAGCGTTGAACACGCTGGACCACTTCCGCAAGGAGCCAGCCGAATTCCGCGCCGCGCCGGTGCTGGCTACGCCGCCGGGCCAGCCGATCGGGACGATTGGGTTTGCCGACGACGATGCTCCAGACTTCGCTATTCGCTAGCGGGTCATTCCGGTGTCGAGAAATGCTCCCAGCCGCGCGGCTCCAATGCCTCGCGGCTTTTGCCCGAGACGAGGACGATGCGCGGCTGCCGCTTTTTAGGGGGCAGAACGACGCCGATGGCTGTCAGCGGCACTCCCGCAATGCTGCGCGGAATGCGAGCCTTGGCCGGCACGGTGAAGAGCAGTTCATAGTCTTCGCCGCCGTGCAGGGCCATCTCCAGGGTTGCGCCCGCGCCGAGCGGCAGGGCGTTTGCGTCGATCTCCGCAGCTACGCCGGAAGCTTCGCAGAGATGGCGCAGATCGGTCGAGAGGCCATCGCTGATGTCCATTGCCGCCGAAGCCAGCCCGCGTTTGCGTAACCAGAGTCCCTGCTCGATCCGGGGCTGAGGGTATAGGTGTGGAGCTGTCATCGTTGCGGCAGTCTGTCCTGCGAGGCGTTTCGGCTTCGCGCCTAATGCCGCCAGCTCAGCCGCCGATCCGCCGAGGCTGCCCGTGACGTAGATCCGGTCGCCCGGTTTCGCCCCGGAACGCCGCAGAGCCTTGCCGCTTGGTACCGCTCCAGTCAGCACGATATCGGCCAGGGCCACCGGCGACTCGGCCAGATCTCCACCAGCCAGCGGCACTCCGTGCGCGGCAGCCAGGGCTAGCAGACCGTCCAGAAACCGTTCAACCCACGCTTTGGATTTTGGGCCTGCCACAGTCAGCTCGCGCGGCAGCCCCAGCGAGAGGAATGCCGCGACCGGTCGGGCGCCCATCGCTGCCAGGTCGCTGAGTCCACGTGCCAATGTGCGGTGGCCGACTGCTTCAGGCGGGTGCCAGTCGAGGCGAAAATGGCGTCCGGCGATCGAGAGATCGGTCGTCACCGCCATCTCTTCGCCAGCCCGTAGCTTTAGCAGCGCGCAGTCGTCGCCGATGCCCAGCCGCACTCCGGAGTTGCGGATTCCCGCTGCCCGGCTGCGAATGGTCCGGAGCAGCGCCAGCTCGCCCTCGGAGGCTTCCTCAGCCGAGCGTCCGGCGGCTTTGGCGCGTCCTGACTGCGAGGGGAAGCCGCGGGGCGGGTTGGGTGGATGGGATTGCACTCTTCTTGCAGCATATCGCGCTGCCCAGCGGAAATGCCGTCTGTCATCCTGTCAAAGTTGGAAAGCTTTTGTAAGGGATTGCTCGCAAAAATGGTGGGCGGTGAGCCTCATTGCTCTACAATGAAGAGACCAAATCGAGTCATTGCTGTTCAGTACGGAAGATTTCTGAGCGCGGCTCGGTACTCTTCCCCATCGTTCCGGGAGTCCAACCCCGTAGAATTGTTTTCGCGTGAAGGGTGATTTTGAGGGAGGTTTATGCTTCGTAAGCGCTATTACATCTTGTTTGTTGCAAGGGATGAGGACGGGCGCGTCCGCAAGATTTCACTCCCGGTTCAATATGTCTATGGTTTTGTCGCAGCTGCCCTGGTGGGAACCTTCACGATCGTCGGCCTGGCTGGATCCTACACCCGCATGTTGCTGAAAACAGAGAGCTTCAATCAGGTTCGCCAAGAGCGTGAAACTCTCCGCCAAAACTACCAGCACATGGCCGCCGTTGCCCACGAGCGCGACATTCAGGTGGCCTCGCTCGGCGCCCTGGCCAGCGAAGTGACCGCCATTTACGGCCTTAAACAAACGAAATTCGGCTCGGGCAGCGGCAATAAGCAGTCAGCCGCAGCCGCGGCAGGTGCGCCGACCCCGACCAACCTGGCTCTGACCGATAATGTCAATCAGCAGCAGGTCAAGCTCTCGCTCGACCAGTTCTATGCTCTTCGCAGCCAGGCCCTTTCCGGCCGCGTCTCCCGCGCCCTCGAAGGCGGGATGACCCCGGGCTCCAGCATCGGACTCGGCGATTGGACACAGATTGCCGACGCTCCCTCGCTCTGGCCGGTCGAAGGCAAAGTGACCTCCAGCTTCGGCGAGCGTGAGGATCCGTTCAACGGCGAAGGCGCCTTCCATGCAGGTCTCGACATCTCTGCTCCGTCTGGCACGGTGATTCGCGCTACCGGGGACGGTCTCGTGACCTCGGCCCAGATGATGAACGGCTACGGGCGTGAGGTTGTTGTTGACCACGGCCACGGTGTAAACACCGTTTACGGGCACATGTCGGGCATGATCGTGCTTGCCGGGCAGCATGTGGTTCGCGGTCAGATTATCGGCTATGTGGGCCAGACCGGCCGCTCCACCGGGCCGCACCTTCACTACGAAGTCCGCATCAATAATGTCCCTGTCAATCCACACAAGTATCTGCGCACCACCTACTCAGAGGTTCTGGCGAACAATGTGCCAGTGCCGGCTCCGGTCGCAGGTACGAAGTAAGGGCCTTGAATGAGCAAGCAAAAGGGGAGAGGCCTGTGCCTCTCCCCTTTTTGCCTTCCTGTGCATCTATTTGCCGGTATAGGTCACGTGCCAGATTGACTTCGAACCATCGTCGGTGACGAAGAGCGACCCGTCGGAAGCGACCGCTACGCCCACCGGGCGGCCCCATACGTCGCCGTTCGGCAGCACGAAGCCAGTCAGGAAATCCTCGTACTCGCCAGTGGCGTGACCACCCTTCATGGGCAGGCGGATGACTTCATACCCGCTGCGGTTGGAGCGATTCCACGAGCCGTGCTCAGCTGCGAACCCGTCACCCTTGAACTCCGCAGGAAACTGGTTGCCCTCGTAGAAAAGCATTTCGAGTGAGGCAAAGTGCGGGTTGACCAGGATGTCCGGAGTGATGACCTTGTCCTTCAGCTCCGGATGTTCGCCCTCGTGGCGAGGGTCCTGGTGTCCGGTAGAAGGCTTTCCGGCAGGTCCGCCCATGTAGTACCAGGGCCAGCCGTAGAAGCCGTCTTCCTGCACGTGGGTGATGTAGTCGGGAACCAGGTTGTTGCCCAGCCCGTCGCGTTCGTTGGTCGAGCACCAAAGTTCGCCCGTCGTCGGATTGATGGTTTCGCCCACGCAGTTGCGGATGCCGGAGGCGTAAACCTTGATGAACTTGCCCTCGGGCGTGAATTCCAGCACGTCCGCGCGATCTTTCTCCAGCGGATTCTTGTCGATCCCATCCACATTGGTCAAAGAACCGACCGAGACGAACATCTTCGTCCCGTCCTTGGAGAAGGCGATATCGCGGGTCCAGTGGCCGCCTCCACGCAGGCGTCCGCCGCCGGGCACTTCAGCAATCTTCTCCGCCGGGCCAGTGGCTTTCAAATCGCCACTCTTATAGGGAAAGCGAACCACGCCATCGGTGTTGCCGACGTACACCCACTTCGGATTGGGTCCGGCAGGGTAGAAGTTGATGCCAAACGGAAGGTTCAGATCGGTCGCGAACTCGGACACTTCCTTCGGCTTGCCGTCCGCGCCCACGCCACGAAAGACCTTGATCTTGTTGGTCTGGCTTTCGGCCAGAAAGATGTCGCCGTTCGGAGCAGTGCGGATAAGCCGTGGATTTTCGAGGTTGGTTGTGTAGAGCTCGACCTTAAAGCCCTTGGGCGCGACCGGCCATACATTGTCCGGACGAGCAACAACATGCGCACCGTTGTCGACGGACTCGCTGGTAGCCGGCGCTGGCAGATCGGCAGCTGTCACCTTGCGGCGTATGCCAGGGGACTCGTGCATAGCGTCGGTAAAAGCCGCCTGCCCGGTCAGTGTGTGGCTCTTGGTTGCCGCATCGGGAGCCGAAGCAGGGCCCGACGCATAGGAAACCGAAGCGAGGCAGAGAAGTGACACAGAAAGCGAAGCAAATCGCATCGTCGAGGTGCTCATAAGTGCTCCTTGGGTTGAAAGGCTGATTGGGCGACCGTCCCGCGCGAGCGTATTTCTCGACGAGTGGAGACTCGTCAGTCACGAGACGCAATGATTGTAAGGAATCGCGAATGGGTTTGTCGCCCAATCCGGATCAGTACGAGTAAGCGGTTACGTTGAATTGCATCGAATTACTTTGATCCGGTCACCATGCCGGATCCTCTACTTGTCACTGCCGCTGCCATTGAAGAGGTCGACTGGCAGCGTCTTGGGCAGGGAAGCATTGGCGATCACCCGGTTCCGCTTCTGTGTAATCTCGGCAGTACGCAGAACTTCCTTGAACCCGCTGTTGACCGGGCTTGCGCCCAGGCCGATCGAAGCACCACGCGCCAGACTCAGCAGCACATTAAGACTGGATGCCTGGCTGGCCGCCGTCGCTTCCGAATCAGCGATCTCTACAACGCGTAGTTTCAGCCCGCCCGCCCAATGCACCGACGCCAGGAACGTAGTATCCGATGGGACCGGCAGCCCCATCCCGAGCACCTGAACCTGTCCGTTCTCGCTGAAGGGCAAGCCAATCTGGCCCATCCCCCAGGCCACCGAGAGCAGCGGCATCTCCGAGAAGTGCTCGGCCAGCAGCGATGAGCCGGAAAAGGGAAGAGCCGCGGTCCGGTGGCGATCCAGTATGGAGTGAATCTGCTCAGTGCTGGGCGTATTCGAGACAGCCACCGTATCGTAGCCGATCTGCGAGACCCGGACCGTCCGCCCCTCGCTGGGCAGACTGTAGATGGTCTTGCCGCCGTAGCTTTCCTGGCCCGTGGCGTGAGCCGCAAGGTAATGTGCCAGCGCCTTGCCATCCAGCTTGCCCACCAGCACCATCGAATAGGCCACCGGGCCGTTCGGGCCGCGCGGGTCAGGCATGCGATGGAGGGCGATGGCAACTTCGTTCAGGTCGCGCTCCCAGTCGATTCCAGTCGCATCAATGAAGCTCTGATACTCAGGCGCCCGCGTCACCGGCTTCATTCCGTTGTGCATCACGGCTCGTAAGGGCCGCAGATTGACATAGACGATGCCGTCCGACTCGGGAAGAAGCCGTGCAGCTTCGGGCGGCGCCTTAAAGCGAAGGTAGACAGCCGCCGCCAGAACCAGGACGACGGCAGCGACAATCCAGAGCGTTCTGCGGGTGCGCTTATGCATCGATCACCATCAAAAACTACCCTACCACTCCTGGCTCGGGCGAGATGGGGCCCGCGATAGCAGCGAAATTCATAGTCCGACTTGATCTGGAGAGGAGCGATGTTAAGAGCCGGAGCAAGGTTCTCATCGCGATCTATCTGGGCTAGAGTCTGTAGTCCTAACGTAACCTGACGCAAACTGCAAAAAATCGATACCGTGACATGAATTCCTGCAAGAAAAATTGACTGAAAGAAAAGGCCAAGAATGAAAGCTCTTGTTGCGCTGATGTTGTGTTTGCTTCTTCCTGCCTATGCTGTCGCCGGCGAGTCCGGTTACAAAGTGAGTTATGACGGGGGATCAATTCAAAATACAAAAACTGGCGCTGCCCTCAGACTCTTTATCGAGGGCGACCATATCCGTATCACCAAAGATGGCAAGGAGTTCCTCACACTACCCGCATCGGCCGTCACCGAAATCAGCTATGGACAAGACGTCCACCGCCGCGTCGGAGCGGCAATTGGAGTCGCCGTCTTCAGCCTCGGCCTGGGCGCTTTGCTGGCTCTTTCAAAATCGAAGAAGCACTTCGTCGGGCTCACCTGGGCGGATGGCGACAAGAAGGGCGGCCTGGTTGTACAGGCGGACAAGAGTGACTACCGTGGCCTGCTCATGGGCCTGTAAGGCATTACTGGGAAGAAAGCTGTGGATTCAGATGCGATGAATGTAAAGAACTAGTTTCTTCCTCTGCGCATCGAGATTATTTGACAGAAAATATCCCCGTAAGGATGGCCGCTCAGCATGTTTGTCTTCATGCTGGGCGGCGATCTTTTTTTTCGCGTTCCTGAAGGGATTCGGACGTAGCGTTTAATCTGCAAACGAAAAGGTGTATATCTTCCCCGAATTGGCGACATTCTTGCCGCCCGAAGCTTCCTGCGGCGGCAGAAAGCCATACTCGCCCTTGCCGATGTCGCCGGAGAGCGTAACAGCGTAGATATGAGGAGCCAGCTTTTTACTGGAGAAGTCAGCTACATCGCGCGCCGCGCCTCCGGAAGTATGCGCCACGCCGCCAGTCAGTGCGCGGAACTCGCGGCTGTCGCTGCTGACGCGGAAGCGGATCAGCTGGTATTCGCCCGGCGAAACGCCTTCGGGCAGGTAGAGGATGAAATCAGAAGGTCCTTTGAGTTCGAGCCGGCTGTGGTATCCGGCCACGTGGCCATTCAGGTCGCCCTTCACAATGCCGGCGCTGCCGATGTGCTTGAGCGCGCCACCTGTCTTGAAGTTGACTACCTCCGCGCCGACTTCGGTCCAGTTGCCGTCCTTGTCCTTGTAGTAAACGCCGAGGCTGTCGATCCCCGGAGGAAGGCCGCCCGCACCGGCGGGCACCAGCGAGCCTGTCCCAGTCGTGGTCGCGGTCGCGGCGCCTGGCGTCGAATTGTGCGCGATCATCGCGGTGACGATCTGGTCGCTCACACCGGCTTTCTTCAGCGCGATTAACGAATCGGCGGAGAGATCATAGTGTCCCGGCTGGGCGTTCACGGAGGCAGCAATGACTACGGGCGAGAGCCCAGCCTTGACCATCTTGATCACGGAGTCGTTGTTCATCTCCTGCTGCGCCGCAAGTTCAGGGCAGGCAACACCGCAGAAAAGGGTAAGAAGGGAGAGGCTGAGAATGGCGCTAAGAATTTGTTTTCGCATGAGTTGTCCCCTGGCCGCATGAGATGGCCGTTCACCTTAAACTGCGCAAAAGGGGCCCGAAACGCCTCACGGTCAAAACTCAAGCAAAACGGCCACAATCCGGAAGGACAGTGGCCGCATATCTAAATTGTGCTCTTGCCTCCTGGATCCAGTGCCCAGCAGAGCAGAGAACTCCTCGCAGCTTAATTCACGCCGAAGTCGAAAACTCGGCTGTTCGATACGGCGGCGCCAGCATACGGACTTACAGCTGCCGTACCGCTTCCCGAGATAAATCCATACTCGCCGGGTTTCAATGTGGCGCTCATGGTCACTTTGTAAACACCCGGTCGCAGTTTGACATAGGTAAAGGCCGTGACAGCTTTATCGTCTGTTCCACCTGAAGCGCCAAACGCGTTCATCTTGCCTACGACCGTCTCTCGTGTGTCGCCTTTTACATCGAATTTGAGTAGGGTGTACTCGTTTGGGGTGCTGGTTCCTCCGAAAATCGGCGAGCTGGCGTGGCTCAATCCGGCGCTCTGTTCTTCGAAGTAAAAGTAAAAGACCGACAGCGGATCAGAAACGCGAGCATTCGCATGAGCTCCGCGCAGAACAGCCTTCATCTTCACCTTTGCAATACCGTATGTAACCGCTGAGGTAAACACACCGCCTGTTTTTCCCTGTGTGTAAATGGATGGTTCGAGCATCGTCATTTTCGATCCGGCAGGAGCCTTGTCGCTCCAAACATAAATTCCCGCATCATGAGGGGCAGCAGGATCATCAGGATTGGTCGAACCGGGCCCTGTCGCAACACTGGTTGTTCCAGGGTTCGGTGCTCCGCCGCCTGATGCTTTTGTGACAATTGCAGTAACCACCCGATCGCTGGCCCCTCCGCTCTTCAGGGCGATGATGCCGTCCGCAGTGACGTTGTAGTTGCCCGCCGAAGACCCGATCGTGGAAATGATCAGATCGTCCGACAATCCAGCCTTCATCATCTTGATGATCGAGTCATTGTCGAGGGCAGTCTGAGCAAGGAGCATGAGAGGGCTGAGAGTGAGTAGCAGAGCAGCGAGGATAAGTTTACGCACCGAAGTTTCTCCTGAAGTTTTCGCAAGTTTTGCGAGCAATAGATGTCTCTGAACGAGTAAGCGTAATTCTGAGCGGAAAATGCGCGGGAAGCAAGAACATTCGTATTTTCCTCGGTCGGACGGGGATCTCCAGCGACAGGTTTGTAAGTTTTCCATGAATAACTTTCCCTGTCTCCGCTTTCCGGTCGGCTCTGGGTATCGAACCGGCGATTTTCCCCTGAAATGAGTGGCAGCACAGAGAAAATCGTGACACCGCCGCGTTTGCCCCGGAGGGCGCTCTGTGCTAATCTTGGATTC
Source organism: Acidicapsa borealis (assembly GCF_059115245.1). Taxonomy (NCBI): domain Bacteria; kingdom Pseudomonadati; phylum Acidobacteriota; class Terriglobia; order Terriglobales; family Acidobacteriaceae; genus Acidicapsa; species Acidicapsa borealis. The sequence continues at coordinate 5,378,226 of NZ_JCACNY010000001.1, read as the reverse complement.
TGTGCCGGGGTTGTGGCGGGTGATCTTGTGCCCGTGCTGCAACGGCCTCAGGTAGCCGGTTTTCCGGTGAAATTGGGCTGGCGTAGCTCAGCTGGTAGAGCATCTGATTTGTAATCAGACGGTCGGGGGTTCAAATCCCTTCGCCAGCTCCACTCAATTGCGGCACGCAAAAGCCGCCTGAGAGAGCAGAAGATTGATTTTGGATTGGCCAGTTGGGCAGATGATTTGGACTGCAAAACGGGAACAATCCAGTCCTCCGCGGTAATTCCCCAGAGGCATCAGCTCCGATGAACCGGAGGTATCCGGTTCAGATTCGTGTGCGGAATCGCACGTACGGAGTGCCAAAACGGGACGAAGCGCGGCGGATCATGAAGATGGGCACAGGTGGCCGAGTGGTTAATGGCAGCAGACTGTAAATCTGCCGTTCTTAGGAGCTACGAAGGTTCGAATCCTTCCCTGTGCACCAGTATTTGAGGGTTTTCAGGATGTCGAGCGATTCCAGCGCGGAAAGCAAGACAGAGCGCAAGTTCTGGTCCGCCATGGGAATGTTCGCCGTACTGGCAGTGATAATCTGGTTTACCGTTGGCGCGGATAAAGTAGACGTCTTCGGCAGGCAGATTGAAATGCGGTGGATTCCGCTGTTCGTGATCGGAACGTTCGTCTTCCGGACCTATATGGCCCGCGAAGCAGACAAAATCCGGCGGCGCAGCCGGGAAGATGCCGGAAGGTTGTAAGTAGGGCTGATGTAGCTCAGATGGTAGAGCACTCCCTTGGTAAGGGAGAGGTCACCGGTTCAATCCCGGTCATCAGCTCCAGATTTTAGTCGTACAGGTTGCAACAGGCGGGAGTAACTCAGTGGTAGAGTCACAGCCTTCCAAGCTGTTGGTCGCGAGTTCGATCCTCGTCTCCCGCTCCAGTTTCTGAAGGTGCCACGGTTTTTACGTCGGGTAGTTGGGCTTGATTGCGGAAGGTTCGGGGTTAGAGAGCTGAATGTTTGAGCAGGCAGTGTACCCGGTTCAGAACGAGCAGGGATTTCAGCAGTTGTCCACGCGGATTGATGCGGCCTTTGCCGCCAACCGCGCTGATCTGTTTCTGGCCCAGGTAGCGAGAAAGAAGTACCGGGTCCGCCAGTTCGAGCAGATTCTGGCCGCTGGCCTCTTGGGCAAGGATTCGCCGGAGTTGTACTCGGCTCTGCCGACCAGCGACCAGGCCCTCATCCGCGAAAAGTACCTGGCGCGGATCGAGAAAGTTCCAGCCGAGTTACGGCAACGATTTTTGAAGATTTACGCGTACTACTGAGCCAGGCAGACTCGCTCGTAGCGCGTTAACAAGGTTTCAAGATTGCCCTCTGCTCTGCGGATTGGGCAGAAGCTAAAAAGAGGACTGAGGACGTTATGGCGAAGGAAAAATTTGATCGCAGCAAGCCGCACGTAAACGTAGGAACGATTGGTCACATCGATCATGGCAAGACCACGTTGACGGCGGCGATCACGAAGGTGTTGTCGAAGCACAACCCGAAGAACACCTTCCGTTCGTTCGACACGATTGACAACGCTCCGGAAGAGCGCGAGCGCGGCATCACGATCGCGACAGCCCACGTTGAGTATGAGACGGCGAACCGTCACTATGCTCACGTCGACTGCCCCGGTCACGCCGACTACATCAAGAACATGATCACCGGCGCGGCGCAGATGGACGGCGGCATCCTGGTGGTTGCGGCCACCGATGGCCCGATGCCCCAGACCAAGGAGCACGTGCTTCTGGCTCGCCAGGTCGGCGTCCCTTCGCTCGTTGTGTTCCTGAACAAGTGCGACGCTGTCGAAGACGAAGAGCTCATCGAACTCGTCGAAATGGAAGTTCGCGAACTGCTCGACAAGTACCAGTTCCCCGGCGACGACACACCGGTCATTCGTGGTTCGGCGCTTGGCGCTCTGAACGGCGAAGCCAAGTGGGAAGCCAGCGTGGATTTGTTGATGGCCGAAGTCGACCGTTATGTTCCGCAGCCTGACCGCATGGTCGACCTGCCGTTCCTGATGCCGATCGAAGACATCTTCTCGATCTCCGGCCGTGGCACGGTGGTTACGGGTCGTATCGAGCGCGGCAAGGTGAAGGTTGGCGAAGAAGTCGAGATCGTCGGCTTCCGCGAAACGCGCAAGACGGTTGTGACGGGCGTGGAAATGTTCAAGAAGCAGCTGGACGAGGGTCTGGCCGGCGACAACGCTGGTCTTCTTCTCCGCGGCGTGGCCAAGGAAGACGTGGAGCGCGGCATGGTTCTGGCCAAGACGGGCTCGATCAAGCCGCACACCAAGTTCAAGGGCGAAGTCTATGTCCTGAGCAAGGAAGAAGGCGGACGTCACACTCCGTTCTTCAACGGCTACCGGCCTCAGTTCTACTTCCGCACCACGGACGTGACTGGCACCGCGAAGCTGCCGGAAGGCACGGAGATGGTGATGCCGGGCGACAACATCCAGTTGGAGATCGAGCTTCACACTCCAGTCGCGATGGAAAAGGGTCTGCGTTTCGCGATCCGCGAAGGCGGCCGCACTGTGGGCGCCGGCGCGATCTCGGAAATCATCGCCTAAATACGAGTGGTTAGTGATGAGTGGTTAGTGTTTAACAGCACAAACCACTCATCATTAAAAACTAACCACTAGCAACTCAAAAGACCGGCGCGGAGCAGATCCGCCCCGAATCAGTTAGGATACTCAAATGCGGGAAATCGTGACATTGCAGTGCACCGAGTGCAAGGAGCGCAACTACACAACGACGAAGAACAAGAAGACGACCACTGGCCGTCTGGAGTTCGAGAAGTTCTGCAAGCGTTGCCGTTGCCACAAGAAGCACCGGGAAACGAAGTAAGGCAGCCTTTAGCTGCTAGCTATCAGCTTCTAGCCCATTTGCAGCCGCCTGAAAGATTAGGTCAACGCAATACGAGCTAGAAGCTAGCGGCTGGAAGCTAACAGCTGCATCTAGGGGCGTAAGCTCAACGGTTAAACTGTCGGTCTCCAAAACCGAACTTCTCGGTTCGAATCCGAGCGCCCCTGCCAGATTAAGTACCTGTCCGGTACGGAAATTTCCGGAGTATCCGGAAAGGAAGTAGCAACATGGCCAAGACAGCATTGGTGGGCACTGAGCCCAAAGAAGCCAAGTCGAATGCAGCGGTAGAGTGGACCACGGGTAGCTATGACCGGACCCGCACCTTCCTCGGCGACGTGCGCAACGAACTGCGCAAGGTGGTTACCCCCTCGCGCAAGGAAGTGCAGGCGACCACGACCGTAGTGCTGGTGACGGTTTTCGTCTTCGCCGCCTACTTCTTTGTTGTGGACTACATCTTCGCTCACGGACTGTCCTATGTAATGGGCAAGCTGACCGGCCCGCAGTAATCCTGCGCAGTTGAAAAGAGATACAGCAATGACAGAAGAACTGGAACAGGAACCCGGCCAAGCAGGAACGCCCGAGGCAGAAGCACCCGCCCCGAACGAGAACTTCAAGTGGTACATCCTGCACGCCTATTCGGGTTTTGAGCGCAAGGTTAAGGAATCCCTCGAGAGCCGTATCCAGGCGTTTGGCCTGGAGTCGAAGTTCGGTCGCATCATGATTCCCACCGAAGCTGTGACCGAGACGGTCAACGGCAAAAAGAAGACTGTGGACCGTGTCTTCCTGCCCGGCTACGTGCTTATCGAAATGGAGCTGGACAACCAGATCTGGCACATCATCAAGGAAACGCCGCGCGTTACCGGCTTCCTTGGCACCGGCGACAAGCCGGTCGCACTCAGCGAAGAAGAGATCAGTTCGCTTCTCAACCGCTCCGATGACGCGAAGGAAAAGCCTCGCCAGAAGATCCGGTTCGAGAAGAACGAGTCCGTCCGCATCACCGACGGCCCCTTTGCCAACTTCAACGGCGTCGTGGACGAAATCAACGAAGATCGCGAGACCCTCAAGGTCATGGTCACGATCTTCGGGCGCTCCACGCCGGTCGAGCTTGAGTTTGGCAAAGTCGAGAAGATTGAGTAAGGCAGCCGCTAGCTACTAGCTTTCAGCTTCTAGCTGAGTCAACTCCTGGCATGACTCGGTTGCAGGTGAACGCTGGCGCCGCTTTACCAAAATTGATTCAATGGAACCCACCAGCTAAGAGCTAGCGGCTAGGAGCTAGAAGCTGGTTTCCGAAGGAAACGAACATGGCACCTCCGAAGAAAATTACCGGCTATGTCAAGCTCCAGATCACCGCTGGCAAAGCCACCCCGGCACCTCCAGTAGGCCCCGCGCTCGGTCAGGCGCAGGTCAACATCATGGAGTTCTGCAAGCAGTTCAACGCGCGCACCTCGACCAAGGAAATGGAAGGCTTCACCATCCCGGTCGTCATCACCGTGTACGCCGACCGTACCTTTACCTTCGTCACCAAGACCCCGCCCGCCTCGAACCTGCTGCTCCGCGCCGCCGGTGTCGCCAAGGGTGCAGCCGCTCCCAACAAGGACAAGGTTGGCAAAGTGACCGAAAAGCAGGTTCGCGAGATCGCCGAAACCAAGCTCCCCGACCTGAACGCTGCCTCAATTGACGCAGCCATCAAGAGCATCAAGGGCACAGCGCGCTCCATGGGTATCGAAGTCGTCGCCTAAAGCTGTTCTCTGAAACACAAAAGCCCTCCCATTTTGGGAGGGCTTTTGTGTTGAACGAGCCGTAAGTCTTGCATCGATATATACGATGTCGTAAAAATATATATACAGGTGGCCTATGGCGTCTACCCTTACATCCATCCGGCTGGACAAGAAACTCGCTGATGAAGCTGCCAAAGCTTTCGGAGTGACTACTCGAACTGAAGCTGTTCAAAGAGCTCTCGAGGAAGCTGTCGCACTGAGACGATTCAAGAAACTCATGCTCGATAATGCCGGTAAGCTGAAGTTCGAAGGCTATGAGGACTGAGTTCGTTTTGTTCGATACATCGGTGATGATCGACCTATGGCGATCGGGAAAACACCGTGAAAGCGTTGAATCTTTGCGCGGTATCGTGTGTGTTTCAACAGTCGTGCTGGCTGAGCTATCGCGCGGCGTCACTGCGCCAGCAGAATCCAGGACGTTAGAGACTCTCCAGAAAAACCACCGCGTGCTCTCTCCGACGGAGAACAATTGGGTTGAATCTGGTCAGGTGCTCGCCAAGATTCGCGGACAGCACGGATTCAATGTCGCGAAACTCCGCGATCTCCATTTTGATGTGCTCATCGCACTCACGGCCCGATCCCATGGCGCGTGTCTGATCACATCGAACCGCACCGATTTCGAACTTATTCGCACCCATCGGGACTTCGAACTTGAGATCTGGTAGCTTGCCGGACTCGGTGAAAAGCCGGCGCGACGTCCTCTCTGCGGTCCTGCTATTCGCGGCGACGGCAGTATTCGCCTTCTGGCAGAACACGCACATCGCAGTCCTTTGGGATCTGAGCTACCTGCTCGACACCAGCTGGCGGATTGCTCTCGGGCAGGTGCCTTATCGCGATTTTCCACTCGTCCATCCCCCGCTGACCTTTGTGATCCAGGCGCTGATCATGCGTGTGCTGGGGCGCGTCTATCTCTGGCCGGTTCTCTATGCGGCTATCGTCGGTGGGCTTGGAACGGTTGTTGCTTGCCTTATCGCTCTGCGCGTGCTCTCCGACAAGGTCCGCTATTCGTGGCCGATCTCTCTCCTGCTGGCCGCACCGCTGGTCTTTCTCGGTATTTATGGTATTTATCCACACCCGATCTATGACTGCGACTGCGCTTTCGCTATCGTGGTCGCACTGTATGCGATACAGAGGCTGGATAAGGAAGACGCAGCGCATGGCTCGCGCACTTGGACTAGACCAGCTCTTGCTGGATTCGCTGTCGTTCTGCCGGTGTTCTTCAAGCAGAATATGGGCGGACCCTTCCTGCTCGTCGTCATTGCCGGCGTAATCCTGCTATTGGCGATCGGGCTGGCTCGGCGCACCCCGGAGGATATTGTTTCGCGACCAGTGCTGCTGCGCTTCCTGGCGATGGTTGCTTTCTGCTTTACCGCTGGATTGCTGATCCTGCAGTGGACCGTTGGCCTCGGCAATTATCTCCAATGGACAGTTCACTTTGCAGCGCAGCGGCGATTGCCGGGTTTCGCCGATATGCTCAGCGTCTACCGGCAGCCGTCCTTCTTCTGGACGATCCCGACACTCGGCACCGGCCTGCTCCTGCTCTATCTTCTCTGGGCGCAGCGTACCTGGGTGCGGCTTATCGCCCTCGGCTTGATGGCAACCCCGTTTGTCGCCAGCCTCGTCTTTCTCTTCTTGGATGACGATCTGGACGAGCGCGCTGACAATCTACTCTCGCTCTGGCCACTGCTGCTCGTAATAGCGGCAGTGTTCGCCCTGGCCGAACTGCGCAAGGGAATCACACTGAACCGCCTGCTTCCGTTCTTCGTCCTGGCGGCAATTCACGGAACGTTTCTCTCGCAGCAGCTCTGGGGATCGACTTACGCCATCTGGCCGCTGCTGGTCATCCTCATCGCGCAGATGGTCGCCGCGCTCCCTGCCGCATACCCAAAGATCACGCTCGCCTTCGCCGCCGTTGTCTCCGCAACTTTCCTCATCTGCGGAAGCCTCTACGCGATCGGCCACGACCGGCTGAACTATATTCAGGCCTCCGACACTCAGGTAGCCGACGAGCCGCTCTATCACTCAACTCTTCCGGCGCTGCGCGGGATGGCAGATCGAGGCCCCTATCTCGCCGACTTCGAAGAGCTGGTTCACTTCGCCGAGAGGGAAATTCCGCAGCGGGACGGCATTCTTCTGCTGCCCGGTGAAGAGCCATTCTTCTACGCCACTGGCCGCACGCCGCAGTTCCCAGTGCAAATCTTCGACAACACCACCGACCCCTACACGCCGGAGCAGCTGCTCGAAGAAGCCCGCAAGCGTAATATTCAATGGGTAATCGTGAAGACTCACCTGCAGTCAACCGAAGATCCGCTGCCCGCGCGAGATCAGACGATGAAGTTGGTCAGCGCGGAACTTTCGAAGTATGCGCGGCTCAATGGCTACGAGATATACAGGCGCAGGTGATTCTTATAAGTATGGTGGTGGGTGAGGGTGCTGCCCCCTCCCGGCACGCTAATCTGGCGTTTCCCAGGGTTTATAAGGCCCCGCTGCACGGCTGGTGCTACCCACCGGATTGTGCAGTCGTATTATGGGGTCGAATTTCATAGAGCCATACTAACCCAAACATCCATTCACCGGAAGCCGCAATCGGCTTAAGTGCTACTTCACGTGAACCTCAGGCTCGCTGCCTTCCACTTCCCGGGCGCGAAACATGCCCAGCGTGTTCGAACTCCAGATCGGCGCACCGATCGGGGCCATCACGATCACTCCGCCCTCGCCGCCTTTCAGCGCCGGCAGTTCCGTATGGATCATCTGGTCGGCAGCCTGCTGCGGAGACTTTCCCTCCTGCACCAGCGTGCAGATCTCTCGCGCCAGCGTGAGGCGAATGAAATATTCGCCAACACCAGTACCAGATACGGCGCAGGACTTATCGCTCGCATAGGTTCCGGCGCCGATCAGCGGAGAATCGCCAACGCGCCCAGGCAGCTTGCCCTGCATTCCTCCCGTCGATGTGGCCGCAGCCAGATGACCGTCGCTGTCCCGAGCCACCGCGCCAACCGTCCCAAAACGATGCGAAAAGAAGTGCTGCGGCAACGAAGCCGAACCGCTTCCAGCCCCGGTTCCAGACTCAGCAGCAGCCCCAACCCCGGCAGGCCGCGGAGGAACCGCTCGCCCGCTGGCTTTCATGATCGCCGCAAATTCCTGCCAGCGCATCTCCGTAAAGAAAAACGAAGGCGGCTGCTGCTCCAGCCCCTGAGCCTTCGAGAACGCATCCGCACCCGGGCCAACCATCATCACGTAAGGCGTGTGCTCCATCACCGCCCGCGCCAGATCAATCGGATGACGCGTGAACTGCACACTGGCCACCGAACCGGCCGAGAGCGTCGCTCCATCCATCAGCGCCGCATCCATTTCATTCATTCCATCCGCGGCAAAAGCAGAACCCCGGCCAGCATTGAACAGCGGATCGTCCTCCAGCACCTTCACCGCCGCCGTCACCGCATCCAGAGCCTTGCCATGCTTCTTGAGCACAGCCGACCCCGCCGCCAGCGCCTTCGCCAGAGAATCGTGATAGGCCGCCGCAGTCGCAGCATCCATGTGCTCCCACTCACTCTCACCCGCGCCCCCATGGATAGCGATCGCCCAATGCTGGCCGGGCTGGGCAGAATCCGGCTCAGATAGTTCGGGATTGGCAGGCTCAGGCTTGTTGTTTTCGAGAGCTGCCGGCGCAGCATAGCAAGTCAATCCAGAAAATGCGCAGAGCGCCACAAAGAGAAAAGCCGTGGAAAGACGTTTCCAGGAACAAGCTGTCATGCACGCAATCTTAAACGCCTGCCTCCCTGCCACGGCAATGCAGCTGCTCGAAGATTTATCTTCGAAGCTTGGGCTTAATCATTTTGAACGGAGATCGTAGATGATCGCAATTCGGCGCAGCTACGCGATCGTTTCTACGTTCTCAGTGTTGGTTGCATCACCCTGTTTAATTGCCCCTCTGGTGCCGATCGAGTGGGTAGCGAAATACTGGGCTTTACTGATTCCTCAATATCCTGGATTTCTCCTCGGAATCGCCTTAACGGGCGCCTTCCACGGAGGCTTGACGGTGGCTACATGGGTTTTGTCGTTTATTGGAAACGCTATCTTCTACTTTGGCCTACTACGTTTCCTCGTTTTGCGACGTTGGTTCCGGGAAAACTATAGACCCCGATAAAGGTAGTTTAAGCACCGCAAATAGAAAGCTAGAAGATGACGATTCCAAGGGCTAGCAGTCATGAACGCAATCTAAAGTGTCCGGGCTTGAATGAGTGTAGATCGGTAGTTGAGGAATAGGCCGCAGCGCCTTGCCAAAGGCGTCGAGATCCAGTAACGACCAGCAGTTAGGCCGACCGGTGCAGTAGGCAGCGCATACTTCGAGATGCTGGCCGGGACCCGGAACGCAGCCCACTGCCTGATGGTGCAGCGTCACAACCCAGCATTCGGGCCGCCAGTTCTTTCCTTCGATCCGGGCTTCGAGGCCGAACGGCTTGCCACAACAGCCAGCCAGAGAAAAAAACATCCCATTGCAGCCCCGGCAGTCGGAGCGACCCACGAATCCCTATGCCACGCCTCGCCTGCTATGTAGAGGATCGAAAGACCGACCCTCAGAAAGCTCATTAGTGCCAAAAAACCGAATAACCATGGGACCCATTGCTTCCCTGCTCCTCCAGGTTCTCTGTCCGCTCCCGCCGAGATGTTTCCCCGCCTGCTTGTCACGACGATGGCCGCGATAACAATGAATCCGAGAATCTGCACACCAACGAGTGCAGGGATAACCCTCGCGGTCGCATCGGGGTTCGCAACCATCGTAATGAACCCAGCTAAATCAAGGACGGCTAACGTTGCAATCCCAATAATCAAAGGCATGTGCTTGGACTTCACTTCTCCACCTTTCTGTCAATCATGCATTGGGCAGGCGACTCTCTACTTTTGAGGTCGACTACTCCGCCCAATGGAGTAATTTCAGGCACCCGCTCCAGGATGAATCGAAACTCCAGTCCGCCGTTTTCAGTCGTCGAACCCACATATTTCAGCATATCTGCGAACTCCAGTTTTTAATCTATCCACGCTTGGGTAGTGGTTGCATCAGCTCCATCTTTCTGTCATACTACATAAATGTGTCCACTCCCCAAGAGTGGCCATCATTAGCACCACGGCATTTGGGCTTCCGGGCAGAGCGGCGATTGAGCCGCGAACTGAGGAGCTTCCTGCAAAGCGGGACTGGCATTTGCGGTGGGAGATGAGGAAACATGGCCAAGAAAGCCAGCAAGAATATTACGAAGTCGCGCGCCGCTGTGGAAGCGCGTCCTTACCTGCTGCAAGAAGCAGTAGGTCTCCTGCAAAAGGTTAAGTTTGCCAAGTTCGACGAAACCGTCGATCTGACAATGCGTCTGGGCGTCGATACACGCCACGCCGATCAGATGGTGCGCGGAACCGTCGTTCTGCCGCACGGCCTGGGCAAGACCAAGACTGTTGCCGTCATCGCCTCGGGCGATCGCCTCAAGGAAGCGGAAGCTGCCGGAGCCGATTTCGTCGGTGGCGAAGACCTCGTCGAGCGCATCCAGAAGGAATCCTGGACCGGCTTTGACGCCCTGATCGCGACCCCCGACATGATGAAGTCAGTCGGCCGTCTCGGCAAGGTGCTCGGACCTCGCGGCCTGATGCCGAACCCCAAGACGGGCACCGTGACCCAGGATGTTGCCTCCGCGATCAAGGAAATCAAGGCCGGTAAGGTTGAGTTCCGCGCGGACAAGACTGCTCTCGTGCACGTGCCGGTAGGCAAGCTGAGCTTCCCGATTGAGAAGCTGGTCGAGAATGCGACCACGGTTCTGGCCAGCGTGATGCGCGCCAAGCCTTCGGCAGCCAAGGGCAAGTACGTCAAGGGAATTACGCTGAGCTCGACGATGGGCCCAGGGGTTCCGATTGACGGCGCCGTGGCGGACGCTGCCGGTAAGTAGTTCGGCACGCAGACTTACGATTCACCCGTTTCTCCTCTTCTGAACCTCTGGCGCACCGGCCTTCGGGCATGATTGCAAAAGGAAGAGATGAGATTTGCAGCCTCGGATGAGGCTGGCGGCCAGAGGCAGGAGCGATTGCAATGGCATTGACAAGGGCGACCAAGAAGAAAAAGGTTCAGGTTCTGGCCAAGGAGCTGGAAACCTCCACTACGGCGATCATCGGCACGTTTGCCAAGATGACCGTCTCGCAGGATTTCGAGCTGCGCAAGATCATTCGCGGCGCGGGTGGCAAGTTCCACGTGCTGAAGAACAAGCTGGCGGCTAAGGCCAGCGAAGGCACCAAGGTCGAGCAGGCGCTCAAGGGCTTGAAGGGCGTCAGCGCGGCAGCCTTCACCTCGGGCGACCCGGTCGAACTGGCCAAGGTTTTCTCGAAGTGGGTTAGCGAAAACGCCGAGTTCACCTTCAAGCTGGGTATTGTTGACGGCAAGCTGATCAACGTTGAGGAAGTCAAGGCTCTGGCCACCATGCCGGGCAAGGAAGAGCTCTTCGCGAAGCTGCTATTCCTCATCAACTCTCCGGCGCAGCGTCTCGTTACCGTGCTCAACGCCACCGGCCGCGATCTCGCGGTGGTGGTCAACGAAGCGGTCAAGGGCGAAAAGTTTACCGGCGCAGCAGCTCCGGCAGCCAAGGCGGAAGCGCCAGCGGCAGCAGTCGAAGAAGCTCCGAAGGCTGAAGCGGTTGCGGAAGTTGCAGTCGAGCCCGTCGCGGAAGCAGCGGCCGAGCCGGTCGCAGTAGCCGAGCCCGAGAAGCAGGCAGAAGCGGCAGCCACGGAAGAGCCGGTCGAAGGCGCAGTGGCTCCCGAAGAGCCGGCCTCGTAATCAAGTTTTCCCCGGTGAGTTTCCCGGGCAAGTTTCCCGCTGGGCGGTTGCAAGGGGTGCCAAGTCTGGGCACATCGGAACCCGGGCAACAGGCGACAGCGGTGCGGTAAGAACATTTCACAGAATTCTGATTGGAGAACATCATGGCGGATTTGAGCGCATTGGAAGAGCAGATTGTTAGCCTGAGCCTGCTGGAAGCAGCAGCCCTGGTTAAGGCATTGGAAACCCGTCTCGGCGTTTCGGCAGCAGCGGCAGCCCCGGTTGCAGTTGCTGGCGGCGGCGGAGCGGCAGCAGCGGTTGAAGTGGCAGAGCAGACCGAGTTCCAGGTCATCCTCAAGGATGCCGGCGCGAACAAGATCGCAACCATCAAGGCCGTTCGCGAAGTCACTTCGCTCGGTTTGAAGGAAGCCAAGGACTTGGTCGATGGCGCCCCCAAGCCGCTGAAGGAAAACGCGACGAAGGAAGAAGCCGAGACCATCAAGAAGAAGTTTGAAGGCATCGCCACCGTCGAAGTCAAGTAGTCTTCGGCCAGCCCGGCAGTTCGACCCGGTAGTTCGGGTCGGCCACGCCGGGCCGGCAGCATCGGTCAAGCAGGCAGTCAACTTTCCTCAGAGCCTTAGCATTTCGAGTACCACACATTTGCATTTGCGGAGAGAACGCGCTACATTAAAAGTTGCGCGTTTCTTCGTCCCTTTTTTGTGCGCCCTTAATTTATGGGAATGGGAGCAGGCGAATGCGTACTCGAAAACGAAAAGGATTGGCATGGCAGTGACTTAAACCGGGGTTGATTCAGCCTCGAGTCAAGTCGCTGTGCAGAAAACAAGTGCCTTACGGTCGTCCACCGCATGCGGAGCGGTCGCCGGCAAGTAGCTGGAACGAGCAGGTTGCAAACGAAACGAGCATTGGGATCGGCGAGCGTAGTGGGAAATCAATTCGAAAAAGGGCACTAGACGTTGGTCTGCGCTCGTGGGGTACTTTGTCCCTGCGGGCAATCTGTCATGTCTGATGCTTTCTTTCTCCCAACTGCTGCCTTTCTCTTTGGCTAAGTTGCAATTTACACCAGTTCCCGTTGCAGAAATCCTCAGGTTCGCCGGTTACAGCTCTCAATTACCGGGAGTGTAGCCGCTGAGCCGGGTTCGAGCAAGCAGATTTTGCGGTCCGCGAGCCGCCTGGTTGCTGTACCGGTACTGCTGAACTTGATTTATTTGGGGAACACGCGGCTCGCCAAGACTTCATAGCCGCTACAGGGAGTACGGGGTTTGACCTCGCGACAGCAGGTGCGAACTCCGATTTGCGGGACGCAAGTCCCCCACGAAACACCATTCCGATGTACGCCGAAAGCCATGAGACTCGGGCTATCGGTTCTCCGGTCCCTCACCAGGCCGGAAACTCGGAGATACGAGCCTCAGGAGTGACTCATGCCGAACGAGAATCGCGCCATTCGCAGCCGACTCGATTTTTCCAAGATTCCTACCGCTATCCAGATTCCTAACCTGATCGAAGTGCAGCGCCGTTCCTACGAGCGGTTCCTGCAGATGGACAAGCTTCCCAACGAACGCGACGACAATGGTCTGCAGTCAGTTTTCACTTCGGTTTTCCCGATCACTGATTTCCGCAACATCTCGCAGCTCGACTTTGTGGACTTCTCGATCGGTAACTGGGAGTGCAAGTGCGGTCACCTCAAGGGTCTGCACCACCTCCGTACTGCTTGTACGAACTGCGGATTCATGGTCATCACCGACCCGTTCCACCCCGGCGACGTACTCTGCCACCATTGCGGCACGTACAACAAGAACACGCCTGACTTCTGCAACAAGTGCGGCGATCCCGTCGGCCTGCAGTTGAAGTACGACCAGCAGGAGTGCGAAGAGCGCGGCATGACCTTCTCTGCCCCTCTTAAGGTCACCGTGCGCCTGACCATCTACGACAAGGACCCCGAGACTGGTTCGAAGACCATCCGCGACATCAAGGAGCAGGAAGTCTTCTTCGGCGACATTCCGCTGATGACCGCCAACGGCACCTTCATCGTCAACGGCACCGAGCGCGTTATCGTCTCGCAGCTGCACCGTTCGCCCGGCGTCTTCTTTGAGACGGCGAACAACCGCACCTACTTCCTTGGAAAGATCATCCCCTACCGCGGTTCGTGGGTGGAGTTCGAATACGACCAGAAGAACACGCTCTACGTGCGTATCGACCGTAAGCGCAAGTTCCTCGGCACCATCTTCCTTCGCGCGCTCGGTCTGCGTTCGGACGAAGAAATTCTGAAGACCTTCTACACCGTCGATCAGATTCACCTGACCGATGGCAAGCTGCAGTGGGCCATCAAGGAGCAGGGCCAGGCAACGCACCTCCAGGGCGCGAAGCCGGCGCATGCCGTGCTCGCCAACGGCGAAGAGATCGCTCACTCCGGCCGCAAGATCACCGCGTCCGTGCTCAAGGCTCTGCGCACCAACAACGTCTCGCACGTTGAGGTCGAAGCTGCGGAAATCGACGGCGCTCTGACCGCTTCCGACGTGATCGACCTGAACACTGGCGAAATCATTGTCGAAGCGAACACCGAGCTGACCGCCGACCGCCTGCACAAGATCGCAGCCAGCGGCGCCACGCAGATCGAGCTCTTCTTCCCCGAGCGCGACGACGTGGGCAACATCATCACCAACACCCTTCGCCGTGACTCCGTGCGCAAGCCGGAAGAAGCGCTGATCGAAATCTACCGCAAGCTGCGGCCAGGCGACCCGCCGACGCTCGACACCGCGACGGCTCTGTTCGAAGGCATGTTCTTCGATCAGCGCAAGTACGATTTCTCGCGCGTGGGCCGGTTGAAGTTCAACATCAAGCTCTACGAGAATCAGGATCCCAGCGGCCTCGACAAGCGCACCCTGACTCCCGAAGACTTCTACGCGACCATTCGCTACCTGCTCAAGCTGCGCAAGAACATCGGCAACGTGGATGATATCGATCATCTCGGCAACCGCCGTGTTCGCGCCGTCGGCGAGTTGATGGAGAACCAGTTCCGTATCGGCCTCGTCCGTATGGAGCGCGCCATCAAGGAAAAGATGAGCGTTTATCAGGAGCTGTCGACGGCGATGCCGCACGACCTGATCAACGCCAAGCCCGTCATGGCCGCCATCCGCGAGTTCTTCGGTTCTTCGCAGCTGTCGCAGTTCATGGATCAGACCAACCCGCTCTCGGAGATCACGCACAAGCGTCGTCTCTCCGCCCTTGGGCCCGGCGGTCTGTCGCGCGAACGTGCCGGCTTTGAAGTCCGCGACGTGCATCCGACCCACTACGGTCGTATCTGCCCGATCGAAACCCCGGAAGGTCCGAACATCGGCCTCATCTCGTCGCTGAGCTGCTTTGCGCGCATCAACGAGTACGGCTTCATCGAATCGCCTTACCGCAAGGTCCGTGACGGCCGCATTCTCGACTACGTTGAAGTCGTAAACGCGGGCGACAGCGGTCTGCGTGTTGGCGATCATCTCGAGAAGAACGAAGCCTTCCAGCTCATCGCCGATCTCGAAGCAGCCGGCAAGCGCAAGATCGATTGGATGCCGTTCAGCTTCTACCAGTCCGCCTGGGAAGAGGATCGTCACACCATCGCGCAGGCCAACATCAAGTTCAACGAAGAAGGCGTCATCACCGAAGAACTGGTGAATGCGCGTCGTCAGGGGAACTTTGTACTGGTCAACCGCTCGGAAGTTGACTTTATTGACGTCAGCCCCAAGCAGCTCGTCTCCGTCGCCGCATCGCTCGTGCCGTTCCTCGAGCATGATGACGCGAACCGCGCGCTGATGGGTGCGAACATGCAGCGCCAGTCCGTTCCCCTGCTCGTTGCCGAAGCACCACTCGTCGGCACCGGTATGGAAGGCGTGACTGCGCGTGACTCGGGCGCCGTCATCCTGGCCAAGCGTAACGGTATCGTGGACTCGGTCGACTCCGAGCGCATCATCATCCGCGTTGAGGGCGAACATCACCCCACGCAGTTGTCGCGCGAAGTCGGTTCGGACATCTACCAGCTCATCAAGTTCAAGCGCTCCAACCAGAACACCTGCATCAACCAGAAGCCGGTTGTTCGCGAAGGTGAGCGTGTCATCAAGGGCCAGGTCATCGCGGACGGTCCTTGCACTGAACAGGGTGAATTGGCGCTCGGCCGCAACGTCCTCGTAGCCTTCATGCCGTGGCGCGGTTACAACTTCGAAGACGCTATCCTCATCAGCGAAAAGCTGGTGCGCGAGGACTATTACACCTCCGTACACATTGAGGAATTCGAAATCGAAGCCCGCGACACCAAGCTGGGACCAGAAGAAATCACGCGGGATATCCCCAACGTGTCCGAGTCGGCGCTGCGCGATCTCGACGAGAGCGGCATCATCCGCATCGGCGCTCAGATCAAGCATGGCGACATCCTCGTCGGCAAGGTAACGCCCAAGGGCGAAACTCAGCTGACGCCGGAAGAGAAGCTGCTGCGCGCCATCTTCGGTGAAAAGGCCGGCGATGTTCGCGACGCTTCGCTCACGACGCCTCCGGGCATCGAAGGCACCGTTGTCGACGTCCGCATCTTCTCCCGCAAGGGCCAGGAAAAGGACGAGCGCGCCAAGCAGATCGAAGCGGAAAACACCGCCAAGCTCGAAAAGAACCTCGGCGACGAAATCCGCATTCTGACCGACGAGCGACTGAAGCGTCTCGACGCGATTTTGGGAAATAAAGAGGTGCTGGCTGACCTGCATGACGAGCGCACCAACAAGCGTCTCCTCACCAAGGGCAACATCCTCGATCGCGAAACCATCGAGCGTATCTCGACGAAGAACCTCAAGCGCATCCGCTTCGCTGACAAGGATCCCCGCGTCAACGAGCAGATCGATGAGATCGAAGAGATGACCTCGCGTCAGATCGAAGTGCTGCGCAAGATCACCAACGAGCGCGTTGCCAAGCTGCAGAAGGGCGATGAACTTTCGCCTGGCGTCATCAAGATGGTCAAGGTGTACATCGCGATGAAGCGCAAGCTGTCCGTCGGTGACAAGATGGCCGGCCGTCACGGGAACAAGGGCGTTATCGCACGTATCCTCCCTGAGGAAGACATGCCGTACCTGCCCGATGGAACCCCGGTCGAGATCGTTTTGAACCCGCTCGGTGTGCCTTCGCGTATGAACGTCGGACAGATTCTCGAGACCCATCTCGGATGGGCCGCGGCGGAGCTCGGCAAGAAGATTGCCGCCATCGTCGAAGAGAATCAGGAAGCCAACAACCTCCGCGAAGTGATCAAGGTCAGCTTCAAGGACACGGCAGCGCTGCAGTTGCTTCTCGACCTCGACGACACGATGTTGATTCGCGTCGCCAAGGGCATGAAGCGCGGCATCTGGTTCGGCACGGCAGTCTTCGACGGCGCGCAGGAGAGCGAAATCAAGGCTCTGCTTCACGCCGCTGGCCTGCCCAGCTCGGGCAAGACGGCGCTCTTTGACGGCATGACCGGCGAACAGTTCGAACAGCCTGTCACTGTTGGCTACATCTACATGCTCAAGCTCTCGCATCTGGTGGACGACAAGATTCATGCTCGCTCCATCGGACCGTACTCGCTCATCACCCAGCAGCCGCTCGGTGGTAAGGCGCAGTTCGGTGGCCAGCGCTTCGGCGAAATGGAAGTGTGGGCGCTCGAAGCCTATGGCGCGGCCTACATCCTCCAGGAACTGCTCACTGCCAAGTCCGATGACGTCTACGGCCGTACTCGTATCTACGAGGCCATCGTCAAGGGCGAAGCAGCGATCGAACCAGGCGTACCGGAGAGCTTCAACGTGTTGATCCGCGAACTTCAGGCACTCTGCCTCGACGTTGAGCTGATCAAGCGCGCTGACTTGAAGAAGCTGCCCGCGCCGGAGCTGATTGACGTAGCTGTAGCCGATTAATGGTGGGTGCCCCACCCTCGCCACGCACTTGTTCTTGTGGCTAGGGTGGGATTCACGATTCGAAATTTGAGGGATCTGCCCAGAGTGGTCGTATACACTCCCCAGGGTCGGACAGAAATCCCGTAGTAATCTCCCTGGGAAACAGCGACGGCAATGCTCAAAAGGCTTGCCAAGGAGGGTCGCCTTGTTCCGTTCCAATCCGTTCGAACTCACCACGCCTATCAAGGATTTCGACGCAATCCGCATCATGCTTGCCTCGCCGGAGAAGATCCGCAGCTGGTCGCATGGCGAAGTGACGAAGCCCGAGACCATCAACTACCGCACCTTCAAGCCGGAGCGTGACGGCCTCTTCTGCGCGCGCATCTTCGGACCCGTGACCGACTGGGAGTGCCTCTGCGGCAAGTACAAGCGCATGAAGCACCGCGGCGTCATCTGCGACAAGTGCGGCGTTGAAGTCACCGTATCCAAGGTCCGCCGCGAGCGCATGGGCCACATCGAGCTGGCATCGCCCTGCTCGCATGTCTGGTTCTTCAAGGGCCTGCCTTCCCGCATCGGCCACTTGCTCGACATCTCCCTGCGTGACCTCGAAAGCATCCTCTACTTCGAGTCCTACGTAGTCGTCGATCCAGGCGACGCGCCGGTCAAGGAGCGCGAGGTCATCAAAGACGAGAATCGCTTCCGCGAGCTCGACCAGCAGTATCGCCCCAGTGGCTTCAAGGCCATGATGGGCGCCGAGGCCATCAAGGAACTCCTCAAGCGCGTCAACTCGGAAGAACTCTCCGTCGAAATGCGCGAGAAGATGAAGACCGAAACCTCGGTCCAGAAGAAGATCAAGTACTCGAAGCGCCTCAAGGTCGTCGAAGCCTTCCGCAAGTCGGGCAACAAGCCCCAGTGGATGATCCTCGACGTTCTGCCGGTCATTCCTCCCGAGCTGCGCCCCCTGGTGCCACTCGACGGCGGCCGCTTCGCCACCTCCGACCTCAACGACCTCTATCGCCGCGTCATCAACCGCAACAACCGGTTGAAGAAGCTGATGGATCTGCACGCTCCTGAAGTCATCGTGCGCAACGAAAAGCGCATGCTGCAGGAAGCTGTCGATGCTCTGTTCGACAACGGCCGTCGCGGCCGCGTCCTGCGCGGTGCCAACAACCGTCCGCTGAAGTCGCTCTCGGACACCCTCAAGGGCAAGCAGGGCCGCTTCCGTCAGAACCTGCTCGGCAAGCGCGTCGACTACTCCGGCCGTTCGGTCATCGTCGTCGGCCCCGAGCTGAAGCTGCACCAGTGCGGTCTTCCCAAGAAGATGGCACTCGAGCTCTTCAAGCCCTTCATCTATCACCGCCTCGAGCAGACCGGTCACTGCACCACCATCAAGCAAGCCAAAGAGATGGTCGAAATGCAGGATCCAGTCGTGTGGGACATCCTCGAAGAAGTCATCAAGGATCACCCCATCCTGCTGAACCGCGCCCCTACGCTCCATCGTCTGGGCATCCAGGCCTTTGAGCCGGTGCTTGTCGAAGGCAAGGCCATCAAGATTCACCCGCTCGTCTGCACCGCCTTCAACGCGGACTTTGACGGCGATCAGATGGCTGTGCACATCCCGCTGTCGCCTGAAGCACAGATCGAAGCCTCGGTCCTCATGCTCGCGGCGCACAACATCCTGTCGCCTGCCTCCGGCCAGCCCATCACTGTGCCTACGCAGGATCTCGTCCTCGGCCTCTACTACCTCACGAAGTCCAAGGTAGCTGCCAAGGGTGAAGGCCGCACCTTCGCCAACGCCGAAGAGGTCCTCATGGCCCTCGAAGCCGGCGAAGTCGAGACCCTCTCGCCCATCCGTCTGCGCTACTCCGGCCCCGTGCTGGATATGACCACTGCTTATGATGATCAGGACCTGATGCACACCGATCCGGTCGAGTTCAACAAGCAGTTCATCTCCACCACCGTCGGCCGCACCATCCTGAACGACGCACTTCCCGAAGGCATGCCATTCATCAACGGCCTGCTCAAGAAGAAGGGTATCGGCCAGTTGGTCAGCTACTGCAACCAGAACCTCGGCCTCGAAATCACGGTCAAGATGCTGGATCGCATCAAGGAGCTCGGCTTCCAGTACGCCACCCGCAGCGGTCTCTCCGTCGGCCTCGATGACATGGTCATCCCCGCCTCGAAGTACACCACTGTATCGGACGCGGACAAGAAGGTCATCGAAGTTCAGCAGCAGTACCTCGACGGCGCCATCACCAACGGCGAGCGCTCAAACAAGGTCATCCAGATCTGGTCGGCAGTCACCGAGCAGGTCGCCGATGAGATGTTCGGCAACATGAAGACCGCAGACAAGGAAGGAGCCATGAACCCGATCTACATCATGGCCGACTCCGGCGCCCGTGGTTCCAAGCAGCAGATTCGTCAGCTCTCCGGCATGCGCGGACTGATGGCCAAGCCGTCAGGCGAAGTCATCGAGACCCCCATCACGGCAAACTTCCGTGAAGGCCTCACCGTGCTCGAGTACTTCATCTCGACCCACGGCGCACGTAAGGGTCTGGCCGATACCGCACTCAAGACCGCTGACTCTGGCTACCTGACCCGTCGTCTCGTCGACGTGGCCCAGGACGTCATCGTCACGGAAATGGATTGCGGCACTGTCGAAGGCATCTACGTCAGCCCCATCGTTGAGTCCGGCGAAATCATCGAGCCGTTGCGCGACCGTATCATTGGCCGCGTCTCCCTCGAACGCATCAAGGACATCGACGGCACGGTCGTCATCGACGTCAATCAGCAGATCACCGAAGAGATCGCCTCGTCGATTCAGGGTGCCGGTGTGGAGCGCGTCAAGATCCGCTCCGTGCTCACCTGCGAATCCCGCCGCGGTATCTGCGCACTCTGCTACGGACGCAACCTCGGCTCAGGCCGCATGGTTGAGATGGGCGAAACCTGCGGCGTCATCGCAGCGCAGTCCATCGGCGAACCCGGCACGCAGCTCACCATGCGTACCTTCCACGTTGGCGGTACAGCATCGCGCGTCTCGGATAAGAGCCGTCTCGATGCCAAGAACAACGGCACCGTCCACTTCATCAACCTGAACACCGTCAAGTCTGAGAAGGATGGCATGCTCGTCGCCATGAACCGCTCCGGCTCCATTGCGGTCGTTGATGATCGTGGCCGCGAAAAGGAACGCTATCAGGTTGTGTACGGCGCGCGTCTCCGCGTGGAAGACGGTCAGAAGGTCAACCTCGGCGATCAGCTGGCCGAATGGGATCCCTACACGTACGCAGTGCTCACCGAAATCGGCGGCACTGTCCAGTTCAAGGATCTCCAGGAAGGCATCACGCTCAACGAAGAAGTCGACGAAGTCACAGGCCTTTCCCGCCTGGTCGTCGCCGACGCTCCCGATGAGAAGCGTCAGCCTGCCATCTGGATCAATGGCGCCAAGGGCAAGAAGCGGTACCTCATGCCCAGCCGTGCTCACCTTATGGTTCTGGACGGAGATCAGGTCGGACCTGGCGACATTCTCGCCAAGATCCCGCGTGAATCCACCCGTACCAAGGACATCACCGGCGGTCTGCCGCGCGTCGTCGAGCTCTTTGAAGCCCGTAAGCCGCGCGAAACAGCCACCATCTCCGAGATCGACGGCGTCGTACGCTTCGGTGAAGTATCGAAGGGGCAGCGCAAGATCTACGTCACTGCCGACAACGGCGAGGAGAAGGAATACAGCGTTCCTCGCGGTACGCACGTCAACATCCAGGAAGGCGAGCGTCTCTCTGCTGGCGATCCGCTGATGGACGGACCCCTCAACCCGCACGACATTCTGAACGTACTCGGCGAGAAGCTCCTCCAGGCCTACCTCGTCAACGAAATTCAGGAAGTCTACCGGCTACAGGGCGTCACCATCTCGGACAAGCACATCGAAGTCATCGTTCGTCAGATGCTTCGCTGGGTTCGCATTGAAGACGTGGGCGACACCAACTTCCTGCTCGAGCAGCAGGTGGACCGCTTCCGCTTCAACGAAGAGAACGAGCGCGTCCTCGCCCAGGGTGGCCGTCCATGTATTGGTCGTCCTCTCCTGCTCGGCATCACCAAGGCGTCGCTCTCGACCGACAGCTTCATCTCGGCCGCCAGCTTCCAGGAGACCACCCGCGTCCTCACCGAAGCCTCCATCAACGGAGCCATCGATGGACTCAGGGGCCTCAAGGAAAACGTCATCGTCGGCCGCCTGATTCCTGCTGGAACCGGACTCGACTACTACCGCAGCGTCCAGCTCTCCCCAGAACTGGAAGAAGCGGCAGAGCGCGTCAAGCAGGAAGTCAACGCAGAATTCGAAGCCGCAGAACGCGAACTCGAAATGATGCGCCAGGAAGGCGAAGCAGAAGAAATGGCCGCCGAGTAGGCACCTGCCGTGCGGGCAACCGCTCGCTACCACTCGCAACAACCAGAAGCCCGGCCTCGCGCCGGGCTTCTGCCTTTGTAATCCACTCCTTTTGTCCGCGCACGTCAGTAGCCGAAGCATGGCGACACCGAGTACAAGTGCCATCCTGAACAGCGTTGTCATCCCGAGCCCAGCGAAGGATCTGCAGTTGCACTTATCATTGCCGTTGCCTTGTTCTTGCTTTTCTTGTTGTCATTCCCGAAGGGAATCTGCCGTTCGTCGCTTGCCACATTCCGTTGCGTGACCGTAATCTATGGGTTACACTTTAAGGGCTGGCGTAATCTAGCGGGATGCGACTCAAGGCGACGGAAGAATTCAAGAGTTGGCTGGCCTACCTTCGCGATCGCCAAGGGCGTCTCAGGATCATTTCCCGGCTGCTGCGGCTGCGTCTTGGCAATCCAGGACAAACGCGGGGCGTCGGGAACGGAATCGTTGAACTGAAGATTGATTTTGGCCCCGGCTACCGCGTGTACTACGTTCAACGCGGCGAAGTATTCATTCTCCTGTTATGCGGCGGCGACAAGAGTACGCAACCCAGGGATATCGAACGAGCGAAAGTGCTGGCCAGCCATCCGATGGTTATGGAGGAAAACGATGACTCTGAAGATTTCAAATTTTGACTTCGCCGACTACCTGACAGACGACGAAACCATCGCCGGATTCCTAACCGACGCTCTCGGAGAAGACGACCCGCGCTATCTCGCTACGGCTCTGGGCGCTATCGCCCGCGCCCGCGGCGGCATGACCGAACTATCCAAGAATACCGGCATTTCGCGCGAAGCCCTGTACCGTGCCCTCAGCGCCACCGGCAACCCGGAACTGGGTACGATTCTCAAAGTCATGCAAGCCCTCGGCATTCGGCTTACCGCCTCCATCGAAGCCAAGTCCAACGACAAACTAGACAAGTTGCTGGCTCAGGGCGATCCGAAGGCCGAGAAGACGCAAGACGATCGCGAGTGTCTCAGTCTGTTGCCCTAAACGGGACAGGGACGATGAGAGAGCGGATACGCAAGCCCTCGAAAGTGAACCTGCAACCCTAAAGTACTGAAGGCAAATCCGTTAGCGATCTAAAAAAAGAAAAAATCGCTTGCGTGTTATTTATCTCATTTGGCGCATAATCATTCTTGAGAAAAACCCCGACATTGAGGCTTACTCACCGCGACCCAAATCCAGCTGCAATAAGCGTACAAAAACCACGCTTAAGTGCGCAAAAACGTCGTATAGGTCCCTCAAAATAAAGGGCTTGAGAGGAAAGTACCCCCCTCCCCCCCTTGAGTTGATTTTGGGCAGACAATAACCGGCGAGCACTACTTACTTCGGCACATCACCCAACGGTACGTGCGCGTGACGGATCGATTTGCGATTCCAGGTGTAGGTAATTTCGAGACTGCCATCCGCGGTTTGAATGATCGCGGGATAAGAAAACTCGCCCGGTCCAGACTCAAGCACCGAGAACATCCGGAAGTGCTCGCCATCGTTGGAAACAGCCAGATTCAGCGGCGAACGACCATGCGGGGTGTCGTTGTAGATCAGCACAATACGCCCATCTTTGAGCGCAACTGCATCAATCCCGGAATTAGGATTTGGCACTTCGATCGGTCGAGGTTTCGTCCAGGTGCGGCCGTCATCCAGCGAGTCTGACACGCAAACGCGAGCGATCTGCTCCGTCGAACGCGCGTAGAACCGCAGACGATGTTTCCCCAGGGAAACAACCGAAGGCTGAATGATCCCGAAATGACCCCACAGATCCGATGCGGAAAGGTCCTTGTTCTCCGGCACCAGCGGCCCAATCTTCGCCCAGCTCTTGCCATCGTCCGTGCTGCGTTCGATCCAGGCAGCCCACGAGTGATACGACTCGACCGAGCTGCCACTGACGATCGTGCCATCGGCCAGCACCAGTGGCTTGGCGCGAATCGGCCCCAGCAGGCCCGCAGGCAGATGCTCAGCCTTCGACCATGTCATGCCTTCGTCGTCGCTGTACTTGCGGGCGCCAGTCCACTCGGATGGGCTAGGGCCGAACTTGTAGTAGAGCCACAGCCGCCCATCCTGTGTACGAAAGAGCACCGGATTCCAGCAGGCAATCTTCGGCTCACGCGCCAACTCGGATGGAGCAGACCAACCATGCGCGGTGTGCCGTGATGCCCAGATCGCCACGTCAGGCTTGCCCTCGCCGCTCCCGCCAAACCACGCGGCCATCAGATTGCCGCTCTTCAACTCGACAATGGTCGAGGCGTGGCTGGAAGCGAACGAAGTAGAACCGACCGGAAAGATCAGCTCGCTTTCGACTTTCGCAACAGCCAAAGGTGCGACAAGGCCTAGCATGAGTACGCAAGCGAATCGAAGCAAACCGGCAATCCTTTCCAATGAAGCCGAACTCGAATGATGCTGAACAGATTGTACGGTTCAGCCACTCGAAGTAACTTCCCTTTAGAAGACGTAAGTCTTCATGCACGCGCAGCAGACTAAAATCTGTCTCCTGCTATGCTCGAAGCATGTTCGACCCAGCCGCCGGAAGCGATACAGCACTTCTGTTCACAGAGCAGTTGCTGGTCTTTGCGACCGTGGTTGGATCGGTAGCGGCACTCCCTTCGTTTATTGAATTCATCTCCGGCGTGCGCAAACGCCGAGAGCGCATTGACCTTTCGCTCGAAGACGAAGCCGTCGACCAGCTTCATCCGCGCCTCGCCGGCATGGACAATCTGCTCGCCTCGATCGAAGACCTGGTGGATCGCGCGCGCTTCCCGCAGGCCTATCAGGAACTCAAGATCGGCAACGAAGTCCTGATTATCGGCCCCAGCCAAAGCGGCAAGAAGTCCCTTGCGCAAACCCTGGCGAAAGCAACAGGCATGGAGCGGCTGGTCACCGTCTACAACCCGCGCGACTCCGACGCGCTGGCCAAGGCGAAGAGTCTCGTCGGCGGCTACAAGCGCAAGAAGATCATGCTTCTACTGCCGCGCATCGATCTGGCCTACAAGTCCAGTGACCCGGAAGTGCTGACCGAGCTGGACGCTCTGATCGAAAGCACTTCCGAGCGCCAGAACGTATTAGTCGTCGCAACAGCAGTCAGCTTCGAACCGGACAGCGATCTCGACAATCTCTTCGGCATCAAGCTCGCTCTTCCAGGCGCAGAAGTCATCGGCGTCAACCGCCGCGCAGTCCCCGAAGAGACGCAGCCCGAAGTTCAGCAGATGATGGCCGAAGTCGCGCGCTTCTATCTCAAGGAAGCCGAACGGCGCGGCTTTCAGCTGGAAGGCATGACCGAGCAGGAGTTTTGTTCGCTGATCCTCGCGGAAGCGATGAATCCCGCGGAAATTGAAGACATCGTCGTCCTCTGCGAAACGTCGGCACTTTTCCGCCGCCGGACGAACAGGGCCAGCGAACTCATCTTCACCCGCGAGATTCTCGACACTTCGATTGCGCGCGTTGTCATCGGCTGAAGCGAAAATCGAAATCCGCGGAGTCTTATCCTGATTCCAG
Source organism: Acidicapsa borealis (assembly GCF_059115245.1). Classification (NCBI taxonomy): domain Bacteria; kingdom Pseudomonadati; phylum Acidobacteriota; class Terriglobia; order Terriglobales; family Acidobacteriaceae; genus Acidicapsa; species Acidicapsa borealis. The sequence continues at coordinate 5,352,969 of NZ_JCACNY010000001.1, read as the reverse complement.
CATCTAATTAGGAGCAGATATCATTTCCCTGGAGTTGTCTCAATGTCGCTGTCTATCGAAGAAGTAAACAAGCTCAAGAAAGCCCCTGTAGAAGGCCTGGAACCGTTGCTCGCCGAGCGCTGGAGCCCGCGCGCTTTCAAGGAAACCCCAGTCAAGCCGGCCGACCTCAAGCTCATCCTCGAAGCAGCGCGCTGGACAGCATCTTCCAGCAACGTGCAGCCTTGGCGATTCATCGTCGGAGTCAAAGGCACTGAAGCCTACGACAAGATCTTCGCCACGCTCGTACCCTTCAATCAGAGCTGGGCCGGCAAGGCGGGAGTCCTCCTGCTCGGCTTCGCAGAGACGTCCAACAGCAAGGGCGAGCCGAATGCTTACGCGCTCTACGACCTGGGCCAAGCCGCTGCCACACTTGTCGCCCAGGCCTCCGCGCTTGGACTGCACTCGCATTCCATGGGCGGATTCGATCATGAGGCCGCTGCGAAGACGTTCGGCCTGACTCAGGGCTATGCTCTCGGAGCGGTCATTGCGATCGGATACCAGGACGCTCCGTCGGCAATCACCAACGAGCAGACACTCCAGCGCGAGATCGCTCCGCGCGAGCGCAAGCCGCTCAGCGAGATAGCTCTCACCGCTCTCGGCACTCCTTTCGAAGCTTAATCCGACTTGCAGCTTGAAACGATGCCTCCAGCGCTCACGTTAGAGTGAAAGCTGGAGGCATTCTTGGCTGGACGACAAAACATCGCCCCCGGACGATCTCGGCAGTCTGGACGGTCTGGGAGGCCACCGAGCCGCCTTCACAGGCCGCACTCACGACAACCGGCGCGTAGAAAACGCCTGCCTCTGCCTCTGCGCATCGTCCTTGCCTGCGTTGGGCTCGTCATCGCGGCAGTGACATGGGCGATCACCGCGCGAGCTTTCGCGCCAAGAGCCAATTCCATCCGCTCCACATTCGATGCAATCATCGTTCTCGGCACGCCAGCGGACACGGATGGCAATCCGACGCCGGAGTTGCAAGACCGAATCACCGAAGCAGTGCGCGAATACGAGCACGGAGTTGCGCCGCATCTCATTGTCAGCGGTGCGGCAGCGCACAACCGCTTCGTTGAAGCAGAGGTGATGGCGCGGGTGGCACAGGCACAGGGCGTTCCAGCATCCGTCATCTATCAGGACGCGCGGGCGATGGATACGATCCAGAATGCCTGCTACTCGTCAAAAATCATGCAGGAGCATCATTGGAGCTCGGCCGAAGTGATCAGCAGCGCTCCACATCTACCGCGAGCGGCGATGATTTTCGCAAATCTGCCAGGACGGAAACTGCAGTGGCGCATGCATGCCGCTCCGGACAATCTCACGCCGGGTTATTACAGCAACGGCGCCGAGCTGATGGAAATTCTCAAGACGACGCGTTACCTGTTCTGGTCGCGATGGGTCGAGCGCTGCTCATGAATTCAAGTAACGCGGAATTCGTAGGCTGATTGGACACCCAAACGCTATCCAGTGCGGTCTAATCAGCAATACTCGCCCGGCGCGTTTGTTCCATGCCAGCCCAGCCATTTACCATTCAGGAGTGATGCGTCTTTTGAACTCAGCAACTCGTACTCTGATCGTCGCCGCAACTGCAGTTGTCTTTGCCGGCTCTCTCTTCGCTCAAGCTCCCACGCCGGCTCCTGACCAGGCACAAACTCCCGCACAGCGTCCGCCCCAGTCGCAGCCGATCAACGGGTCTTATATCTCGTCCGATCCACTGGCAGGGGTCCGGTATGACAATCGCTGGGATCTGTCCGTGGGCGCGGCTTACGCCCACATCCATGCGGGCCCGAACATCCGCGAAGGCGCCAACCTCGGCGGTCTTGATGTTTCCGGCAGCTACTGGCTTCGGAAGCGCTGGGGCGTCGAAGGCAGCGGCCGCGCCTATTTGGGAACAAGTGGTACGACACCCTCGGCAGCAGGAGCTCCCTACAACGAGAGCGGCGTCTTTGTTTCGCAGTACCTGTTCCTCGCAGGACCCGAGTATCTCGGACCGCACAACAAGCATGGAGCGATTATCCTGCACGCGCTGGTCGGAGGCGCTTATGGCGACTTCAACAAGGAGCTTGGCCGCGGCGGCTCGACCACCGGCCCGACTGGCGTGGCCGGTTTTTACGACAACCAGGTCTCGCTCGGCGGAGCCTTTGGTGGCCACATCGACCTGAACCGCTCTCCGCGCTGGGTCTTCCGCATAACCCCGGATGCGCTGTTGACCGGCTATGACGGCACGAGCAAGTATTCTCACACGCAGTGGAACTTCGGCATTTCGGTCGGCGCCGAGTACAAGTTCAAGAAGAAGCGGTAGAAGAACAGGGATCAGGGAATAGGGATCAGGGAACAGTTTCCCTGGTCCCTTTCTATTTCTCCCGAACGTTGTGCTGGTGGCGGACGCTGGGTGCCAGATACTCCGGGCCGGCGGGATCGATGACGCATTCGGCGATGATTCTGTCGATTTCTGCCATTGCCGATGGGTCCAACTTCCAACCGAAAACTCCCGCTACAGGGTCCAGTTGCGCGGGACGCTTCGCGCCCCACAAGGCTACGCTCACTCCGGGCTGATCGAGCACCCAGCGCACAGCGAACTCAAGGATGCTTTTTCCGTAGTGCTGTTGTGCGAAGGCGGTAAGACGCTCGACGGCCTGCATGTATTGCGAAAATCGTGGTTGCTGGAACTTCGGGTCAACGCTGCGAATGTCGCTCGCCGGGAAGGTCGTATCGCGTGTGAGCCGCCCTCCGAGGAGGCTTCGGCAGAGCGAGCTATAGGTCAGGACGGAGACCTCATTCGTCGCACACCACGGCAGGATCTCGGCATCGATCTCGCGCTCGAAAAGGTTGTAGGGCGGCTGGTTGCTGGCCAGCGACGTGACGGATCGAAATTCTTCCATCTGCGCAACGCTGAAGTTGCTGCAGCCGAGTGCGCCGACCTTACCCTCGCGGACGAACTCGGCTAGTATGGAAGCGGTTTCAGCGACAGGCACCAGCGTATCGGGCCAATGGACCTGATAGAGGTCGATGAAGTCAGTGCCGAGACGCCGCAGGCTGTCTTCCAATTCACGCCGCAGCCGGGGCCCTGTGGAGTTGGCATAGACTCCGGGACGCTGTTGCCCGGCATCCCAGTCGAGACCTGCCTTGGTGGCGATATAGAAGGCATCGCGTTGCCCATGTTCGCGGATCGCCTTACCGATCTGCTCTTCGGCTCGGCCACGGCCGTAAATGGGCGCGGTGTCGATGAGGTTGATGCCGCGCTCGATGGCGTTTAGCAGCGTTGCAACTGCTTCCTCGTCCGAAATGGCGCCCCAGTCCAGCCCGCCAAGAGCCCAGGTCCCCAGGCCAATCCGGGAGACGGTCTTGCCGGCAATGCGAGTCAATTCCATTTCAGGCATCTCCCGCTTGTATCACCGTGATGCTGCTTGGGGCAGCTGCCATGCCACTACCGCCTCTTCTGCTTGTCAGGACAGGAAAGGCCACCTGTGGAGGTGGCCCTTGCTGAAGAGAGAACGATAGGAGGAATCAGCCGTGAGGACAAAACTAGACCAGTTCGTAACCGGCAAACCAGTAGCCGATTTCGAATGCCGCCGTCTCCGGAGCGTCCGAACCGTGGATCGCGTTCTCTTCGATCGAGCCAGCGAACTTCTTGCGGATGGTGCCTTCTTCGGCGTTGGCCGGGTTGGTGGCTCCCATCAGCTTGCGCAGATCGGCAATGGCGTTCTCTTTTTCCAGAACCAGCAGCACGATCGGTCCCGAGGACATGAAGGTGGTCAGCGAGTCAAAGAACGGGCGCGCGCTGTGGACGGCGTAAAAACCCTCGGCCTGGGGCTTGGAGATCGACTGCTTCTTGATGGAGACGATCTGGAATCCTGCTTTTTCGATTTCGGCCAGGATAGCTGCCGTGTAGCCCTTGCGAACTGCGTCCGGCTTGATGATGCTGAAAGTACGTTGCGACACTGGTAGTGCTCCTTGCGTCAAATTGCGTTTCCTCTCCATTGTAATTGGCGCGCAGGGCTTGTGTTAGGAGCATGCCCGTATCTGCTAGAGTCTTGAGCATGGTTCCCGCTTTTCCCGCGAATTCGTCCATTTCCAGCTACCGCCTTTCCCTCTGTTTACGATCCTTGTCGATGCTTCTTGCCGGAGCTTCGATGTCGGTGGCTTCCTATGGACAGGCTGCCCAGCCTCCCGTTACCGCAACTCCTCCTGTCGAGGAACTCCGCGTCTTTGACCCGTCGCTGATCGACACGACGGTGGACGCCTGCGAAAACTTCTACCGCTTCTCCTGCAATGGCTGGCTGAAGCGTAACCCGCTGCCGCCCGATCAGACTTCGTACGGGCGCTTCAGCGAGCTGTATGAGCTGAATCGCAAGCACTTGCGGGGCATTCTGGAAGCGGCAGAAAAGCCGTCTGAAACGCGTTCAGCCAACGAGCAGAAGATCGGTGACGAATACGCCAGCTGCATGGATGTCGCAACGATCAATGAGAAGGGAATCAAGCCCCTGCAGCCCGAGCTGGACCGAATCGCGGCACTAAAGAGCAAGTCTGAGTTGCCGGCGCTGCTGGCGCACCTGCACTCCATCGGTGTGAGCGCCTTTTTCGGCATGGGATCGAATTCGGATTTTGCGGATTCCACCGCAGTCATCCCCTTTTATTACGCGAGCGGCCTGGGCTTGCCGGAGCGCGACTACTACACCAGGACCGACGCGAAGTCCGTTGAGCAGCGGCAGCAGTATGTAGCCCACGTGCAGAAGATGTTCGAACTGGCAGGAGAGCCGACTTTACAGGCAAGTAAAGACGCGCAGACGGTGATGGAAATTGAAACTACGCTGGCCAAAGCTTCGCTTACCGTAACAGAGCAGCGCGACCCGCAGAACCTGAACCACCCCACAACTGTGGCGGCGTTGGATAAGGAACTGAGCCACTTTTCGCTGGCCGCCTACGTTGCGGCGGACCGCAGTCCGGCCTCGAGCAAGATCAATGACACTGAGCCGAAGTTCTTTGACGCTTTTAATAAAATGCTCGCCGATACGCCGCTTGACAAGATTCGCGCCTACCTGCGCTGGCACCTGATTACGGCCTTCTCGGGTACGAGCCTGCCAGAGAGCTTCGAACACGAAAGCTGGAACTTTTATGCCCACATTCTTGGCGGCGCGGATGAAGAACAGGCACGCTGGAAGCGCTGCACGAGCCGTGTGGACCGCGAGATCGGCGAGGCGCTTGGCGAGGTGTATGTCGCGCATTATTTCCCTCCGGCAGAGAAACAGCGCACGCTGGAGATGACTCTCGCGATCGAGCAGGCCATGGGAAAAGACATCGACAGCCTGGACTGGATGAGCCCCGCAACCAAGGTGCAGGCGAAGGAAAAGCTGCACGGCGTAATGAACAAGATTGGCTATCCGGACAAGTGGCGCGATTACACCTCGCTGGCGATTGTGCGCGGGGACGCGCTGGGGAACCAGATCCGGACCAGCGAGTTCGAGCATGCCCGTGACCTGGCCAAGATCGGCAAGCCCGTCGACAAAGGTGAGTGGGGCATGACCCCGCCCACCGTGAATGCCTATTACGACGGTCAGCAGAACAATGTGAACTTTCCCGCCGGGTATCTGCAACCGCCTTTCTTCAGCGGCAAGGAAGACGATGCGGCCAACTACGGTGACATGGGCTCGACCATCGGCCACGAGCTCACGCATGGCTTCGACGATGAAGGCCGCCAGTTCGACGCTACGGGCAATCTCAGGGATTGGTGGACCAAGGACGATGAGCTCAAGTTCACTGAGCGCGCTGACTGCATGGTGAAGCAGTATGACGCAATCGAGTCCGTTCCCGGAGTTCACCTCAATGGCAAGCTGACGCTCGGCGAGAACCTTGCCGATCTCGGCGGTCTCTGGCTGGCCTGGCTGGCATGGCTTGAAAAAGCTCACGAGGCACATCTCGACCTGGAGGCGAAGACGGAAGGGTATACGCCGGAGCAGCGGTTCTGGATTGCCTATGCGCAGCAATGGTGCACGCAGACGCGTCCCGAGTCTCTTCGCGCCGCTGCGCTGACCGACCCGCACGCTCCGGACGAGTACCGCGCCAACGCCATCTTGCAGGACCTACCGGAATTCGCGAAGAGCTTCTCCTGCAAAGCTCCGCAGAAGATGGTCAGCGCCAAGCCCTGTCGCGTCTGGTAGCTTCGCGAGTCAGGGTCGGCACATCCATTTCATGGTGCGAGGGGACGCATGGATCGACGATCATTCATCGGCGGTGTAGGAGCGGCTGGTCTTGCCAACTCGCTTGGAGTTACCGCATCCGCCAAGGCGCTTGCGCAGGCGGCAATGCCCGGGAAGTATGAGATAGCTGCGTACTACTTCGGCAACTACCACGTTGACCCGCGCAACGAGCGCGCCCATGGGCCAGGATGGACCGAGTGGAATCTGGTGAAGTCCGCGACGCCGCGTTTCCCCGGGCATCAGCAACCGAAGGTTCCTCTGTGGGGATATCGCGACGAGTCCGATCCGGCGGTTTTCGCGGAGAAGATCGATGCGGCTGCCGATCATGGCCTCGATGCTTTCATCTTCGACTGGTATTGGTACAACGATGGACCGTTTCTCGAACACGCACTGGAAAAAGGCTTTCTGCAGTCAGAGAACAGAAAGCGAATGAAGTTCGCTCTGATGTGGGCCAATCACAACTGGGTGGATATTCATCCAGCCAAGCTGACCGCCCCTCCGCCACTGCAATTTCCCGGCGCAGTAACCGCAGAAACATTCCGGCGCATCACCGACTACTGCATCGAGAAGTACTTCTCGCAGCCCAATTACTGGCTCGTCGATGGATGCCCATACTTCTCCATCTACGAGCTCATGCGCTTCGTCGAAGGCATGGGCGGACGCGCTGCTGCAGCGAAGGAGATTGCAGGCTTTCGCGAGCGGGTCAAGAGCGCCGGCTTTCCCGATCTGCATTTCAACGCCATCTTATGGGGCGAGCAGTTACTGCCCGAGCAGACGCAAATCACTGATCTCAAGCCGTTGCTGCAGGAGCTCGGCATCGACAGCATCGGCTCTTACGTTTGGATCCATCACACGCAGTTCCGCAGCTTCCCGACCGTCAGTTATGACGACATCGCCACGCAATATGAGCAATACCGCGCTAAAGCCGCTGCCAATGCAGGCAAGCCATACTTCCCCAATGTCACGGTAGGATGGGATTCGTCTCCGCGCGCTTGCCAGACAGACACCTTCATCCAGCATGGCTATCCGTTCACAGCAGTCATCGAAGGCAATACGCCAGAGAAGTTCGGCAAGTATCTCGAATCCGCGAAAGCTTTTATGGACGCGTCAGGAAATCGCAACAAGATACTCACGGTCAATTCATGGAACGAGTGGACAGAAGGCAGTTATCTAGAGCCGGATACAGAGCATCGGCTTGGCTATCTTGAGCAGATCGCCAGAGTGTTCGGGCGCAAGTCGGGATAATGGAATGACTGTTAAGCAGACAAAGAAGAAGCCCACCATAGCGGTGGACTTCTTCCTGGTTAAAGAATAACTATCTGCCGATAACCTCAGCCAGCTTAGCACCGATATCTGCAGGCGAAACGACAACATGAATGCCCGCGTCAGTCATTGCCTTCATCTTCTCGGCAGCAGTGCCTTGTCCGCCGGAGATGATCGCGCCGGCATGGCCCATACGGCGTCCCGGCGGTGCTGTCTGCCCGGCGATGAAACCGACGACTGGCTTCTTCACGTGCGCCTTGACGTAAGCGGCAGCAGCTTCTTCCGCCGCGCCGCCGATTTCGCCGATCATGATGATGGCCTCGGTGTCGGGATCTTCATTGAGCAGCTTCAACGCGTCGATGTGCGTGGTGCCGATGATCGGATCGCCACCAATACCGATAGCGGTCGATTGCCCAATGCCGCGCTGCGTGAGCTGATGCACAGCCTCATACGTCAGCGTGCCTGACTTCGAAACGATGCCAATCGATCCTTCAAGATGAATGCGTGCCGGCATGATGCCGATCTTCGCCTTGCCGGGCGAGATGACGCCGGGGCAGTTCGGCCCGATGAGCCGCGACTTCGATCCCTTGATCTTCGCCCAGACCTTCACCATGTCCAACGTAGGAATCCCTTCGGTGATAGCGACGATCAGCGGCAGACCCGCATCCTCAGCTTCGAGAATGGCGTCCGCAGCAAACGGCGGCGGCACAAAGATCACAGTCGCGTTCGCTCCTGTCTTTTCAACGGCCTCCGCGACGGTGTTAAAAACCGGCCAGCCCTCGTGCGTGGTTCCGCCCTTGCCGGGAGTGACGCCGCCGACCACGACTGTGCCATACTCAGCAGCGCCCTTGGCGTGAAAAGTACCTTCTTTACCGGTAATTCCCTGAACGATCAGGCGCGTATTCTTATCAACCAGAACAGCCATAAAACAGCTCCTAGCTTCTAGCTTCTAGCCTTTAGCTTTTAAAGATTGGAGGAGTGCGCCAAGCATCTTGGACGTCTCTATACATAAAGACTCCGCCTTGCCCAGCATCACTTCGTTTCCCATTCTTAATTGCTTTGCCACCAGAAGTTGGGTTTGTACTTCGTATGTTGAACCTTGTGCGATGCTCAGAAACTGCCTGAACTCGCCTTCAGTAACTCTTCCTCGGCCCTCTGCGATGTTGCTGGCTACGGAAACACTGGCGCGACGCAGTTGCGAGGTCAATCCGTACTGCTCTTCTTTCGGAAATCCCCTTGTTAGCTCGTAGACGCAAACCGTCATCTGCATTGAGCGCTGCCAAACGGTTAGATCTTGAAAAGACTGAGACATGCTGGTTCTCCGAGCACATGCCATCTTAGCTAGCAGCTAGAGGCTAGAAGCTGAAAGCTAGCCTTTCGCAGCGGCTACGACTAAGTCCGCAGCTTCCTTCATCGTTGCGCCCACCTGAAAATTCAAGCCGGAGTCCTTCAAAATCTGACGGCCTTCTTCAACGTTGGTGCCTTCGAGCCGCAGCACGATCGGCACAGTCACCTTGAGATTGCGCGCCGCAGCAACCACGCCCGTCGCCAAGCGATCCACGCGCAGAATGCCGCCAAAGATGTTGATGAAGATAGCCTTCACATTCTTGTCGGAAAGCAGAATCTCGAACGCATGTTCGATCTGCTCCTGCGTAGCGCCGCCGCCTACATCGAGGAAGTTCGCCGGGCTGCCGCCCGCGTACTGGATGATGTCCATTGTCGCCATTGCCAGACCCGCGCCGTTGACCATGCAGGCAATCGAGCCATCGAGCTTGATGTAGTTCAGCGCGTACTTGCTCGCTTCTACTTCGAGAGGATCTTCCTCAGCCACATCGCGCAGCGCCTTGATCTCCGGGTGGCGGAAGAGTGCGTTGTCATCGAAGGTCATCTTTGCGTCGAGGGCGAACAGCTTGTCATCCTTGGTCGTGATGAAGGGATTGATCTCGAGCAGCGAGGCATCGGTATCAACGAAAGCCTTGTACAGCGCCTGGAAGAAAGCCACAGCCTGGTTGACCATCGTCGGCTTGAGGTCGAGCGCGAAAGCGATCTTGCGGCCCTGATAAGCGGCGAGGCCAATGACCGGATCAATCTCTTCCTTATAGATCGCGTCCGGGTCCTTGGCGGCAACTTCTTCAATCTCCATGCCGCCAGCCTTCGACGCCATGAAGACCACCTTGCCCGAAGCGCGGTCAAGCACGAGACCAAGATAAAGTTCACGCTCGATGGCAGCCGTCTCTTCGATCAGCAGCCGCTGAACCTTTTGCCCGGCAGGACCAGTCTGGTGCGTCACAAGCTGCATGCCAAGAATCGCCTTGGCCGCCGCTTCAGCATCCACCAGCGTCTTCACCACCTTGACGCCGCCACCCTTGCCGCGGCCTCCGGCATGAATCTGCGCCTTCACCACCACACCTGAAGCACCGTTCGCCAGCAGGGTTCGCGCCGCTTCCGCGGCCTCCGGCAGCAGATTCGCCACCTCGCCCCTGGGCACGGGCACACCGTACTTCGCCAGGATCGTCTTTGCTTGGTACTCGTGAATTTTCAATTTGGGCTCTCTAATTCGAGGAGTGCTTTGGATTTCATGGCTGCCGTGCGAGAGATACTGCGGAACGCACGGGCCGCCGTCGTAGGACTCAAATAGTATCGGACGCGGCAAACAAGGGGCAAACCTGCAGAGCGCCCCCGCCCCGCCCAGTACCATATAGAAGGAAAAAGGAGTTTTCGTTGCCTAATACGGAGTTGTCCAATACGGATTCGATTGTGAAGCAACTGCTCAAGCCGGTCGCCGAAGACGGCGCCGCGCTCAGCCGTCCTGAGGCGCGCGCCGCGCTGGTGGCCATCCTCGACGGCTACGCCACCGAGATTGAGACCGGATCGCTGCTGACCGCCCTCGCTACCCGCGGTGAACTCGCCCCCGAACTGGCTGGCTTTGTCGAGGAAATGCGCGCCCGCGCTACGCCCATTCCGCTGTCCGAAGAAGAGCGCGATGAACTCGTGGACACCTGCGGCACCGGCGGCGGTGGACCTGCGACCTTCAATATCTCGACTGGCGCCGCCCTCGTTGCAGCAGCGGCGGGAGCCAAGGTGGCTAAGCACGGCAACCGCGCCGTCACTTCCCGCTGCGGTTCAGCTGATGTGCTCGAATCGCTCGGTGTGCCGATTACTCTGCAACCCGATCTTGCCGCCGAATGCCTGCGCGAGACCGGATTCGTCTTCCTGCTGGCTACCATGCTGCACCCGGCTATGAAAGCTGTCGCTCCGCTGCGCCGGGCGCTCGGCTTCCGGACGATCTTCAATCTCTGCGGCCCGCTGACCAACCCCGCAGGAGCGCGCGCGCAGGTGATCGGAGTGCTTGCGCCGAGCCGCGCTCTGCTCGTTGCCCGTACGCTGATCGAGTTGCAGACCACCCGCCGCGCCTTCGTCGTCCATGGTCTCGACGGGCTGGACGAGCTGACCCTCACCGGGGAATCGATCGTGGTTCGCGTGGAACCAGCAGCAGAACCGACGATCAAGGCTGCCCGCATCGTTCCGGAAATGGCCGGCGTCTCCCGCGCCACGCTCGAAGAACTGTCCGGAGGCGATGCGGACGAAAATGCCGCGATCCTCTACGACGTCATCACCGGAATCCCCGGCCCGCGCCGCGAGATCGTCCTGCTCAACGCCGCGGCGGCGCTGGTAGCCTGCGGCATTGCCGGCGATCTGAAGGAAGGCGTTGCTCGCGGAGCAGAAGCCATTGACTCCGGCGAGGCCGCCGTCACACTGCAGAAACTGCGCCTCTTCCAGCAGAAATGGGCCTCGGCATAGCGAGGATTTCCCACCACTCTTGCCGCTTGTCCTTTCGCGTTGAAGAATTGACCTACCGCAGCTATGCTGGCTGCGGGGGAAATCCAGTCGCATGGCCGCAGAACAGATTGCCCAGATCGCTCAAACAGGTCGCTCCATCTTCATCAGTTATCGCCGGGCCGACGCCGAGGGCGAGGCCGGCCGCCTGTTCGATGACCTGGTCCGCGCCTATGGCGACGAAAGCGTTTTTATGGATGTCGCGGGCATTCAGCCGGGCGTGGACTTTCGAACCGCGATCGACTCGAATGTCTCCGGCTGTGGCGTTCTGCTGGCGGTGATCGGCCCGCTCTGGGCAACGGCGACAGGGTCCGATGGTACACGACGGCTCGACAATCCAGATGACTTTGTCCGTCTCGAAATTGCAACTGCACTCAAGCGCGGCACGCCTGTCATTCCCGTCCTTGTGCATCAGGCGCACATGCCGGCGCTTGACCTGCTCCCGGAAGATTTGAAGGAACTGCGCTATCGCAACAGCGTGGAGCTGACCCACGCGCGGTGGAACTCGGATGTGGCGCTGCTGGTTGCTGCGCTGAAGAGTTATGTGGCCAGCGTCCAGCCCCACGCCAGCGAACCAGTTCACGCAACGGTATCGGTTCAACTGCCAGCGCCGCAGCCCGGGCCTGCCCCGGTCGCGCGAAAGTCGAAGCTTCCGCTTGCGGTGGGACTCGGTGTGGCGGCCATCCTCGTCATTGCGGCGGCCGTCTTCTTTTTCATGCGCAGCAATGCGCCCGCGCAGTCCGCAACTGTGAGTCCGGCACCCGTACTGACGCCTGCAGCAGCTTCTACTCCTGCTCCAGAGCCGGCTTCGCCTAAGCCGGTCCCGCCCCAAACGTTAGCACCTCAGCCCAGCCCAGCCACACAACTAGCGGGTTCGTCGCCACTGCTTGGCAAATGGCGAGCGCTCAAGAACAGTGGGCAGGACTATCCCGCGCAGCTGGAGATTTCCAGTATTGGGGGAGAGCTGGTCGTGCAGACGATGGGGAATTGCCCGGACAAACCCGACGGGCTTTGCCTGTGGGGAGATCGCAAGGCGACGGTGAGTGGCGGCTCCGCGACAGCCGCTAAGTGGTCGCCGCGCAACACGCAATGGGAAAAGGACCATGAGCGGCAGGTGTCGCTGGTCATTGAACCCACGGCGTCCGGCCTGCAGGTGACGGTCCATAATCAGTGGCGTGAACCGAACGGCTCAGCCCGGGAAAGCTTCGTCCCAGTGCAATTTACGAAGATTCCCTAAACTCAGGTGTGCGCCTGGCTGGAACCGGTACCTTGCGAAGACTTCTGCAGTGCGTTCACCCACTGTGAGTTTTCCTGTGAAATGATGGCTTCGATCCGTTCGGCGAGCGCGGCGCGAGGGTCGGCAACAGTGGAGTACGGTCCGGCTTTTGCCAGGTAGAGGTACTTCTCGTGCTTGAGCGCCTCTGCCGTGGCGCGGTATTGCGACCAGTTCTCCTGGTACTGGTTCAGGTGCAGGACACCCTCGAGAATGGTGATCAGCACCCCCAGCCCGCCGATCACGTACGTCACGCCGGGCCAGGTATGACCGGTCAGAAACGGGATCACCGCGGCGGCGATGATTTCCGTAACCTTGATGCGCTTGAAGGCACTCCGCGCGGCGCGACTCTTCTGGCTGTACCAGGTGAGCTGTTCCGTCAGGCGCTGGTAAATCGGGTCGCTTGCGCCATTCGCATCGGTCGGGTCGGGAGCTTGCAGTGCTGGGTTCGTAGCCATATCCGCTGGAAGCCATTGTAGCCCGAGGCTGCAAATTCAACCGGCCTGCTGGCATTCCAGGGCCAGTGCGGGCATCGTCCCGGTACAATGGGGAGCGAGACAAGTTCAGGAAATACGAGAAAACACTCAGGAATGACCTCCACATCGATCCAGTCCCGACCGCGCGTATTGAGCGGCATGCGGCCCACCGGCAAGCTCCACCTCGGCAACTACATGGGCGCGCTGGCCAACTGGGTCAACCTCCAGCAGGACTACGATTGCTATTTCTTCATCGCCGACTGGCACGCGCTTACCACCGATTACGCGGACACATCGAATGTGGTGGACAATATCCACGAAGTGGCGCTGGACTGGCTGGGCGCAGGGCTGGACCCTGAGCAATGCGTGCTATTCCTGCAGAGCAAGGTGCTGGACCATGCGAAACTGCACCTGCTCTTCAGCATGATCACGCCGATCAGCTGGCTTGAGCGCGTGCCGACTTATAAGGAGCAGCAGGAAAATCTCCTCGGCAAGGACCTCTCGACCTACGGCTTTCTCGGCTATCCGCTGCTACAGGCGGCAGATATCCTCCTTTACCAACCGCGGTTTGTCCCCGTCGGGCAGGACCAAGTCGTCCACGTCGAACTGACCCGCGAGATCGCCCGTCGCTTCAACCAGTTCTACAAGCTCAACGGCGAAGAAGTCCTGCCGGAGCCGAAGGTGCTGCTCACCCCATCACCGAAGCTGCCCGGCACCGACGGTCGCAAGATGTCCAAGAGCTACGGCAACACCATCCAGCTCACCGACACCGAAGCCGAAGTCCGCCAGAAACTGAAGACCATGGTCACCGACCCGGCCCGCGTTCGCCGCACCGACCCGGGCGACCCGGACAAGTGCCCCGTCGGCGATCTGCACAAGGTTTTTTCCACGCCGGAGAAACTGGCCGAGGTTTATTTGGGCTGCCGCACCGCTGGCATCGGCTGCATTCAATGCAAGGGCTGGGCTGCCGATTCGCTCGTCCAGATCCTCGCTCCCATCCAGGAGCGCCGTTCGCAATTCACCGCATCGCAGGCCATGGAAATCATCGACGCCGGATCCATTCGCGCCCAGCAACGCGCCGCCGAGACCATGCGTCAAGTAGACGAAGCCATGCACATGCCCGTTCGCTAAGAACCATTTTCCCAGGAAGACAAAGCTACTTTGACCGATCAACCAAACGATTCCACAACCCGTTCCGACGCTCAACCGGAAGCCATCGAGGGCAAAGGTGCGCCGGTGCTCGTGCTCACGCCGAAGCCAGTCGCCCCCGTTAAGTTCGACCCGATGCATCCGCCTGCGGAGAAGCACGCACCCAAAAAGAAACAGGAAGATGACGCCCAGGCCTTCCCCTTCTCCGTCACCGTTAGCGAAGTCTACGACGGCCCGATGGACCTCCTGCTCGATCTGATCCGCAAGCAGGACATTGACATCTACGACATCCCGATTGCGCGCATCACGGCGCAGTTCCTCGGCTACGTTGAAAAGCTCAAGTCGACCGACGTGGACGTGGCTGGCGAGTTCATCTACATGGCGTCGCTGCTTATCCACATCAAGAGCAAGATGCTGCTGCCGCGCATCCCCACGGGCCCCGAAGACGCCGTCGAAGATCCCCGCCGCGAGCTCGTCGAGCGCCTGCTCGAACACGAGCGTTTCAAGAACGCCGCGCAGATGCTCCAGCAGAAGCAGCTTCTCGAAGCCGCTTCCTGGACCAACCCCGGCATGAAGGAATTCAAGGATGACGCCGCCACCGAGCCTGAAATCGCCGCCGACACCGGCGACCTGGCCCGTGTCTTCGCCAGCATCCTCGAACGCCTGCGCACCCGTCCTGTTCTCAACGTAGAAGAAGATTCCGTCACTGTAGGCCAGATGATCCAGTTTCTCGGCCGCCGCCTGACCATGGAAGACCGCCCCGTCTCGCTGCACCGCCTGCTCGGCAATACCAAGTCCCAGCGCGCCCTCGTGGCTATGTTCCTCGCGCTACTGGAGTTGGTCCGCCTGCAGGCCATCCTGCTCAACCAGGACCGCAACTTCAGCGAGATCTTCATCAAGAAGCACACGGAGTTCGAGTCGGTGATCAACGAAATCTCTACCCGCGCGCAGGACGACTGGCGGTAGACTTAGGTTCTAATGAAAGTTATAATGAGGCTGCGAGGCAGTTCTCATGGCTACTACGCTCAAAATCACGACAGTCGGCAATTCCGCAGGCATTGTCCTTCCTAAGGAAGTTCTGAATCATCTGAACGTCGCTAAGGGAGACACAATCACATTGTCAGAAACTCCGTACGGCTTCAACATGACCGCCTACGACGAGACATTCATGCGCAAGATGGAAGCCGCTGAGCGAGTCATGCGCAAATATAAGGACGCCTTGCGCAAACTGGCAGAGTAATGGACGAGCCCATCTGGATGGACACGACCGATGCCCTGATCTTCCATGACATGGGGCTCTCGGCTCACGGCGGTAGCCCGGGTATCCGAGACACAGGGATGCTTGAGTCTGCGCTTGACCGTCCGCGTAATTTGTGGGTCTACGAAGAAGCGCCGCCGTCGCTCACAAGGCTCGCTGCAGCCTATGCGTTTGCCATCTCTTCGAATCATCCATTTGTCGACGGGAACAAACGAACAGCACTGGTTGTTTCATTCGCATTTCTCGAGACGAACGGAATTGAAGTAACCGCAAACCAAGAGGATGCTTACCTGACCATCCTCGGATTGGCTGCAGGTCAGATCAGCGAACAGCAACTGACAATCTGGTTCGACAGCAACACGGCTCCTCTGGTTCGATAGAGTCGTAGTCGCTCGCAAGCACCTTCTATCCTATTCATAAGAAATTCATAATCTAAAGTACCCCCAATTCACACTCCGTCAATCATCCCCCTGTTAGCTTGCGAGAGTTAGTCTCCTGGGGGATAAGTTCATGGCAACTCTGGCAACGCCGGCAGCAGGACAGTCTCTGCTTGATAAGAAAATGAAAAAGGGTCCGGGAGTCGTAGGCGGAATCATCTTCGCCGCGATCCTCCTTGGCGGCCTGGCCTATTGCGGCTTCAACATCATGCATGACATGGGCAACGTAAGGCTGGTCAGCATGTGGCCCTATGTGCTTCTGGCCACGGCTCTGCTGATCGCGCTCGGCTTCGAGTTCGTCAACGGCTTCCACGACACAGCCAACGCTGTCGCGACCGTCATTTACACGCACTCCCTCGAACCGCACGTAGCCGTAGTCTGGTCCGGCATGTGGAACCTGATCGGCGTGCTTACCTCGAGCGGCGCGGTCGCCTACTCGGTCATCACGCTCCTGCCGGTCGAACTCATCCTGCAGGTCAGCTCCGGCGCCGGATTCGCCATGGTTTTCGCGCTGCTGATTGCCGCCATTCTGTGGAATCTGGCCACCTGGGCACTCGGTCTGCCCGCCTCCAGCTCGCACACCATGGTCGGCTCGATCATCGGCGTCGGCATCGCCAACCAACTCATGAGCGGCCACAGCGGGACCGCCGGCGTTGACTGGGAACAGGTCACCAAGGTCTTCCGAGTCCTGCTCATCTCACCTCTCGTCGGCTTCGGCGTTGCCTTCCTGCTGATGCTGGTGACCAAGGCGCTCCTCAAGAAGAACTATCCGCCGCTCTTCCAGGCTCCCAAGGGCGACGAACCACCACCGTTCCTGATTCGCGCCCTATTGGTACTCACCTGCACCGGCGTCAGCTTCGGCCACGGCTCCAATGACGGACAGAAGGGCATGGGCCTGATCATGCTCATCCTCATCGGAACCGTCCCCACCGCCTACGCGCTCAACCATGCGGTCGGCACGCAGGACGTGATCGGCTTCGTCGCCGTCTCTGACCAGGTCGCCGGCATCCTCAGCAACCACGCCGATAAGAATGCGCTCATGGGCGATCCACGCGCCGACGTGACCGATTTTCTCAAGACCAAGCAGTTCACGCCCACCACCACCATCGCTCTGCGTGAGCTGGTTGAAGACCTGAGCCATGAAGTCGGCGCCTACAAGGAATTGAAGGCCGTTCCGCCCAAGGATCAGCAGAACGTCCGCAACGACATGTATGTCACCTCCGCCGCGCTCACCATCATGAACAAGAAGAAGGTGATCGCATTCAGCGACCAGGAAACCGCGATCCTGAAGGACTATCAGGTACGCCTCGACAAGTCGACTAAGTTCATCCCGCTCTGGGTCAAGATCGCCGTTGCCCTCGCGCTCGGCATGGGCACCATGGTCGGCTGGAAGCGCATCGTCGTCACCGTGGGCGAGAAGATCGGCAAGGACCACCTCACCTACGCGCAGGGTGCCTCGGCGGAACTGGTGGCTATGGGCACCATCATCGCCGCTGACCAGTTCGGTATGCCGGTCAGCACGACGCATGTGCTCAGCTCCGGCATCGCCGGAACCATGGTCGCGAACGGCAGCGGATTGCAGTGGTCCACGCTGCGCTCCATCGCCATGGCCTGGGTCTGCACCCTGCCCGCGGCGGCTCTGCTGTCGGCCGGTCTGTTCTGGGTCTTCCGCCAGTTCGCATAGACTCCAGCATCGGTAAACTCAGCGGGCGTCCGGATTTCCGGACGCCCGTACTGTTTTAGCCTGCATATTCAGGATTAAGCTGGGAGCAGACGGCAGGCGCACCCAGCTTCCGGTACCATACCTAAGGTGCGTATTTAACAAAATGAGTCTGAAAGCTAAGCTGGAAGCCGTAATTTATGCTGCCGAGGAGCCCGTAACCCTCGCGCAGTTCGTCGCGTTGTTTGCCGAAGAAGCCCTCGAACTCAAAGCCGAGCGCGAGGCTGAAGCCGCAGCGCTCGTCCCCGCTCCGCAGCCGACCCTCGAACTGGTGGACCTGCCTGAGTCAGCCGAGATCAGCGAAATTGTCGAGACTGAAGAGCCTGTGACGCCCGCAGACCTTATTCCCGGCGAGTTCGGCGAAGACTTAAACGTCGAAGCCTTGAATGCCGAGGTTCTGGATCCCGAATCGCAGGAATCTCACGAAGTCCAGCCAGAAGCAGCGCCGGAGGCCACCGCTGAGACGGCGAGCCCCGAGCCGGCAGAAGATATCGATCCCGAGCTCGAAGCCAAGCGCCAGCAGCGCGCCAAGGACCGCGAAGTCCGCGAGATCCTGCGCAGTGTACTCGATGAGCTGATCGCCGAGTACGCCGCTGACAGCCGCGGCATCGAGATTCGCGAGATCGCGGGCGGCTTCCGCATGGGCACCAAGCCGGAGATTCACGACGCTGTCCGGGCCTTCGTCAAGAGCCTGAAGCCGGCGCTGAAGCTCTCCCTGCCCGCGCTCGAAACATTGGCCGTCATCGCTTACAAGCAGCCAGTGACCGCCCCCGAAGTAGGGGAGATTCGCGGTGTGGACTCAGGCGGTGTACTCGGGTCGCTCATTAGCCGCAAGCTGATCGCGACAGCAGGGCGCAAGCAGGTCATTGGCCGTCCCATGCTGTACAAGACGACCAAGGAGTTTCTGCTCCGTTTTGGATTAAAGGATTTGAATGAGCTGCCGTCGATGGAAGAGTTCGAAAAGATGGCAGCGCTGGAGTTGAGCGAGGGCGAGGAATCGGAAGCCGAGAACCAGAGCGGCGATTTGTTTGCCGCCCCCGCCTCTGAGCCAGCATCAGAAGAAAAAGCACTGGAAGAAGAAGGGCCGGAAGAGCCGGCCGCGGAAGCACCAGAAGTATCCACACCTACCGCAGAGCCCTCGCAAGAGGCAGCGGAAGCACAAGCGCCCGTCGAGAGACAGGACGCAGAAGAGATTGAGGCATAACAATGGCTACCAAGAAAAAAAGCAGTAGTAAATCAGAGATAGAGAACCCGGCCGAGGCCGCAGAATCAACAGCAAAGCCCAAGGCCACCAAGAAGAAAGCTGCGGCAGCAGTAGAAGCCAGCGCACCCGAAGCGGCAGTAGAAGCAGCCGCACCAGCAATCGTGATCGAGCCAGTTGCCGCCGAGCCCGTCAAGGTAAAGCCCGCCAAAAAGGCAGCCGCGAAGAAAGCCGTAGCCATCGCCGACGTGCTTGAAGAAACTCCCAAGCCTAAGCGCGCCACCAAGCCTCGCAAAGAGAAAGGCCGCGACCTCGTCACCGACGAGCCTGGCGCAGCAGAAGTAGCCGACGTTCTAGGCGCGCACCACGAACAGACCGAGGACCCAGACGAGCCCAAGCCCGAGCCGCGCAAAGAAGCGCTCGCTCCCGTCGCTGCCGCCCCCGAGCCGAAGCTCGAGCGCCTGCAGAAGATCCTCGCCAAGGCCGGCATCTCCTCCCGCCGCAAGGCCGAAGAGCTGATCTCCGGCGGCCAGGTGCAGATCAACGGCAAAGTCATCACCGAACTCGGCACCAAGGCCGACCCCGAGCGTGACCACATCCGCGTCGACGGCAAGCTGCTCGAAGGCCCCGAGCGCATCCGTTACTTCGTCCTCAACAAGCCCAAGGGCTACGTCACTACGGTCAGCGACCCCGAAGGCCGCCCCACCGTCATGCAGTTCTTCGCGAACGAGCGCGAGCGCCTCTACCCCGTCGGCCGCCTCGACTACCTCAGCGAAGGCCTGCTACTCATCACCAACGACGGCGAGCTCGCCAACAAGCTGACCAAGGCGTCCTCCGGCGTTGAAAAGACCTATCTCGTCAAAGTCTCCGGCCAGCCCACCGAAGACATGCTCGACGCCCTGCGCGAAGGCGTAGTGATCGAGCGTGGTCGCCCCGGCACCAACTCCGGCCGCGTCCGCACTGCGCCAGCCAAGATCCGCCAGGTCCGCCAGGGCGACAACCCCTGGTACGAAGTCATCATCATCGAAGGCCGCAATCGCGAGCTGCGCAAGATGTTCGAGGAGATCGGCCACCACGTCGAAAAGATCCGCCGCGTCGGCTACGGCCCGCTGATCCTCGACCAGGAGCCTGGCAAGCTGCGCGAACTCGAGCCGGAAGAAGTGCAGGCTCTGCGCCTCGCCTCCGAAGGCAAGCTGAAGACTCGCCGCCGCCGTGGACCCAAGGAAGCCCAGCTTCCCACCGTGGCTGGCAAGACCGTGCGCTACAAGAAGACCGAAGGCCGTCCGGAGTACGAGCCGATCAGCCGCCCAACCCGGCCTTTCGTAAAACCGGCAGTTCGCCCAGAGTTCCAGACCGAGTCCCCGGCGGAGTTCAAGCCGGAGAAGTCCTTCAACAAGGCCATCAAGACCGGCTTCAAGCGCGAGCCCAAGCCCGAATTCGGCCAGACCTACAAGAAGGAATTCAACCCCGCCTACCGCGCAGAATCGAAGACGGGCGAACGGCCCGCGTTCAAGAAGGATTTTGGCGGCGCAGCGGGTTCGGACCGCAAGCCCTTCGCCAAGCCCGGCTTCAGCTCTGATCGCAAGCCAGCTTTCCGTTCCGGCCCCGGCGCCGGTCCCTCAGGTGGCCCCGGCGGAAGACCATCTTTCGGCGCAAAGCCCGGTTTCGCGGGCAAGCCGCGCAGCAGCCGTCCCGCTGAGCCGCCTGTAACCGAATACATCCTTCCGCCGCGCAAGAACCGTCCAGAAGACGACTTCGAGAGCGACACACCGCCGTCGAAGGGCGCGTTCAATCCTGATTACAAGCCCGGCTTCCGCGCTGGGGATGCACCCGGCGGTCGTACCGGCGCCAGACCTGGTGCAAGGCCAGCCTTCCGCAATGACGGCCCGCCGAAGCGTTTCAATGCCGACAAACCAGCGCGCAGCTTCCGCCCTGCCAACGATGACGATGACTTCGTTCCGGGGAACAAGACGCCCGGCTTCAAGATCGAGCCGGTCGAAAACGAGCCGCGCGTGCGGCAGGGCAACGCAGGCCGGCCTGCATCTGGACGATCAGCATCCGGTCGTCCCTTCCGTCCGCAGGCCGACGGCCCACGTAGCGGTGGATTCGGCGGCGGAGCCAAGACCTTCCGCCCAGCCGGAGCTCGTCCCACCGGAGGCCGCCCAGCAAGCGGAGATCGCCCATTCCGTCCCAGGACAGATGGTCCTCCGTCTGGCGGAGATCGTCCCTTCCGCCCGCGCACGGCGGGAACCGACGGCCCGCCAACCCGGCGCCCGAAGTCCTTCGACGGCGACGCTCCCCGCGAGTTCAAGCCCCGCGAAGGCAAGACATTCGGCGGCCCCAAGAAGTTCGGTGCGAAACCATTTGGAGCTAAGCCGTTCGGCAGCAAGCCATCCGGAGCACGCTCCGCAGGTTCGGCCGGTCCCCGCAAGTTTGACGCCCCCCGCCCGCAGCCCGGCGGCAGCAACAGCACCCCCGTGCCGCGCTTCGGCCCCGACGGCCAGCCGCGCATCAAGGAACGCGCCCGCAACTCTTTCGCCGGCAAGAACAAGGGCCGTCCCAAGCCTAAGGGCAAGGAAGAATAGAAACCAGTAGTCCGGCAGGCGGGTGCAACCAAAGGCCCGCCTCGCCATCCAATCGGAGAGAGGATTCACATGGAAAAAGCTACGTTTGGAGCAGGATGTTTCTGGGGTGTCGAGGTGGCGTTCGCCAACCTTCCCGGCGTGACGGCCACCGCCGTCGGCTATGAAGGCGGCAAGACCGAAGCCCCTACTTATCGCGATGTTTGCACCGATTCGACCGGCCACGCCGAAGTCGTCGAACTCGACTTCGACCCGGCCAAGATCACCTATAGTCAGGTGCTCGACGCTTTCTTCTCACTCCACGACCCGACCCAGCTTAACCGCCAGGGTCCGGACTGGGGCACGCAGTATCGCTCAGCAGTCTTCTATCACTCAGAAGAGCAGAAGGCCGCAGCAGAAGCGAAAATTGCCGAGCTGAACGCCAGCGGCAAGTTCTCGAAGAAGATCGCAACGAAGATCGAGCCCGCTCAAACCTTCTGGCGCGCCGAGGATTACCACCAGCGCTACCTCGAAAAGCGCGGGCTGGCCAGCTGCCACATCTAAAAACAACAATGCCCGGAGCATCGAAGCCCCGGGCATTTCTTTGCCTTCTAATGGACGCAACGGCTACAGAGCCATTGATGACTGCGCTCCGGGCAGCGTCTCCCTACCGCGCTTGGCCGTAGCCAGTCCGAGACCGAGCGTAATCAGGGCGCTAACCCACAAAATGCCTCCCGTTCCAAAGGCCGTAGTGCTTTGCAGGTGCTCCACCGGTACCAGCACGACCGTTACGATCCCCCACAGCGTCAACACGGCGCCGGTCACGTAGTGGACCGGGTAACGAAACAACCGCGCCAGCGGAAACATGTGCAGGCCGACAATTACAGTGATTGCCGATAGCACGTAGGCATCGATGTGGAGTCGGGCAAAGCTGAACGCGACGATCCCGATGGCGATCCATTGAACGATGTTGATGCGGTTGAAGGCTCGGCCTCTTGCCGGATCCTCTTCCACGCGCGGGAAGCGCCCAGCCTGCCGCATCAGCGCATAAATCATGCTCAGCAAAATGGATAGACCGAATGCTATCCCGGCGATGCTTGCGCCAGTGAGCGATTGGCGGATAAAGAGCGCCATGGCCAGCCAGAGCGCTCCAAAAGCGGTGAAGAAGATCGATCCGATCGCTCTGCCGGTCAACTGATTTGCTGTCACTTTCGTTTCCATCGCAATTCTCCTTTTCGTTCGTTTTGCCAACTTGGGTTCAGATCTGGATGGCTCCGCCCAGCAACTGCCTGAGCGCCTGGACATATTCGGTCAAAGCCGTGCGGCCCGCTTCGGTCATGCGGTAAAGGGTCTGCGGTTTACGCAGGACGAACTTCTTCTCGACGGCGACATACCCGGCCTCTTCGAGCTTCAGTAACTGCGCGCCGAGGTTGCCGTCTGTCGACCCTGTCTTCGCTCGCAGCCAGGTAAACTCGGCCTCCTCGACGGTGGAGAGCAGACTCAGCAGCGCCAGCCGCAGCTTGCCGTGGATCACCGGGTTCAGCTCCGGCAATCCGGCTTCCTGCTCACTCACGTCGGTCACGGGATCAGGCATGGGCCGCTCCCGATGCGCCGGCGCGTATCTGCCTGGCTTCGGAAATCATGCCGTAGATGCCAAAGACGATCTGGCAGAGAAAAATGGCAACCAGAAAAATGATCGTCGACTGGGCGACCGACACAAAGCATACCGATACCGCTGTGGCCCACCAGACGACGGCACAGGCAAACTGGAGCCGCCATTTGAGGATCAGGCTCGATGCCGCGTTCGTCATGCCCAGCAGTGAAGCGACGACAGCCACGAAGATATGCTGGTCCAGCTTCCCGCTTGATGCAAGGGCCTGCAGCAGCAGGAACAACGAGATCCCCATCGCAATCCAGAGGGAGAAGACAGCGCGTCCCATCGTCGTGTCCGGCTGCGAAGCGCTCTTCCGCCCCGCAAGCATGATGTAGACGAACATCACCACCAGCGCAGACGCTATACAAATCGGCCAGGCCAGAGTGCGGTGTCCCCAGGTGGTCCACTCAGTGACCGGCGTTCCCAGGTTGGCAAAGATGATCGCTCCTGCGTAGGCCGCGCCCCACAGGACGAAGGTCCATCCCCAGCTCTCGGTCTTCTGCCGTCCCTCGGCAATCATGGTTTCAATCAGGCTGAGCCGTGCGGCCAGCTCCTGTTGGGTGTCGTTGTTGCTCATTAGGAATCTCCTGGAGAGCCTCAGAAGCATCAGAGTTCTCTCGAATGAAGATTACTCTATAAAATAGAGTAACTGGTCGTCAAGGAGAATTTCAAAGATTCCTGAAATTACTCGGAAATCGAGATCGGCCGATTAGTCGCGGAAGCTCATCTCGTCGTCCTCAGGATCGACGGCAGCCTCACCTTCGAGCGTAGGTAGGCCCACAAGAGCAGGAACCGGCGCTCCAGCCAGATCGTCGGGCTGCACGTCCGGAAAATCACGCCACAGGCAAATAATCCACCAGACAAGCACAAGAACTCCGAGGGCGTGGCGGCCTTGCTCCGCATGCTCCACCAAAGCCTGAGACTGGCGGAGAACCTCCGGATTGCTCAGGTCGCGGTTATGCTTCAAGTATTCCGCGATTCCAGAGATGGACAGGATGCCCAGCGCGATGACCACAAGGCCCAGAGCAATCTGCCGCGGATGTGTACGCCAGTCGAAGCCGAACCGCTTCGCGAAGATCGCGAACAGCAGCACCACTTCTACGGTAAGAATGGCCAACACCATCTGCCCGCGCGTTGCGGTCAGCACCAGGATCATGACCTTGAACTGAACCGGCTCCGTCTTGTACTCCATTTGCAGAGCCTGCCAGGTAGGCCAGGGTCCCCAGAACCAGACGGCCAGCAGTGCGAGCACGACAGTGACCAGGCTCCAACCGCCCCAGCCGCGTGACTTCAGAATCAGGCCAGCTTTGCCGCTTGAAAAGATCCGGCGTGACAGCTCGACGAGCACGAGCACGCCGAGCACCCAGACGATGATCATCGCGGAGAAGTTCACCCAGTACGTCGCGAGGGTGGTCAGCTTGTTGTTGAGCAGATGTTCCGCGAGCAGTTCCAGAGTGGAGGCGACCGTGAGCGCCGTGAACCATGGAAACAGGCGAACGCGGTCGCGGCCCATTAGGACGACGAGCAGTATGAGGTGACCGGCGAGCATCAACGCCCACACAATCTGTTCCAGATTCCAGTGCATAGAGATCCTTGTGCAGACTCCGCAGACAGGGGATGTCGCGCGTTTCGAGTCCGGGTAACACACCCAGTGTAATAGAGGGGAATTGCAGCGAGAGGATAGTATGGTGCACCCGACAAGATTCGAACTTGTGACCTAACGCTTCGGAGGCGTTCGCTCTATCCAGCTGAGCTACGGGTGCCCAACTCAAGAATACTCCATTCCCGGATAATTGGGATACTACGCCCGCAAATTGAAACGGCATCCTCGACCCAGACACTGAACTTTGGGACAGCAAAAGAGGTTGTCTGCTTCCATACAACAGAGCAGGGTCCGGTTTGCTACACTCGCCGCTGAGAGGTCCTTATGCGTTCGCCAGTACTTGCCGCCTGTTGCCTTGCCCTCGTCTCCGTTGCCGCCACTCGTTTCGCCGGAGCACAAGCTGCTCCAGCTCCACCCTCGGTTCCCATGGCTCCCAAGACCGACGTGCCGGCAGATCCCAAGAAGCCGATCAGCCCGCCGATGAAGGCCGATGTCATCCTGCCTAACGCCACGATCACGATTGATTACAGCGCACCATCCATGCGTGGACGAACTATCTTCGGCGGCCTGGTTCCTTACGGTGAAGTCTGGCGCACGGGCGCGAATGCGGCGACCACGCTGCGTACATCAAGTGCACTCCAGATCGGCGACCTTAACGTTCCCGCCGGGACATACACGATTTACTCGCTCCCGACGGCTGACGGTTGGACACTCATTGTCAATAAGCAAACCGGCCAGTGGGGCACGGTCTATGACAAGGCTCAGGATCTCGGCCGCGTGACCATGTCCACAGGGAGCACCGCCGTGCCGGTAGAGACGTTTCTAATCGATTTCGAAAAGACCGTCGGCCAGAACACGGAACTTCATCTGAAGTGGGCCAACGTGGACGCTTCGGTGGTCGTTACTGCCGTCAAGTAAGAGCTATTCGGCGGCGGTTTTCTTCTTTTCGAGTTCCGCCATCACCGACTGGATGAGTTCTTTCGCGCCATTGATCCCAGCCAGAACTGCTTGCAGGTCGAGCCGGGGCTGGCTGGGATTTCGATTCGAGACGCAATAAACGCCGTGCTGGCCAGTCATTACCAGCGAGTCTGTCAGCAGATCGAGAGCGACAGCGAGCCGGCCACGCTCCACGCCCATCATGAATTCATACTTTTCGAGATCGGCGCGCCGCTCGTTATAAACCGTCATTTGTCGAAAATCCTCTTCTATCAGATTAGCTCTACTGGCGGAACGATGCTGATTCGGCGCGATCTGGATCACATGCCGCTGCAAAACAGAATTGTTCCACGCGGAGCATTTTGCGGTGAATGGAAGGGGCCATTTCTGGCTTTGTTGGAAGTCTATTGGAATCTGAAACTTACATTTGCGTTGAATTATGGCCTTTTGTGCTTCATTTCAGCGAACGGGGAATTGGTTCACTGAATGGGGTAATTGTTCTACAGCGAGAGGCTCACGGTTTGGAATGCGGTTGTCGTATTTCCAGAAATCGAAAGCTCCCCGGCTCAGCCGCATCGACCATTTCCGAGACCATTCCAATCTCTCGCTGGATCAACTTCCAATTGTTCGTATTGAAGACTAGAAGCGCTAGCCTCCTGTCGTTCAGATTTTGCTGATACGAGAGATTCTGATCGCAGGTGATCATCAGTTCGAAACGCTCTAACTCAGCAGCTTTAAGGAGATTGCCATTTTCCAACTCGGCCCAACCCATCTCTCTGGCAGTACTTACATTATGCCGAGGCAAAGCGTTGCGTAGTCTCTTGGGCACATTGTGATCGAGAATGATTTTCACTGCACGAGTGAATTTCGATGCTTTGCCGCGAAGGCAAGAAGCTCGCGAATGATTTCTTCGGAGATGGAAAAGTTGTCGGAGATTTCTTCGACTGGGGAACCGGACTCATAGTTTTCTACGATGGAGTCTGCCTGGACGCGGGTGTGTTTCACGATGGGAACGCCGCTTAGCTTGAGAGGGTTGCGCTCGACAAGTGGGCAGTCGGACCAGTCAACGAGTTTTGGATCGATGATCTCTCGCATAGGCAAAAGTATAGGCCGAAGTCTCGTTTCAGAGAACTCCGGCCTATGTTTATCTTCTTGCGCTGTCCCGAATCGATCCTCAGGCAGTCGTCGGCTTCCAACGAAGGATGGGTTTTCTGGCTGCTGTGGTTTCGTCGAGGCGTGAGACCCGGGTGCTGTGTGGTGCGTTCTTGATCAGCTCCGGGGAGTCTTCCACTTCCTGGGCGATGGCGCGCATGGCGGCGATGAACAGGTCAAGCTCTTCGCGCGATTCGCTCTCGGTGGGCTCGATCATCAGGGCGCCGGAGACGATCATGGGGAAGCTGACCGTGTAGGGGTGGAAGCCGTAGTCGATCAGGCGCTTGGCGATGTCGCCGGTCTTGATGCCTTTGGCGGCCTGGCGACGGTCACTGAAGACGACTTCGTGCATGGAGGCGGTTTTGTAAGGCAGGTCGAAGAGGTCCTGCAGGCCGCTGCGGATGTAGTTGGCGTTCAGTACGGCGTCTTCGGTGGTCTGGCGCAGACCGTCTGGGCCGTTGGCCAGGATGTAGGCCAGCGCGCGGATGAACATGCCGTAGTTGCCGTAGTTGGCCCGGACGCGGCCGACGGACTGCGGGCGGTTGAAATTCCAGCCGAGCTTTCCGTCATCGGACTTCTTGAGGACAGGGGTTGGCAGGAACGGTTCGAGGATGGCCTTGCACGCTACCGGGCCGGAGCCGGGGCCGCCGCCGCCGTGGGGCGTCGAGAAGGTCTTGTGCAGGTTGAGGTGCATGACGTCCACGCCGAAGTCGCCGGGACGGGCCTTGCCGACGAGGGCGTTCATGTTGGCGCCGTCCATGTAGAGCAGTGCGCCCTTGGCGTGGAGGATGTCGGCGATCTTGTGGATCTCGCTTTCAAAAACGCCGATCGTCGAGGGGTTGGTGAGCATCAGCGCGGCGGTATCTTCATCGACGGCTTTGGCCAGCTCTTCGAGATCGACCATGCCGAGTGCGTTCGACTTGAGGTTTTGCACCTGGTAGCCGCAGAGGGCGGCGGTGGCTGGGTTGGTGCCGTGCGCGGAGTCAGGGACGAGGACCTTCTTGCGGGCGTTGCCCTTCGATTCGTGATAGGCGCGGACGAGCAGGATGCCGGTGAACTCTCCGTGGGCACCGGCGGCGGGCTGGATGGTGATGGCGTCCATGCCGGTGATTTCGATGAGGCACTTTTCGAGCAGCTCGCAGATTTCGAGCGAGCCCTGGGAGAGCGATTCCGGCTGGTAGGGGTGCGCTTCGGCCAGACCCTCAATGCGGGCGACGAGCTCGTTGACGCGCGGGTTGTACTTCATGGTGCAGGAGCCGAGCGGGTACATGCCGAGGTCGATGGCGTAGTTCCAGGTGGAGAGCCGCGTGAAGTGGCGGATGATCTCGATCTCGCTCAACTCGGGCATCATGCCGGTGTTGTCGCGCACGAGGTCGCCGAGCAGGGCCTTGGGGTCGACTTCGGGCACGTCGAGCGGGGCCAGCTTGTAGGCGCGCTTGCCGGGCGAGGACTTCTCGAAGATCAGGCCTTCGTTCTGGACCTGGTGCGCGCGGACCTTGCCGGTGGTGATGCGGGGCGTGGGGCCGGTGGACTTCGTAATTGCGGGGATTGCTTCGATGGTTGCCATGATTTTCCTTAGGCCAAAACGGCGGCGCCAGCGAGCGTTTCGGCGGCGGATTCGATTTGAGAGCGCGTGTTCAGTTCGGTGGCGCACCAGAGGGTGGCGTTGCCGAGTTCGGGGTACCAGCGGGACAGGTCTACGCCGCCGATGATTTTTTGTTCGAGCAGGCGGGCGTTCAGCTCGGACGGCGCCTCGGTGGTCTGGAGGACGAATTCGTTGACGCGGGGGCTGTTTCCGAAAAGCAGCTTTGTTCCCGGTTGGGCACTGAGCAACTTTGCTGCGAAGTCGGCTTTGGCCAGGTTGTGGATGGCCAGGTCGCGGATGCCTTCCTTGCCGTAGACGGTGAGGAAGATGGTGGCCATGAGGGCTACGAGCGCCTGGTTGGTGCAGATGTTGCTGGTGGCCTTTTCGCGGCGGATATGCTGTTCGCGGGTCGAGAGTGTGAGAACGAAGCCGCGGTTGCCGTCGGCGTCGGTGGTCTGTCCGGCGAGGCGGCCGGGCATCTGGCGGAGGTACTTTTCCTTGGTGGCGATGACGCCGCAGAAGGGGCCGCCGTAGCTGATGGCGACGCCGAAGGACTGCGCTTCGAGGGAGACGATGTCGGCTTCGACGGGAGGCTTGACGATGCCGAGTGAGACGGCTTCTGCGATCGAAACGATCAGCAGGGCTCCCTTTGCGTGGGCGATGTCGGCGATGGCCGGAATGTCTTCAATGACGCCAAAGAAGTTCGGCGACTGGACGAGGACGCAGGCGGTTTCTTCAGTAATAGCGGCTTCGAGGGCTGCGAGGTCCACGCGGCCGGTTTCGGGGTCGTAGCCGACTGTGGTTGATGGCAGGCCCTGGTGCTGCGCGTAAGTGGTCATTACTTCGCGGTACTCGGGGTGAACGCTGGAGGCGACGACCGACTTGTGGCGGCCGGTGACGCGGGCGGCCATCATGACTGCTTCTGCGGCGCCGGTGGAGCCGTCGTACATGCTGGCGTTGGCGACGTCCATGCCGGTGAGTTCGCAGATCATGGTCTGGAACTCGAAGATGGCCTGGAGTGTGCCCTGGGTCATTTCGGCCTGGTACGGAGTGTAGCTGGTGAGGAATTCGCCGCGCTGGACGAGCGAGTCGATCACGACCGGCTTGTAGTGGCGGTAGCATCCGGCGCCGAGGAAGCTGGCGTAGCCGACGGCGTTTTTGGCCGCGGCGGCCTTGAAGTACTCGATGATCTCGCTCTCGCCGTACTGGCGGGGGATGTCGAGGTCGCGGGTGAGGCGGTATTCCTCAGGGATGACTTCGAAGAGCTTGTCGATCGACGGCGCACCGATGACGTCGAGCATATCGGCGCGTTCGGCGGGGGATTTGGGGAGATAGCGCATGTTAGCTTCTAGCCTCTAGCTTCTAGCTTTGGGCTAAAAGCGTGTTTTCGTAGTGCAATCGTGCGTGTTGGATGTTTTTCCGATGCCATTCGCTTCAGGCGCGACGGGCGAGCCTGAAGCGGGACTTGAATTCTAGTGGCCGGTTTCCTCTGCGATGAAAGCCTCGTAGGCGGCAGAGTCGAGCAGGGAATCGACTTCAGACGGATCGGAGAGCTCGACTTTGATGATCCAGGCGCTGTGCGCGTCTTCGTTGATAGCGTCGGGCGCGCTGTTCAGGGCTTCGTTGATCTCGGTGACCGTGCCGCTGATGGGCGAGTAGAGGTCGCTGACGGCCTTGACGCTCTCGACGGAGCCGAAGGTGGAGTGCGCCTTGACCGAATCGCCGACCTTGGGCAGTTCAACGAAAACGATGTCGCCGAGGGTGCCCTGGGCGTAGTCGGTGATGCCGATGGTGCCGACGGTGCCGCTGATGTCGAGCCACTCGTGTTCTTTGGTGTATTTCAGGTTTGCCGGGTAGGCCATGGCGGTTCCTTTCGGGGTTGGGTCGGGTTGGAGCAGGCTGACTTTCTAGTGTAAGGGTAGCGGAGGTGGCGGAGGAAATCCGGGCGAAATCGGGGTTGGCGCTGTGAAATCGGCGCTTCGCACGATCTAGGCGCTGAAGCCGGGATACGGTTCGAGCGGGATGAGGGCGACGACTTCGAGCATGCCGGCCTGGAAGATGGGCAAGCTGGCGATGGCGGCTTCGACGTCGGCCTTCGAGGCTGCTTCCCAGAGGATGCTGGCGCCGGGAACATCGCCACGCTTCCAGACCTGGCGGAGGATGCCGGCGGCGTAGAGTTCGCGGACGCGGGCGGTTTCCTTGGCTCCCAGCTCGGGGGTGAAGGCTTCGGGTGGGAATTTGTCGGTTAGGCGGCGGCTGATGGAGAGAAATTGCATAGGGATATTGTAGCGAGTCTCGGTGATGTGGCCGGTTTCGCTCTAATTGCGTAGGGCTTTCTTTCTCGATGGCGCGTCTAATCTGCAGTAGAGCGAATAGGATCGACAGACGGACTTAGCGGTGCGGTGAAAGGGAGTTATGCGGATTCGTGGGATTGCTGTTGCGGTTGGGTTGATTTCGGGTGCCTTGTTTTTGGGCGCTCAGGGGTTTGCGCAGGGCGAAAATGAGGGACAGGGAAAGGTAATCGTTACGGTTCTGCCGAAACACGATGGAGATGCCACGCCGAGCGTTGCTGCGGCCGGGGCGAAGTTGAAGGTGAATGGCAAGGACGCCACCATTGCCAAATTGGTGCCGCTTGGAGCGAATAGCCCGGTGGAACTGGTGGTGCTTATTGATAGTTCGGCGCGAAATTCGCTTGGGCGCCAGTTTGAAGACCTGGAAAAGTTCATCAAGACGCTGCCGCCGAACGTTTATGCCACCTTTGCTTACATGCAGAATGGGAATTCGCTAATTAGCGGACCTTTCAGTGGCGACCACGCCGTGGTGCTGAAGGGACTGCATCTGCCGGGTGGATCCGTTGGATCGAATGCCAGCCCTTATTTCTGCCTTTCGGACCTGGCCAAGCGGTGGCCTTCGCGCAATGCGGCGGCGCGGCGCGAGGTACTGATGATTACCGATGGCGTGGACCCTTACAATCTGCGCTTTGATCCGGACAATCCGTATTTGCAGACGGCGATCCGGGATTCGGCGAAGGCCGGGCTGGTGGTGTATTCGATCTACTGGCGTGGGCAGGGCGCGATAGCGAACACGCAATACGAAAACAATGCCGGTCAGAATCTGAGCCTGATTGTTACTGAGGCTACGGGTGGTAAGAGCTTCTGGCAGGGGAGCGGGAATCCGGTTTCCTTCGATCCGTATCTGGAGGAGCTGACGCGGCGGTTCCGGAACCAGTACGAGCTGAGTTTCGTTTCGACGCTGAAAGGCAAGTCCGAGGTGCAGCAGATGAAGCTGAAGCTGAGTGTGCCGGGCAGTTCGGTGGACGCGCCGCAGCAGGTGTTTGTGGTGCGGCCGGGGACGACGCAGGAGTAAGCAGAGTACAGCTAACAGCAAACAGAGAACAGCGGACAGTTAGAGCCAAACCATTCGCAAAAGGGTTTAGGTCCTTACTGTCCGCTGTTCTCTGTTAGCTGCTTTTAGTCGATTAAGGGTAGGACGGCGGCCAGGAACTCTTTTGGTTTCTCGATGGATGGGCCGTGGCCGCACTCGGGGATGATGGCTAGCTTGGCGCCGGGAATACCCGCTGCGTAGGCTCTGCCGGCTTCGAGTGGAACAACTTCGTCGCTGCCGCCCCAGACGACCAGCGTGGGGATAGTGATCTTGGCGAGGCGGTCTTTGACGACTTCGCTGGCTATCTTTGGATTGGCCCAGACAGAACGCTCGGTGAAGCCGTCGTTGGCGGCCAGTTTCATGGTGAAGTTTTCGCGGACGAACTCTTCGGTGACCCGGGACTTGTCATGGAAGACGATGGCTACGCTGTGTGCGTCGGCAAGGGTGCCGGTGACGGGGATGGGTGCGCCGGTTGCAGGCAGGGCGGCCATGCCCGCGGCGTCTTCGAGGATGAGGCGTTTGGGTGCGGGGATGGCGTAGGGGCCGGTGTTCTTCGGATCTAGGGATTCGATGGTGTAGAGCGCGCTGATCCAGCCGCCGAGGGATTCGCCTGCGAGGGTGAATTTCTTGACCTGCTTGACGCGGAGGAACTCGCCGAGGAAGTCGACGAAGGTCTGTATGGAGTAATCGAATTGCGGCTTGGCGGACTGGCCGAAGCCGATCTGGTCGAGGGCGATGACGTGGTGGTGCTCGGCGAGCGGGACGATGACCTGGCCCCAGTCAAAGCGGGCCTGGCTGGCGAAGCCGTGGACGAGGACGATGATTGGGCCGGTGCCGGCTTCGTAGTAGGCGATTTTCTGGCCGAAGACGAGCGCGGTTTTTTGCGGAGGCAGCTTGGATTCCGGCATGAGCAGGGATGGCTGTGTCTGGGCTGCTGCTGAAGAGAGAACTATGGCGGCAAGGCAGGATAGAAAGATGGCGCGGATACGCTGCATTGCTTGGGCCTCCGGTGAGGTGGAATGCCGCATCGTAGCATGGCGGCCGGCTGCTGAAATTTGCTTTGGATTGTCTGGTCTTGCGTGGGACAATATTTGCCGAGTTCCCGGACCAACTTATTTTGTTGCGAAATCGCAAGATGGTTTTGTAGATAGGCTTGGGAGCGACTTTTCCTGACGAGGGTTTCCATGCCTGAACTTCCGTTTGTCTGCAGTGCCACTCCTTTAAGCTCCACGGACTTCAACGGTGTTGTTGCAGCGCTGGGTGTGGATCCGGCTGCGGTCTGGGCGCTGCTTACGGTGGAGTCGGGCAAGGCTGGATTTCTACCCGATCGACGCCCGCCGATTCTGTTTGAGCGCGCGGTGTTTCGCAAGCGGACGAACGCGCAGTATGATGCGTCGAATCCCGGTATCAGTGCGCCTACGTGGGGTGGCTACTCGGGTGGGACGCTGGAGTATGGGCGGCTGGCTGAGGCGTATGCGCTGGATGCGGATGCGGCTTTGCAGAGCGCTTCGTGGGGGA
The DNA here is from genome assembly GCF_059115245.1 of Acidicapsa borealis. Lineage (NCBI taxonomy): Bacteria > Pseudomonadati > Acidobacteriota > Terriglobia > Terriglobales > Acidobacteriaceae > Acidicapsa > Acidicapsa borealis. The sequence goes on along the minus strand of NZ_JCACNY010000001.1, from coordinate 5,319,735 downwards.
TTTCGCAGGTGATGGGCTTTAACTATTCAGCCGCCGGTTATGCGACGGTGAGCAGCTATGTGGCGGACTGCTGCGCTTCCGAAGCTGCGCAGTTGAAGGCTTTTGAAAGCTTTCTCGAACACCAGGGAATCGCTTCAGCGCTGCGTGCGCACGACTGGACCACAGTGGCCACGCGCTATAACGGAACCGGGCAGGTTGCAACGTATGCGGGTCTGCTGGAGAGCAACTACAACAAACTCAGCGATCCCACGGCGCAGCCGGATATCTCGGTGCGGGCGGCGCAGCTGTATCTGAGCTTCCTGGCGAACAGCTCGGGGAATGCTGCCTACAATCCGGGTGGGATCGATGGGCAGATTGGCACGCCGGGACACAGCAAGACGCTGGCGGCGCTGAACGCTTTCCAGACGGATCAGGGGATTGCTACGACGACGGCGGTGGATGATGGCGTGCTGGCTAGCCTGGCTGCGGCGCAGGCTGCGCCGGTGAATTTGCTGCTGGCTTAGTCGGTCGCTTGAGTGGCGGGTGATTGTGCCCGCCTGCTCGCGGTCTAATGTGTGCCTACTTCTTGGGGCGCTTGTACCAGGGGGTGGGGACTTGTTTGGCGCGGACTTTGTTGGTGCGGACCTGGACGAAGACGTCTTCTTTGCTTTCGGCTACTGCTGTGGGGACATAGGCGTAGGCGATGTTGGTCTTGAGGAATGGCGCAGGTGAGCCGCTGGTGACGATGCCGATGGTTTCGCCGGCTTCGTTCAGGACGCGGTAGTTATCGCGGGCGATGCCGCGGTCAATCATTTCTAAACCCACAAGCCTTTTTGATGGACCACCGCTCTCCTTGATCGCTAAGAGCGTGGAACGCCCGAGGAAGTCGCTGTCTTTTCCGAGCTTGAGCCAGCGGTCGAGGCCGGTTTCCCAGACGTTGGTTTCTTCGGTGATTTCGTGGCCGTAGAGGGGCATGCCCGCTTCGAGGCGCAGGGTGTTGCGGGCGCCGAGGCCGCAGGGCAGGATGCCGAATTCCGCACCGGCTTCGAGGATGGCGTTCCAGACGCTCTCGGTGGTGGCGATGTTGGAAGGGATGTAGATTTCAAAGCCGTCTTCGCCGCTGTAGCCGGTCCGGGCGATGAGGGTGTTGTGGACGCCGGCGACCTGACCCCAGGTGAACCAGTAGTTCTTGATGGCGGAGAGATCGACCTTGGTGAGTTTCTGCAGGGTTTCGACGGCGCGTGGGCCCTGGATGGCGAGCTGCGAGTAGTAGCTGCTGTAGTCGCTGATGTGGACGCCGGACATGCTGCCGACCTGCTTGCGAATCCAGGCGTAGTCCTTGTCCTTAGTGCCGGCGTTGACGACGAGCAGGTAGTCATTGTCACCGAGGCGGTGGACGAGGATGTCGTCGACGAAGGTGCCTTCGGGGGTGAGCAGGGCGGAGTACTGGGCCTGGCCGTCTTTGAGGCGCGAGGCGTCGTTCATGGTAATGCGCTGGACGGCGGCGAGGGAGTTCGGACCGCGGAACTGGATTTCGCCCATGTGGCTTACGTCGAAGAGGCCGACGGCGGTGCGGACGGCGATGTGCTCGGCCATCAGACCGCTGTACTCAACGGGCATATCCCAGCCGCCGAAGTCGACCATCTTGGCCTTGAGTGCGCGGTGGGTCGCGTTCAGTGCAGTCTGCTGCAATACGGGCGGGGTAGCGGGAGTTGCCATGGGTGAGACCTCTTCTCTTCTTGAAAGGCGGGCGGGATGGGGTGGTTACCGCGACCGGGTTGCTTCCAGGCGCGAATCCTGTACCTTAGTGAGGATAGGGATTCCCGGAGGGGCAGGTCAAACTTCGCCTTGTTCTACCTTTCATTCGATGCACTTCCGGGGAGACTCCATGTTGAGAGGATTGAGCCGATGACGGACAAGATTCGTGGTGTGATTGCTGTTCTGGTGGGTGTTTTCGCGCTGTATCAGGGATATAAAATCTATGCGTCGGGTCGCACGGACTGGCATGTCTGGCTGGAAGTGGCCGCCGGGGTGTTTCTGATTGTGATCGGCATCTGGCGTTTTCAGCGAAAGCCGGTGGATCCGACTGCTGAGTTGTTGAAGTAGAGATCATTCGGAACGGCCGGTAGATGGCTACACTGTACAACGCAATTCAAGGACGCAGCCTGGAGCGGCTGGCAGCGCTGAGTGACGGTATCTTTGCCGTGGCGATGACGCTGCTGGTGCTGGATATTCATATACCGCTGGCGGAGGGGATTCACTCGGAGGCGGCTCTGCTGCATGCGCTAGCCGGGCTCGCTCCGCAGTGGATTGCTTACCTGATGAGCTTTCTTACGCTTGGAATCTTCTGGGCTGGGCAGCAGACGCAGTTGAATCATATTCGCGAGGGCAGCCGGGATCTTACCTGGATTCACTTGGCGTTTCTCTTCACTATTACGCTGATGCCGCTGACGACGCGGCTGCTGGCGGAGTTTATCGAGTACCGGTCGGCGCTGGTGCTGTATTGGCTCAATATCCTGATGCCGGGCGTGATGCTGTACTGGAGCTGGTCGCATGCTGTGCGGCATGGCCTGGTGAAGGACGAAACTCCGGCTGAGGTTCGCGGGGCGATCTGCCGGCGGGTGCTGATTGCGCAGAGCCTGTATGCGGTGGGGGCGGCGCTTTGCGTGGTGAGTAACTATCTGAGCATTGGGTTTATCGTGCTGGTGCAGTTGAACTATGCGATTGCGCCGCGGTTTGGGAAGCGGCTGGGGTAGGCACATAGGATGTGAGCTTCGACATTTCCCGCGGGGCTGGACATAGACACGAGAGTACGATGAATCAAGCTACAGAGGAAAATATAATGAAGGCATTAACATACCTGCTCATGATCCTTGCTTTCGTGCTCGTCATACCGGCGCTTGCACAATCCACAGCCGTGAAAGAGTCTAAGCTGTCCACTGCCTTCGTTCACTCTGCGTTCATCGCATTGAAACGAGCGGAGAATTGTAGCGCCGACGCTGTCTATGATGAGAGCGGAACCAACTATGATCCGGTTTTCTCTTCTCAATGCCTTGCACCTATTGACAGTGCTGAAGCGGACGCAGTTACCGCAGATGATCGAGAGGTAATTGCGACGCTGGTAGCGTTCGCAAAGGCACACGTCTATAACAGGTTTGTCATATTGCACAAATTGCGAGACGTGGATGAAGTGATTGCGAAGGAAAAGGCTTGTTCGGATGGGATCGAGTCGGGGTTGCGCACTCGCACTTGGGCTCGCCCAGCGGCTTGCCCTGGTAAGTAGTACGCCAAACCTTGGATTAAGATGTGTGGTGAGGGCAAAGTCTAAGGACACCGCCCTCGCCAAATCCGTGAGAGGAGTAAAAATCATGGATATACGCTCGTACCTTTCCGCATCACAAATTGCGGAGCTTGAAGTAGTAACTAAGGCGCTGACGAGTTTCAAGGAAACAAAGTTACGAAGTAACTTTGGACCTGCCACACCGTCATTCGACATAGAAACTGCCATCCACTGTGTTTGGGGCGAACCTTGCAAAATAGCTCTTTTAAGCACATAACCAAACACGGCCTAACCTTCCGCCCTGTGTGGCCTTAACCACATAGGGCGGAACTCTATAACGGAATCAAGTCTATAAATCACTACAAAAGAGCACTGGATCAAGCTGAGCATAGATCTTCGCTTCTATTATTCAGATCGTTGAGTCTCTAGACCGTTACCGTTTCGCGGTATTCGCCGAAGACTGAGCGTAGGGTGTCGGCGATTTCGCCCACTGTGGCCAAGGCTTCTACTGCCTCTACGATGTGAGGCATGAGGTTGGATTCTGTGCGGGCTGCGTCGCTTAAGCGGACGAGCGATTGCTCCCATTTGGCCATGGGGCGGCGAAGGCGCAGGGCTTGCAGGCGCTCTACCTGGCGGCGTTCGAGATCGGGGTTGAGTTGCTGGAGAGGCATTTCGACTTCGCCTTCGAGCTCGAATTTGTTGACGCCTACGATGATGGTTTCGCCGGAGTCTACTTTGCGCTGGTGGGCGTAGGCCGCGGCCTGGATCTGCTGCTGTACCCAGCCGGACTCCACAGCGCGGAGAGTGCCGCCGAGATTGCCGATGCGGGCGAAGATGGCTTCGGCTTCTGCTTCGAGTTGATCGGTCAATGCTTCGATGTAATAGGAGCCACCTAAGGGGTCGGCTACCTGGGGGACGCCGCTTTCGTGGGCGATGATTTGTTGCGTTCGCAGGGCGATGCGGGCAGCTTTTTCCGTGGGCAGGGCGAGGGCTTCGTCGTAGCCGTTGGTGTGCAGGCTTTGGGTGCCGCCTAAGACCGCGCTCAGCGCTTCCAGAGTGGTCCGGACGATGTTGTTTTCGGGCTGCTGGGCGGTGAGCGTGGAGCCTGCGGTTTGGGTGTGGAAGCGCAGCATCCAGGAGCGCGGGTTGGTTGCGCCGAAGTCTTCGCGCATCCAGCGGGCCCAGAGGCGGCGTGCGGCGCGGAACTTGGCTACTTCTTCGAAGAGGTTGGAGTGCGCGTTGAAGAAGAAGCTGAGGCGTGGGGCGAAGCTGTCGATGCTTAGGCCTTTGGCGAGTGTGGCCTCGACGTAGGCGCGGCCGTTGGCCAGGGTGAAGGCCAGCTCCTGCGCGGCGGTGCAGCCGGCTTCGCGCATGTGGTAGCCGGAGATCGAAATCGTGTTCCATTCAGGATGATGTTCGCCGGCCCAGGCGATTAGGTCTGTGGTCAGGCGGATGGCGGGGATGACGGGATAGATGTAGGTGCCGCGGGCGATGTATTCCTTGAGGATGTCGTTCTGGACCGTGCCGGAGAGTTTGCGTGTGTCTGCTCCCGCGCGTCGGGCGGCGGCGACGTACATGGCGAGCAGAGTACTGGCTGTGGCGTTGATGGTCATCGACGTGGAGACTTGTTCGAGGGCGATCCCTTCGAAGAGCCGCTCCATGTCCTCGAGCGAGCTGATGGCGACGCCGGTACGGCCTACTTCGCCGAGTGCGAGCGGAGAGTCGGAGTCATAGCCGGTTTGCGTGGGCAGGTCGAAGGCTACGCTGAGGCCGCTGGTGCCGTTGGCGAGCAGGTAGTGGTAGCGGCGGTTGGACTCCTCGGCGTCGCCCATGCCGGCGTACTGGCGCATGGTCCAGAGGCGTCCGCGATACATAGTGGGCTGGATGCCGCGGGTGAACGGATACTGGCCGGGCAATTTGCCATTGAGGCTGTCTTGATCTGCGTCCTTGTTCAGATCGGCGGGGGTGTAGACGGGCTTGGGGGTGTCGCTCACGTGTGGGCTCTCCGGCGAATGCTGAGTTTAGCAGTTGGGAGATATGGAGCGCCGGGCCTGCCAGGATGTTTCGGGATATCATGAGCGCACACATCTCTTAATGAGGTATGAATGTTCGACTTCTCCCTACTTGGATTGTTATTTGCTGTCTGGTGGCTGTCGGCTTCCTTTGCGGTAGCCTGGGTTGCTGGCAAGAGGGGACTGAGCGGAGGGCAGTGGTTTGTCCTTAGTTTGTTGCTTGGACCGGCGTTTTCCGTCCTGCTCCTGATTGCTTATCCGAAAGAGCCGGTAGCCGCCGACGACGATTCCAGTGATGACTTGTCTGTTACCGGGGATCCTGCTCAGGAGTAGAACTCTAGCGTGGCGACTTGGACGAGATTTCAAATCGACGCCCTTATTCAAGCGTGAGTCGAGCTAGCGCTGCGAATTTGCACGAACGCTTTACTTGCGTTTGGCACGCCAGAAGGCGCTGATGCATAGATAGCCGAAGAGGGCTGTCATTGCGGCGGCTACCAGGAATCTCTGGTGTTGCGGCCCACTTAAGTAGCTGAGGCGGGTACGCCAGAGGTCCTGGGCGAAGAAGAGGGCGAAGAGGCCGAAGAAGAAGCCGGTCACTTCGAGCCAGAGAATCCCGCCGACGCGAGTGAAGGGACGCAGGAAGCCTCCCAGGCCCTTGCCTGCGGCGCGGCTCAGCTTCTGGGTGGTCTGCGCGGTTTGGCGGACCTGCTGGCGAGCCTGCTCGCGGTTTGAGGCCGTACGTCGCTCGGGCGGTTCGACGACTCCCACGGGCGCGGGGCGGGGGCCGTTTGGGGAAGCTTGGCTTTGGGCAGCGTTGCGGGCTTGATTCTGCGCCTCGGCGTGTGCTTTTTCAGCGGCGCGCTGTTGGGCGATACGTCCCGCGATGCGGACTCCGATGCCCAGTCTTCGGCCCAACTCATTCGCATTCATGCCGGTAATCAGTTTAACAGTGCTGAAAACGGGACTCATTTCCCACATATTTGCGGGGGTGCCAGTTGCCCTTGACGCGCGTCAGACGTAAGGTAGAAGAATCCTGGCCGAACCCGAGCCGGTGCATCGAGCATCGAATGCCTATGCCGGAGGGAAGTATGAACCCACGCTTGAAGGACCTGATCCAGCAGCTCGGAGAGGCCATCCACGAGTCCGTCGTCGAGTCGGAACAGATCGCCGGGGTCGTGCAGACGATCCGCAGCCACGGTTTTGACGTGATGCTGATGCTGGAGGCCACGATCGGCCTAAACGATGTGAACAGCGACAAAGTCATTGATCCGTCGGGCGCGACTCTGGACGAGGATGGCGAGGAGATCGAAGGTGGCCCGTTCACCTCGCACGACGTGAGCTTCCTCAAGTCTCTGCGCATTGCGATCGAGGGGGACGAGTAAAGTTCTTGCCGCAGCTCGCCGGCATTCTTCCGTATCGACCACGACCGCGCTGCCGTTGCAGCGCCTCGACAAGAGCTATCGCAATCGACAGGCGCCCCGTGTGGCGCCTGTTTTTATCTGCTCAACTCGCAACAAACTCACCGTGTAACTTTGCCGTCAACAGGTATGACGTAGCTGTGGTATTCTCGCCCGGCTGGAGAGTTGCCGGGAACTGCAGACTTCAGAAAAGCCGCTGTACCACAAGGCGGAATGAGAGTTTAACCAGCAAGACGCAATTGCTTGTGTTGTGGGAAATGGGAGATTGCAATGTCCATGAAAGATACACTTGGAGTCCTCTTAGCAGGCGGCGCCGGAGAACGACTTTTCCCCCTGACGCGCGACCGGGCGAAACCGGCAGTACCCTTTGGCGGGCATTACCGCATTATCGATATCACGCTCTCGAATTGCATCAACTCCGGGCTGCGCCGGGTGTACATCATGACGCAGTACAAGGCGTTGAGCCTCAACCGGCATATCCGTGAAGGCTGGACGGGCATTGTGGCGCAGGAACTGGGCGAGTTCTTTGAGATCATGCCGCCAATGCAGCGCACGGGTGCGAACTGGTATATGGGCACGGCCGACGCGGTGTATCAGAACATTTATTCGATCGGCTCCGAGCAGCCCAAGTACGTGATCATTCTCTCTGGTGACCATATCTACAAGATGGATTACAGCCGCATGCTGGAGCATCACAAGGATTCCGGTGCGGAAGTGACGTTGGCCACGCTGCCGATTGCGCCGGATGAGGTCTCGCGCTTTGGCGTCGTCGAGGTTGGCCAGAACGGGGAGATTCTTGGCTTTGAAGAAAAGCCGAAGTCGACCAACTTCCGTTCGCCGTTCAATCCGAACTCGGTGGATGCTTCGATGGGCATTTACATCTTCAACACCGAGACGTTGCTGAAGGAGTTGATTGCCGACGCGGAGGATCCGCATTCGAAGCACGATTTCGGCCACAACATTCTGCCCAATATTCTGGGTAAGAAGAAGATGGTGGCTTACAACTTCGTCGACGAGAACCGGCAGGAGGCTCTCTACTGGCGCGATGTGGGAACGCTCGATGCGTACTACGACGCGAATCTTGATCTCTGCGCGATTTCGCCGACATTCAATCTCTATGACAAGCATTGGCCGATGCGGACACGGGTGCGGCAGTATCCGCCGGCGAAGTTTGTATTCGCCGAGCCGGGACGTACCGGAAAAGCGGTGAATTCGGTGATCACCGCGGGCGTGATTATCTCGGGTGCGGAGGTAAACAACTCAGTGCTTTCCCAGGATGTGCGCGTCAATTCCTATTCCAGCGTTGAATCGAGCATCATCTTCTCGCATGTCAACATTGGGCGGCACTGCCGGATTCGCAGGGCGATTATCGATCGCGATGTGGAGATTCCCGAGGGCACGGTGATTGGCTACGATCCGGTGGAGGATAAGCGGCGATACTTCGTGACACCGTCGGGTCTGACGATTGTGACCCGCGACCGGTCGTTGTTTGAGAATCCTGTCGAGCCGGAGTTCCAGGAGCGGTATTAGTGTACAAACCGGGATGAGAATAGCGAGGGGAGCGATGGCTCTCCCTCGTTTTTGCAGCGGAAGTCTGGCGATCACGAGTAGTATTTATTCATACTGAGGTCGACCTAATGCCTACCATTGAAAAGCTTAGCATTGCTCTCCCCGCCGAGATGGCCGCGATCGTGCGCCAGGCGGTTGAGATTGGAGATTATTCGTCGAACAGCGAAGTTGTGCGAGATGCCCTGCGTGATTGGACGCACAAGCGGAAGCTGCGGGAGCAGAGCATGGGCGACCTGCGGCAGCGATGGCGGGAGGCTGTTTCCGATTCTTCTGATGGGCTTGACGCCGATGCGGTCTTCGATGAGTTGGAGCGCAAATATGACAAAGTGGCCGAGATAGCGGGTAAGTAATGCGCCTTCGTTTCTCTCCGCTCGTGCCGGGCGATCTTGAAGAAATTGCTGAGTACATTGCGCAGGACAGTCCGCGACATGCCGTGCGAACGCTGCGAATGTTGCGCGCGCGCATCAAGGAGATTGCCAAGCGGCCTGAGATTTATCGATTGCGGCCTGAACTTGGTGACGAAGCGCGAGTAGCGCCTGTGGGCAACTACCTAATCCTATTTCGCATTCGCCAGAATACGGTCAGGATTGAAAGAGTGCTACAGGGTAATCGCGACATCGCCGGCATGTTGGAAGACACGACAAGCTAAATGCCTTTCACTCTCTGAGATGAGCCCGTCGGCTTAATTATTGCGCAGCACTTCCTTTGCCGGGTTACGGAACCAAGTGCATACACCCTCCGTACAGAGATGTATGGGATGCGCCGTTACAATAAGCTGGTTCGATGCGGGGAAGATGGTTCCCGCGCCTGCGGATGCGAGGATAGGGAAACTCCCTGTTGCTTCCCGGGAACGGACGCTGGCGCTCCAGTCCGATGGCGGGCAACTGGGTGGCGCAAGGCCAATTGGGGCGCAGCACACCGGGCCAACCAACGTTACGGGACAAGCAGGGTTAGGGAGCACGGGTAATTTGGGAGCGGGAGCGCAGGCAGAACCGGATTGGTCGGACGTGGTTCGCCGGTGCTTGTCCGGTGAGTCGCCTGCGTGGACCGAACTTGTCCGTGCGCACCACCGCCGCGTTTATGCCCTCTGCTATCGCTTTACCGGCTCCGGCTCGGACGCTGAGGATTTGACCCAGGACGTCTTCCTCAAGATTTATGCCAACCTCAAGAGCTTCGATACCGAGCGCGGCTCGCTTCAGGTCTGGATCACGACGCTGACGCGGAATCTGCTGGTGGACCACTTCCGGCGTTCAAAGAATCTGCGCGCTACCGGTTCCCTTGATGAGGGCTGGGACCAAGCGGGTGAGCTTCGGCCGGGCATACCTCTTGACCGGCTGGAAGCTACCGGGCCGACGCAGCATGACCAGGCAACGCGCCGCGAACTAGAAAAGATGGTCCAAAATGCTCTTGCCCAGGTGTCGCCGGAACTGCGTGAGGCGGTTATCCTGCGCGACCTGCAAGATATGGATTACAAAGAGATTGCCCAGGTCCTGAACATTCCTGAGGGCACTGTGAAGTCGAGAATAAGCCGGGGCCGCGCGGAACTTGCGCGGTTGCTGGAACGTAACAAAAGGGAGGTGATGTAGTCATGGTGGAGCGTGATCCAATTCGAGCGAACTTTCCTAACTCGCCGGCGTGCGGGCAGTGGGAAACGTTGCTGGCGGATGCGCTGGATGGGCTGTTGCGGCCGGAGGATGAGGACACTTTCTCCAGCCACATGGCCACTTGTATTCCGTGCGCGGCGATGTTTGAGGAAGCGCGGAGGGGCCGGGAGTGGTTGGAATTCCTGGCTCCCGAGCCGGAAGTTCCGGCCTATCTGATGGACCGCATCCTGACCGAGACTGGCCACGGCAAGCTGGATCTGAGCAAGTTCGATCCGGCCAAGCTGGTGATTGCCGGCGGACCTGCTGTCGGCAACGTGATTCCGATGGCTCCGGTATGGCAGCGGCCAGGCTTTATGGGGCGGATGCGGCGGTTTGCTGAGCCGCGGTTGATGATGACGGCGGCGATGGCTTTCTTCTCGATCGCTCTTACACTGAGCCTGACCGGAGTCCGCTTCAGCCCGATCAAGCTATCCGATCTGCGGCCGGCAGCGGTGCGGTCGGTGGTCGAGCGGCGCATCATGACTGCTTCGACACCGATTATTCGCTACTACGACCACCTCCGGTTCGTGTATGAAGTTGAATCCCGGGTGAAGGAAATGCAGCGCTCCAGTGAGGAGGAAGCGCAGCCGAAGAGCAAGCCGACCACGAATAGCGGTAGTGGCGGCGAGGGAGAAACGCACAAGAAGGATGGCGGGTCAGAGTTGAATCCCCTGCTCAATCCGAACGAAGCTCCGATGCAGACGGTCAGTCCAGCGACATCTCTGTGGAGAGGCGACGCTCTGGAGGCGGATTCCCAGTTGACGGCCCGCCCAACCGCACCAAGCAAGGAAGAGCTCGGTGCACTTGAATCAGTCAACACGATTAAGGGGATACCTTCACTCAACGAGGCATCTGGTTTGGGTCAGGCTACATCTGACCGGGCGAACCAGCTGAAGTCGACCGTGATGGCAGTACCGGAACGGAGCTCACAATGCCTTGCGTAAATCATCCTGATGCGGTTGTTCAAGCGTATTGCCAGAACTGCGGCAAAGCCCTCTGCGCGAATTGCGTACGTAGTACTCCCAGCGGGCAGGTTTTCTGCGAACCGTGTTTTGCCACGGTTGCTGCGGGCCCGGGCCCCATTCCTGGCTCGATTCCAGGCCAGCCATATTGGCAGGCTCCTCCGCAGGGATTTACGATGCCGCCTCCGGGTATGCCGAACCCCAATGCTGCAGCCGTACTGGGGATCATCCCTGGCGTGGGCGCGATGTACAACGGGCAGCTGTTCAAGGGGCTGATCCATGTCGTGATCTTCGCGGTGCTGGTGTCGCTTACCGACTACTCCGGCATCTTCGGGCTCTTCATCGCTGGGTGGGTGTTCTACCAGTCTTTTGAGGCGTATCACACGGCCAAGGCACGGCGCGATGGTTTGCCGCTGCCCGATCCGTTCGGCCTGAATGAGTTGGGGAACTGGCTCAGCCACAGCTTCCGCGGCACCCCCCCTCTGCCGGCTGCTCCGGGCCAGCCGGTTGCCGGGGTCGATCCAGCTACCGGTCAGGTACCTCCTGCTCAGCCCGGTGCGGCGCAGGGTAACTGGGGCGTGCCTCCCGGCGGCTTCTCAGGCAGTTATCCGGGTTATGTACCGCCTCAGCCGTTTTACGCGGAGCCGTACACGGGAGAATATCCGAACCCGAATCCTGACCCGAATTATCCGGGTGCCTATCCGCCTGGTTACATTCCTCCTGTGCCGCCGGTGGCTCCGTTCGGGTGGCGTCGCAGGGAGCCGGTCTGGGCGATTGTGCTGATTGCACTGGGCGTGATTCTGCTGCTGAAGCGGGCGTCTTTCTTCGCTCCGTTCGTTCACTTCGCCTGGCCAATTGTGCTGATCGGGCTGGGAGTGTTCTTCATCATTCGTCGTATTGGTGACAACCAAGGAGGTTCCAAATGAACCGCTATCTGATGATCAGCCGCCTTCGCTGGCCGGCACTGCTGCTCCTTACCGGCGTGATTGCACTGCTGGTGAACTTCGACAAGCTGGAGTGGAGCCAGGCGTGGCCGCTCTATCTGATTCTTCTAGGCGTGCTTGCGCTGGCTGAGCGGGCATCACTGGCTTCGCAGCCGCCTCCGGAAAATCCGTATCCCGGCTACCCGGCTGGCTACCCGATTGGATATCAAGGCCAGCCGACAGGCGGTTATCCGCCACCGGCGGGAGGTTATGCAGGGTCCCCTGCAACATCCGCTGCTCCCTCGACCTCGATTGTTCCATCACACGATGAGGCCAATCTGCGCATTCGTCTGAACGTAGGCAAACCCAGCGGCGAAACGGAAGAGGAGGGACGCTAATGGCTACGACACCTCCACCTCCGGGCGGAATGCCTCCCGGCCGTCCACCTGGCTCGCCTCCTGGAGTACCGCCCGGAACGCCGCCTGGGGCACCACCCTATGGCGTTCCTTACGGGATGAACCCCAAGGACTACTGGCGCTACCAGAAAGACCAGAACCGCGCAGCCTGGCGGGCACAGCGGGACGCATGGCGTGCTCAGCGTGACGTACTTCGCGCGCAGGCCCGGGCGAACCGGACGCCTTCCATTGTGGGGCCGCTGATCCTGATCACCGTGGGCATCATGGCCCTGCTGCTGATCACCGGCAAGCTCAACTCGGATATCTTCTGGAACTTCATCGAGCACTGGTGGCCGCTGCTGCTGATCGGTCTTGGCGTCGTTGCACTGGGTGAGTGGCTGCTCGATCTGCGGCGAGAAAATCCGCCGGCGCGCCGTTACGGCGGCTATATCTGGCTGGTGATTTTGATTATCTTTATCGGCCTGAGCGCAGACGGATGGCATCACGGGGCGAGCTGGCTGCGTTCCCATGTCGATGACGACGATGACATGTCCAGCTTCCTTGGGGACAGGCATGAGATCGACCAGCCAACGCTGACCTCGGCGATTCCGGCCAATGCGGCGGTCGAAATCCAGAATCCCCGTGGGGATATCAACATCATCACGAGCGATTCGCCGGAGATCATGGTTCACGCTCAGCAGTTGGCGTATGTCAATTCGGATGCGGAGGCGAAGAAGGTGTTCGACGCCCGGCGGCCGCAGGTGACCGTCAGCGGGAACGCCGTGCTCGTCAAGGTGGACGGCAGTTCCAACGGACGCACCAACCTGAATATCACGGTGCCACGTACTGTCTCTTTGAACCTGAGGGCACAGAAGGGCGGCGTTACCGTCTCGGGGCTGAACGGCAACGTCGATGTGGATTCCAACCAGGGCGACCTGCAGACGACCGACATTCATGGCAACGTGCATGTGCGGTTGTCCGGACACAAGGACTTCGCCGCGCATGACATCACCGGCGATGTGACGATCGAAGGCAACGGCGGGAGCCTGACGCTTTCGGACATTCACGGCAAGGTCACGATGGAGGGCGACTACGTGGGCGACACGCATCTGGAGCGCGTTGACCAGGTGGTGCACTTCCACTCGTCGCGGACGGATCTGGAATTTGCGCGACTGCCCGGCAACATGACCCTGGATAGTGATTCGCTGCACGCCAGCCAGGTGGTTGGACCGGTACGGGTGATCTGCAGCCGCTCCAAGGATATCGAGATGACCGAGGTCTACGGCGACACGCGGATCCAGGACAAGGATGCGCTGGTCGAGTTGGGCATGGCTGGATCGTACGAGGTCGATGTCAAGAACCAGAAAGGCGATATCGAGATCTCGCTGCCGAAGAGTGCTGCAGCAACGATCGATGCCCGGACGCACAACGGCGATATCGACTCCGACTTCCCGCTATTGATCAGCGGTGAAGACAACAAGACCGCTACGGGCAACATTGGCAAGGGCGGTCCGCGGGTCACGCTGGTGACGGATCAGAAGGATATCCGCATTCGCAAGGGTGAGGATTTCGGTGCTGTACCTCCGGTGCCTGCTGTTCCCAAAGTACCGGTGTCGCCCAAGGTCGCCGGAAAGCTCCCTTCTGCGCCGAAAACCCCGAAACCTGGTACGGAGCCACATCTGACTCCTAAGTCAGGGGACGCGCCCAAGGTGGAGAATCAGTAAATCAACCTTAATCGCAACAGGAAACGCCACAGACTTGGAAAGAAGTCTGTGGCGTTTTTCTTGGATCATGGCAGAGGTTCAGGCTTTGGCGGCCAGTCTCGCTTCCACGATGGCTTCTGCCTTGGCAACGACTTCGTCGAGGGTCATGTGGGTCGAGTCGAGCAGGATCGCGTCGTCGGCGGCACGGAGCGGCGAGTCGGCCCGGTTGCGGTCGCGTTCGTCGCGCTGGCGCAGTTCGCGGACGACCTCCTCGGGTTGAGTTGATTCGGTGTCGCCCTTGGCGCCCATCTGGTCGTAGCGGCGCAGGCCGCGAACTTCCGGCGCGGCGTCGAGGAAGATCTTTACGTCGGCGTGGGGGAAGACAACGGTGCCGATGTCTCGGCCTTCCATGACCACACCGCCGTCAGCGCCAAGTTCCTGCTGCAGGCGTACCATCCAACTGCGAATTTCTGGATGCACGCTCACGCGGGAAGCTGCGTCTGTAACTGTCTGGTTGCGAAGCTGTCCGGTCACGTCGGCGCCGTCGAGGATGACGCGGTTCCCGGCCTCGGTCGGTTCCAGTTGAATGGTGGTTTCGTTTGAGAGCTTGATCAGCAAAGGGAGGTCATCGAGGCCGATTCCGGCATTTATCGCTTTGAAAGCGAAGGCGCGGTACATAGCTCCGGTTTCGAGATTGAGCAGGCCGAAGAAGCGGGCTAGATGGCGGGCGATGGTGCTTTTCCCCGCGCCTGCCGGGCCATCGATGGCGATGATGGCCCGGCGGACGTTGGGATTTTCGGAGGGATGATCGTGTGCAGCAGCTGTCATTGGTTCGGCGATCATCCGCGACGTTTGGCTTCCGTTGCGCGCGAAGACGAGGACGAAGGCCGGCTGGAGGCAGCAGCGGGACGGGCAGACGTGCGGCCTGCGGCAGCTGGCTTCGCCTTGCTGGTCTGCGCAGAACCAGTGCGAGCGGCAGCGGGCTTGGGAGCCTGCTTGGCCTGACCACTGAAGCTGTAACGCTTGGCGGCGCTCACCGTTGCCGGCTTGCGGCTGGAACCGTTACCGGTTCCGTTCGGACTCTTGGTGCTGTGCCCGTTGGTGCGAGTGCCGTTGGTGGTGGCTGGTCCGGATTTGAATCCGTTCGCAGGACGGGCAGAGCCGCCATTGGCTGGACGAGCGTCGGTGCGGCCAGTTGGCCTGGGACGTGCTGTCGAAGAGCTTCCATTCCGGCTTCCGCTGGTTGCTGGCTTGGCGTGGCCGTTGCCATTGCCGAAGCTGCCGTTGCGGCTGCCGGATGCTGAACTGCGCCGTGCCGAGCCGTTGCTGCTCGTTGCGCCATTCCCTGCGGCACTGCGTGAACCACTTCGGGATCCGGCTGGAGCATGGCTACGCTCGCGGGGATGGGCAGCGGCTGCCGTCCGGGGCCGGGGAGCGGCTGCTTTGGCTGCAGGCTGCGCCGTGATGCGGACCGCTGCTGGCCGGGTTGCGGCCGGTCGGGGCGTGCTTGGCCGGTCGGGCCGGGCAACCAGAGGCTGTTTGCGGCGAAGCGCTTTGGCTTCGTCTGCCGACAGCGCTGCGACTTCGGCTACAGGTTCAGCGATGGCATCGGAGGCAAAGACGGGCTCTGTAAACGAGTCAGCCGAAAGGGACACGGTAACCGGTTCGCTTTCAGTCTGCTTCGCGGACTGTTGTGCCGAGTAGCTCGATGAGTATCGGGCAGCGTAACCGGAAGGCTCGAAATCGTCGTCGTGCGACTGGTCCGGGTCGGTGCCGAGGTAGGAGGAGCCGCGGTACGGCGGGAAGCTGGTGCTGAGCTGGAAGCTGGGCACTGCCGGGAATTCGGGCAGTGTGCCGGCAACGTAGAACATCGGCGAGTGGCCCATCGTGGTGCTGTGGACCTGCCGAGTGGCAGCCAGGCCGCGGACGACTTCGCGAATCTTGCTGCGCGAGGTGAGCGGCGAGAGGAACATCTCAACGTCTTCCATGGAGGCGGCGATGACGGCCTGCAGGTAGATGGACGCGAGAACCGAGATGGCGGTGACCTGAGAGGTCGAGGCGCCTTCGGCGATTGCCTTCTGGAAGCGCTGACGCAGCGGCTGCCAGAGAGCGGGCACGCCCACTTCGGGAACGACGGGAATGATGCGGAGCTGTTTCCAGAGCTCGTGGAGAGCGCGAAGGACGGCGGTCTCGGTGACTTCGCGGCCGAGGAGGTCGCGAATCTGAGCGGCGTTCAAATTAGCCGTGTCGAGCTGCTTGGCGGTCTGAACGGCGAGCTGGGAAACCTGGCGGGAGCCGGTCAACTGGGGCGAACGGCGCCAGTCGCGGTCTCCGCGGAGAGCATAAATGTAGGGAAGCACCCATCCGGCCACGACGTAATCCGGCTGATCGCCCGGCTGTCCGGAAAGATTGAGGCGCACAGCTACGCCGTCGGCCTCAAGCCGTACCAGCAAAGATTCTGCGGTTGCAATCAATTCGAGCGTGGGTTCGGTGGTTCTCTGGCCAGCTACGGCCTCGACAAAGGTGGGAGCGGTGAATCCTGCTTGCGCGGAACGAGGCAGGAAGATACAAAGTCCCGTCTCCTCGATCCAGGTGCGGACATCCTCGATGGTTACTGCCCCGTGTCCGTTTTGGCGCATCCTTTCGGCGCGCGCTGCTTCCAACTGCTCTGCTGTCAAAGACATACCTCATTTCCAGGCTGAACCGCGCGCACTGTAAACCGCCCCGAACCAGCATCCGGTGAAATCAGTTCTCCGCAGGGGATTCGGAGAAAAGCCGGGCTTGGGTGAGGCAGACAGCGCGGACGGTCTGGCGTTCTTGCCGGGCTAATCCTCTCCCTTGGGAGTCGAATTGCCACCCTCCGGCGAATCTAGATTCGCTGAAAGGCCCGCTGGATCTCTTTCCAAGAATACCTCAAAGCGATTGGTCTGCCATGCGGACAACTGGTCGGATGTTCAGTTTTTGATAATTCTTTTAGTAACCAATCCATTTTTTGGGATTCCAGTGGTGTGTTTACCTTGATCGCGGAGTGGCAGGCGATGGATGCGGCGATCCTTCCGCGCAGGGTGGCAAGGTCCTGGCGGCGGGCGGTGGCGTCGGAATTTGCTCCCCCCGTTTGCTCAATTACTTCCGTGAGCATGCGTTCTAGCTCCTTGCCTTCGAGTCCGACCGGGGCGGCTTTGACGGCGAGGGTGCGTGGGCCGAAGGGCTCGGCTTCAAAGCCGTTGCGATCGAGCTCGTCGGCGATGTCGGCGAAGACGGCCATCTGCCAGGGCTGGAGCTCGACCAGCAAGGGCATCAGCAGCCGCTGGCGCTGGATGGCTTCCACGTCGCGGCTGGCGAGGATTTTTTCGAAGAGGACGCGCTCGTGGGCGACGTGCTGGTCGATGATCCAGAGGCCGTCGTCGTTGACGGCCAGGATGAAGGAGTCGCGGAGCTGGCCTAACGGGCGGAGAGTGGCGAGGCCGTTTAGGTTGGCTTGCTCGCGCTTCAGCTCAATGTTTGCTGTGATTTGCGCGGTCTGGGCTGGGTCTTCTGGTGCTGGACCAGTGGTGTCGTCGCAGGATGGAAGCTGCGTCCCATTCGCTGGGCCGAGCAAAGCGGCTGCTGCGGTCTGCCAGATCTGCTGTTGCGGGTCAAAGCGGTTGCCGCTCTCGTGCGGAAGGAACGGGAGATTGCCGGGCTCCGGCGTGGGAACGGGAGCCGTGAGCTGGAAGGATTCGGCGGCGGGATACATGCCTTCGGAGTCGGGCTCGGCGTTTACTGGCGTGCCCTCTTGCTGCTCCGGGAGGCGAGAGGACGGAGCGGGGATGAGCGACGGTGTGGCTACGGCGGCGTTGTCGAGGGCGGCGAGGAAGCCGGCGACGGGTCGCGAGGCTACCAGGGCGGCGCGGAGGCTGTCGCGGACGAAGTCGTGGATGAGGCTCTGCTGGCGGAAGCGGACTTCGGTCTTGGCGGGGTGGACGTTGACGTCTACTTCCTCCGGAGGCATTTCGAGAAAGAGCAGAACGACCGGGAAACTGGTGGGCGGAATGATATTGCGGTATGCCTCGCTGATGGCGTGCAGCAGTAGCCGGTCGCGGATAAGGCGCTTGTTGACAAAGATATAGATGGAGTTGCGATTGAGTTTTTGCAGCTCTGGCTTGGAATAGAAGCCGCTGATACGCAGATGGCCCGGGTCGCGCTTGGGCTCGTCGGGATCTTGTTTCCAGGGTGGCGGCTCGGGCAGACCGGCTCGGTCGATGGGGGCTTCCGCGGCTACAGGCAGCAGCTGGGCGAGGGTGTCCGCGCCAAAAATCTGGTAGATGCGCTCGGCTGGCCGCGCCACCGGCGGGGCTTGGAGCAGGGTGTGGGTGGCTGACAGCAGTTCGAAGTGCTTTTCGGGGTGGACAAGGGCGTAGTGAGTTACGAGGGCTACGACGTGGGAGAGTTCGGTGGACTCGGCGCGGAGGAATTTGCGGCGCGCGGGGGTGTTGAAGAAGAGGTCCTGGATGGCGATGGAGGTGCCGGCGGGGAGGGCGGCGTCTTCTACGCGGAGGATTTTGCCGCCTGCGATTTCGAGCCTCGTTCCAGGTTGCGCTCCTGCATCTCCTTCTTTTTCTGCGGTTTCTAGCAGGACGCGGGCTACGGAGGCGATCGACGGGAGGGCTTCGCCGCGGAAACCCAGGGTTGCGATCGAGAGCAGGTCGTCGGCGGAGCGCAACTTTGACGTCGCGTGGCGCTCGAAGGCGAGGAGGGCGTCGTCGCGGTTCATGCCGTGGCCGTTGTCTTTGATTCGAATGAGTTTACGGCCGCCGGCTTCGATTTCTACGCGGATGCGGGTGGCTCCGGCGTCGAGGGCGTTTTCTAGGAGTTCCTTGACCACGGAGGCAGGGCGGTCGACGACTTCGCCTGCGGCGATCTGGTTGGCGACCTGGTCAGAGAGGATGCGGATGCGGCCCATAAGCTGTCAGGATATCGCAGCTGCCGATGGAAAACAGGTTCCTGGCACGGGACGAGCGTGCGAGAGTGCGCAATGGTTCGCCGCCATTGCGCAGTCGGCGTCGCCCAATGCGCAATCCTTGTCGTCACGTTGCGCAATCCGCGTAAGACGATGCGCAATCGGCGAGCGGAAAAAGACGCTTCCGGAGCCCTTCGACGGTGCCCGACTCCGGTTGCATCTCTTCGTGACTGTTGGAACGAGCTATAAAACGATCGACTAGAAGTTGTAGAACTTTTCGCGGAGGCCGTCCTCGTAGGCGAGCTTAGCGTCCTTGGCTTTTTCGCGGGCTTCTTCTTCTGTGTTGTCGGCGTGCTCCCAAGAGTCGACGTCGGCGATGTCATGGTTGACGGAGGCGAGCGCTTCTTCGCTACGGATGGCGGCGATCCATTCTTCTACGGCTGCTTTGTAGTTGGCTTGTAGTTGATCCAGTTCTGCGATTTCGATGGCCATGGTCTGTCTCCCCTTAGGCGCCAAGTGTAGTGACCGATTGTGACGGGGTGATGTACGACGGAGGGAGAATTACCCGGTCTTCACAGCGGGTTGATGGCTGGCGATTCGTTTACCGGGCGGGTGCAATTTGGGCAGATGGTGGCCTGGCTGTTGATGGTGGATTTGCAGAGGGGGCAGGTCTGGGTGTTCCTGTCGGGAACGAGCCATTTGATGAGGACGATCAATGCTGCGGCTAGGTAGACGGCCAGGGCGCAGTAGTCGATGAAGCTTGGGAAAACGGGTGCTCCGGAGAGCAGGGAGCTGCGGATGGAGAAGACGCCGACGAAGAGGGTGACGATCTGGCCGGCGTTCTCGCCGGGCTTGGCGGCCCAGATGAGGTAGATGAGCCAGATGATGAGGAGGACGCCGACGACGATGGTGAGGACTCGGAGAAGGGCAGGGCGCTGGAGGGTGATTTCCCAGCGGTCGGCCTGATGGTCATTGGCGGGAACGTCGAGTGGACGGCGCTGGGGGACGAAGTTGGAGTTGGAGAAGTCGGTTTCAATGTGGTTGATGGGGTGGATGGGATAGATGCCGTCGTCCTGGGCTTTCATGCTGATAAGTTCGGGATTGACGCGGAGGACGTAGCGGTCAAAGGGGTAGTAGAAGGGGCCGGGCTGGGGAATGCCGTTCCACGAGAAGTTCCCTTTGCCTTGGAGAGCACCCCAGATCGGCGGGAAGGCGACGGGAAACTCGGCGTCAGCACCGCCTTGATAGTCCATTGTGTTTTTGTCGTTCTTGAAGTGGTTGAAGCGCAGGAAGCCGTTGGTGAACTGGCTGGCCCAGGCTTTTCTGTCTTCTGGCTTGATGTGATCCCAATTGGGATCGATTTCGATATCGAAGGAGCCTGCGAAACCATTGGTTGCTGGGCGAAACTCTTTGAAGGCCAGCTTAACGATGGTGTATGAATCGTAGCTCTGGTCTTCGTTGGCGATAGGGACGACGAGATGGGTATCCGGCTGGTGGCGGATGAAGTGCGTAGCTGTGGCGGAGGCGATGGCGAGCGCGGTCAGGATGAGGAGAGTGCGTGTGTGGGTGGGCTGCCAGCGCATGATGGCCGAGTATAGCTTGGTAATCCTCAATTGCGAAGGGCTGGGGAGAAACGGCAGATTCCCGTCGGGAATGACAACCAGAGTTGCAAAGGCAAAGGCGCGGGTTTTGGCCGCGCCTCTTCTTTGCTGCTTATTCTGATTTCGGTTAGACGCCTACGGTGGCTTGTTCGAGGACTGAGCTGGTGTGCTGGATTCTGTCGCCTAGTTTGTGGAGGCGGAGGAAGTTGGTGCTGCCAGATTTGGTGCCGGTGCCGGCGATGAGGGCGATTACGTCGCCGTTCTGGGCGTAGTGGTTTTGTTCGAGGAGAGTTTCGGCCAGCTCGACCATTGCTTCTGTGCTGTGGACCTTGGAGCAGCGGATGGGGGTGACTCCCCAGAGGAGGTTGAGGCGGTTGATGGTTACGTCTACCGAGCTGAAGGCGTAGATGGGGGCCGCTGGCTGGTACTTGGACAGCTTGATGGCGGTGGCTCCGGTTTCGGTGAAGATGGCGATGCCGCGCAGGTCGAGGTCTTCGGCGGCGTGGGCGGTGGCTTCACAGATGGTTTCGGCGACGGAGAGGGTCTTGTGGCGCAGGCGGGTGGCGTATGCGCCTTCGGCCTTGGCGAGGGCGATGTTGTCTTCGGCTTCGGCAACGATCTTGGCCATCATGCGGACGGCTTCGACGGGGTAGGCGCCCATGGCGGATTCGCCGGAGAGCATGACGGCGTCGCTGCCGTCGTAGATGGCGTTGGCTACGTCGGAGACTTCGGCGCGGGTGGGGCGAGGGTTTTCGATCATCGACTCGAGCATCTGCGTGGCGGTGATGACCGGCTTGCGGAGGTCGGCGGCGCGGCGGATGATGAGCTTCTGCAGGGCGGGAACTTTCTCGGGGGGAACTTCGACACCGAGGTCGCCGCGGGCAACCATGATGCCGTCGGTGACGGCGAGGATTTCTTCGAGATTGTCGATGGCCTGGGGCTTTTCAAGCTTGGCGATGATCCAGGTGGCTCCGCCGTAGTGGGCGACACGCTCGCGGACCTGGGTGATGTCTTCGGCGCTGCGGACGAAGGAGACGGCTACGGCGTCGGCACCGGCTCTGAGCGCGAATTCGAGATCTTCGTCATCTTTTTCGGAAAGCGCGGGGACTTTGACGGCTACTCCAGGGAGGTTGATGCCCTTGTTTTCGCCGAGTTTGCCGCCATTGACGATGACGCAGGTGACGTCGCCGCCGTTGACTTCTTCGACGCGGAGTTCGATGAGGCCGTCGGAGAGGAGGATGCGGGAGCCGGGCTCGACGTTTTCTGCGAGGGTTTTGAAGATGGTTCCGACTTCTTTGGCAGTGCCTTCCACTTCGCGTGGGGTGATGGTGATCTTTTCGCCGGCGACGAGCATGACGGCTTTGTGATCGACGAGCTTGGAGGTGCGGATCTTGGGGCCCTGGAGGTCGGCCAGGATACAGAGAGGCTTGTGCTCTTCGCGGGATACTTTGCGGATCATGTGGATGAGTGCGAGCTTGTCTTCGTGGGTGCCATGGGAGAAGTTGAGGCGGGCTACGTCGAGGCCGGCGCGGACGAGCTGGCGGAAGGTTTCTTCGGAGTTTGACGCGGGGCCCAGGGTGGCGACGATCTTGGCGCGTCGCATGAGGTGTGTGTCGTTAAAGCTAAGGTCGTTGGTGGACATCGGTGTGGCTCCAGCTAATCTTATGTTCCGTTCAGCGAGGAACGGGTTCGTTTCTCAGTGCCCTGCGAGCGGCGGCCTGGCCGCGGGGGAGCTGGCAGGAAGAAGGGTTGGCTGGGTATCAAACGTTGCACCGACGCATGAACGAGGGGCAAATACGTCCACCAGCCCGCCTAATTGTACAGGAATGGGGTTTACGGAAAGAGGCGCGCGGCGGGGAGTTAGCGGTTACGCAAGGCGAGAATTGAGGACATTTTTCTTGAGAATGCGACGGGTTCTTGTGCGCTGATTCTTTCTACATGGGTGGATCGGGGAGGGTGGTTTGGAGGGGCTCGGGGTGGTGTGTGGCCTTGTTGTGGATGGCGGCCTGACGGCGTTCGCGGTAGAGGACGCCGTTGAGCTGGGCGCCGAGCAGGACGCTGTAGGAGGTCAGGTAAAGCCAGACCAGGGTGGCGATGGCAGTGCCGAGGGAGCCGTAGATGACGGTGTAGTCGGCGACGCTGGTGACGTAGAGGCCGAAGGCGAGGGTGGTGGGGAACCAGAGCAGGGTCGCGGTGATGGCTCCGGGGGCTACGCGGGGCCAGCGTTCGTGGCTATTGGTGCCGAAGTGGTAGACGGCTCCGAGTACAGCCATGCTGGTGAGAACGGCGAGGGTCCAGCGGGCGAGCCGCCAGAGGATGAGGACGGCGGTGTGGAGTTCGTATTCGGAGTTGCGGACCATCCAGGTTTCGATGGGGTGGCCGAAGATGACGGCGAGGGTGGCGATGGAGAGCGGGACGAGGGCAATGGGGACCAGGAGGAAGGCGCGGAGACGCTGTTCCCATTTGCCCCAACTGTTGACGGGGAGGCGGTAGGCGCGGCGGAAGCCGTCCATGAGGGTGGACATGACGCCCCAGGCGGCGACGACGGACAGGGACGCGGCGGAGAGGAGGACTTGGAGGGAGAAGGTACGCTGGTTTTCGAAGTAGGAGAGCAGCAGTGACATGGTGTCGGCGGGGAGGAATTGTTCGGCGCCGCCGCGGAGCTCGTCAAGGAGGGGGTTGGTGGGACCATCACCGGTGGGAAGAAGCGCGAGGATGGTGGTGGCGACGAGGAATGCGGGAAAAAGCATCAGCATGCCGGAATAGGCAGTGGCTTTGGCGGTGTCGAGTACGTCGTTGGAGATGGATTGGACGATGGCTCGCAGGATGGCCTGCCGCATGGTGGCGAATCGAGTGTGCCTGAGCCTTGAAGTTGCCATCAGACTGAGAGTAATTGAAGGCGGGGAATAGGGAATAGGGAATAGGGATGCAGATTGGCTAGTGGCCGCGGATGATCAGGGCCAGGATGATGTTGACGATGGTAAGTGCCGGGGGAAGGAAAATCTGAACGAGGAAGCTGCCCAGGAAGAAGATCAGGATCGCGCCGTAGCGGGCGATGGAGTCGTAGGACTGGAGAGCGTTATACGGGAGCAGGTTGCGGAGGATGCGGCTCGCATCGAGGGGCGGAACAGGAAGCATGTTGAAGAAGATGAGGCCGAGGTTGACGCGGATGAGGAGCATGCCCAGGAGATAGAGAGCGCCGGGGACGGATTGCAGGAGAGAGAAGTTGTCTTCTGCGGAAGGCGTGGCACCGGGTGCGGTTGCGGGCAGGATGGCCGGCAAGGCGAGGGCGAGGACGACGATGAGGGCCATGCCGACGACGACGAGGATCAAGTTGCCGGTTGGCCCGGCCAGGGTGATGAGGTTGTCGTCCCGGGTAATCTTCCTGAGGTTGCGCGTGATGATGGGGGTAGGTTTGCCCCAGCCCATGATGACGCTGCCGTTGCCGAACCAGGTGAAGCCGATGAGCGGGCCGAAGATCATGAGTCCGGGGTAGAGCAGGGTGCCGAAGGGATCGATGTGCTGGGTGGGATTGAGGGAGATGCGGCCTTCGAGGCGGGCAGTGTGGTCGCCGAGGCGTGAGGACATCCAGGCTTGCGCGCACTGGTGGACGGAGATGGAAAAGAGGAGGATAGCGAACTGGTATAGGGCGACGACCAGTTCCATGCTGGGACCTTGCATGTATTTTTCCTGCCCTTTCTCCTGGTGCGAAAGGTCAGATTAGCATGCTGGGCGGGGGTGTTGACGGCAGAGACGAAGGTAAGCGTCCAGTGGAACGCCGCGAAATGCCATCGATTGTGGGCGGCTACGCGGGCTGGATGCGAAGCCACACAGGGACCCTAACTGATTCGTGCGAGCTGAAAAGTGGTGTGCTCTGCGGATCGAAACAGCTATTTCGGGCGCGTCGCTGTAAAGGAACCGTCGTAGGACGAGAATTGCCAATTTCCGCTGAGGGTTGCGGTGTCCAGTTTGCCGACAATTTGCATCTGATCCGTCGTCCCAGCTTCTTCTGATGTGAAGTTGAACGCGAGCTCCAATTTCCCATCCTTGAAAGTTCCTGCTACCGCAGCTTTGCCGAAGGTCCCGGTAACTTTGCCGGCGGAGTCGACGGTGAATTCGGCTTCTACTTCGCGGTCACCGCCTTGCGTATCGAGCACGAAATGCCACTTGCCGGCGATCCCGTCGGCTTTGGCGGGGGCATCCTGTGTGGGAGCCTGGGTTTGAGTTTGAGCGAGCGCCGGAGGCTGTGCCTTTGTCGTTGTGAGGCCTGTCAGCAAGCTCATTGTCATGATCGCTACCGGTAGAAATCTCTTCATCGTGCGGCTCCCTTTTGAGCGCTGTCGACCACGCAGGCTCGACATTCGACCTAACTATACCGGATGCTGCGGCTTTCCCTGGCTGAAGACGAAATTGATTTTTCGCAACCGAGCTAAACCGGGCGTTACGGCTCGTTCGCAGCAACGGGATGGCTGCAAGGATAGTGTAGCTATCATTTCAAGGGTTGTTCCTGGCCGTAGAGGTTGAGCAATGTGTGATGGATGACTGCTCGGAATTCGTAAGCTTCTTTGGGGTCAAGGCTTTCTACCTTGGCGGTGAAGGGGCCGGCTTGGGTGAGGGTTTGGGTTTTTGTGGCGGTCCAGGCTGAGCTGCGGGAGTTGACGTCTTCGCCCTGGATGGGGCGGTACTCGAAGGTGGCTTCGAGTGAGGTGCTGTCGCCCATGTCGTCAAGCTTGCCTTCGAGGGTGGCAGAGCTGCCGGTGCGGGTGGCTTTGAGGGTTTCTACCCGGGGTGGGGCGAGGGCTGGCTCTACGTTCGAGAGCTTGATGACGGTGGGGTTGGGCCAGCGGAAGTTATCCTGCAGGCGCTGGGCGGCGAGGACGTGGATGTGGAGGCCGTCTTTCTCCTGATGGAAGGTGGATTGGGGCGTGATCTCGGGGTGGTATTCGACGACTTTGTCGTTCTGGCCGAGGACGCTGATCTCTGTCTTTGGCGTGGCGCGGACGGAGTGGAGAACGAACTCTTTCCAGGTGGCGCGGGGCCAGGGTTTGTCTGACTCAGCGATGGCGTAGAGGGCGCTGGAGTCCTTCTTTTTGGTGAACCAGATGTCGCCTTCGTTGGTGATGACCCAGGGGCGGACGCCGTAGATGGATTCGCCGTTGACGAACATCCAGAGGGCGATTTCGCGGAGGCGTTCTTCTTCTTCGATGGGGAATTCGCCGTTGGGTTTGGGGCCTACGTTGAGGAGGAAGTTGCCGCCCTTGGCGCGGGTCTGGATGAGCATGCGGATGAGCTCGCCGCCGGAGCGGTAGTTTTCGTTCTGCGGCTGATACTGCCAGCCGATACCCATGGTCATGCAGGTTTCCCAGGCGCCGGGGATGGGCATGCCGGGGATGGTGAGTTCGGGGGTCTTGATGGCTCCGCGGGTGACGATGATTTTGGGGTCGATCTTCCAGGCGAGTTCGCGGAGGCCGTTGGGTTCGCCGTCGAGGAAGATAGCGTCGACTTTGCCGTAGTGGGTGAGTAGTTCCCGGATCTGGGCCTGGTCGTACTGCATGAGTGCGGGATTGTTGCGTGGCTCGACCTGCTCTGTATAGCGCTCGATGGGAATGTTGTGTTGGTTGAGCCACCAGAAGTCGTCGGGGGAGTAGTAGACACCGGTGGCGATGCCTTGCGCGCGGAAGGCTTCGAAGACTTCTTTTGTCACGTCGCGATGGAACGGGGTGTTCATGATGCCGAATGGGGTGGTCTTGGTATCCCACATGGCAAAGCCGGAGTGGTGCTTGGTGGTGAACATCACGTAGCGCACGCCGGCGAGTTTGGCCAGCGTGGCCCAGTCTTCGGGATGGAACTGGCGGGGGTTGAAGGTCTGCGGCAGTTCAGTGAAGAAGCGCTGTGTGTAATCCGGTGACGCGCCGACGAGGGAGTGGCTGATGACGACGCCGAGCTGGCTGTCGACGCTCCAGTGGATGAAGAGGCCGAAGCCCTGATCGCGAAACCATTCGAGGCGGTCTGGCTGGTTGAGGGAGCCGACTTCGGGATTGGCCGACTCCTGCGCGTGCAGCATCGGGGCTAAGACTACGGAGACACAAAGGGCGAAGGCGCGAAGCACTGGTAGGCGCATAGGTTTTTGGGGTTCTCCTGCGGGCGATGGCGGGCGTCGAAAACACGATACAGCAGCGAAGGCAGCATTGGCTTCTGTTCGTAAGCGCCGCTGGTGAGCAGGCCTTGTGCGCTTAAGTCTTTGTCAGCACCTGTAGCCGGGCCGGCATGCTCAGCGCTCAAGCAGGTCCGGAGTTTGCGGATAAGGACCTGGAGCACTTCGCTTTGTGCTTTGTAACGTCTGCATCAGACAAGGAATAACTCCTCGGAGACAAATACAGAGATAACCCACGTCATGCGCGACATAAGTTATCTCTGCACTTTTGAGAACTTCTCTATTTCTGCTGCTGGTCGGCGGTGCCTTGTGGGCCGAGGATCTGACCGTCGCCCAGGTTGGTGCCGGCGAGCACTACGGTGTGGGCGCCGACTCTGGCTTTGGCGCCGATCGTGGTGGGGGCGAAAACGAGCTTCTCGTAGTCATCCTGCTCGTGCGTGTGGGAGTAGATGCGGGCGTAGTTGCCGATCACGGCTCCGGGGCCGATGTGGATCTCCGAGCGGTCGTCGAGGAGGGCACGGTGGCGGATAATGGCGCCGTCTTCGATGGAGAGGTTGTAGCCGTAGGTGAGCTCGACGCCCTGGTCGATGCGGACTCCTTTGCCCATTTTGGCGAAGAGGTGCCGGCCAAGCATGCAGCGGAAACGGATGCCGAGCCAGTGATTCATGGCGATGGGGGAACGGTCGAACATAATCCAGAACCAGAGGAGCGGCTTGCTCTTGGCGAAGCGCTCGCGGTCGACGTCGGGGTAGTGCTCGGCTTCGAGGGTGATATTGATGGGGTCGATGGAGAGCTGGAGGACGTTGAGGGGGAGTTCGCTGGTGAGGGTGAAGTTGAGTTTGCCGCCGTGGGGACGACCGAGGTAGAGCTGGAAGAGCTGGTCGCGGACGATTTCCGAGCGGCGCTCGGCGGACTGGTGGCGGGTGAACTCGTCGTCGAGGAAGGCAATCCAGCGGCGGTAGACTTCTTCGGCCTCGGCCTGGGGGTGGGGTGGGCTGGGCTTGTCGGTATTCGCGGGCTGGGCGGTTTGAGTCTCGTTAGGCTGGGCCATATCTACTTAGGACGATACAACGGGGCAGAAGGATTCGGCACCTGCCGTGCGGTCGGACGGCTTCGGCCAGCTGATTACTTGAGAATCTTGGTCATTTTCAGAATGGGGAGAGTTTCGCCGTTTCTTAGAGGGACCTCGACGCGCTCAACCGGGACATAGCCTTTGAGGGTGTAGAGCGGGATGCCGGTGAGGGTGGAACCCATTTCGTAGCTGCAGAAACCGGCGGCGTGGGCGGTGGCTTCTACGTGGGCGAGGATGAGGCTGCCAAGGCCCTGACGGGCGAAGTCTGGATGGACGAAGATAGCGCGGATTTTTGCAGCATCAGTGGCGGGGTCAAGCTTTTCTGGTTCGCGCACGGTGGCGCCGTCGGAGCCGAAGAGGGTTTTGCGGTAGGACCAGCCGCCGCAGCCTGCTTTCACCGTTTTGCCGCTGGCGTCCCGGGTTTCTGCGATGAAGTAGGTCTGGTCACGGATGAGCTGAGTGTCGAGGCCGAGCACGGTGCCGATGGCGGCTTCCATCTGGGTGGGCGAGTAGTCGCTGGCCTGCAGACCGCGGATGGAGGCTTCGATCAGGGCGTGCAGGGCGGGAATGTCTTCCGGTTGGGCGGGGCGAATTTTCCAACGAGATCCAGGGTGAGTCGTCTCGGGCGGGTGATCGGTGGCCATTTCAGTTTCCATGTACCGACCGATTCTACTATCGGCTCGGACTGA
Organism: Acidicapsa borealis; assembly: GCF_059115245.1. Classification (NCBI taxonomy): domain Bacteria; kingdom Pseudomonadati; phylum Acidobacteriota; class Terriglobia; order Terriglobales; family Acidobacteriaceae; genus Acidicapsa; species Acidicapsa borealis. The sequence continues at coordinate 5,291,396 of NZ_JCACNY010000001.1, read as the reverse complement.
GAATTATTTTCGAAATTCCTTGCATTCTCGGTACGTGTGGCACATACTGTGTGTAGCACGGTATGCGTGACACATGGTTCAGATAAACACAGCTTCCGATTTGTACGAGAATTTGCGGCTCGAACTCAGGCGGGGTTCGCTGGTGCTGGCGGTACTGGCGGCTTTGCGCACCGAGCGATATGGGTACACCTTGCGTAAGACGCTGAGTGATCGCGGGCTTGAGGTGGATGAGAACACTCTTTATCCACTGTTGCGCAGGTTGGAGAGCCAGGGATTGCTGGCGAGCGAGTGGCGCGAGGAGAAAAAGCGCAACAAGCGCTTTTACCGGCTTTCAGAGGCGGGCGGGCTGATGTTGACGCGGCTGCTGGAGGAGTGGGGAGCGATCCACGCGGCGGTGAACGAGATACTCGCGGGCGGCGAGATTGCAACGGAGGGCGATTATGTTGACGAACACACAACTGCTTGAGCGGTATCTGCATGCGATTGAGTTCTGGCTGCCGAAGGAGCAGCGGCGGGATATTCTTGCGGAAATCTCAGAGGATCTGAACTCGCAGATCGAGGAACAGGAAGAAGCGCTGGGTCGGCTGCTCACCGAGGCCGAGTTCGAGGCGCTCTTGAAGCAGCGCGGCCGGCCGATGCTGGTGGCGAACCGTTACCGGCCTCAGCAACAGTCGTTGATTGGGCCGACGTGGTTTCCGAGCTACGTTGCCGTGCTGAAGATGGCGGGAACCTGGTATGTCCCTGCCTGGATTGCGGTGTATGTCGTGGTGCAGCGGCTTCAGCATCCTGCGGATGGCTGGGCGACCACGGCGTTGGCGGCATGGTCGATTGGCTGGACGGTAGCTTTCTGGGCAGCGAGCGCGATCACTTTAACCTTTGCGCTGGTGCAATTCGCCGACTCGCGGACGCACTTCATGGAGAACTGGAATCCGCGCGAGTTGCCGGCGGTGAAGGACCTTTACAAGATTGCGCGGGCCAACTCGGTGGCCGAGGTACTGGTGGGGGTGGTGTTCATGTTGTGGTGGATCTCTGAAGCGTCCACGCCGGTCATCTTTCAGGGGCCTGCGTTCCGACTGGTTCTTACGCCGATGTGGCTGTATTTCTTCTGGGGATATCTCGCGATTGGCGTGTTCAATATCGGCGTATCCATTGCGAACTTCATGCGGCCTCACTGGACTGTCCTGAAGGCGGCGTTGCGGATGGTGAGTGATTTGGCGGCAGGGATACTTTTTTGCTGGCTGCTGAAGGCTCACGTCATTGCTGAAATGGCGATTGCAAATGCCAGCCCCGCGCGGACCGCGGACGTCCGGGGTGTGATCGAACTGTTGATGGAGAGATGTCTGCCATTTGCGGTGATTGTGGTGGCTGTCGTGGCCTCGGTTGACCTGTTTCGCGTCGTCCGGGTGAGCCGGGGTGAGCCAAAGCCGCTGAGCCGGAATGTGGTGGCGTGAGGGCGGGGTATTCGGAAAAGCGGCAGATTCTCTGCGGGAATGACAATCAAGAAACGAAGGAAATGTCATCCACGGAGGGCTATTCCGGGGTTGTTCACGGAAAATGCACAATCGGTTGCGCATTGGGGATTTGTTATCTGGCGGGGCGTGGGGGGGAGGGTATAGTATTGGCTTCGCCATGAAAAAAGCCTTTTATCTCCAATTGCTCTCCGTGTCGTTTGCGTGCCTTCCTCTGACTGCTACTCTGCCGGTTCTGGGGGAGAGTGCTGCTTCTGCTGCCCGGCCGATTCCCAATCCGCAGTTGAATAATCGGGAGCTGAATGCGCGGGTGGAGAAGCTGCTGAAGCAGATGACGCTGGAGGAAAAGATCGGACAGACGGTGCAGTATTCTGCCGGGTTTGCCACGGGGCCGGCGGGGGCTAAGGTCAGCTATGACGAGCTGACGGAGAAGGGCGCGATCGGTTCGATGCTCAATGTGTATGGAGCGGAGAAGACGAACCATTACCAGCATATTGCGATGGAGAAGTCGCGGTTGCATATCCCGATCCTGTTCGGTCTTGATGTGATTCACGGGTACAAGACCACGTTCCCGGTACCGCTCGGCCTCGCTTCCAGCTGGGATCCGAAACTGATCGAGGGGGTGGCGAGGACTTCGGGAGCTGAGGCGCGTCTGGATGGGGTGCAGTGGGCTTTTTCGCCCATGGTCGATATCGCCCGGGATGCACGTTGGGGCCGGATCGTCGAGTCAGCGGGCGAGGACCCTTATCTGGGCTCGGCGATTGCGCGCGGATGGGTGAAGGGGTATCAGCAGGGAGATTTGAGCAAGCCGGATTCAGTGGCAGTGAGTGTTAAGCATTTTGCTGCTTATGGTGCGGCAATTGCGGGGCGCGACTATAACGCTACCGACATGAGCGACATTACGTTGCGGCAGGTGTATCTGCCGCCGTATCACGCAGCGGTCGAGGAGGGTGCGGCGACGCTGATGTCGAGCTTCAACTCGATCAACGGCGTACCGGCGACGGCGAATCCTTATACGCTGACGCAGATTCTGCGCAAGGAGTGGGGGTTTGACGGGTTTGTGGTTTCGGACTGGGGCGCGGTGGCCGAGTTGCTGAACCACTCGATCGGTCCGGACGGAGCGACGGTGGCGCGCAAGGCACTTGAGGCCGGCGTGGACATGGACATGGAGGGCAACCTCTACGGGACGACGATCGCGGCGCAGGTGCGGTCGGGAGTAATTCCGGAATCGGTCGTAGACGAGGCCTGCCGGAGGATCCTGCGGGTGAAGTTTGCGATGGGGTTGTTTGAGCACCCGTATACGCAGGTGACTCCGCCGTATGAGCCGACGGCGGCGAAGCGGGAGCAGGCGCGGAAGGTGGCGGACGAGACGATTGTGCTGCTGAAGAACGATCCTGTCGAGGGCAGAGGTGTGCTGCTGCCGTTGAAGAAGGATGCGACGGTGGCGCTCATTGGGCCGCTGGCGGATTCGGCGAAGGACATGCTGGGCTCGTGGGGTGCGCTAGGCGAGGCCAAGTATGCGATCTCGCTGAAGCAGGCGTTGCAGGAGCGGCTGGGTGACAAGCTGCTTTACGCGAAGGGCACGGAGGTGCTGACCGGCGCGGATGCTGCGGTGATCCGGCATGTGAGCTTTGTCGACCAGGGCAACACGGCGGGAGCGAAGGAAGAGCCTGCGCCGGATGATGCGAAGACGATTGCCGAGGCTGTCGAGGTTGCGAAGAAGGCGGATGTGGCGATTCTGGCGCTTGGTGAGAGTGCAGACTGGATGACAGGCGAGGCTTCGAGCCGGGTGCATCTGACGCTGCCGGGCAAGCAGGAGGATTTGCTGGAGGCTGTCGCTGCGACAGGGAAGCCGGTGGTGCTGATTCTGTTTACGGGACGGCCGAGCGAGATCAAGTGGGCTGGTGAGCATGTCCCGGCGATTGTGGAGGCATGGTTTCCGGGGATGGAAGGCGGGCACGCGGTAGCGGATGTGCTGTTTGGGGATGTGAATCCTTCGGCGAAGCTGACGGTGAGCTTCCCGCGGGCTGTCGGGCAGGAGCCGCTTTACTATGCGCAGATGCCTACGGGGCGTCCGGCGGGACATACGGATCTGAGCCGGTTGCCGGCCAATGGGCTGGAAAAGTTCCTGTCGCGTTATATCGATGAAGACAATTCAGCGCTGTATCCGTTTGGATGGGGGCTTAGCTATACGAAGTTCAGCTACTCGCAGCCTACGGTGAACAAGGGGCAAATATCTGTCTCAGAAGCTGGGCACTCTGGAGCGCTGACCGCTGCGGTGGATGTTCGCAACACGGGGAGTGTGGCGGGGACTGAGGTGGTTCAGTTGTATCTGCGGAATACTTCGGCTTCTGTCGAGCAGCCGGTGCGGGAGTTGAAGGGGTTTGCGCGGGTTACGCTGGCGCCGGGGGAGTCGAAGCGTGTGGAGTTCCCGCTGGGATTCGATGAGCTGAGTTTCTATAACGTGGAGAGCAAGCGGGTGGTGGAGCCTACTACCTACAAGATTTGGGTGGGCGGGAGTTCGCTGGCTTCGGGAGAGACTTCTTTCGAGGTGAAGTGAGAAGGCAGGGAATAGGGAATAGGGAAAGTAACAGCAGATTCCCAAAGGGAATGACAGCAAGGAACGATTGGATGCAATGGAAAAGCCCCGCTGATGGCGGGGCTTTACTGTCGATGAGCTTGCTTGATGCCGCTTAGACCTTGAGGAAGATTTTGTTGCGGTACATGATCCAGACAGGCAGGAAGCAGATGGCCATGTAGGTGAAGGAGTAGCAGAAGGAGGCGAGGCCGGGGTTGGGGATGTGAGCGTAGGTATGGACGTAGAACCAGCCGAGAGGGCCGATGGCGCGACCGTTGTAGCTGAGCTGGAAGAGGTCGAGGAGGGTGCCGAGAAGCTCCGAGATCATGTAAGCGGCGATGGAGTTTGAGCCCAGGACGAGCAGTGGCCAGGTCCATTTGCCGCGCCATCCTTTCACTTCGATGGCCCAGAAGAAGAGGGCTAAGAGTGCCATCGAGATGCCGGCGGCGACGAGGGTATAAGAGCTGGTCCAGAGCTTCTTGTTGAGCGGGAACCAGTTGGCCCAGAGGCTGCCGAGGGCGATGAGGCCGGCTGCTCCTCCAGCCAGACCGGCGGCTTTGCCCTGGAGGGTGTGCTTGCTGCGCAGCCAGATGCCTGCCAGCAGGCCTAGCAGGGCAGTGCCAATGGCGGGAAGGGTGCTGAGCAGGCCTTCGGGATCGCGGGTCTTCTCGTAGAGGTGCGACGCGGCGAAGATCTGCCGATCGAGCCACGCTACCAGGTTGGCGTCGCGATCGAGGAACGGGATATCGGTGCCGGGCATACCGAGGCCGGGGACGGCGACGAAGCGCATGAGAATGTAGTAGGCGATGAGACAGAAGGCGATGACGGCGGCCTTGGTCTGCCAACGGCGGTCCCAGAGATAAAGCAGGCTGGCGATGAGATAGCAGATGCCGATGCGGGGGAGTACGCCGTAGTAGCGCCAGGTTTCCGGGGCGAAGTGCGGATGGTGTAAGAGAATCCCACCCGTATTGTTGACGATGAAGCCGAAGGCGATGAGGATGATGGCTCGGCGGACGGTTTGCACTGCGAGCTGAGCGCGGGTGGCGCCTTTGGCCAATCGGGCTTCAAAGGCGAAGACGATGGCGGCACCGACGAGGAAGAGGAATGTCGGGAAGACCAGGTCGGTTGGGGTCATGCCATTCCAGTCGGCGTGCTCCATGAATGGCCACGCTTTGTCGGACGCGTTGTTGTTGACCATGATCATGAAGGCAATGGTGAGGCCCCGGAGGGCGTCGAGGGAGATGAGGCGGCGCTGCAGGCCGGGGGCTGCTGGCTGGACGAGGACGGGATCGGATGTGGTTACAGGCATTGGGTCGGAGTCTCCGCTCTGCGAGGTGCTGGGTTGGGCCGGGATGTATCGCGCGGTGCCACCAAGCTATCGTTTCTGGCTCCTCTGCGCAAGCCAGTCCTGATGCGTGTACGGTACACTTTGGCTCGTGAGGGACGGGTTGGCGCAAAATTACTTTACTGTTGTTGGCGTTCTCATGCTGGGGATGGGCGCCTCTGGCTACGCGGGGCTTGCGCAAAATGCACCGCAGCCGGCGGCCCAGGTATCGGGCCAGAGTACGGGCCAGAGCACGGGAATGAGTTCCGGAAACTCGACAGGCGTTGTCGGTAAGGCTGTCTACGATGCGGAGCACCGGCCGATCACGGCAGGCGGCTTTGTTGCGACGGGGCCAACCATCTTCGCGGACATTTCGAAGCAGTCGGGCCTGGCGACGTGGTCGCATGTGATGGGAACTCCGGACAAGAAATACATTCTGGATGCCGACGGGTCGGGTGTGGCGCTGATCGACTATGACAACGATGGCTGGCTCGATATTTATCTCGTCAACGGCTCGACCTTCGATGCGCTGGATGGGAAGGTGGCGCCACCGCATGCTGCGCTGTTTCACAACAATCATGACGGGACGTTTACGGATGTGTCGGCGAAGGCGGGTGTGACCAACGACCGCTGGGGGTTTGGCGTGGCGGTCGGGGACTACGACAACGACGGCTGGCCAGATATGGTCGTGACCAATTACGGCAAGAACCGGCTCTACCACAACAACCATGACGGGACGTTTACCGATGTTGCGGAGAAGGCTGGCATTACGTTGGGTAACTGGTCGGCCGGAGCCAGCTGGGGAGATTACGACGGGGATGGTAAGTTGGACCTGTTTATCTCCGGCTACATTCACTTTGACCGGGATAAGTTGCCGGTAAGTGGGAATAAAGTGGTCGGGTATGCTGCCTGCAAGTTTCGTGGAGTGGTTGGAATGTGCGGGCCGCGCGGGCTTCAGGGTGAGCCAGACCATCTCTATCACAACAACGGCAACGGCACCTTCACGGATGTGAGTGTGAAAGCCGGCGTGGACGATGCGAACAAGTACTACGGTTTTACTTCGATCTTCGTCGACTTGAACGATGACGGCAAGCCAGACTTGCTGGTGGCGAATGATTCAGTGGCGAGTTATCTCTATATCAATAAAGGCAATGGGACATTTGAAGATGATAGCTACGTCTCCGGGTTTGCAGTGAACAAGGATGGGCGTGAAGTTGCTTCCATGGGCCTCGGCGTTGGCGACTACATGAACAATGGGCTGCTGGATATCATTGATACCGACTTCTCGGATGATTACAAGGTGCTATTTCATAACGATGGCGAGGCGAGCTTCACGGATGTAAGTTATCGGGCGGGGATTGCGCAGACGAGCATTCCATTCCTGGGATGGGGCACGGCCTTTATCGATTACGACAACGATAGCTGGCGGGATATTTTCATGGTGAATGGGCATGTGTATCCGGATGCCGGGGACCATGACTGGGGCACGAGTTATGCGCAGCGGCCGCTGCTGTTTCGGAATACGAAGGATGGGAAGTTCGAGTATATTCCGCCGGTGGCGGGAACGGGGCTGGCGGATGTGATTCCGGGGCGCGGTGCGGCGTTTGGGGATTTGTTCAATGACGGGAAGATCGATGTGGTGATCAACCCGATCGATGGGCCGGCGGTGCTGCTGAGGAATGTGAATCCGGACAAGCATCACTGGGTGGAGTTGAAGCTGGTCGGCGGCGGCAAGACTGCAACAAGCCCTGGAAGTCCTCGCGATGCGATGAACGCGACGGTGCGGCTGAAGGCTAATGGTGTGACGCAGCGGGATGATGTGATGTCGAGCGGGAGCTATATTTCCGCGAACGACCAGCGATTGCATTTTGGGCTGGGCGATGCAACCGACGCTGGGGCGGCGGAAATTCGCTGGCCATCCGGATTCAAGCAGACAGTGAAGCTGCCGGCGGTGGACCGAATTTACACCATCACGGAAGGTGTTGGAATCACTGACGCGTTGTGCAATGGCAAGCAGTGCGCTCCGGAGCCTGCTGCGAAATAGCGAAATAGCAAGGACAATCCATGGGTTGTTGCCGGTATCAGAAAGAGCGTGCGTGGATGCCGGGAATTGCTGTGGCGGCCTTGTTGTGCCTGCTGCCGGGAGCACCGGGGGGCGTGGCGCAACAGAAGCCAAAGCCTGCGGTACAGGAGGGTGGGCATATTACCGGTCCTCCTCATGCGCCGATGCTGGACGCGCAGAAGAGGCCAATCACCGCTGGTGGATTTGTGGATTCGGGGCCGGTGGTTTTTCAGGATGCGACGGTGGCTGCGGGGCTTGGGAAGTGGCGGCACGTAATGGGAACGCCGCAGAAGAAATATATCTTGGAGACCGATGGGTCGGGCGTCGGGCTGATCGACTATGACAACGATGGCTGGCTGGATATCTATCTCGTGAACGGCTCGACTTACAAGGCTCTGGAGGGAAAAGAGCCGGCACCGCATGCGGCGCTGTTTCATAACAATCATGATGGAACGTTTACCGATGTTGCGTTGAAGGCGGGCGTGGCGAACGACCGCTGGGGATTTGGTGTGGCGGTTGCGGACTATGACAACGATGGGTGGCCGGATATCTTTGTTGCGAATTTCGGCAAGAACCGGCTTTTTCACAACAATCATGATGGGACGTTCACGGACGTAGCCGAGAGGGCAGGAGTTACCCTGGGCAACTGGTCGGACGGGGCTACCTGGGGCGATTACGACGGGGATGGGCGCCTGGATCTGTTTGTCTCCGGGTATCTGCACTATGACGTGACGAAGCAGCCTTTGGCAGGGGATACGGATGTGCCCCGCGCCTTCTGCCAGTTGCGTGGGGCTCCGGTGATGTGCGGCCCGCGCGGGTTGAAGGGGGAGCCGGATCATCTGTTTCGTAACAATGGAGACGGGACATTTACGGATGTGAGCGTGAAAGCTGGCGTGGCTGATCCGCAGGGGTTTTATGGGTTCACGGCGATCTTTGCGGATGTGAATAACGATGGACGTATTGATCTGCTGGTGGCCAATGATTCGTCCCCGAATTTCCTGTACATCAATAAGGGGGATGGAACGTTTGAGGATGCGAGTTATGTCTCTGGATTTGCGCTGAACAAGGATGGGCGCGAGATCGCCTCGATGGGGCTGGCGGTCGGGGATACGCGCAACAATGGGTTGCTGGACCTGCTGGTGACAGATTTTTCAGATGACTATAAGGTGTTGTACCGGAACGACGGTGAGGGTGGTTTCTCGGATGTAAGCGACCAGGTAGGGATCGCGAAGATTCCGGTGCCGTTTCTGGGTTGGGGCGCGGGGCTGGTGGACTTTGACAACGATGGATGGAAGGACATCTTCATGGTCAACGGCCATGTCTATCCTGAGGTGGACCAGCATGATTGGGGTACAACGTATGCGCAGCGGCCGCTGCTGTTTCGGAGTGTGAAGGGGGAACACTTCGAGTATGTCCCGCCCGTAAAGGGGTCAGGGCTGGCTGTAGTGACGCCGGGGCGTGGGGCGGCCTTTGGAGATCTGTTCAATGATGGCAAGATCGATGTGGTGATCAGCCCGATCGATGGGCCGGCGGTGCTGTTGCGCAATGTTGATGCGGATACGCATCACTGGGTGGAGCTGAAGCTGGTTGGAGGCCCGAAAAGTCCGCGTGATGCCGTGGGGTCGACGGTGTATCTGAACGCGAATGGGATGCGGCAGCGCGGGGACGTTTTCAGCGGAGGGAGTTTTATCTCCTCGAATGACCCGCGGGTGCATTTCGGGCTTGGAGAAGCGACGGAGGCGGGGACGGCTGAGATTCATTGGCCATCTGGAGCGCATGAAAGGGTGAAGCTACCGGCGGTGGATCGCATCTATACGATAGTTGAGGGGCGTGGGATTCTTTCGAAGCCCTGAGGAATGACAGTCACAGAAGCTGGAACAAGTGCAACAGCAGATTCCCTGCGGGAATGACAAACAAGAAAAGCAAAGGCAATCTGATGCGTATAGGGATCGTCGGTGGCGGGATCGCGGGGCTGGCTGCGGCTTACGAGCTGGAGCTGGCGCGGCGCGCGGGTGCGGATGTTTCTTATGAATTGTTTGAGGCCGGGGCAAGGCTTGGTGGGGTGATTGCTTCGCAGGTTGTCGATGGAACGGTGATTGAACGCGGACCTGATTCGTTTTTGACAGAGAAGCCGGCGGCGCTGCAGCTTTGCCGCGAGCTGGGGCTTGACATAGATTTTGTCCCTTCCGATGACGCGCACCGGAAGACGTATATCGTGGTGCGGAACAGGCTGGTGGAGCTGCCGGATGGGCTGATGTTCCTGGTGCCAACGAAGATCTGGCCGATGGTGACGACGCGGCTTTTTGGGTGGTGGACGAAGGTTCGGATGGGGATTGAGCTGCTGCTTTCGCCGCGCAAGCGGGGCGGGGATGAGTCGGTGGCTTCTCTGGTGCGGCGGCATTATGGGCAGCAGGCGGTAGACCGGCTGGCTGATCCGCTGCTTTCGGGGATCTATGGCGGGGATGCTTCGGAGCTGAGTGCGCAGGCGGTGCTGCCACGGCTGGTGGATATGGAAGTGAGGTATGGTTCACTCACGAAGGGGATGCTGGCGGGTTTAGCGGCGCGGGCGGCTGAGGCGGAAGAAACCGATGCTCAGCCGGAGCAGAAGCCGATTTTTACGACGCTGCGGATGGGCCTGCAGGAGCTGGTGGATGCGCTGGTGGCCCAGCTCGATCCGGCCCGGCTGCATATAGGGGAAGCGGTTTTGCGAGTGGACCGGCTCAACGACGCTAATGGGGGATGGTCGGTGACGCAGGCAGGTTCAGAGATGGAGAATCTGGCGAATCCGCAGTGTTTCGATGCTTTGATTGTGGCGACTCCGGCGTGGTCTGCAGCCGAGATGCTGGGGGCCGTGGACCGGCAGTTATGCGATGAGCTGGGGCGGATTCCGTACAGCTCTTCGGTGACAGTGAACCTGGTGTATGACGGGGAAGAGTTGGACCCGTTGCCGCCGGGGTTTGGGTTCCTGGTGCCGGCGGTGGAAGGGCGAGCGATGCTGGCCTGCACGTTTATTCATCGCAAGTTTCCGGGGAGGACAGCGCCGGGGAAATCAGTCTTGCGGGTGTTTCTGGGCGGCGCGCGGCGGCCTGGGTTGCTGGATGACACGGATGAGGCGCTTTCGTCGCTGGTGCAGCGGGAGCTGTTTGAGGTGCTGGAGATCTCTGCTGTTCCTGAGCTTGTCGAGGTGCAGCGGTGGCCTCGAGCGATGGCGCAGTATGCGGTGGGACACACGGATCGGGTCGAACGGATTCGCGAACGGCTGGCGGGGTTACCGGGTTTGCAGCTGGTGGGAAATGCCTACGACGGGATTGGGATTTCAGACTGCATCCGGCTGGGGCGTAGGGCTGCGCGGGGTTTGGTGGACGCAGCCGTGAATGCACGCCTTTCGTAATCGAGATTGAAATAGATCGGGCCTTCAGCCCTAGATCTGGGGAGCCTGGCCAAACCCAGAGCGTTGCCCTGGGCTGGTATGGTGTCGCGCCTTTGGCGCTTGGTGCCTTCGTTTATGCGCCCAGGGTGCCTAGCCACAAGCCTATGGCGTAGGTGACTGCTCCTTCGACTGCGCCCACTGCAGTCATTTCAAAGCCGCTGGCCCACCAGCTTCTTACCGTGATCAAGGACTTGGCTGCGCCTACGGCGAAATGGGCTACGAGCGAGACGACGGCTGCAACGACGACCGCTGTTATGCCGCTGAGGAAAAAGAACGGGATAACGGGGATGATGGCTCCTATGGCTGTCGAGAGGGCGCCGGAGGTGGCTGATACCCACGGGACTTTCAGGCCGTCTTCGGAGGTGGAGAGCCGTTCTGCGGCCAGGGCGTTGAGCAGGGTTTCAGGATCGGCGGCGAGGTGTTCGGCTACGTTGTCGGAGTCTTCTTCGGGAAGGCCCTTGACCTGGTAATAGAGGCTGAGCAGTTCGCGGGCCTCGGAGGGATTCATGGAGATGGCTTCGCGTTCGCGGGCTAGCTCGGCTTCGTAGATCTCGCGTTCGCTCTTGGCGGCGAGGTAGGCACCTGATCCCATGGACAGGGCGCTGGCGATCATGCCTGCGAGTCCTGCGAGGAGCACATATTTGGCCTGGTGTTCGCTGGACTGGCCGGCGGTTGCTCCTGAAACGCCGGAGACGATGCCGAAGATGGCTCCGAGGCCGTCGTTGACGCCGTAGATGGCGTCGCCGATCCAGCTTCCGGCCTGTTTGCGGCCTTTGTTGCGCTTGGCGAGAAGTTCTTCGAGGAGGGTCTTGGCGTTGAGGAAGGGCTTGCCTTCGGCGGACTTGTGGGACCGGCCGCGGAGCAGGGAACCGAGTTCGCGATGGTGCTGTTTTTCGTCTTCGATGACGTGTTCGAGGATGGCGATGGAGGTTTCGTCGCCGAGGTTTTTCAGTTGAGTGCCATAGCTGGCAATGTGCCGGCTTTCGTCGATCTCGAGGCGGCGGAGGGCCATGAGCGGACCGCCGGCGCGGGTAGCGAGGGAGTCTGCGTCGCCGTGCGGGTTGCCGGTGTAGACGGGCTGCTGGCCGCCCAGCTCCAGGATGCGGTTGGCCCAGAGGGCCGCGTGTTCGAGCTCGGCTGCGGCGAGGTGGCGGAGGACGCTGGCACGCACGGCGTCATGTTCGCGGTCGGCGAGAGCGAGATAGGTGTGGTAACTTTCCATCTCGGCCTGCCAGTTGCCGGCGAGACTGTCGAGGATCTTCTTGGTGCGGTTGTTCGGGGTGGGCAAGCTGGCTCCTGGTTTGCAGTTTGGACGTGACGCGCGGCGTTACAGATTCATCTTGCTTCTGAGCATAGTGGAAAGACTGGCTTTTTGTATGGCGTGAGTTGCGGGGTAGTTTCGGGTAGACTCACAGGGATTGACGGTCGCTGCCGGACGGTTTGTTCAGGAGAGTTTATGGTTCGCAGATTTCTTTCGTTGCTCTTAGTTGCAGAGATTGTGGGCGGGGTTGGCTTGAGCTGTTGCGCCCAGGGTGGTGGTCAAAGTAGCGCGCTGAAAGGCATCGAGCCGGGCGACATGAACACGAGCGTGGCGCCATGCCACAACTTCTTTGACTACGCCAATGGGGCCTGGCGGAGCGAGCATCCAATTCCTGCTTCGATGGACCGATGGAGCCGGCGGTGGGAGGCGGGCGAGGTGAACAAGCAGCAGTTGCAGGTGATCCTGGAGGATGTTTCGTCGAAGGCGGGGCAGGCAACAGGCAGTCCGGCGCAGCAGACGGGCGACTTTTACGCGGCGTGCACGAATGTGAAGGCGATCAATGCGGCTGGGCTGACGCCATTGAAGCCGTACCTGGCCAAGATTGATGCCATAAGGAATGGTGGGGATCTGCAGGCGGAGATCCGGGAGCTACAAGCGATTGGCGTGGCGGTGCCGTTTTCTGTGAATGGAAATCAGAATCCTCATGATCCTGGGCAGGTGATGGCGGATGTGAGTCCGTCGGGGCTGGGATTGCCGGACCGGGACTATTACCTGAAGCCTGACAAGCGGTTTGAGGATGCGCGGGCTGGGTACCTCGTGTACGTCGCGAAGATGCTGCGTATGAGCGGGTATTCGGAGGCGCAAGCCAAGGCTGGTGCGGATACAGTGATGCGCGTCGAGAAGGGATTGGCGGCGGCTTCTTTGGACAATGTGGCGCTCCGCGATCCGCACGTGCATGATCATCCAACGAGCGTGGCCGGTTTGCAGAAGATGACGCCGCATTTCGATTGGACGGTGTATTTGCGCGGTGCGGGAATTCCGCTGGAAACGGTCAATGTGGACCAGCCGGCGTTCCTGGTGGAAGTGGAGAGGCAGCTTATTTCCACACCGATTGCGGATTGGAAGGTGTACCTGCGCTGGCAGCTGGTGAACTCCGAGGCGGGTGCGCTGCCGGAGGAGTTTGATTCGGCGCGGTTTGGTTTTTTCGCGAAGGAGCTTGGCGGTGTGGCGGAGCAGAAGCCGCGGGCGCTGCGTTGTGCGGAGCAGACGGACGCGATGCTGGGCGAGGCGCTTGGGCAGGAGTATGTGAAGCGGTATTTTCCGCCGGAGGCGAAAGCTCGGGCGACGGAGATGGTGACCAATATCCTGCTGGCGATGCATGACACGCTGGAAGGTCTGCAGTGGATGACTCCGGCGACCAAGACGAAGGCGCTCGAAAAGCTGGCTGCGGTGAAGGTGAAGGTTGGGTATCCGGATAAGTGGAAGGATTACTCTTCTGTGAAGATTACGCGCGGGAGCTATTTTGAGGATGTGATTGCAGCTTCGCGGTTTGCGGTGCAGGACGATCTGAAGACGATTGGTAAACCAGTGGACCGCTCTCGCTGGGGGATGACGCCACCGACCTCGAACGCCTATTACAACCCGCAGATGAACGAGATTGTGTTTCCGGCGGGGATTCTGCAGCCGCCGGCTTTCAGCATGCAGGTGACAGACGCGGTGAATTATGGGGCGATCGGGGTGGTGATCGGACATGAGATTTCGCACGGCTTCGATGACCAGGGAGCGCAGTTTGACGCGACGGGACGGCTGGAGAACTGGTGGACTCCTGAGGATTTGAGCAAGTTTCACGAGAAGACTTCGTGTGTGGTGAAGCAGTTTGACGGGTACACGATCGACGGAGCTCCGGATATTCATATCAACGGGAAGCTTGTGCTGGGGGAGTCGATCGGGGATCTGGCGGGATTGAAGATCGCTTATCTTGCCTTCAAGAAGACGGCGCAGGGGCAGTCGCAACAGAAGGTTGGCGGGTTTACGCCCGATGAGCAGTTCTTTATCGCGTGGGGGCAGTTCCGCGGCGATGCGACGCGACCGGAGACGCAGAAGCTGATGGTGCAGGGGGATCCACATCCGGTGGCGAAGTATCGCGTGCTGGGGCCGATGTCGAATTTTCCGCCGTTTGCTGAGGCGTTCGGATGCAAGGCTGGCTCGGCGATGGTGCGGAGTGAGGCGGAGCGGTGCGTGGTCTGGTAACTTCCGGGGCCGTGCGCATGTCTTATGGAGTTGGCGGCATTCGAGGGATTTCCCCATCTCGGGGCTTTCCGTATAGTGTTGTTTGCAGCCGGAAGGTTGGCGACGGTTGTGTGTTCTCTTCGGGGACACGACTGCAACATGTAGCACCATGTATCGGGCGGCCGGGCTGGCAGGTTTGAGCGCGGATAGACTCCGGGCATATTTTCGAGAAGTGGAGAACGACACACCATGGCATCACGATCCGTCCCTACTGGAGCACCCAGCACGCCGAGCTACACCGGGCCATTCATCACCGTTACGGCGCTGTTTTTCATTTTCGGGTTCATCACCAACCTGAATATGGCGCTGGTGCCGCATCTGCGCTCAGTCTTCGATCTGCCGTATGGGCTGGCGATGCTGGCGGAGTCGGCGTTCTTCCTGGCGTATTTTGTCTTCTCGGCGCCGACTTCGAAGCTGATCGAGTCGATTGGCTATAAGAAGACGATGGTGTTTTCGCTGTTCCTCCAGGTGGTAGGCGCGCTGATGTTTATTCCGGCGGCCAAGTACACCAACTTTCCGCTGTTCCTGACGGCTTCGTTTGTGATCGGCGCGGGTGTGACGGCGCTGCAGACTTCGGCGAATCCTTACGTGTCGATTCTGGGGCCGGAGAAGAGCGCGCCGGTGCGGTTGAACCTGGCGCAGGCGGCGAACTCGATTGGCGGGACGATCGCACCGCTGATTGCCGGTGCTTTCATTTTGACCGACCCGGCGAAGATGATTTCGAAGGCGGGAATCGCCGATACGGTGCGCATACCTTATTTGCTGATTGCCGGCGGATTGCTTGTATTGGGTCTTGCGGTGGCGTTTATGCGGCTGCCGCACATTACCGCAACGCAGACCTTTCGTCCGGGGAGTGAGAATGACCCGATTCTGAAGCGAAGCATTTGGAGCTACCGGCACACGGTGCTGGGCGCGCTGGGGATCTTCTTTTATGTCGGCGTTGAAGTTGGCCTCGCTTCGATCATGGTGAACTACTTCAAGACGCAGGGCGTTCCCAGTTCGAGCGAAGCTTCTAGCCTTATAGCCTTCTATTGGGGTGGCGCGCTGGTTGGCCGTTTGCTGGGGGCTTGGCTGGTGAGCAAGATTCCTTCGGGACGCCTGCTTGGTATCTTCGGTTTTGCGGCTACGGCGATGGTGCTGGTTTCAATGGTCACATCCGGCCACGTGGCGATCTGGGCGCTGATCCTCTGCGGCTTCTTCAACTCGATCATGTTCCCGAACATTTTTACGCTGGGCATTGTGGGACTTGGTCCAATGACGAGCAAGGGCTCGGGTCTGATTATGACCGCCGTCGTGGGTGGCGCTGTGGTGCCGTTCCTGTTTGGAGCGCTGGCGGATAAGGTTGGGATCCAGCATGCGTTTGTGATCCCGATCATCTGCTATCTCTACATTGCCTACTATGGGCTTGCCGGGTCGAAGCCAAACCGGACTATTACAGCGTCTTAATTAGATCAAGGTTGCATCAGTCGCCGGTGTTGCATTGCCGGCGACTTGTTGTCTGGTAGTCGTGCTACATTGGTTTTCCACGATTGGTTTTCAGGGAGGACGCGCTGCATGGCTACGGGTATGCACCCGGCGAGTGGTGAAATTTCGGAAAGCCCGGCTTCGTCTGGGGTAACTCAGGCGGTTTCGCAGACGATGGACCTGCAGCAGCAGGTGGCTCGTCTGCAGGCGCTGCTCGAGGTTTCGCGGCAGGTTCACTCGACGACGCGCGAGGACGAAGTGCTGGAGACGGTACTGCGGATTGTGGTTCGCGAGTTGGAGATGGCTGGGGCAGCGTTTTCGGGTACTGAGCTTTCCTACGGGGACGCGCCGCATCAAGGCGGCGACGGAAGCATGTACGGAGTGCATTCCTATCCGCTGGATGACCGCGAGGGTAAGCGGATGACGGAGCTGATTGTGGCTCCGCCCGAGGGTCGGCCGATCACGTTGTATGAGGCGGACTTTCTGGAGGGGCTGGCGCTTCAGGCGGCTGTGGCTCTGGAGAATGCCCGCAATCACGAGCGCAACCTGCAATGGGCGCGGGTTCAGCAGGATCTGGATGCTGCCCGGCAGATTCAACGGTCGCTATTGCCGCAGGAGATGCCGCATTTGCCTGGGTTTTCGATTGCGGTGCGTTCGCAGACCTGCTACGAGGTGGGCGGCGATTATGTCGACATTCTCGATCTGCCGGACGGCAGCATTTTGATGGCGGTGGCCGACGTGGCGGGCAAGGGGTTGGCCTCGGCGATTATGGCGACAAGCTTCCGGGCTGCTTTCCGGGCGATGGCGCTGACGGGGATTCCTCTGGCCGAGCTGGCAACACGGATGAACCAGCATCACTGGCAGGAGGGCGAAGAGGCACGGCGGCGGTATGTGACGGCCATCTTCCTCAAGCTGGATCGGGATCGCGGGAAGCTGGAGATTGTGAATGCCGGACATAATCCGGGGTTTGTCATTGATTCAAGCGGAGTACCGCGCCTGTTTGAGGCTGGCAGTACGCCGCTGGGGCTTCTGCCGGGGATGAGCTATACGAGCGAGTACCAGGAGTTTGGCCAGGGCAGCCGATTGTTGTTCTATACGGATGGTTTGACTGAAGTTTTTCTGGAGGATGAAGAATTCGGCCAGGATCGCTTGTTAAGTGAGTTTTCTCATACACCTACGGGGAAAGCCGATGGTATTCTCGAAGCATTGTGGGTGGCTATCCACGGCTTCTCAGGTGGCGGACCCCAGGGGGATGACATGACCGCATTGGTGTTGTGCCATCTTCCGGCTGTTGTGACTGAGGATGAATCTTCTGTCGAGCATACGATTGAAGTGCTTTCCGAGGCTGACTCCGATTGCCAGACTGTGCAGGTGACTGCATGACGACGACTGCGGCACGCACGACAACTGTGGAAGTCCGGCTCCCCTCGCGGCTTGGGTTTGAAAAGGTCGCGATGAGCACGGCTGCCTCGGTTGCCAAGCTGATGGGCTTTCGCGAAGAACGCATCGAAGACCTCAAAACCGCTATCGCCGAGGCCTGCATTAACGCGATCGAGCATGGCAACCGTCTGAATGAAAAGCTTTCGGTTGGCGTGGTTCTTTCGGCGGGCAGCGACCAGCTTGAGATCAAGGTGATGGACGATGGGAAGGGCATGAAGAATGCTCCGACGAAACCGGATATTGACCGCAAGATGCATGGTGAGGAAGATCCGCGCGGGATGGGCATGTTCCTGATCCAGGCGCTTGTAGACGAAGCCGAGTGGGTGGTTGGGACCAACGGCAAGGGAAGTTATGTCCGGCTGGTGATTCGCCTGGATAAAGAAGAAGTCTAGCCCCTGTCTGTTGTGAGCGCGAGTCGTCCGTCACAATCGCAGGTTCTGAAACACAATGCAGATGAACGGCAACTTGAAGTTTGGAGATTAGATCCCAGTGCAGACCGATACCAAGTCGAAGATTGACCAGCAGACCTCGCCCTCCGGGAAGCCAGTAAGCGTGATCCGTTTCGAGGGTGATATTTCCTCCGCGTCGAAGGATGCGGTCATTGGCTCCTATCACTCGCTATCGAAGGAGACAGCGAAGATTGTGGCGCTCGACTTCACCAAGGTGGAGTACATCAACTCGAGTGGCATCGCGCTGGTGATCCAGCTGCTGATGGAGGCTTCGAACGCCGGGCAGAAGGTGCTGGCGTTTGGGCTGTCGGCACACTTCAACAAGGTGTTCACGATGGTGGGGATTACGAAGTATGCAGGGCTGTTTCCGGATCAGGCGGCTGCGCTGGCTACTGTTTAAGTCGCTCTACCAGATGCACCTGGGGTAATTTTGCATGATGAGCCTGTCTGCCGAGATCAACGGCGACAGGCCATTTGCTTTTGCGTGAGCGACGATGATTCGGTCGAATGGATCGCGGGTCCACTTCTCTCCGGCTGCGATTGCCGTGATTTCTTGAAAGTTGAGGCGGCAGACTTTTACTCCGAGTTCGTATTCAAGCTTTCGCCGCAGGTCGTCGGCTGAGATTCTGGTTTCCTTCTTGAGTTCGAACAGATATTCGAGTTCAAGGAGAACCATGGGCGAGACAAGCAAGTCCGTCTTCGCGATTTCGTCGAGGGCGTTAGGGCTGATTGCGGCGAGGTCGGCGTTCGCGAGTCGCACGGCGACATGTGTATCCAGATAAGCGCTCACGGTTTAGACGAGCCCCTGCTCTTCCCAGTCCTTTTCCCATTCCTTTTGCATCTCCGGCAGCATGTCCACGTCTTCTAAATTCGGAAATTCGAGACTGGCGATGTTGAGAGGCGTGAGGCGGTCGAACCGTGTCGCGGGGTCGATCTCCGAACTCTCAGGAACGATGCGTAAGCGTTTGCCTTTGTAGGCGACCGTAATCGTCTCGCCTTCCAGGGCGCGGTTTGCCAAGTCGAAGATTTCGCGCCGAAATTGGGTGATTGGGACTTCCATAGATGGAGTATAACAGCGCGTACGCTCGAAGCGTACACGTCTTTCCGGGTGAGCTCATTAATTTTTGCGAAATATGAGTGACTACTGCGCATATTTTATGAATCAATCGTGCTATATTTTTATCAGATTAGTTGAGCGGCTTGGACTAAGGTCGAGCTTCCAGAAGCTGACAGCCGCAAATTTCAGACTTATGGATCAGGAGGAATTTGGATTATGGCAATCACTCGTTGGAGCCCGGTTCGGGAAATGGCTACGCTGCAGGATCGTGTGAACTCTCTGTTTCAGGACTTTGCCGGGGACGGCCAGGCGGTTACGGCTGCCAGCTTTGCCCCTGCGGTAGATGTGTACGAGAACGGTGAGAAGGTGGTGTTGAAGCTGGATCTTCCCGGGATCAAGGAGCAGGACCTGGATATCCGCGTGGAGAACCAGACGCTGAGCGTACGCGGTGAGCGCAAGTTCGAATCCGAGGAGAAGGAAGAGAATTTTCACCGGATTGAGCGCCGGTATGGCAGCTTCTACCGCTCATTCTCGCTGCCGACGACCGTGGACACGGATAATGTCGCGGCCAGCTACAAAGATGGTGTGCTAAAGCTGGAGTTGAAGAAGAAGGCTTCTGCGCAGCCGAGGCAGATCAAAATTGGTGCGGCGGCCTAATCGGACAGCGCATCAGAAAAGTTGTGAGACGGAACCTTGATTTGCTGACTGGGACCGGTCCGGGAACATCCGGCGGTCCCAGAGCTGTATGGCCCATCCGGCAGCGGGAGGGTGGGAGTATGATCCGGTTGCAAGTGGAAGTTTGTCGATAGAAGGGTTGTTTTATGGCGATTCGTTGGGACAAATTGACGGTGAAATCTTCTGAGGCGATGCAGCAGGCGTTGGGGCAGGCTTCGGCGTTGGGAAATCCGGAGCTGCAGCCGGTGCATCTGCTGCTCGCGCTGATTGCCGATCGCGAGGGCGTGATTTTGCCCGTGCTCGAGAAGATTGGCGTGGCGACGGAGCGGCTGGAGAGCGAACTGCATGCGATTGAGCAGAAGCTGCCACGAGTGAGCGGTGCGCAGGGCCAGCCCGGGCTCTCGAACCGGCTGAACAAGGCAGTGGAGCAAGCCTTTAAGGAAGCCGCGAATTTCAAGGATGAGTACGTTTCGACCGAGCATCTGCTGCTTGGGCTTTCGCGCGAAAAGGGCGATCCGGCGGTCGATGCACTGCTGGCGCAGGGCGGGACGCACGATGCGATTCTGAAGGCGCTGACGGTGGTGCGCGGGTCACAGCGGGTTACGGATCAAAATCCAGAGGGCAAATTCCAGGCCCTCGAAAAGTACGCCAAGGACCTGACGGAGCTGGCCAAGCGCGGCAAGCTGGACCCGGTGATTGGGCGCGACGAGGAGATTCGGCGCGTGATCCAGGTGCTGAGCCGGAGGACGAAGAACAATCCGGTGCTGATTGGCGAGCCGGGTGTGGGTAAGACGGCGATTGTGGAAGGCCTCGCGCGGCGGATTGTCTCCGGCGATGTGCCGGATTTGCTGCGCGATAAGCGCGTTGTTTCGCTGGACCTGGGTTCGATGCTGGCCGGAGCGAAGTATCGCGGCGAGTTTGAAGAGCGGCTGAAGGCGGTGTTGAAGGAAATCGACGAAGCGGATGGCAAGATCATCCTGTTCATCGACGAACTGCATACGCTGGTGGGCGCTGGCGCTTCCGAGGGCGCGATTGACGCGAGCAACATGCTGAAACCGGCGCTGGCTCGTGGCGAGCTGCGGGCGATTGGCGCGACGACGCTGAACGAGTATCGCAAGTACATCGAAAAGGATACGGCGCTGGAGCGGCGCTTCCAGATCGTGTATGTGGGCGAGCCGAATGTCGAGGACACGATTGCCATTTTGCGTGGACTGCGTGAGCGATATGAGGCGCACCACAATGTTCGGATCAAGGATTCGGCGATTGTGGCTGCGGCTACGCTGTCGCACCGGTATATTTCGGACCGCTTTCTGCCGGACAAGGCTATTGATCTGGTGGATGAGGCTGCGGCTTCTTTGGCGATTCAGATCGGCAGTGTCCCGACTGAGGTAGACCAACTGGAGCGTGAGGCTACTTCGCTTGAAATTGAGCGGGCGGCGCTGAAGCGTGAAACCGATGCGAACAGTGTGGCGCGGCTGCAGGTGATTGAGCGTGAGCTCTCGACCTTGAAGGAGAAGATCAACAGTCTGAGGGCGCGATGGCAACAGGAGCGCGGTGCGATTACGCGCATCAGCGAGTTGAAGAAGCAGATGGAAGCTCTGCGCTTTGAGGCTGAGGAGCAAACACGTAAGGGCGGGCTGGAGCGGGCGGCGCAAATTCAATATGGGGATCTGCCCAAGCTTGAAGCTGAACTCAAGAATCTGAGTGAGTTGCAGGACGGTGTGGCCGGACATACTCGTCTACTCAAAGAAGAAGTGGATGAGGAGGATATCGCCGGGATTGTCAGCAAGTGGACGGGGATTCCTGTTTCCAAGATGCTGGAGGGCGAGGTGAAGAAGCTGGTGCAGATGGAGGATCGTCTGCGTGAGCGCGTGGTCGGGCAGGATGCTGCACTGATCACGGTCGCCAATGCGATCCGGCGCTCGCGGGCTGGACTGGCTGATCCGAAGAAGCCGATTGGCAGCTTCATCTTCCTGGGTCCGACGGGTGTGGGTAAGACGGAGACAGCTCGGGCGCTGGCGGAATTCCTGTTCGATGATGAGGCTTCGATGGTGCGCATCGACATGTCGGAGTACATGGAGAAGCATGCTGTGGCGCGGCTGATTGGCGCGCCTCCGGGCTATGTGGGCTATGACGAAGGCGGGCAGTTGACCGAGGCTGTACGTCGGCGGCCTTACTCGGTGATCCTGTTTGATGAGATCGAGAAAGCGCATCCGGATGTGTTCAACGTGCTGCTGCAGGTGATGGATGACGGGCGGTTGACGGACTCCAAGGGCAGAACGGTGGACTTCAAGAACACGGTCTTGATCATGACTTCAAACCTGGGAGCGAACCTGCTGTTGGGAGATCTGCTGAAGACAGAGCATGACTACGAACGGGCGCAGGAGCAGGTGATGCGCGTGTTGCGCGAGCAC
Source organism: Acidicapsa borealis (assembly GCF_059115245.1). Lineage (NCBI taxonomy): Bacteria > Pseudomonadati > Acidobacteriota > Terriglobia > Terriglobales > Acidobacteriaceae > Acidicapsa > Acidicapsa borealis. The sequence goes on along the minus strand of NZ_JCACNY010000001.1, from coordinate 5,269,484 downwards.
TTCCGGCCGGAATTCCTGAACCGCGTGGATGACATCGTGATCTACAAGCCTCTGGGTTCGGCGCAGATGCATCACATTCTCGATCTGCGGTTGAACGAGGTGCGCAGGATGCTGGAGAGCAGGGCGATATCGCTGGAGCTTACAGAGCCGGCGAGTCAGCTTATCCTGGCGACGGGTTCGGATGCGGCTTATGGAGCGCGTCCGCTGAAGCGGGCTCTGCAGCGGATGGTGCAGGATCCGCTGGCGATCAAGATTCTCAATGGCGATATCGAACATGGCGCGCATGTGAGGATCGATGTGGATCGGACTTCGAACCAGCTCAGCTTTGAGACCATGGGCCGCGAGGCTATGGCTTAAACTCGTCTACACACTAGATAACAGCGGCGTATCCGAGTTCATGCGGATACGCCGTTGTTATTTCATCTGAGTTCATGAACTTTAGAGAAAAGATGTGTGCGCTGCCTGTTCGAGCGCTTTGCCATTCAATTGGTTCGATCGTTTGTTGGGTTTGTGGGCAAAATAAGTGGAATCGAAATGAAAGACGCCCGAGAGGATGGGAATCAGCTTCTGGTAGGCTGAGGGATGATAGCTCTAGCGCAGAGCAGAGGTGAGACTATGTACTTTAACTTAGTGTCTCGATGTTTGTTCTTGCTGTTAGAAGCGGGATTGGTCTTTTTGTTGGTTCATCGTCGAATCTGGCGGGCGTTTCCTATCTTCTCACTCTATATGCTATTTTTGTTGGTTAGCGACTTTGTGGTAGATTGCACCTTTTTGCAGATGAAGTTTAATTCTGTCTATTATGCAAAATTTTATCTTATCGATGCGGCAATGGATTGGATTGCGGTGTTCCTGGTGCTAATTGAGATAGGCGTATCGGCCCTGGGCAGGGTAGCATCGTTTCAGTTAGGGAAGACGAGTTGGATCGCAGCTGGGGGCTTAGGAGCGCTAGCTCTGTTGAGTTGGCCGATTGCCAGGTACAGCCTGCCGACTGGAGTTCCGTGGGAAGTAGGGCTTGTTTCTCAGATTCAGATGGTAATGGTCATTGCTTCGCTTGCATGCCTGCTAAGTTACGCAATCATCGCATATGCCCTTTCAGTTAGCTGGAGCGGCCTAGCATGGCAGATCGGAGCAGGGCTAGGAGCGTACGATGTCATTCACATCGCCGTTACGCCACTGCGATCGCGCGAGCAGTTGACGGGCATCTTTGAACCGCTGATCTATACGGTTGAGTCGGTCACTTATCTTGGCATTTTGGTTTATTGGACGAGTTGTATGGTGAGATATCGGCGCCCAGATATACAGAGAAGCAGAAGCTGTCGAGATTAATGTCCGGAAACCCTCTTAGTCGAAATCCATTTAGTGTTCCGATAATCATTGCGATTGATTAATTCCTCAATGGCTCATCGCCAGGGATGAGGATAGGTATTAGACAACTGGGCAGACCTGAGCAGACGGCTCAGGCCCACCTTTTGTTTTGGGTCCTGTCTAGTGGATTAGGCTGTGCGGGTCGAGTACGTACTTCTTGGCTGCGCCGGCGTCGAAATCTTTATAGCCTTGAGGTGCGTCGGCGAGGCTGATGACGGTTGCATTGACGATTTTGGCGATGGGCAGGCGGTCGTGCAGGATGGCCTGCATGAGTTTGCGGTTGTATTTGAGAACCGGGGTCTGGCCTGTGTAGAAGCGGTGTGATTTGGCCCAGCCCAGGCCGAAGCGCATGCTGAGGTTGCCGGTCTGGGCGGCCTTGTCTTTTGCGCCGGGGTCTTCGGTAACGTAAAGGCCGGGGATGCCGATGGAGCCCGCTGCGCGGACGATGGTCATGAGCGAGTTGAGGACGGTGGCCGGAGCTTCCTTGCCATCTTTGCCCTGGGCTCTGGCTTCGAAGCCGACGGCGTCAATGGCTGCGTCGACCTGTGGCTCGCCAACGATGGATGCGATGAGGTCGCCGAGGCTGTCGCTCTTGGTGAGATCGACCGGGACGAACCCAACGCTTTCGGCGTGCTTGAGGCGCACGGGGTTCATGTCGCCAATGAGGACGACGGCTGCGCCGAGGATTTGTGCGGAGGCTGCTGCTGCGAGGCCGACCGGGCCTGCTCCGGCGACGTACACAATCGAGCCGACGCCGACGCCTGCGTTCACTGCTCCGTGGAAGCCGGTGGGCAGGATGTCGGAGAGCATCGTGAGGTCTTTGATCTTGGACATGGCCTGGGCCTTATCCGGGAACTTGATGAGGTTGAAGTCGGCGTAGGGGACGAGGACGTACTCGGCCTGGCCGCCGACCCAGCCGCCCATATCGACATAGCCGTAGGCCCCGCCGGCGCGGCCGGGATTGACGTTGAGGCAGACACCGGTCTCCTGTTCGCGACAGGTGCGGCAGCGGCCGCAGGCCACGTTGAAGGGCACGGTGACGAGATCGCCCACCTTGAGGTATTCAACGTCCGATCCCGCTTCTATGATTTCGCCGGTGATTTCGTGGCCGAGGACAAGCCCAGTGGGGGCGGTGGTGCGGCCGCGCACCATGTGCTGATCCGAACCGCAGATGTTCGTGGAGACGACTTTCAGAATTACGCCGTGATTGATCTTCTTGCCGGCTGGATTCTGCATTTTGGGGAAGTCGATGGACTGTACTTCAACCTTGTTCTGTCCTAGATAAACGACGCCAGAGTTCTCTGCCATGATTTTGCCTTCCGCGGGCCTTGGCCCGGTTTGTCTTGCGTGACGTGTGGTTAACACCAGGCCGGTTTGAGTAGCCTTTCCGTTCGCGCTCGCCGTACTTCGCGGTCGTGCGATGCAACAGGCTATTCCACTCTTTGCGAGTGTGGACAGTCAAGGTGCGATGGATCACTTTTGCGCTCTTTCTATTGACAATGCTGCTTGTATCGTTGGTGAACCGCTGGTGGGCTTCAGTAGTCGGGAGTTAAGCTTGAACTCAGACTGCCCCCTCAGTGGTTAGGCGCAATGGATCTCTTGCTGTTGCCGGGTATGGATGGAACGGGAAGGCTCTACTCACGGCTGATTCGGGAACTCCCGGAGACGTGCCAGGCGACCGTTGCCGACTATCCGGTTGATGTTGTTACTGACTCTATTGAACTACTCGAGACCGTACGGTCGTGCGCTCCAGAGCGCCCGTTTGTGTTGGTGGCGGAGTCGTATTCGACACTGCTGGCGATTCGTTTTGCGGCGACTCGACCGAAGCATCTGGCTGCAGTTGTGTTGTGCGCGGGGTTTGCTTCCAGTCCGGTGCGGGGTTGGAAGAGGTTAGCTGCGCGGCTGCTCAGTCCTTTTTTGTTTCGCCTTCCCTTGAGTGATTGGGCTCTGCGGTGGTTTCTGGTCGGCGAGGGTAGTGGTGCGTCGTTGCTGGACGAGGTACGGGACGCACTTGCTTCGGTGCGGCCACTTGTTTTGGCGGCTCGACTTAGGGAGATCCTGGATTGCGATGTTCGCGACGACCTGGCCAAACTAGATGTCGCGATTCTATATCTTCAGGCTGAGGGAGACCGACTGGTTGGATCGGAGTGCCTGACGGAAATCCAGCTTGTCCGCAAGGACGTAGTGGTCGCGCGGGTCGCTGGCCCTCACTTGTTGTTTCAGCGAGAGCCAGCAATATCTGCTCAGTCAATTGAGAGGTTTGTCTTATCGCTGGCACTCGCGCCGGATTAGACTTTGACTTCGCCTTCGTCCTCACCGTCCCAGTAGTGGATGCGGTTTGCGTGTGCTTTGATGAGCACGACGCCGGGAGTATCAATGCCTTGCTTGAACCAGCGTTCCAAGTCGGGGTTCCAATGCTCTGCGAAGGTGGCCCTGTCGCGGATCAACTCGGCTTTCGCCTCAACCGAGATGAAGATGGGCGGCTTGCCGAGCAGGCCGCTTTTGCCTTGCAACGATAGTCCGACCTGGGGGTCGCGCTTGATGTCATTGACCATACGCGAGTCTTCCCATGTAAAGAACCAGGAATCGCCGTCGTATTCGACGTCACCATTGTTGCTCATGGGACGCGATGCGATTTCGCCTGTGCTGGCGCGGGTAGAGAGCATTGTGAAATCGATGTCTGCGATTTTCTTTGCCAGGTCTTGAAGCGTCAACTCACTCATGGTGCTTTCCCTCATGAGTAGGTGAGATGCGTGGTTTCTGCTACCAAGAAAAGGATCGCTTCGGTCTCATGAAAACATCATGTGACCGAAGCGATCTGGACGAACTGATCTACATGAAAGCTATAGAGTTTTGAGATCGATAACGAAGCGGTACTTTACGTCCTGCTTGAGCATGCGTTCGAAGGCTTCGTTGATCTGTGGCATGGCAATGATTTCGATATCTGAGGTGATGTTGTGTTCGCCGCAGTAGTTGAGCATTTCCTGCGTCTCCGGGATACCGCCGATGCAGGAGCCCGAAAGGGAGGCGCGGCGGAAGATGAAGTTGGTCACGTTGACGACGGGCGGGACTTCAGGGAGTCCGACGAGGGCCATGGCTGCGTCGTGCTTGAGGAGCGCGCTGTAGGGATCGAGGCTGTGGGGCGCGCTGGCGGTGTCGAGGATGAAGTCAAAGCTGTTGGCGTGGGCTTTCATCGCATCTTCGTCGGTGGAGAGGACGACTTCATCGGCGCCGAGGCGCAGCGCGTCTTCCTTCTTCTTGAGCGAAGTAGTGAATTGGACGACGTGCGCGCCAAAGCTGTGCGCGAACTTGAGGCCCATGTGACCAAGTCCGCCAAGCCCTACGATGCCGACCTTGCTGCCGGGGCCGACGCCCCAGTGCTTCAGCGGGGAGTAGGTGGTGATCCCGGCGCAGAGGAGTGGGGCGACTCCGGCGAGGTCAAGATTGGCAGGAACGGTGTGCGCATAGCGCTCGTCGACCACGTAGTTCGACGAGTAGCCGCCCATGGTGATCGAGCCGTCGACACGATCGGGGACGGCGTAGGTGAGGGTCATGCCGTTGAGACAGTATTGCTCTTCGCCGATGTTGCATTTGGCGCAGTTGCGGCAGGAGTCGACGAGGACGCCGATGGCTGCGGTGTCGCCTACTTTGAACTTGGTGACGGCTGAGCCGACGGCTGTGACTTTGCCGACGATTTCATGGCCGGGGACCATGGGATAGACAGCGTTGCCCCACTCGTTGCGGGCCATGTGCAGATCAGAGTGGCAGACGCCGCAATAGAGCAGGTCAACGACAATGTCGGACGGGAGCGGTTCGCGGCGGGTGAAGGTGTAGGGGGCGAGCGGCGTAGTGTTACTTTGGGCGGCGTAGCCTTTGGATGCTGGCATGGGTGGTGTTCTCCGAATCGTAGTTTAGCGGATGGTGGCCGGGTTAGCCGCGCTGGGCAACGGCAATGCGAGGAATGCTTTGATAATCCTCGATGAATCGAATGTTCTTGTAACCGCTAGCTTCCAGCAACTGCTGGACAGCGGGTTGCTGGTTGTAGCCGATTTCGACGACGAGCCAGCCGTTGGGCGCGAGGAATCGCACTGCCTCGGGGATGAGGCGCTGATAGATGGATAGGCCGTCTTCTCCTGCGAAGAGGGCGCTGTGCGGTTCGTGGTCGCGGACTTCTGTTGAGAGGCTATCTTGGTCGGTTTGCGGAATGTAGGGTGGGTTGCTGGCGATGATGTCGAAGTGCTGGCCCTCGAGTGGGCTTAGAAGGTCGCCTTCTAGAAAAGTGACGCGGTCTGCGACTCTGTGGCGTTCGGCGTTTTCGCGGGCGATGGTCAGGGCTTGCGGGGATAGGTCGATTGCTTTGATTTGGGCGGCGGGGAGTTCGTTGGCCAGAGCCACTGCGATAATGCCGGAGCCGGTGCCTATGTCGGCTATCTTTGGGGCTTGCAGGGACTTAGCTAGGCGGAGGACTTCTTCTACCAGGTGCTCGGTTTCAGGGCGGGGAATGAGGACGCCGGGACCTACGGAGTAGGGGAGGCCGAAGAACTCCGCTTCGCCGGTGATGTATTGCAATGGTTCGCCGGTGGCTCTGCGGGCGATCAAGGCTTCGTAGGTGCATTGATCCTCGGATGTCGCTTCTTCGGACCAGTTCGCTAAGAGCCAGGCGCGGCTTTTGCGGAGGGTGTGCAGGAGGAGAGATTCCGCATCCTGACGGGCTCGGTCAGGATGCGGGCTGTTTTGGAGCTGGGCAGTTGCGGTCGCGGCTAGTTCGCGGAGGGTCATGTTACGCGGCCACTTACGCGGCCTGCGCTGCGTCTGCTTTGAGCTTCTGGTCCTGGTCGTCGGCGATGAGGGCATCGACGATCGGTTGCAGGCGGCCCTGCATGATCAGGTCGAGCTGGTGCAGCGTGAGGCCTATGCGATGGTCGGTCAGGCGGTTTTGGGGGAAGTTGTAGGTGCGGATCTTTTCGGCGCGGTCGCCGCTGCCTACCTGTTGCTTGCGCTCTTTGGCGAGGGCGTCGTGCTGCTTCTGCATTTCGACTTCGTAGAGCCGCGAGCGGAGGACGCGCATGGCCTTTTCGCGGTTCTTGATCTGCGACTTTTCGTCCTGGCAGCTGACGACGGTGTTGGTCGGGATGTGCGTGATGCGGATGGCGGAGTAGGTGGTGTTGACCGACTGACCGCCGGGACCGCTGGAGCAGAAGGTGTCGATGCGGAGGTCTTTCTGCTCGACCTTGACTTCGACTTCTTCGGCTTCGGGCAGGACGGCGACGGTGATGGCGGACGTGTGGACGCGGCCCTGGGTCTCCGTGGCCGGAACGCGCTGTACGCGGTGGACGCCGGACTCGAACTTCATCTGCGAATAGACGCGGTCGCCTTCGATGAGGGCGATGACTTCCTTGAGGCCACCGACGGCGGACTCGGACTCAGACATGACTTCGATCTTCCAGCGGTGCTGCTCGGCGAAGCGCTGGTACATGCGGAAGACTTCTGCTACGAAGAGCGAGGCCTCGTCTCCGCCGGTGCCGGCGCGGATTTCGAGGACAACGTTTTTGTCGTCGTTGGGGTCCTTGGGCAGGAGAAGGATTTTGAGCTCGGCTTCGGCGGCTTCGCGACGTGGCTCGAGTTCGGCGAGTTCTTCGGCGGCCATGGCGGCGATTTCCGGGTCGGTTTCGGTTGCCATCAGGCGGGCGTCTTCTACGCCCTGGGCGAGCTGCTTGTACTGGCGGAACTTTTCGACGGGGGCTTCGAGGTCGCGGTGGGCCTTGGAGATTTTGTGCATGGCTTCGCGGTCGTTCTGGATCTCGGGCAGGGCCATCTGCTCGCCGAGTTCTACATAGCGGTCTTCCATCTGCTGGAGGCGGTCAAACATTGGGGTTCTCTCTTTGCTGCGGCCGGTCGCGGGGAATCGCAAATTCGCTCACGCGGGGGCGCTTTGTCTATTGGATGATTGGATTGGGAAATGGGCGCAGGTGCGGGATAGGCGGCGGGAGCCGCTAGAGAAGCGCCGGGATGGGCTGGTGAATGGCCATCGGTACCTTTAGTTTAGCGCAAAAATGGATTGATGATCTGGAGTGAATCGAAGCGGCGCTCGTGCTGGAAATCCTGAGTGTACAGAATGCGTGCTCCGGCTAGCTGGGCGGTACGAAGAATCATTGCATCCCAGAAGGGGATTTTATGAAGCCGATGAAGGTCAACCGCAGCAAAAATATCGCTCGTTACCGGCTGAATGACCTGGAAGCGCGAAAAGATTTCAGCCTTTTGTCGCGCTAGGGAGCTTTCGACGTTCAGCTTTTTTGTAGCGTTCGCAAAATACTCTTGTAGAACCTGAATCGAAACTGCGCCTGAGTTGTCGCTAAGATGTTGTGCGATCAGACTCAAAGATCGTTGCTGGAATTCGGGAGAGCGCGGATCGTCGGTATACAGAAGGATGTTCGCGTCGAAAAATACCTTAGGACTTGCCATAGTTCCTGAATCGCTCGTCGTACATCTCGTCGCGGTTAAATTTCCAGTCAGGATCTGGTGTGCCTTGCCCGGCAGTTTTTTTCAGGAACGCGATGGCAGATTCCAGGTCGTCTTCACCGACAACTGCTTGAAAATGGTCGCGCACCATCTGGTTGACGGATGTTCCCATTTCAGCGGCGCGCCGTCGTGTCTTTTCGAGTAGCTGATCATCGATTGAAAGAGTTAGGTTTGCCATGAACACAGCTTATGTGCGCACTGGTTATGTGTCAATCCTCAGCTTTGCAGCCTAGTTTCGTTGCATAACTCTAGACGACCTGCTGTTACACCTATTGAAATGGTCTGATCTTGATCGCGACGAATCAATCCCCACTCGGGGTCGCCTTCGGCGGTCATAAACGAGACAAGGTGTATGCCGTTGCTCATTTCGACATCGATTTCAGGCAATCTTCCTACGAGCGATATAAAAGAGACGCGAGTGTCATGCAGACGGGTAAATACTCGCGCCCATCTTTCCTGCTCACTCCAGCTTCCGCACCATATTCGTCGCTTTCCCTCGATGCGCCAGCTCCATTCAATCATCAGCGTCCATGTCCCACGAGGATTGCCATCGGAGCCGTCCCTTCTGCGCCTTGGCTGAAGCGCACCAAACTCGAAGAAGATCGCTGAGCCACATCCAATCCAAATATGGCTTAACGGTAAGCCGATCAGCGTACGAGTGAATTCCTCAAACTCCAATCGAGTGATAATTTTGCGGTTCAAGGCATCACCGGCAATGCGAGTTGCGACGGGTGTTGGCTGTCGGTGACGATGGTGATGGTGGCTGGTTTGTAGTCGCTGGGTTTGGCGGTCATGATGTTGGGGACGTAGGTCTGGGGGTTGCGGTCGTAGAGGGGGAACCAGGTGCTCTGGATTTCTACGATGAGCGTGTGGCCCTTCTTGAAGACGTGGTCTACGTCGTGCAGGCTCCAGTGGTACTCGGTGACTTCGCCCGGCTTGATGGCTTCTGGTTTGTCGAAGCCGTTGCGGTAGCGGCTGCGGAAGATTTCCATGTTGGTCATGAGCTGGTAGCCGCGCATGGTAGGGTCGGCTTCGTCGGCGGGGTATTGGTCGATGAGCTTGGCTACGAAGTCGCCATCCGAACCAGTTGTCGTGGCGAAGATGTCGGCCAGAACTTCGCCGGTGACGGTGAGGTCGTGGTCGAGGACGGGGAGCTTGTAGACGGCGAGGTCTTTGCGCGACGAGAGGAAGCGCTGGTCGGCGAGCATCCATGTGTACCACTGGGAGCCTTCGCCGTAGGTGGGTTGGATGGGCCGGGGCCGAAACGGGATCGGGTTGGCGGGGTCGGAGACGTAGCTGAGTTTGCCAGGCTTGCACTCTTTGGCTGGCGAAACGGTCCCATCGCCGCAGAGCAGGAATGCTGTGGCCTTGGCTTCGGCGGGCGGGAAGTGTGCGTAGCGGTGCCAGGTGTTTGAGCCAGTCTGGAAGCTGGCGGTGTCTTCGAGGTCGAAACCGGGCTGATCTTTCAGGTACTTGGCGAAGAACTTGGATTCGATCTGGCTGCGGTATTCCTTGCCGATGGATTCGCCGTACTTGAGCGCGCCGAGGTGACGTGAAGACGACGCCCATGATCCATGACGCCAGGGGCCGAGGACGAGGAAGTTCTCTTTCTTCGAATCGTGTGGTTCGAGGGTCGAATACTCCTCCTGCGGGCCGAACATATCTTCCTGGTCGTAGTAGCCGCCAACGGTGAGCGTGGGAACGGCGACGGTGGTCAGGTTGCGGGCAACGCCGCGGGAGCGCCAGTAGCTGTCGTAAGCCGGGTGGTCGATGAAGGCTTTCCAGGTGGGCAGCTCTTTACTGACGCCGGATTGTTTGACGTCTTCGGCGAAGGAGCCACGCTTGAGGAAGTAGTCGTAGCCGTCGACGTTCTTGCCTGCGGCGTCCTTGTAGAAGACCTCGGTCATTTCGTTGCTGGATTCGAGGCCCATGGCGTAGTCATAACCGTAGGTCTGGCGGAAGGCTCCGTTGTGGAAGAAGTCGTCGCCGCGCCAGACGTCGATCATGGGGGCCTGCGGGCTGACGGCTTTGACTGCCGGGTGAGGGTCGATGCCGACCATCATGGTGAGGAAGCCGGGGTAGCTGGTGCCGATGGCTCCGACGCGGCCGTTGTTGTTGGGCACGTTTTTGAGCAGCCAGACGATGGTGTCGTAGCTGTCGGTGGATTCGTCAATGGCCTTCGGGTCGCTGTGGTCGGCGAAAGGGCGCATCATGACGAAGGTGCCTTCGGATTTGAAGCGGCCGCGGATGTCAGCGCCGACGTATATGTAGCCGTCGCGCGCGAGCTCGGGGCGTCCGCCAAAGAAGCTGGCTTCGCTGGTGCCGTCGACGCCGTAAGGAGTGCGCTGGATAAGGAAGGGCAGCGGCTCCTTGATGTCCGTTGGCGTGAGGATGACGACGTGAAGCTTGACGCCGTCGCGCATGGGGATCATCTCTTCGCGGCGCTCGTAATGGTGGAAGACGTGGTGGACGGGATCGCCGTTGCGGGCAAGCTCGATGGTCGGGTCGCCGTCTTCTGTGATGGTCAGGCTCTTCCCGGGGGTGAACCTGAAATGCTGACCGCCGTGGGGTGCGGTGAACTCCGTCGAGGAGACGGCGGTGAGTTCGGTGGGCACCATGCGCTCGGATTCGACGAAGAGATGGCTGTCTTTGGCGTAGAAGCTGAGCGGGGTGTCGGGCTCGGCGGCTTCCGTGTATTCGCCGGAGATGGCGGAAAGCTGGTCCGGAGTTGGCGCTTGGGTGTGGGCGGTGACGGATGCTGCGGCGAGGAGCGCGAGGCAGAGTGCTAATTTGCGGGACAAGTATGACCTCCGGATAGGAGGTCAGATTAGCATGGCGCGGCGAATCGGCTGGGATGAAATGGTGCGGAATAGAGCGGGCTTTCCGCCCTTTAGGAGGGTCTTTGTACGCTTACCTGGGGCGTTGCCCAGGCTGGTATCGTTCGGGCCTTTGGCCCTTTTCATTCCGCTCAGATCGATAAGATTTGCCTGGTACAGATCTGAAACAGAGGTGATGCAGGGCTAGTGAGAGTGTCCGGCGTGGCTGTGGCCTGCGTGGCTATGACCGTGGTGGTCGTGTCCAGTGTCGGCGGCCATTTCGCTGATGGGAACCACGCAGCCTTCGAGGTCTTCGCAGCAGTTGGCGTGCTCGAACTGGATGGTGGTGTGGTGGATGTGGAAGTTGTGTCTGGCCAGCGAATTGATCTTAAGCAGAATGCAGTTGCTCTCGCTGGGCGGGATGTCGTCGATGGTGACATGGCAGGCCAAGGCGTGGGAGTTTGAACCGAGGCTCCAGACGTGGAGGTCGTGTACGTTGAGGACGCCCTCGACCTGCTCCATGCCAGTGCGGATGGTGTCGAGGGAGAGACTGCGCGGCGTGCCTTCGAGGAGGATGTTGAGGGTTTCGCGGACAATGTCGATCGAGCTCCAGAGGATGAGCGCGGCGATGATGAGGGATAGGACGGGGTCGATCCAGTTCTGGCCGGTGAAGAGGATGCCAGCGCCGCCGGCGATGACGGCAGCGGTCGAGAGCGTGTCTCCGGCCATATGGATGAAGGCCGAGCGCATGTTGACGTCGCGAGCGACGCTCCAGAGCAGGGCAGCGATGACGCCGTTCATGATCACGCCGGCAGCGGCAACCCACATCATCAGGCGGGGTTGGACAACGACCGGCGCGGTAAGGCGATGGATGGCTTCGACGCCGATCCAGAGGGCAATGACGATCAGGGTCGCGGCGTTGAGAAAAGCGGCCAGGACGCCGGCGCGCTGGTAGCCGAAGGTTTTCTTGTCTGTGGGCGGACGGGTCTGGAAATAGACAGCGACGAACGAGAGCGCCAAGGCGAGGAAATCCGAGGCGTTGTGGCCGGCTTCCGAGATCAGCGCCAGCGAGTGGGCGCGCAGGCCGGCGATCAGGGTGACGGCGACGTAGATGAGTGTGGCCAGCATGGACAGCCACAGAATGCGGCTGGTCTTCCCAGAGCCTGCGGGGGTGGCATGCATGTGCATAAGCCAAGTCTATTCCTGCGGCGGACAGAGGGCAAAGAGAATGCTGATGCGGTCAAATTCGTCGGGCTATGAACCTAGACGTGAGGTATTCGGGGCGAGGCGTAGACCTCGCGGATGCCGCTCCAGCGTTCGGCGATGACGATACTGTTTTCCGGGCTGCCGGGCTGGTAGCGGATGGAGCAGGGAAAGCCGAGTTTGACGGTGGCGGGGTCGAGAATGCTGGCGAGGGCGGTGACGTCCTGGGAGCACTCGTAGACGACGCCGGAGATTTCATATTGGTAGAGGAGCATATCGCGAGATGTACCGTCCTCTGCGGTGATCTGGAAGCCGTCAAGCAGGGTGCCGTCGACGATCCGCCCATAGCTGAAGAGGATCTGGCGGCGTTCCCGCTCGATCTCGTCCGGGGTGGGACGGTGGCTGCGGAATAGCCACCAGGCTGCTCCCGCGGCGAGAACTACGCCGACTGCCGCAGCGGCAATTTGACCTTCACGAGGGGTGATCTGAACCATAGGGCGATGCGGCGGTGGAACGGATGCGAGTTGATTCGCAATCAGTTCCCTCCCAGAGCATATCGCAGCCGGGCCAGAGTCGCGATCTTTGCGGACGCAGGATCCATCAGGGCGCGCGTTCGAGTTCGATCTCCGGCAGGCGGAGCGATGCGGTAGCAACCTTGTGTTGCCGTTGAGGGAACTTTCGTAACCAGAATTCTTCGTCCCGGTGCTCGATGCAGCTGGGGAATGCTCGCCCGCGGAGTAGACTCGTTGCAAGCCGCAACATGCCTTATCTTCTGCAAGGGCGACTTCGCGGCATACAAGCCTTGCTCTCTTGACTTGTGGGCCGATGACGGAGTCGTGCGTTTGCGCACTTCGGAGCCACTTTGACAAGCCACCGCGCGCCATCCAACTTTCGTCGTGCCAGCAATACCTTGCGGAAGCAAGGGGGCAGCCGATGTCTGTCATGGATCGTGCAAGCTGCACTGCTCGGCGTCCTTCAGATATCTCCCCCTATCTTGCTTTCCGCCCAGCAATCGACGACTACGTCGTCTGCACCGATGCTGCTGACAAAGGTCCGTCAGGTGAGAGCGTTGCCGGCCGATGAGGCGCAGCGGCTCATACCGGTGCGCCTCAGGGGAGTGGTGACGGCATTGTCGGGCTGGAAGAATTCCTTTTTCTTTCAGGATGTTACGGCTGGTATCTCGGTGGACCGGACGGATTCGGCGGATGTGCACGCGGGCGACCTGGTGGAGATGGAAGGGACGAGTAGCCCTGGGTTGTTTGCGCCGATCATCCTCGCTTCACGAGTAGTTGTGCTCGGACGTGGGAGTTATCCTCAACCCCATCGAGTGGTGTACAGCGAGTTATTTGGCGGCGTACAGGATAGTCAATTCATTGAAATGGACGGCGTGATTCATTCGCAACGGATCACTCAAATTGATGGGCATACGTTGCTGCTGCTGAATTTGCAGTCGGGTGGCGGTGTCGTGTCTGTGAAAATGCACAATTTTCAAGGCATCGACGCCGAACGCCTGATTGGCGCGAAGGTTCGTGTGCGCGGCGTTTGCGCAACGGACTTTAATCAGAAGCGGCAATTCGTGGGCTCGGAAATGTATGTTCCTATGCAAGGATTTCTTGAGGTCCTGGAAGGGGCCGGAGACGATCCATTTTCAGATCCTGTCACGCCGGTGCGAAATGCCTTGCAGTTTGGCCAGGAAGAGCGCCGGATCAAGGTTTCCGGTATCTCCACCTATCAAGTGCCGGGACATGCGCTTTACATCCAGGACGGAGAAGACGGGATTCGCATCCAGAGCCTGTCGACGCAGTTTGTGGGACCGGGCAGGCGGGTTGAGGCGGTGGGTTTCCCGGCGATGGGAGAATACGCGCCGATCCTGGAGGACGGGTTCTTTCGCGACCTGGGACCGGCTGCGGCGATCGTACCGCTGAGTATTCGCGCGCGGGATGTGGTGGCGCTACGGGAGGGATTTGACCATGTGCCGTACGACCAGGAGCTGGTTCAGTTGCAGGGCCGGGTTACGGAGACTCACATCCAGGGTGGAGAACTGGTCTGGATCTTGCAGGACGGGGATGAAACCTTCGAGGCAACTCTACCCTTGCCCGAGATGGCCAATGAATTGAAGTCGATCGGCATCGGCAGTGTTCTGAAGCTGGTGGGAATTTGCACTGTTCATGCCGATTCGGATCACGTTCCGATTTCGTTTGGAATCCTGTTGCGGTCTGCGAACGATGTGGAAGTGTTGAAGCGCGCCTCCTGGTGGACACCCAAGCATGCGCTGCTTGTGCTGGCCGGGCTGGCCGCTCTTATGAGCGCGGTGATCCTTTGGGTGGTTGTGCTGCGTAAACGGGTAGAGCAGCAGACGAGGATCATTCGCGCCAGTGAAGAACGTTTTCGCGATCTCGCGGAGCATGATGTGCTGACCGGCTTGCCCAACCGGTTGATGCTGGATGGGCGAATGTCGCACATGTTGGAACAATGCGCGGCAAAGCATCAAATGGCAGTGGTGCTGACGATCGACATCGATCGCTTCAAACATATCAATGACACGTTTGGGCATCCGGTGGGCGACGAGTGCCTCAAGGTTGTCGCCAAACGGCTGCAAAGTTTAGTGCGGCGGGAGGATACGATCGCGCGCACTGGGGGTGAGGAGTTCACGATCCTCGTCGGCGGTTTGAACCGCCGGGAGAGTGCGAGCCGCATCTCGAGCACGATTCTTGATCTGTTCAAAGAACCGATGATGCTGTCAGGGAATGAAATTAATATCTCGGTCAGCATTGGAGGCGCGCTGTATCCCGCGGATGGTGTCGACAGCGAAACGTTGCGAAGGCGATCGGATCAGGCGCTGTATGAGGCGAAGCGCGAGGGCCGGAATCGCGCTGTCTTTGCCAGTGACGAACTGATGGGGAGCGTCGCACAGGCAACGATGATTGAGATTGCGCTGCGGGAAGGTTTGGCAGCGAATCGGTTCCGGCTCTACTATCAGCCGATTTATGACTCGACTCGGACGATTCGGCGATTTGAAGCATTGTTGCGGACGACCGATCCTCGCCTGATGGAACTGGGGCCTGCCGTGTTTATTCCGGTTGCAGAAGCGACGGGGCTGATCGTTCCGCTGGGGCGATGGGTGTTGGAGGAAGCATGCCGCCAGATGGCTGCATGGCGATCCGAGGGGAAATTCAATTGTCCGGTGGCGGTGAATGTCTCCGCGCGCCAACTCTCCAATCAGGGGTTTGCCGGAGAGATTCTGGGTACACTACAGCGGCATTGTCTGCTGCCAGGAATGTTGGAACTTGAGTTGACGGAAACAACGGCGATGACTGAGCTAACTGCGATTGCGGAAACGGTGACGCATCTGGCGAGGGCTGGGATTGCAATCGCGATTGACGACTTTGGCACCGGATACTCTTCCTTGTCGCGCCTGAACGAACTGCCTCTCCGGACACTGAAGATTGACCGCTCGTTTGTGAAGGATCTGGAGAGGGACGGCAGCCATTACACGATCATTCTGGCGGTGATTCAAATGGCAAGCGGATTGAATCTTAGCGTGGTGGCTGAGGGTGTCGAGACCGAGCTCCAGTACAAGCTGTTGTGCGAATTGGGATGCGACTTCTTCCAAGGGTTCCTGTTTCATCGTCCAATGTCCGCCGAGCAGGTGCTCGCGGTGCTTGAGGCAAATGGGGCCGAAAAAGGACCAGAGAACGGACCGGGGAACGAGCCGGGGAACGAGCCGGGAAATGGCTCGGAATTAAGTGCCGAACCCTCGCTGTGCTGATCGGTGATCCCTGATCCGCCCTGCGCTATACTAAAGGTTGCGCGTCTTTTGCAGCGGCTTCTGCTGGGCAGTGGTCAGCAGGCGAAGACAGGCGCAAGAAGGATCGATTCTTGGCTGCAAACAACACACCCTCCGAGTTCTCTCCGGCTATAGAGCCGGTTTCCACTTCCCAAATACTGAGCGTGCAGGCTGAGGAAGCAACTGCCGAACCGCGTCGCGGGCGCATTCGCTCAACGACCGTCATCTGCGTGCGTCGCGAGGGTCATGTCGTGATGGCGGCCGACGGGCAGGTGACGCTGGGCGATCATGTTCTGAAGCATTCTGCGAAGAAGATCCGGCGCCTCTACCAGGACAAGATTCTGGCGGGCTTTGCCGGTTCAACGGCAGATGCGTTTTCGCTCTTCAAGCGGTTTGAGACCAAGCTGGAACAGTTCGGCGGTAACCTGCGCCGTGCTGCTGTGGAACTGGCCAGCGACTGGCGTACCGACAAGATGCTGCGCAATCTGGAAGCTCTGCTGATCGTAGCTGACGTGAACGAGACGTTCTTGATTTCAGGGTCGGGGGACGTCATCGATCCTGATGAGGCAATTGCGTCGATCGGGTCGGGCGGAAGCTATGCGACGGCAGCGGCGCGGGCTCTCCTTGAGAACACCACGCTGAGTGCGCGCGAGGTGGCCGTGAAATCGATGAAGATTGCCGGCGAAATCTGCATCTATACCAATGATCGCATCATGATTGAAGAGTTATATGCCGAGCCCAAGGGCGAGTTAGCGAAGGAGTTAGAGGCTTAGGCGTTTTGAGCTGAACTTTCTTATGGCCATTTATCTGCCAGGTACTGCCGAAGATCAGGATGTCTCTCTGGAGGAGTTGACTCCGCGAGAGATCGTTGCCGAGTTGGACAAGCATGTGGTCGGCCAGAAGGCCGCCAAGCGTGCCGTGGCCATTGCGCTGCGTAACCGCACACGCCGCCAGAAGTTGCCGCCTGACCTTGCCGACGACATCATGCCAAAGAACATCATCATGATTGGGCCAACGGGCGTGGGCAAGACCGAAATTGCGCGGCGGCTGGCCAAGCTGACCGATTCGCCGTTCCTGAAGGTGGAAGCTTCGAAGTTTACGGAGGTCGGCTATGTCGGGCGTGATGTGGAGTCGATGATTCGCGATCTGGTGGAGATTGCCATCGACATGATCCGCGAAGAGCGACTCGAAGAGGTCGAAGACAAGGCGGAGATGAATGCCGAAGAGCGCCTGCTTGACCTGCTGTTGCCTCCGCCGCCTGAGGTGAACCAACCTGCGGAAGAGGGGCAACTCACCTTGCCGGGTACGGACAGCTATCAGCGGTCGCGTGAGAAGCTGCGACAGCAGTTCCGCGAAGGCAAGCTGGACGACCGGACGGTTGAGATCGACACGCGCGAGCGCAACTCGCCGCAGTTGGGCATCATCTCCAGCCAGAACATTGAAGACATGGACATGAGCCTCAAGGACCTGTTGCCGAACATCTTCGGCGGCGCGAGCAAGAAGCGCAAGATGAAGGTGACTGAGGCTTTCGAGTACCTGGTGTCCGAAGAAGAAAGCCGCCTGATCGACATGGACCAGGTGACGAAGGCTGCGGTCGATCGCGTGGAGACCAGCGGCATTGTCTTCCTCGACGAGATCGACAAGATTGCCGGACGCGAGGGCGGGCATGGGCCGGACGTTTCGCGCGAAGGCGTCCAGCGCGACATACTGCCGATCGTTGAAGGCACCACGGTGAACACACGCTACGGCATGGTGCGGACGGACTTCATCCTGTTCATTGCTGCTGGCGCGTTCCATGTTTCGAAGCCGTCGGATCTGATTCCGGAGTTGCAGGGGCGCTTCCCGATTCGCGTGGAACTGCAGTCGCTTACGGTTGAGGATTTTCTGCGCATTCTCACCGAGCCCAAGGCTTCGCTGACCAAGCAGTGTATTGCTCTGCTTGAGACAGAAGGCGTGCGGCTCGAGTTTGCGCCGGAAGCCTTGCGCGAGATGGCTGCGTTTGCTTTCCGCGTGAATGAGACGACCGAGAATATCGGCGCTCGCCGGCTGCACACGATCATGGAGCGGGTGCTCGAAGAGATCAGCTTCCTGGCTCCCGACCTGGCGAAGGTGGCCAAGGACACCGAGCAGGCGGACGCGATTGCGAAGATGATCAAGGAAGAGTCCACTTCGCCGTTGCCGTATCTCGAACGCGAGACGCAGATTGGTACAGAGAAGGTCTTTCTGATCACTGCCGACTATGTGCGTCACATGGTAGCGAGCATCGTGAAAGATCAGGATCTGAGCCGGTACATCCTTTAGCTTTTTGTTGTTGCGAAGGTGAGCGCATGAAGACGCTTTGGTGTTGGCGTTGCCGGACGCAAATGCCAATGTTGGAAGAGGAAGAGTTCGCACAGGTGATGGCAACGCGAAAGTCCCTCTCAGAGGACTATCGCGATCAGTTCTCCGTGCCGCTGGCGGAGTATCGCCGCATCACTGGGTACGAGGAAACGAACTTCAACGCAGTCATGCATCATCGCCTGTCGATGTGCGGGCCTCCTTGCAAGAACTGCGGAAAGCCACTCCGCACCCCACAGGCGAAAATATGTGGAAGTTGTATGGCGACTGTGCGCTAATGGGCTGATTGCAATGCACGGAGGGTCGTCAACATGCGGTCGAGTGATGGCTTGCCGACGGCCTCCTCGAACTGCCTCTGCAACTTGTCAAACGCGGCAATGACGCGTATGGCGGTGCGCTTGCCCTGCGGCTTCAGACTTAGCAGATAGGCGCGAGCGTCCGCGGGGTCGATACGGCGCTGTACCAAGCCTTTTGCTTCCAGCGAAGACAGGCAGTGACTGATGTTGCCACGAGTGGTGCCAAAGGCTTCCGCAAGATGTGAGGGCTTGACGGCTTGCGGAGCTTCGAAGAAAAGTGCTGCGAGCAGTAGCCCTTCTAGAAAGCTGAGCTTGTCCGCTGCGAGAGCCTTGGCTGCAAGCGAGTCAAAGTGCCGGCTGGCAAGATGCACTGCGAACATGGGACTTTGTTCTAGAAAACCGTGGATGCGCATAGAAATAGTTTATCCATTCAACTATTCAAGATCGTGCTAAATCGTCGTTGCACGGATAAAAATATTCGTCGAGGATGATGAGGTGAATATCTACCGCTTTAATCTGGCTTTATTGTTTTTCATCGCGGTCCAGTCCGCCGTAGCACAAAATGCGCAAGACAAATCTCAGGCGATTCAGCATGCGGACGAAACGATGATAGTTCTTGGCTCTGCGGAGCCGGTGCCGCTGGCGGAGTCACCACGCTCGGTGCTGGTGCTTCCGTTCGTTGAGAACGGTCTCGCGCCCGCGACTCCGCTTGACCCGCTGCGAGACGACGCTTCGATCTTTCTCGAGCAGCGTGGCGCAGGTGGGGCACAGACGGATATTTCGCTACGCGGCGGAAGCTACACGCAGACGCTGGTGTTGCTGAACGGCTTCCGCATCAACGATGCTCAGGCGGCGCACCACAATCTCGATCTGCCGGTGCCACTGGAAGCGATGGATTCGATCCAGGTGCTGCACGGTGCGGGTTCGACGCTGCACGGGACAGACGCGTTGAGCGGCGTGGTGGACTTTCTCACCGTGGCACCTCGGCATGCGTTGCTGCAGGTGAATGCCGGCGCGGGGAGCTTTGGTGCGAACGAGCAATCGTTGCTGGGAGACTGGGTGCGTTCGCGATGGAGCGGGCGTGTGACGGGAAGCCATAATCTTTCGAATGGATTTGTTGCCGATCGCGATTATCGCAACCAGACCGCTTCGCAGGAGGATTGGGTGAGTTCGCGGCTGGGACTTACCGACCTGTTGTTTGCCGGAAGCGACCGGGCCTTTGGGGCAGATCAGTTCTACGGGCCTTACCCATCCTGGGAGCGGACCAAGGGGTGGTTTGCTGGAGCGAGGCAGGAGATTGGGAGGAGGACGCAGGCGGCTTTCGCCTATCGCCGGCACACGGATGAGTATGTGTTGATCCGGGATCATCCTTCGATTTATGAGAACAACCACATCGATACTTCGTGGCAGAGCACGCTGCGGCGGACGGTACCGATTGCTTCGTCCTCTGTGGTACTCGTCGGGGTCGAAGCAGATGGAGATGCGATCCATAGCAACAACCTTGGCGACCATGCGCGGAACCGGGCGGCCGGGTACGTGGACCTGGATCTCAGACCGAGCAAGAGCCGATGGGGCTTGTCGGCTGGCATGCGCGAAGAGGGGTTTTCGGGCGGGCGAATGGTGTTTGCGCCGCATCTTGCCGGGCTGCTTCGGCTGACCGACGGCTTGAAGTTGCGGGCCAGCGGTGGATACGGGTTTCGGATCCCTACCTTTACTGATCTCTACTACTCGGATCCGACGACTATCGGCAACGCGGCGCTGAAGCCTGAGTCAGCATGGAGCGGCGATCTCGGGGCGGACTGGGCTGTTTCAAAGAAGCTGGAAGTTTCCGCGACAGGCTTCTATACACGGCAGCATGACGCCATCGATTATGTTCGCGCCAATGCAGCCGACAAATGGCAGACGGTCAATCTCAGTGGGTTGCGTTTCGGCGGCATTGAGTCTGCTCTGACGTGGATCCCGGCGCGGTCACAGAAGGTTCGCGTGACGTGGACCGCGCTTTCGGGGGCTCAGTCTGCGCTGCATGGGCTGCAGTCGGAGTATGTCTTCAACTATCCCGTCGAGAACGTCCATGCCGAGTGGACTTCTGAGCTCGGACGGCATCTTGTCGTGCGCAACCAGGTCCAGATCGCGCAGAGATATCAGCAGACGGCATACCCGGTGTGGGATGCGGCGCTGACAGATCAGGCTGGGTGGGGCGGCCGGATTCGGGTACGGCCCTATCTGCGACTGGCGAATCTGGCAAACACCGGCTACCAGGAGATTCAGGGCGTGGCTATGCCGGGTCGATCGATCACTGGCGGAGTTTCGATCCGGATTGGCGAATAGAAAGCTTGTGGTCCAAGCATTCTTGTTCTAAGTTGAAAGAGTACCTCGCGAGCCTGCGCTCTGGATGGAATCAGCAGGCTATACCTGCACTCTCCCGCTCTTGAGAGGGTGTGGATGGAGGCGCTTCGAGAGCACACCGGGGAAGGTGTGTTTGCGGCGTCTCATATCGCAGGTCCGCCGCACACCCCTCCTTTGTCCTCAGCGCTGTTGACCAGACCTCGCGTTGGATCGAACGCATCCAACCTTTTGCGGGTCAAGGAGAGAGTATGAGCACCTCTGCCAATCATCACAAGATCAACTACATCGAGTTCACCGCTTCAGACATTCCGACGACGAAGGAGTTCTATTCAAAGGTCTTTGGATGGAGCTTCGAGGACTGGGGTCCGGAGTACATCAGCTTTACCGGGCTGGGCATTGACGGCGGCTTCGTGAAAGGCGAGCCCAAGACGGGCGGACCGCTTGTCGTGTTGTATTCGACCGATCTGGCGGCTACCGAAAGGGCTGTTACCGATGCTGGCGGGACGATTGTTGCCCCGATCTTTGAGTTTCCCGGCGGGCGGCGCTTTCACTTTGCCGACGGCACCGGGAATGTACTCGGAGTTTGGTCTCTCTGATCCGCTTCAGTTCACGCGAGCGGGCAGGAAACCTGGTTTGCCGTGGGTCAGCTCGTCGCGAACCAGACGCAGGCCATAGATGCACCGGTCGAACCAGCCGGAGAGGCGCCGGAACATCGGCGCTTCGTCGGCGTATTCCTCCACGTCGAACTGGCTGACGATGTAGTAGCTCTCTTTGCCGGCCGAAACGAGCTGATCGAAGCTCTGCTGGCCGTGTCGTCGCCGGAACGGCGCGGAGACTTCGAGCGACTCCGGGTACATTCCTGAGACGAAAAGAGCGTAGTCGCCGATGTGCTTACGGACGGCTCGCTCGGCGTCAAACGAGGTTGCGGTACCGTGGACGGGGTCGGCGGCGCGCACCATCTCTTCGAGGGTCAGTAGAGGCTTGCCATTCTCGTCGCGCACCTTGTAGAGCTTGTCGGATTCCGAGAATTCGCAGAGCAGCTTAGCAACGTAATTGGTGATAACCGAGTCGTTAATGCCGAGTTTCCCGGCATAGCTGTTGCGGACGACTTGCTGGAAGAAGGGTTCGAGTGGATGAGCTTCCGTTTGCATACACGCCTCCTGAAAATCGAGCAGAGTGGGGACCCTGTTGAACGTTCGGAACGGTATTACGGAGGATGTCGAATGCACATCTTCCGCCACATGTTTACATTCTGTTGACACAGAGATTATCGGAAAATCTCGCGAGCGCAATAGCACGGAGGGAATTTGTTAGCAGATGACAGGACGGAGTGCCATCAGAGTCAACTCGGATGGCCAGCAAAGAAAAGAGAGGTAGCCGCTGGTCCGGCCACCTCTCTTGTTCGTACTTGGACTAAAGAAAGCTCTTACGCGGTAACGGTCTGGATTTCGGTGAGGCGCTTGGCGAGCAGGTTTTCCAGCTTTTCCAACGCTTCGCTGAAGCCCTTGATGCCTTCGGCGAGCTTGTCGGTGGCCATGCGATCGGCTGCGTGCATCTTGACGAAAGTGTCGTGGTCGACTTCGATCTTCTGGATGTCGAGCTTCCTGGCAACTTCTGGATCGAGCTTGCGCGGCAGATCGGCTTCCGTGGAGTCCAGCTCTGCGAGCAGGTTCGGCGAAATGGTCAGCAGGTCAGAGCCAGCCAGTTCCTTGATTTCTCCGATGTTGCGGAAGCTGGCTCCCATCACGACCGTCTTGTATCCAAACTTCTTGTAGTAGTTGTAAACGGCGGTGACGGATTTGACGCCAGGATCATCCGCGCCCTGGTAGTCCTTGCCGGTGTCCTTCTTGTACCAGTCGAGAATGCGACCGACGAAGGGCGAGATCAGCGTGACGCCGGCTTCCGCGCAGGCGATGGCCTGGTGCAGACCGAAGAGCAGGGTCAGGTTGCAATGAATGCCTTCCTTCTCGAGAATCTCAGCAGCCTTGATGCCTTCCCATGTGGAAGCGATCTTGATCAGAACGCGATCGCGGCCAATACCCGCCTTGTCGTACTGGTCGATGATTTCGCGGGCCTGGTCAATGGTGGCCTGGGTGTCATAGCTCAGGCGGGCATCGACTTCGGTCGAGACGCGGCCTGGAACGATGGCCAGAATCTTCTTGCCGAAGGCCACAGCGAGCCGCTTGAAGGCGAGATTGGCGACGGCCTTCTCATCGGCGCTGTCGCCGAGTTCCTTGAGAGCTTCCTGCAACACGCCGTCCACGATGGGCTGGTATTGCGGCATCTGCGAAGCGGCGGTGATCAGCGAGGGGTTGGTGGTGGCATCCTGGGGGCGAAACTTCTCCATCGCCTCCATGTCGCCAGTGTCGGCTACGACGATCGTCATTTCGCGTAATTGTTCAAGTAAAGTCTTCGACATGTAATCCTCCAGGGGATGGGAATCGGTTGCGGCGGCAAAACTTTCGGGCAGAATGCCCCGGAAATCCTAGTCTACGCCTCAAAGTCTACCCCTGTTTCGATGCGTGGGAAGAGGTTTAGGGGGCGGTACTTTGCCTCGCAGCCCAAAATTTATCTGGAAATCACCCTTCTTCGGACAAAACGGAATTGCTGAGCCGTCCGAAGCTGGGGATGCTGACTTCAACCATGTCGCCCGATAGGAGCGGACCCACACCCGCAGGCGTGCCGGTGAGCAGCAGGTCGCCAGGTTCGAGGGTGATGGCGGCGGTGATGTATTCGAGCAGAACAGGCAGCGTGAAAATGAAGTCTGCGGTTGAGCCGTGCTGGCGGAGCTCGCCGTTCACGTGGGTTTCAAGTACGAGGCCCGCGCTCACATCCTCGAGGGTGATTGAGGTGTCCACGATGGGGCCAACGGGGCAGAACGTATCGAAGCCTTTGGCCCGCGTCCACTGGCCGTCTTTCTTCTGGAGGTCGCGGGCGGTGACGTCATTGGCGAGCGTGAAACCGTGGATATACGGAGCGAGATCATCGTCGCGGTGGAGCTTGCGGGCCTGACGGCCAATGATGACTGCGAGTTCCCCCTCAAAGTCGACGCGCTCCGAAACTTTGGGGGCACGAATGACTCCTCCCTGAGAAAGCATAGAGGACAGCGGCTTGAAAAAGAGCAGAGGTTCAGCGGGAACTTCGTTGCCGAGCTCTTTGGCATGATCGCGGTAGTTGCGGCCTACGCAGATGATTTTGGTTGGCTCGACGGGTACCAGTAATTCGCATTCGCTCAGCTTTCTTGGCTCAAATTGAGGGATGGATCCAGTCGCACTTTCAGCCTTCGGCGACAGCAGGCGGACGACCCACAGTTCGCCGTCGCGTTCCTGTACCTCACCGAATTGCGGGCCACTCTCAGTCTGGAGACGGCAATATTTCATGTTCTTGATCCTCTATTTGTTCGGAATGGATTCCTGCGCCTCGGCGGAACGCTTGCTCTCGTGGCCGGTCTGATCGATCGCGCTGACGGCATAGCGGTAAGACCGGCCGGGCTGCACAGAGGGGTCACGGTAGTCAGGGCTGGGGACGGGCTGTGCGCCGGAGATACGAATCCAGTCGGCTTGGCCGTTTCCATTTTCAGGTTCACCTACCTGGATGCGATAGACGACGTATCCGGCCAGGTCAGCCTCGGTGTCCGGCTGCCACGAAAGATCGATGCTTTTCTCGTCTGGAACGGCAACGGCGGCGAGTCCGCTGGGAACCGCCGGCGGGAAGGTGTCTTCCACGAAAATCTTTACCGGCAGCGAAGGTTCTCCTGCGAGTTCGAGGGACTGGCCGGATATGGTCAATGTCCGAACGCGCTGCGCGGTGTATTCGTAGGTCATGCCGAACTGGGCGCTGGCGTCGAGAGTCCGCAGAGGCTGGCCGGCCGGGATATCCACCAGCAGGTCCCGGACCGCTGGCTCTGTTGGCGTACTCATGAGGGCGTTTCCGGATTTCTCGGCTTTCGCCTGCGGGGTGAGCAGGCGCCGGTGCAGACGGATCGTGGTCGCTCCTTCTGCTGTTTCGCCGGTTCCGGAGAGGCTGATAACGACGCCGTCCGTCCGAGCTTGTGCGGCAAGCTTCACGATGGTTGCCGGGGCAGATCCTGCGGGGACAGTCGCCGGATTCGACAATCCTGCGGAGCGGCCTGTTGGACCCGACTTGTTGCGAAGTTCCACATAGTAAAGGAGCGGCCGAATCGCACCCGAGCCCAGCGGCGCCGGCAAAGTGTCCTGAAATTCGGCTTTCGCGCTGGGGTCAAAGGCTGTATCGCCAACCGGCTGGCAGGGGTCAGAGGCGGCTTCGCGGCGGCAGATGCGCGTGGGAATCTTGCCCTTGATGGCGGAGGTAAGCAGGAGGCGGTCGGTGGTCCGTTTGGGCATGGTCCAATGCAAAGTCACCGTGTTGCCTGTGCGAGTTGCAACGAGATCGGCTACTGGCTCGGGCAGGTGGAGCGAAGGCGGCTGCGGAGCGCCGGGAGTTCCGCAGCCGGTGATCGATACGATCGCAGCAAGGGCCAGGCCGGCTGCGCAGAGTTTGGGGGTGAAGCTCATTCGTCCCAGTCTACCGAATCCAAGCAGGTATGAGAGACAGGCATGAACACGACGATGCCGGTCAATTTCTCTTCGCGAGTGCCGCCGCAAGTGCGGAACGTAAGTCGGGATGACGGAAGCGGAATCCGGCGGCGGGGAGGCGTACAGGAATAGCGCGGGTACTGGAGAGCAGAGCTTCGTCCGCCATCTCGCCGAAGGCCAAACGCAATGCGAAGGCCGGAGCTGTCATGATCGTTGGCCGATGCAGAGCGTGACCGAGCTGGCGGGTGAATTCGGCATTGGTCACCGGTTCGGGAGCGACGGCGTTGAAGGCTCCAGTGATTGCCGAATTCTCGATGGCGAAGAGCACAGAAGCGACAGCGTCGGCTTCACTTATCCAACTCATCCATTGGCGTCCGTTGCCGAGCTTGCCGCCTGCACCCATCTTGAACATCGGCACCAGACGAGCGAGAGCGCCGCCATCCGGCCCCAGGACCACGCCGAAGCGCGCATGCACAACCCGGATTCCGGCATCCGCTGCGGGCTGCGCCGCAGCTTCCCATTCCTGGCAAAGGTGGGGAAAGTATCCGCTACCCGGGGCAGAGTCCTCGTCTAGGATTTCGTCGCCGCGATTCCCGTAGAAGCCGACAGCGGAGGCGCTTGCCAGTACTGAGGGTGGCGTTTTGAGTCGGGCGAGCGCCTCCGATAGGGTGCGTGTGGTCGTCACACGGCTTTCCTGCATCTCTTTCTTATAGCTGGCAGTCCAGCGCCGGGTGGAGACGTTGGCTCCAGAGAGATGAATGGCAGCGGAGAGGCCTTCGAGCTCTTTCAGGCGCACAGCGTCCAGGTCGCCACCCGGAGCAGCTGGGTTCCAGCGAAGTTCATTGGGAGCTTTGGGTTCACCACGCACCAGGCGAAGCGTTTCGAGTCCCTGCTCCCAGAGTGCTTTGTCGATTGCAGAGCCCAGCATCCCGGAGGCGCCGCTAAGAAGAATCCGCTTTGGAGCTGAAAATCGCAAATCCATATTGAAATTCCTCACGTTCCTCTTGTAGATGCAAAACAGGTGTAGGATGATTTTGGTGAGACAGGAAATACTTTTGATTTAAGCAACAAAACCGGGCCAGTCTGCATCTATGAATTGGAGACGAAGAGAAAACCCATGACCGAAGCCGCCACGATCCCGACCGACGCCTTAATGACCCCACAGATTGATTCTGAAACTGCTGAGCAGTTTATTGCCGAAAAGCATATTGGCGAACGCATCAAACGCTTGCGATTGAAAAAATCCATGGGATTGGTCGAGTTAGGCCGGCATACGGGCCTTTCCGCCAGCTTTCTCTCGCAACTGGAGACCGGACGTGTGGTGCCGACTCTGCGCAACCTTGCACGCATCGCCATGGTCTTCTCGAAGGATTTGACCTATTTCTTCGAAGCTGAACCACAGGCTCTATTCCGTGTGCATCGTCGCAAGGAACGTGTGCGCCTGCCCCAAACCGGTGTCGATGATCCGACGTATTTCTTCGAAAGTCTCGGATACCAAGTGCCGGATCGGCTGATGGACCCATATTTCGCCGAATTCGTGCCGCTCAAAAAGAGCCAGGATATTCGTCCGCATGTACACGCCGGTTACGAATTTTTGTATGTGCTTCAGGGTGAGCTCGAAATTCGTCATGGCGATCTGGTTTCGCAGATGGAGTGTGGCGACGCAGTCTACTTTGATGCCAGCACGCCGCATGCCTATCTTTGCGCTGGGAAGACTCCTGCGGTAGCGCTCATCGTGACGATGCATCAGGCGCCACCTGCGCAGCCGACGATGCAGTTGCGCCCGCTGGGCACGACGATGGCAAATCGCGGTATCCCGGGTGCGCCGGTGCGGCCTGGAATTCCTGCGGTTTCGACAAACGGAGCCGGTGCAGCGCGCGGCAGTTCCTACTAAACGATCTGCAGAGCAAATTTTTGCGAGCCGGACTCAATTCGCTCAACCCCACCAATTCCATTCTGGAGTTGGTGGGGTTGTTCTTTCTACAGCTGAGTGGTGGACCCGGCAGCTAGAGACGGATACCCTGCAGCGGCTTCTGATGGTCGGCGAAATAAGTGGCGATTTCCTCCCAATTGGCGACACGTATATAGCCCTCGGCAGCCAGATTGTGAGGCGCCGAATAGAGGATTCCGGTGCCGGTGAATCGATCGAGATTGCGCGGCATGTCGTCAATCAGGTAGTCAGCGCGCAGGATGCTCTTGTGGCCGCAGAAGACATAATGTGTCGGCGGCAGGAACGGGAAATGCCGCTGAAGCCAGCGGTACTTCGGGCCGAATGAGTTGGGCACCGTCATCGCTGCGGTAGCGATGAAGATTTCGTACCGCTCAGAGAGTTCGCGCAGAACCTGTTGAGAATCCGGCATCACCGGCAGGTCTTCGAAAAAGTCCTCGGCATCGAGCAGGGCGCGCAGGTCTGCCTGGCGGTCATGAGCGACTACGTCCCAGAGGCCTTTGCCCCATAGATCGTCGGTGATGATCTGTTCGTCAAATTTTTCGTTATAACGGCGGAGGTGTTCGGCCAGCGTGTCGGCCATCACCTCATCCATATCTACACAAATTCGCAGCAATTGATTTTGTCCTGTGGGTTGCGGGAATTCAGGTGCCTGACTGCTTGCGTTGAATGCTGACTCCGCTTACATCCGTAGCCGGTTGTGCGGATTTCGGCCGTGCTGGTTCCGGTTCCATCGCGGGGTCAAAGTAGAGAATGCGGCTGCAGGATTCGCAGGGGAGAACCAGGCCGTCGCGAAGCTGATTCCACACCTGCGGGCGAATCCCCATGCGGCATCCGGAGCACTGCTGCCCGACGGCGCGGGCAAGGCCGGTGCCTTTGGCCAGGGCGATTCGTTCGAAGTGGGCCAGGCGGGCGCCGTCTTCGAAGTTCATCAACTCCTTGCGCAGTGCTTCGCGCTCGGTCTTGAGAAAAGCCAGCTGCTCCCGGAATTCGAGATCCTGCTCACCGACGCGGGCACGGATCAGACCGACTGTCTCGGTCAGCTTCGCGGCTAGCTCAATGGCCTTGGAGCGTTCCGCTTCTAGATGTTCCGTGTGCTCCATGCTGGCGAGCTCGTTGTCTTCAAGGCGGCTGATTTCCGTCTCCGCGAAGGCGATCTGATGCTCGAAGGCCTGTGCCTGGGAGGCGTTTGCCGCGTCGTCGAGCTGCTTGCGGAAGCGGGCTGCCTTGGTGCGCAGGCTGGCGACTTCGAGTTCCAGGCTGGCGCGGGAGAGCTCTTCGCGCTTCAGCCCGGCTTCGGCGTCGCTGACGCGCTTTTGCGCGGCTTGCAGCTGCTTTTCAGCGACGGCTACCTCGCCGGGCAGGGCCTTGAGAGCACCGGTGAGGCGTGTGCGTTCCAGCTCCACTGCCTGCAACCGGACCAGCCGTTTTGTCTCGTCCGCTAATTGATTCATGCGTGAACCAAAGTGTAGCAAAGTCGCGGGACCAGGGTCGGGCGTACGGGTGGTCGTACATGGACGACGGCGGCTCCTTGGCAACATCGGTAGAAAAAATCGTGTCGCCTTGCATCCGGATTGAGGAATTTCTGCGGATCAAAGAGTAGAGGCGCGTGGGAGAGACGTCGACCCGGCATCCGGCACTTTCCGGCTGGACCTGGCCATAACGCGCTACAAGTTGCGGCAAGCATCGTCTCGCTTCCGAAGATTCTTGGGAACTTTTCCATTTTTGATTCCGTACCAGCGCGAGGGTGAGGTAGTGTCATGTCCATTTCTAACTCTGTCTTTCTAGACCGGCTGAAGCACACCGTGCGCAAGTTGGGACGCACGCCGATGTTCACTATCGTCACGCTGGTAACTCTCGCGGTTGGCGTGGGCGCGAACACGATCATCTTCAGCGTGCTCGAGGGCGTGCTGCTCAAGCCACTGGCCTATCCGCATCCGGAACAGCTGATCGCCGTGTGGCACACTGCGCCCGGGATCGGAATCAAAGATCTGAACATGGCGCCCTTTGTCTACTTCATTGATCGCGAGCAAAGCACAACGCTTGAGGATATCGGCGCTTACACGGGCGATTCCGTGACGATTACAGGTGCTGGAGAGCCAGAGCACGTGCAGGGCATGGATGTGACCAGCGGCACGCTACCGATTCTTGGCGCACAGCCGGTGCTGGGGAGACTCTTTACGCCAAGGGATGATTCTCCCGCTGGAGCCGCGACGGTGCTGATTTCGCACGCCTATTGGCAGAAAAAGTTTGGTGGCGACCGATCTGTAATCGGCCGCTCGATCACCGTGGACGGCACTCCGCGCGAGATCATCGGCGTTTTGCCCGAAAACTTTCAGTTTCTGGACGCCGAAGATCGCGCAATTTACATGCCCATGCAGTGGGATCGCAACAAGACCAAGCTGGGTAACTTCAGCTTCGAGGCACTGGCACGGATGAAGCCCGGTGTGACGATGGAGCAGGCAAGCGCTGATATGCGCCGGCTGCTGCCGATTGCGATTCGCAGCTTTCCCGCGCCGGATGGCTTCTCGGCCAAGATATTCGAGAGTGCAGGTATTGCACCCAGTCTGCGTCCTCTCAAGCAGCAGGTTGTCGGTGACGTGGGCAAGGTGCTGTGGGTGCTGATGGGCTCAATCGGTGCGGTGCTCCTGATTGCGTGCGCCAATGTGGCGAATCTTCTGCTGGTTCGCGTGGAAGGCCGACGGCAGGAGTTGGCGATCTGTTCAGCATTGGGCGCTGGCTGGAAGCGGATCGCAGGCGATCTGCTGATGGAGAGCGTAGTCCTAGGCTTGACCGGGAGTGCACTTGGACTCGCGATTGCCTTTGGCGCGCTGCGCGTTCTCGTAGCGGTGGCGCCGACCGGGTTGCCGCGCCTCCATGAGATTGGCATCGATCCTGCGGTTCTGTTGTTCACGCTGGCACTGGCGTTATTTACCAGCCTGCTGATCGGGTCGATCCCGGTACTGAAGTTCGCCGGGGCGCAACTGAATGCCAGCCTTCGTGAAGGCGGTCGCGGGCAGAGCCAGAGCCGCGAACAGCACCGCGCGCGGAGCGTGCTGGTCGTGCTGCAGGTCGCGCTGGCTCTGGTCCTGCTGATCTTCTCGGGACTGATGATTCGGACCTTCATCGCCCTTTCCCATGTCGATCCGGGCTTCGCGTCTCCGGATCAGCTGCAAAGTTTCCGGCTCTATATTCCAGACTCCGAGGTGAAGGACCCGGTGCAGGTTACCCGCCGAGAGCAGGAGATCCTCAATCGGCTCGCAGCGATTCCCGGCGTGACCTCGGTTGCGTTCAACACCGCGCTTCCCATGAGCGGCAGCAGTTCCAATGATCTCGTCTATGCCCAGGATCGCGCCTACGCCGACAATGAGGTGCCTCCGATTCGCCGCTTCAAATTCATCTCGCCGGGCTACTTCAAGACGGCTGGAACGGCGCTGGTTACCGGTCGTGACATCACCTGGGACGAGATATACAACAAAGTGCCGGTCGCCATCGTTTCAGAAAATCTGGCTCGGGAGTACTGGCACGATCCGAGGAACGCGATTGGTAAGCGAATTCGCGTGGCCGCCATGGACGATTGGCGCGAGGTGATCGGCGTAGCGCGCGATGTGTACGACGATGGCGTCGATAAGCCTGCTCCCTCGGCGGTGTACTGGCCTGTTTATACGGCACATTTTGAGGGCCAGCCAGAGCAGGAGCGGCGCGGCATTTCCTACATCCTGCGCACAGAGCGGGCTGGCTCGGAAAGCCTAGTGCAAGAGGTGCAGCGGACCGTCTGGTCGCTCAATAGCAACGTTCCGCTGTACGACATACACACGCTTGCCTACTACTACACGCGTTCGATGGCCCGCACTTCGTTCACCCTGGTGATGCTGTGCGTTGCGGCGGGGATGGCGTTATTGCTGGGCTTCATTGGCATCTACGGAGTGATTGCGTATTCTGTCTCGCAGCGGACGCGCGAGATTGGCATCCGGATGGCTCTCGGCGCCCAGCGCCAGTCGATCACAGCCATGTTTGTCCGTCATGGTCTGTTGCTGACCGGCATCGGAGTCGCGTTCGGATTGGGTACTTCTGCGGCTGTCATGCAGTTGATGTCATCGCTGCTGTTTCACGTCAATCCGATCGACCCGCTGACCTACGGCGCCATCACGGCCGCGATTGTCGGGATAGCCTGGGTAGCGTGCTACCTGCCATCGCGACGGGCGGCAACGGTTGAGCCAGTGAATGCCTTGCGCGGTGATTGATCTCCGTGATCGACCATGGTGATTGACCAGGCCGTTTCCTGAAGGACCGGATTGGGAAACGCGTGGTCGAGTTTGATCCGGTTTCATCCGGCGGAACCAGAATAAGATTCTGCATCCCTGGGCGATGTCGGAGTCTCTATACTGAGTCCCGCATGAGTGCTGCCACCCAGAGTTCGCCGATGCCGATGCAGGCTCCGGCCGTCACGGTATGGAAACCCCGAGCGAATCGCTGGGCGGTTGCCCTGACCGTCACGCTGGCCACGTTCATGGAGGTTCTCGATACCTCGATTGCCAACGTGGCACTGCCGCATATTGCCGGCGGACTCGGTGCTTCTTCAGACGAAGCGACCTGGGTGCTGACCAGCTATCTCGTGGCCAATGCCGTCATTCTGCCCATGTCGGCCTACCTGACGACGTTCATTGGGCGCAAACGCTTTTACATGATCTGCGTGTTGCTGTTCGGCATCAGCTCCGCTCTGTGCGGGCTCGCGCCGTCGCTGCCGCTGCTGATCTTCTTCCGCATCCTGCAGGGCGCGGGCGGTGGCGGACTGGCTCCCAGCGAGCAGGCGATCCTGGCCGATACCTTCGAGCCTAAAGATCGAGGCAAGGCTTTTGCAATCTATGGCATAGCCGTCGTCTGCGCGCCGGCAATTGGACCTACGCTGGGTGGCTACATCACGGACAACTTCGACTGGCGATGGATCTTCTTCATCAATGTGCCGGTAGCGATCATCTCGCTCTTCCTGACCAACCGCATTGTCGAAGACCCGCCGCACATTGTGAAAGAAGTGAAAGAGATGCAGAAGAAGGGTCTGAACCTGGACTTCTTCGGCTTTTCGCTGCTGGCTGTTGGCTTCGGATCACTTGAATTCGTGCTCGACAAAGGGCAGGAAGACGACTGGTTCGGCTCGCGGCTGATTACGACATTTATCGTGCTGTGCGCGACGTCGCTGGTGACGCTGATTCTCTGGGAGCTGCGGCAAATCCGAACAGGGCACAAGCCGATCCTTGATCTGACGCTCTTCAAGAATCGCAACTTCGCCATTTCGTTCATCCTGATGTTCGTGCTGGGCTTCTGCCTGTTTGGGTCGACCGTGCTGATCCCGCAGTTCGTTCAGTCCATGCTCGGCTATACGGCGGAGCAGGCAGGACTCGTCATTAGTCCCGGCGGTCTGGGAATCATTCTGTTGATGCCGTTAGTCGGGTTCCTTGTGGCCAAGGTTGATGCACGCTTCCTTGTGGCCTATGGATTTCTGTCGTGCTCTGTGGCCCTGTTCACGATGCTCACGCTCGACCTACAGGTGAGCTACAGCTACGTGGCTTGGCTGCGTGTCTTTCAGGCGTCGGGGCTGGCGTTTCTATTTGTGCCGATCAGTACCATTTCGTTCGCCGCCGTGCCGCCGGGCAAAAACAACGATGCCAGCGGTCTTACCAACCTGGCGCGCAACATCGGCGGCAGCGTAGGCACAGCCTTCCTGGTGACAGTGCTCGCGCGGCGCGCGCAGTATCATCAAACCCGGCTTGGAGATCACCTTACCGGCAGCTCCCTCTCCATCCAAAACGACGTGAATATGGTTGCTCGATACCTGCACGACAAGGTAGGCATGGCGTACTCCATGACGCAGGGACGCATGATGGGGCAGGGTAGCATCGCACAGCAACTCATCCAGCAGTCAACGATGCTGGCCTATCTCGACGTGATCAAGTGTTTCGCGCTCGCCATGCTTCTGATGGTGCCCATCGTCTTCCTGATGACCAAGGTGAAGGGCGGTCGCGGTGGCGGCGGGCATTGAGGCACGGCTGTCCCGGCTGCTCGTTCCGAAGCACACAATCTTTACCACCCCAATCTCAATCGAGATCCTCAGCGAGTAGTAGGCCAGAGAGTCGGTCCCGCTGCGATACACTGCCTTCGTAGGCGGAGCTCGGCTGGCGATTCTGCCGGAGGATTGCAGTCTGCGTGTTCGACTTTGACGAGGTTGTCCATTGATTCTGCGTCGCTCTCGAGTGGTTGTGTCTTTTGCGAGCTTGTTGTTTCTCTCAGCGGTTCAAGTGTCCTTCGTGCGCGCCCAGGTTCCACGGCTCGCCGCCTATACAAAGCTGACAGTGGACCAGATCTTCGGCCATGGGCCTCTGGCCGGACGTCCTCCGGAAGGCTTGACATGGTCTCCCGATGGCGTCCACCTTACCTATCTAGATGGTGGCGAACTGCTAGATCTTGACCCCACCACAGGCAAGGAGCACATCCTCGTCAGCCGCACCAAGCTGGCATCGCTCTCCAACGATTCGGTCAACGAGAAGGACCGCGATCATCGCGACCGCTACGGCATGGCGAGCTACCTCTGGGCACCGGACTCGGCGCATCTGCTCTTCGACAGCAACGGCCGTCTGTGGCTCTACGACTTGAAAACAGGCACCGGGCTCAATATTGGTCAAAGTGGTGCCGGCTCTGGGGATGACCCCAAGTTCTCCCCGGACGGCAGACTGCTTTCGTTTATCAAGAATCAGGGTCCTGTGCATGGTCTAGCGGTGATTCGCCTCCGGGACGTTGGCACACCCACCACGATTGTTGCCGGGGCAACCAACGAAGCGATTCTAAACGGGGCAGTGGATTGGGTTTACGAAGAAGAGCTCGATGTTCATAGCAACTACTTCTGGTCGCCCGATTCGAGCAAGTTGGCCTACCTGCAGATGGATGAGAGCCACGTGCCCGAGTATCCCATTACCGACTGGATTCCCGTACACCCGACGATCGACAAGCAACGGTACCCGCAGCCCGGCGATCCAAACCCCGATGTGCGCGTGGGTGTTGTGGGCGCGGGCGGCGGCAAGACGGTGTGGGTCAAGCTTCCCATCGCTGGAGGAGACGACTACATTCCGCGCTTCGGCTGGGTAGATCGCAAGACGGTATGGGTTCGTACGCTGTCACGCGATCACAAGCACTTGAATCTCTACTTCGCCGATGCCTCCACGGGTCAAGCAAAGCTGGTCCTGGAGCAGAAAGACGAGAAGTTCTTGGATGAGAAGTACGACGTCGAAGTCGGCGACCAGAGGATCATCCTCACCAGTTGGGAAGATGGCCATACGCATCTCTATCTCTACAGCTATGACCAGAACAATCCGCTTGGCGGCAGCGCGAAGCTGATGCGCCAGCTTACTCGCGGCGACTTTGACGTCGATGATGTGATGAGCGTGGATGCGGTTCGCAAGGTGGTGTATTACTCCTCCAATGAAGGAGACCCGCGCGCGAAGCAGCTTTGGCAGGTGAGCTTTGACGGTAAGAGCAAGGCTCTGACCTCTTCGCCGGGCACGCACTCCGGCAACTTTGCGCCGACCGGCGGGGCATACGTGGATACTGTATCGACCCTGACTACGCCGCCAACCGCCAGCCTTTGCCGGATAGGCGCAGGCTGCCATGTCTTCTACTCGACCAAGGCTCTCGACGGACTTCATCTGCGCGCGCCGGAACAGCTTGAGGTAAAAGCGCACGACGGGTCAACGCTCTACGCCACGCTACTGCTGCCGGAAGGAAAGAAAGATGCGGCCAGCGTGCCACTGATCCTGAACCCTTACGGTGGACCTGGCATCATGACCGTGACCGATCACTGGGGCGGCGACAGCTTTCTTTTTGACCAGCTGCTCGCCCAGCATGGTTTCGCCGTTTTGCACACCGATGGTCGAGGAACAGCACAGCGTGGGCGGGACTTTGCGCAGGCGGCGTATCACAACTTTGGAGCAGTGCAGTTCGAAGATCAACTGACCGTCGCTGACGCCGCGCTGGCCAAGTATCCGCAGCTGGACGCCAGGCGCCAGGGGTGGTGGGGATGGAGCTGGGGTGGCACATTTACGCTCTATGCCATGACTCACTCGGACCGCTTTCGCGCCGGCGTTGCCGTAGCGCCGGTGACGGACTGGCATAACTACGACTCGATCTACACCGAACGCTATATGAGCGAACCGGCCCAGTTTACTGGCGGTTACAAGGACTTCTCCGTAGTCAACTCGGCGGCGAATCTCAAGGGTCACTTGCTGCTGGTGCATGGCACCGGCGACGACAATGTGCACATCCAGAACACAGTGCAGTTTGTGCAGCAATTGACCGTGAACAACATTCCCTATGACCTGCAGATCTATCCGCGCAAGACGCACTCGATCGCCGGCAACGAGGTTCGTCCGCATCTCTTCGGGCGGATTTTCGCGCAGTTTGAAACTTACCTTAAGCCGGTTCCTGGAGACGCACCCAAATGACTCCGGAAGACGAAGTTGCGGCAGAGTTGCTGCGGCTTGAGCTGCAGTTGATGGACCCGGTCTTTCGTCACGACCGCTCGGCCGTGGCAGCGTTGCTGGCCGAAGACTTCCGCGAGTTTGGCGCCTCGGGGCGCGTATGGAGCCGCGAGACGATCCTTGAACTGATGGCAACGGAGCCAGAGTTCGAACCGCCAGTCGTCGAGAACTTCACAGTGCAGAGGATCGCGCCTCTTGTAGCTCTGGCCACATACCGTGCCATCAGGCCAGGTGGGTCAAACCTGCGAAGCTCACTCTGGATCCAGCAGCAGGGCGAGTGGAAGATAATCTTCCACCAGGGAACACGTGTCCCGCAACCCTAGTGAAGTGACTGGATGTAGCTGCGGATCCCGCTCGTCAGGATTTGAACACCGATGCAGAACGAGATGAACGACGACAGCCGCATCAGCACCGTCGTGCCGGATTTTCCAAGCATATTTGCCGCAGCCCGCGCCCAGCGATAGCAGACGTAAACCAGCAGCGAGATGATCACGCATCCGATAATCGAAGCCGCGAGGAGTGACGGCGATACAAACGACGCTACATGCAGCTCTGTAGGAAGATGCGCACCCAGCGCCACGGCCACAGAGATCGATCCCGGGCCGACCGTGATGGGTAGCGTGTACGGGTAGAAGGCCTGGTTCAGCACTTCCTCGGGATTCGGCGTAGCGGCGGAATCTTTCTGCGCGTCCTTGGTCAGCAGATTCCAGCCGTTGGCGGCAACAATCAATCCTCCGCCGATCTGCACCGAATACAGCGCGATGCCGAAGAACGAGAGAATTTTGCCGCCGCCCAGCATCGACAGAAAAAGCAGGAAGAAGCTGAAGATAGCGATGCGCTTGGACAACTGGCACTGCAACTCACGGCTGATGCCGTCCACCATGGTCAGAAAGACGGCCGCGCTGCCGATCGGATTGACGATCGGAAAGAGCGCCGCAATCACCAGGACCGAGGCTTCCAGTATCAGGGAAACGTGGTTGTAGATGGATTCAAACGGCATCCGTGCTCTCCGCGTACTCGAACAGTCTACCTGCCTCTGCTCCGTCTAGGAGGCCTGCGCAGTAAACGACAACTGAACCGGAACGGTGGCAGGGAGCGCCGCCGGGACTGACTGCACCGCCTTTCGCGGTCCCCGCTTGCGCGCGCTCATCACGCGAATGCGCTCGATCAGATCGGCGGGCGAGCAGCAGCCCTTGGCGAGGAAGGCGTCGGCGCGATGTGGCCGCTCCCCGGCGCGCACGGTGTCGCTGGTGAGGATCATGGGAATCTCGGGAGAGATCTCCTTCAGATGGCCGATGAGCTGGTTGCCATCCATCTGCGGCAGCCCCAGGTCCGTGAGTACGAGGTCGATCTGCGTTGACGAGAAGACCGTGATGGCTTCTTGGCCGTTGATCGCGGTGTGGACGCGATAGCCGCGTGTTTCCAGCAGAAACTTGCGTACAGAGAGTGTTTGTTCGTTGTCGTCTACGCAGAGGATAGTTTTCTTTGGCCGCATGAGTTGGGAGTTGCTCCTTAGGGGGAATTTGTGTTGCACCGTGTCTCCCGGACGATCGCTCGTCTCTCGGGGCACGTTTGGTTCCTTGCTGACCACAGACCTGCATCTGGGCAGCGCTTGGGCCCGATTTTTGGCGCAGGAACTCTCGCGACCCTTCTCCGCGTTTGCATCAGGCTCTGAAAAGACAGGGATTTCCTGTCCGTGCCAGAGCACAGATTGCCGCGGGTCCTGGGCTGGTTGGAGTCCGGTGCCTGCTGGGAATAGGAGATGAGCGCATCGCTTAGGTCATGTTGAGCGCCTGGGCGGAAGGGGGATTACCGCCTGACACTGACAACATCTTGTTTAGCAGGATGTTGTCCCATGCTCCGAATGGGCACGGAAAAATGACTGAGGAATGCTGGTGGTGGCTCCTGTTCGACTTTCGTTTGTGAGTGAATCCAAAGGCAGAATCAGCTCGCTTGCTCGCTCGACTTCTGCAACGCTTTCCGAGACTACGGGCGTAGACCCGGCAGTGCAACAGGGAACAACAGGCGAAACCGCAGTGTGGAATTCCCAGTGGATCTGCGGATTTCGCCTAAGCGCTCATGTTCGCAACACCTTGAGCCCTGTGGAGCCTGTTGAAAGCATGTGCATCACGGCAGGAAAAGCTGCCCTTTTGCAACGAGAATTGTGCTTCCACCTACGCGCACATTTGTAACCTCGCGTTCATGTGCCACTGAATTTCTGTCGCGTAAACCAGCGGAGAGGAAGAGATCGCTGGGCCGCAGCATCTCTACCCCCTGGCGTACATGGATGGTTTGATCGGGCGCAACGGCGCCGGAAAATACCAGGTAGCTGATCGCACAACCAGCCGCGGAACCGGTTGCCGGATCTTCGCCACCGTTGAACTGCATGCGAGCGCGCCACTGCGGAAATTCCCCCTCAGGGGAACTTGATTCCGGTCCCAGCACATAAAACCAGCGCGCTCCCTTGACCCGCAGATAGGCCGTAGCCTCGTCCTGACGTACGCGAAGCCTTGCGAGGGCCTCAGCTGACCGCAGCGGCACGATTGCGAAAGCAGTGCCTGTCGAGCTGACGCGGATGGGATGCGCAGGGTCGAAGTCTTCGACGGAAAGCCCGGTCAGCGCGGCTACCTCGACGGGGTCGAGAATCGCGCCGAACTCCGGATCCCGCTGCGTCATCTCGCCGCGAACAGGCCACTCCGGAGCACCCGCGACTTGCGGTTCAAAGCGTACCGGCACCGGGCCTACATTGAGCGCCAGTGTGACCGTGTTGTCGATCACGCACTCCGGCGCGATGGCCCGCAACAGGCTCGCGGTGCCAAGAGTCGGATGCCCAGCAAAGGGCAGCTCTTCGTCGGTTGTGAAAATACGTGCTCGCACTCCTTCCTGGCGCTCGATGTCAGCGGAGCGGCGCTCGACAAAGGTCGTCTCTGAAAGGTTTGTCTCACGGGCAATCGCCTGCATCATCTCCGTCGTCAGCGTGCCAGGATTGAGCACCACCGCGAGGGGGTTGCCAGCTAGCCGACGTTCGCTGAACACATCCAGAACAAAATAATCGAGAATCAAATCACTATTGCCCACTCTTGACACCTCCAGCCAATCTCTCTAGTCTACGGATATCGGTTGACGGAGAAGTTAGCGTCGCCGGTAAAGAAAGTGAAAGAATGAAGACTTCCGTATGCAACCCGTCCTGTCTGTGCTGCTGCTGTTGCGCACGGTACTGTGGCGTGGGCGAATACTGAGGTATTGATTCCAGATTTTCGAGTCAGACTCAGTCGCCCCACCCGCTACCAAGCGAGGTGGGTTTTTAGTTTATGGCGGGAGTTTTGATAGAGTTCTACCTTGCAAACGCTGGCAGCAATCAGGTCGGCAGCAGAATGAGCACCGGTGGCGAAGTGGCTAACGCGCTGGTCTGCAAAACCAGTATTCGCGGGTTCAATTCCCGCCCGGTGCTCCAAGACATTGCGGTTCCAATACAATAGAGCTGTTATGCCTTTCCCTATACGTACCTGTGTCGTCTGTTCTGAAGAGTTCGAATTAAAGCCCGACAAGCCCGGCTTTGCCAACCGCTGCCCGGAGTGCAGCGACCCCGAAAATTCCGAAGCACCCGATGCCGGCGGCAAGCAGCCGATGGATGCCATCGAGCGCAAAGCCCTCGCCGAAGCCAACGAAGAGCGCCGCAACGCCATGCGCAACCTGCTCTATCGCAAGGACAGCTAGCTGTTTATTTTGATCGTGTTCCAGAATCGCCAGATATTTCAACTCATTTCATAATTGCTCTTGTGTATAAGAGAATACTTATGTAGTCTGCCCACAAGGATTTTCTTATGCTGGCGACTGACGCTGTCTTCAAAGCAATCGCCCATCCCGCACGCCGCGAGATTTTGGCGCTGCTGTCTGTCTCCACGCGTTCCGTGAAGGAGCTGACCGCGGAGTTCGACATGTCGCAACCAGCCATCTCGCAGCACTTGAAGGAACTGCGCGAAGCACAGCTGGTCGTCGCTGAGCGGGCCGGGCTTGAGCAGCGCTACAGGCTCACTCCCGCGCCTTTGAAGGCAGTGCTCGACTGGTCTGCACCCTACCGCAGGCTGATCGATCCGGCTGGCCACGCCTGGTCCTTTACATCCACCGAGTCCTCCTCAAAAACCGGACAGAAGCAGGGAGGTTCCGATGGCCGTTGAAGGCTCGGTTCCTGCACCAGGAGTGATTGTTCCGCATCTGGTGGTGCGCGATGCTGCGGAGGCCGTAGGCTTTTATCAGAATGCCTTCGGGGCGACGATCTTGTATCGCTCTCCATCGCCATCGGGCGTCGGAGAACACATTCATCTACGCCTTTGGGACTCGCTGGTTCAGGTCTCCACTGAGGAGCCAGCCCAGCGTGGTGAACGCGTCGAAGGCGCGCTGCTGGCTTCGCCGGAGACACTTTCCGGCTCGACCTGCGTCTTCCAGATCGGTGTCCCTGACGTGGACGCCGCTTATAAACGTGCCATAGATCAGGGCGCCATTCCCGCACTGCCGCCGACCGACATGTTCTGGGGCGACCGCTATGGCTGGGTTCGCGACCCGTTTGGCCATGTATGGGCAATGACGCAGGTGAAGGAAGTCTTGACGCCGGCTGAGGTCGATAGCCGGATGCGTGCATTTACCGGTCAATCGAAAAGGTAGGAAACGAGGGAAAGGGATGAATCCGATGAAGAAGCTTGTGTTCTTTTTTCTGATGGTTGGCATGATAGCTTTGCCGCTCTACTCACAGGCTCCTGCCGCCGCTGCGCCCGATCCGTGGGCCAGCCTTGCATTTCTCCAGGGTATCTGGGAGGCGAAAGGTCTGGGGTCTACCGGGGCTGCGTCCTACGGCACCTACACATTTCGTAAGGAGCTTGGAGGCCACATTCTGGCCCGTCGCGGAGAGACTACGGAATGCAAAGGACCTGCAGACTTCGACTGCGGACACGGCGACATGCTCTATGTGTTTCGGGAGATCCCTGGCGGACCGCTCAAGGCAATCTACTTTGACAACGAAGGGCACGTGATTCACTACGACGTTACGACACCCACTTCAACTTCGGTCGAGTTTCTGTCCGAAGCATCGCGTCCAGGCC
Organism: Acidicapsa borealis; assembly: GCF_059115245.1. Classification (NCBI taxonomy): domain Bacteria; kingdom Pseudomonadati; phylum Acidobacteriota; class Terriglobia; order Terriglobales; family Acidobacteriaceae; genus Acidicapsa; species Acidicapsa borealis. The sequence continues at coordinate 5,228,690 of NZ_JCACNY010000001.1, read as the reverse complement.
CCCAGTTCCGGCTTGTGTATGAGCTCAAAGGCGATGTCATGTTCGGCAAATTCCAGATGCACATGCCTGGTCAGACGGAGTGGAAATCATATCTGGAATGGAGCGGCGGGAAGAAGTAGCTTTCCATTGAATCGTTGCCTGACCCCCTGCGCATCTAAAGCAGCCAGGAGGCCAGCACATGGCACAGGATTCAAAAGTCGCCCTGATCACCGGGGCCAATCGTGGATTGGGTCTGGAGACCGCAAAGCAGTTGGGGCAGCAGGGCGTAACGGTTGTCGTGGGCGCGCGCAAGGTCAGCGTCGCAGAGGAGACTGCGGCACAGCTCCGCCAGTCGGGTATCGATGCCTACGGAGTGCAGTTGGAAGTGACCAACGCAGCCGATCGCACGGCAGTCGCCAGGTACATCGAGGAAAAGTTCGGCAAGCTCGACATCCTCATCAACAACGCCGGCCAGACCACCGGGGAAGGCCTTGCAAACATCACCAGCAAAGTCAATCAGGCTGGCCTTGTCGAAGTCTTCAATACGAATTTCTTCGCGGTCGTGGCGCTTACCAGCGAGTTGCTTCCCCTGATCCGCAAGAGCCCCGCTGGGCGCATCGTCAACCTCTCCAGCATCCTTGGCTCCCTCGCTCTGCACGCGGACCCTAAGAGCCCCATCTACAACTCGAAGCCTTTTGCCTACGACGCTTCGAAGTCGGCCCTCAATGCCTTCACCATCCACCTCGCGCATGAACTGAAGGGCACGCCCATCAAGGTCAACTCCGCGCATCCCGGCTGGGTCAAGACGGAGATGGGTACCAGCGCCGCTCCGATGGAGATTCCCGACGGCGCAAAGACCAGCGTTGCGCTCGCGCTGCTCGGACCAGAAGGCCCGACCGGCAAGTTCATCCACCTCGGAAGTGAGTTGCCCTGGTAACAGGGGATCCGGCGACAAGCCACAAATGCAGCTTAAAGTATCACGGAATCTTCTTTGAGATCCGTGTCAACTGACACAGACACCCTTCCTCCCATCCGCCAGAATCAGTGAGCGATTGCACGTTATCGCGAGATCATTCTGGCGGATTGCTATTGCTGCCAATGGTTGGCAGCTCAATTTCATGAAGTTATTGCAGGAGAAGATCATGTCTGAATTCAAGAATGAACGAGCAGCAGAACTCCACAACCTGGCTGCTCATGCCCACACCGTAGCCGCGAACGCGCATCTGAAAGGAGATCATCTGACCGCCCACGAACTGACCAAACGGGCCCATGAGAGGTCTCTCGACGCGCACAAGTACGCCGAGGAGCATTCTCAGGAGTCGTCTGAACTGGTTCGGAAATAAACGCAAGACAGGATCCAGCGAAAGCTCAGAGCGCAATCAGCGGTCGGGGCATGCGTGTGTTCGACCGGTCCAGGAACAGCCGCATGCGCAGGGCCTCCGCCCGTTGCACCGCCACCAGCCGCAGATGCCGCCGGATGTGGTCAGGATGGTCGAGCACGGCGATGATTTGCTCATCCTCCAGCGCGTCCCGCTCCAGACGCTCAATGCGGTCTTCCATGCTCCTGCGAAACCGGGGGCTGATTTCGTAGTTTTCGCGATCTGGGGAATTTAGATTTTCAACCATGGAGGACTCCTCTTTGCCCCTCGTGAGCCACTGCCGTCAGCAGTCTCCGAGAGATGCTTTCGATGAACCTATTTAAGATTTGAACGCTCAACCGCGCCAGATTACGCAAACCCTGCGCATCCGTTCGGCGGTCATATCCAGCTGTCTCAGAATGAAACGCTGCCTGTCCCGTGAGTCATTCAAGATCACTTATTCTTCAGGTGCCACCGCGTAGTAGCCCTTGCGCACTTGGACCTTGAGGTCCTCGCCTTTATCCGCCTTGCAGGCGACAGCAATCTTGCGATACGTGCCGTCTGCCTTGGGATTGGTTGGCGTATACGAAGCAACGTACTGCGTGCGCAGCTCGTCCTCGATCTGTTGGAAGGCGGCTTCAAGCTTCTTACCGTTGTTTCCAACGTTGATCAGCCGTCCACCCGTTTCGTCGGCCATCTTCTTCATGGCAAAGTCGCCGGAGTACCCGCCAAAGCTTCCGAAATATTGACTGCGATCCGCAATCAAAATGCCGTAGATAATCACGTTTGACTTCTGTGCAGCCTCGATGGCCCCCGCCAGCTTCTGGCGGCTACCCTGATCCTGCCCATCGGAGAGGATGATGATCGCCTTGCGCCCCGTTTCCTTGCTCAGCTTTTCATTCGAGGCCAGATATACCGCGTCATAGAGCAGAGTACCCTTGGGCGCTCCCTGCGTCGGCACAGGTCCCTGGCCGATGCCTGGAATCCCGGATGAGCCGTTACCGGCGGCAGTGTTAATCTCCGCCTTGTTCATCGCCTTTTCCAGCAGGCGTGCGCTGCTGGTGTAGTCCTGTAGCAGATCCACATCCACATCGAAGCTGATGAGAAAAGCCTCATCTTTAGACTTAAGAACCCGGGAGAGAAACTGGCTTCCAAATTGCTGCTCCAGCGGCAGCACGTACTGCTGGCTGCCGGAGGTGTCCAGCAGAATGCCCAGGGTAAGCGGCTGATTGGTCTCTGCCTGGAAGTTTTTGAGCTTCTGCGGAGTCTTGTCTTCCTCGACCGAGCACTCGTCCTTGCTCAGGTGCGGGATCAGCGCACCGCTCTTGTCCTTGACCGTAAAGAACAGGCTGACCAGGTTGACATCCACCTTGAGGGTACTGATCGGCTGATCGTCGTCGTTGTCTGGCTTGGGCGCCGGTGCGTGGCTCACCGGCGGAGCGTCGGGAGAAGGCGCCACCTGCGCTTGCAGCGTCATTGAGCAGCCAAAGGCGGCAAAAACGGACAGCGCGGAAAGGATCAGGGGGCGCAGCAGCGTTGTCGGCTTCGCACGCATCCAAATATGCATGACTGATAGACGCATGAAAGGGCCTCGAGGGAAGCATATCTCAAAGCTTAGCGACCAGCGGCGAGCTGGTGCGTCTGATAATCTGACCCATGCGACTGCGATTGTGAGCTTTTCACCAATCCTGCCGTGAGGTTTTGTCGAAATCGGGCAGAACCGGGAAATTTGTGAGCTGCGGCACAGCACTATAACCCGCGGCAAAGGAACTTTTGTGAATCGTCGCCCTACCCGTAATTTGACTTACTTTCGGACCGCTCTTTTGTTGACTCTGGTCACGTTGCCCGCCTCGGTGATGATCCTCGGCGGGTCTCACGGCGCTGGCGTCTGGGCCGCTCAGGCCACCCAGCAGCAGCCAAAACCAGATGTGCCCGATGCGCCGACGCCGCAGGCTCCCGCGCCTATGTCCGACGTCAAGGACCAGGTTACGCCGGGCAGTGGTGCTCCGCCAGCCCAGCCTCAGAAGACCCCAACTGTTCCGCCTGTTTCTTCTTCCGGCACGCAGCCGGATGAGCCGCAGGCTCCATCTTCTCGCCCTCCCGCAAACGACGGACCGGATGACGTGCAGAAAACCCCACCGGAAACTCCCGAAGCAGGTACGGGTGTCGCCGCGGTTACCAAGACTATCGTGACGTATACCAACTTCGTCGAAGTCCCCGTTACGGTGAAGGACAGCAAAGGCCAACCGGTTGCCGGACTCACCTTCCGCGATTTCCGCATCTACGAAAATAATCAGCGCCAGCAGCTTCGTCTCTTCACCGTCGACCCGTTTCCGCTTTCGATCGCCTACGTGATCGACCAGAGCTTGACCCGCGATGTCATGTCCAAGGTCAACGCTTCCATGGGCTCAATTCAGGGTTCGCTGACCCCGTACGACGATGTGGCCGTCTTCAGCTACAACAATGGCGCCAAGGAGCTCACGGGGTTCACCGGAGCACAAAGCAACCGTTTGACCGCCGTCCTGGAAGTGAATAAGACTGCGGGTCGGGATGAGCTTGTTCCCGTGACATCCGGCCCGCTTGCCGGCTGCAGCATCACCAGCAACGGCGATTGTGTTGACCCCAACCTGCAGACCGGCCGCAGTGCAGGTTCCGGCAGTTTCATCTCTCTACCGAAAGAGCCCCACACTCTCAACGACGCCATCCTGCGCGCCGCTATCGCCCTCTCCAGCCGCCCGCCAGGCCGCCGCCGCATCATTTACGTCATTTCCGATGGTAAAGAGCAGGGAAGTAAAGCGAAGACTCCAGAAGTCATTAAATACCTGCAAAGCCACAAGATCGCCGTTTACGCGACGCTGGTCGGCGATTCAGCACGCTGGGGTGAAGGCTACCTGAGCCGCTTCCATATTCCTTTCCAGATGAACGACAACGTGCTGCCCAAGTACACTCAGGCCACCGGCGGCAGCCTCGACGCCGAACGCGGGACCAACGGGATCGAAAAGAGCTACTTCAAGATCGCCGACGAAGCTCGTAATCAGTACACGCTGGGCTACATCAGCCACGAGTACGTGACCGACAGCCGCTTCCGCAAGATCGAAGTGCGCGTCGATCGCCCCAATGTCGAAGTCACCGCCAAGCCCGGCTACTACCCGACCGCGCAGGATTTGCGCTAGACGTGCCTGCATCCAGTTCGGCGGCGGCTCCCATTCTCTCAGTGGGTTTAGGAATGGTGGCTGCCACGACCTGGGGCGGATCGGATTTTGCTGGCGGAGTCGGAGCGCGCCGCTCGCCAGCGCTTCTGGTCGTCGCCTCCGGCCACATGGTCACTCTGCTGATTCTGCTCTTCTTCTGCTTCTACACCCACGCCCCGTTTCCGCATCGGACTGAATTCCTCGAAGGCGCCATCGGCGGACTCGAAGGCTCGCTTGCCCTGGCCGCGTTCTACCGGGCACTGGCCATGGGCGCTATGGGGCTCACGGCCGCACTGACAGGTTTGCTGACAGCTCTCGTGCCGGTCCTCTTTGGTCTGTGGAGCGAAGGCTTTCCTGCGCCCCTCGCGATTGCCGGCCTGCTGCTCGGCTGCCTGGCGATCTGGATGATCGCGCATTCACCGGGCCACGGCACACCACCAGCCGCATTGATCCTCGGCGCTGTTTCCGGCCTGGGCTTTGGTCTCCAGTTGATTCTGCTCAAACTAGCCTCGAACGATGGAGTCCTCTGGGCGCTGACCTCGGCTCGTATCGGAGGTGTTTTGGCTCTCATTGTCGTCCTGCTATTCGCCTGGCCGAAGGGCGTGGGGTTCCGATCTGGCTTCTGGTGGATCGGGATCGTCGCTGGCAGTCTCGATACGATCGGCAACTTCGGCTACACGCTTGCAGCTGACAGGGGCCGGCTCGATATTGCCGCCCTCGTCTCCTCGCTTTATCCCGGATTCACCATCCTGCTGGCCGCTATCCTGCTGCGGGAACGTCCGACCCGTAGGCAGACGCTGGGTATGGCGGTCGCGCTGGCCTCTGTCGTCCTACTCAGTCTGTAGCCGACGAGAGTGAAACGGATCAGCACGGAAAGACCTCAAGACAATCTGAGGACGCAAAAAAGCGCACGATCCGCGTAGGATCGTGCGCTTTCGTTGGGAAAGCTCTTTTCTTGGGTTGCGTCTAGACCTTGGTTTCGGCCGACTCGGCCTTGGGAGCTGCCGGAGGAGCAGTCTGCTGCGTGGTTGTCGGCGCGGAAGCATCGCTACTGACGTTCTTGATCCCGTCCTTGAAACCCTTGAGCCCTTCGCCCAGGCCTTTGCCGAGCTCAGGAAGGCGCTTGGCGCCGAAGATCAGGAAAACAATCAGTCCGATGATGAGAAGATGCGGTCCTTCGAAAAGTCCACCAAGATTCATTTGCCTATTCCTCCGCGGATCTCAATCCGCCCCTCGCCCGCCAAATCCACCGCGAGAGCCCTGCAAAAAGTATTGTCGCACAAACCCTTGATTGTCTGCCTCAAAGGTACGCCTCAAATGGCTTGACGGATTTCCACCGGCTGCAAAGAGATTCCTGCGAAACGACTTAGTTCACTTGTGCGGGTTTCCCCAGCCGCTCCGTCACCATGTTGAAAAAAGCCGCTATGCTCTCGGAGTCCCCCATGGTGATGCGCCGGTAGACCTTCATCAGAGGAAACAGCCGCGATCCGCGCACTTCCACCGCCGGTACTGCCGCTACCCCACCGGGATACTGCGTCATCTCCCACGTGCCTGTATAGCGCCGCCGAAGAACCTCGCCCAGATAGCTGCCCCACAACTTCACTTCGTAGTCGTAATCGAGTTCACGCTTTTCTGCTAACTCTGAGAGGACCGCTTCAAAGGCGACCATAGAATCCGAGTTGTAATCCAGTCGTTGCCGGAAGACTTCCCGAGCCACTACGACCGCAGCCGAGGAGTAGGCCTCCATCATTGCATCCAGGTCGGCGAAAGTCGCCTCTTCGAGTTGTTTCCGTTGCTTGTCTGCCACTCGATGAGTTTATTCCTTTGGGATGCAGAAACCCAAACCTGTAGTAATCTTTTGTGATCCTGTCGCATCTCATAAGCAGCCGGTTCACCATCCCCTGTCGTGTCAATGCATTGAGGTCTTCCCATGCCGCGTTTATTCAAATCTGTGTACAAGTCCGCGTTTCTGCCGATTCTGGCAATTGCTCTTGCCGTAGCCACGCTCACCGCGAGTGCAGCCGACAAAGCCATCTATCCCGGTCCCGAACAGGCCAAGGCTGATCTCACCGCCGGGCTCAAGGCCGCCGCCGCCAGTCATAAGCACGTCATCCTGGACTTTGGTGGCAACTGGTGCGGCGACTGCCAGGTGCTCGATATCTATTTCCACGATCCGGCCAACAAGCCTCTTCTCGATGCCAACTACGTCCTGGTTCATGTCAACATCGGCCACATGGACGAGAACGTGGATATCGCAGAGCGCTATCAGATTCCGCTCTCCAAGGGCGTGCCGGCGCTTGCCGTGTTGGATGACCACGGCAAGCTGCTCTACAGTCAGCGGACGGGTGAGTTCGAAGCCATGCGGCGCATGGATATCAGCTCCGTTACCAGCTTCCTGCTGCAATGGAAACCGGGCAAGTGAGGGAAAGACTCATCACTGCCCGACTTCTTTCGGTCAGACCATGACCACTGAAAACCCGCAGACGATCAGGTGACCTGTCACGCGAGCCCGACTCGCTGGAGGCGTCACTGCGGCAAGATGCAGGTCCAGCCCCGCGAGTTTCGCTAACGCAGAGACTGCTTCCCGTTCGTGAAGAAGCGACGATTGGTACGGAATCTCACCTACGACGATGAGCGTTCCACCTTTCGTGATGTTTGCTTTGAGGTACTCTTTCGCTTCCGTGGAAGCACCGCAAAACGCAGCTCCCGTGACCCCTTCATAGGTCAGGCGATGGGCGGTCGCAACAGTCGTGGACGGCGCGTCGGAACCGACGTAAACACCGTCGCGGTATTCGATCAGGCGATGAGAGCTCCAGCCCGATAGCTGTCCGCGAACCGCAATAGCGACATCCCATGCGTGCGTCATCTTGCGACCGCATTTCACCTTGTGATTGGTGGCGGGGATAGCGGATGCGGGAAAACTCGTCCCTGCATTCCTCTTGGGCGATGTCTGCGTTATATCGATCGAATAACCATGAGGGTCTAGAAGAGAGAAGCTCTCAACTGTGGGCCAGCGTTCCGAACCCGGGTCATCCAGCTCAGCGTCTGAATAAATCACTCCGGGCACAAAGGTTGCGCCGATAGGATGGCCATTCTGCGGAGAGTACACCTCGACACTTCCTACATTGCCCTGGCTAATCTCTGGAATAAATAACAAGGGTCCGACAAACATGATGTCCAAGCGGCTAGTGCCGGAGGGCTGCTTGGGCTGTTTCTTGCTTGATTTCGTTTTCTTTGTAGAAGCTGGCATGTAACTCTCCTTGATTTATGGTGTTCTCTCTACCAGAGAGGTAATACGCCCCCCAGTAATATGGATTCTTGTAAAGAGATTTTTCGGATTGTACTCTACGCGCTGAAGATAACGCCATGGCGACGGATTCTCCCTTCGCAAGATGTAGATATAAGTTATCCATGAATGGTACTGAGGCCTCCGAATCGATCTGCCATCGTGTGGCGACTACCTCAGGCACACCCAGAGACTCCAGGGTCGCGACGATGTCCTGAAGCGGGTGATTCCAGGCAGCTTCATGCCTGCCCGTGGCGCAGGCAGACAAAATCGCAAGCCGGCAGACGCGAGGAGGATGGCTGCGCAGGAATGCGCCATCGATCCAGGGTCGGTGCTCACCACCGGCCTCCGCCAGCAGCAACTCCGTCCCGTCGCCGCTTTGCCGTGCGTGGCCGGCAAAATGCCACACCGTCGCCGAAGCCAGCCCGGCTCCCACATCGGCTGTCGTGGCCTGTCTCCCGAGTAGCAATGTGGGCGCGCGAAGATAGCGCTTCACGTTGTCTGCTTCAACCAGCGTTTCCGGTAGTGGAGGTTCCCCTTCACCCACCATGGACGCTGCCACAACCAGGGGAGACCCTGGCTCACGAGTGCGGTTTTGTCCTCGCAGATATTGATTTTTCTGGCCATCGTCAGTGGCCAGGATCGAACGCACTTCCCCCAGGGGGTACGCCACTCCCACCGGCCCGTTGGGCGAAGGCAGTATCGGCCAGGAGAGATTTTCAACCAAGGGGTCGGGCTCAATCATCAGAGAAGCATCGGACGCCATGCTCTCGGGCAATGAGCTGAGCAGAACTTGCGCCAATGGCGCGCCAAGTTGGTTTGCGGTGGCCAGTGTGGTCACCGGAGAGCTCACCGCACGCTCCAGCTTCTGCACCGCATCAAGGACATCCTGCCGTCCCCGGAAGTTCTGCGTCCAGGACACGCCGTCCTGGTCCACGCGATAGACCAGTGTCCGGTCCAGGAGCAGAATCTGCCCGATCAGGACATTCCTCCCGAGTTGTTGCTGCGCAGTTTGCAACGCCGGCTGCCCGCAGTCCAGCGTCTGTCCGGCGCAGGAAGGAATCGGCAATCCCCGCGAACGCAGGCGGAATCGTTCCCAGAGGGCCAGCACCCGGTCGGGCGATCGCCCCTCGGCCAGCCAGGCCGCAGCCAGCTCTGCGTAGAGATCGTGATCCTCTGCTCCATACTCGGCAACAAATGCTCTATCGGATTTGCGAATATCTCTTCCTTCGCTCGAGCGAATCTCGGACTCAAGGAGGCTTGATGCCTCTGCGTAGTGCTGAAGAGACAGTTCAAGCTGACCCCGGTCCGCGGCATATTGTCGCTCTGCCCATGTGTCAGAATCGCGGCTCATGTGTGGGGCTGCGCGATCCAGAAAGCTTCGTGCTCCATCCAGGTCGCCGCGCTCCAGCATCGTCTGTGCGATCAGAAGCTCTGATTCGCTGAAGTCGGAACCGGAGCTTCCGGGCGAGCCCGAGCCAGTACCGTTCTCGTAGGCCAGCTTCAATTGGCGATTGAACTCCTGCATCGCACCAATCCGCAACTCATTCCTTGCCAGATACAAATGGCCCAGTGCGGCATTCTTGCGGTTGCCGGAAAGCTCTATCCACGCCACAGCTTCGCGCATGCACCTCTCGGTCATATGGGTGCGAGGAGACTCTTGTTCCACAAAGCAGACTTCGACGAGGGTGTTCGCCATCCGCCAGGCGGGCGCATCGAGTGCGGCAAGGTCGTGCTGCACCGCTAACGTCAATCTCTCCACCGTCTCCTCGTCTCCCGTCAATTCGGCATCCGAAGTCGCCCTCATGTCGATGCGGCTCTTCAAGAGAGGGTAGTGGCTGGCTTCGGCCAGTTGAAGCGACTGCTGTAGAAGGACTCGGCCTGCCTGGCGTGTTTCCGGCGTGTCATCGCAGTTCTTCTCGGTCACCATGCGCGCCGACTCGATCCATGGATAGCGCTTACGCTCCTCGGTTGAAACGGGCCGCTCGTTGATTCGCGCGGCAAGGATCCGGCACTGCTTGAAGTCCACCATGCGAGACAGGGCATTCAGATGTTCAACCGCAGCCCGTCTGCTGCCCACCTTAGCTGCGGTCGCCATCCCCGACGTGGAACGCGATGAGCTGCCGAGCTGTTCAAAGAGCGCCTGCGACAGAGCTGCCTCCTGAGCGCTGATCGCACCGCTCCCGGTGATGTCGTCGCGCATGGCGTTCCCCAGGTGACGCAGGGCCTTGGCGTAAAGGATGGCAATTGGTTCGGGAAGGGTGTCGATTTGAGGCGCGATCAGGTCGGAGAGCCAGAAATCCTGATGATGTACTTCTAAGGAAGTCGAAATAGTTTTAAGAAGTCTACGGGCAGCAGAGCAACCGTCGTCGCACGGAGAGCCTCGCGCCTGGTCTTTCCCGGAACGGTACCCCCCTCCCGGATCCGATCCCCCCAGATTCGATACAGGGTAGGCAACGTCGAGGATCGCATCCAACTTCATGGAAGAAAGCTCCTCGTCGAGAGCTGTGATGCGTGAGGCGTCATTCGCCAGCGCGGTCATTTCAGCAGGAGACGACAACATCTTCTGCACGCGGCTTTCATGGCTCTTCAGCCGGTTCAGAGTCTGCTCCAGAGCAGCCAGTTTCCGCTTGCCCTCTGCCGCCCATTGCGGGTCGCGCTCGACGGTCATGTAGCGGTTCCAGACTTCCACGGCATTCATCATCTGTCCGCGGTCTTCCATCACGACTGCTTCGTTGAAAAGCACGACCGGATCCGCGGGAGACAGTTCATCGGCCCGCCGCAGATAGTCGAGCGCAGTTGAGCGATCCAACTGATTTCCCGATACCAGACCGCGCTGGAAATACGCCGAAGCCGCATCGACCAGCAACTCGGCAGTTACGGGGCCCGTAGCCAGAAGCCGGTCAAGCACATCTGCAGCGGAATCGTATCGCTCTTCCAGCAGGTCAGCCCTTGCCTGCAACTGTAACCAGTGAGGATCCTGCGGCGAGCGCTCTAATTCGCGCGCCAGCCTCGCTCGGGCCTCAAGCAACGCAGGCGGTTCCCGGTCAACGGTTTCGCCGCGGGTATGGTTCCCACCCACACTGGCTGCATAAGCTGCCTCTGGGATTCGCAGCTCCAGCGTTCGGGCCTGGGTATAAGCCTGAGCGATTTCATGTTCAGGGCTCGACACGCCTCGTTGCCACAGGAACAACGCGACACCCGCTATCAGGACGGCAGCTGCGGACCCCACAGCTAGCCGCCACTTCGCACCGGGGCTCTCGAAAAACCGACGTGTCGTCCGTGCAAAACCCCCACCCCCGGGACGTTTCCGCGCCGGAGTAGCCGCCAGTTGCCGGGCAAGGCTTTGCTGCCAGTCGTGACCCTCCTTAACGAGAGCCGCAATCGCCTCTGCTTCCTCCTGGCTGGGATTGCCATCGAGCGCCTTCAGGCTGCCTGCAAGGCGTTCACCGCATCGAGTGCACGACGCCGCGTGATCAAGCAGTCGTTCCGCTTCGTCCATGCCCGCAGTTCCCAGCACCAGCGCCAGGTAGTCGCCTTCAGAGCTGCATTGGACTCCACTGACCGCCTGCGCGTCCTCGTGAGCAGATTCAGAATCGCCGTGCTTAGTCGAGCTGAAATCGCTTGAATCTTGAGACCCATTGTTATGCCCGGCACGACGCGGAGTCGTGTCTAAGAAGCGCAACAGGGCGTCATTCGAGACAGGCATCGAGTTAGCGTCGTTTTGATTCATGGTCTCTTCATACTGTTAATCGCAACAACTGAGGAAAACCCTTTTTCATTTGTCAAAAAGCCCCGCTTTGGTTCGACACTCTCTGGCTTTGACTTAGGCATAACATGTGGAAGCTTGTCAGACGCCGGTTTGGCAGGTGATGTTACCTCAGCTTTCGGTTTTCCCTCCTGGATGGTCTGGCGCAGCAGCCGGATCATCCTGCTCAACGCACTTTCCACTCCCTTTGCCGACAAGCCGATAGCCGGGATGCGGGAAATTGCTTCTGCCGTGAGTCCGTGCCGGTAGTAGAGCCAGAAAAGGTTACGATCCCGGGCATTGACCGACTCCGGATACAGCCTGAGCAGTCCGTCCAACTGCCCCATCAACGCCGGCCACTCGACCGCCCGGGTTGCTTTCTGGTCAGGTAACTCAACGGACGTCTGGTGCGTCTCAATCGCCGCCATCTGGACCGAGCCGCCACGCTTTTCCGCCCGCGTCCGGCGAAAATGGTCTGTCGCGACCGTCGCGGCGATCACGCGCAGGAGTTTCAGGAACGAGTCATCGCCGCGGTCTTCGAATGTTCGCAGAATCCGGCGGTCGTTCTCGCACAACTTCAGGAAGACTTCCTGGACAACTTCGTTCACCGTGGCTGTGGAAACGTCATTCCACTGCAAACAGACCCGCCGCACCGCGAGAGCCACCACCGGCATCACAGCGCCCACGAACTGCTCCCACTCCGGCGCCTGCGCCGAGTAAGCGCAAAGCCGGGCGAGCCGAATGAGTGCGAGGGGCGAGCTGACCGAAGACATGTCTAGTCCTTGAGGTAAAGCAAATAGGTATGCGTACGAGTCTATTCCAAAACAGTCTATTCCAAGAGACCGTCCCATGAGGAATTCCTATAGCCCCCTGGAACGTTCTCAGGAGCGCTCCTCCAGACTCGAGCCGTCCTGTGCTACCATCCGGCGTATCCGGCTCGATTCCAGGTTCAAGGTGCTTCCAAGAGTTGCATGACATCCGTGCCAGCGAAATGAGTGAAGCATGGTTACCGGGATAAACTCCGAAGTGAGTGACATGGCATACCGGGCTGGAATCTGGGGCAGCGCGAATTCGAGCGAATCGAGGAGTAATCATGGCCGCCAGCACGCGACCGCTGACGCTGGGTGAAATCCTGGATCGCACCGTCCAGCTCTACCGCCGCAATTTTCTCCTCTTCGCCGGCATCTCGGCTCTTCCGGCTGCGGTCATGGTGCTCGCCTTTGGCGGCGCCGGCATCCTGCTTTCGTCGCAGTTGCCTTCGCTCAAGACAGGCGGAGAACAAGGCGCAATCATTCTGGTCGTTGGCCTGATCCTGGGCTCTCTCATCGGATTCCCCATCCTGGTGGCTGCGTTTTCTTTGGCCCTCGGCGCGTCCAACTACGCCGTGCAGCATGCGCTACAGGAAGAGAAAGTTACCATCCGCGCCTCGTATGCCTTTGCCTTCCGGCACATATGGCGGCATCTCGGAATCCTCTTCCTTCAGACACTGCTGGCCTGGGTTGTACCATACCTCGTCTTTATCGCGATTGCATTCGTAGGCGGCATTGCCGCTGCTTTGCTGGCGAAGTCGGGGGACAGTTCTCTCCAGCCTCTGTTGATCTTTCTGTTTGTCGTGTTGGCCATCGCGATGGTCGTGGCCGCGATCGTCATCTGGCTGCGCTTCTCCCTGGCCTTTGCCGCTACCACGTCAGAAGACAAGACAGTATGGCCGTCCATGCAGCGCAGTGCCCAGCTCAGCAAAGGAACTCGTGGCCGCATCTTTGTGATGTTTCTGATGGTGGGCTTCCTCGGCTATGCGGTTACCATCGCACTGCTCATTCCCCTGGCCATCATCATCGCCCTGGCCATGCAGAAATCGCTCCAGGGGCCCACACCGCCAACCGCTTTCATTGTCCTGCTGGAAACGGCATACATGGGGATAGCCTTCCTGGTGCGAGCCTTCGTCATGCCCATCTACACTACCTCGCTGCAACTCTTCTATTACGATCAGCGAATCCGGCAGGAGGGCTACGATATTGAGATGCTGATGGCCCAGGCCGGCTGGTCCGGAATCGCCCTGCCTCCACCCCCGCCCGCCGTGCGCGTGCAGCCGCCCTTCCAGCCCATTCAACCACTACCATTCGCCCCTATTCCGCCCCCACCGACAACTGCAACTGTGTCCGAAGTCTTCATTGCCGAAGCCCAAACGCCGCCCCCTCCCAGCCTTGAACCCCATCTGGAACCCGGCCCTCATCCTGCTCTGGATCACACACCAGAACCCACGTCTGCACCAACACACCTAGAATCACTGCTGGCCGATCCCGTGGCGATAGATCCAACTCCCCACCATCCAGTCGAGTCTCATCCAGTAGAAGCCCTGCCCGAGGAGCCCGGCGCATGAACCGCTCAGCCGCCATTCCGGTAAATCATCGTACGATGCGGCTCTCTTTAGACCGTCTTTTGCCCATGGCTGCCCTTGTCTGCGGAATGCTGTCGTTGTTTCCCGCCCAGGCTCTTGCGGCAGACGCCGGAACCCAGCCTGCAACGGCAACCGCCATTCCTGTTTCAGTCGCGGAATACCGAAATCGCCTGCTCGTGCTGGACAAGATCGTCGCCGGCTGCCAGCATCAGATGATCCCGGCCAACTGTGACAGCGAAACCGTCGGTCCCGACCTCCAGCTCTCCCTGGCGGGCGGCCCACGCGTTGTCCGCTTGAAGTGGCTGCGCGACGTACTGATACAGGGCGCGAAATACGAAGAGAACAAAGCCAAGGCCGCCGCAGATGCCAAGAAGGCAGCCGACAACGCAAAATCCGCCAAATCTGCAGCGCAGCAGAATGCCAAGAGCAATTCAGAGAAGAACAATCCAGACGCGAGCGACGACGAAGACGACAGCGAGCAGTCCCCGCTCCCTATCGGTTTGCAATTGCAGACATCCGAATTCGTCCCCACTACCGTCGAGCAGCGCCTCACCTCAGCCCGTGAACGCCTCGCTCAGGATCTGCAGGCGGCGGAGGCGATGGTTGACGGCAAACCGGTCGCGCCTGGTTCAATCACTGACTCAGCCATGCCGCGCCAGAAGCTGGCCGGAATTCTCAGCGCTCGGGAATACAAGACCACCGTGACCGGCCCCACACTGAAGGACCGGCTCCTCGAAAAGGTCGCCCGCTGGATCAATCGCGTCATCAGCAAGCTGGCCGAGGCTGGCGGTAAGTCTAAGTGGATCGGTACCGCAGCGGAGATCGGCTTTGGTATCGTTCTCTCCGTCCTTCTCGTCTGGTTCCTCATCCGTCTCGAAAAGCAGGGCAGATTCGCCGCCGGGTTCCTCCGCCCCAGCCCCGGCTCTGGAGCCGCCTCCGCGCGCGACTGGCAGCTTTGGCTCCAGGACGCCCGCGATGCCGCCGGCCGCGGCGATTGGCGCGATGCCATCCATCTCATCTACTGGGCCAGTATTTCGCGCCTCGAAGGCACCGGCCTCTGGCCCGCCGACCGCGCCCGCACTCCTCGCGAATACCTCGCACTCCTCGCGCAGGAGAGCAAGCACCGGTCCGATCTGACCGCCCTCACGCGCAGCTTTGAGCGCACCTGGTACGCGGGCCGCACCGCCGCGGAATCTGACTTCCAGCAGGCCGAGCGCCTTGCCGCCAATCTCGGCGTAGGACCGGGCTTCAGCCAGGGGGCGCGATGAAACTCCTGTCCTCGCTCGACACTAAAGACCGCCGCATGCTGCTCATCGTCCTCGGCCTGGTCGCCACGCTGCTGGGTGTCATCGCATTCTTTACGCCTTCCCGGGACGCCAATGAGAATCCCGTTCCCGACAGCTACCTGAGCGGTCGCCACGGCGCCAAAGCCGCCTACACCGTGCTTGAGCAGAGCGGCTACACCATCGAGCGCTGGGAGCAGCCCCTCGTCCAGCTGGCCAACGACGCCGGTCCGCAAACCGTGCTCATCATCGCTGAACCCTATTCGTGGGACAGGCTCGACCGCCCGGCCATCGCCAAAATCCTCAGCAAAGGTGGCCGGGTTATAGCTACCGGCTTCGAAGGCGGCCTGCTGCTGCCCAGAAGCGGGGTCACCGTCTCCAAGCAAGCATCCTTCGCCGCCTGCGAAGCGCAACCCGACGGCCTTCAGCCTCTCGCCGGCCGTGGCAACATCTGGATCGTCCCCAGCGCCACCTGGAGCGAGGCAGACTCCGCCGTGCGCACCGCCTACACTTGCGCCGGTTCTCCCGTTGTCGTCGAGTACCCCGTGGGCAAAGGCACCGCGATTTGGTGGGCCAGTTCCACCCCGCTCGAAAACGCCTCGATCGAACGCGGCCAGAATCTCGAACTCCTTCTCAAATCCGTCGGACCCGCCGCCGGCCATCACATCTACTGGGACGAGTCCCTGCACGGCCAGCAGCATACCAGCTGGGAATTTGTAAGCGGTCCGGTCTGGCCGCTTCTCTGGCTCGGATCACTCGGGCTTGCGTTGCTCGCCATCTTCAGCTTCAGCCGGCGCAGTGGTCCCGTACGCGCGCTGCCCCAGGCTCCGCGAACTACCCCGATCGAATTTCTGGAAGCCTTGGGCTCGCTCTATCGCTCCACCGGAGCCACGGCCACAGCCATGCAGATTGCCTGGGACCGTTTCCGCGCCCAGGCCACTCTGCTCACCGGCCAGCGCACTCCGCAAATCGACGCCGCGCAGCTCGTTTCCGCCATTGAGCGCCGCTACGGCAGCATCGCCAAAACCATGGAACCAGACCTGCTCGCCGCCGAATCCGCCTGCTGGGATGAAAACCTGAAGCCCCGCCGCGCTCTCCACCTCATCCAAACCCTGCGCCGCCACGAGAAGGCATTGCAACACGCCAGCATTCGCCGCACCGAGTCCAACAAAGACATCCCACCAGTTACACTCGGAAGTTAAAGAACCACTGAGCAAAGCTCTGTAGTTATTCAACCGGAGAAGAGAAGCATGACCGAGGAAGCAATCCCGCAAGTTAATCCCGAACCGGCCCCTGCAGAAACGCAATTGCACGCCACCCGCCAGCTTCTCTCCCATGCCCGTGCCCAGTTGAGCCGCGTGATCTCTGGTCAAACCCCGGTCATCGACGAAGCCCTGATGGCCCTCCTCTGCCAGGGCCATGTTCTGCTCGAAGGCGTCCCCGGCATCGCCAAGACCCTCATCGTCAAAGCCCTCGGCCGTCTGCTCGGACTCGATTTCCATCGCGTCCAGGCCACTCCCGATCTGATGCCCGCCGACATCCTCGGCACTACCATCCTGCGCCAGGGTTCGGATACCTTCACCTTCCACCAGGGCGCCGTCTTCACCGACCTCCTGCTGGTCGACGAGATCAATCGCATGCCCCCGCGCACCCAGTCGGCACTGCTCGAATGCATGGAAGAGCGCCAGGTCACCACCGACGGCGTCGTCCGCCCCCTACCGCCCGACTTTACCGTCTTCGCCACGCAAAATCCGATCGATTTCGAAGGCACTTACCCGCTGCCCGAAGCCCAACTCGATCGCTTCCTGCTCAAGACCGTCGTTAAATATCCGAGCGAAACAGAAGAACGGCACATCCTCGAACTGCACCTCGCCGCCGCAGGAGGACTCATCCTCGACGCTGCCCACATCGAGGCCATCCCCGCCGGCCTGCTCGCCGCCGCACGCAATGAAGTTCAGGCCATCCGCATCGAGCCGGAACTGCTTACCTACATCCTCTCGCTCGTCCGCCGCACCCGCGAATGGCCCACGCTCACCCTCGGCGCCAGCCCCCGCGCCGCTCTCAGCCTCATGCGCGTAGCCCAGGCCGTAGCAGCTCTCGAAGACCGCAGCTACCTCGTCCCCGACGACGTGAAACGCGCCCTGCCTCCAGTCCTGCGCCACCGCGTCCGCCTGAAGCCTGAAGCAGAGCTCGAAGGCTTCGACGCCGACCGCATCCTCGCCGACGTTCTCGCAGCAGCCCCCGTCCCACGCGCCTAGAGATAGGTTCCGATGCTGCAGCCGTCCCTCCATCCCGCGCCTATCACCGCCACCTGCGAACCCCGCAGCCGCTTCTACGCGCCGCTCATCACGGTAGTGATCCTCACGCTGCTACTTCTCAGCGCGGTCCTCATCTGGTTCGTCCCCAAGCACACGCTCGCCATCCCCGGCTGGGTCAAAGTCCTCTGGACCATCTTCGATCCGCTGGGCGTCCTCATCTACTCACTCTCGAAATTCAGCGGAAGTGACGCAGCTAAGCCAGGCGATCAAGCCCTCAGCACAAAAGGCAAAGTCGAGCTCAACTTCGCCTTCGGCCTCACCCTCCGCGCACTCTTGCTACTCGCTGCCGGATTTCTCTGGCTCATCCCCGGCTACTACGTCCCACGTCTCGCCTGGGGCATGCTCATCTGGGACGGAGTCATTCTCTTCGTCGCCCTACTCGACGGCTTCCGCCTGCCCCGTCCCCGCACCTTGACCGCCGGCCGCGAATGGATCTCCGCTCCATCTCTCGGCACCTCCGTCGAAGTTGAACTCAGCATCACCCACCAGAACTCGATCCTGCTCGATTGCCGTCTCACCGACGACCTGCCCACGCAACTCGTCGAAACGCCCACGGCGCACAAGCTCCGCGCCTATCCGCAGGTCCCGGCCAAGTTGCGTTACACCATCCGCCCACGCGAACGCGGCGACGTCGAAGCCGGCGCCCTCTACATCCGCTATCGCAGCACCGTCGGCCTCGTCGCGCGCTGGGCGAAAGCCTCGCTCGAACAACCCGTCCGCATCTATCCCGAACTTCGCACCGCCGAAGAGCAGTCGCTCTTCCTCGCCAAGAGCCGCCGCATCGACCTGCAGCTCCGCCAGATGCGCCAGCGCGGCCTCGGTCGCGAGTTCGAGAGCCTCCGCGAATACCGCCCCGGCGATGATCTCCGCGACGTCTGCTGGACCGCCTCCGCCCGCCGCGGCGACCTCGTCACGCGACAGTTCCAGGCCGAGCGTTCGCAGTCCGTATGGATCGTTCTCGACACCGGCCGCCTCTTGCGAGCCCGCGTAACGGATCAGAAAGACAATCGCTACACCAAGCTCGACTACGCATGTTCGACAGCCGTAGCCCTCGCGCAACTGGCCCTCTTCTCCGGCGACCGCGTTGGCCTGCTCGGCTACGGACGCCGCATCCAGCAGCAGCTCCTACCGGGCCGCGGAGCAGGCCACATGCGCCAGTTCCTTGAGTCATTAGCTCAGTTGGAATCAGAGCAGAGCGAAGCAGACCACCTCCGCGCAACAGCCATCCTGGGCCGGCTGCAGCCGCGCCGGTCCCTCATTCTCTGGATCACAGACCTTGCCGAATCCGCCATGCGTCCCGAAGTCATCGACGGCGCAGCACAACTTCTCCACCGCCATGTAGTCCTCTTCGTCGCCATGGCCCAGCCGGAAGTAGCAGCTATCGCCAGCGCCATCCCCGGCAATGTAGAAGAGATGTTCCGCTCTGCCGCCGCGCAGGAAATGGCAGCCCGCCGCGACCTGCTGTTAGCGCGTCTCAGAGACCAGGGCGCCATCACCCTCGACACCCTGCCCAGCCAGATGACCGCCTCCGTCCTCAATCACTACCTAAGCATCAAAGAACGCGCCATTCTCTAGATCCGAATTAAGTGTCATCCGAAGCGAAGCGAAGGATTCGCCTTTGCCATTCCCTACACCCCATTCACTGTCACTTAACCGCCAGCAGCTCCAGCTTCTCAATCTTCGGCGGCGCCGCCAGCAGCCGGTCCGCATTGGCCATCAGCGCCTTGGCAATCTGTCCAGATAGATGAGCCTCGCGCGCCGCTTCATCCGCAAACGTATCGAAGATCCCGAACGTATCCGGCCCAATCTTGAACGCGTACCATCGAACCGTCCCCGGTTCATCTTCCGCCAGAGGAAGCGCCGATTTCAGAAACGTTTCAACTTCCGCCTCTTTGCCCGTCTTGGCCTGTACCGTCGCCAGCAATGCAAACTTTTCCATGATTCCTCCTCTACGTCTAACGCATAGGATGCACACTCGGACTTTCAACGAAGGGAGGAAACCAACAACGGATTGACGGGATGAAGACGATTTGCGCCAGTCCAAACACGGAAGATCAATTCGGCTCACAAGTTATGCCAAGGCTGGCGGTATGAGTTAGCGAGGATCAACCAGTCCCATAGCGATCATGCCCAGTGCGGTGATGCTCGGCAGAAAGAAATAATCCCCGCCGCGCAGCTCCACAAAGTTAGGAAGCTTCGCGCAGACAAACGGCGGATTGGCAGCAGTGCGATCCCCTTGAATGACAAACTTGCCGTGCCCGCCATGGTTGCCCATCAGCCCATCCTTGTCATTGCCCAGATGCGCATCGTTCCCGTACTCAATCCACTGCTGCTGCACAAACTCAAACTGCCGCGAGATGCTCGCATTCAGCGCCATAAAGATCACACCGCGATCATCGCTGTCGGAAACTGGCTCACCTTCCACAGCAACCGGTCCATAAGGCAACCCACGCCGCGTAATGCGCCGCCGGTTGATCAGCCGGCCTTCAAAGCCAAAAGCATCCCGCGGATGCACCCGCCGGATATGCGCCCCAACCGGGCAGCGCGTCCCAGCCACGTCAGCGCCATAGGTAAAGTTGGTGCTGCGATTCGGATCTTGCGTAAGCGCAAAATCAGGAGCATCCGGCGAAAGCTCCAGCGGCGTCCCATCGCGCCATCGCCCGATGAACTTCGCCGCCAGCTTCTCCCGTCCGCCCCCATACATCGGCGCATGCTCATCCAAGTAGGCGTCAAACGTAGCCACGTTCTGATGCAGCTTGCGATACACCATGAATGTCCCATTATTCGCCAGGATATGCGGCACCGGTGCCACCGGCAGTTCCCCAGCCTCATCCGCATAGCCCAGCAGCAGCTCGCCCGTCGCCAGCGGAGCCCAGCTCCCATCCGGCATCAGCTTGCCCTGGCCCGGCTGCGTCTTCCGCACAACGCCAAGATAATCCGGATTCCCGAATCCATCCGTAAATCCAAAGTGCTCGCGCGTCGTCGGCTTGCCATCGACCGTCACCGCGGCCGCATCCTGCGCAGCCAGCACCGTCGCCCCTTGCGTCTCTTCCATCAGCGCCAACAAAGCAGCGTAACAAGCATCCAGCGCCTCAACCGACTGCGCATTGATCCCCAGCCACGCATGCACGCGATCCTCATGCCACACCGCATCCCAGCGCTCCGGAGCGTTCAAACCCGTATCGCCCAGTATCTCCGCGCGCTTCTTCATCCCCTGCTGAAACTCCACCGGAAACGTAAGCAGCGTCGCATCCGGCAACTCCAGCGCCACCAGTCCACGATGCGTAAACGCAAGATTGACGGTACTCTGCGGCTTACCACCATCCCATCGCTGCCCGGTCGTAATCATCGGCAGCAGCTTGCCAATCAGCGCCACCGCCCGCTTCGCATCCGCGAAGTGCAAAAAGACATAGCGAGCCACCGGCAGGTTATATCCGCGCAGCACAAATCCCTGTATATCCGTCTCGTTCAACCTATTCATTGTGACCGCCCGTCTTGATCGCGCGCGCCGTCTCCGGATCGTTCCTGCGAGCCCCCGCAGGAGGCGTCGGCTTGGCCTTCAACTCCGCCGCAAAGCGCACAAACTCCGCCTGCAGCCGCGCCGGGTCCGTCTTCGCCAACCCCTGATGGTGAACAATGAAATCCGTCACCGCACGTTGCGTCAGCAACGCCCGCAGCGCCTCAGGAACCGTCTTGTCATTCACCGCAGCAAAGAAGAAAGTCGTATCGATCTGGCAGGCTAGCATGTAAGCAATCAAAGCTTTCTTATCAGCTGCGCCAGGATATCCAACACAGTGACTCCACACCGCGTCCAGATGCTCGGGCACGTGATCGGCAAGCCCTGAAATATACCCAGGCAGATCACTGTCGCAGTTGGTTTCGAACACCAGATACTTCGACTTCAAGTGCTCCTCGCAAGCCGGCGCGCCAACATAGATCACATCATCCATCACCACCAGCCGCGCCAGATGCGTCCCCGGCGCAATCGCAAAAGGGCTCTGCTCTCCAGTCGGCAACGTCGCCAGATAGCGGCGAATCTGCAGATCATGCGAAGGCGTCGCCCGCTCATCGTTGATGATCGGCGAAAGGATCGTAAGTCCGTATACACTGCCATTCTGGTTAGGCATCAAAAGACCACCGGAGCCTCGCCCGTCTCACCCAGATGAGCCTGCGAAGCAATCACAAAATCAAGATAAGCATCAGCAAACGCCTCAGGAGTGAGCCCGCTGGCCTTCGCACTGAGATCATCGAAGTTAGCCTGCACAATATGCGCCGCCTTAAGATCGTTCGCGGTCGCATACGGGTAAGCAGTGAAGTAGTAATCCGTATCGAACTGCACCCGCGCAATGTACTCCTTGAAGATCGTCACCGGCACGGATCCAGGAAACTTCTCACTCCAACGCCAGATCAGATCCAGCCCCTTCGCCAGCACTGCGGAGAAAGCATCGATGTACTGGTTCCACGTCCCATTGAAGTTACTGAAGAACAGCAGATAGTCATACTTCAACTCCTCCGCCTGCTGCCCGTGTCCCAACACAGGAAAGCTTCTTCGCGGAATAATCACCCAGCGCGCAAACTCAATGAAGGAAAGATTGATCAGGTCATTCTGCAGCGGCTTCACATGACCCAGCACAAAGAAGATCAGCCGCAGGATCCATGTCTTCCAGGGCTTCATTGGCGTGATCGCGTTCATCGCGTACACTTTGCCGTTGATATTGCTCATAAGCCTCCGTGCCAGCTCAAGAGAATGGGACCGAATCCGTGTAGCGCACAAGTCTACCGCACCATAGTCAGAGCGCAACACCGTTTAAATCAGGCACAGCGCAAATGTCTCAAGAGAGGGTGGCCGCCGCGAACGTATCGTGACACTATCGAGACACGCGCCCAGTGATCGCTTCGCGAATCTTCGCCTCCGGCGCACTCGCAGAAAACTCCGCGCCATCTGCACCCCGGCTGACACCCAGCTTCGCCCATAACTTCGGCAGGTTCACCGGCATCGGCGAATTACCCCACTGCGCATACATCCCGGTAAGCACTTGAGTTCCCGTAGCCCTGTCACCCACCTCGAACGCCCGCGTCAGCGTCCAATCCTGATCGATCGTGCCACCGGCCGCAACGATCGCCCGCAGCGCATCCTGCAAACCCATCTTGTTTGAAGTCCGCTCCCGAATGGCAACATCCGCTATCAGGCAGAACAGCGCCCCGCCCCAGTACGTCCGCCCCCAGGTATGCGTGCGATCCATTCCCTGATCGCCCTGCTTCGGCTCGCCCTTCGGCATGCCGTCCATCATGTCCGCCCAAACCTGCTTCGCCTGCAATTCCCCTGTCTGCACGCGCGCAATCGGCTCGACGTAGGTAGCCATGCCTTCCTCGATCCAGTGCTGCTCATCTGGCATCGAAGGGAATCCCATGTGCACCAGTTCGTGGGTCATCGTCCAGTCTTCAGCGAGATCTTTTTCCGTCGTATGCTGGCCCAATCGGATGCGCGTAAACCCGGGGTTCCCGCGCATATCTCCCCACGTCGTGCCCTGCATAATTCCGCGCTCATCCGCCGCGGGCACAATCAGGATGCGCGCACGCGCAACCGGGAACCGTCCAAAGTATGTGGTAACTGACTGTGCCGCTCGCTCAACCCACGGCATGATCTGCGCTGGCGGCAAGTCCAGCGCACCGGCAGCGAAATCGATCTGCAGCACGGCGCTACCTATTTTCAATTGCTGCGAAGATACGACCTTCTCTTCATGGTGCGGACCACGCTGAAAGGGATCGCCCTGCGAATCGGCGTCGATAGCCAGAAACAACATAACTGAAGCAACAAGGAAAGTAACAATCCTCCGTGGCAGCCACTTCGTCATTGCCCGGCCTTTCCGTCGCGTCGAAACGTGTCTACCTTCATCCAGAGCGGTGCAAACGCGTAGGTATCAAACCCGCAGGCATCGAACCCAAACGCATCAAGCGTGGCTAGACAGCGGCAGCCTTGCGCAGCGGCCGAAAGAGCCACGCATTCAGCAGCACAAACAGTACCCCACCCACCAGAAACTTCAGCGCCACCGGCGCCGCCGACGGCGAGAAGAATCCCTCCAGCGTGCCGGCAATAATCAGCATCGGAATCACACCAGAGACGATCTGCACCGCCTCCGCCCCGGCCTTGGCCACCGAATCCTTCCATCGATAAATCCCCGGAAAGAGCATCCCATACCCCAGCCTCAGTCCCGCTGCCCCGGCAATCACAATCGCCGGCAGCTCCAGCGACCCATGCGGCGCCACAAAGCTCCACAGCGGAATCGCCATCCCCGCCTTCTGGCAAGCCACACCCACAGCTCCCAGCATTAGCCCGTTGACGAAGAGCAGATAGACAGACCCCGTCCCGAACAGCAATCCACCGGCAAACGCCGTAAATGAAACCGAGAGATTGTTGGTCATGATGCCGCTCGCCGCCTGCGGCGCAACCGAAACCACCGAATGCGTCCACATCTCGTGCCGCTCAATGCTGTTGATGACCGTCGGCCCCAGAATCGGCTCAGCAAATCGCGGGTTGGCCAGCGTAAACCCCGCCGCCACCACCGCACCCACCAGCGTGATCACCAGGCTGGCAAACACAAACCCGATCTGCTCGCGAAAGACCCGCGGGTACCCCTCCCACAAATACAGAAAGAAGTTCCGCCACGTCGATTTCCGGCTCGAATAAATGATATGGTGAGCCCGAGCCAGCAGATGATTGATTTGCCCGGCCAGCGCCGCCGAAGTCCTGTCCTGCCGCAGCGTGGATAAGTCCGAAGCGACTTGGCGGTATAGTAGTGCCAGTTCCTGTAACTCGGCGCGCGAAAGACCGCGTAGCCGGGTCGTATCGGCCGCCGCGACCAGAGTCGTCAGCCGTTCCCAGTACGGAGTACGTTTTTGAATCCAGTGGTTCGAGAGGACGGTAGTCATTGAGCGGATACAGGGAGCCTGAATGGGACCAGCTTAGCATTGAAACCCCAGAGATGGTGGCAATCGACATGCCGCTCGCCGGCCTGGGCAGCCGTTTCGCAGCTCTCCTGGTCGATTACCTCATTTGGCTGGTCGTCATCATCGCCTTCGTCATCGTCATCGCCCTGGTCGACCCCAGCCTTTCTCACTTCAGCAAGATTGGCGAAAAGTGGGCCACCGCCATCTCCATCGCTGTCCCGTTCCTCATCTACTGGGGCTATTTCACCCTCTTCGAAGCCTTCTGGAATGGCCGCACTCCCGGCAAGCGTGTCGTCAAGATCCGCGTCATCCAGCGCACCGGCCGCGGCATCGGACTCTTCGAATCGATGACCCGCAACTTCCTGCGCATCGTCGATCAGTTCCCCGGCATCTACGCCGTCGGCATCGTCACCATGTTTCTTACAAAGCAGCACCAGCGCCTCGGAGATCTCGCTGCCGGCACCCTCGTCGTCCACGAGCGCGAACATCTCACCACCGCCAGCTCCGCAAGCACGCGCACCTTCACCGCCGGTATGTTCAACCCAGCCCCCGCACTTGCTACCCGAGCCCGAGCCTTCGACCTTCCCTCCAGCCAGGTGCACCGGCTCGGCGCCGCCGACCTCGAAGTGCTCGAAGGATTTTTTGCCCGCCGCCTCGATTTCAGCCTGCAGACTCGCGAAAAACTCGCCGACCGGATTGCCACCGTGGTGCGCGCCAAGACAGATCTTCAGGTACCGGCAGGCGTCAGCACCGAGACCTTCCTTGAAGAGATTGCCAGTCAGTTACGTGACCTGGCACGGATCGCCTGACCGCGCCCGCGGCCGGCGAGCCGACCTCAGAGTCTGGAAAAGTCCGCATCGACCCGAAAGTTGTATTCCGGCGAATGTAATGCTTTTCATTCCTTGTCAGGCGCTCCGTTGCAATCCGCCCAAGCGTTCAAACCGTCCAAAATTGAACAATCTGCAAGGATTACCTGCGGCCACCTAAATCTGGGGCGTCTTTGCTCCAATTGTTTGAAAACAGTTACATTTCACCTGACCTTGGACAGGTAACTCTTTCCCCTCCAATGTCTTGACAAACCGTCTTCTCTCCGCATTTAATGCGTAGCGGTACAAAACAGACAGCTTTCCCGTCGCGTTTCGCCCCGAGGTTTGGCCATTCCGCTAAAACGTTTGACTCGAAATCGACACAAACCCGCAGAGTCACTCGCGGAGCGGCGTGTGCTGCAGTCCAGTCCTCCGGACTGCCGTATAACCCGTTGGGAAAGTAGCGGATTTTTCCACTTGACAAGTGTCGTGCAAGACGAGCTAAATGCTTGCGCAAACCTTTGGTCACATCTTGCGGTATCGAAGTAAATCCATTTACCGGTGACTTGAATGCCGGAATTGCAGTAGAAGAACGAACAACATCGGAATTTTGACAGGGAATAAAACTCACCGGCGCCCAGATACGGACGGGATCTTCCGGGGGGACAAGTCCAAGGCTGTTCTTCTCAAAAAGCGCTTCCAAAAGGCTTCGCAAAACGACCGGATACGTACGCGTTCTTTCCTTTACGGCTTTATCCCAGATGTACGGTCGAAGCGAAAAGAAGAAGCACAGCAGGGAACTAGGAAGAACTTGAAAAGGAAGGTCACATGAGACTCGCGAGATTCAAATTTCTCATCGTGCCGCTGTTTTTAGTGTTTGTATGCGTCGCAGCCATGGCGCAGCAAAACTCTGAAATCGTCGGCACTGTCACGGACCAGACCGGAGCAGCAGTCCCAGGAGCAAAACTGGTACTGACGCAGCAGGACACTGGCTTCGTTTACAACAGCTTGAGCAATGCCACAGGCGGCTACGTATTCCCCGCGCTGAACATCGGAACCTACACACTGAAAGTCAGCGCAAAAGGCTTCCAGACATCGACCACCAATGGCCTGGTGCTGAACGTCTCCCAGACCCTGGGCGCGGACGTGAAACTGAGCGTCGGTGCCGAGTCGCAGGAAGTTACCGTTACCGCCGATGCTCTTCAGGTCCAGGCAGACTCAAACACCGTCAGCACCCTGATCAGCGGTGACCAGGTCACCGAACTCGCCACCGAGAATCGCAACTTCGCAGCCCTCGCGGCGCTGGGTCTCGGCGTCAGCTCCAACCTTCCCGACAGCAACACTCCGACCTCGGTCGCAGCCAGCTTCTCGATCAGCGTCAACGGCCTTCGCCAGAGCCACAACATCTGGCTCATCGATGGCGGTGAAGCCGACGACCGCGGCGGCGCCGGCGGCATGGACGTCATGCCTTCGCAGGACGCCATCGCGCAGTTTGAAGTGCTGGCCAGCAACTATCCGCCCGACTACGGTATCTCCTCCGGCGCGACCATGAGCCTTGCGCTCAAGAGCGGCGGCCAGAAGTACCACGGCGAATTGTTTGAGTTCTTCCGCAATGATGCTCTCGATGCCAATTACTACTTCAACAAGCACAACGGCCAGAATTCCCCGGTAGCCAAACTCCGTCAGAACATCTTCGGCGGCAACCTCGGCGGACCGCTCTTCATCCCTCACGTCTACCCTCGCGGTAAGACCTTCTTCTTCTACAACCAGGAGTTCCGCCGCATCATCCAGGGCAGCGCTCCCAACGTCCAAAACACCATTCCTGACGCGGATCGTCCAGTTGCGGGAACCGATTTGCTCTATCAGATCCCCAAGTGGGCACCCGGCCAGCAGATCGTGGTCCCGACGGTTACCCAAGTCCCGGATCCAGCTTTTGCCGCGAAACTCGCAGCGGCCGGGCTCAGCGGATACCGCGGAATGCCCTTCCCCACCGACGAAGGCAGCGGGCTGCAGAAGATCCCTCACTCCTTGTTCGACGGCAACGGCGTCGCCTACCTCGCGTCGCCTTTGATTCCAAAGGTCTCGCAGCAGTCATCCGACCAGAACGTCTCGTCGATCACCAACCCCATCACCGTCAGCGAAGAGATCGTCCGCATCGATCACCAGGTGAATAGCAAGTGGCAGATTCTCGGTCACTACATTCACGACAGCGTGACCCAGGGCTATCCCCTCGCCGACCTCGGCTGGAACTGGGAATCGTACAACACCATCGCCAGCACCCTGAGCAACCCGTCCAACAGCGCGGCAGTCAAGGCCACAGCGAATCTCTCGCCCAACATGCTGGTGGAAGCCTCGTTCAACTACGATGGCAACATCATCAACATCACCAACGCCAAGACTTCCCTTGCATCTCCTGCCTTCACCACGGCGAACTTCTTCACCAACTCCGGTTCTGCCCAGTATCCGGGCGTCTCCGTTTGCGGAACAGGTATCTGCATCGGGGAACAGACCGGCTACGGTGACTGGCACAATGCCGCCGAGGACTATTCACCGAAGGTGGATATCTCTTACACCAAGGGCAAGCACGCCATGAAGTTCGGCTTCAGCTTCAACCGCTACACCAAGAACCAGCAGTTGCAGGCGGATGCCGCGGGCGATTACAGCTTCGGCGCCAACCAGACGGGTAACGGCAACGGCGGAACCTCCGGCGATCCATGGATGAGCATGGTCATCGGTCTCTCCGGCGGCTACTCACAGCCCCAGTCAATGTCCATCCGCCACTACGTCAACAACACGACGTCGGCCTATGTGAACGACAACTGGAAAGTCACCCCGCAGTTGAATCTCCAACTCGGCCTTCGCTATGACGCCCTGCCGCACGCATGGGAGCGCAACAACGCCTTGGCGAACTTCGATCCGGCGCAGTACATTCCAACGGCGCCAATCTGGAACCCCGACAACTCCATCAACGCAAGCAGCGTGGGCGTCAGCACTCCGACAGGCTTCGTTGCTCCCTACTACCTCAACGGCATGGTCTTCCCCGGACAGCAGGGCATTCCGGTCGGCCTCGTTGTCAACGATTACGCCACTCTCCAGCCACGCGTAGGCTTCTCTTATGACCTCACAGGAGCCGGCAAGACCGTGCTTCGCGGTGGTCTCGGTACCTTCTACGAGCGGTTGCAGGGGAACGATATCTACGGCGTTGCCAACAGCAACTTGCCCTTTGAATACACGCCCAGCGTCAGCAACGTGTATTACAGCAACCCGCATTGCTCGTGGTCTTCGCAAGCCGACACCAGCAATCCGGATAACTGCCTCAGCGTTACCAACCTGCCCATCCTGCCTGCGAACTTGACCACTCTTGCCCGCACCTACAAGGCCCCTGCCGTCGCGCAGTTCAGCCTTGGAGTGCAGCACGAACTCAAGCCCTCGGTGATCTGGGTGGTTCAGTACGTGGGCAACCTCGCCTGGCACCAGAACATCGTTCGTCCGCTCAACAACTTCCCCATCACCACGCCCAATGTCATCCGCCAGCGTTCCGTCGGATACAACGGACAGAGCCTGAGCAACCCCGGTCTGGGCAATGCCTATCGCACCTACGCAGGATACGGATCGATCAGCCAGGAAGAGAACACGACCAACGGAAACTACAACGGCTTCCAGACCGGTCTTCGTGTTCAGAACAAGTGGGGCCTCAGTGGCGAGCTCGACTACACCTGGTCTCACGAGATCGACGTGTCTCCCAACAGCACCGATCTCCAAACCGTCAGCAATCCCTGGAACCTGAAGTACGACAAGGGCGGTGGCGCTTTCGATCGCCGTCACATCCTCCAGGGCAACTACATCTATAAGCTGCCTATCTTCAATCACTCAACCGGGCTCCTGCGCACCGTCGCCGGTGGCTGGACTCTTGCTGGAACGGTAATCTGGGAAACCGGTGTACCCTTCGGCGCATCCTTCGGCGGCGTACCTGATCCTATCGGCCTTGGCGGCAACTACACCAATCGCGCCAATGTTGTCGGCAAGATCAAGTACCACCACAAGGCGGATAACTGGTTCAGCACACCCGCCACCGATGGCACTAGCGATCCTCTGGCAGCTCCTACACCAGGCTGGCTCGGCGGTCCTAACCTCGGCTTCGGCAACGGCCGTCGCGATACCTTCGTCGGCCCCAACCGCACCAACTTCAACACCTCGCTCTACAAGTCGTTTGCTCTCGGCGAACGGGCTCACTTCGAGTTCCGCGCTGAGACCTTCAACACCTTCAACCACACGCAATTCAACAGCATCGACACCAACAACAACGATGGAGGCAAGTACGGTAAAGCAACCGCCACTTGGGATCCTCGTGTGATGGAGCTCGGCGCCAAGTTCGTGTTCTAACTCCAACGCAACTCCCGGGCGCTGCACGGATCACTCCGCGCAGCGCCCTTTTTTTATTTCCTCACGATCGCCAAGTGCGCACTTACCGGAGGTTTGTGGCTGGTTCCATGCGCCGAGTAAACTTGTTCCGGGACAAAAGGGAGTCAGCTGTGAAGGGTCTGTCGATTGCGTGTTTCACCGTGCTGCTCGCAGCCAGCCTCTGCCCGGCACAGCAAGGCACTCCTTCAAAAGGCGCAACCAATCCAGTACAGTCAGCGCTCGCCTACGAACAGCAAGGTAAGTTCGCGGAAGCCCAGTCAGCCTGGGAAGTCGTAGTCAAAGTCCAGCCGCGCAACGCCCAGGCATTCGCTCACCTCGGTCTTTTGGAAGCCCGTCAGGAGCAGTATCCTCAAGCCATCACGCACTACCGCAAAGCCCAATCCCTCGTCAGAGCCGAAGGCAAACCCATCCCGCAGCTCAACCTCAACCTCGGCCTCGCGCTCTTCAAATCGGGGCAATTCGCCGAAGCCGGCACCCTCTTCCAAACCGAGCTGAAATCCCACCCGAACGATCTCCGCCTCAAGACGCTCATCGCCATGTCCCACTACGGCACCCGCGATTACGCCGCCGCCATTCCCTACCTGAAAGAGGCCGCCGCCGCCGATCAGCGCAACTTGCCCCTGCGCCTGACCCTCGCCCACTGCTACCTCTGGACCAAGCAGCTGGACGCCACCCTCGCAGTCTACAAAGAGATCCTCCTCATTGACCCCGACTCCGCCGAAGCCGACATGATCGCCGGCGAAGCTCTCGACGAAAAAGGCGACAACGCCGGCGCTGTCGACCAGTTTCGCGCGGCAGCCAAGGCCAATCCTAAAGAGCCCAACGTTCACTTCGGCCTTGCCTACCTGCTCTGGGCCCAGAAGCGTTACGACGAAGCCATCCCCGAGTTCCAGGCCGAACTGGCCAATGATCCTCGCAATAGCCAGGCCCGCATCTATCTCGGCGACACCTACATGCAGCAGAACCAGTTCGATCTCGCGCGTCCGGCTCTTGAACAGGCTGTCAAAGAATTGCCGGCAGTCCCGCTCATCCACCTCGATCTCGGCATCGTTTACATGGAGACCGGCGACCGGGAATCTGCCGCGCGAGAGCTGACGAAGACCATCACCCTCGAACCCGACAACGTCACCGCTCACTTCCGCTTGGCCAAGCTCTATCAATCTCTCGGCAAACGCGACGAAGCCAAGGCGGAATTCGCCAAGGCCAGCACCCTCAACAAGAAAACGGACGAGGGCCTGCACAAGCGCATCGCCGACGCCAATGCCCGTCCCGAGCCGGCGTCAAGCCCTGACGCCAAACCACCGGCGCCTAATCAGCCCTGAAGTTACAACTGGTCCGTCTGCGTCTTGTGCCGGCGCAGATACCAGCAAGGCATCTCGCCGCCCTGCGGAAAAAGGGCCCGCGCACACGCCAGCGGTGCAGAACCCTGATAGTCGAATTCCGTCTTGTTCCCCTTCAGCGGCACCGCCAGCATCCGGTCGACCATCACAGCGTCCTGCGGCTTCCCGCGACCAACGTACACGCCGTAGTCCCCGCCATACGTAAGCGCAGCGGCGACAACCACCCCAATCATCAGCCGCTCCGCCCAGCGCCCGATCAGCCGCTTCAAATCTGAGCCTGTAGCTTGCCCGCTCATTGCGCTCCACCACCCAACTTCAGGGATACGGTATCCGGATCTTTCAGCGCCACCCCCGTCAGACCTTTACTTCGCGCCTCACGGATGTAGTGCAGCAACCGAACCGCAGCGTCGGCATAACTCAACCCCTCGGTTCGAATATTCGAAATGCAATTCCGTTCCGCATCGGTAGTCGTCCCTAGCTGCGGCTTCCAGGTAATGTAAGCCCCCAGCGAGTCCGGCGAACTCAGCCCCGGCCGCTCGCCAATCAGCACAATCACCATCTCAGCCCGCAGCGCCGCACCAATCTCGTCGCCAACCGCCACCCGACCCTGCTCCACAACCGAAACAGGCGCCAGCCGCAACCCGGGCGTTTCCCGCGAAAGCAACGGCAACAGCTCCGCCAGCAGCGCCTCGGCATGCCGCTCCACTGCCAGCGCGGAAAGCCCATCCGCAACCACCACCGCGAGGTCGTACGGCCCTGCATTCATCTCCGCCAGTCTCCCGGCACTCGTCTGCATAAGCCGTCGACCGAGATCAGGCCGCTGCAGATAGGTCGCTCGGTCGGTCGCCGCCGAATGCAACAGCAGAACCTCCCCGCCCGTCACCGCCTGCAAGCCCGGCAACAGTGCACTTGCCTGTAGCGGAGCATGCACAGCGTCGCGCGCTCGTCCATGCGCCAGCTGAAAATCCAGCACCTCCACCGTAGCCACGCTGCTGCCCGCCCGGCGCAACCCAACCCGCGCCGGAGTCAGCCCGCGAAGCTTAAGCCTCAACGGCGCAGATAACTCACCCAACGCTGGAGCATCATTTGTAGTCAGGGAATCCTCAGGAGCCGTCATACCGGCAGCAGCCTCTCCGGCACTGCCCCTACCATCTCCTCCAGCACCGAGCCAGATCCCAGTGCCTCCATCCGAAGCCGCTCAAACCCGGACCCTTGCAGCCATGCCTCAAACTCCGGCGCATGCCGCAGACCCAGCACCTTCCGCACGTAGAGCGCATCGTGGAAGCTCGTGCTCTGGTAATTCAGCATCACATCATCCGCCCCCGGCACACCCATAATGTAGTGGATCCCCGCCGCGCCCAGCAGTGTCAGCAGCGCATCCATATCGTCCTGGTCCGCCTCAGCGTGATTGGTGTAGCAGATATCACACCCCATCGGCAGCCCCAGAAGCTTCCCGCAGAAATGATCCTCAAGAGCAGCGCGAGTAATCTGCTTTCCGTCATACAGATACTCCGGCCCAATAAAGCCCACAACAGTATTCACCAGCATCGGGCTGAACTGCCGCGCCACAGCGTAAGCCCGCGCCTCCACCGTCTGCTGATCCACACCATGATGCGCATTCGCCGATAGAGCCGACCCCTGCCCCGTCTCGAAATACATCACGTTCCGCCCAACGCTTCCATCCGCGCAAACCCCACCGCGCCCCAGCGCCTGTGCCGTCTCATGCCCCTCCTGCAACAGCGCGAGGCTGATCCCAAAGCTGGCATTCGCGGCCTCAGTCCCGGCTATCGACTGGAAAAGCAGATCGAGCGGCGCGCCCTGCTCCATCGCCTTCATCTGCGTCGTAATGTGGGCCAGCACGCAGTTCTGCGTGGGAATCGAAAATCGCTCCCGCACCGCGTCAATCATGCGCAGCAGTCGCGTCACTGTCCCCGGACTGTCGCTCACCGGATTGATCCCGATCACCGCATCGCCCGACCCCAGCAGTAGCCCATCCAGCATCGACGCCGCAATTCCCGTCGCGTCGTCCGTCGGATGGTTCGGCTGCAACCGAGTCGACATCCGCCCCGGCAAACCCAGAGTCGTGCGAAACCGCGCAATCACCCGCACCTTGCGCGCCACCAGAATCAGATCCTGCACCCGCATCAGCTTGCTCACAGCGGCAACCATCTCCGGCGTCAGCCCTGGAGAAAGCGCCGTCAGCCGCTCACTCGTCGCGTCCTCTGACAAGAGCCAGTCGCGAAATTCGCCCACAGTCAAAGAAGCTACCGGCGCAAACGCCGCTGCGTCGTGCGAGTCCACAATCAGCCGCGTGACTTCATCGGTCTCGTAGGGAATCAAAAGTTCTTCAAGAAAATGCCTAAGCGGCAGATCGGCCAACGCATATTGCGCCGCCACCCGCTCCTCAGAAGAACCAGCAACCAGCCCTGCCAGCGCATCCCCGCTGCGAAACGGCGTAGCCTTGGCCATCAGCTCCGCCAGGCTGCCAAACCCATGCCGAACCCCACCCAATGTGTGCCCATAATCCATGAGTCCTAGCTTAGGACATTTTCCCCGCGTGAACTCAACAAACGCAGTTGCGTGTTCTTAAGTGCGAAAAGCGTACAAGAGAGAGAACGACAAATCTTCCCATTGCTCTTGCCTTTTGGTTTGTCATTCCTGAAGGGAATCTGCTGTTCGCCTTTGTTCTTATAGCCGCCGGCTCCGCTGTCCCGAAATGCAACTCAAGCAAGCAGAGAAAATAAATACCCCTCCCCCCCCATAATCCCATCCGCCATTTGTTCGCCTGGAATGCGAGCAGCATGAAGGATTTTGCATTGTCGTTACTTAGGGAAAGTAGTTCTTAAGACCGGCAGTTAAACCTTCTGCGACCGCTGCACATCGCGCACACCAGGCACGCGCCGCAACCCAAGCACCATACGATTTAGGTGCCGCAGATCCTCGGCGAAGACAACAAATTCGACGATAGCTTCGCCGTTCTCGCCGTCCCTTGTCTCGACGCCTTTGATATTCGTGTCGTCATTGGAGATCACCGCGGTAAGTTCCTTCAGCATTCCGGAGCGGTCATCGCAGAAGACAGTGATCTTCACCGGATACCGCTGCGCATGGCCGGAAAGTTCAGCCTCGGTCTTCGCCCAATCCACATCGATCCGGCGGTCAGTCTCGTATAGGAGGTTGGTAACGTTTGGACAGCTCTTGGCATGAACCGCAACGCCCTTGCCGCGCGTTACGTAGCCGATAATCTCTTCCCCGCGAATCGGGTTACAACAGCGCGCGCGATAGACCAGCAGATCGTTCTGCCCTTCAACCTGCAGCGAATCCGAGCCGGTCAGATGCAGCTTCTTCACAGCATCCGACATCGCAGATTCCGCTGTCTTCGGCTCAGCTCCCTCAGCCTCAGCAGCAGCGCCCGCGTTCGGCGAGGCAATCAACCCGGGAGCCAGCTTGTTCAGCACCTGCCGCGCCGAATGCTTGCCAAAGCCGATAGCGGCCATCAGGTCGGTCGCGGTAGCAAGTCCATAGTCGCCAGCCACGCGTGCCAGGTCGGCATCGTCCAGCCGCGCCATGGGTATCTTGAATTTGCGGGCATCGCGTTCCAGCAGCTTGCGGCCGACTTCAATCGCCCGCTGCCGCTGGTTCTCGTTGAGCCAGTGCTTGATCTTGTTGCGCGCTCTCGGGCTCTTGACGAAGGTGAGCCAGTCGCGGCTCGGCGTGTGCCCGTTTTGCGTCACGATCTCCACGATGTCGCCGTTGCGCAGCTTAGTCTTGAGCGGCACCATCCGCCCATTCACCTTAGCGCCAATGCAGGTATGGCCAACCTCGGTATGCACCGTGTAGGCGAAGTCCACCGGCGTACCTTCCGCCGGCACAACTACAACTTTGCCCTTGGGAGTGAAGGCGTAGACTTCGTCCGGGTAGAGGTCCATCTTCAGGCTGGAGAGGAACTCGTTCGGGTCGGTCATCTCCCGCTGCCAGTCGACCAGGCCGCGGACCCAGGCCAGCCGCTGCTCATCCTTGGCCGAGATCACTGATTCGCCAGCCTTGTACTTCCAGTGCGCCGCAATGCCTTCCTCGGCAACCTTATGCATCTCCTCGGTGCGGATCTGCACTTCAAACTGGTGTCCGCCATCACCCATCACGGTCGTGTGCAGCGACTGATAAAGATTGGCGCGGGGAATGGCGATGAAGTCCTTCACGCGCCCCGGAACAGGCCGCCAGAGGCTGTGGATCAAGCCCAGCACGCCGTAACAGTCTGCCTGACTCTGGGTGATGATGCGGATAGCCAGCAAATCAAAGACCTGGTCAACGGCTACCTGCGATTTGTGAAGCTTCTGGAAGATCGAGTAGAGGCGCTTGATGCGCCACTCGACGCGAGCCTGAATATTGTGTTCACGGAGTTGCTCGGTGATCGCGTCTTCGACCGTGGCGAGGAACTCTTCGCCCTCCAGACGGCGAGCTTCGACGGCATCGGCGACCTTCTTGTAGTTCACCGGGTCGGTGTAGCGGAAGGCCAGATCTTCAAGCTCACCGCGCACCTTGCCCATGCCGAGGCGGTGAGCGAGCGGAGCATAGATGTCCAGAGTTTCGCGGGCGATTGACTCCTGCCGGTCGGGCTTCAGGTGCTCCAGCGTGCGCATGTTGTGCAACCGGTCAGCCAGCTTGATCAGCACCACGCGCACGTCTGAAACCATCGCCAGCAGCATCTTGCGGACGTTCTCTGCCTGCCGCTCTTCACGATTGGCGAACTGGATCTTGTCGATCTTGGTGACGCCTTCGACGATGTGCGCCACCTGCTCGCCAAACGCCGTAGCAATCTCAGCGGTCGTCACCGGTGTGTCTTCGACTGCGTCATGCAACAGGCCGGCAGCGATGGCAGTGGAGTCCAGCTTCATCTCCGCCAGCACCTCCGCCACTTCCAGCGGATGGATGATGTAAGGCTCGCCCGAGGCACGCATCTGGCCGTCATGGTAGTGAACGCAGAATTCCCACGCCTTCTTGATGGGAGCAGTATCTTCGGTGGGGCGATGCATCTTGATCGTCTTCAGCAGGTGCTCGAAGCGTTTACCGATGGGACCGTCATTGACGCTGGATTTGACCGGCGCGGGAGCAGCTGCTGTATGGAGCGGAACTGGGAGAGTGGCAGGCGATTCCACCGCCGTTACCTGCTCAACGAAGCCTTCCTGCGGGAAGATTGGCTCGGAGCTGGCTGCCGAAGTACTGGTCGGATGGGTCGCCATGCTTCATTATAGGCTGGAAAAATTACATCGTCTCGCCAATTGACCGAGTGTTTGTCATTCGACAGAATGTGTCGCCGTCCGGCACACTGCGGAATCAAAGCCGAAAGCGCGTAATCTATAAGAAGAGAAAGTATAACGGTCGATTCGCTTTCGGGCTCTCCGAAGGTGCTCTCGCCGCAGGAGAGCACCATGCCAGGTCCCAAACGTCCCCAGAGTCCCTCGCCCAACAAGTACGCCCCGTCTAAGCCTTCGCAAAAGTCTGCATCCAAGCGATCTCCCTACGGTCCCAAGCCGGTCGAATCCCGGGCCACCGGATCGCGGGCGGCGGTCTCCAAGTCGGTGTCTCAGGCCATGCGTGACTCAGTACCACCTTCCCCGACCCCAGATTGGGAGCAGGCAAGACCACAGGCACGGTCGCAGAACAGATCGCAAGTCCGACCGCAAGCCAGGCCGGGCGCTGGCCAGGTTTCCGGTGTGAGGGCCGCTTCGAGCAGCGGGTCAAAAGCAGCGTCGAGTGCTTCAAAGCCCAGGCCGCAGAATGGTCCACAGGCTTTCGCTCGCTCCGATTCACGCCCCGCGGTTCCCTCGGGAACTCGCCCCTCCAGCCCCTTCCGCAAGCCCGCTACCGACGCTGTTGCGCCGCGTGGCAACTCCTTAGGCAATTTCCCGGCCAGCGCATCGGTGAAGCTTCCGGTTCCTTGTGCGATGGTGTCGCGTCGTGCCTCGGAGTCGCTGCGCAGCGGCCATCTCTGGGTCTATGCCACGGAGATCGAGCAGGTCGAGATTGGTAAAGGCGAAGCTCCCGGGCTGATTCCCGTGGTCGATAACCGCGGTATTCCGCTCGGCACCGCACTTTATAGTCCGGCGTCTCAGATCAGCCTGCGTCTTGTTTCCCGCGAGCTGATCGATGAGGAGAAATGGCTGGCATTGATGGCCACGCGCTTGCACACGGCCATTGCTCGCCGCAAAGGC
The DNA here is from genome assembly GCF_059115245.1 of Acidicapsa borealis. Lineage (NCBI taxonomy): Bacteria > Pseudomonadati > Acidobacteriota > Terriglobia > Terriglobales > Acidobacteriaceae > Acidicapsa > Acidicapsa borealis. Next base: position 5,191,404 of record NZ_JCACNY010000001.1, on the reverse strand, counting down.
CTGTTGGACGAGAACACGAGTGCCTGCCGCCTGGTCTTCTCAGAAGCCGACGATCTGCCCGGCATCATCATCGACAAATATGCCGGAGTGGTGATCGTGCAGCTTCTGGCCAAGGGCCTCGACAACGCCGAAACCCGCGCCTTCTGCGTTAGCGTTCTCCGCGATGAGTTCAAAGGAGAAGAGCTGACCATCTGGGAGCGCCCCGACCCACGCATCCGCGAGCTCGAAGGACTTTCCGCTCCCGTCACAACCCCGCTGTATGCCAGCGACCCTGCGGCTCCCGTAGCAAACACGCTCTTTCGCCTGAATGGCCTCAGCTTCCACTTCGACGCCAACTCCGGCCAGAAGACAGGAGCCTTCCTCGACCAGCGCCAGAACTACGCTGCCGCCGCCCGGTGGGCCAAATCGCGCGGCACGAAGAAGGCGCTCGATGTCTGCACCTATCAGGGCGGCTTCGCGCTGCATCTCGCTCAGGTCTGCGAAGAAGTAACCGGCATCGACGCTTCCCGCTCATCACTCGAAGTCGCCGAACGTAACCTTGAATTGAACCCCAGTGCGGCGGCGGTCGAATGGGTTGAGGCCGACGCGTTTGAGTTGCTGCGCGCCTGGTCAGACGAAGAAGAAGCGGCAGCCTGGGATCTGATCGTGCTCGATCCGCCAGCCTTTGCCAAGAGCAAACGCGCCGTCGAAGGCGCACTGCGCGGCTACAAGGAGCTGAACCTGCGCGCGTTGCGCATGCTCCGGCCGGGCGGTCTGCTGGTCACCTGCTCCTGCTCGCACCACGTCAGCTGGGCAGAGCTGGAAAGCGCTGTGGCTTCAGCGGCCGTTGATGCAAAGCGCCGCGTAACGCTGCTGGAACGCCGTGGAGCCGCGGAAGACCATCCGGTCCTGCTGAATCTGCCTGAAACCGAATACCTCAAATGCCTGATCTGCCAGGTGGACTGAGCCGGACAATCAGCTTTTGCGGTGAACAAATAGCCTATTCTCCGCAGAAATGCGTTATATAGGTTGTGCTTGCGGAGAATAAGGCGCATAATCGACGCATCCACGCGGAGATTGCGATGACCTACATCCACGAAAATCCGAAATGGCCCAGCTTTTCCTGGAATTACGACGCTTTCGCCGATCAGCTTGCTGCGGTCCGTCATCAGCAGGGGCGGCTGATGGGCAAGATGGAGGGTTTCGGCCTGCGGCACCGGCAGGAATCCTTGCTGAAGACGCTGACGCAGGACGTTGTTAAGACCAGTGAGATCGAGGGTGATCTGCTGGATGACGATCAGGTTCGCTCTTCGCTGGCGCAGCGGCTGGGCTTTGAGATTGCAGCCCTGAAGCCTGCGGACCGGCATGTCGATGGCGTCGTTGAGATGACGCTGGATGCCACGATGAACTATCAGGCTCCGCTTACGGCTGAGCGATTGTTTCTGTGGCATGGACTGCTGTTTCCCACGGGAGGGAGCGGGCTGCGCAGGATCAGAGTCGGCCAATGGCGCGATGACCGTTTGGGGCCAATGCAGGTTGTTTCCGGCGCATTGGGCAAGGAACGCGTTCACTACGAGGCTCCGGCGGCCGATCGGTTGGGTAGGGAAATCGCCAAGTTCCTAGACTGGTTTAATAGGCCGAACGATACAGACTGGGTCATGAAGGCGGCCATCGCTCATCTGTGGTTTGTCACAATCCACCCATTCGACGATGGCAACGGGCGCATTGCCCGGGCAATTGCTGATCTGGCGCTAGCTCGCTCGGAGCAGAGTTCGCAGCGCTTCTACAGCATGTCCGCGCAAATCCGTCTGGAACGGCGTGACTATTACAACATCCTTGAATTCACGCAGAAGGGATCGCTCGATATCACGGGCTGGCTGAGGTGGTTTCTTGGCTGCATGGGGAGGGCTATCGACGCTGCGCAGACAGCACTTGCCGGGGTGCTTAACCGGACTGCGTTCTGGGATTCGTTGCAGGAAATAGCCTTCAACGAACGACAGCGCAAGGTGCTTGGCCTGCTGCTGGACGACTTCAAAGGCAAGCTGACCACCTCAAAATGGGCTGCTTTGGCGAAGTGTTCGCAGGACACGGCGCTGCGCGACATTCTGGCTCTGGTCGAGCAGGGCATCCTGATCAAGCGCGCGGAGGGGGGCCGCAGCACCAGCTATGAACTGGCCACCGCATCTCAAGAGGCTCTGGTCAACTGATCGACTGACGGACTGGTAAGCTGGAGAACATGTCAGACTCTATCTCCAATGCCATGAACGATTGGCAGCCCGCACGTTTGCCCGGCCCGGTGACGCTCGAAGGCCGCTGGGTCACGCTTGAACCGCTCTCGGCCGAGCGGCATACACATGAGCTATGGGAAGCGGTACTCGGTCACGATGAAGTGTGGACTTGGCTGGGGGATGGACCGTATTCGCACGAGGAGGATCTCGCTACGGCTCTGGCGACCAAGGAAAAGGGAACTGCGGCGCTGTTCTTCGCAATTCGTCCGAAAGGCCTGGGCAAAGCCGTGGGCTACGCCAGCCTGATGCGAATCGATGCTCCAAATGGGGTGATCGAGGTAGGCAACGTGATGTTCTCGCCCAGCGTGCAGCGGACGCAGGCGGCGACCGAGACGATCTACCTGATGGCGCGGCACATCTTCGACGACCTGGGCTACCGGCGCTTCGAATGGAAGTGCAATGCTCTCAACCTGCCCTCAAAGCGCGCTGCCGAGCGGTTCGGATTCACCTACGAAGGCACCTTTCGCCAGCACATGATCGTCAAGGGGCAGAACCGCGACACGGCCTGGTACTCGATTCTCGATTCTGAGTGGCCGGCGAGAAGGAAAGTCTTCGAGGCGTGGCTTGCGGCGGAGAATTTTGATGAGGACGGCAAGCAGAAACGCACGTTTGGCAGCTTTGCTGAATGACGCGTCAGCGGACACAGTGAAGTTTCTCTACAGGACGCAGCAGGCGCGGCTATACAATCAGTCCGAACTACAACATTAAGGGAAAAATGCGACGTAGAATTCGCTTTGGCCGATGGTGCTTCCTCCTTCTGCTTGCCGGGCTGTTGACGGGAGGCCTGTACACGGCTGGCGCGCAAGAAATTGAAGGCGCTTCTTCAGGCATCCAACTCGAACGCATCCTGCTCCTCTTGCAGCCGAGTGCGCAGCAGCAGAGCGATTTGGATGCCCTGTTGAAAGCGCAGCAGACACCCGGCAATGCGCAGTATCACTCCTGGCTGACCGGAGCGGAGTATGCCAGGCGATTTGCTCTGAGCCAGGCAGACGTGGCGACGGTTGCGGCATGGCTCAAGGCACAGGGATTTACCGTTGCGGCCATTCCATCCGGGCGTGGCTGGATCGAGTTTTCAGGCACGGCAGCGCAGGTGCAGAAGGCATTTGGCGGGACGCTTGAGCGGGTGGTTTCGACGGAAGCTGGAGCATTGCCGCGCTACCGGTTTGCTACCGAAGTGAGCATGCCAGCGGCGATCGCGTCGAAGGTCCAGGGGCTGGTTTCGCTGGACGGCGCGTTGAGCGTTCCGGCGGTGACTACGATTACGGACATGACCTCGGGCGGAGCGGGGCTGAAGGCCGAGGCATTGGCGGCGGAGATTTCGCTAAGCAAAGCGCAGGCGCTCACGCCTTCGCTGGCCGGGGATTGGCTGCACTTGACGGCGCTTCATGCTGGTGGCGCAACCGGCACCGGCGAGGGCATCGCTATTCCTTCCCGCAGCAATGTTCGTGCGGAAGATTTCGCCGTGTTCCGCAAGAGCTTCGGCCTGCCGGACGCGGTATTGCTGGTTTCGCCAGCAGGCGCCGATCCAGGGCGCACGGCTGACGAGGCCGCGACGATGCAGGCGGTTTCCTGGGCGGGTGCCGCGGCTCCCGGAGCAAGAATCATCCTGGTTCCAGCCGACTCGACCAATGCGACGGACGGCCTCGACCTGGCGTTGGCGGCGATTGTCGATCAGGGATTGGCGCACACAGTCAGCGTTGGCTATTCGAATTGCGATAGCGGACTGAGCACGGTGCACCAGGCCTTTTATGCTGCCCTCTACCGGCAAGCGGCCGCAGAGGGAATTGCGATCGTCGCGGCGACCGGCGACAGCGGCGCCGCGGCCTGCCATCGGACGGATGACCAGCTTCCCGTATCAACCGGGTTGGCGGTAAACGCTCTGGCAGCTACTCCATGGAATACAGCCGTCGGCTCGGTGGCGTTTTCTTCCGATGCGGCCGGCCAGACCGGCTTGGCCGGGTGGCAGCCTGGCAGCGCGACGGCCTCGGCCTACGCGACCGGCGGGGGATTCAGCGCGGTCTACGCAACACCGGCCTGGCAGACGGCGCAGGGACTGCCTGCGGCCGATCCGGGAACCGCGGCCGGGCATCATCGTTATCTGCCGGATATCAGCCTGCCCACGATCCTTGCTGGTCCAGGCAGCCGGGGTATGGCGTTCTGCTTTTCTGGAGACTCGGCAGCGAGTGGCTGCCGTCTGGTGAGTGCAGGCGGAAGCGGGGCTTCCGCGGCGGTCCTTTCCGGGATTGGCGCTGTCCTCGCGCAGAAGTATGGCGCTCAGGGTAATCTTGCGCCCAATCTGTATGCACTGGGACTGGCTGAGCTAAACAAGACTGGGACAGCTTCTGCGCCTCTGGTGGACGTAGCGTCCGGTGGGGCGAAGCTGGCCTGCATCATGGGCACGCCAAATTGCGCAGCGACTGGAAGCGAAGCGGGGGAGATTGGGTTCAGCGCTGGAACGGGCTATGACCTCGCGTCCGGTCTCGGATCGATCAATGCGCAGACTCTGGTCGATCTCTGGGCCACACCGAATGCCACCGGCACCGCTCCTGCGACCGTCACGATGACCACCGCGACTGGAATTACGTATAACCCGTCAGCCGTGATCAAACTTGCCGCCAAGGTGATCTCAGGCTCGGGCAGCACGGTGCCGACAGGCACTGTCCAGTTTTACGACGAGACCACGAGCGCCAACGCAGGAACCGCCGTGACGCTTGCGGCAGACGGCACCGCTTCGTGGTCGGAACAAGGGCAGTTCACAGCAGGCGGCCATAATATTCAGGCGCAGTACAGCGGAGACTCAACCTACGCGGCTGCTGTGTCGCAGCCGGTGACCATCAATGTGCAACCCAGCCCGACTGTGCTGGTCATCACACCCTCCACGACGACGCCAACCGGAGGCAGCACCATTACTGTCACCGGGACTGTAACCGCCAGCAATGCCGGAGCTACGGCTCCGACGGGAACGCTGACAGTGAGTCTGGATGGAGTCACGGCGGGCAATGCATTGTTGTCCACCGCAGCTGCAACGACCTCCGGAAGCGTGAGCGTGACCGTTCCAACCGCAGGTTCGCATACGTTGCAAGGGGTCTACTCCGGCGACACGAACTACAACGCTGCAACCTCGCCTGCGATCACGATCGCCGTGGTCAAGAGCGCAACAGTGACCACAATTGCCGCTACTCCGAGCGTGTTGACGACCGGCGTACCCGAGACATTCACGGCCACGGTCGCGCCCTCGACGGCTACCACGACGGCGTACACCATTACGGGGACCATGTCGTTTTACGATCAAGGCACTACGCTGCTGGGGACAGTAGCGATCAGCAGCAACACGGCAATCCTGACCGGCGTGAGTCTATCGGGAACCGTTTCGCATACCGTAACGGCTGTCTATTCCGGGGATGCAAGCTACAGCGCCAGCACATCGAGTCCGCTGCTGCTGGCATCGAACCTGCTTCCCGTCACTGTGACGTTGACCGAGAGCAGTCCGATTCTGGCGCCGAACCAGCCGGTAGCGCTCTCTGCCACCATCACGCCGGTGAATACACCGCCGGCAACTGCGGAGCAGAATCCTTCGGGATACGTGCTGTTCTACGCCGGCACCACGCTGATCAGCGGCCAGATTCCAGTGCTGCAGGGGCTTGGAGATACCGGCATTGCTTCCACCACGGTGCCACATCTGCCAGCCGGCGCGTATTCGATCACCGCTCAGTACTCCGGCGATCCGACCTTCGGGCCGGCGGTTTCAAATTCATTAAGCCTGCAGGCTGAGGACTTCACCATCGCCTGCAATGCGACCAACGTCAGCTTGACCCAGGGCTCGACGCAGAGCGTGACCTGCAATGTCGCCTCGCTGGGCGGCCTGGCCGGACCGATCCAGGTGGTCTGCGCCGAACAGAATCCCCCGACGAATGGAGCGATCGCCTGCACCTTCAGTCCTAGCACCATCGCCAGTACCGGCGCTACGACGCTGACCATCGTCACGACGCGTGGCAATATCTCGCAGAATAACCAGCCTGGGCGCTCACCCTGGCCTGCCGCTGGCGGAGGCGTTGCGCTGGCCTTTGCCGGGTTGCTGCTTTCGCCGATTGGCCGACGGGCGCGCTGGCTGCGCATCTCGGGCGGCCGCCTGCTGGCGTTGGTGCTATTGATGGCCGGGCTCGCCGGTGCGGGACTCGGATGCACCAACTCAGTCACGCTGGCCACCAACGGTGGAACGCCGCTGGGCGTGCATACGCTGCAAATTACTGCGGGGGCCGAGGTAAACACCGTCACCGTCACCCACAACGCCTATCTGACGGTGAATGTCACGCCCTAGGAACCTCTGCCTATCGGACAGAGCTTTCGAGCGCAACTCCAGGTTCGGTGTGGATAGCGATGCGGTCTTTCCCGGCTCGTTTCGCCTCGTACATGGAGTTGTCTGCAAGCGATACCAGGTGTTCCCAGTCGCGCGTTTCGCCGTCGGCCGTGGCTATGCCGACGCTGACGGTCAATGGCATCGGGCCCAAGTAAGCGTCGCGCAGGTGTTGCTGAATCCTGCGTGCGAACTCGGAAGCGCCAGCAAGATCCGTGTCAGGGAGCAGCACAGCGAACTCTTCACCCCCGATGCGCGCCGCCATATCGTCCAGTCGTACGGTTTCGAGAAGAATCCTGCCGAGAATGCGCAGGGCCTCGTCGCCGGTAGCGTGGCCGTAGGTATCGTTGCGCTTCTTGAAGTTGTCGATATCCATCAGCAGCACAGTCATCAGGCGTCCGCTGCGGCCAACCGTCGTAAACTCCCGGGCAATTCTTTCTTCAAATACCCGACGGTTGTTCAGCCCGGTCAGCGCATCGGTAGTTGCGAGCCGTTCCAGCTGACGATTTGCCTCAGTGAGCGCCAGTCCCTTCTCAATCTCGCGGGTTACATCGATGGCGACACCGGCCAGGATGGAATGGCCGTCGCTCATACGGATTGGGAATTGGATGGATTTCAACCAGACCGTTTCGCCGGCAGCGTTTGTCAGGCGGCGCGAAATCTCAAAGACCTCGTCCTTCTGCAGGATGGCCTCATCGAATCCCATAAACTCGTCCGCGATTTCAGGTGGAAGCACCTCGCGATCCGTCTTGCCCAGCCACTCCTCGCCTGTGATACCGAAGAGTTCGGAGAACTTCCCGTTGTAGGCCAGGTAGCGACCCTGGTCCGACTTGAAGTAGCAGACATTGGGGTTGTTCTTGACGAAGGTCTGGAACAGGGTGGTGGTACTTTCCAGGCTTCTGGCCAGTTCCATCTTCTCCTCAGTTGTCCTTTCGAGTTCCTTCTGCCGGCGGAGTTCTTCCGTCACATCGAGCGACATACCCGCAAGCATCATTTGTCCATCTTCGAGCTGCAGAGGAAATTTGAAGGATTTCCAGTGGGTTACATCGCCGTCAGCGCCGGGGGAGACCTCGTTGATTTCCACCGGCCCGCCGTTGTTCAGAATCTCCAGATCGTTCTGGCGGAAGGCTTCTGCAACGGCTGCCGGCCATATCTCGACGTCTTTCAGGCCGGTCCACTCCTCGGGCGAGACGTCGTATCTCTTCGCCAGCTGTTGGTTGTAAAAAACCATGCGGCCCCCCGCGTCCTTGATGTAACTGACGAACGGGCCGTTGTTCATGAAGGCGAGAAAAAGGCTGTTGCGGTCACGCAGGGTTGCAGCGAGGCGCGCATTGTCTTCTGCCGCCCGTTCCAGAGCGTTCTGCTTGAAACGCAACTCCATGCGGGCCTTGACCTGGCGGCCGAGGATGATCAAAGCGTTTTTCTGGTTCTCGGTGAGCACGCGCGGAACGGTGTCGATGACGCAGAGCGTGCCGACAGCATAGCCATTGGGTGAGTGCAGTGGAATCCCGGCATAGAAACGAATGCCGAGCTCACCCGTAACCAGGGAGTTATTACGAAACCTGTCATCCTGCGTTGCATTTTCGATGACGAACAGGTCTGGACGCTGGATGGCGTGCGAGCAGAAGGACACACTGCGCGGGGTCTCTTTCGCCGCCAGGCCGACGCCAGCCTTGAACCATTGCCGTTCGCGGTCTACGAGCGATACAAGGCTGATTGGTGTATCGCAGATCTCCGAGGCCAGCTTCACCAACTCGTCGTATTCATGCTCTTCCGGAGTGTCCAGGATGTCGAGACTAAGCAGGGCTTCAATGCGTTCAATTTCGTGATTCGTTGTGGGAGTAGTCAAGAGTGGGCCTGAATTTTCATGATTATCACTTTGTATATACCCCATGCAGAGCTGCGATTCCACCCTTATTCGATTGGAGGATGTTCGTCTCTGGAGACTTTGACGATGCCAATAAAAGCCTCAGTATTCCGTAGAAGCACCAAAACTCCAGCTCCTGAACGTTGTGTGCCGTCGACTCCAATTGTCCGGCACAAGCAATGTTGCAGGGCAAGAAAGCGCGGAAATCCGAAAACCGGACTCCCGCGAGAAAGGAGGGACTACGTGCTCTTGTTTTATGGGTTGAAGCTTTGGATGAGGCTCACCAGCCTGAAGTGCGAGGCAAATGAGCTCCTCTAAAACCCTCCAGAGTATAAAGATCGGCAATGGACCGGGCATCGGCACCAGGTCGGATACCGGTCTCCATCTTTGGAATGATCCCTGTCCTAAATTGGTCCTGATGCGATATCCACAACAACGATTCCGATTTTTCTTGTTAATTATTGCAATCAGCGATATATTCAATTGCGGATTGCAATATGGCTTGTTTGCGGTCCGAAATCGGGAGTGGTTGAACGATGAAGCTGGGAGACAAAATTCGTTACCTGCGCGAGGTTGAGGGCAGTCTGCGCGGCCTGGGTAGGGCGCTGAACCAGCAGGAGCTGGTGCGGGCAATCGAGGCGGAGACGGGCGGAAAAATCAGCCAGAGCTATCTGTCGCAAATCGAGAGCGGAGCAAGGCCGCACCTGACCAACACCACCCGCCAGACGCTGGCCAGCTTCTTCAAGGTGCATCCGGGATATCTGGTCGATGACCCGGAAGGCTACCACCCGGAGTTGCAGAGCGAGGCGCTGGGGATGGCCACGATCGAAGACAAGCTCGATCTGTGGCTGGTGGATGGGGCGGAGAAGTTCCGCCGCGACGCCACCCTGAAGCATGCCTTGCTGACCCTGGCGCGGCATGACAAGTCGCGGGATTGCCTCCTCTTGCTGGAGGCAGTGATCGAAACGCCGGGGCTGATGCCCAGGCTGATGGAAGTGCTCAGGCCCGCCAAAACATCGGCTGGTGAAGAGCAGGAAGCGACCGGCGCTGAAGAAGCGAAGACGCCGGCGAGGAAAGGAAAGCGGTAGTGCGATGTTTGCAATTGTTCCGATGTCGGGTATGAGCGCAATGTCGATTGTGGAGGCAGGTATGGGGTTCTGGGAAGGTTTCTATTTCGCTTGTTTTATTGCCGGGTTGCTGCTCAGCATCATTTCGCTGCTCGGTGGCATGGGGCATATTAACTGGCATTTTCATGGGTTCCATGCGACGCATGTGCATGTTCCGCATGGCGGCTCTGGCGGAGGTGGATCGACTGGTGGGTCGGCTTCTGTTCCGTGGTGGAATGCGTTTTCGATCATGGCATTTCTCTGCTGGTTTGGCGCGGCGGGCTATCTGATGACGCGCTATGGAACGCTGGTGGCAAGTGCGGTTTTTGTGCTTGCGGCACTGTGCGGATTGCTCGGTGGTGCAGTGGTCTTCTGGTTTTTAGCGAAGGTACTGCTGCCGCATGAGAAAGAGCTGACAGCAGACGAAACTGCCGTAGCCGGAGCCGTTGGTCGGGTAAGCGCTCCGATTCGAGTCGGCGGCACCGGAGAGATTTTGTACGAGCAACTGGGAGCGCGGAAGTTTATCCCCGCACGCGCCGATCGCGAAATTGCTATCGATAAAGGGGAAGAGGTATTTGTCATGCGCTACGAGAAAGGCATTGCCTATGTACGTCGGTGGGAAGACCTGCCCGAAGCGCATTCGTAACTTTGCAGGAGTAAGTCCCTGGATATCTCAGGACTAAGTTGTGCACGCTGTAGAACCAACATCTGTAACCCTCCCGGTGAAAGGACCGGGAACCCGATGATGAACAACATTGTTTTGCTTTCTGGATTGGCCGTATTGGTAGTGGTGTTTTTGTTAGGGCTGCTGGCAAAGATGTTTCGCAAGGCCGGACCCAACGAGGCGCTGATTGTGTATGGATTTCGCGGGCCCCGTGTAATCACGGGCCATGGAACTGTAATTTTCCCGATGGTGGAAAGTTGCCGCGAGTTATCGCTCGAACTCATGAGCTTCGACGTAGCTCCGCAGCAGGATCTCTACACCAATCAAGGTGTGGCAGTGACTGTTGAGGCGGTTGCGCAGATCAAGGTTCGCAGCGATCAGCCTTCGATTCTTACCGCAGCTGAGCAGTTCCTCACCAAGACTCCGCCGCAACGAGAAGGCTTGATCCGACTGGTAATGGAAGGGCATCTGCGCGGCATCATCGGCCAGCTCACGGTGGAGCAGATTGTGAAAGAGCCGGAGATGGTAGGCGAGCGTATGCGCACCACTTGCGCCGGTGACATGAGCAAGATGGGCCTTGAAGTCGTGTCGTTCACCATCAAGGAGGTACGTGACAAGAATGAGTACATCTCGAACATGGGCCGCCCGGACATCGCGCGTATTAAGCGTGATGCAGACATGGCAACGGCCACCGCGGAGCGCGACACAGCGATTCAACGCGCAGTAGCTCTTCGTGAGTCGGCAGTAGCCAAGGCGCAGGCGGACCAGGAGCGTGTCATTGCAGAAGCGGCATCGCAGGCTCGTCAGGCAGAAGCGCAGCGCGACATGGACATCAAGAAGTCGCAGTACGCAGAGCAGAGCCGCAGGCAACAGGCTACGGCGGATAAGGCTTACGAGATCCAGACCAACATCATGCAGCAGCAGGTCATTGCTGAGCAGGTGAAGATCGAGCAGACGGAGAAAGAGGCCCAGGTCAAAGTGCAGGAAGCTGAAATTCTGCGCCGCGAAAAGGAATTGATCGCGACAGTGTTGAAGCCGGCGGAGATTGATCGGCAGCGTATTGAAACGCTGGCGTCAGCAGAGAAAGCCCGCTTGACGACAGAGGCTGAAGGCCGTGGTTCTTCAATTCGCGTGCAGGGTGAAGCGGAAGCTTCCATCATCTTCCAGAAGGGCGAAGCAGAAGCCAAGGCGATGAACCTCAAGGCCGAAGCGTACCAGGGCTGGAACCAGGCTGCGGTGGTCGATAAGCTCCTGACCAACATGGCCGATGTGGTTCGCGCGATGAGTGAGCCGCTGTCGAAGGTAGACAAGATCACAGTCATCTCAACCGGCAACGACGGTGCGGCAGGCGTGAACAAGATCACCGGCGACATGACGAAGATCGCCGCGCAGGTGCCGGCTATCTTCGAGGCGCTCAGCGGCATGGACATCAAGAGTCTGATGGCCAACGTGCAGCAGATGCGTCAGAAGCCGGAAGACGACAAATAACGTTTGGGATAACAAACGGGCCGGGACTGCAAAGTCCCGGCCGCTGACAACCGACATTCGATAGGAGAACAACAAATACTATGAACGACATTCGTACTGTCAATTCAGGCAGGGCAATGCGTGGTGTGGGAGTCTTGGGCGTGGTGGTCATCGTAGTGCTCGCACTGTTGCTCTGGGGCGTCCCGGAATACGGCCGCTATCAGGTGCGCGCAAACGCATCCAACGAGATCCAGGTGAACGAGCTGCGCATTCAGCAGACCGAGCAGCTGGTGCAGGTAGAGAAGCAGAAAGCGCAGATTCGCATCGTCGATGCCGAGGGCATCGCCAAGTCCCAGCAGATCATCAACGCGACGTTGACCGATCGCTACCTGCAGCATGAAGCGATTCAGTCGCAGATGACGATGGCCAACAGCCCGAACCACACCACGATTTATATTCCCAGCGGCAACAACGGCATTCCACTGGTGAAAACAGTCGACGAAGCACCAACAACCCCAAGCAAGGAAAAGTAAGTACGGCCCAAACACGCAACACGGAGGAGTAAACCATGGCACTGCTGGAGAGAGTAAGCACGCTGTTACGCGCCAACCTCAATGACCTGATCGAAAAGGCCGAAGACCCCGAACGCCTCTTGAAGCAGCTGGTTCTCGACATGGAGAACCAGTTGATGCAGGTGAAGACACAGGTGGCCATCGCAATCGCCGATCAGCATCTTCTGGAACGCAAGCGTAAGGAGCATGAGGAAGAGGCCGCCGAGTGGAAACGTAAGGCGGAACTGGCCGTCGCCAAGGGCAAGGACGACATGGCTCGTGGCGCGCTGGAACGGGCGCTGAGCTTCGACCGCCTGACCAGGGGCTTTGCCCAGCAGGCCGAAGACCAGAAGCTCGAAGCCGACACCCTGCGGCAGACGCTACGCAAGCTCGACCAGAAGTTGAGCGAAACGCGGGCGCAGTGCGAAATCCTGATGGCCGAGCATCGCCGCGCCAAGGTGGTTGGGCGAGCAACGCATGCCCGGCAGACGGTCGGCGTCAGTCAGGATCAGGCGCTGGGGCGGATGAAGAGTAAGGTGCGGCAGCATGCGGCAGAGAATGCTGCAGCCAGCGAAATCCTGGTGCCGGAGTCCCTCGAAGACCAATTCCAGAGCCTTGAGGAGCACGAGCAGGTGGAATTCCTGCTGGGGCAGATCAAGGAGCGAAACTCTTTACCAGCGCCGGTCCACGAATAACCGTCCTCCGACCGGAAATGGTCCTGGCCGCGCCTGTTTCCTGAACAGGCGCGGCTTTCTGCACAAGTTGTGCGATTTCGGCGACCTCAGGGCGACTTTCGTCGTCTAAAGATACATCGGTTACCCTGATAGGGGCTTCCTGCTCTCTCTTGAGCTCGTGAAGGCGACACGTCGCGGCTATGCCACCAATTCCCTGGAACACCCCGGAGACGGAAAACCTGCATGATTGCTCGCCTCACCCAGCTACACTCGTGTCTCACCCTAGGAATCATAACTCTTTGTTTTTCTGCGGTTTTGCCGGCACAGACGACTCCCCACGAAGGCGTAGCTCCGGCTCGCGCACTCACCGCTGCAGCGGAGTTGCCGGATGCGCCGTTGCCGCTGTTCTCAACCTCGGCCAGTTCTGATTTGCTCGTGACGCAAGAGCCTCCATCTGCGGCTCCTCCGCCACAGACTGCGGCAACCTCGTCCTCTACGGATCAATCTAAGCCGACGGCTCAGGCCGAAACCCCGCAGAAGACCAAGGAGCAGATCGCCGAGGAGCAGCTTGCGCAGGAGAAAAAGCAGCGTATCGGAATTCTGCCCAACTTCAATGCCAGCTATATCTCGGACGCTGTTCCGCTGACGCCAAAACAAAAATTCAAGCTCATGTTCTCAACGGAGAAAGATCCCGCAACGATCGGATTCTCGATGTTTGTGGCTCTGATCGGTCAGGCGGAAGGGACGCATCCCGGGTACGGTGGCGGCATTGGCGGCTACGGCAAGCGATTCGGCCAGAACTATGCCGACACATTCGACGGAGCTTTCTGGGGCAACGCGGTCCTCCCTTCGCTCTGGCACCAGGATCCGCGCTACTTCCGCCTAGGGAAAGGGCCTGTGAAGCATCGCATCGCGTATGCGCTTTTGACCAACATCCGGGCCAAGCATGATGGAACCGGAAAATGGGAGCCGAATTACTCGAATCTGGTCGGGAACGTAATCAGCGGAGGCATCTCCAACGTGTACTTACCGGCGGACGAGCGTGGCGTTGGCGCCACTTTCGAAGGCGCTGCAACGGTCACGGCCGAGGGCGGCATCGGCTCCATGCTGGAGGAGTTCTACCCCGATTTCACCCAGTACCTGCAACGCAGAAGGCAGCGCAAGCAGGCCGCTGCCCTTGATAAGGAAGCCAAAGACGCCCAGGAAGCCCAAACCCCCAAAGCCAAGCCCTAGCCTTTGGCTTTGCGGACGGCAGCCGTCAGCGCCGGGACCACTTCAAAGAGGTCCCCGACGATGCCATAGTCTGCAACCTCAAAAATAGGCGCGTTCTCGTCCTTGTTGATCGCCACGATGCACTGCGAGCCCTTCATGCCGACCAGGTGCTGGATAGCGCCGCTGATCCCAATGGCGAGATAGACCTTTGGGGCAACGGTCTGGCCGGAGCTGCCGACCTGCCGTTCCATCGGCAACCACCCCGCGTCGCAGATAGGCCTCGAAGCCGCGAGTTCCGCCCCAAGTGCCGTCGCGAGATCCTGCACGATAGACAGGTTCGATTCCTCCTTGATGCCGCGGCCAACGGAAACAAGAATCGGCGCTGAACTGAGATCGACGGTCTGCGCCGATTGGCGGAAGGGTTCGCCAGGTACGGTGTGAATCTGAGTAGCGTCCAGGCTCGGCAGAAATGGCTCTACCGTGGTTTCGCCGCCCGTGGGTTCATCGGCGCGAAAGGCTCCGGCCTGCACGGAAAGGAAGCAAGGTCCACTACCGGAGTGGCTGTAAGTGGCGTTGAGCTTGCCCTGCAGCAGTTGGCGCACAAAGACGGGACCTGATTCGAAGCCGGTCACATCGCTGATAAGGACTTCGTTGAATTTTGTGGACAGGCGCGGGGCAAAGTCGCGCACCTGGTAGGTGTGTGGCAGGATGACGTAGCTGGGTTTTGCGTGCTCGACGAGCTGCCGGTATGCCTCGCTGTAGCCCTCCTGCGTGTACGCGTGGAGCAGAGTATTGTCGATCGCGTATACCGTGCGAGGAGCCTTGCCGCTGATCGTGGAGAGGATAGGGTGCGATGCGCTCGCGACCACCGCAACATCCACAGGAAGGCTCAGGCTGGCTGCGAGTGTGTGGCCGGCGGCAAGGGCCTCCAGCGAGATGCGGCTGATTTCGAGATTCTTGATTTCAAGAAATACCAGGACGCTGCTCATATCGCTCGCACCTCGAATTGCAGCTTTTCTACCAGTTTGGCGGCTGCTTCCGCCGGGGTTCCGGTCAGGATCTGGGTGGTCCGCTGCTTGCTCGGCAGGGTCACTTTTTCGAGAGTGACGACGCGCCCGGCAGGCTGGTCAGAGCCCAATTCCGTCGGGCTGACAAGACGGATTTCCTTGGTCTTGGCCTTCTTGATGCCCATCAGAGTGGCGTAGCGCAGCTTGCTGTTGCCGGACTGAATCGTGAGGAGCGCGGGCGTCGGCAGTTCAAGATGCTGGAACCAGCCGTCTTCCAGCTCGCGGAGTACCTTAATCCCCTTGTCTGTCTTCTCAATCTTCAGAATCAAACTGGCGTGGGGCAGGCCGAGCAGTTCCGCCATGATCACGCCCGTCTGGCCAAGGCCGAGATCGTCGGACTGCAGACCAGTGAGGATCAGGTCAGCCTGTTCGTCCTTTATGGCCGCTGCCAGCAGTCGCGCTACGCCGAGCGCGTCGAAGTCGGCAAGGTTATCACTCTCGATATGGATGCCGCGGTCAGCGCCCTTGGCCAGCGCTTCGCGGATTGTCTTGCCGACTCGCTCTGGGCCTGCCGACAGGACGATCACTTCGCCGCCGTGGGTTTCCTTGAGCTGCAGCGCCTCTTCGAGCGCGTAGGCGTCAGACTCGTTCATCATGAACTCGACGTCGGTGAGGTCGATCCACTTGTCCGAAGCGTCGATGCGAATGCGCGCATCGCGTTCCGGCACTTGCTTGATAGCTACGATGATTTTCATATTTTCCTCAGCTAGAAGATTCTAGCTAATGGTTGAGGCCTTTGTGGTCTGCTGAATTGGAGCCGTGGGCTGGAAGGAGCACCTTGCCGTGCCGATCGAGCGATACCCATTGGCCGCTTTCAAAGGAGCCGTACTCGCCGTTGCGCACATACTTGCATTCTTTACATGCAGGCCAGCCCTTGCCCCTTTGATAGTCCAGCATGCCGTCATAGGTGAATGGCACAATCATCCGGCCGTCGATGTCCGCCAGACCCCACTTCTGGTTCTTGGTGACGCGCACAAGGCCACCGTGAAATGCATTTGGGCCGTTATCCATCGTGGCAACATTGCGAACGATCACAAGGCCGGAGCGATTGAAGTAAGCCCAACCGTCTTGAGGGAGGCGAGTCCATGCGAGGTTCTTAGACGTGCCAGATTGGAGAGCTTTGCCTGCAGGAGAGAAGAAAAGAGGCAGATAGAATCTCGAAACGTAAAGCTTGCCGGAACGAATTTCAAGTGCACACGCGGGCAATGACAACACTTCCGCATCGACGGTGCAGTCACCGTTACGGATAATTTGCGCGTGCGCAATTCCCACTGAGAAGAGGGCAGTGAGCGTCGCTGCGATAAAACGGTTCATGTAAATTGCTTCAGTTCGGTAGAGTCTTCGGCAGTTGTGCCGCCGCGATCTGTGCGATGTCTAAAAGCTGCGGGGAGTTTTCTCCGCCCGCCAGCGCATCCCGGAACATCGTATTGCAGAAGGGGCACGCAGCCCCAATTGTAGTGGCTCCGGTAGCCACCAGTTCCTGCGCCCTGACCGAGCTCACCCGCTGGCCGGTCTCTTCGCCAAGGAAGGCCAGCCCTCCGCCCGCTCCACAGCAGAAGCTGCGCTCGCGGTTGCGCTCCGCCTCAACCAGCGTTCCAGCGGAGGCAATCACAGCGCGCGGCTCGTCGTAGACATTGCGATAGCGGCCCAGATAGCACGGGTCGTGATAAACGATCTTTTCCCCTGTGTTGTTCTTCGGCAATTGCGCCTGATGGCGGGCGAGAAATTCGCTGTGATGCTCGATCTCCGGCGATACGCCGAACTCCTTCCAGTCTTCAGCAATGGTGCGCACGCAGTGCGGGCAGATGGAGATGATCTTCTTCACCTTCTGCTGCTGCATGGCTTCGAGATTGCTCTCGGCCAGCTGCTGAAAAACGAGATCGTTGCCAAGCCGTCGCGCTGGGTCACCGGTGCACTTCTCCTTGCGCATGACGCCGTAGCTGGTGCCAAGGTAACGCATCACCTCCACAAAGGAGCTGATAATCTCTCGTCCCTTGGGATCGTACCCGCCCATGCAGCCGAGCCAAAGGCAATATTCCTGTGTCCCGTCAAAGATGGGCAGCTCAGCCTTCTGCACGAACTTGTCGCGTTCCATCGCGCTCATGCCGAGAGCGTTTGAATTGCGCTCCATAGCCAGGAACAACTTCGTCCCGTGCGAGTCTTCCCACTCGCCAGTATTCACCGCTCCGCGACGCAGCCCAACGATGATGGGCAGGTGCTCAATCCCAACCGGGCACTGGAACTCACATGCGCCGCAGGTAGTGCATTGGAAGGCCGACTCCTGCGAGTTGTACTTGCCTAGGAGGAGTTCTTCAGCCGTAGGTCCGTATTCGTTCAAATAGCCGCGCACACCCAGGATGATTTCTTTCGGATTAAGGCTCTTTCCGGTATTGGCAGCAGGGCAGTGCTCGGTGCAGCGGCCGCACTCCACGCAGGAGTAAGCCTGCAGTGCGACCAGTTGGGTGATGTCCTTGCCTGTGACCAGGCCAAAGTCTTCATCTCCGGCAAGCGCGGGAATCTGGCTGAAGCCGCCGCGCGAAAGAAAGATGGTGAACGGGCTGAGGATCAGGTGCAAGTGCTTGGTGTGTGGAACGAGCGGCAGGAACACCAGCAGCGACAACGTATGCGTCCACCAGAGAACTTTCGCTGCGACACCACCATCGGCCACGTAGAACGAGGCGAGATAGGTCGCCATCAGCGCGAAGATGAGCCCGGCGATGATGCCGGATTCCCAGGAAATGGCGTGACCTTCGCGGGAAAGCCAGATAGGCCGTACGAAGAATCGCCGGATGAAGAGGCCGGCGATCGAGATGGCGCAGGCAACGGCGAAGGCTGCGGCGAACCAGAAGTAGAAGCGTCCGAATATGCCCGCAGGGTCCAGGAAACCGATACCCAGGCCCACCGCAAGATGGTTCAGCGTGACCAGGGCGAAGGCAAGAAAGCTCCAGAAGACGAAGGCGTGAGCAAGGCCGGGCAGTGGCCGTTCGCGAATGACCTTAGCCTGGCAGAGAACTTCCCAGAAAAAGTCCCACACGCGCTTGCCGAGAGGGAAGAGGCGGAAGCCCTCATCCTTGCGTGAGGCCAGAATCTTGTTCAGCACAACGCCGAAGCGCTTCCAGAAGAGCCACGCTGAAATAGCCACTAAAGCGACAAGCAACAGCTTTTCGGCCAGCAGAAACTGGCCAGGTCCTGCCAATATTCCCAGGCTGGTCGCGAGAGCGGACGCTGGCGGTTCGATGAGCAAAGGCATGGTTGGTCCGTTGAATCCTCTCGCCTACCTTTGTACCCGATTCGGTGCAGGTTTGGCACACCGGCCCCGGCCTGCCCCCGCGTGACTGTTGCTAGCCCACCTTGCTCAGGACGCGAGTCAGATTTTCGGCGTTCTTTTCGGCAATGCCATCCATATTGCGCATCACCAGCGCATACAGAACACCAGCCAGCCCTGCCAGCACTCCAAACGTCCCCGCAGCCAGCCAGTAGCTCGCACCGAGATAGTGGCATGCCATCACCATCAGCGATCCAAGCGAAGCGGTAACGATAACCACGACGATGCTGATCAGGCTGTTCAGGCCGGAGACATTTTGGCTGCGCACCTTCGCCGGGTCCATGGCCTTCGGTGAAACGATCGAGCGGATATTCCCGATACTCATATTCAGCAGCAGGGTAAAGGCGCACCAGGCCAGCGTCGCCACGGTCAGGTCTGGCGGACACGGTTTTCCCAGGAATGCGGAGGCTGCATAGATCAGCACTACCTCGATGACGAAGATGCCCGCGATGAGCAGATTCTTGGCCAGCACCACATCGCGAAACCGGACCGGCGCAAGGAAGTAGAACTGCACGCCGCTGCCGTCGCTGCCGAATGCGTTATAGAGTAAACCGACAAAAATCAACTGCATATAGGCGCATCCGTACGCGAAGAGAAACGTGGCGAAGGCGTTGCGGCGCATACCCACGGCCTCGAAGCCGGAGTTGCGCATGGAAAAGAGCACCACCACAAAGACCGGCATGATCAGCACGTAGAGCTTGGGTCCGCTGCGCAGCAGGTAGCGGATCTCGCGCACCAGGTTTGCTGCCACGGCCGGGGAGAGCAGGGAACCAGGCCCGGAGGCTGTCACCGTTGTGGCCCCCGAGCTGCGGCTCCTGCGCGTTCTTGCTTTTGCAGAAACGGCCGCCGGTGCCTCGCTGAGGCTCTCCCCCATATATTCCGCGTGCAGGCGCAGATGCAGGATTGCCAGAAACCCTGCGGCGTAAGCCAGCAGTGCGACCATGGCTGCGACCGCGATCAAGGCCCCTCCGTGGTGCATATGCTCAATGGAGCTGGCGGTCAGGCCCGGCGGCAGAAACCAGTTGATGGCCACCAGCGCTTTCCCTGTCTTGAGCAGGAGCGGGTTCATCGGGCCGCTGCTGACTCTACTGAGCTTTTGTACAAATTGCGCTGCGAATTGAAAGGCAAGTGAGCCGAGGAGAATGGCTCCGGTAAGCAACTCGCGCGTCTTACGCCGGGCCAGCCAGCGCTCCGTCCACGAGTAGACCATGCGCGAAAACAGGATCAGACAGAGCCCGTAGGCGAGGAAAGCAAATCCCGCCCACGGTAGCATGGCTTGAGCGGCCAGCGTGACTCCAAGAGTCATAGCGATGAGGCAGGTGATACCGGCAAGCGTCGGCGGGTCCATCAGTCCAAACGACAGCCGCATCAGCAGGTAGTCGCGGTAGCGCAGCGGAAAGCGCGTCAGCGTGGAGAGGTCAAACGATGGCCCGGTTGCCGAGGTGCTGGCGCCTACGAATTGCCAAAGGAAGAATAGGATCCACAGCGGAATCGCAAGATAAGCATCCATGCCTTTGTGGACCAGGTAATACGAAGCGAAGGCCGCCCCAACCGCCGGACCAAAGACGACCACGGCCAGGAACGGATACGAGATGATCTTGGCGACCAGTTCGCCCACGGCGCCCTTGAAGCGCATGGAGTTGACGAAGATGCGCCAGCGCAGCCACGCAATCGTGCGAAACTGCTGCGCAGAGAGGCCGGCTGAGGTCGCCACTGTTGCGGGAGTCATCCCAGCCATGACAGCTCCTGTTCCGAAGCCACTCCGTCCGCGCCGCCTTCCTTGCCGATGATGCGAATGAAGATTTCTTCGAGCGTCAGCTTCGCAGCAGCTCCGTCGGAGTCCGCTTGCGTGTGCACACCAGCCCGCAATTGTTCGAGCGAACCATTGGCAATCAGTTCGCCGTGGTTGATGATGGCGACGTGTGTGCACAGCCGCTCGACAATCTCAAGCACATGCGAAGTGAGAAAGATGGTCGCGCCACGGGCAATCATGCCCTGCAGCATCTGCTTGAGGGTGCCGGCGGCGATGGCGTCCACGCCTTCGAAGGGCTCGTCAAGGAAGAGAATCTTTGGTCCGTGAATGACGGCTGCGGCCAACGCCAGCTTCTTCTGCATACCGTGCGAGTAGTCGGTAATGAGCTTCTTCGTTTCCTGGGCCAGATTCATGAACTCGAGAAGCTCTTCGCTGCGTTCAAGCGTAGTGGCCTTGTCGAGGCCGTACATCTGCCCGACAAAGCGCAAATACTCCGAAGCAGTCAGCCGCCCAAACAGGGCAAGCCCTTCCGGCACAACGCCGATCTGGCGCTTGACCTCCAGCGCGTGTGTCGCAAAGTCGAGACCGAGCACCTGGATGCTGCCTGAAGTCGGGGCAAGCAGACCAGTCAGCATCTTGATCGTCGTCGATTTCCCCGCGCCGTTCGGCCCCAGGAAACCGTAGAACTGGCCCGGAGCAACGTTGAGGTTGACGTTCTGCACGGCGACAAAATCGCCAAAGCGTCGGGTGAGTCCGGTCGTGGAGATCGCAGCATTCATAGCTGTGATGAGGATACTGCAAAGTCGTCAAGCTTCCACCAGCTTCCTCGCCTTGCGGGTAGCAAGGTGGAGTCATGTAGAGTGGGCACGGCATCGTATGTGCCCAATGAAGGAGTCTGGAATTTTGCGCAAACTGGGACTGAGTTTCATTCTCGCAATCTCTACCTGCCTGCTCTCGATCGCATCGCACGCGAAGAGCGGCTTTGTGCATGCTGAGGGCAAGTTTCTCGTTGACGCAAATGGCCAGAAGGTGATGCTGCGCGGCACCAACCTGGGCAATTGGCTGGTGCAGGAAGGATACATGTTCCGCTTCGAGCATGGTCCGCAGTCACCGCGCGAGATCGAGGCGCTGGCCAATGAGCTCATCGGACCCACAGAGGCGGCAAAGTTCTGGCACGAATATCGCAGCGCCTACATCACGCACAAGGACATCGACTTCATTGCCAGGGCCGGATTCAACACCATCCGCATTCCCTTTCATTTCAAATTCTTTGCACCCGGCAACACGGAAGGTTTCGATCTGGTGGACCATGTGGTTCAGTGGGCGAAGGAAGATCATCTGTACGTCATTCTCGACATGCACTGCGCACCCGGCGGCCAGACCGGCGCGAACATTGATGATAGCTGGGGATATCCCTGGCTCTACGAAGACGAAGCCAGCCAGCAGCAGACAGCGGACATTTGGAAGCGCATTGCCGCGCACTATCACAACGACACTACGGTGATTGGCTACGACCTGCTCAACGAACCCATCCCGAATTATCCCAGGCTGCAAATGTATAACTCAAAGCTGGAACCGGTGTATCGCAAGCTGGTGGCAGCGGTGCGGTCTGTCGATACAAATCATGTTGTTATCCTCGGCGGCGCGCAGTGGGATACCAACTTCGGCGTCTTCAGCGCTCCCTTCGACAAGAACGTGATGTACACGTTTCACAAATACTGGATGCCGCCGGTCATCGATGAGATCAAGCCATACCTTGAGTTTCGCGACAAGTACAACGTGCCTATATGGATGAGTGAATCCGGCGAGAACGACGACGAGTGGATCACCAAGTTCCGCACGCTGCTCGATGAGAATCAGATCAGCTGGACCTTCTGGCCCTACAAGAAGATGGAAGCGAAATCAGCACCAGTGACCTTCGCCAGGCCAGAGCACTGGGACGAGATTGTTGCCTATGCCGCGAAACACTATGGCATGGGCGATACAGAAACATCCGTGGCAGGGCGGCCTTCACTTGAAGACTCGCACGCGGCCTTCCAGGATCTCTTGCGGAAGATCCGCGTTGAAAACGCCTCCCCCAACCCCGGCTACCTGAAAGCCCTGGGCGCCCAAGTAAACTAAGAGCGAATCGCGGACTCAGAGGATATCCAAGCATGATCGTGAACCTGGCGGAGCGGGCCCATAACCACAACTGGCAGCTCGACCCCATCACCCGCTCGCTGCTCGATACGGACTTCTACAAGCTGCTCATGCTGCAATTCATCTGGAAGCACTTTCCCGATGTGCGCGTTACGTTCACGCTGGTCAATCGCAGCACGTCGGTTCATTTGTCCGAGCGCATCAACGTCGATGAGCTGCGCATGCAGTTGGATAACGTGCGCACCCTGCGCTTTCATAAGTCGGAGCTGATCTGGCTTGCCGGCAATACCTTCTACGGTAAGCGGGGTATCTTCGAGCCTGATTTTATCGAGTGGCTTGCGCGTGACTTCGAGCTGCCTGACTATCAGCTGTCCATCCAGAACGGAGAATTCAGCCTGACCTTCAGCGGGCTCTGGACGCAGACAACGCTATGGGAGGTCTACGCGCTCTCCATCCTGAGCGAGATGAAAACCCGCGCCAGCCTGCGCGAGAAAAGCGAGTTCTCGCTCGATATTTTGTATGCACGCGCCAAGGCGCATCTATGGAGCAAGATCGAGCGACTGCGCGGAGTTCCCGGCCTGAGAGTAGCGGACTTTGGCACACGCCGCAGGCACAGCTTTCTATGGCAGGAGTATGTCGTGAAGGCAATGCGCGATTCGCTCGGCGCGACGTTTTCTGGTTCCTCAAATACGTATCTGGCGTACAAGCACGATCTCGAAGCGATTGGCACCAACGCGCATGAATTGCCCATGGCCATCGCTGCGATGGCCACCAATGATGAAGAGTTGAAGGCTGCGCAATACAGGATGCTCGATCTATGGCAGAGCACGTATCAGAAAGAGCTGTTGATCATGCTTCCGGACACATTCGGCACAACGCAATTCCTCGCGGACGCACCGGATTGGGTCGCCGACTGGACAGGGCAGCGCATCGATAGCAAGAACCCATACGTGGCAGGCGAAGAGTACATCCAGTGGCTCAACCAGCGCGGCCGCAACCCGGAAAAGAAGCTCATCATCGCATCCGACGGTCTGGATGTAGAGGACATCCTCGGGCTGCATGCGCACTTTTCAGGCGAGATCAGGAACGGCTTCACACCAAAGGATTTTCAGAGCGCCGCAGACTTCCTCGACCCGCACAAGTGGACACCCAGGCGAAAGATCCGCTTCAGCTCAGGCTGGGGAACGCTGCTGACCAACGACTTCCGCGGCTGCGACCCCGATGGCAAGATCGGCTTGGACCCGATCAGCCTGGTGTGCAAGCTGACCGACGCAAATGGACATCCCGCAGTGAAGCTCTCCGACAACTACGCGAAGGCGACGGGCCCGGAAGAAGAAGTG
Organism: Acidicapsa borealis; assembly: GCF_059115245.1. NCBI lineage: Bacteria > Pseudomonadati > Acidobacteriota > Terriglobia > Terriglobales > Acidobacteriaceae > Acidicapsa > Acidicapsa borealis. Next base: position 5,167,618 of record NZ_JCACNY010000001.1, on the reverse strand, counting down.
GCGCGGTACCGCCGCGTGTTCGGCACAGCCGGAGTCACAAACGTTCCTCCCACTGTATAAGCTGCTTGCAGATGGCTCTGATGCCGAAAGGCTCTTCACAATCTGGATATCAGTGCAGTTTCCTGAATATCTTTCGAGCGCTCAGTGCTCCGTCCGGCCGTTCCTCATGCTTGAAATACGCGAAGACATCGCCCTCAGCGGATCGTGTCCGCAGTTGTTTTTCAATCGCTACCAGCTTGGCGGCATCGTATTTACTTTTTCGGAATCGGTAGCAGGTGAACGGAGCCGTTACAATCTCCGGCGTCTCGAGATCGTCGCTCTCAGCAACGCACAGCGCAACGGAATGACTCCGCAGCACGGCATACACTTCATCACAAAACCAGGAATCGTGCCTGAACTCGAAGGCCATCCTCAGCCCGCCCGATTTCGCGTCCGTAAGAAACGAGTCAAGGCGTATCGCGTCGGCTTTGAAGTCGGGCGGGAACTGGAACAGCACCAAACCCATCCGCCTGGCCGCCACGACAGGAGTAAGCGCGCTCGAAAATTCCGCAACGGCATCGGAACAGTTCTTCAGCCGAAGCATGTGCGTGATCCGTTGCGGAGCCTTGAATGAGAAACGGAAGTCGGTGTCAGTCAAACCCAACCAGCCAGAGAGCATGCGCTCCGTCGGTAACTGGCGGAACGTGTAGTTCACTTCAACCGAGTTCAACTTACTTGCGTAGTATTCCAGAAACTTCTTTTGCGGGACCGATTGGGGATAAAAATCCGGCTTCCAACTCGAGTACGCCCAGCCAGACGTTCCAAGGAAAATCCGCCCAGGCGAACGAACCGCCTTTCCCGCCAGTTGCGGAGCCTCTGACCTGTCTGCACGCGGGCGCGCTTTTCGAGTCACCCTGCAATTTTAAGCGAATATCTTGGTGCCGGGAGGGGGGGTCGAACCCCCACGAGGTTGCCCTCGGCGGATTTTGAGTCCGCTGCGTCTGCCAGTTCCGCCATCCCGGCCTTGGGGTGGGCTGAGCTGACAGTATCGCATAAACCTATTTCCAGAGTCATCTCCAACTCCCACTGAGACTTCCGACGGATCGCCGTCAATCGCCTGGTTTCCATGTGAAAGCCATGCGACAATGGAATGTGACCGTGATGACAACCTCTCCTTTTTCTGGTCAGGATTCCAGTCTGCCTGTGGGTGCGAGTGCGGAGCAAACCGCCGTCCCGCAGCCGGCGAACGTTACCCCGGAACTCCTCGACCTCCACAGCATCACCCCAGACGAATATGAGCGCATCCTTTCCGCGCTCGGCCGCACTCCGTCGCTGACAGAGCTTGGTATTTATTCGGTGATGTGGAGTGAGCACTGCTCCTATAAGTCCTCCAAAGTCCACCTCAAGCGCCTGCCCACCAAGAGCGACCGCGTCGTTCAGGGCCCCGGTGAGAATGCCGGCATCATCGACGTTGGCGACGGTTGGGCCTGCGCTTTCAAGATTGAAAGCCACAACCACCCCAGCTACATCGAGCCGCATCAGGGCGCCGCAACCGGCGTAGGCGGCATCCTGCGCGACATCTTCACCATGGGCGCGCGCCCGCTGGCGGTCATGGATTCGCTGCGCTTCGGCCCCATTGAAGCCGGCGGCGACGCCCCCGAGCTCGTCCGCAAGAACCACTCCATCGTCGAAGGCGTCGTCAGCGGCGTAGCCAGCTACGGCAACTGCTTCGGTGTGCCCAATCTCGGCGGCGAAACCAAGTTCGAAGTCTGTTACAGCGGTAACCCGCTGGTCAACGCCTTCGCCCTCGGCATGGTCAAGATCGACGAAATCTTCTACGGCAAGGCCACCGGCGTCGGCAACCCCGTGATTTACGTCGGAGCCAAGACCGGCCGCGACGGCATCCACGGCGCGACGATGGCCTCCGAAGAGTTCCACGAAGGCACCGAAGCCAAGCGGCCCAACGTGCAGGTCGGGGATCCGTTCATGGAAAAGCTGCTGCTTGAGGCCTGCCTCGAAGCCATGCAGACCGGCGCCATCGTCGGCATTCAGGATATGGGAGCAGCAGGATTGACCTGCTCCACCTGCGAAATGGGCGCGCGCGGCGGCGTCGGTCTCGACGTCGAGCTCGACAATGTTCCCCAGCGCGAAACCGGCATGAACTCCTACGAAATCATGCTCTCCGAAAGCCAGGAGCGCATGCTGCTCGTCGCGGAAGCCGGCCGCGAACAGGAAGTCCTCGACGTCTTCGTCAAGTGGGGCCTCGACGGCGTCATCGTCGGCACCGTGAAGCCGGAACCGCGTCTGCGCATCCGCCACCACGGCGTGCTGGTCGCCGACATTCCCAACGAATCGCTGACCGACGACGCGCCGCTCTACCACCGCCCCGTTGGTACCTGGAAAGCTCCCGTCCCGGCCGAGCCGTCAGCAGAAATCCTCGCCGAACTGAACAAGCCCCGCGACTACACCGCCGATCTCAAGAAGCTCCTCGCCAGCTCCAATATCGCGTCCAAGCGCTGGGTGCACGAGCAGTACGACACCATGGTCCAGACCAACACGGTCCAGGGCCCCGGCGGCGAAGCCGGCGTGATGCGCATCAAGGGCACCGGCACCCCCGGCCACGAACGCGGCCTCGCCATGGCCCTCGACGGCAATGGCCGCTGGTGTTATCTCGACCCGAAGCTTGGCGCAATGCATGCCGTCGCCGAAGCCTGCCGCAAGGTCGCCTGTACCGGCGCGGTCCCGGTTGCAGCAACGAATTGCCTCAATTTCGGTAACCCGCAAAAGCCGGAGATTATGGCACAGCTTTCCACCGCCATCGACGGCATCGCGGAAGCGTGTATCGCACTCGGCACTCCCATCACCGGCGGCAATGTCTCCCTCTATAACGAAACCAAAGGCGTCGGCATCTATCCCACGCCAGTCATCGGTATCGTCGGCATCCTGGACGACGTTTCGAAGGCCGTCCCCGCTGATTTCCAGCGCGAAGGCGACCTCGTTCTCCTCATCGGCGAAGGCATGGGCGCCAGCGTCGCCTCCATCGCCATGACCGAGTTCGGTTCCACCGAGTACGCCCGCGTCATCACCGGCGGACTATGGGGCGAGCCGACTTACCTCGATCTTGAAACCGAGTGGCAGCTGCACAAATGCCTGGTCCAACTCGCGGACCAGCAGTTGATTTCGTCGGCCTGTGACATTGCCGACGGCGGCATCGCAACAGCAATGGCCCAGGCCTCCTTCCGTCACGGGATCGGCGCCACCGTCGGCGTCGTTCCCATCGCGGACGCTCCTGCATCCCTGGCCCTCTTTGGCGAAACAGCGACCCAGGTGATCCTAACCTGCTCGCCCGCGAACAAGGAAAAGATCGAAGAACTAGTCCTCGGCTACCCAGACCTCTCCTGTTGGCTAATCGGAGAAACCATAGCAGGCAGGCTACACATCACCGCATCGGACGAAACCGCTTCCGGCCCGGCGACGACATGGATCGATACGTCAATCGCCGACATCAGACAACCATGGGCCGCATCCCTCGAAGCTGCCCTTCACGATGAGGTGACAGCTTGAGCCGGTTGCTTTACCAGGGAGTCGACGGAATCGCCGACCTCTCCGAATCCATCAAAACAGAATCCCTGACCCCTGACCCCTATTCCCTGGTCCCTGCCGACGAAGACCCAAAACTCCGCGAAGAGTGCGGCGTCATGGCCGTTTATGGCCACCCTGACGCGGCCCGCCAGGTCTATCTCGGTCTCTATGCCCTGCAGCACCGCGGGCAGGAGTCAGCCGGCATCGCCACCGCCAACGGCCAGAACCTCAGCAACATCAAGGGCATGGGCCTGGTGTCGGAAATCTTCACCGAAGACGTTCTCGCCAAGCTGCCCGGCGAAATGTCCATCGGCCACACCCGCTACTCGACCACCGGCGATTCAGCGCTGCTCAACGCCCAGCCCATCCGCGTCGACTCGACCAAGGGCCTCATCGCCATCGCCCACAACGGCAACCTGGTCAACCTCGGCAACATCCGAGCCAAGCTCGAACGCGCCGGAGCCTATTTCCAGACCACGTCCGACTCCGAAATCATCGTCCAGCTCATCGCCCATTCGAAGGCCAACTCACTCGTCGACGCCATGGCCGACTCGCTCAGCCAGGTCGAAGGTGCGTTCTCCATCGTCATGATGACCCGCGATCGCATCTTCGCCGCCCGTGACCCGCGCGGCTTCCGCCCGCTTTCGATGGGCCGCATCAAGAATCCCGACGGGCCGGACACCATCGTTTTCGCCTCCGAAACCTGCGCCTTTGACCTGCTCCGCGCAGAGTACGAACGCGACGTGCAGCCCGGCGAACTCATCATGGTCTCCGCCGACGGCGTCACCTCGCGCCAGTTCGCCAGCGGAGTGCCGCAGTCCAGCTGCGTCTTCGAGCACGTCTACTTCGCCCGCCCCGACAGCCGCATCTACGGTCGCTGGGTGCAGGAGAGCCGGGACCAGATGGGCCGCCAGCTCGCCCGCGAATCGCACGTTCCCGCCGACATCATCGTCCCCGTGCCCGATTCCGGCGTCACCGCCGCGCTCGGTTATGCCGAAGAAGCGAAAGTGCCATTCCGTTTCGGCCTCATTCGCAACCACTACGTTGGCCGAACCTTCATCGAGCCGGAGCAGCGGGTGCGCGATTTCGGCGTCAAGCTCAAGCTCAACCCCGTCCGCAATCTCTTGGAAGGCAAACGAGTTATCCTCATCGATGACTCGATCATCCGTGGGACCACAAGCCGCAAAATCGTTCGCATGGTGCGCGGTGCCGGAGCCAAGGAAGTCCACCTCCGCATCAGCTGTCCGCCCACCATGTCGCCCTGCTTCTACGGAGTGGACACGCCTTCGAAACGCGACCTCATCGCCGCCAACAAGTCCATCGAAGAAATCCGCCAGTTCATCGAGGCCGATACGCTGGCTTACCTCTCTCTGGACGGCCTGCTCAAGTGCTGTGACGACGCGCAGAATCCCCAGCCCATCGGCCAGACCGGCATTCACGGCAACAATTACTGCACCGCCTGCTACACAGGAAACTACCCGACGCAGTGGGTCGATGTGGACGAGATTTTGCCAGCGCAATCGGACCGTTACGAGATCCAGCTCAAGCTCACGGAAGTGACCTAGCCAGATCACGAGCGCGTCTGCCTTTGCGCAATCTACCTGCAACGATGTGCAATCGGCGTCGCACGTTGCGCAATCCCCGTCAGAAGCCGTGCAATCCGCGTGGGAAGCTGCGCAATGCGGACACCGATTTCGAGGCGATCCGGTCAGGCTGTCGCTCTCACTTCCGCGAATTTTAATCCAAACAACAAAAACCCACGCCGGACTGCTGGGCGTTCCAGTCGCTAAGCTGAGGGCGTGCCGGAGCCAGTCGAAGGACTAGGGGCGCTGGCAGTTCCGGTGGCAGGTGCACTGGCCGCCGGAGCAGCGGCAGCAGGCTTGGCATCGCCAGATCCCGATGCGGCTCCTGAATCTGAGCCGGAATCCGACTTGGATTCGCCCGCGGCGGCGGGAGGCTTAGCTCCTCCTTTGCCGGCGTAGTCGTTCACGTACCAGCCCGCGCCTTCAAAGCGCAGCGCAGGCGCTGTGACCGGACGAATCAGGACTCCCTGGCATTTTGGGCAGACGGTTTCCGGCTCGGATTTGAAGCTCTGGATCTTTTCAAAACTGTAGCCGCACGACGTGCAGCGATATTCATAAAGTGGCAAGGCGTTCCTCCGGGAAGATTCTCCCTCTCTCGATTCTAGCGGTTTCCGCAATCCTCGGCCAAAGCGGGATTCACTGCTCCGTGCGCACTTCCAGCCCGGACGAAAAATCCGCAAAATAATGCTTGCGTGCTCACCCTATGCATGTGTTACCGTTTGTAGCATTATGATGAGTAACGTTACAGGTGGTCGCGATCATTCCGGGCAAGCAGACGAGGCAGCCGGGCAGGAGCTCATTGCTCCTGAAAACGGACTGGAGCTGTTGGAACACGATCCGTCCGAGCTGGGTGAACTGGAGCGTAGCATTCTCCAGCTCATGTGGCAGCACGGCAAGATGACGGCGGAGAGCGTGCGCGAGGTGCTGGACAAACAGGACCGTCCGCTCAAGGACTCAACCGTGCGCACCGTACTGCGGCGCCTTGAAGAGAAGGGTTACGTAACGCACACCACCGATAACCGGACCTTCATTTATTCGCCGGTCGAGGCCGCGCCGATGGTGGCAGGCCGCGCGGTGAAGCGGATTCTGCAATGGTTCTGCGACGGATCTGTCGAACAACTCTTGGTAGGCATGGTCGATTCGTCCGTGCTGGACAGCAAGGAGCTACAGCGGCTGGCGGAGCGCATCGCGAAGGCACAATCAGACAAGAAGGCAGGAGGCGAGTAATGCTTGCATTGGTTCTGGAGGCCGCGCTGCGGTCCATGCTGATGGCGGGAGTGGTCTGGGGCTGCATTCGCCTGCTGCGGATGCGCGCTCTGCCGGCGCAGAAAGTGGCCTGGGTGCTAGTCCTGCTGGCTGCCGCAACAATGCCGTTCGTCATGCGCGCACCCTTTGCGGCCTCGCTCCTCGCAAACCGCGGAGTACAGATTCCGCTGCACAATCTTCCGAAGTGGCTGGGCGGTGCCGCGGCTCCAGCAAAAGCGCCTGCGGTAGCTCCGGCAGCAAGAATACAGCTGACGAAGATCCCCAAGCCATCAGCCGCGCATGTGCAGCGGCAGGATGAAGATCAGTCGTTTCTCGAAGACGCCGACGCGCTGATCCTCACGAAGTCTGCCGGATCGACCGACTCGGACGGATCCCCAGCAGTGGCCGTCCAGCGGGAAGCGGTCGCGCAGATTTCGCAGCTCACTCAGCCGGCAACCACTCTCTCCGTGGCAGGCAGCTTTGTCGCGCACAAGGCTGAGCCCTTCTGGAGCTGGAAACGCGCGCGCCGCATTGCCTTCGCCGCCTACTTCACCGTGGTCGGCCTGCTGTTGCTCCGCATGGCCGCCGGACTGGGATTGGCTTACCGGCTATGGCGGCGGGCAATCCCGGTGGCAGAGTTGGGATCTCCCACGGGCTCGGCCAGGCGGGCGCTACGGGTTCGCGTAAGCCCCGACCTCTCGACGCCCGTCACGATCGCCTCGACCGTCCTCATTCCGGCCGACTACGCGGATTGGGACGAGGCCAAGCTGCGCGTAGTGCTCGCGCATGAACAGTCGCACGTGAAGCAGGGCGACTTTTACCTGCAACTGGTGGCGGCAGTCCACGCGGCCATCTTCTGGTTCAGCCCGCTCGGCTGGTGGCTGCAGCGCAAGCTCTCTGAACTCGGCGAGGCCCTGAGCGATCGCGCCGGCCTGGAGCAATCCGAAAGCCCAGCTTTTTACGCACAGATTCTTCTTGAATTCGCGGCCAAACCGCGAAAAACATCATTCTTCACCCCCGCAGCAGGAGTAGCGATGGCTCGTAATTCCAATCTTTCAGGTCGCATTGAGCGCATTCTCAATGCCCGTGGTTTCGGTATCTCTTCTCTCGGCGGACGTCGTCATGCAGTTCTCGCTGCGGCTGTGGTGCCGGTTGCCTTACTGGCAGCGATCGCACTGGTACGGGTCGCCCCGGCAGTCGAAGCGGCGCAGTCCGCGCGCGCAACGACTCAGGCGACCGGGAAGGGAAACAGCCCGACAACCGGCGTAGCAACCGGGGACCAGGTGCTTTCCGTAGACATCGCCCAGGCTGCGCCCCCACCGCCTCCACCCGTGCCCGATGTTGCACCACCGTCCCCGCCTGATGTAGAACCGCCAACAGTTGAGCCAGCTCCTGCCGTCGAAGCGCCCGAGGCGCCAGAACCGCCGCCTGCTCCAGGCCGCCAGCACAACTTCTCCTACTCCGACGACAACGACGATGACGCCATCGCCATCATCCAGGGCTCCGGCAACACCATCACCATGAACGGCCACGGCGGCATGGGCCTGAAGAAGGCCAAGGAGAAGTATCACGATCACTTCATCTGGTTCGAGCGCGATGGCAAAGCGTACGTGATCACCGATCCGCAGATCGTCGCCCAGGCCAAGGAGATGTTCAAGAGCGACCCGCGATTGGACGAGCGGCGGAAGGCGCTGGAGGCCAGGCAGCATGTGCTTGAGGCAGAGATGAGCAAAGTGGCCTCCGAGCACGCCACGGTGAAGCTCGATTCACCCGAGTTCAAAGCCCAGATGGATAAGCTGACTGCTGAGCTGGCGAAGCTGAATACCGTGAAGATCACGGAAGACCTGAAAGTGAATTTGACCCAGGAAAAGCTGCAGGCAATTCAGGAGCGGGTCGGTGAAATTCAGGAGCGCCTCGGCGAAATCCAGGGCCAGATCGGCGAGAAGCAGGGCGAAATCGGCGAACGTCAGGGCGAAATTGGTGAACGCATGGGCACGATCGGCGAGGAAATGGGCAAGATCGGCGAAGAGCAAGGCCGCAAGGCCGAGGAAGCCGCGAAGAAGCTGAAGTCGGTCATTGACCAGGCCGTAAAAGACGGCAGGGCCAAACCGGTCGAGTAATTCCGCCAGAAAAATCCAACAACAGCAAAACTCCTGCCTCAGGGTTGTGTCTAACCGGGCAGGAGTTCTTGCGTATGCGTGTCCGTGTGCCATCCATTCTGCTTACTGTTCTCGCATCTGCGGCGCTGATCTCGACTGCTTCCGCCCAGATTCCGCCGGGCGTCAATGAGACCTTTGCGACGCTCGCAGATCAGACCCCGACCCACTTCGGCCTCGTCTTCGACCGGTCCATGCTGCAAGGGGTGCGCGGCGTGCTGGAGTCGCAGGGCCTGTCGCCGGAGCGCGCTGCTGCCGCCATCACCAGCATCGGATACGACAACTATCGCTACAAATTTCCCGCAGTCTACGCGCCGGATGCGATGGCCCATCTGTCGGCAGCCTACCGCGCCGCCGGGTGGAAGCACCTGGTCGACGCGCACGGCAAGAAGCAGCAGTTCGCCGAGCAGGACGGCACCACCACCGACCTCTGGCTGCACATGAATGGCATGGACGTAGACGGCATCACAGTGATGACCCGCGGAGTAAAGAACCTGAACGTAATCCAGGTAGCCTGCGATCTAAAGCCAGTTGAGCTGCTGCATCTAAGCGGCCACTTCGGCATCCCCAAGGTCGATCCGCACGCAGTCATGGTCCCCGACCCGAACGATAAGTAATTGAATGTTCGCAAGAGAATTACGTTCAATTCGTTTTTGCAGTGAGTAGAAGTATGCTGGACAAATGATCTCTCTAGGGATAGCGAAGACGAATTTTGCCCAGAAGCTAGAACCTTCGCCCGCTATCTTGCAATTGCTTTCTGAAGCAGTAACCTGGTGCTCCCGCCGGTCATTGTCAGGCAACCAGCTTCGCAGCGTTGAACTCAATCCTTCGGCTATCCTTAGCGTTCCGTCATTCGATGAGATCGGCATAGAAGCTTGGGTTGAGGCCAAACGTGACAGCTACCGTCAGGCGGTCTCCACGATCAATCAAAGGCGTTCAGCTTTGCTTCGCGATGCAAACATATTGCTCATCGATCAAGCGCAAGTGCAGTTGAACGGCAAGCTTCTCATTTACGAGCCAATGGAAACTGTAGAGGACGGAGCTGCTGAAGTAGCTTCAGAGGGTTTCTTCGATATTAAGGATGCTCCACCGTGGGATACTTGGTTTTTGTATTCAAAAGATCGAATTTTCAGCTGGGTGCCTGAGTCGCTTGTCCAAGCCGTTCAGGATGGCATCAACGCAAATCCAGTCGATTGCATTCACTGGGCCGAATGGGCAGAGTTGTCCTACGAACTATGAAGCCATACCCTTGCAAAGAGCTATCATCGTCGTGATTTACAACAAAACAAAAAGCCCCGGATTGCTCCGGGGCTTTTTGCTGCGTTGATCTGCGGAGTTAGTAGCGATAGGTCTCGCCCTTGTAGGGGCCTTCCACCGGCACGCCGAGATAGTCAGCCTGCTTCTTGCTCAGCGTCGTGAGCTTGACGCCGATCTTCTCCAGATGCAGCCGCGCAACTTCCTCGTCCAGCTTCTTAGGCAGCACGTAGACGCCGATCTTATAGGTGTCCTTGTTCGCCCAGAGGTCAAGCTGTGCCAGCGTCTGGTTGGCAAAGCTGTTGCTCATCACGAAGCTAGGATGCCCAGTAGCGCAACCAAGGTTGACCAACCGGCCTTCCGCCAGCACGAAGATGCTGTGCGCCTTCTTGTCACCCTCAGCAGCAAAGTTGTAGCGGTCCACCTGCGGCTTGACGTTGATGCGCTCCACGCCGGAAGCCTGGTTCAGCCGGTCGATCTGGATCTCGTTGTCGAAGTGGCCAATGTTGCAGACAATCGCCTGGTCCTTCATCAACTGCATGTGCTCGAACGTGATGATGTCCAGATTGCCGGTGCAGGTCACGTAGATGTCGCCGCGGCCAAGCGTGTCTTCAAGCGTGGTGACTTCGTACCCTTCCATTGCAGCCTGCAGGGCGTTGATCGGATCCACTTCAGTCACGATCACGCGAGCGCCAAGACCGCGCAGTGAAGCCGCCGAACCCTTGCCCACATCGCCATAGCCGCACACGACCGCGACTTTGCCCGCAACCATCACATCGGTCGCGCGCTTGATGCCGTCCACCAGCGACTCGCGGCAGCCGTAAAGGTTGTCGAACTTCGACTTGGTCACCGAGTCGTTGACGTTGATCGCAGGCACCAGCAGCTTGCCCTGCTCCATCATCTTGTACAGGCGGTGAACGCCGGTCGTGGTCTCTTCCGATACGCCGCGCCATCCGGCCACAACATTGTGCCAGTGCTGCGGATCTTCCGCGTAAACCTTCTTGAGCAGATCCTTGATGACCGACTCTTCATGGCTCTCAGAGGGCGAGTTAACCCAATCATCGCCGTTCTCAAGCTCATATCCTTTGTGGATCAGCAGGGTCACGTCGCCGCCGTCATCGACGACAAGCTGGGGACCTTGACCGTCGCGGTGATTCAGCGCCTGGTACGTGCACCACCAGTACTCTTCAAGGCTCTCACCCTTCCATGCGAAGACCGGAACGCCGGCGGCAGCGATGGCCGCAGCGGCATGATCCTGCGTCGAGAAGATGTTGCAGCTCGCCCAGCGCACGTCGGCGCCGAGCGCAACCAGCGTCTCGATCAGCACAGCCGTCTGGATCGTCATGTGCAGCGAGCCGGTAATGCGAACGCCGGCCAGCGGCTTGCCCGCGGCGTATTTGTTGCGAATCGAAAGCAGTCCGGGCATCTCGTGCTCGGCAATGTCGAGTTCCTTGCGGCCCCACTCGGCGAGGGACAGATCGGCGACTTTGAAGTCGCCAGTTTTCGATTCGGGGGCAATGATGTCGAGCGTTGCGGTAGCCATGCGGAATTCTCCTTGTATCGTCACATCGTGATATCTTGATGTAAACAGATTTCCCCTATGCCGTCAATTGTCAAAATCCTTCGAGTTGTGTCCGACCCAAACCGGCTCCGCATCCTGCTGCTCTTGCAGGGTGAAGAGCTGTCAGTGGCCGAGCTGCAGGAGATCCTGGCCATGGGCCAGAGCACCATCTCCACGCACCTCTCGCAACTGAAGCAGGCCGGACTGGTCGAGGACAGGCGCGTCGGCAAAAACAGCCTCTACCGGCTGACGATAGAGGATGGCGAGGGAATCGTCGAGCGCCTGCTCGATCAGGCCAGGCCAGAAATTCCCGAAGCGGGAACCGACCAGGCCACCATGCGCCGCGTCGTCAAGAAGCGCCAGGACCGCATGCGCAGCTTCTTTGACAGCGTAGCCGGCCGCCTAGGCAAGGATTATGTCCCGGGCAAAAGCTGGAAAGGCATTGCCGAAGCGCTGCTCCGGCTCATGCCCCCCATGGTCATCGCCGATCTAGGCGCTGGCGAAGGAGCCTTCGCATTACTGCTCGCTCAGCGTGCAACCAAGGTCATCGCCGTCGATACGTCCGCGCGCATGATCGAGGTCGGCCGCGAACTCGTTCAGCGCCACGGCGTCACCAACGTTGAATACCGTCAGGGCGATATGGAAGAAGTGCCCATCGACGATGGTGTCGTCGATCTCGTCTTCTTCTCCCAGTCGCTGCACCATGCGCTGCACCCGGAGGGCGCATTGCGCGAAGCCTGCCGCATCCTCAAGCCCGGCGGCCGCGTCGTGATTCTAGACCTGCTGCAGCATCGCTACGAAGAAGCCCGCGAAGTCTACGCCGACGAGTGGCTCGGCTTTACCGAAACCGATATGGAGTCGATGCTGACCCGTGCCGGCTTCGCGCACGCCGAAACTTCCGTCGTCCATAAAGAACCAGAGATGCCGCAGTTCCAAACACTGCTCGCCGTCGCACAAAAATAATACGTCCTATGATTTTCACCATTTGGTGCTAAAGTTGGTGAAGGAGATTCTATGCGAGCGACAGTAGCGTTGGACGATGCACTCGTTGCGGAGGCCCAGGAATACAGCGGCGTTACCGAACGATCAGCCCTGCTGCGTGAGGCATTGAAGGCATTGATTCATCTCGAAGCCTCGCGACGTCTGGCTGCAGTCGGCGGAAGCGAACCGGATCTGGAAGATATCAAGCGGCTGCGAGTCTCTCTCTGATCCACATATGATCCTCGCTGACACTTCCGTCTGGGTGGACCATCTCCGTCAGGGAGATCCCCGGATGTCCGTCTTTCTCACCCAGGGCCAGATCGCAATGCATCCCTACATCGTTGCGGAGATCGCTTTGGGGTCACTCCGCAACCGGCATCAGCGGCTTGCGCAGTTGGATGCTTTACTTTCAGTTACAGTCGCGTCGGTCGCTGTCGTCCGTCATATGATCGAGGCGCACTCACTCTTTTCGAGAGGCATCGGCCTCACCGACGCACACCTGTTAGCATCATGCCTTCTCACCCCTGGAACGCTCTTGTGGACACGTGACAGCCGTCTCGAAAAAATTGCGGCTGACCTGGGCGTGAGTTCCAACTTACCGTGAGGCTAGCTTGAAGAGGCTGGTCAACCTCGCGCGTTCGCAACGACACCAGCGTCAACTGTTTCGACGCACCACGATAGGCCGCGGACAAATGCTGACCGCTGGGTCATTCCGGCTGCTGTAGCATCCAATCTAAGAGATGGTTATTGTTGTCCTCTTGCGCGCGACGGCAGGAAGGTGACGGGGTTGTTCCAATGAAATTGCAATCTCAGAACGAAACGGAAGCTGGGCGGAAGATCGAACTGACAGCTGCGCAGCGTCTCGCCATCTTCAAAGCGCTGGGAGATCCGCGGCGCATGGAGATCGTGGAGCGGCTGGGACAATGCGTCTGCGGGCAGCCTGCTGCGTGTTCCGATATGCGCGAATCTCTGCCCATCAGCGCAGCGACACTGTCGCATCACTTGAAGGAACTCGAAACTGCCGGGCTGATCCACATCGAACGCGAAGGCAAATATGCCAAGCTGAGCCTCCGCCGCGACGTGTGGAGCGCCTTCCTCGCAGACCTGAATAACCTCTAATCCAAAATCGCCAAGAATAATTCTTTGGCGCTGTTGAATCTTCTTCGACTCGCGCGACATCAATTAGACGGTTATCGAAATGTCGAACGGTTGAGCAAGTGATAAACCCCGGCGGATTTCGATACAAGGAGATGTGTGATGAGCAAACTGAATGGCAAAGTGGCGTTGGTAACGGGCGCTTCCAAGGGTATTGGCGCGTCGATCGCGAAGGAACTGGCCGCTAATGGCGCGTCGGTTGCGGTGAACTATTCGACCAGCGCCGAGGGCGCAAACAAGGTTGTCAATGAAATCACGGCGGCCGGCGGCAAGGCATTTGCGGTTCAGGCTAACGTGGGCGAACCGGAGAGTATTCCCGGCCTGATTGACGCAGTGGTGAAGAAGTACGGCCCCATCGACGTGCTGGTCAACAACGCCGGCATCTATGAGTTTGGGGCGATCGATAGCGTTACGCCGGAGCACTTTCACAAGCAGTTTAACGTCAACGTGCTGGGCCTGTTGCTGACCACCAAGGCAGCGATTGCGCAGTTTTCCCCCAAAGGCGGCAGCGTGATCAACATCGGTTCGGTGGCGGCTGGCGGCGTACCCTCTTTCTCGGTGTATAGCGCCACCAAGGGCGCCGTGGACACGATCACTAAATCGCTTGCGGCGGAACTCGGAGCCAAGGGAATTCGCGTCAACTCGCTGAATCCCGGATTGGTTGAGACCGAAGGCACACATACGGCTGGCGTTGTCGGCAGCGACTTCCACAAGGAACAGATCGTGCGTACACCGCTCGGCCGCATCGGGCAACCGAAGGACATCGCGGATATCGCAGTCTTTCTGGCTTCGGACGACTCCGGTTGGGTAACCGGGCAGACAATCCATGCATCCGGCGGTTCGCGACTGTAAGACCTGGCTGTGGATGAACAAAAACGCCCTGTATCGCCTGCATTGTCTTGAGCGGTACAGGGCGTTTCGCGTTCAGCTGCGCTTTTCCGATGCCAGCAGTTGGCGTTTGCGTTCAACCCCCCAACGGTACCCGGTGAGAGAGCCACTCGCGCCGACGACGCGGTGGCACGGGACGAGAACAGAAACGCGATTCAACGCGCAGGCGCGAGCCACGGCACGCGTAGAACGGGGAATGCCCATCTCCGCGGCGAGTTGGCTGTAGGTGCGGGTCTCGCCAGCGGGGATCTCTTGAAGCGCTTTCCATACGCGGAGCTGGAACGCAGTGCCGCGCAGATCGAGCGGCAGCGTCGTCTGCTTGCCGGAGTTGCCGTAGATGTTCTGCAGGATTCCATCGACCGACTTCTGCAGCGCAGGATCGGCATGAAGCTCGGCAGCGGGGAACTCCTCGCGCAGGCTGGCCTCGGCTGCTTCGGCGGACTCAGCAAGCGCCAGCCAGCAGATGCCGCGCTCCGTCCCGCCAACGATGATCCAGCCCAGTTCAGGCGAAACCGAACTCTCGGCAACAGCAAAGCCGATCTTCTCACCGCGTCCGCCAGCGAGAAACTTGCCGGGGGTCATGCCCAAAGGACTGCTTTCGTAAGCCCGGCTGCTGGAGCCGTACCCTGCTTCATAAATAGCAGTCGTCACCTTCGATTCTCCTTCGGGCTGGCTGCGCAACTGTCCGCGAAACCCGTTAGCGCGGATGGCGCGCTGATATGCGGCCGGGCTGACAGACATACCTTCCGTAAAGAGCCGCTGCGCAGTAAAAGGGCTCCTGCCGATCAGCTTACCCAGCTCGGCCAGCCGTACAGGCCGGTCGATGCGCGCCTCAAGATAAGCGCACATGCGAGCAACAGCGTCCTGCGGCTTCGGCTCGTCAGGGTGGCAGCGCTGGCAGGCGCGAAATCCTGCCGCTCGGGCCTCTGCGGGATTCGCGAAAAAGCGAGTGTTTTCGCGCAACGGGCGACGGCTCTTGCAATCCGGCCTGCAGTAGACGCCGGTGGTCGCGACTCCGTAGAAAAACGCAGCTTTCGGGTCGCGAGCGAGCAGCTGCTGCCAGGCTTGTTCTTCGGCGTTTTGTTGAGGCAGAGTGGCGAGTTCGGTGGTCATCATGGATACCATCCTGCGCCAATACCGCGCCCGTCAACTATCCGCATCTTGCCAGCAATTCGCTTTGTACGGATTTGTTCTACGAGAATTGTTCCACGCTTGTTCGACAGCCGTTCAGGAAGGGTAAATCCCCATTCGCTGTAATGAGGCACAAAACGCATAATTCCAACGCAACTGCAAGTGACACAAAAGAAATGACTTCCAACAAAGCCATTTCGGGCCTTTTCCGTTCGCCGAGAAATGCTCCGCGTGGAACAATTTTGGTTTTCCGGCTGCTTGAGCTGAGGGAGTGTTCCACGTGGAACCTTCCCTCAGCGACGTAAGCTAGGCGTCGAGCTTTTTTGCGACAAGCTCATTCAGTAGCGCCGGGTTGGCCTGGCCCTTGGAGGCGCGCATGACCTGCCCGACGAAGAATCCGGCGACGGTCTTTTTGCCGCCTTCGTACTGCGCGACCTGGGCCGGATTGGCGGCGATGACCTGATCGATCAGCGCTTCGATGGCGCTGACGTCGGTGATCTGCTGCGGCTTTTCGCGCTCGTAAACGGCTGGGAAGTCCTCGCCGTTTTCGAAGCAGACGTCGAAAAGCTGCTTGAGCTGCTTGGAGCTGATCTTGTTTTCTTCGAGTAGGTCGGCGGCCTGCACGATTCCGGGCAGACTGATGGGCGACTGTTCGAGCTCAAGACCGGCGGCTTTGAGGCGTCCACCGAGTTCGGAAAGCAGCAGATTCGCGACGCGGCGCGGGCTCTTTGCCGTGCGTGCGACGGCTTCAAAGCGGTCGGCGAACTCGCGCGTCGCGGTAAGCGTTTCGGCGTCCTGCTGGGTCAGGTCATATTCGCCAATCATTCGCCTGCGGCGTGCCTCCGGCAGCTCCGGCATGGTGGCGGAGATCTCGGCCAGCCACTCGGGCGAGACGATCAGCGGCGGCAGGTCAGGCTCAGGAAAGTATCGGTAATCGTGCGCCTGCTCTTTCGAGCGCATGGGGAAGGTGCGGCCTTCGGCCTGGTTCCAGAGGCGCGTTTCCTGCTTGATGATGCCGCCGGCTTCGACGACTTCGATCTGGCGCTCGATCTCATATTCCAGCGCCGACCGGATGTAGCGGAAGCTGTTGACGTTTTTGACTTCCACCTTGGTGCCGAACTTCTTGGCTCCGCGCGGCATGATGCTCACGTTGGCGTCGCAGCGCAGCGAGCCCTCTTCCATGTTCACGTCAGAGACCCCGGCGAAGAGCAGGATCTCTTTGAGCTTGGTGAGGTACTCGTAGGCTTCGTCCGGGGTGCGCATGTCGGGCTCGGAGACGATTTCGACCAGCGGGGTGCCGGCGCGATTCAGGTCGACGTAAGTGCGCGTCGCCGAATCAGCAAAGCCGTCATGAATGCTCTTGCCGGCGTCGTCTTCGAGATGCGCGCGGGTGACACCGATGCGCTTGGTTCCATCGGGTGTCGAGATGTCGATGTAGCCGTTTTCGCAGATCGGCTTGTCGAATTGCGAGATCTGGTAGCCCTTGGGTGAATCGGGGTAGAAGTAATTTTTGCGCGCGAAGATGCTGCGCTCGTTCACGGTGCAGTTCAGGGCCAGACCGGTCAACGCCGCCAGTTCCACGGCCTTCCGGTTCAGAACGGGCAGGGCGCCGGGCAGGGCTAGGCAGACCGGGCAGACGTTGGTGTTGGGGGCGGAGCCGTACTGGTTCGCGCAGCCGCAGAAGGCCTTGGTGGCGGTGAGGAGTTGCACGTGGACTTCGAGGCCGATGACGACTTCGTATTTGGCCAGAATTGCCGGGCTCAGGGCTGCGGTGGCGCTCATGATTGTTTCAGTTTATATCGTGGCGCGGTGGGCGGCGGTGGCTGGGGGAAAAGCAGATTCCCTTCGGGAATGACAACCAAAGGGGAATGACAACTAAGGGAATGACAAACAAAGGGAACGTTGAGGACGAAGCGTTTACGGCGTTGGGTCGTCGGCGGTGAAGGGGGAGCAGCAGGGCTTGTCGGTGGCGTGGAAGTTCATCAACTCCAGGCGGATGCCGTCGGGGTCGTAGAGGTTGAACTGGTATTTGCCGTCTTTGCCGATCTGGGTGTGCTGGTCGGTGTGGATTTTTTCGCCGGGGGCGGGGAGGCGGTTTTCGGCCTGGAGCTGCTTGTAGCTTTCGGGCACCGAGACGACGCCGATCGACAGGTGGTCGAGGACGCCCAGCGCCTGTTGGCTCATGCCTGCTGGAATTCCAGTGCCGGACATGTCGAGCTTGCCGCTGGCGAGCATGTATTCGAGCCAGTCGTGGCTTTCGGGGGCCTGCTGCGAGACCCAGTCGATTTTGCCTTCCTGCATGCCGCCGAACCAGTAGGGGCGGAAGCCGAGCAGGTCTCTGTAGAACTTGTCTTCGACCTCGCGTGAGTGGACGAGGAAGCCTACGTGGATGACATGCTTGCCGATGACGTGCGGGGCGTTGGGGGCCTTAGCGTTCGCCGACGGCTGTACAAATTCGACGATGTTGCCTTCGGGATCCGAGACGCGGAAGGACTGGCTGCCGTCGCTGTTGTGGGTGACTTTCGCCGGGGTCTTCCAGCCTTTGTCGGCGAGGTAGAGGCGCATGCCTTCTGCGCTTTCGGTGTTCCAGCCGGTGTGGTCCAGGCGGTTTACGCCTGCGTTGGCGGGCAGTGGGAGGACTTCAACGAATTGCGTTGCGTTAATGGCGTAGCGGACGCCGGCTTTGTTTTCAGGATCGGGCTGTTTGGCGGCGCCGATGATGTCGACGTAGTAGTGTTCGGTGGCTTTTGGATCGGTTGTGTACGAGGCGAGGTGCGAGATGCCCGTGATCTTTGGGCGCGGGTGAGAGGCGGCTTGCGCGACAACGTGGAAAGCCAACGTGGAACCAACGAGTATGAGTGACGCTGCGAACTTCAGATGCATGGAATTCCTCTCAGGCGATGCGACAACACGATAGGCCCTTGGGCGGGTTGCACGCAAACTGTTTCGCGTGAAGTAAAAGCCTTTAGCGGTGTTGTAGCGTTCGGGCTTACGGGTGATCTCGTACAATCGCGGAATGTTGATTTCTCTTTCCCGTTCCTTTGCCATGCTGGCGCTGGCTGGCATGGCCTTTGCTACCGCGCCGGCTCAGACAGTTACGCCTCTCTCGGATGCTGACCACAAAGAGGCTGTTGCGATCTTCAAGCAGTTGATTGAGATCAACACGACGGATACGCCGCTGGGCAACGTGACCAACGGGACTGCGGCGATGCAGAAGCGCTTTCTGGATGCGGGTTTTCCGGCTGCCGATGTGCAGTTGCTGGGGCCGGATGAGCGGAAGAAGAATCTTGTGGTGCGCATTCATGGGACGGGGAATGCTAAGCCTATTTTGTTCCTTTGCCACATGGATGTTGTCGAGGCGCTGCCTAAGGATTGGCATACCGATCCGTTCCAGTTTGTGGAGAAGGATGGGTATTACTACGGGCGCGGCACGCAGGATATGAAGGAGTCGGACGCTTCGCTGGTGGCGGCGTTTCTGCATCTGCATCGCGATGGGTACAAGCCTGCGCGGGACCTGATTCTGGCGCTGACGGCGGATGAGGAAAGCGGCGCGTTCAACGGTGCTTCATGGCTGGTGGAGAATCATCGCGAACTGGTGGATGCGGCGTATGTGATCAATCCTGATTCCGGTGGCGTGGAGCTTGAGAACGGCAAGCCTGTGGTGGCCGATGTGGAGGCTACGGAGAAGATCTATGCCGACTTCCAGGTGACGGCGCTGAACCCGGGCGGGCATAGCTCGCGGCCTCGCGCGGACAATGCGATCTATGAGTTGACGACGGCGTTGAACAAGCTGGCTGCTTACAGCTTTCCGTTTGAGTTGAACGGTGTGACGCGGGCTTACTTTGAGGCTTTCGCGAAGCAGAAGTCGGGGCAGACGGCGGCTGATCTTCGCGCGATATTGGCGACGCCGCCGGACACGGCTGCTGCGGCGCGGTTGTCGGCTGATCCGGACTTCAATTCGAGCTTCCGGACCACATGTGTAGCGACGCGGCTGGCTGCGGGACATGCTCCGAATGCGCTGGCGCAGACGGCGCAGGCGAATGTGAATTGCCGTATCTTTCCGGGGCATTCGCCGGAGCAGATTCGCAAGGAGCTGATGCAGGTGTTTGGCGATGCGAAGCTGGTGGTGAAGTATGTTTCGGATGCGGGAGTGGTGGCCGATGTGGCTCCGGAGAGGAAGGCGATTGTGCCGCCTCCGCCGCTGCCTGAGGTCTTCGATCCGCTCACAAAATTAGTGAACCAGATATGGCCGGGTACGCCTGTCACGCCGGTGATGGAGAATGGCGCTTCTGACTCGATCTACTTTGCGCAGGCGGGCATTCCTACGTATGGGTTTTCGGGGGTGGCGCTGGAGCGGGATGATGATCGCGCGCATGGGCAGGATGAGCGGCTGCCGGTGGATTCGTATACGAAGGCGGTTGAGTTTATGTATGCGTATGTTAGGGCGCTGGGTGGGAAGTGAGTTGGCCAGTAACAACGCCAGTCCCTTCTGAGCACTCTTCAATCACCGAAGCCCTTGATGAGAGCCGCGGTAATCTCGCTCTCCCAATTCTCATTGCCTACAGCAATGGCAATCCAATCCGAGCAATCCTGTTCAAAGTCGGATGAAGGGTAAGCGTTCAACTCGAAATAGCAAACAGCTTCGGAAATGGGTTCATCTGCGTGCCAGGTTGTGCATACTAAGTTCTCATCCGTCTCATCAGGATCTCGCTCCCAATCAAATAGGTCGTGAACTCTTGAGCAATCAGGTCCCCACACAGAAAATCCTGCCAGCCCTCGTGACATAAGAGCCTTGGCGCTCGCACTGATTCGTTCATCTTCGAGTAATGAAGCATCGACAGCTAGTAAGAGAATGAAATGAGCAGAGCATCTTTCCAGACTTGCAGGTACATCCTCCAGGGAAGGAACAGTACCTACTTTGTATCTGCGGTCTGGGCTTCGTTTGATTTCGAGAGTCTTAAGGCTTGTGCTCACGTTTTACCTGCATCGACGACTGCATTTATTAGTAGATGCAAGCCGCAAATTAGTAAATCTGATCTTCTGAACTCGCGTCTCCCTAGGCCCTTTCTTGCAGGAGCGAGGGCGCTTAGTGCGCCTCGAGCTCTTGCTTGGCTTCTGCGAAGCACTTGACTGCGAACTCTAGCTCATGGCGGGG
Source organism: Acidicapsa borealis (assembly GCF_059115245.1). Taxonomy (NCBI): domain Bacteria; kingdom Pseudomonadati; phylum Acidobacteriota; class Terriglobia; order Terriglobales; family Acidobacteriaceae; genus Acidicapsa; species Acidicapsa borealis. The sequence goes on along the minus strand of NZ_JCACNY010000001.1, from coordinate 5,146,948 downwards.
GGCGCTGGAGCGAGATGCTTGCCGGGGGCATGGGCAGGATGAGCGGCTGCCGGTGGATTCTTATACGAAGGCGGTTGAGTTTATGTATGCGTATGTGAGGCGCCGGGTGGGAAGTGATTGGAAGGGACATAGTCTTGTTTTGAAGAGGACAAGTTTCGGGATGACATAGAGTTCCGAAAGCTTGGCTTTAGTTTAATAAAGCGTTACTCCAGAGTTGTCGGAGACTCTGGAGTAATACGGTAGCGACCGCTGTGGTGCATGTCTGGGACAATGTGCCGAAAAATATAGATTAACTTCATCCAGCCACTGGTCTCAACCAAGATCAGCACACCCCACAAATCGCTGTGTTCACCTCTGTAGCGGGCCTTCCAATGCAGAATGACAATCACATAGACGTAAATGAAGGCGGGAACAATCAACAACAGCGCCATGATGACAGCAAAGGTCTGAATGAAATCGGCCATAAACGTGGCTAAGGCAATGAAGGGTAGACCTGCGAGTGCAAGCCATCCAAAGAAGCGAATACGCTGAAATCTTCTTTCCCAAGGGTCGATCATGTTCAATGATGATCAACGATTTGCCCCTAAGTTGTCATATACCGCAATGGGTGTGTAGGTAGTGGGAACTCTGAGCACATCGTGAGGTGCTTAGTGCGCCTCTATCTCTTTCTTGGCTTCTGCGAAGCACTTGACTGCGAACTCCAGCTCGTGGCGGCTGTGGGCTGCGGAGATTTGCGTGCGGATGCGGGCTTTGCCCATGGGGACTACGGGGTACGAGAAGGCTACGACGTAGATGCCCTTGGTGAGCAGCAACTCTGCCATGCGGGCGGCTACGGCTGCGTCGCCGAACATGACGGGGACGATGGGGTGTTCGCCGGGCAGGATGGTGAAGCCGTTTTCGGTCATGGCTTGGCGGAAGTATTCGGTGTTGGCGCGGAGGTGTTCGCGCAGCTGGGTGGACTGGCTGACGAGTTCGAGGACTTTGAGCGACGCGGCTACGATGGGCGGCGCTACGGAGTTTGAGAAGAGGTAGGGGCGCGAGCGCTGGCGGAGCAGTTGGATGATCTCTTTGCGGCCGCTGGTGTAGCCGCCGCTGGCGCCGCCGAGGGCTTTGCCGAGGGTGCCGGTGAGGATGTCGATGCGGCCTTCGACGCCGCAGTATTCCGGTGTGCCGCGGCCGTTTTCGCCGACGAAGCCTACGGCGTGGGAGTCGTCGACCATGACGAGCGCGCCGTACTTGTCGGCGAGGTCGCAGATCTGCTGGAGTTTGGCGATGTAGCCGTCCATGGAGAAGACGCCGTCGGTGGCGATGAGGCGATGGCGCGCGCCGGCGGACTCTTTCAGCCTGGCTTCGAGGTCGTCCATGTCGCCGTTTTTGTAGCGGTACTTGGTGGCTTTGCAGAGGCGGATGCCGTCGATGATGCTGGCGTGGTTGAGCTCGTCGGAGATGATGGCGTCGCTGGCGTCGAGGAGGGTTTCGAAGAGGCCGCCGTTGGCGTCAAAGCAGGAGCCGTAGAGGATGGTGTCGTCGGTGCCGAGGAAGGTGCTGAGCTGGTCTTCGAGCTGCTTGTGGATGGACTGCGTGCCGCAGATGAAGCGCACGCTGGCGAGGCCGTAGCCCCAGTCATCGAGCGCGCTGTGTGCGGCGGCGACGATGTCGGGGTGGTTGGCTAGGCCGAGGTAGTTGTTGGCGCAGAGGTTGAGGACGGTGGTGTCGCCGACGGGGATTTCGGCCTGCTGCGGGCCTACGATGATGCGTTCGCGCTTGAAGAGGCCGGCGGTTTCGATCTCGGTGATTTTGGTTTGCAGATGCTCGCGGAAAGTGCCGTACATGATGGCTCCTGGGGAAGCGAGTGATTAGTGGTTAGTGGTTGAAAGGCAAAAGCAGATTCCCTGCGGGAATGACAACCAGAAAAGCAAGGACAAAGACAAAAGCAAAAGCAGATCCTTCACTGCGTTCAGGATGACAATGCAGTGTGGTTACAGCGTGGTGAGGTCGAGTACGACTTTGCCGGTCTGGCCGGAGATCATGGCGTCAAAGCCATGCTGGAAGTCGGCGAAGGCGTATCGGTGCGTAATGACTGGAGAAATGTCGAGTCCGCTTTCGATCATGACGGACATCTTGTACCAGGTGTCATACATCTCGCGGCCGTAGATGCCCTTGATGGTGATCATGTTGAAGATGACCTGGCGCCAGTCCATGGGCATCTCTTTGGCGGGGATGCCGAGGATGGCGATTTTGCCGCCGTGGCTCATGTTGGCGATCATGTCTTTGAGCGCGATGGGGTTGCCGGACATCTCGAGGCCGACGTCGAATCCCTCTGCCATGCCTAGCTGCTTCTGCACTTCGGGCAGCGTGGTTTCGGCGGGATCGATGGCGAGGGTTGCGCCCATCTTGCGGGCGAGGTCGAGGCGGTAGGGGTTCATGTCGGTGATGACGACGTGGCGCGCGCCTGCGTGCTTGACGACGGGGATGGCCATGATGCCGATGGGGCCTGCGCCGGTGATGAGCACGTCTTCGCCGAGGACGGGGAAGGAGAGGGCGGTGTGGACGGCGTTGCCGAAGGGATCGAAGATGGCTGCGACTTCCTGGTCGACGCCGGCGTGATGGCGCCAGATGTTGGTCATGGGCAGGGAGATGTATTCGGCGAAGGCCCCGGCGCGGTTGACGCCTACGCCCTGGGTGTTGGCGCAGAGGTGGCGGCGGCCTGCCATGCAGTTGCGACAGCGACCGCAGGTGACGTGGCCTTCGCCGCTGACGATGTCGCCGGGGAAGAAATCGTTGACGTTGGAGCCGACGGCGACGACTTCGCCAACGAACTCGTGGCCGATGGCCATGGGGACCTTGATGGTCTTCTGTGCCCAGTCGTCCCACTGGTAGATATGCACGTCGGTGCCGCAGATGCCGGCGTAGCGGACGCGGATGAGCACATCGTTGATGCCGATCGAGGGCTCCGGGATATCTTCGAGCCACAGGCCCTGGGTGGCCTGGCTCTTTACTAATGCTTTCATTGACTTCCTCCGCGAGCTAACTCGACGACCTACTCATATTGCATGACAACTCTTCACTTTAAGACATCCGGCTCACTGCGTCGAATTCGCCGGTTTCATTGGAGATTGATGGGTGAGATGGAGCGCGCTGGTAAACTAGGAAGAATATGATCCTGCCGTTTGTCCGCGAAATCTTTGCGGAGCTGGAGCAGTCCGTCGCTTTTGACCGCGTTCGCAGGCACCTTGGCCTTGCCAGGGGGCGCAGGCGTGTGTCTGGACTGACTTCGACGGCACGGGCCTTGTATATTCCGCTGTTTGCCAAGGCCGCGAAAGAGCCGGTCGTTGTGGTGGTGCCGGACAACAAGGCTGCGGAGGCGCTGGAGCTGGCGCTGAAGGCGGGCTGTGAGCTTACGGGGGCGATTGATCCCAAGCGGGTGCTTCGGCTGCCGGCGCATGATGTGCTGCCGTTTGAGAATCTTTCGCCGCATCCGGACATCCAGGAGCAGCGGGCTGCTGTGCTTTGGAAGTTCGTTACGGGCGCGGCTTCAATTGTGATTACGCCGGTGGAGTCGCTGGCGCTGCGGTTGTTTCAGCGGAGCTACTATACGGGGCTTGCGCTGAAGCTCGATCGCGGCGAAGAGGTCGATATTGGGATGTTGATCGATCATCTTTCGAGCGTTGGGTATGAGCAGGTGGATCTGGTGGAGATGCCGGGACAGTTTGCCCGGCGTGGCGGGATTCTGGATATCTATTCGCCGGAGGCTGACCGGCCGATCCGCGTGGATTTCTTTGGCGACGAGATTGAGTCGATTCGCAAGTTCGATCCGGAGACGCAGCGGTCTTCGACGGCGATTGATGAGGCCCTGCTGCTGCCGCTCGCTGAGATACCGGCGAACGAGAAGCTACTGGCTGCTGTGCATGCGAGGTTGAGCAAGCAGCGTATCGCTGGCGAAGATGAGGATGCAGAAGAAGACTCGTTTGCTGACCTTGCGACTTCGCAGGGCGTGACGATCTTTCCTGGGTGGGAGTTCTTTGCTGCGGTGGCTGGGGCGGACACGCATCTGTTGAAGTTGCTGCCGCGTTGTTCGCTGTTTGTGGAAGAGCCGGCGATGGTGCGCAACCAGATCGATCGCTGGTGGAACAAGGTGCAGCAGCGGCATGACCGATCGGGGATCGGGTCGCTGATCCTTCCGGAGGATGTGTATGTCCGGCCTGAGATTTTGCAGGCGATGCTGGGTACGCATCCGGGGCTTGATCTCGATCAGCTTGGTGCTGTTGATGTGCTGGAAGACGATACGACGCTGGGTGAGATTGAGTTTGCTACGCGTCCTACGCTGCGTTTTCATGGATCGATACCGGCGTTTATTGAGCAGGTGCGCAATCTTGTCGCGCAGGAGCAGCGCATTCTGCTGGCCGCGCCGAACCAGCCTGAGGTGGAGCGGCTGGCGACGGTGCTGCGTGAGTATCAGCTCTCGTATCGACTGGGCAGCCGCAATCCGCACGTGGGCAGTGAGAATCTCTATGACGAGACGAGCCACTTAGCTGGCGATATGCGCGTGCCGGTCATTGTGCGGGCGCAGATTGCTGCGGGTGTGAGTATCCCAGAGCAGAACTTCATGCTGTTTGGGGCGAACGATCTTTCCGACGAGGCGGATGTTGCTGCTCGTCTTGAGCCACGCAAGTCGAAGACGGCTGCGTTTGTTTCGGATTTTCGCGATCTTACGATTGGCGATTATGTCGTGCATGTGGAGCATGGCATTGGACGTTATGTTGGGCTGAAGGAGATTGAGCAGGACGGCATCAAGGTTGAGTTCATGGTGCTGGAGTTTGCGGACCAGGCGCGGCTGTACGTGCCCCTGACGCGGCTCGATCTGATTCAGAAATATCGCTCGACCGATGCCGGGCCGCAGCCGGTGTTGAACAAGCTCGGCTCGCAGCAGTGGACCAAGACGCGGGCTCGTGTGAAGAAGGCCATGGCGGACATGGCCGATGAGTTGCTGAAGTTGTATGCGGAGCGGCAGGCGGCAAAGGGGCACTCGTTCGGTGTGGATAACGAGTTTCAACTGGAGTTTGAAGAGGCTTTCGATTATACGGAGACCGATGACCAGTTGAATGCTGTTGCGGACATTAAGCGGGACATGGAATCCGAGCGTCCGATGGACCGGCTGCTGTGCGGCGATGTGGGCTACGGCAAGACGGAAGTGGCCATGCGCGCTGCGTTCAAGGCGGTGCAGGATGGCAAGCAGGTAGCGGTGCTTACGCCTACAACGATCCTCGCGTTTCAGCATTACGAGACGTTCAAGAAACGCTTTGCGCAGTTCCCGATCAATGTCGAAATGATCTCGCGTTTCCGCACTGCGAAAGAGCAGAAGGTTATTCTCGAACGCACGGAGAATGGCAAGGTTGACATTCTCATCGGCACGCACCGATTGCTCTCGCAGGACATCAAGTTTCAGGATCTTGGGCTGCTGATTGTGGATGAAGAGCAGCGCTTTGGCGTGAAGCACAAGGAGCGGCTGAAGCAGATGCGGCGCGCTATCGATGTGCTGGCGATGAGTGCTACGCCGATTCCGCGAACGCTGCATATGTCCCTTGTGGGCCTGCGCGATATGAGCGTGATCGAGACGCCGCCGAAGGATCGCATGGCGATTCAGACTGTGGTTGCGAAGTTCGATGAAAAGCTGGTGCGGTCAGCAATCGAGCTGGAGATGGAGCGCGGTGGACAGGTGTACTTTGTTCACAATCGCGTGGAGAGCATCTACGAGTTGGCTGCGAAGATTCATGAGCTGGTGCCTGCTGCGCGCGTGACGGTTGGCCATGGGCAGATGAGCGAAGGCGAGCTCGAGAAGGTGATGCTGGCCTTTGTGCATGGGGAGTATGACGTTCTTGTTGCGACTTCGATCATCGAGAATGGGCTGGATATTTCGCGGGCGAATACGATGATCATCAATCGCGCTGACCGGCATGGGTTGAGCGAGCTATACCAGTTGCGCGGGCGCGTGGGCCGGTCGAATCGACGGGCTTATGCGTATCTGCTGATTCCGCCGGAGCAGGAGTTGACCGACATTGCACGACGAAGGCTTGCGGCTCTGAAGGAGTTCAGCGACCTGGGTGCGGGCTTCAAGATAGCTGCCCTGGATCTTGAGTTGCGCGGGGCTGGCAACATGCTGGGTGGGCAGCAGAGCGGGCATATTGAGGCTGTGGGCTTTGAGATGTATACGTCGATGCTGGAGCAGGCGGTGAAGGAATTGAAGGGCGAGGGCGAGGATGAGCGCGCTGCCACGCAACTCAACCTTGGTATTGCGCTGCGCATTGAAGAGAACTATGTGCCGGAAGAGAATCAGCGTCTGCGGCTGTACAAGAAGATTGCAGGGGCGGCGACGGACGAGGCTCTTGCGGATGTTCGCGCGGAGCTGCAGGATCGCTATGGTGCGCTGCCGGATCACACGTTACACTTGCTGGCGGCGGCGAGTTTGCGCATTGCATGTGAGCGTGTTGGCGTGGCGCAGATGGATCGCAAGCGCGATCTGCTTCATTTGCGATTTACGGAGAAGGCTGCTGTTGATCCGGATAAGCTGATGCGGCTTGTTGCGCGCAATGCTCGCAAGGGCGCGCAGTTCACGCCGCAGGGGATTTTGAAATTCCCGCTGCAGGCGCTGAGCGCGAACAATCCTATGCAGATGATGGCTGAGGCGAAGACGCTGCTTGAGGCTATTCAGTTGGAAGCTGTACCCGCGTAATTCAAAATTTGATTGAGAAGAGAATCATGAAAACAGCGATCGTACTTGGAGTTTTGGGAGTTTCACTGGCGTCGGCCAACTTAGCGCTTGCCGACGCAGCATCCTCGAAGCAGGCGTTTGTTGCGGCATCCGATGCGTATTTCGACACGGTGTATTTTCCGTATCAGCCGAGTGCCGGGACGCAGGCGGGGTATCACCAGTACGATGCGCAGCTGGAGAATTCGTCGCGCAAGAATATTGATGCTGAGGTGAAGGCGCTGCATGGGTTTGAGAAGCGCATCGAGGCGATTTCGCCGGATGCTCTGGATCAAACGACGCGTGCCGATCGTGAACTTGTGCTGGGGAGCATTCGTTCGGAGCTCTTGAGCCTGGAAGTGATTCGTATGTGGGAGCGCAATCCGGATACGTATTCGGGCACGGTATCGGGTGCGGCTTTCAGCCTGATGGAGCGCAAGTTTGCTTCTCCGGATGAGCGGTTGAAGTCGTTGATTGCGCGCGAGAAACTGATGCCGCAGGCGTTTGTGGATGCGCGCGCGAATCTCAAGAGCCCCCCGAAGATTTATACAGAGATTGCGATTGAGCAGTTGCCGGGCATTGTCAGCTTCTTTGAGCATGATGTGCCGCTGGCGTTTGCGGATGCGCAGGATGCTTCGTTGAAGGCGGAGTTTGCTGCTTCGAACGCGGCTGTGATCAAGGCGTTGAACGAGTACCTGGCATGGCTTAAGAGCGACCTGCTGCCGCGTTCGAATGGCGACTTTCGCTTTGGCGCCGATACGTTTCGCAAGAAGCTGGCGTATGACGAGATGGTGGATACTCCGCTGGATCAGTTGTTGAAGATTGGCTACGCAGATCTGGCCAAGAACAAGGCTGAGTTCAATCGGATTGCGCATGAGCTGGAACCGAATAAAGAGCCGACTGCAGTGCTGGAAGAGCTGGGTGAAAATCATCCTGCGCCGGATCAACTGTTGCAGAGTTTTCGCGACACGTTTGACGGGCTGATCAAGTTCATTTACGAGAAGCATATCGTTACGATTCCTTCCGAGGTGCGGCCCATTCTCGAAGAAACGCCGCCATTCATGCGGGCTACGACGTTTGCTTCGATGGATACGCCGGGAGCGTTTGAGAAGCATGCGACGGAGGCTTACTTCAATGTGACGCTGCCTGATCCGAAGATGAGCCCGAAAGAAGTCGAGGGCTTCATGCATGCGTTCAATATCGGCACCGTGATCAGTACGGCGGTGCATGAGGCGTATCCGGGGCACTATGTGCAGTTCCTTTGGGTGCCTTCTGCGCCGAGCCGTGTGCGCAAGCTGCTGGGGGCGAGTTCGAATGCGGAGGGATGGGCGCACTACTGCGAGCAGATGATGCTGGATGAGGGATTTGGCCAGCCGGGTGCGGGCGCGAAGACGGAGCGGGAGGCGAAGTTCCTGCGGCTTGGGCAGCTGCAGGATGCGCTGCTGCGCGATTCGCGGTTTGTGGTTGGCATCCAGATGCATACCGGCAAGATGAGCTTTGACGAGGCGGTGGCCTTCTTTGAGAAGGAAGGGTATCAGTCGCATGAGACGGGGATGGTCGAGACCAAGCGCGGGACTGCGGATGCGACCTACCTTTACTACACGCTGGGCAAGCTGGAGATCCTGAAGCTGCGCGAGGATATGCGGAAGAAGCAGGGCGCGGCGTTTTCGCTGGAGCAATTCCACAATGAATTTCTGAAGCAGGGTTTTCCGCCGATCAAGATTGTGCGGCAGGCGATGCTTGGGGATGATTCTCCTACTCTGTGAAGTCCAGCGGCGGGGTGCGAACTTTAGTAATCAATTTGTTGCCAATCTCTAGTACGCTAATTTGACAGGCGGGACCGGGGTTCATTCCGCCGTCAATTTTTCGCCGAACAGGAAGGATTTCGATCGCATGAGCAAGAAAGTTCGCACGGCAGTATTTCCGGCAGGTGGACTGGGCACGCGCTTTTTGCCCGCAACGAAGGTAATTCCGAAAGAAATGCTGCCGCTGGTGGACAAGCCGATCATTCAGTACGGCGTGGAAGAGGCGATTGCTTCGGGGATTGAGCACATCATCTTCATCACCGGGCGCGGCAAGGGCGCGATGGAAGATCACTTCGACATCAGCTATGAGCTGGATGCGACGCTGGAGAAAAAGGGTAAGAAGGAGCTGCTGGAGATTTCGCGGAAGATTTCTTCGATGGCGCGGATTTCTTACGTTCGCCAGAAAGAGCCGCTGGGGTTGGGGCATGCTGTGCTTTGCGCCAAGCAGCTGGTCGGGGATGAGCCGTTTGCTGTGATTCTGGCGGATGATGTGATCGATGCCGAAACGCCTTGCCTGAAGCAAATGATGGATGTGTATGACGAGCGCCAGGGGTCGGTGCTGGCTACGATGACGATCGAGGGGCCGGGGATTAGCGCGTATGGCGTGCTGGCGGGGGCGCAGGATCCTGCGAATGAACGTATTTATGAGTGCAGCGGCATGGTGGAGAAGCCAAAGTTTGAGGATGCGCCTTCGAAGCAGGCGATTATCGGACGCTACGTTCTGACGCCGGCTGTCTTCTCACTGCTGGAGCAGACGGGGTTTGGCGCTGGCGGGGAGCTGCAGTTGACGGATGGCATTCTTGGGCTGCTGAAGACGGAGAAGGTGTATGGATTCACCTTTGAAGGGAAGCGGTTCGATGCTGGGGATAAATTCGGAATGCTGCAGGCTACGGTGGAGTTTGGGCTGAAGCGGCCGGAGTTTGGGGCCAAGTTCCGGGAGTATCTGAAGGGGCTGGCGCTTTAGAGGCCGGCCGAACAGCAGATTCCCTCCGGGAATGACAAACAAATAAGTACCTAAGTGAAAGGCTGGAGATTCGTCCGGCCTTTTTACTGTTTCCACTTGATGTTGCAGCCCAAGCTGGCGTGCTGGTCGTCCGTCACTGGCTGGTCAGCTAGAACGGCGTCGATAGCCGCGCGTAGCTCGCAGCCGGTGACAGGGGTGTCGAGGCTGGGGCGGCTGGTGTCGAATTGGCCCCGGTAAACGAGCTGGAAGTCCGCGTTGAACAGGTAGAAGTCTGGTGTGCAGGCGGCCTGGTAGGCTTTGGCGACTTCCTGTGATTCGTCGATGAGATAGGGGAAGTTGAAGTCGAAGGCTTCGGCCTGGGCGCGCATGCCGTCGGGATTATCAGCGGGGTAGGCGACGGCGTCGTTGCTGTTGATGGCGACAATGGCGAGGGGCTTGTCCTGGTAGCCGCGGCCCAGGGCGCCAAGTTCCTTTTCCAGATGCTTGACATAGGGGCAGTGAGGGCAGATGAACATGACGAGCATTGCCTTCCTGCCTTTGAAGCTGTCGCGGGAGATGGTGGCACCGCTAATGGCGTCGGTGAGGTTGAAGTCTGGTGCTATCGTGCCGAGGGCTAGCATGGTGGATTCGGTGCGGGCCATTGTTTCCTCCTACTGGAACAGCGGGTGACGAAAGCTAGAGAAAAGAAGATTCCCTTGATGGGAGTGACAGAAAGAGAAACAAAGGCAACAACCCGCTGACATCTGCTACTTCCACTTTGGTTAGATGCACTTTAGAAGAGTGGGGCCTGCTTTTGCGGTGCGGTCATGCCGAAGTGTTCATAGGCGAGCCTCGTGGCTACGCGGCCGCGCGGGGTGCGGTCGAGAAAGCCGATCTGGATTAGAAAGGGCTCATAGACCTCTTCTAATGCGTCTTCGTCTTCGGAGAGGATGGCTGCCAGGGTGCCGAGGCCGACCGGGCCGCCGTCGTATTTCTGGATGATGGTCATGAGCAGGCGGCGGTCGATTTCGTCGAAGCCATGGGCGTCGACTTCGAGCATGGTGAGGGCGGCGTGGGCGGTGTTGCGGTTGATTTCGCCGTTGCCGCGGACCTGGGCGTAGTCGCGGACGCGGCGCAGGAGGCGGTTGGCGATGCGCGGTGTGCCGCGGGAGCGGAGGGCGATTTCGGCGGCGCCGTCGGGGTCGATGGGTACGCCCATGACTTCAGCGGAGCGCTCGACGATGATGCGGAGCTCTTCTTCGGTGTAGAACTCGAGGCGCAGCATGATGCCGAAGCGCGAGCGCAGCGGCGACGAGAGCAGTCCGGGGCGGGTGGTGGCGGCGACGAAGGTGAAGGGGCGAATCTCCATCACGTGGGTGCGCGCGGCCGGGCCCTGGCCGATGATGATGTCGAGTTTGTAGTCTTCGAGCGCCGTGTAGAGCTTCTCTTCGAGGACGGCCTGGATGCGGTGGATTTCGTCGAGGAAGAGCACCTGTTTTTCGCGCAGGTTGGTGAGGATGGCGGTAAGGTCGCCCTGGATCTGGAGCGCTGGGCCGGAGGTTTGCTGGAAGCCTACGTCCATCTCGTTGGCGATGATGGTGGCGAGGGTAGTTTTGCCCAGCCCGGGAGGGCCGAAGAGGAGAACGTGGTCGAGGGCTTCGCCGCGGGACTTGGCTGCTTCGAGGGCGATGGCGAGCTGCTCCTTGGCCTTGGACTGGCCGATGAATTCGCCGAGCCAGCGGGGGCGCAGCTTCAGTTCGAAGCTGTCTTCTTCGCCGGCGCGGACTGCGCTTACGAGGCGTTCGGGATCGTCTTTCGGTTTCGGTGCCATCCTTTGGGAAGTCTAACGGGTGCGGATGGATGGGGCAATGTGCGCGGAGGTACGAGGTCTCTACGGGATGGAGATGACACCGGCGGCGATCTTGTAGTGAAAGCCTTCGAAGCATTCGCTTAGGCTGACGGTAAGCAGCGTCTTGCAGGGTTTGTCGCCGCATAGAAGCGCGTTCGGGTAGATGCCGGGGCCGAGCAGATGCAGTTGATCCAGCCATGCTGGATCGGTCACGGCGAGATCGTAACGTGCCCGGTTGGCGCGGCCAACGCGAAAGAGTGCGCGGTGCTTGCGCTTGCCTGCTTCATCGCGAATCCACCACCAGAGATCGTCGGGCTTGATGAGTTCAATGGAACTGCGTATGGGTGAACTCTCGATCTGTCGCCGATAGACGCGGTCGCTGTACCCTTGCAGCACGACAGGAGCTTTGCTTACATGTTCGGTGAGTTTGTTTCCCTGACGAGGCTGATCGAATCGCTCGATGAAGCGCAGAGTCTGGGGTGTGATACAGGTATCTTCTGGATGACAGTTGGAACTGCATGGATCGCCTAGTTGTACCTCGAAGATATCGAGCAGGCTGATCTGCTTTCCATCCGCGTAGGAGGCTTCGCGCAGGGTAAGGCAGCCGGGGACTGAGTTACCGATGAGCCGTATCCAACGCTTGCTGATCAGGCTTATGCCTGCGACGCAGCGATGGTCGTGCTTGTACGAGTTAGCGAGACATAATATGCGATCCAACATGGTCTGTCGGAAGCCCTGAGTTAAGAATGTGAGTTAAAGATGCCGAATTATCACATCAGGCCAGGATTTTTGTAAATACTCTAAGACCAGGCGGCGATGGCAGTGTTCCGCTGTAGCTTCACTGCATAACAAAACGGTCCTCCGAGTAAAACTTTCCGGGTTGATGGTTGACTCGATCCTGCGACTGTGCATGAGAGTTATAAACTTCTCTTCATACAGATCCCATCTTCCTCCTTGTTTTTTATAAGCATCGAGCATGGGTTGCTCGGGGGCGAGCAGCGGCTCATGCTCGTAGGCGCAGTTGCAGATTTCGCGGAGGAAGTAGGCGAGGTCGGCTTGCTTGGCGAATCCGGCAAGTTGCGATGTGTTGTTGAGGCGCACATCGAGCAGTCGCTCGATTTTATGGGCTCTTATTGTGTCGAAGAACTGGCTGGCGCTCTTTTGGGTGAAACCGATGCTGTAGATCTCCATTGATCCTCATCGAGTTCAGAGAATAAGGCAGGCTGCTTCGCGCACAAGGGCTTTCTGGATGCCTCTGCGACCTGAGATTCAGTTTCGACGCTGCCATCGGAGCGGACGTGGAGGAGATCATGGCCACGCTCTACCAGAACCCGACCGACAAGCAGGCGGCGATGGCAGTTGGCTGGGTCTTCTTCGCTGCACAGGAGTGCTACGCGGAACTGGGCCATTCCGCGCTCCAGGCGTTCGATGCCTGACTGGAAATCCTGGTTGGAGGTGCGTTTGCCGTATAACACGTGGCCGAAAGCGTCGTAAAACTCTTCACTTTTCGGACGTCCGCCGAGTTCTTCGCCCAGGAATAGATACTTGATTCCGGCTTTCATCAGCTCGGATTGCAGGGTTTCGCGGTCGAACTGTGGGGCGAATTTCGAGTAGGGAAGAGAGCGGGTATCTACAACGACCTGGACTTCATGGCCTAGCAGAAGGCCGATGAAGGTCTCGACGAGATGCGAGGAATGGCCGATGGTGTAGATGGTGCTCATGGCTGAACCCTGTTCGAGCCAGAATACCATCGGGCTATTGAGCGGCGCGGATTAATTTGGATTGGCCTGATAGAGTTGGGGCGCAGATGTACCGAAAGGGGAATCGCATGATTGTTGTGGAAGAGCAAGTTGAGTTGACTACGCCGTGGGGGCCGATGCGGACGCATATTGTTAAGCCGGCGGCTGCTGGGAAGTATCCGGGTGTGGTGTTTTATTCGGAGATTTTTCAGATTACCGGGCCGGTGGCGCGGACGGCTCGGACACTTGCGGGGCATGGGTATGTGGTGGCTATGCCGGAGATTTATCACGAGTTTGAGGCTGCGGGTGAGGTCTTTGCCTATGACCAAGCGGGAACGGAACGCGGCAATGCTCTGAAGACTACCAAGGAGCTGGCCAGCTATGACGCCGATGCGCGAGCGGTGCTGAATCATCTGGCGGCAAGGCCGGATTGTACCGGGCAGCTGGGGGCGATGGGGATTTGTATCGGCGGGCATCTGGCTTACCGGGCGGCGCTGAATGCGGATGTGAAGGCTACGGTCTGCTTCTATGCGACCGACATTCACAAGGGCAGCCTGGGCAAGGGGATGAAGGATGATTCGCTGGCGCGGGCCACGGATCTTCGCGGGGAGATGCTGATGATCTGGGGGCGGCAGGATCCGCATATTCCGCTGGAGGGGCGGATGGCGATTTTGCAGCGGTTCAACGAGGTTGGGGTGAACTTCACCTGGCATGAGGTGAATGGGGCGCACGCCTTCCTGCGGGATGAAGGGGCGCGGTACGATCCGGAGCTGGCGCGGCAGTGCATGGGGCTGGCGCTGGATTTGTTTCACCGCAAGCTGGGGCAGGGGGATCTTAGCGCGCATGTTGCCAGTACGAATGCCAGGAATTAGGGGAGCTGCCAGGACAGCAGATTCCCTTTGGGAATGACAACAAGAGAGGCAACAACTCCTGGGCATTTGTTACTCCCACCTTAACCGCAACTGCGCGGTGAAGGTGGGGCACCCGGGCAGCAGATTAGGGATGGAGTTTGTGTTCGCGTAGCCAGGCTAGCAGGCTGACTGGGTCGTCGGAGATGATGGCGTCTACGTTGGCGTCGGCCATTTTCTGCCATTGAGCTGGAGTGTTGGGGGTCCAGGGGGCTACCTGCGCTCCGGCTTTGTGGGCGGCGGCAACTTGTTCGGGGGTGACCATCTCCCACGCCGGGCTGATGATTTCTGCGCCGGTTTCCTTCTGAATGGCGGCGAAGTCCTTGAGCGGGTCGGTGTGGCCCATGAGGGCGTCGTACTGGGGCTGGCCGACGAGGGCTGACAGGCGGATGGCCGGGTACTGCTTGCGCATTTCGGCGAGCGTGCGCCAGTCGAAGCTCTGCAGGATGATGCGGGCGGGGTCGACGTTGTGCTTCTTGATGGCGGCGACGATGAGGGCGACGAATTCTGCGGGTGGCGGGGTCAGTTCGGGGTGGTTGGGGAAGCTCTTGGTTTCAACGTTGAATTGAACTGTAGTTCCCTTGGCGAGGTCGAGGACTTCATCGAAGGTGGCGACCCTGGTGCCGGGGACGGCTACCTGCGTTGGGAACGTTGCAAGAGCTACCGATCCGCAATCGTAGGTGAGAACCTGGGCGAGCGTGAGGGCATGGATGACGGTGGTGCCGGTCGCTTCCGGACTCTTGCAGACACGCTCACCGGGATGTTCCGGGGCAAGCGATAGGGTGGGGTTGTGGGAGACGACGAGCTGGTTGTCTTTGGTGACGGCGAGGTCGAGTTCGAGCACATCGACGCCATGCTCGATGGCGAACTTGAAGGCGGGGATGGTGTTCTCGGGGCGCCAGGCGCGGGCGCCGCGATGGCCGTGGACCAAGATCTCTTTCTTTTCCTGGGCAGCGCCGGTGCCAAGGCACATCGCGATCAGTCCTGCAAATGCGGCGCATCCGGCTAAGGTCTTTTTTGTAAGCAGCTTCATCAATTTCCTCACTCGCACCAGCGTACCGGCTTCATGTTTCGGGAATGTTGCAGACCCGCTGCATCAGCCTTTCGACGGTTGCTGGTCGAAGCGGAGGATGTGCGATGCGTTTGGGTCAAGGATCGCGACGAAGCCCAGGCGCTCGTAGAGGCGGGCTGCGTTTGCGTTTTCTGCGCGGAGTCGGACGCTGCGAAAGCTTTTGCGCGCGCGCTCGACGAGCGTTGAGACGAGCAGTCTGCCGATTCCCTGGTTTCGCCATCCGGGGCGGATGTAGACCTTGCGGATGCGGCCAAGGCTTGGATCTTCGGCAAAGGGGTCGATATTGAGGCCGCCGACGCCGATCAGTTCCCGGGCTGTTTCGTCGAAGCAGCCGAGCAGGACCTCGCCTTGCCGGTCAAAGCGGTTCTCTCCGCGGGCCCATTGATCGACCAGGGCTTCGACAAAATCGTAGCCCTCGGCCTCGGCATCTTCCTCGAGAGGATCGATGGCAGGGGACAGGGAATTGATCTTGCGGATGGAAATTGTCATTGCTTTCCACTGTATCGCGCGCGGGCTCAAGGTGCGTCTCGCAGGCTGGCCGATGGTCCGGGCCTGCTCCGGTAGACTGGACAGGACTACAGAAATTGATTGCGCAAGATTCGGACGACAGGATTTCAGACCGCACGCATGTCTCTTCGCTTTGCCAAGCTTCGCCGTTTTCGCTTTAACCTGCCTCAGCGCATTGCCGCCGGGATGCTGGTGCTTTTTCTGATCCAGGCGTTCTGGCTGACCGAACATCAGACGCTTTCGGAGAAGGATTACCAGTATGCCCGCTGTGGGCGGGAGATGTGGGAGCGGCCTTCGCCGCTGGCTGGATACTTTACTTCGTGCGGGAATATTCATGATGGCGTGCTGGCGTATCGCGCGGCCGGGCTGCCGCTGACGCTGAACCTGGCCTACGAGCGGATTGCGGACAACTTCCGCAAGCCTGAAGACAAGGTCGTTCAGACGACCGATGCCCCGACCTCGGTTTGGGAGCTGCGGCACCAGTTGACGCATATTCTGCTGCTGCTGCGGTTGCCGTTCATCCTGGCTGGCGTGATGCTGGGCGGAGCGCTGTGGTGGGTGACGCGGCGGCTCTTTGGCAACTGGGGCGGGTATACGGCGCTGGCGTTTTATGTCTTTACGCCGGCCGTATTGCGGGCCTGCGTGAATCCCAATCCGGAGATTTTGACGGCGCTGGGATTCTTTGGCGGGCTGTATACGTGCATCGGCGTGGCGCATGCCATGCAGGGACCAAGGCGGAAGTGGCGGCCTCGAATCATTCTGCTCACGATCTGTTTCGCGGTGGTGGCTGCTTCGCATATTGCCGCGCTGCTGGTGCTGGTGGGGCTTGGTTTTCTGCTGATGCTGTATATCGCTGAGGGTCGCCGCAGCCAGGTGCTTCCAGTGTTGCTGATCGCCAGCGTGGGCTCGTTTGTGCTGCTCTTTGCCTGCTACGGGTTTTCGGCGGATGCTTTCAGCTACCTCTTCCGGTCGGATGCCGCGCAGTTGGGCTTCGCTTTGCAGCCTGGGCTTCGCTTCTTTGGAACGCTGAGCAATTCCGGGATCACGGTGGCTTCCGTAGCTGCGCTGCTGTTTTATCTTGGGCTGCGGAAGACGCTCTATTTTGGCAACACAGCGCCGTTACTGGTGGCGCTGCTGCTGATGGCGCTGGTGACGGTAGGTGTGCCGGGAACTCCGGTGCTTTGGGCTCTACCGTTCCTGCTGGCATTTATCGGCGGCGTGTTCGCGGATGCTTACGAGACGCCGCGCGGCAAGCTGGCGATGGCTGCTGCGGGCTCAGTTGTCGCGCTGCAGGCGATCTTCTGTGTGCTGAGCCTGCCAGGGTTGCTATAGCCCTTTAAGACTCCTTTTTCTCCGGGACCTTGGCGCCCTTTTTCCTGGCTTCTGAGAGGCCGATGGCGATGGCCTGCTTTGGGTTGGTGACCTTCTCGCCGCTCTTTCCGCTCTTGAGCTTGCCCTCTTTCATGGCTTTCATTTCGGTTTCGACGCTTTTGGATGCGGCAGGGGAATACTTCCGCGTCGAGCTCTTTTTGACTGCGGTTTTCTTTGCGGTTGTCTTCTTTGCTGCGGCTTTCGTCGGCATGATGGCTCTCCTGAAAAATTCAGATGGGAAATTGTGCGGGGCTGTTGCGCTCTGGCAAGAATTTGGTTTTTGAGACGTGCTTTTTTGACCGCTTCCGTGACATCTGTAATGCGCCAGAGCACGAATTCGATGGCTGGTTTTCCCACTTTATGCGAGGCAGAATAGGGTAACTTCCGTTTGCCCTTGCAAGGATTCGCCGAAGGAATAGCAGGAGCCATCTAAACCAATGCAAAATAAGGACTTATTTGACGATAGATTGTTTGCTAATTGCCGTTGAAACGGCTAAAATAAGAGTCAGCCTGCGAAGCCCCGGCAACCTGTCTTTTGCATACCTCCTGCCCCTTCGCTCGCGCCCTCACTTATGGCAGACGATCAGAATCCGCAACTCCCTCTTGAAGCTGGCGGACCGCCTTCGGGCCCCTCCAACGTTGTGTCCATCAACATCGAAGACGAGATGCGCCGGTCGTACCTCGATTATTCGATGTCGGTCATCATCGGGCGCGCTCTGCCGGATGTTCGCGACGGGCTGAAGCCAGTGCATCGGCGCGTGCTGTACGCGATGAGCGAGATGGGCCTGGAGCACAACAAGAAGTACACGAAGTGCGCCAAGGTGGTCGGGCAGACGATGGGTGTTTATCATCCCCACGGCGACTCAGCGATCTACGACACGATGGTGCGCATGGCGCAGCCGTTCTCGCTGCGCTATCCCATGATCGATGGGCAGGGCAACTTCGGTTCGGTCGATGGTGATCCGCCGGCGGCTATGCGTTACACCGAGTGCCGTCTGCAGCGCATTGCCGGCGAGATGCTGGCTGACATCGACATGGAGACTGTGGACTTCGTTCCGAACTACGACGAGTCGACCTCTGAGCCTTCGGTGCTGCCGACACGCATTCCGACGCTGCTGGTGAATGGATCGAACGGCATCGCGGTTGGTATGGCGACCAACATTCCGCCGCACAATTTGACCGAGATTATCAATGCGACCATCGACCTGGTGAACAATCCCCAGGCCGGCTTGATCGAAGTGCTGCGCCACGTGCAGGGGCCGGATTTCCCGACGGGCGGATTCATCTTTGGCAAGAGCGGCATTGCGCAGGCTTACACCAATGGCCGCGGCCGCTTCCTGATGCGGGCCAAGGTGGCAACGGAAAACCTGACCAAGGAAAAACAGGCGATCATCGTCAACGAGATTCCTTACCAGGTCAACAAGTCCAAGCTTATCGAGCGTATTGCGGAACTGGTCAACGAGAAGGTGATCGACGAGATCAGCGATGTGCGCGACGAGAGCGATCGCGACGGTATGCGTATCGTGATCGAGCTCAAGCGTGGTTCGCAGCCTGAGATCGTGCTGAACCAGCTGTACAAGTTCACGCAGATGCAGGAAAGCTTCTCGATGATCTTCCTCGCGGTGGTCAATGGCCAGCCGCGGGAGCTTGGCATTGTTGCTGCGATTCGCTGCTTTATCGATCATCGTGTTGAGGTGGTTCGCCGCCGCACGGTGTACCTGCTGCGCAAGGCTCGGGAACGCGAGCACATCTTAGAGGGCCTGAAGATTGCTCTCGATAATCTCGACACGGTCATCCGCATCATCCGCGGGTCGGGTTCGCGTGCTGAGGCTCGTGAGAACTTGTTCACGTGGGGCAAGGGCACCGAGATCATTGTCAACCTGGATCGCGAACGGTTGCCGGGCGAAGAGCGCGGCCTGACCTATCGCCAGGTGGACGCGATTCTCGAACTGCAGCTCTATCGTTTGACGCAGCTCTCGGTCGACGAAATTCTCAAGGAACTGGGCGAGATCCGTATTCGCATTGCTGAGTTTGAGCTGATTCTGGCTTCGGAAGCAAAGCTTCGTTCGGTGATCATCAAGGAGCTGGAAGAGGTTCGCGACAAGTATGGCGATGCTCGCCGCACTGTGATTGTCGACGAGACGGCCGAGCTGCAGATGGAAGACCTGATCGCCGATGAGCAGGTTGCCGTCACTGTCAGCCATCAGGGCTACCTGAAGCGGACTCCGATCTCGATCTATCGCCAGCAGCGCCGTGGCGGCACGGGCCGGACCGGGATGAAGACGCGCGAAGAGGATTTCGTTGCGCAGCTCATCATCGATTCGACGCATGCGTATCTACTCTGCTTCACCAACTCTGGGCGCGTGTACTGGCTCAAGGTGTATGAAGTGCCGGACGTGAGCGCGGCGGGCAAGGGCAAGTCGATGGCCAGCCTGCTCAATCTGCAGCCGGGCGAGAAGGTCGTCACGATTCTGCCGGTGCGCAATCTGGAAGAGGAAGGCAAGTTCATCCTCTTTGCAACGCGCAATGGCATCGTGAAGAAGACTCCTCTCAAAGACTTCTCAAACGTGATGTCGCGCGGTATTATCGCGATCGCCATCGAGAAGAGCGATGACCTGATCGAGGCCGCCATCACTGATGGTAAGCAGACTGTCTTCCTCGCGACGCGCGAGGGCATGGCGATCCGCTTCCAGGAAGAATATGACCCGGAACGGAGCGGCATCGGGCTGCGTCCGATGGGCCGCAATGCTGCCGGAAACAAGGGCATTTCGCTGAAGAAGAATGATCAGGTGATCGGCGTCGCTGTGACTGTTTCGGACGAGACGCGGGATAAGAACCGCGACGAGTGCGCAGCGAAGCTCAACCTCACTGGAAAACTTACCGAGCTTCGGAACGAGTTGGCGATGGCCAAGGAGAATCTGACCAAGGCTCGTGAGCTGAAGCGTAACGGCAAGCCGGATGATGAGAATCTGAAGACGCTGGAGCGCAATGCAGAGAAGGCTGTGGATGAAACCTTCAAGGCTCTGAAGGCGCTCGATGACAAGCTGGGGATTGCCAAGTCGCTTATCCTCACTGTTACAGAGAACGGCTTTGGCAAGCGGACGGATATCGACGAGTATCGCCTGACGGCGCGCGGCGCCCAGGGCGTCAACAACCTGAAGGCTACTCCGAAGGTTGGCAAGACGATGAACATCCTGCCGGTGGATGAGACTTCGGAGTTGATGGTGATCAGCCAGTTTGGCAAGATGATCCGCATCGACACCAAGACCATCCGCGCGGCTGGCCGTTCGACGCAGGGCGTCAAGCTGCTGAACCTGGAGCCTGACGACAAGGTGGCTGCTGCTGTGGTCATCCCCGCCGAAGAAGCGAAGGAAGACGAGCCGGGCACACAGGGTACGCTGCTGCAGTAGTCCTCATTGACGAAACGCAGAAGAGGCATCCCCGATTTGGATGCCTCTTCTGTTTTAGATAGTCCAGTCGACCAGCGTCAGTCCATTTACTCTCGAGAACTCCCGCGTATTCGCAGTCACTAGAGTTAATCCTCTCGCCAGTGCTTGACCGGCGATCAGCACGTCGTATGGGCCGATGGGTGTGCCGCGCCGCGCAAGGTCTGCGCGAATCTCACCAGCCATCTGGGCATCAGCGTAATCAAACGCAAGAGTTTCAACTTGCGTCAGAAGGAAAGTAGAGAGCTTATGCGCATTGATTACTACCTTTTGACTCTTGGCTACACCATACCAAAGCTCATGCACCACAATGGAAGGGACGAAGAACTCGGATCGAGCCTGAATGGCGAGGTCGAGTGCTTCTTCGACCCGACGCGCAGTCCCGTTCATAATCGCTATGCAGAGGTTTGAGTCAAAAAGGTAGTTCACTGGTCAAATGAACTCCAGTCACGTTCCTGCATCTCAGGCTGTTCGCGACCCTCGGGGAAGATTGGATCACCGCCAAAAGCGGCTAAACGCTCGAATAGCTCTGAGGCGGTTTTGAAGGGCTTGCGCTCCGGCTTTACCTCTTCCAGCAGAACTCCGCCCGGCACGCTGCGAATGCTGACTTCTGTTCCTTCAAAGCGGAACTCCTTGGGCAGGCGCACCGCCTGACTGCGGCCATTGCGGAAGAGCTTGGCGCGGACTTCTTTCTTTTTCTCTGTTATCGCGCTTATGGCTCACCTCCGATGGTATATACCAAAAGTATAGACCAAATCTCATCCGAACAGTATGCGTGCATTATCGGACGTTGCCGCACCAGCCTTGCTACTCAGTTGAAATGGTCTGCGGCGGTACACTAAGGATGCTCAGCATTTTCCGCGTACCTCGGTTACCCCCAATCATGGCGCGCAAGACATCCCCCATTGCGTCGTTCGGCTTCGCCAGATTTCTGGCCTCCGCCGCACTGCTTCTTACTGCGTTGGCCTTGCCAGCGGCGGCTGCGCCAGTCCACGCGCGCGCGCATCACGCTGCAACAGCAAGGGCAAAAACAAAACCAGTCGCAAAGGGCGCCAGGAGCCGCAAATCCGCATCTGTCTCAAGGGCTAAATCAAAAGCAGGCGCTCGCGCAGAACGCGCTGAAGCCGCACCTTCGCGGCGTTCCCGGTCGGCCAGGGCGGTCACGCTCAGACCTCGTTCGAAGGCAGCTCTTCGTGCCCACGGCCGCATCCAGGCGTCTTTGGAGCGTCGCCGGAGCCACCGGCCCGCTGCGTTTCCGCAGGAGTTGATTCCGGTTCACTTCACCATGCCGCCGCCGCTGCGCGGTTCGCATGAGTCGCTGGTGCACCAGAACCAGATGGCAGAGGCGGACGGGCTGGAGCGCATCCTCGACGACGGCGATCTCAACGACCGCATTGCGCATGGTTCGCTCGTGCCTGTTCCTGCCTCAGCGATCCTGCGAGTCAACGGCGACCTGCCGGAAAATCGCCGCTATTGCCGCCCGTGGACAGCGAAGTTTCTGAGCGATCTGGCGCAGGCGCATGCTTCCAAATTCGGCGGCGACTCGCTTGAAGTCACCTCGGCGGTTCGCACGGTCGAGTATCAGCGACGCCTTCGTCATATCAACGGCAATGCAGCGGCTGCGGATGGCGATATCGCTTCGCCACACCTCACGGGCGGGACGATCGATATTGCGAAGGCGGGCATGAGCGCTCGCGAGATCGGCTGGCTCCGATCGTGGCTGATTCCGCTCGAGCAGCAGGGAAAGATCGACGTGGAAGAGGAGTTCAAGCAGTCCTGCTTCCACATTTCGGTGTACAAGAGCTACACGGATCCGGCGTCGACACCACACCGGCCGATCATCGCTTCGCCGCTCGATACGGCTTCGATTACAGGCTTCCACGGCCGGTAAATTTGTGCAGGTTAGCGAACTTGCAACCTCTCTCGTGAGCGGCTAACTTTCTTTATTTCTTTTCTCTTCAGGAACGGTACAATCTCCGGCAGCGGTTGGAATGCATCAACCGCTGCTCCGGGGAACATCTGCTCGCGACGCATGAACGCCGGGAATGACACGAATAATTTTCTGGAGAGGCAAAAACAATGAACGATTTCTTGGTTACAGCCGCAGAGCCCACTTTTGAAGGTCCGGGCCTGACACAGGTCGAGCGGGTGCTCTACACCTTCACCGCACCGAGCAAGACATTCACCGATATCAAGCGCAGCACCAGCTGGTGGCTGCCGTTCCTGATCACAGTAGCGTTTGCTTACGTCTTTTTCGCTGCCGTTACCATGAAGGTCACCTGGCCCGTGGTTGCTGAAAACAATGTCAAGCAGAGCAGCAAACAGGCCGAACAGATGGATAAGCTCACCCCCGAGCAGCGTGCGACGCAGCTGAAAATCATCGCCGTCAGCACTGAGGCAGGCTTTGCTGCAACTCCGCTGCTTTCGCTGATCTTCACCGCTGTCATCGCGGGCGTGCTGTTCGCCACGATTAATTTCGGTTTCGGCGGCAAGGCGACTTTCTGGCAGGTCTTCTCGGTCAGTTTCTATGCGGGGCTGCCAGGCATCATCAAGTTCCTGCTAGGGACGATTGCTCTCTTTGCTGGACTCGATCCAGAGAACTTCAAGATCGGTAACTTTGCGGGGACCAACGTTGGCTATTATCTTCCCCCCGACACCTCAAAAGCGCTCATGTCCGTCGCTACGGCGATCGATGTCGTCACCATCTGGAGCCTGGTGTTGATGGCGATCGGCATTTCCATCGTTGCGCAGACCAAGCGAAGCTCCGGATACATCGCGGTTTTCGGATGGTGGGTAGTCGTGACGGTTGTCAGCGTCGGCGCGGCGGTGGCGTTCGGTTGAGTTATGTGCAACGCAACGCAAAAGGCGCGGACCGAAGGGTCCGCGCCTTTGCTATGTAGAGTGAATTCTTATTCTGTCCAGCGGCGCATGATCAGCGTGGCGTTGATGCCGCCGAAGCCGAAGGAGTTCGAAAGCGCCACATTGACGGGGTGGTCGATCGCCTTATTCGCAACGTAATCCAGCAGGCAGTCCTCACCGGGAGTGCCCAGATTGATCGTTGGCGGAATCTTCTGGTCAAGAAGGACCATGGCAGTGATACCAGCTTCCAGGCCGCCTGCCGCGCCGAGCAGATGCCCGGTCATGGACTTGGTGCTGCTGACCTTGAGCTTCTTGCTCAGGGCGTGCTCGCCGAAGACGATCTCGATTGCCTTTGACTCATTGCCATCGCCGGCGGGTGTCGAAGTGGCGTGGGCGTTTACATAGTCCACATCTTCGAGCGCGATGCCGGAGTCGCGAAGAGCTGCACGCATGGAGCGCTGGGCGCCTGCGCCTTCCGGGGCAATGCCGGTCATGTGATACGCGTCCGCGCTCATGCCGTAGCCGATGATTTCGCCCAGGATTTTGGCTCCGCGGGTCTTGGCGAATTCCAGCTCTTCGAGTACCAGCATGCCGGCACCTTCGCCAAGCACGAAGCCGTCGCGGTCCTTGTCGAAAGGACGGCTGGCTCCCTGGGGATCGTCGTTGCGCGTCGACAGCGCGCGCATCGCGGCGAATCCGCCGATGGTCAGGCCTGTCACTGCGGCCTCAGAACCGCCCGCGATCATCACGTCTGCCTCGCCGTGCTGGATCATGCGGACGCTGTCGCCGATGGAGTTGGCGGAGGTAGCGCATGCCGTTGCGGTGGCTGAAATAGGACCCTTGGCACCATACCGGATGCTCACCTGTCCAGCTGCCATGTTCACGATGGCGGCTGGAATGAAGAACGGGGAAATCTTACGGGGTCCGCCCTGGATGAGGTTGTTGTGCTCGCGCTCGATGATTTCGAAGCCACCGATACCGGAGCCGATGAAGACGCCTACGCGCTCTTCAATCTCCGGCGTAACCTTCAGGCCGGATTGCTCCATGGCTTCGTGAGTCGCAGCTACAGCCAGATGGATAAAACGGCCCATCTTGCGCGACTCTTTCTTATCGAGGAACTGCAGCGCATCGAAGTTCTTGACTTCGGCGGCGAAAGTGACAGGGAAACCCGTGGCGTCAAAGGACTGAATCGGTCCGACCCCGCTGACACCCGCCAGCAATTGGCTCCAGACTTCCTGTGTGGTGTTACCAACTCCACACACCAGCCCGATGCCCGTAATGACGACACGGCGTTTCACTGCTTACTTGCCTGCCTTTGCGTTCTTTTCGATGTAATCGATGGCGTCCTTGACAGTCTTGATCTTCTCGGCGTCTTCGTCGGGAATCTCGAGGTCAAAAGCCTCTTCAAACTGCATGACCAGCTCGACCACGTCCAGCGAGTCCGCTCCAAGGTCTTCCTGGAAGCTGGCGTTGGGCGTCACTTCGGCTTCGTCCACCTGAAGCTGCTCAACAATAATCTGCTTAACCTTCTCTTCAACTGCCATGTCTTGTTTCTCCTCCGAATTTGTATGAGAACGCGTGGCCCGTTACGGGCGAAATTTCAAGGTCCGACTCGCAGCCTACCATACTCGCCGCCGAATCTGTTCCAGTCTGGCGCAGAAACGAATACACGACAGCCCCGAAACTCCAAGTCTATCGGGGCACACGAAGGGCTGTAAAGGCGCGGACAGCAGGGAATAGGGAATGGGGAACAGGGAATAGAAACATACGCGTACAGACGAGAAATACACAGTGAAAAGGCGTACATTAGGCGAAGAAGGATTCTCTCCCATGCAGACACTCATCGCCGGGCTTGTGGCGGCTTTTCTTGGTATTCTCCTGGGCTTCTGGCTTCGGTCTTCCTCGGCGAAGCGGGAGCAGGGGCAACTGGCCCAGCGGGTCGCTGAACTTGGGGCTCACATCGCCACTGCCCAGCAGGAGTTGGCGCAGCTTCGTGCACAAGCTCACAATGAGGCTTCCGCCCGGGCTGGTTTTGAGTCGCTGGCCCTGGAGCGCGAACGTTCCCTGCGGGAAGCTGCGGCTGAGCGTGAGTCTCTGCGCGCCGATTTACTAATGAAGGCTGAGGCAGAGCGGGTTGCAAGCGCGCGGATCAGCCAGCTGGAGGCGCAGCTCAAGGGTGAACGCGAAGCCGCGCTCGAAAAGCTGAAGCTGCTCACCGATGCGCGCACCGAGTTGACGCATCAGTTTGAGGCGCTGGCGGGGAAGATCCTGGACGATAAATCGGCGAAGTTTACGGTGCAGAACAAGGAGAATCTAGATCAGCTGCTGAACCCGTTGCGGGTGCAGATCAACGACTTCCGCGGCAAGGTCGAAGAGGCGCAGAAGGATTCGCTGGCTGGACGGGTGGAGTTGCGCAGCAAGCTTGAGTCGCTGGAAAAGCTCAATCAGCAGCTTACGGCTGAGGCGCATAACCTCACGACCGCACTGCGCGGATCCACCAAGGCGCAGGGCGACTGGGGCGAATTCATCCTGCGGGATCTGCTCGATAAGGCTGGTCTGCGCGAGGGCGAGCAGTACAGCTTTCAGGAGAGCTTTGGCGCTGTGATGGATGAGGATGGTGCGCGTGGGAAGGCTTACCGGACGGACGTCATTCTCAATCTGCCGGGTGGGCGGCATCTTGTCATTGATTCCAAGGTTTCGCTCAACGCCTATACGGATTACGTGAATGCGACCGCTGACGACCTGCGCAAGGCCAATCTGAAGGCGCATCTGCTCAGTGTTCGCAGCCACCTCGAAGGGCTGTCGAAGCGCAGCTACCACAAGCTGGCTGGCCTCGATTCGCCGGATTTTGTGGTGATGTTTGTGCCGATCGAGCCGGCGTTTCAGGTGGCGATGCAGGAGGGCGGCGAGCTTTGGCGTGAAGCCTACGAGCGCAACGTGATCATGGTCGGGCCTACGACGCTGCTCTTTGTGATCCGCATTGTGGACAACCTGTGGCAGCAGGAGCAGCAGGCTCGCAGCGTGGCAGACATCGTCGAGCGCGGGACGAAGCTCTATGAGAAGTTTGTGAACTTCGTCAATGACCTGAGCAAGGTTGGCGACAGCCTGCGCGCCGCCGACCAGAGCTACCAGAATGCGATGGGCAAGCTCAGCACCGGCTCTGGCAATCTCATCCGCCAGACGGAGATGCTCAAGAAGGCTGGTATCCGCACGAATAAGCAATTGCCGGCAAAGCTTCTGGATGCTGCCGGGCTCGACGCGGAGCAGCAGGCGGAGCTTGCACTGGCTGCCAGCGGCGAAGACGGCGTCGAATCGATTTAAGGCTTCTTGAGCTCGCTGCGCATGCGGGCCCAGGTGATGTCGAGTTCTTCGGGCAGGATGCGGGTTTCGGCGATGGTGGTCATGAAGTTGGTGTCGCCGATCCAGCGCGGCAGGCCGTGGAGATGCAAGTGCTCCGCCACTCCGGCGCCTGCTGCGGCTCCCAGATTCATTCCAAAGTTGATGCCGTGGGGCTTGTA
Organism: Acidicapsa borealis; assembly: GCF_059115245.1. Classification (NCBI taxonomy): domain Bacteria; kingdom Pseudomonadati; phylum Acidobacteriota; class Terriglobia; order Terriglobales; family Acidobacteriaceae; genus Acidicapsa; species Acidicapsa borealis. The sequence goes on along the minus strand of NZ_JCACNY010000001.1, from coordinate 5,120,186 downwards.
GAGCGTCCGCAGGGCTCGTTCGGTCTGCTGCGCCAGGTCCATCATTTCGTGGGTCGTGGCCGACGGGAGCGCGGCGAGGCTGGCTTCGTGCACGTAGGGGATGACCATGATGTGGCCGGAAGTATAGGGGAAGGCGTTCAGGCAGATGAAGCAGCTTGTGCCGCGAACGACGAGACCGCCCTCGCGCTCGGCTTCGTCGACGGGCATGCCGTTGGCGATGGCGTAGTCGACCGAGGCGAGCAGGTTACAGAAGACGCATTTCAGGTCGCCGGGCCAGGCGCTCAGGCTTGCCGGAACTCCGGGGCGGGGATTGGTGTCCGTCGTCGTGACGTAGCGGTAGCGCCAGGGGGTCCAAAGCTGGTCCATATTGGCGAGTATATCCGCGACTCCGGAGCGGGATGCGGGGTCGGTTCCGCGAGCGTGGTTGCGTCGCAGAATTGGTGACGAACTCGAAATCTGGCTGCCAAATCGCGTTTGGCAAGAAATTGCGGACTAAATGCACCATAACTGGAGCAGCTTTGTTGAATAACTCGTTGCAAAGTTCGTGGCGGCAACTGCTTGCATTGACGCGACTAACCTGCATTGCTACACTTCAGGAGTACCCTTATGCGAGGATTCCAGCATACGGGTGCGGCCACCCTCTGGCCAGCAGTCCTTGCCGGGTGATTCCCCGTAGAGTCTGACGAAATCGGCGAGCCAAACGTTTGGCCGCAGATTTTTTCGCCCCCCGCGGAGCTTTTCCTTCGGCCGGTGCATCTGGAATAGAGAGCTAAGCCGCGAACCTTTGCCCCTGGCGCAAGCCTTTGTCGAAGGCGATCCCCGAGACAGGAAATTAGAACACCTGTTTTCGGGACCCGGAATCCCGGAGCTGGCAGTCATGGCAGACGTCCTCAATCTTGAAACCGAGAGCACACCCCTGAGCACCCAACTGGAAACCCCTGAAATCGAAACCGCGACCGCTGTTGCAGAGCCGTTGCACGAATCCACCCCTAACCCCGAAGTCGCCGCCGTTGCTGAGCCTATTGTTGAATCGGCCACCGTTGCTGAGCCTGAAGTTGAAGCCGCAGCCATCGCGACCGACCTCGATACAGTTCCAGTTCCTGCTGCTGAAGAGCCGGTTGTCGTCCCCGCCGCCTCAGTAGAAGCTGCTGAAGCTGCGCCCGCTGTTGCAGAACCTGTAGCCGAAGCTCCTGCTGTCGAAGCTCCTGCCGCCGAAGTCGTTGCAGCCCCGGCACCCGTTGCTACGCCCGTTGCACAGCAGGCCCGTCCGATCGCACACCAGAAGCCGATGGTTCCCGTCGTCGCCAATGTTGCGCCTTCTGCGCAATTGACCGACCACGATTTCGATGGTGGCGAAGACTTCTCCGCCCAGCTTGAAGCTTTCGAGCGCGAGCAGGCCGCTGAAGCCGCAGCCGTTGAAGCCTATGGTGACTCGATTGTCACCGGTACGGTTATCAAGATCACCGACAAGCACGCCGTCATCGACGTGGGCCTGAAGTCGGAAGGCCTCCTGCCCATTGAGCAGGTTGTCGATCACACCGGCGAGCCGAAGTTTAAGGCCGGCGACCAGATTGAAGTTGTCATCGAGCGCGAAGAGCCCGAGGGCGGCTACCTGGTCAGCTATGACAAGGCTCAGCGCCTCCGTGTATGGGACGTCATTGAGAAGGCCGCGAACGACAAAACCCCGATGATCGGCACAGTTGTCAGCCGCGTCAAGGGTGGTCTTACCGTTGATATCGGCCTGAAGGCGTTCCTGCCCGGTTCGCAGCTTGAGGTTCGTCCCGTCCGTAATCTGGATGGCTACCTCGGCACGCAGATCGAAGTTCGCGTCATCAAGCTGAACAAGAAGCGTGGCAACGTCGTTGTCAGCCGCAAGGAAATTCTCGAGGAAGAGCAGAACGCCAAGCGTTCCACCACTCTCGAGCACCTGGAAGAGGGCGTGATCCTGACCGGAACGGTGAAGAACCTGACCGATTACGGCGCGTTCGTCGATCTGGGCGGCATCGATGGCCTCCTGCACATCACCGACATGAGCTGGGGACGCCTGACGCATCCGCGCGACCTGGTCAATGTGGGCGATGAGATTCAGGTCAAGGTTCTCAAGTTCGACAAGGATAAGCAGCGCGTCTCGCTGGGCTTCAAGCAGCTCACACCGGACCCGTGGCTGGATGCCGTTGAGCGCTACCCCGTAGGGGCTCGCGTTCAGGGCCGCATCCTTTCGGTGACTGACTACGGCGCGTTCGTCGAGCTGGAGCAGGGCATCGAAGGCCTGGTACACGTCTCTGAAATGACCTGGTCCAAGCGGATGAAGCACCCGTCGAAGCTGGTCAAGCCGGGCGATGAAGTCGAGACCGTTGTGATTTCGGTGAACCCCTCCGACCGCCGCATCTCTCTCGGGATGAAGCAGTTGCAGGAAAATCCCTGGGAGAACCTGTCCGACCGTTACCCGACCGGACAGATTGTCGAAGGCCGCGTTCGCAACCTCACCGACTTTGGTGCCTTCATCGAAATCGAAGACGGCATCGACGGCCTGGTGCACGTTTCGAACCTGAGCTGGACCAAGCGCGTCAAGCATCCTTCGGAAGTCCTGAAGAAGGGCGAGAAGGTCAAGGCTGTAGTTCTCGGTGTTGAGCCGGAGAATCGCCGCCTGTCGCTTGGCGTGAAGCAGCTTCAGCCCGATGTCTGGGAGACGTTCTTCACCCAGCACCGCGTTGGCGATGTGGTCCATGGCAAGGTTCTGCGGACCGCGCAGTTCGGCGCCTTCGTTGAAGTTGCGGAAGGAGTCGAAGGCCTGTGCCACGTCTCTGAAGCAGTTGACGCACACGGCCAGCCGCTGACCCTCGAACAGGGCCAGGAGCACGAGTTCAAGATCATCAAGATGAACGTGGAAGAGAAGAAAGTCGGTCTCAGCATCCGCGCAGTTGGCGAAGAAGCCAGCCGTTCGGAAGTCGAGTCCTACAAGTCTCCTTCGCGGGATCGCGATTCTGGCTCGTCCTCATCGCAGAGCGGTTCCACCACGACCCTGGGCGACCTGGTCAACTGGGACAAGTTCCGCCGCTAGGCTGCACCGAACTCAATCAGAAAGGCCACCTCGCAAGGGGTGGCCTTTTTGCTGCATCATTTTTCTTCTGCATACACTCTGACCAGTAGCCGCACGGAAGCGAGCCTCCCTGCGACTACTGGTAGTTCAATCGATGTACCTGCGCGCAGGCCAGGAGGGCCCATGCAACCCCGGAACGATCGCCCCATCCTCAGAGTTCTTCAATGGCTGATCGGGGGAGGGGTGGCCGTGTTTGTCGTGTTGCAATTCCTCCGGCCCACTTTCACGAATCCGCCGGTGACCGCGGAAATTCAAGTACCCGAGAACGTCAAGCAGGTCCTCAAGACCCGCTGCTACGCCTGCCATTCCAATGAGACGCAATTGCCGCTGTTGGACCGGGTTGTACCCGCCTACTGGATCGCCACGCATGATGTAAGGGAAGCCAGGCAGCGGCTCAATTTCTCGGAAATCGGCAAGCTGCCGGCCGCGCAGCAACGCGCCGAACTCTTCGAAGCCGTGAACCAGATTCAGTTGGGAGCGATGCCGCTGCCTTCCTATCTTCGCGTCCATCCCGGCTCTGAGGTGACTTCCGGGGAACTAGCCACGCTGCGTCACTACCTGCTGCCGTCGGATGGAGCTATGCCGGCGGCGGCCGACGCCAGCGCCGCGGACGCTGAATACGCGAAGTGGATCAAGACCGGCAGTACCCTCGCGCGGAATATTCCGGATGAACCGAACGGCGTGGCGTTCCTTCCTGATTACAAGAACTGGAAGGCCATTAGCAGCACTGATCGCGTCGATAACAAGACGATGCGTGTCATTCTCGGCAACGAGATTGCGGTTAAGGCGATCGCTGAGCATCAGATCAATCCCTGGCCCGACGGCGCGGCCTTTGCGAAGGTCGCGTGGCATCAGCAGCCGGATGCGAATGGTCTTGTCCATACGGGTACCTTTGCCCAGGTGGAATTCATGATTCGCGATAGCGTCCACCACAAGGACACTGCCGGGTGGGCGTGGGGCCGATGGCGCGGTACGGATCTGAAGCCCTACGGCAAGGATGCCCACTTCGACTCGGAGTGCGTAGCTTGCCATACCCCTGTAAAGCAGAACGATTATGTTTATACGGCTCCGTTCGGAGGTCAGCGATGACTCGACAAACTGCGACCAAGCTCACCGCTTTTTCCATATTTGCCCTATTGACCGCGCTTTGTGGCTGCACGTCGACCAATCCAAGAGTTAGGACGACTCTCAATGAGGAAGCAGCGCTGGTCGGCAGTCTTCCACGCAACCCGTTGAAAGACAGGGTGATCACCTCTTGGATCGACCGAAGCGATATGCAGCATCCGCTCATGTCGACGCTGTACGGGAACGATGTTGCCGTCGAGTATGCACGCACTAACTCCGGCCATGACTACCCGGCAGGCGCGGTTCTCTCAACCGTCACGTGGATAGAGTGGGAAGACAACCGGTGGTTTGGCGGATATGTTCCAGCGGCGCCTCAATTTGTGGAGATCGTCACCGTCGGGCAGGGCGATGCCCGCAGTCTGTCGTACCTGTATCAGAGGTTTGAAGGCAATCCGCTCCACCAGAGCGTATCTCGTATCGACTCAAAGCCGGGGGAACGCGCCCAATTTCTGCTCAATCAACGCGCAGCGGTGATGCCATAGAGCACGGCAGCCGGTGCAGAAATGGCCGCAAGTCCCCGCAGCCGTCAAGCGCGTAATCGTTTGGGAGCTTCATCGAAAAAGATCTGACCGGTCAGGTCGGCCTTGGGACGGTGACTTGCGCCGCAATCGCGGAACTCGACACGGTTTCTACCACCCCGTTTGGCGGCATAGAGAGCTTCGTCGGCCGCGGCCACCAGTTCCATCCAGGTGGAAGCGGGACCAGGGACACAGGAAGAGACGCCGCAGCTGACCGTGATCCACATCATCGTTTCGCCTGCAGTGCTGTTGTTGAGCGGTGTTCCGGCTGTTTCTACTAGCTGCCGGGCACGTTCGGCGACGGTGAGCGCAATATTTGGCTCGGCGTGTGCCAGCAGGAGCACAAATTCTTCGCCGCCAAAACGCGCCGCCATGTCTTCCGGGGAACGAAGCGACTGTGGCAGCAGCGCTCCGATCCTTTGCAAGGTCAAATCGCCGTAGAGGTGGCCGTAGACATCGTTGACCATCTTGAAGTGGTCCACGTCGATGACGACCGCAGAGAGGGTATCTCCGGATCGCGCGCACTCCGCCCACATCAGGTCAAACCGCTCTTCGAGAGCCCGGCGGTTGGGCAGCCCGGTCAGCTTGTCCACGGTCGAGAGACGATGCAGAGCCTCGTTGGTCAGCACCAGTTCCTCAGCCTGCAGGTCACGTTGTACACCGAGCAGATAGCTGCGCCGCTCCTCGCGTTCCAGGCTGTAGCTTGCAATCAGGATGATTCCGAGACCCACCACCATCATGCTCGAGGCCATAACTGACTCAGAGAGATGCAGCGCCGGCGAATGCCCGAGCCACCACAGGCTGGCCGCCAGCATGGTGAGGATGGATGCCATGACGTAGGCAAAGCGGAGCCGCATGACCACTCCCGCAAACAGAGCCGTGATCATGGTGCAGATGGCTCCAAATAGGGTTGCAGTCGTGGTGGCGGTGCCCTCGACCACTAGATTCATCACGCAGATGACGACCATGGCCACCGCTACGCAGCCCTCGCGCAGCCATGCCGGAGGATTGCGCCGGACGAGATAATTGGCCACCAGGGCGACCGGTGTTACCAGCGCCGTATGCCAGACAATGGAGAGCCAGGCGAGATCGCGCACAATTGCGTAGTCAAGAATGAGGCAGGCGTTCAGCCCCAGGATCGCAACCAGGCCCTCGAACCACATGCGATGCGAGCGTGCTTTGCGGGTGTCCGCTTCAAAGCGGTCTTCGAGGGGGGCTGGAAAGCTGAGGCTTCGAAAGCCAGCGCGACTGAGAGACTTGAAAGTCCCGTCGACGTCGGCCCGAAGAATTTTCATACCGTCAGCAGTTGTCATGCGCCTTCAAAATCGCCGCTGATCCCAATCTGAAAACTCTTGCCTGTAAGTTGTGGCGATTTTCCCTGTTTCCAAAGTAGCGCTCAATCGGTAACCGGTGTACTCCACTTCAGAGTTATCGAGTGAAACTCTCTGGTCAGTTACCGGGTAACATCGGCAGATTTGCATGAAACTTGAGGCCGTCTGTCAGCCTGTGGTTGCACGGGGAACAGCGAACTTTGGGACGCTTGCCCGAAAGCCGGCGACTTGCCGCTTGTTACTTCAGTGTCAGCTCGATCCGGCGGGAGTTAGATTGCCGTCTCCGTGCGCGATCCGCCGTTAGACCGGCCCGAGGCAGCGAAAAATCAAAAACTCTTTACATAGATGTTCGAGTGGAGTACGCTCTCTCCCATAGAAATTCGAGTGGAGGGGCAACGTGGCGAAACCAGCACCAACTAATGCGGAAATGCTGAAGGGAACGCTGGACATGATGATCCTGCGGACGCTTGCGCTGGGAGATGCACATGGGCACACCATCGCGAAGGTCATCGAACGGACGTCCGAGGATGTGCTCGAAGTGGAGCAGGGCTCGCTTTATCCGGCACTGCATCGGCTGGAGGATCGCGGCTGGGTCAGCTCCTTCTGGGGCGTGAGCGAGAACAACCGCAAGGCGAAGTTTTACCGCCTCAGCGTGGCCGGCAGGAAGCAGCTCGTGCATGAGACCAACCGCTGGCGGCAGATGGCGCGCGCCATTGCCCTGGTGATGGGCGAACCGGTCGAAGGAAAAGTTGAACCAACGAAAGGAGGGGAACGATGAGCTGGGACAGATTTTTTAACCGCACGCAGCGCGATGCCGAAGTTGCCCAGGAGCTGGAGTCCTACCTGGCCGAAGAAATCGCCGAAAATCAGGCTCGCGGCCTGTCGCCCGCTGAAGCGCGCCGCCGCGCCTATGTGAAGTTGGGCAATCCGCAGCGCGTTCGCGAAGGCCTGTGGCAGCAGAACACCCTCATGCTTCTCGAAAATCTGCTGCGTGATCTCAAGTATGCCGTTCGTACGCTTGGCCGTTCGCCCGGATTCACGCTGGTCGCGGTGCTGGTCATGGCGCTTGGCATCGGCGCCAACGTGGCCCTGTTCACCGTGGTTCGTAGCGTTCTGATCAACCCGCTACCGTACCGGGATGCAGGCCAACTCTACTCGATTTACGAGCATGACTCGCATTCGACTGACCCGGACGGTGGCTTTGCGCCGGTTGCCGGCGGCAGCTTTTTCGAGTGGCAAAAGGCCGCTCAGGGCATGGCCGAGATGTCCATGCTCTCTCCGTGGAATCAGTACAACGTATCCGGTGACAAGGGCAACCTGCCCGAAAAAGTGGACTGCTCCACAGTCTCCAGCAACGTCTTTGAGACGCTGGGAATTCGCCCCTTTCTGGGACGGTCGTTTACTCCGGCGGACGATCAGCCGGGTGCGGAAGCAACGGTGATCCTGACTTACGGCTTCTGGAAACGCCGGTTCAACTCGGACGTGAACATCATCGGCCAGAAGATATGGCTCGATGCCAGACCATTCACCATCATCGGAGTCCTGCCGTCAACCTTCAGCTACTCCGGTGCGTTCGCGGCCAATACCATCCAGCTGTGGACGCCGGCCGGGCACGAAATGCCGAAATTCACGCTCGAAACCTTCGAAGATCATGAGTTCGTAGTGGTCGCGCGGCTCAAGCCGGGAGTTACGCCGGCAGGCCTGGTTGACCGGTTGAATGCTGTGCAGGCTCAGATCCGCGCCGCTCATCCAGTGCCTGGAGTGCATGACTCGGTCAAGGGCCGCAGCATGCTTGAAGACACGGTGCACGAGTACAAAACTTCACTCTATGTGCTGCTCGCCGCGACCGGCTGCGTGCTGCTGATCGCCTGCCTCAATGTGGCGAGTCTGCTGGTGGCGCGAACGGCGGCCCGCAGTAAGGAGTTGGCGATCCGTGCGGCGCTTGGCGGCGGACGGTGGCGGCTGCTTCGCGAGCGGATGGTGGAAAGCCTGGTGCTTTCGCTGGCCGGCGGCGCGGTCGGGTTTACGCTGGCGTGGGGCGCAGTGCAGTGGCTGATTCACACACGGCAGGACATGAACCGAGTCGAGTCGATCCACATCGACGCCGTCGTGGTCCTGTTCACCGCCGGAACGGTCGTGGCTTGCGCGCTGTTCTCCGGCCTGATCTCAGCGGTCAGTTCGGACAGCAAGCGGATTCTCAGCGGCTTGCAGGAGTCTTCCCGAGGACACAGCGCCGGCAGCGCGCGGGCTGGCCTGAGGAAGGTTCTGCTGGTGGTTGAAGTCGGTCTGACGGTCGTGCTGCTCGTGGGTGCGGGGCTGCTTCTGAAGAGTTACCAGCACCTGCGGAACGCCGATATGGGTGTACCCATCGACAACGTACTAACCATGCGGCTAAGTCTTCCCGAGGCCCGCTACAAAGAGGATGAAAAAAGGGCAGCGTTCTTTGAGCAGCTCATTGAGCGGGTCAGAAACGTGCCAGGGGTCCAAGCTGCGGGTCTGGTTTCGACAGCGCCTGGACAGGGCTGGGGAGGTGACCGCCTGATGGGCGTCCTCGAGCATCCGTGGCAGTCCAAAGACCAGGCTGTGGACATGATGGTGCGTGGCGCGGATCCCGGATACTTTCAAGCTATCCAGATTCCGCTGTTGCGCGGCCGCTTCTTCCGCCCTGATGAGCGCCTTGCTCGCGCAAACGTCGTAGTGCTGAGTGAGATGGCCGCAAAGCAGGCCTTTCCCAACGAAGACCCCATCGGCAAGCATGTACGCATCGAAATGACCGGCGAACTCTTCGAGGTGGTCGGCGTTGTCGGTGATACGCGCTACCAGATATCGGAGCTCATGAGGCCTACGCTCTACTGGCCCATCTACGGCAACAGTTACTCCAACGCTACCATCGTTGTTCGCTCTCCAAAGGACGTAGACGCGCTGGCGTTGCCCATCCAGAAAATCATTGGCCAGATGGACCCGGATCTGCCCGTCTCCGGCATCATGACCATGCAGGAGAGCATCGGGAAGGCCACCATCGGCTCGCAGTTTGACTCGGTCCTGGTGCTGGCTTTTGCCGTCATTGCGCTGGTGCTGGCAGCAGCCGGTCTCTACGGAGTGCTGGCGTATCTCGTGACGCAGCGCACCAGCGAGATAGGCATCCGCATTGCGCTTGGGGCGCAGCGGGAACGAGTGCTGCGGCTGGTGCTGCTCGATGGGCTGCGGCCCGCGCTGCTGGGTCTCGTGCTCGGACTGGGCGCCAGTGCTGCAGCGGTGCGGCTGATCCGCTCCATGCTGTATGAGACGCAGCCGCTCGATCCGGCGGTCTTTGCCGCAGTGTCCATGACGCTGCTGCTGGTGGCTGGATTCGCTTGCCTGCTGCCGGCATGGAGAGCCTCGCGACTCGATCCGATGCAGGCATTGCGCACGGAATAGAGCTAGACGATGCTGCGCTGGCGGGCGGCCAACCATTGCGTCAGCGCCAGCGCCAGCAGCACCGAGCATCCGGCGAAGAGATAGATCGGCGGATACCCGAATCCGCCGATGATCGCCCCCGCTGCCGGGCCGATCACCATCAGGGCGAAGTCCATGAAGACGCCGTATGCGCCGAGCGCGGTGCCCTTGTCCTGCGGCGGAATATGGCGGACCGCCTCAACGCCAAGCGCCGGGAAGACCAGCGAAAAGCCAAAGCCGGTCAGGGCCGCGCCCGCAAAGGCCAGAGGTTCCGAGTGTGTGAGCCAAAGCAACATCAGGCCCAGAAACTCGGTGCTGAAGCAGACGGTTGCGACGACGTATCCGCCCATGCGATTGATGGCGTTGGCGAAGAGCAGCCGCGCAAAGACAAACAGCGCGCCGAACAGCGTGAGCGCAAAGGCCGCTCCAGACCAGCCGCGATGGGCAAAATCAAGCGTGATAAAGGTGGCCAGAACGCCGAATCCGACGCTGCCCAGCGCAAGGCCAAGCCCATAGGGAGCGACCCGCTTGAAAACGCGATGGAAGGGCAGCTTTTCGCCGTGTGTGACGGGAACGCGAGGAAGTCCGCGCGCCAGCAGAATGGGTCCGACGCCGAGCAGGATGACGAAAACGCCGATCGACCAGAAGCCGACCAGTTTTTCGAGATACACGCCCAGCGGCGCGCCGATGGCCAGCGCGCCGTAGGTGCAGATGCCGTTCCAGGAGATGACAATCGCAGTGTGTTCCGAGCCGACGGAGAGGATGCCCCACATCGTCGCCCCAGTAGACGTCATGCTCTCGCTGGCGCCGAGCAGCAGGCGTCCCGCAACGAGCAGAGAAAGACCAAGCCAGGGAATATGCAGGCAAAACGCAGCCAATAGCGTAAACACGCCGCTCACGCCGCAGGTCGCCAGGCCGTAAAGCACGGTCCGCTTGGCTCCCAGCCGGTCCACCATGCGTCCGGCCTGCGGACGAGTTACCACCGTTGCGACGTACTCCATGCTGATGATCAGCCCGGCCAGCACTGTGCTGAAGCCGAGGTTGAGATGCACATACGAGGGCAGGATCGCCAGCTGCACGCCGATGGCGAGGTAGCAGGTGAAGGTGAGGAAAACATAGGGGAGGATGCGTTTCGTCAGTTCGCGCTGCGAAACCTCAAGGGTGGTCGTGCTTGTCATATCTGGGTCCAAACTCAAGTATGAAGCGGTTTTGCTTCGAAAATCCCGTTGCATATATAAGATTCGGCCGGCGTACCAAATGGTGCATATCGGCTTCCATTACGTCCCTTACATCTTCCTGACAGGTTCAATGTGTGGCTAAATTCAGGGAATTGCTATCCTTGGAGGTATGGGCAGCTTCCACGTGGAAAACTTCGGATGCCGCGCCGCTCGCGCCGATGGCGAGGCGGTCAGCGCCCGTTTGCGCGCCGAGGGGTTGGACGAGCTGCCGTTGCAGGAAGCGGAAGTCGTCGTTGTGAACACCTGCAGCGTCACCGCCGAGGCCGATCGCGACGCGCGGGCATTCGTTCGCAAGACAATGCGCCTGAATCCGCAGGCGAAGGTGGTCGTCACCGGCTGCTACGCGCAGCGTGCTCCTCAGGAGATTGCCGCGCTGCCCGGCGTATCCGCGGTCGTCGGCAACAGCCACAAGGGGATGGTGCCGGAGATCGTACGCGGGCTGGTCATTCCGTCTTTGCAGCCCACGCTCGTCTCCACGGCCAGCCTGGTCTCGGGCACAGCGCAAATCTGGGCAGATGATGCTTTCGCCCATTCGTATATTGAAGACGCACAGGTACTTCCCGGCCTGCAGACGCGGCCCAATCTCAAGATCCAGGAAGGCTGCGGCAACCGCTGCACCTTCTGCATCATTCCCACGACGCGTGGCGCCTCGCGCAGTCTTTCGGCAGAGAAGATTCTCGCCCAGGTTCAGGGCTTTGTCGCCGCCGGTGGCAACGAACTGGTGATCTCCGGGATCAACCTTGGCCGCTGGGGCAGGGAATTTGGCGCATCGGGAACGCTGGCCTCGCTCGTGCGCACCATCCTTGAAGATACCCAGCTTCCGCGACTGCGCCTGAGCTCCATCGAGCCGATGGACTGGACGCCGGAGCTCATCGGCCTGCTCCGCGACTTCGGCGGCGGACGCCTCGCCCGCCATGCGCATCTGCCTCTTCAGTCGGGATCGGATGCCGTCCTCCGGCGCATGCACCGCCGCTATCGTCCCTGGCATTACGAGCAGAAAGTCCGGGCTCTCCGCGAAGCTGCGGGACCCGCGCTCGCCGTTGGCGCGGATGTGATGGTCGGCTTTCCGGCCGAGACCGATGCGGAGTTCCGCGAAACGTATGACCTGATCGCTTCGCTTCCGTTCGCCTACCTGCATCTCTTCCCGTTCTCGCCTCGCCCTGGTACGCGCGGGTGGGAACTGCACCGCGAATCGCCAGTCCCGGCACAGGCTGTGACAGAACGCATGGCCGCGCTCAAGGCCCTGATCGCGGAGAAGAGCTTCCGGTTTCGCAGCAGTTTTATCGGCAGCTCGCTCCCGGCCATCACGCTGCATACTCCGGTTGCGCTTGCCGCGCAGGGGAGAACGAGCGCGCTTACGGACAATTTCCTGCCCGTTGAGATCGCAGAATCTCTACCCGCAAACAAGCTGGTGGATGTTCCCGTCACTGAAATTTCTGCTGCGGGAAATCTTCAGGGCAGCACCAATTTACGAATCCCCAACCTTGCTGTGGCAAGCTAACAGCATGACGAAAAACAATCTCTTCGCCCGACTGATGTCATTCAGCCTGCTCAGCCTTGCCCCGCTGGGTTCAGCCGCAGCCGCCCAGACAGTTCCACACAAGACCGAAAACGTCATCGTCGTGATGATCGATGGCATGCGCTGGCAGGAGATTTATCGCGGCGTCGATCCCACCCTGATCAAGACCCTCGGCCCTGAAGGTCTCGGAGCTCCGAAGGAGCGCGCGGCCTACGCGGAAAAGCTCTTCGCCCGCGCGACTCCGGCGGAGAGCCGCGCTGCGATCATGCCCTTCCTGTGGAACACCGTCGCAGCCCACGGACAGCTCTTCGGCGACCGCGATCTCGGCTCCGACTCGCACGTAACCAACGGCTATAACTTTTCCTACCCCGGTTACAACGAGACGCTGACCGGCGTTGCGGATCACAAGATCAACTCGAACGACAACATCGCCAATCCCAATGTGACCGTCTTCGAGTGGCTGAACCAGAAGCCGAAGTGGAACGCGCGGGTCGCGGCCTTTGGCGCCTGGGAGGACTTCAACGGCATCTTCAACAAGGACCGCTGCCGCTTTCCGGTGAATGCCAGCTACGACCCTTTTAACGGCATGCCAGAAAACCCGGAGCTCGCCTTGCTGAACCATCTCAAGGAAGAAGGCGTACGCGTCTGGCCGGATGAAATCTTCGATCCGCCCATGTTTTACACCGCGCTCGAATACGTGAAGTATGCCAAGCCGCATGTCCTCTTCATCGGCCTCGGCGAAACGGATGACTGGGCCCATGCCGGCAGCTATGCGGAATACCTGAATGCGGCCCATCGCTCCGACCTCTACATCGGCACCCTCTGGCACCTGATCCAGTCGATGCCGGAATATAAGGACAAGACCACGCTGGTTATCCTGCCCGATCACGGACGCGGCGAAGGCGAAAAGTGGACCAGCCACGGTCAGAAGGTTCCCGAATCCGCGCAGACCTGGATGGCCTGGATCGGGCCGGACACGGCTCCGCTGGGCGTTCGCAAGAATGCGGGCCCGGTGACCGAAAGCCAGGTGGCGGCAACGCTTGCCGCTCTATTGGGCGAGGACTACCACGCAGCCGTTCCTGCGACCGGCGCCCCCATTGCGGATGTGCTTCCAAAATAGCCCGAGAATCTCCGGCTCATGAAAGACCGGGGCGGGTGACGGAAGAATGACATTCCAGTGTCATCTTCGCGGTTGCCCGCCTTTGTCGGCTCCACTAGAATCCTCGCCATGAATATATCCGGCATGCGCACTCTAGTAGCGGCACTGGCTTTGGTCTCCTGCACCGCAGTTCTTCATTCGCAAACCCCGCCGACCCCTCCGCCCGGAGGAGCAATGGCCTCGCACGGCGGCATGCACGCGCCCAGCGACGAGTGGCCCAAGGCCAAGCTCGAGAAGTCCCCGCGCCACCAGGAATGGGTCTCGATCAAGTACGGCAATCGAACAGTGAAGGCCTTCGTCGTCTATCCGGAAGTAAAGGACAAGGCGCCTGTCGTGATCCTGATCCACGAGATTTTTGGTTTGAGCAACTGGGCCCGCAGCATGGCAGACGACGTTGCCGCTGCCGGGTACATAGCCATTGCGCCCGACCTGCTCTCCGGCTTCGGGCCGAATGGCGGCGGCAGCGACGCCTTTCCCGATCAGGATGCCACGGTGAAAGCCATCTCCGGTCTCAACCCCGATACAGTCACCGCCGACCTGAACGCTGTTGCCGACTACGCGAAAAAGATTCCCGCATCGAACGGCAAACTCGCCGTCGCCGGCTTCTGCTGGGGAGGCGGCAATTCGTTCCGCTTTGCCACCAACCGCAAGGATCTCTCGGCTGCCTTCGTCTTCTACGGCCCCGGTCCAGATGACTCTGCCATCCCGAGAATTACCGCGCCAGTCTACGGTTTTTACGCCGGCAACGATGCCCGTATCGGTGCCACTGTTCCCGCCACCACCGCCGCGATGAAGGCGGCAGGAAAGAAGTATGAGCCTGTGACGTACGAGGGCGCAGGCCATGGATTCATGCGCGCCGGCGAAGCACCAGACGCCAGCCCGGAAAACAAGAAAGCGCGTGAAGAAGCCTTTGCGCGTCTGCAGATTCTGCTCAAGGGCATGTGATCCGAGCCAATCAGGCAGGAGTGAGCCGCTCCTGCCTGCGCGGTCTCCCGCCTTTGGCTCCGTTTGCGCGCGACGCCTGTCGCTTGGCTTTTGTGGTTGCAGAGCCGCCTCGGCGGCCGATTTTCGCCATCCACTGTTTGTTGCCATATACGTGCTGCAGCAGCGCCGGAACGTAATGATCCACATCCAATTCGGGCCAGTGCAGCCCTGTCCCGTTGCCCAGAATCTCAACTTGGGCAATCTGTTTTGGAGTTGCGGTCGCAAGTCCTTGCAGGTCTTCGCGAGGAATGACGTGCCTGCGGCCATCGCTCATCTTTAAAATCAGGAGTTCCAGCCCACTTCCAGAGACATATTCAACATGTACGGCGCGAGGCTCGTCCGGCATGTGCTTTGCCTGCTCGATTGCGGCGTCAATCTCCGCATCTGTGGTCACAACTTTATGGTTTGCCATGAATCTCCTCCCATAGCTCTACCAGTTCTTCATGATGAGCTGCCGCCGCTTCAAGAATCTTCTTCACGTCCGACCGTTTGGCATTCGCAGGTCTGACTGCATCTTTGCGTGCGGCCAAGGCTACGAATCCATCCTTCAGCAGGTCCACGATGGCTTCGGTTTCACCCAGAAAACCATGCACATGGCGGGGCGGATGATCGTTCGAGTACGCTACAAACAAAACGCCGTCGAAGCGGAGCGAACCCATGAACACACTATAACCTAAACGCGGTTAGGTTATCGTCGAAGTACCAAAGCGCCGCGGTTTCGCCGGTCAGGCAGCATCATGCGAAACCGCGCGTTGTTCTTGAATTCGGTGGATCAATACCCGGTGGATCAATAGCCGATCGTGAAGCGTTTCCGCTCAAACTGCGGTGTTTCCAGCTCGTCAACCAGCGCAATCGCGTAGTCCTCCATCGAGATGCGGCTGTCGTGCTTCTCGTCGGCGACCAACTGATCGGTGCCGAGACGGAACTTGCCGGTGCGCACGCCCGGCTCGAAGAACGCCGCTGGACTGAAGTAGGTCCAGTTGATGTCGGAAGCCTTCACCAGATCGAGGACCTTGGCATGCGAAACCGCGATCGCCACCCAGGCTTCCGGCAAATGTCCGCTGTCAATCACCGTTACGCCGGGCGCAACCTCCAAGCTTCCCGCTCCGCCAACGATGATCAGCCGGCCAACGCCGCTCTCCTTCACCGCTTTGATGAAGTGCTCCGTGACCGGCAGAAGCTGATCGGTATCGTCAGCTGGGGGAGCATAGGCGCTCACCACGGCATCGGAGCCCTTGATCTTGGCCGCAATGGCGGCCGCCGAGGAAACGTCGCCCTGAACAATCGTCAGACCGGCCCGAGGGGAGAGTTTCGTGGTGTCCCGCACGATGGCCGTGACCTGGTGGCCGCGTGAGAGCGCTTCGGTAAGGATCCGGCCGCCGGATTTACCGGTAGCGCCGTAGAGTGCGATATGCATGTGCTTTCTCCGGAAGATGGTTACGGCGATCGTAGCCGCTCCTAGCTGAGATGGCGCGGCACGTCCTTTCGTCGCAAAGCATCTGTTTTTGTCCTCAATCGGGAAATTGCAGACTCAGGCGAAAAACTTGCGATTTTCCCTCCTGCGGCATGAGTCACCACGCCAGCAGCGGGCATCGAACCAATGGTATACTCGGAGCGCGAGCCCGCGTCTGTGTAACGACGCCGCCCGTAGCGGCAATTTGGAGGAGCACCATCGCACTCGATAAGCGTTCAGCAAAATCATTTATCCGTATCAACGAAAGAATTCGCGCGCGTGAGATTCGCGTCATTGACGAAAATGGGGAGCAAATGGGCATCCTTCCGCCGTTCGAGGCGTTGAAGATTGCCCGTGAGCGCGGCCTGGATCTGGTCGAAGTTTCTCCCAATGCCATCCCGCCCGTCTGTCGCATCCAGGATTACGGCCGCTTCCTCTACGAGAAGGACAAGAGCGAAAGCGCCGCCCGGAAGAAGCAGAAGGTCATCGTCGTCAAGGAAGTTAAGTTCTCCGTCACACTCGACGAGCACGACTACCAGACCAAGAAGAACCAGGCCGTTCGCTTTCTTGCCGAAGGCGACAAGGTCAAGGCCAGCCTGCGTTTCCGCGGCCGCCAGATGGCTCATCGTGAGTTGGGCTACGCCAAGATCAATCGGCTCATCCAGGACATCGGCGATAACGGCGTGGTTGAGTTCATGCCTCGCATGGAAGGCACTATCCTCCACGCGATCATTGCTCCGGCCAAAAAGCAGGAACAGCCGAAGCCGAAACCAGCCTCGGCTCCCGCTCCGGTAGCCACGGCTTCGCAGGCATAGCTTCCAAGCTTCGCAGCCAGTGCCACTACAAAATGCCCGTTGCGCGTGATCGCGATGGGCATTTTCCTTTTCCGGCGTTATATGCTGGCGAAATGAACAAGACTTCTGCTGTCTTCCGGGGTATCGGCCTCGCCACCTCGCTGTCGCTTGCCGCCATTCTTGCCAGTCCCTCCGCATATGCCGAAGACCCAAAATTTCCCTCCAGCGAAGATCTCCGCCATAT
Organism: Acidicapsa borealis; assembly: GCF_059115245.1. Classification (NCBI taxonomy): domain Bacteria; kingdom Pseudomonadati; phylum Acidobacteriota; class Terriglobia; order Terriglobales; family Acidobacteriaceae; genus Acidicapsa; species Acidicapsa borealis. The sequence continues at coordinate 5,103,286 of NZ_JCACNY010000001.1, read as the reverse complement.
CAAGGCGCTCGCCTCTCCGCAGCTTTCGCCGGACGGCAAATCCGTTCTTTTCACTGTGACCGACTCGACGGCCGATGGCGCCAAGAGCCATCTTTGGCTCGTTTCGACCTCCGGGGCCAGCGCAGCGCGCCAGCTCACCTACACGCCTGCGACAGACAAACGCGGCGAGCGCGGCGGGGTCTGGACTCCCGATAGCAGTGCAATCCTCTTCCTGGCCCGGCGCGGCGAAATTACCCAGATCTTTCGCCTTCCCATGGCCGGCGGCGAAGCCATTCCCTATGACCTGAAAGTACCGCCACCGGTCGACGACTCCAAGGAAAAAGGTGCGCTGCCGCCCGCCAAACCAGCAGCGGATGGCGCTGCGAAGGCCGACGAGGCCAAACCTGAACCACTCCCCGTCAATCCGAGCGGCTTCGCTCTTTCGCCCGACAACCAGTGGCTCGCCGTCTGGGCAGAAGACCCCGAAACTCCCGGCGAGAAGAAATCTAAAGAAGCCAAGGCCGACGCCCTCTGGGTGAATCACGCCCGTCACGGCTCCCGCCTTTATCTGGCCGCGCTCAACGCCGATGGCACCATCCAAGGAGCACTGAAGCCAGTCGGCCTCGCGCCGGATGTGGCCGCCGCCTCCTGGTCGCCAAAGAGCGACCGCCTGATCGCCGTCACCGAATTGCCCAATGAAGCCGATGACCTTGGTCCGGCTGCTACAGGTTGGATTGTGAACATCGGCGCTCTCGATGCTCCTGTCGCAATTTCCGCCCTGCCTGCGACGGTTCGCGGCAGTTTTACGTGGAGCGAAGATGGCACGGAAATCCTTTTCGCCGCGCAGACGCCTGAAGACGCGCCTCCTGGGGTGGAAGAGCTCTTCGCGCTCTCGCTGCCAGACAAGGCAAGCACGGCAGGCAAGCCCGTGCGCCTCATGCCGGACTTCCTCGGCGGGATCGGCGGTGAGCCGGTGTTCTTGCCGAATGGCAAGATCATCGTTTCCGTCAGCGAAGGCACCCGCGAGGGCCTGGTGCGCATTGCGCCCGACGGCAAGTCTACCCCGGAATCCATCGCGCAAAAGCTGCCCGTGCTTGTCAGCCTGAACACCAACCGCAAGCAGACCGGTTGGGTCTGGATCGCGGAAGGGAGCAATCAGCCGCCGGGGCTCTGCTATGCCACCACGCCGGGCGGCACCTGCACTCCTCTGCCTACGCCAAGCCTCTCGCAGGTCTTTCGCGCGATCCCCTCCAAGCTTATTCAGTGGCAGAACGAGGGCCTGACCATCGAGGGCCTGCTGTACCTGCCGCCCGAGGCAGCTACGAAAAAGGTCCCGCTGATCGTCGATGTGCATGGCGGTCCTACCGGCGTCTGGCGCGATAGCTACGGCGACTGGGACGGCTTTCTGCTCAGCCACGGATGGGCGATCCTGCGGCCTAACCCGCGCGGGTCTTCAGGCTACGGAGCCAAATTTGCCGCCGCCAACAAGAACGACCTCGGCGGCGCGGACTTCCGCGACATCATGGCCGGCGTCGATTACGTGATCAAGAACTATTCCGTCGATCCGGAGAAGCTGGCGCTGATGGGCTACAGCTATGGCGGCGAAATGGCCGGCTTTGCCGAGGGCAAGACCGACCGCTTCAAAGCCATCATCTCCGGCGCGCCCGTCATCGACCAGTTCAGTGAATACGGCACCGAGCGCGGCTCCTGGTACGACCGCTGGTTCTACGGCAAGCCGTGGGAGCACTTCGAGGATGCGTGGCGGCAGAGTCCGCTCTCCGGCGTAGGCAAGGCCAAGACTCCGTTCCTGCTTCTACAAGGCGAGTCTGACGTAACCGACCCGCTCGGCCAGGCGCAGGAGATGTACCGCGCTCTTCGCCAGGCAGGCGTGCCCGTCGACCTCGTGACCTATCCTCGCGAAGACCACGGCCCGCTTGCCCGAGGTATCTTTGGATACCCGGTTCCAGAGCCTTGGCACGGCTTCGACGCCCGCCAGCGCATCGTTGAATTCCTGCAAAAGGGCTTCGGCGAAGAACAGAAGTAAACTCCCCAAAGAGAAAGAGCCCGGGCCTCGAAGTTGAGACCCGGGCTCTTCTATCTGTCAGATATTTACAACCGGAACGTCCAGCGAATCTTCGCTGTGACCGACTCCGCGTCGGAATCGAAATTGATCCCCGGTAGCGCGGGATTGCGCACCCAGGTCCGGTTCCAGATCACATAAAAATCGTCCCCTGGCCGGAAGGTCCAGCGCAGCCGTGTGTTGCTGCTCAGGTCGAACGAGACATTGTCGTACTGGACAAACGTGCTCAGCGACAGGTCCGGGCTCCACGACAGCGCCCCCTTGAACTGCCATAGCTTCTCGGCAAAATTCCCCTGCGGCGAGTGCTCGAAGTAGTTGTCCGCCGTCACGCCAGCCTCGATCTTGCCGTGGAATGGATTCCAGGTCAGGCTGTTCGTCTGGTGGAAGAGATGCCCGCTGTAATACCCGCCGATATACGTCTGGCTATTGAACTGGAGCGCCCGCTGCGGGCTCGTCTGCAGCACTAATCCATAGCGCTGAAAGTCATACGAGCCGACCGGGTACGTGACCGAGGGATAAATGGTGAAGGGGCTCGTCAGCGTCTCATGGCGGATATACACCTGCGCCTGAATCTGATCGCCCGAGTTCATCTGAACGCGCACCGGGTTGATCTGGAATTGCCGGGAAATCAGGTTGCCTTCCGTATCGGTAAAGCGCGAAAAACTCACATCGTTGAAAACCTGCCGCACCGCGTGGAATCGTCCATCTTGTTTCGGACGTGGACCAAGGCTGCAATTGGCGTCCTGCTGATGCGTCGAAGGTCGCGGCAGAAAGCCCAGCAGCGGCTCAAAGCCGTCATTGAAGTTATTGAAGCCTGCGGAGCAGTTCACCAGGTCGTTTGGATAGTCGAAATGCATTCCCCACGCCTGGTGATTACCTACGGGCAGCTGTCCCTGCGTTGTTGCGGCCCAACCGCCGAACTGAAGCGTGCGGTTCTTGAGGAACGTGGAAGTGCGCCATACCGCGTCGGCGCCTGCCAGCGTGTTCGAGAGCAAAGCCTCGGGATCACCGTGCGTGGCAATCGCACCGATCCGCAGGTGGTGGTCGACGTCGTAAGCCACTCTTGTCGTCAGCAGATTTGTGCCTTCCACTCTTGCTGACGGCAAACCCAGTACCGAGACAACCGTGTCCGGCACGTACGTTTTTCGGGTCTGCACATCCAGCAGCGCCAGGCTCCACGGGCCAACGTGCCCGTTCAGTTTCAGTCCGCCTTCAATTGGAATGTTGTAGCCGTCGAGCAGGCCGATGTTGCGGCTGAAAAAGGGCAGAAAGGTGAACGGGTTGTAGACCAGCGGATTCGGTCCTCCATCGAGATCGAGGCCAAAGGAATACTGGTTCGCGCCTTCCAGGAAGAACGCGCGCTTCTCAGGGAAGTAGAGAGGAAACGGCGTGATGTTGATCTGGCGCGAGTCTACCTCGGTCTCGGCAAAGTCGGTATTCACGGTAAGGATCGCCGCCAGCTGCGGGGTGATACGCCACGTGAGTTCGCCGCCGCCGGCGCCCAGCCAGTGTGAATCCGGTTCAGAGAAATCCCTGACTTTTCTCCCATTCAAATAGGGTGCGAACTCCAGTCCGAGTCCCTGTCGCAGAGGGGTCATCAGTTCAAGATCGCCGGCGCGGCCCATATCGAATAGATCGGAGTCGAGCGTCGGCGAAGCCCAGCGAAGCTCTGTCTGGTCGCGCTCAATGAACCGGTCCAGCTGCAGCCCCCAGTGCACTCCCTTGCCCGAGAATCCAAGCGTCTGCGCCGGAACCCAGATCTCCGCCGACCAGCCGTCTTCGGTCCGGGCCGTGCGCGCATTCCAGATGCCGTCCCAGTCGGTCGAGTAACTGCCGCGGCCGGAGACCAGCCCATCCAGGCGCGCACCGTCTGAATTGATCAGAAACCAGTAGCCTGTTCGCTTGTCCCCGTACGTGTCGAGGAGAACCGAAAGTGTGTCATCGCCGCTCATGTCGCCGTCGCGGGTCAGGGTATGCGTCCGGATCGCAGAGGGATTGGGGTCGACGCACCGGAATCCAAAAAGCAGGGCATCCTTGTAGATCAGAACTTTCACCTCCGTGAGATACGGAGTAGCCTTGCCGGGGTGCGGAGACTGCTGGGTCAGCACCATCGTTTCGGCATCGCGCCAGGCCGGCTCGTTGAGCTTGCCATCGATCACGATCGGGCTCGTCGCCAGCCGGGCACGGACGGCCGGATTCCCCGTCGGGACAGGCCCCGGCGCGACGGCCTGGGTTGCAAGAGTCTGGGCCGTTAGGGTCTGCCCTTGGATTGCGCCAGTACCGGAAAGGACCATCAGGAAAAAAGCAATGGACACAACCACTTGCATCCGGGAATGTCGGGCGCGCCGCGTGGCGCGGGGTCTTTCCTGGCTGAACTTCGCAACTGGCCACATGAAGCGCAATCTTTCCTGATGAACTTGGAATATGGTGGATTTCGTTGTGCTCTGAGTGGCCCGGCGGGCGGGGCGGGTTACTTTGCAGAGCCACCTGGCCCTGACGCAATCCGGTTCCTGGATCGTGTCGAGCCAGGATGTTACCTACAACAGTAGTCCATGGAGCGCAAGCGTTTCTATCGAATACTCTTGCGGCCTTTCCATCACGGATGTGAGTAGTTATATAGCAATTGATAAAGTTACTTTAGTCCATACCCAATCGGGGTGACGGCAGGTTACCAGGCGTTTCCGCGCAGCGGGAAGTGTTCGGACCTATGAGTGCGGAAGTCCTGGCTGTTGTGCGCCGGGAGTCTTCCGCTTTCTGGGGGGTGGAGGGATCGGAACGGGGCCAAGTCCCTCCCACCTGTCAGTGCGGCGTCGATTGCTGTGCTCGGAGCTCTGCACGTTGAGCGCTAGACGCTCTTCGATGGCTAACCCCGGCAGCCCGCCGGCGATGGCCTGCAACTGGTCGTGATTGGGAGGCTGGCTGGTCGTAATCGGCAGCAGCGCTGTCAGGGCGGAATAAGCCACCGCCAGATCGCTCACCCGGCACTCCCGTTTCGGAGGCAATGGAGCGATCCCAAGCGACTTCCAGGCGGCCTGAGGGTAGCTCTCGACCAGGATTTTACGTGACGCGCCGCTTCCGTCCGAGGTCCCGGACTTGAACGGCTCCCGGCCTGATAGCCGCTGCCATCCAAGTCGTGCCAACGCTTCGTATAGAGCGAGGCAATATCCGGCAAAGCGTTCGTAGGACCCAGAAAGTGGAACTCCGCGAGCGCCCCGGTCATCCCGCGCCGACGCGTTCTCCGGAGGGTGAGCGCTGTCCCAAGCCTGCGGACCATCGAGCATCAGCACGCCCACGGAACGCTCCAAGCAGAGGGTGTTCAGTCTCAGCGCCAGCTCTACCACCGGTGGAGGGAAGGCGTCCTGCCAGCGGATGATGTCGCAGGTGATCAGCGGACCCCTTTGCTCGAGCACCACCACTCCCAAGTCGGACCAGCTACGGCAGGCGAGATCGACAGATAGGACAGCCATGGGAATGACGCTACTCCGGGTTGCATCGGCGGGCAACAGGATGGCGGGAAATTTCTACCTGCGATATACTGATTTGGTCCGCAATGCGGCAGGGGTATCCCTGTTCCCAAAGTGGTTCTGAACCGCCGGCGAGAGGCTTATAGGAGTTGATCTTAGAGTGAATCGCCCGGCAAAATGAGAAAACAATGCCCAAACTGAAGACCCATTCGGGCGCGGCCAAGCGCTTCTCCAAGACTGGTACCGGCAAAATCAAGCGGGGCCAGACCAAGACGCGCCACATCCTTACGTCAAAGCTGCCTAAGACGAAGCGCAAGCTCGGTAAGAGCATGATCGTCACGGACGCTGACTACGATAAGGTAGCCCGCATGATCCCGTACGCCTGATTCTCCAGCCTTCCAGTTGGTTGAATCGAAAATTAGTCTGATAAGTGATCTTCTCCTGTATGGACGAGTGAGCTGGGCCAGCGCAAATGCGTTGCGCGGCCCCGGAACAAGCTGAAAAGCCCATTCCAGAACTTCAGGCATGACAGTGCGCGTGAAGAGGTTCCAAAGCGTATGCCCCGACCCGTTTTCCGGGTCAGCCATTCGCCTCCTGCCTCCAGCCGCCAACACCGTAACGCAAAAAGGAGCAAATCACCATGCCTCGCGTAAAACGTGGGACAAAGCGGTCTGACCGCCGCAAAAAGATTCTCAAGCGGGCAAGTGGGTACTTCCTCACCAAGTCCAAGCTTTACCAGGCAGCACAGGAAGCCGTCGAACGCGGCCTGAAGTTTGCCTACACCGGCCGTCGCCAGAAGAAGCGCCAGTATCGCGCCCTCTGGATCGTCCGCATCAATGCAGCCTGCAAGCTGAACAACTTCAGCTACTCCCAGCTGATCAACGGCCTCAAGAAGGCTGGCATCGAACTGGATCGCAAGATTCTCTCCGACATCGCCATCCAGGACGCTCCGGGCTTTACCCGCCTGATCGAGCAAGCCAAGGCAGCTCTCGAAGCTGAAAAAGCCGCCAAGTAAGACCGACTCGCCGAGGAACACAGAAAGGCCCAAAGTTCAGCTTTGGGCCTTTGCTGTTAGCGCGACTGAGCTTTCGAATTGGCGGTATACTCGTGCCACGGTTCGCTGGTTCGAATGAAAGTACGCGACGTTCTAAAGATGATTCAGGACGACGGTTGGTACCAGGTAGCCCAGCGCGGGAGCCATCGTCAGTTCAAGCACGATGACAAACCGGGCCGCGTGACTGTCGCGGGTCACCCGTCTCATGAAATGGATACGGGAACGCTCAACAGCATCCTCAAACAGGCAGGTCTCAAATGAAGGAATACGCAGTAGTTCTAGAAAAAACGTCGAACGGGTGGAGCGCGTATGTACCTGATTTGCCAGGGCTCGGCGTAGCCGCAGCCACTATCGAAGAGACAGAACTGCTGATCCGCGAAGGAATAGAGTTTCATATCGAAGGCATGCGAGAAGATGGATTGTCCATTCCCGAGCCATCGACGCAGGTCATGCGGATGTCCATCCCGGCGTAATTTCGAGAAGATTTTCTCTCTGTATTCCAGGCCAAAGCCGGATATACGGTAATTCTCTGAGTAGAGCAGTAGTACGGCCCGAAGGGCGATTCGCCCCACGCGCAGTGGTGGTTTATCCTGACCATTGCTCATGATGAACGATCAACAACTGAACTACGACCAGCTCTTCGCCGGACTTGAGGCGGAAGCGCGCCAGTCCGCCTCGTCTCTCAGCTCGCCGGAGGCCGTTGAAAACTTCCGCCTCGACTGGCTGGGACGCAAGCAGGGCCGCCTCAAGCAGCTCTCGGATCAGTGGCTCAAGGCCGCGCCAGTCGAGCAGAAGCGCGAACTCGGCCAGCGCTTCAACGCCCTCAAGACGCTTGTCGAATCGCTGCTGGAGGAAGCCGCCGGAGCGGGGCCTTCTGACGCAGCGCTTGCCGCTGAAGCGATCGACGTCACCCTGCCCGGCACGCGCAGGCTGACAGGCGCCGAGCATCCGATCACCCGCACGATGAACGAGCTGATCGGCATCTTCGCCGCGCTTGGCTACTCGGTCGGCGTTGGCCCCGAGGTTGAGACCGACTACTACAACTTCGAGAGCATGAACTTCCCACCCGGCCACCCGGCGCGCGACACACAAGATACGCTCGTCATTGCCAATCAGGAACGTCGCAGCCTGCGCGACCGCCTACTCCTCCGCACCCACACTTCACCGGTGCAGATGCGGACCATGGAGCAGTTCGCCCCGCCGCTGCGCATCGTGATCCCCGGCAAGGTGCACCGCAACGACGCCGCCGATGCCACGCATTCGCCGGTCTTCCATCAGGTCGAGGGGCTCTGCGTAGACACCAACATCACCTTCTCTGACCTGAAGGGCACGCTGGACCACGCCATGAAGGCCCTCTTCGGCTCCAGCGTGAAGACGCGCTTCTTCCCCAGCTTCTTCCCGTTCACGGAGCCCTCGGCCGACGTGCAGATTTCATGCATCTTCTGCGGCGGCAAGGGCTGCCGCAAGTGCAAGCACTCCGGCTGGATCGAGCTGCTGGGCTGCGGTATGGTCGACCCCGGCGTATTCGCCTTCGCGCAGGAAAAGCAGCCTGCCTACGATCCGAAAAAGATCAGCGGCTTCGCCTTCGGCATGGGAGTCGAACGCATCGCCATGATGAAGTATGGCGTTAGCGATATTGGGCAGTTCTACTCCGGGGATATGCGGTTCCTGAGCCAATTTGTTTAGCGAGTCAGCGCGCTACGCGCAAGCAAGTCAGCGAGTCAGCAAGAAATGACCAGGACGAGACACTACCGGGACTTGATCGCATGGCAAAAGGCCATGGACTTGGCGCGATTGGTATACGCACAAACGGAAGACTTCCCGAAGTCCGAAACCTTTGGTTTGCGAATGCAGCTTCGCCGCTCGGCTGTGAATATTGCAAGCCATGTTGCTGAGGCACATGGAAGATTGAGCGATCCAGATATGCGTAAAGGCCTGGGTGCAGCACGATCTGCACTCAATGAGTTTGAAACCCAAACCGAGCTTGCCGGAAGTCTTGGTTTTCTTCCGGAAGGAGCCGCAGAAAAACTTCTCGATCTATCATCCGAAGTCGGGAAACTGATTAATGGACTCATCGGAGTGCTACATCCGAGTCCGCGCTGACTTGCTGACTTGCCATAGCGCGAAGCGCTGCTGGCTCGCTGAAAAGAGAAGAAACAAGAATGAAGATACTCACAATCTGGCTACGAACGATACTTCCCGATTTGCCAGCCGACGACTACAAACTCGCCGAAGACCTCACTCTGCGCGGCATCGCCGTCGAAGGCATTCACAGCCTTGGTGAAGGCAATGGTCATCTCTTCGAGATGGACATCACTACGAACCGCGTCGACGCGATGAACCACTACGGAGTGGCCCGCGAAGCCGCAGCGATCTATGGCCTTACGCTGCCACCGGGAGCGGCTCCGCTGCCGGAAGCGAAGCCATCCGCCACGCCGTTCCCGATCAGGATTGAAGCGCAGGACGCCTGCGGCCGATTCACCGCACGCGTTTTGCGCGGCATTACGGTCCAGCCCATTGCGCAGGCCAAAGGCCCCGTCAGCAGCTACGCCACGCGCATGTTCACCCTGCTCGAACAGAAGCAGATCTCGAACGCCGTGGATGCTTCGAACTTCGCCTGGCTCGCCATGGGCCAGCCCACACACGCCTTCGACCTCGACAAGATCGAGGGCGGCATCGTTGTCCGCCGCGCGGCGAAGGGCGAGAAGCTCAAGACCCTCGACGGTGTCGAGCGCACTCTCGATCCCGAAGACTTGATCGTCGCCGACCACGCCAAGCCGCTCGGCCTCGCCGGCGTCATGGGCGGCTGGGACACAATGATCACACCTGAGACAGAGAATGTTTTGGTCGAAGCCGCCTGGTTCGATCCCGTCGCCGTCCGCCGCACCGCCCGCCGCCACGGCCTGCATACCGACGCCAGCCATCGCTTCGAGCGCGGCGCGGACATCAACGCCTGCCCGCTCGCCTCTGACATCGTCTCGGCCATCATCCTCGAAAGCGGCGGCCACATCGAAGGCGATCTGGTCGATGTAACCATCCCGGCCATCCTCGCCAAGACAGCCAGCCGCAAGCCCGTTGCGCTGGCGCTGGGCGAAGTCCACCGACTCCTCGGAACCACCGTCGATCCCGAAGGCATCACTGCCGCCACCGTAGAAACCGTCCTAAGAGCTCTCGGCTGTACCCTCACGGCAGCCGGTGAAGCGGCTTGGGAGGTAACCCTGCCCAGCTGGCGTCTCGATCTTGCCCGCGAAATCGACCTGATCGAAGAAGTTGCTCGCGTCTACGGCTACAACCGCTTTGCCAACACGCTCCCAGCCTTCGCCGGAGCCATCCGCGAGCTACCCCACGCCGCGCACGCTGCCGCTGTACACGGCAGCCTGCGCGCCGCCGGCTTCCACGAAGCCATCTCCAGCACCTTCGCTTCCGCGGCGGATGCAGCCTTGACCGCCCCGCAGCCCGGCCTGGTCGTCCCGCTCGGCAACCCGCTGTCAGAAGAAGCCGGAGTCATGCGCCCGTCGCTCATCCCCGGAATGCTCTCTATGATCGCCGGCAACCTCCATCGCGACCTGGCCGACGTTCGCCTCTACGAAATCGGCACCGTTTTCTCCGGCACCACGGAAAAGGTGGACGAGCGCCCGTCGCTCGCCATTGGTGCCACCGGCAGTCAGCCGCAAACCGGCCCACACCAGTCCGCCCGTGCTCTCGACTTCTACGATCTCAAAGGCGTAGTCGAGCAGTTGCTGACCAGCTTCAAGATTAAGTCGCTCTACTTCGACAGCTTTCCAGCAGACGCAGGCATCACTCCGCCTTGGTTGCACCCCTACCGCACCGCTCGTGTAGTCGTCGAAGGCTCGACCGCAGGCTGGCTCGGCCAACTGCACCCTTCGCTCGCAGCAGCGCGCAAACTGAAAGAGACAGTTCTCGTAGCCGAACTGTATCTCGACCGTCTCTACCAGCTCCCGCTCAGCAAGCCAGCGGTTCGTGAGCTTTCGCGCTTCCAGCCGGTCCGTCGCGATTTTTCCTTGCTGGTCCCGCAATCGACCAACTGGGCTGCCATTGAAGCTTCGCTCGCGTCGGCTGCCATTCCCGAGCTGATCGACTGGCGCGTCCGCGAAATCTTCCGCGATACGAAGTCTTCGACCCCGACCGCAGACTATTCGCTCCTGCTCGGCACCACCTTCCAGGCTCCCGACCGCACCCTGCGCGATGAAGAACTGCAGTCTTATTCTCAGCGTGTTATCGAAGCGGTTTCTTCCGTCGGAGCGCGTTTGCGCTCCTGACGGCTTTTCCACGTCCAACAGGCTTATACTCGCCCAAAGGCACGGAGGCGGCGCGGATGGCATCAACCGATCAAATTACGGCATTCAAAGCCACAGAATTCAAGGACCACCAGGAAACCATGTTCGAAGACCCGACCAGCTTTGCCATCCCCGAGGAAGACACCTCGCAGGAAATCAATTTCGACGCCGATCCAGCGGAATCCTCAACACTCGATAGCCTCCCCGAAGAGGCGCCCGATACCGTGCACAATCAGGTTCTGTTTCCGGAGCATTCATCCGATTCCCAGCCCGCAGCCGAGTCTTTACCGGAACCCGACCCGGAGCCGCCTCCGGTCCTCGTAGGCGCGCATCAGGGAACGAACCCTCTTCCCCGGACACAATTTGCTCCCACGCCAGATCCCTCGGCAGCGCCCGTAATGGCCGGCGAGGAATTGATGCCGCCCCCGCCTGTCGAGGCGATGCCGATGGCGCCTGCTCCTCCTGTCGAGGAAGTCGCGCCGCAGCCGGTTGCGGAAGCAGAACCCGCGCCTGAAGCTGCTCCGCAAGAAGCCCCCGCGGCACTCACGATCGACGATTTCGCGGCTCTCGAAGAGCGCGTGCTGCGCGCCGTCACCCTGGTTCGCCGCGAACGCGAAGCTCGTCACGCCGCCGAAGAGCGCCTCATGCACCTCGAAAGTCAGACACTAGCGCAGGCTCCGGTCGTAGAAAAATTGCAGCAGGAAGTGAACGCCCTCCGCGCCGAGCGCGATCAGGTCCGTCAGCGGGTCGAGCGGCTGCTCAGCCAACTGGATGCATTGGAGTTGTAATCTATGTCCGATTCGCCGCAAAAGCCCGCCGGAGACTCGACCTACGCCACGGTCCACATCTACGACCAGGCTTACCATCTGTCCGGCGTTGATCTCTCCCAGATTCAGCGCCTGGCAGACCGCGTCGATGCCCGCATGCGCGCCGTCGCCTCGAAAGGCAGGACCGCGGATTCTCTCCGAGTCGCCGTCCTCGCTGCCATGAATCTGGCCGACGAACTCAACCGCGCCGAAGAGCGGCTGCGCGTACTTGAAGGCGGAACCCAGGCTGCCATCGCGGCGGAGTCAGCCGAAATCCGCATCCGTGCTGCGAACCTTGCCGGTCTGCTCGACGAAGTGCTGGAAGAGGCTCAGCCCCACATCCACACATCGCCTCTGTAACGCCAGGCAGAGTTACCTGCCGGGAAGCATGCTCGCAGAACTGCAGAACGACTCAAACCACCGGCTGATGTACACCTGCGCGTGAGCCTCGCCGCAGAAGTGCAGCGCATGCGGCTTATTCGCTTCGGTTGTGTCCCATTTGAAAATTGCCAGCCGGGTATCCCCGCAATTGATCACAAACCATCGAACCGGCGAAGAGCTTTCCTCACCGCAAATCTCACACTTGTAGTTCTTACCGATCAAGATTCCTCCAGCAGTGTCGTGGATGTTCAGGCAATAGCCTCATTGTAGCGGCCAGGAGTTTGCCTGAAATAAAAATAGCTATTTCGCCGCCGCAACCTCGCGCAGATGCGCCTTCATCGCCGCCAGCTCCGCCGCGGACAGATAGCGCCCATCCAGCACCTCTCCGGCAATTTTCCTCGTATTGGCAATGTCGTCCAGCGGATTCGCCTCCAGCAGCACCAGATCCGCCAGCTTCCCGGGTTCGATTCCGCCCAGATCCTTCCGCTGATAGAACAGCGCCGGATTCAGCGTCGCCGTCTGCAGCGCTTCCAGTGGAGTAAATCCGGCAGCAACGAACCGCTGCAGTTCGAGGTGCAGGCTGATTCCCGGCAGCACATCCACGCCCGCCGGCGTATCCGTCCCTGCCAGGAAAGGCACACCCGCCGCATGCAGCCGCTTCACGATGCCCAGCTCATGCTCCACGAACCGCTCCCGCACCGGTAACGGATCAGTATCGAGCGTCTTCAGAATCGACGTCTGCGCCGCAGGCCACAACTTCGTTACCCAGCTTTTCCCGGCATAGGCCAGATCCGGGTCTTTGGTGTAGTCGATCGCATCCACAAGCCACTGCCCGCGTTCCCAGTAGAGTGTCGGGCACTGCCAGAGATGCTTCTCCGCCAGCAGCGCAATGATTTTCTCCTCGCGCTTCGGATCATACGTATCAAGAAACATCCCGACGGTCTTCTTCCCGGTCAGATACTTGTCTTCATCCGGCGAACTGGCCTCGAAAATGCCGATCAAGTGCTCGAACGTTCGCTGTCCCGACGCCACAGCTTCCGCCGCACGAATCTGGTCCGGCACATGTCCCTCGAACGGGATGCCATCCTTCTTCGCCTCGTCGGCAATGGCAAAGTAAGCCTCGCGTGGGACACCACTTTGGACCTTGATGAAGTCCACGCCGCGGCCCTTCAGCATGTCCACTGCCTTGCGTCCGTCTTCCGGCGTGACAATGCCGATCGCCGCGCCATAGGTCGACCCAGCCCCGTCCAGCATCGGCCCGGAAACCACCATGCGCGGCCCCAGCATGCTGTGTGCCGCCACCTTCGCCCGCGCCTCAAGAATCGAGTCCAGGTTGCTGCCCATGTCGCGAATGCCGGTGATGCCGTTGGCTACCAGCAACGGAAGAATCAGGTCTGTTCCATCCCCCGCCGTATGATCGAAATACACATGCGTATGCATGTCCCAAAGCCCAGGGATGAGATACGCGCCCTTCGCATCCACGACCTGCCCGGCAGGCAGATTTGCCTGGCGCGCCTGCGTCACGCGAGTAATGTGATTCCCGTCAATGACCACCGTAGTCGCAGGCGTAATTTTGCCCGTGGCTACATCGATCATCCGGGTGTTGGTCAGGATCAATGTCTGAGCCCCGGCACGCAGGCCGAGCAGGCAGACAGCAATCAGGAAAATCTTCAGGCAAGGGTCAGGGATGCGCACACCGCTATCCTACCCCGGACGGCCTGTGTATCCTGTATCCGGCGCAGGCCGTCGACTCATCCCAGCACTCTGCCGGCCTCCAGTCCTGGCAAAAACCTAGATCGTCCCACCTCGCATTCAAACTCGTAGCCCAATCAGGAGTTCCCGCCATGCCTCTTCCCAATGATGAAAAATTGCTCGCTCTCGCCAACGATCTGCTCGCCCAGTTTGAAGCGATCTTCGGCGCGCACCCTGGCTTCCGTCCCGCCCACGCCAAGGGCACCATGCTCACCGGCACTTTCATGCCGACTCCCGCCGCCAGTGGCCTGAGCCGCGCTCCTCACTTCGCCAAGGAATTGCCAGTTACTGTCCGCTTCTCCAACTCCACGGGCCTGCCGCTCGTCCCCGACAACGACCCCAATGCCGACCCGCGCGGCCTTGCCATCCGTTTCCACCTCGCCGAGCGTGTCCACACCGACATCGTCAGCCACTCGACCGATGGTTTCCCCACGCACACCGGCGATGAGTTCCTCGGTTTCCTGCAAGCTCTCGCCGCCAGCGGTCCGGATGTTCCTTCGCCGAAGCCCATTGAAGTCTTCCTTGGCAGCCATCCGGCAGCGCTGGCCTTCGTGCAGACGCCCAAGCCGGCGCCCTCCAGCTTCGCCCGCGAGAGCTACTTCGGCGTGACGGCGATGCAGTTCACCAACGCGGAAGGCGTCAGCCGCTACGGCCGCTACCGCATCCTCCCCGAGGCAGGCAACGACCACCTCACCCCTGAAGCCGCAGCCGCCAAAGAACCCAACTACCTCTTCGACGAAATCCACACCCGCATCGCAGCCGGGCCGGTCTCCTTCAAGATCGCCGTGCAACTCGCCAATGAAGGGGACGAGGTCAACGACGCCACCATCCACTGGCCGGCTGACCGCGAAGTCCTCGAACTCGGCACACTGACCCTTACCGCGCCAGTCGGTGATAACCATGCGGAGCAGAAGCACCTCATCTTCGATCCCATCCCCCGCGTCGACGGCATCGAACCCTCGGACGACCCGCTGCTGGAACTCCGCGCCGCCGTCTACCTCATCAGCGGCCGCCGACGCCGCTCCGCCTGACAGCCAGGCGCCAAAACCAGATTCACCTGCATTGGCGCGACAGAGATCGCGCCAATGCAGAGAAGCGTATCTGCAAAAGGTAGACCGCAGGCGAGCCATATATCTGCATCAGCGCATTGGCCTGCTGGCAACTTGCCTATGAGCGTGGAGTCGGACTTCTTCGTCTGATCTGCAGCTATCTCTCGCAAGCCGCATGCCTAATAGATGGCAATCGAAGGATTGAAGCCTGCGTTGGTCCACTCCGTTGAGGTGAAGCTGGAGGTCGGGGCGACATTGCCGGTTGCCGTTTTACTAAACGTGAGGACCCTGGGATTCGTTCCATCAAAGTCGGTGGAGATAACGTAAATATTTCCGAGAGAGTCAACCGCGATGCCGCCGGGTGAAGCGAGTTGGGTGAGCGGTCCGGAGATAACGCGGACAGGAGCCGACGATGCGGTCGAGTTTGCCGCGTAGACCGAGACGATGCCGGCGCAGGTTCCGACCCCCCCATTGAAGGTGCAGGTTTCCGTGGTGGCGTAGACGTTGCTTGCGCTGTCGATCGCCAGTCCGAGGACAAGGCCGTCCGGGCCGATCGTGCCGGACGCCGCGATATTGCCTTTTGCTGCGGCGTCGAAGAGGACGATACCGGGAGTTCCGGGCGCGTTTGCAGCTCCCACGAAGATTTCATCAGCGCTGTTGAGGGCGACCAGGTTGGCGACTTCTACGGGCGAGAGGCCGCCCCCGGTCTGCGATTGGCCGAGGATATAGCGGTCGGGCGCGACGGCGCCGCTTGCGGTGGCGCTCCACTCATCCACCTCTCCGTTATCCTGCCCGATGACGATCGCACCGGCGGGTGAGACCGCCAGTCCGTCGACGCAACAGATGCGCGAGGCTGTTGCATTGGTGATCTCACGTACAGGTGTCGGATTGCCGGAGGCGCCGCTGGCGAATTCGACGATATTGCCATTGAAAGCATAGATATTGCCGAAACTGTCTGTCGCAACGTGGTCGAGCGAGCCGCTGGACGTGATCGTGGATTGGGCCGTGGCGATGCCGCTGGCCGTACCCGCAAATTGCAGTATGGTTCCGTTACCGCTGGTTGGCTGCTGAATGACATAGATCCGCTCGGCTGCTCCCGGATTGGTGGTTGGTCCGGTAGGAGGAGGGGCGACCATGCCTGGAGAGCTGTGGCCGCAGCCGGAGAGTGCGACAGAGGCCGAGAGGAGAGTTGCGAGCGCGGCAAAGGAGACGGAGCGATTCATGGGATCCTCGTAGAGTTTGGAAAAGAGGTGTGGGTGCTGGATGAAGAGACGTGACCAACATTACGGCAATAGGCGCCTAGTAAGCCGAGTACACCGTTGACTTGGAAAAGTCGGTAAGGGCTCCGATGCTTCCGCCGATGATACCTCCGGCTAAGGCGCTGAGTCCGGTTACCTCGCCTCGCAGAAAGTTCTTTCCGAAGAGGGAATCCCCACCATTGCTGGTCGCTGCAAAGCCGGCTATACCGAGTGAGCCGCCGCCAATGCCGGCACCGATCAGGGCGGACCGGACGCGATGCCCGATTTTGACGGAACGGATGTCGTTGCGGTCGAGGACGACCGGCGCGCCGTTCTTGCCTCGGGTGCAGGTGAGCGCCTTGTCGTCGGCCGAGGTGAAGTTACAGTGAATGTGCTGCGATGTGGCCTTCACATCTACCTTGGTTCCGGCGGGCAGAGAGATTACAGCTTGCCAGGAGGAGTGGGCTTTCGGCTCTTTAGCCGAAGCAAGAGCGGCGAAGGCGAAGACGCATTTGGCGAGCACAACCAACACAACCTTGGTTATTTTGCGTCGGTTAGCGGACAGGCGAGACGAGGTTACGCGGGAAACAGCGTTCCTCACAGTAGTTTTCATCATGGTGATCTCCTTACTTTGGCAATTCGGGTTTTTGCTGGTTCGGTTCACTGCATGGCTGATGGCTGAGCATGCCTGTTTCTGGGTTGGCTTCGAGGACGCGGCCGCAAAGCGGGCACGGTTCTCCGATTTGAAGGTCGGCGGTTCCGGAAATCCGAACGGATCGGACCCGGCGGTCGACTGTAATTTCCACTCTCCGAATCGATTTGCTTTTGTCCATGGTCTTTGAGCGCCTCAATTCGTCGTTTTCATTCGGAGTTGGTACTGGTAGAGTGCGAGTTATTCGAAAAAACTCAGTGTTCAGTGCTGGGAACAAGTGTTACTCCAACCGATCGCCGGGTATTACGTCCTCAAAACTTGCTCAAGGCCTTCTTAATTCTTTCTTAGGGTGTGCATGTTGTTGCAAAGTAATGACTTCTATCAGTTCGATGAATTCCAGTTGCAGCCTTCGCGACGTGCCTTGTTACGCGGCGGGGAACGGATTCCGGTTACTCCGAAGTCGTTCGAGGTGCTGCTGTGCCTGGTGCAGCACTCCGGACGCGTGGTTTTGAAGGAAGAAATCCTCGAGACGGTGTGGCCGGGAGCCTTCGTCGAAGAGGGGAATCTGACACAACATATCTTCTGGCTGCGCAAGGCGCTGGGAGATCGAGCAAACTACATCGTCACCATCCCCGGTCGAGGGTACGAGTTCACCGGGAAGGTGGAGAACTCGGCTGACCGCACTGGCGACTCACACCAAGACGGATACGGTCAGCTGCCCATCAGCTTCACCCTTGAAGAAACGGTAGAGCGGACACAGATTGTCGTCGAGGAGACAACGATCTCGTCGGTCTTTCAGGCACCCGCAGTCAAGACGAAGTGGGGAAAGTGGCCTAAGGTGGTGGCCGCTTCGGTGGTTGTGGCTGCCGCAGCAGGGGCCGCTGCATGGCTCTGGACACACCGGGTCGTGGCGGGCGATCACCACGAGGTGGTGCTCGCCGACTTCGATAACACGACGCATGACGAGGATTTCGACCGCTCGCTCAAGACGCTGCTTTCGATTGACCTGAACCAGTCGCCGTTTCTGCTGGTGGTGGGGGAGAATGACACGCGCAAGGTGATGAAGCTGATGAACCTTCCCGCCGACGCCGCACTGACCCCGGCCGTCGCGCGGGAAGTATGCGAACGGCTGAATGATCAGGTCGTGCTGGCAGGACGACTGGCGCAGATTGGCCGCAAGTACGTATTCACGCTGGACGCGACTGATTGCTCGGACGGGCGCAGCCTGGTGCAAACGCGCGGCATAGCGGATTCCAAGGAAGGAGTAATCGCCGCGGTCGACGCCGCATCAGCGGAGATGCGGAGGAAACTGGGCGAGCCGTTGCATGCAAAATCCGGCGGTGGGGAACCGCTGCCGTTAAAACACACCTTTTCTCTGGACGCGTTGAAGGCTTACTCGCAGGCGCGCGCACTCCACCAGCGTTTGAAGTTCGCGCAGGCCGTTCCTCTCTACCAGAAGGCAATTGCTCTCGATCCGAACTTTGCCGATGCGTATGCCCAGTTGGGAAATTGCTTCAACAACATGGGAGAGGCTTTGGAGGGGCGGAAAGCGATGGCGCGGGCGTACGAGCTACGCGACCAGGCCGACGAGCAGGACCGTCTCCGTATTGTTGCCATGTACGAGTATTGGCGGACCGGAGACCGGCACCAGGCGATCCGGAACTACCAGAACTGGACTCGGCTCTACCCGCTCGGCACTAACCCCTGGGTTTTGCTTGGCGAGTTCCAGGCGTCCGTGGGCCGGATGGATCTGGCGGTAGACGCCGCGAAACACGCAGTTGCGAATAATCCGAACAGCGTCAGCCCGCGGCAGGATCTGGCACAGTGGCAACGGTATGACGGCCAACTGGATGCGGCGCGGGCTACGTGTCTCGACGCACTGCGTCACGGGTTGGAATCAGTGTCGATTCACCGCACACTGCTGGACGTGGCGTATCTGCAACACAATGAAGCTGAGTTTGAAGAACAGAAGAAGTGGTTTCACGATAAGGCGGAGGAAGACGAGCGGGAAAGCATGGAGGCCGATCTGGATGGCAGCCAGGGCCGCATGCGGTCGGCAGTTGCCCATTGGGAACACCTTGCGGAATTGCAGGCCAAGGATGGCTTGAAAGAGGCGGCGTTGGAGGTCTTTTCCGGCGTTCCGGATATGGAGGCGGACTTTGGGATGACGAAGGAGGCAAGAGCTCACCTGCAGCGGTTCGAACCGCCGGTGCAACTGATGGGGCCTTCGCTTACCTCGGTAATTATGGCAGCGGCAGAAGTCGGAAATCTGCAATTGGCGGAGCGCAAGTTGAAGTACATGCTGGAGAACGGCAAGGAGGACTCGGATGTTCAGGAACTCTTTGCGCCGGAGGGTAGGGCAGCGATCGCCATCGCCTCCGGCAAAGGAGACCAGGCAGTGGCGGCGATGTTACCGTCACTACCGTATGAGCTGACGGATCCGTCGGCAGCGATGATGCGGGGCGCAGCTTACCTTGCCGCGAAAAAGCCCGAGTTAGCCCAGAAGGAGTTCCGGGTCATCATCGACCGGCCGTACATCAGCGGCATCTCGCCAAACGTTGCGATGGCACATCTGAGCCTTGCGCGTGCGCTGGTGATGGAAGGGAACCGTGATGCGGCGAAGCAGGAGTACAGCGCATTCCTGACGATGATGCGGGATGCAGACGCAGATCTGCCCGTGCTGGTGCAGGCTCGGCAGGAATCTCTTCGTTTACGCTAACGCTCTCACGTGACGAGTGGGCTAAGGAGCTAAGGCTGACGCCAGCCGATCTGCAGGCGCTTCCATTCTCCGCCACCCTGACCATGTATCGTATCCCTATGCAAAAGTCTGTCCTCCGCACACCTCTCTTAGCCACATGCAGCGCTCTGCTGTTGCTCTCAAGCCTTGCCTGTACGCCCTCAGCCTTCGCTCAGGACAAGGAAAAGCCCGTAGCCGAAAAGTCCGAGAAATCCGACAAGCCCGGCCTGCCCCCGCTCCCCGCCGACGCGCACACCGCGCAGTCCATCCAGTTCGAAGGCAAGCCGATCAAGTACACCGCCACGGTCGGCACCCTGCCCGTGCGCGACAAGGATGGCAAGACCAGCGGCGAGGTCGTCTTCACCTCCTACATCGTGGATGCACCGAATCGCCCCGTCACGTTCGCTTTCAACGGCGGCCCCGGCGCGTCATCCGTGTACTTGAATTTCGGCGCTATCGGTCCCAAGGTCCTCAGGGTAGGCAACGAAGGCGACAGCCCGTCCGACCCCGCCACGCTCAGCGACAACCCCGGCACCTGGCTCGACTTCACCGACCTCGTCTTCATCGATCCCATCGGCACAGGCTTCAGCCGTTCGCTGGTCTCGATGGATGAAACCAAGAAGCAGTTCTACTCCACCACGCCCGACATCCAGTACCTTTCGCGCATCGTCTATGACTGGCTCGTAAAGAATGAGCGCCTCGGTTCGCGCAAATACCTCGTCGGTGAAAGCTATGGCGGCTTCCGCGGTCCGCGCATCACGCTCTATCTCCAGTCGCAGCTTGGCGTTGCCATGAACGGAGTCGTTCTCGTTTCGCCCTATCTCAACCCCGGCCAGGACGACTACGGCGATATCTCCCCGCTCCCCTGGATGACGACGCTGCCCTCAATCACCGCCGCCCACCTCGAGCGAGAAGGGAAGCTGACTCCCGCAGCTATGGCCGACGTCATCGCCTACACCCGCGGCGAATACGCCACGGACCTCCTCAAAGGCCGCAGCGATCCCGAGGCAAATCCACGCCTCATCAAGAAAGTCACGGAGTTGACCGGCCTCGACCCGGCTTACGTGAAGTACGCCGGAGGCCGTCTCGAAACCGGCGCCTATCTCCGCGAAGCCCACCGCGAGCAAGGCAAGTTGAGCTCGGTCTATGACTCGAACGTGACGTCATACGACCCGTTCCCATTCGCCCCCGAACAGCGCGCCAACGACCCGCTGTTGGCCACGCTCATCGCGCCAACCACCACGGCCATGGTCGACTTCGTCACCCGCACGGTCGGCTGGAAGGTCGATGCCCGCTACAACGCGCTCTCCTATGAAGTCGGCGGTAACTGGGATCGTGGCGATGATCTGCGCGCCGGCTCGGTCGAGCAACTCCGCTCTTCCGTCGCCGCCGACCCCAAGCTCCATGTCCTGATCGTCCATGGCTGGAACGATCTCTCCTGCCCGTTCATGGGCTCGGTGCTCACCGTGGACCAGATGCCGGTCATGGGCGATCCAGCACGCGTCTCGGTGCGTGAATATCCCGGCGGCCACATGTTCTACACCCGCCCAGCCAGCCGCGAGGCGCTCCACTCCGACGTGAAAGCGATGTTCGCCGCCCACTAGTCCGCAGAAGCCGGAGACTGACCGTCACGTTTTATATTGACGCATCCTCCGGTGTGCATTAGCGTTCCCCTGTATTCAAATCCTTTGTGACTGGGCGTCCCCAAAGACGCCCAGCCATATGCAGGTGGATCGATGGCTTTCTGCACAAAATGCGGTTCCAGTATCAATGAGGGCGTAGCGTTCTGCCCCAGATGTGGCGCAGCGGTCGGTGTCGCGCCGCCTCCGGCAAGTGGTCCTTCCGCGCCTCCTCCGTACACTCCGCCCTATAACCCTCAGGTTCCACCCCCGTACCCTCCAAACCCGCAATATCCGCCGCAGTATCCCCCTTACCCGGGCCAGGCAACCGGTCTGCAGGAAAACGTGGCTGCCGCGCTCAGTTACGTCCTTGGTTGGCTCACGGGGATTGTCTTTCTAGTCATCGACAAGCGACCTTTCGTTCGCTTCCACGCCGCGCAGTCGATTGTCGTCTTCGGTGCTCTGCATGTATTGCAGATTATTCTGACCTTCGTTTGGGTAGGCGGTGGATATCATCCCGGCCTCTGGGCAATCCACGGTCTTCTCTCCGGTCTCGTGGGCCTGATCACGTTTATAGCTTGGATTGTTCTTATGCTGATGGCGTACCAGGGCAAGCGCTTTGAAGTTCCGGGCGCCGCCGGCATCGCTTACAGCATCGCAGGAAAAGTACAGTAAGCATCGCAAGTTACACCGAAAGGAACAGGCGCGTGAGCCCGGCTCGCGCGCCTTTCCTATCGCTTACGCGTGCCAGATATACGCATCTCTCAAACTTATGTTAGATTTGGGGCAAAACAGGAGTTATCATGCATTGTTTTGCCTTGCTGGTCCGTCCCGCACTCACCATGGCTATGCTTGCCGTAACCACTCTGGCGTTTACGGCCAATGCGCAAACGGATGGGAAAGCAAAGCAGTTGTTCGCCACCGGTCTCAAGATGGTCGACAAGCATGACTCTGCCGCCGCACTCGAAGCTTTCCGCAAGGCGGATAAGCAGGATGGCGGTCACTGCATCGCGTGTGAAACGCAGGCGTACAAGTTAGCTGGCCTGGTGGGCGACTATAAGACACAGCGCGAAGAAGCGGCCCTGCTGCTGGCCAATGGCGCCGGTCCGGCGGACAAGGCTGAAGCCCACTATCTTGCCGGTAAGGCATGTCTCGCCGAGGGCGGCTATCGCATCTTCGAACAGCCCTTTCAGGATGCCGACAGCGAGTTTCAGGAGGCTCTCAAGTTACAGCCGGAAAAGGCAGTCTGCCTCTACGAAGACGGTGTGGCGCTGGCCCATCTCCACCAATACGCCAAAGCGCAGGAGCGCTTTCAGCAATACATGAAGGTAGCTCCGGCCACTGAGCTCGACTACAAGCGTGCCCGGCTGTTCGCAGCGCAGCCAGAACTGGCTCGCAAGCGAGTCTCGCCTGCCTTCGAAGTGACCTCGCTCGACGGCAGGCCGATCGCCATGAAGAGCCTCGCGGGTAAGGTAGTGCTCATCGACTTCTGGGCCACCTGGTGCGGCCCATGCCGGAACGCGCTACCCCATCTCAAGGAGATCGAACAGAAGTTTCGGAACGAGCCATTCGCCGTCATCAGCGTGAGCCTCGATGTCGATGAGACAACCTGGAAAAACTTCGTCAAGCAGAACGGCATGACCTGGCTGCAGTATCGCGACGGAGGCTTCGACGGCCCGCTTGCAACCACCTTCGCGGTCAAGGCAATCCCCACAACCTTTACGATTGACGCCGACGGATTCGTGCAGGACCAGCAGGTCGGCGACGGCGAGATTGAAACCAAGCTCAAGAAGCTGATAGACGCAGCCAAACACGCCCCAGCAGCGGAGAAGAGCATCGCAGGCGTGCAGTAGCGTCGCACGAGCGTTTCGGCCTTACCTAACTTTTCATGGAGCATTCCTGAGTTACGGGTCTATGCTGGATGGCATGATTTCTCTGCGAAGATTTTCAGCCATCTTCTCGCCACTCCTTCTGCTCCCAGCCTTTGCCTCCGCGCAAGCAACAGATCCAGCCTGGACCTTTGCCGTCTCAGGGGACAGCCGTAACTGCGGCGACTTTGTCATGCCGGTGATTGCTGCGCGCGTGAAGGCGGAGGGCGACGCTTTTTACTGGCATCTCGGCGATTTTCGCGCCATCTATCAGATCGATCAGGACCTCGCATCCATGCAGCCCGCCGGCGCAACACTGTCGATGGACCGATATCAAAAAATGGCCTGGGACGATTTCATCGCCCGCCAGTTAGTGCCGTTCGGAGATTTGCCCGTGTTCCTTGGCCGCGGGAATCACGAGTCGATCCCGCCCATGACTCGCGACGGGTTCGTGGCTAAGTTTGCCAGCTATCTCAACCGCCCCGAGATCACCGCGCAGAATGCGAGGGATGGCGCTGCAGCCGCACCGAAGTCCAGCCCATGGTTTCATTTCGTCAAGGATGGCGTGGACTTTATCAGCCTCGACAACGCCGAAAAGACCGAGTTTTCTGACGCGCAACTAAAGTGGCTGCGTGGCGTTCTCGACCGCGATCTTGCTGCCGGGTCAGGAGTGACAACGATTGTGGCCGGAATGCACGAGGCCCTGCCGCACTCCAGCAGTTCCAGCCATGCCATGGACGACTGGCCGCTTGGCGTAACAACTGGCGAGCAGGCTTACAAGTGGTTCTATGCCGCGCAAACAGCGGGCAAACACGTCTATCTCATTGCCAGCCACTCGCACTTCTACTCGCCAGCAATCTATGACACGCCCTACTGGCAGCAGGCCGGAACAGTCTTGCCGGGCGTCATCATTGGCTCAGCAGGCGCGCACCGGTATGTGCTCTCTTCCCTGGCAGCACCCGGCTCGAAGACACACGTCTACGGTTATCTGCAAGGTATGGTGAACAAGGATGGAAGCATCAACTTCCAGATGCTCGAAGTCAACGAAGCAGAAATGCTGGCGAGCAAATGGCCCGAGGCTCCGCTCAGCGCCGTGTACGAGTGCTATGCGCATAATTCTGACTAAGTAAGGCTAAGTGCCCGGAGCAGAAAGCTGCCGGGCACGAATAAGATACCAGTGACTCTTAGCTGCCAAGTCGAGTGGTAGCGTCCGAGCCATGCTGCTTGACCATCTTGTTATAAATTCCCAGCAACAGGAACGGCGCAGCCCACTGTCCAACAAACAGAGCCTGATCGTTCTTTCCGGCGATCTTCAACGAAAGCGATCCAACGATCGAGGCCATGGCCGCGCCGAGAAAAAGGCTGGTAGGAAGGTTTGAGGTCTGGGATTCAAGTAAGGCCGTGAACTGATCTTCGACTTTTTCTCCAGCGTGTACGCGATTGTCTGTCATGTGTTCTCCTTAGGGTTGAGGCCGTGTCTTTCCAGCTTCTTGCAACTTGGATGCCGCCCTGGCAGTCACCCTACGCGCTATTACGCCACTTGTCGCTTGTCGATTTGGTTTCATGAACAATTCTGTTTTCCACCACACTCGGTGGGGATAACACAAATGGCTTGATCGGGCGGTCCGCTTGCCAATCTTCGGGAGATGCCATAGCATCCATTTCAGAGACCGGCCTGCAAAGCAGGTGAGTTCGTTAACGCTGGTTGAACCAACATTCATTGAACAGGGACTCGACTCGACAATCGCTTTTGTGTGCAGTGCCCGCCAGTCCGGGATGCCTAATGAAGCGCGGAGAGTCCCGCCGTCTTAGGACGGGTTCACCAGCGCACAGACTCACGGCCAAGCGGGTCGGTTTTCTGCTTTCTTTTCACAAAGAAAGACCTGGCTGCCTGTAGCTCTAGGCGGCCTGTTTTATTGGCAGTTTCAATCGTCTATGCATCCTGTTTTGTTTCAATTAGGACCACTCGTCGTGCCGAGTTACGGCGCGGTCGCAGCTTTGGGTGTTCTGCTCGCTCTCGGCCTCGCACAGTGGACAGCGCGTAGCTCCGGATTGTCGGGCCTCGGGGGAACAGCCATCGGGTCACGCCATGCCTGGAACATGCTCGTCCTAGGTGTCTTTGCCGCGCTGGCTGTCTCGCGTCTCCTGCTCATCGTCATCAACTTAAGCGACCTGCGCCGGCATCCGTCCTGGCTGCTCACTGTCGCCATGGTGCATCACCCGCTGCTTGCCGCGGCCGGGATGAGCGGAGCCATCATCGCAGTTCTGATCTATATCCGCTGGTTCCACCTCAAACTCTCGGTCGTCGCCGACTGCCTGGCCGCGCCCATCTCCATCGGCCTGGCCTGTGAGCAGTTCGGAGCTCTCCTGGCCGGCAGTGACTACGGCCGCGAGTCGACAGGCGGCTGGGCGGTCACCTACACCAGTCCTCTTGCCGCCCGCTGGAGCGGCACGCCGCTCGGTGTCGCTCTCTATCCGGTGCAGGCCTATGCCGCCCTCGGCGCGCTCGCGCTGACACTTCTCTGCGCATTCTGGTTCAAAGTTGCCCGCCGGCCGGGCGATGTAGCCGGAGTTTGGCTCGTCGGCATGGGTACCTTGCTCTTCTCCACCGAGATGTTTCGCGACTGGGAAGGGCGCGGCGCCCTCCTCGGCGGCCTCATCGACATTCCGCAACTGGTAGGCTTGGGATTGATACTTGCTGGCGGCGCGGTTCTCCTGAACTGGAAGTCACCTCGCCGGGACACAGCCAGCGAGGCTGCCAGTACCTGAAAGGCTGCACAATGGCGGAAGACCGCATGGAAGACCTCATCGTAGACGCGACGGAAGAAACCGCCGAAGACGCTGCTGAAGGCGCGCCGGAAATTGAAGAACTCGCAGTCCCCGTCGAAGCCGCGGGCTGGCGTCTGGACCAGTTTCTGGTCGGCGCCCTCGACGGCGTCAGCCGCTCCCGCGTCCAGCACCTCATCGAGCAGGGCGACGTCCTCGTCGACGGCAAGCGCGAAAAAGCCTCGTTGAAGCTGCGCGGTGGCGAAACCGTAACGGTTCAGGGCGAGCAGCACGTCACGCCGCTTGAGGCGCATCCTGAGAACATCCCGCTAGAAATCGTTTACGAAGACGACGACATCGCCGTGGTCAACAAACCAGCAGGCATGATGGTCCACGCCGGCTCCGGAGCCACCGACGAAGCCCGCAGCGGCGGCACGCTGGTCAACGCGCTCCTGCATCGCTTCGAAAAGCTCTCCGCAGTCGGCGGCGACCTCCGCCCCGGCATCGTTCACCGGCTCGACAAGGAAACCAGCGGCCTCATCCTCATCGCCAAGAACGACGCGGCCCACGAAGCCCTGGCCGAGATGTTCGCCACCCGCCAGGTCACGAAGACCTACATCGCTCTCGTCCAGGGTCGCCTGCCTGAAGATGGCGCCACCATCCAGGCCCCCATCAGTCGCGACGCTGTTCGCCGCACCCGCATGACCACCCGCCGCCTGGAAGGCGCCCGCCACGCTGTCTCGCACTACCGTGTCGTTGAGCGCATCGAAACCCGCTTCGGAGCTTTTACCCTCGTCCGCGTGCGCATCGAGACCGGCCGCACCCACCAGATTCGCGTCCACATGGCGTCGATCTCGCACCCGGTCGTCGGCGATACACTCTACGGCGCTCCTGCCAAAATCATCGCCCTGCCGCTGAGCACCACCCGCAAGGCCCCGCGTGAAGTTCTCGAACTTGGCCGAAATTTCCTGCATTCCGCTGAGCTGGAATTCGCCCACCCCACCACCGGCAAGATCATTTCGCTCACTTCGCCTCTGCCGGAAGTGCTGGCCGACTTTCTAGCGCGTCTAAGAGACCCAGTAGACCAATCGGTGACATCATCGCCGGCCGCCCCGGATTCCGATGAAGTGTAAGCCCTGCAGGATTGCTAGAATGAAGATTGCCATGACAAGAAATGTGATTTCGGCGGCCGCCTTGGCCTGCCTCCTCCCGTTCGCACCGGCCGCTCTGGGCCAGCAACCCGCCCCTCCGCCGGCCACGACGACCCCGCAGCCCGCGACCCCAACAACTCCGGCCCCCACGCCCGGGCCAGCTCAGCAGCCCGGCCAAACCCCTGCTCCGGCTCCCGACCAGGCCCCCAGCGACTCGACCTTCAAAATCGTGACCTCGGTCAACGAAGTCAACCTGATCTTCACCGTCACCGACAAGCACGGCAGCTTCATCCCCAACCTCAAGCAGAGTGACTTCGCCCTGCTCGATGATCAAAAGGCCCCGGCGCGCGTGTCGTCCTTCACCCAGCAGACCAATCTGCCGCTGCGTGTAGGCATCGTCATTGACGCCAGCACCTCGATCCGGACCCGCTTTCAGTTCGAGCAGCAGGCCGCCACCGAATTCCTTCTGCAGGTGCTCAAGTCCCGCAGCGATCGTGCTTTCGTGATGGGCTTCGATTCCACGCCGACCGTCATGGCCGACTGGAGCAACAACCTCGACGCACTGCAGACCGGAATCAGCAAACTCCGGCCCGGCGGCGGCACCGCCATGTTTGACGCTGTCTACACCGCCTGCCGCGACAAGCTGCTCGACATCTCCCGCGGTCAGGAGCCGGTCCGCCGCGCCATGGTCCTCGTCTCCGATGGTAACGACAACCAGAGCCGCGCCTACATGGACGACGCCATCAAGATGTGCCAGCGCTCCGAGACCATCATCTACGCCATCAGCACCAACTGGACCCCCAGCCGCGGCAAGGGCGACGATATCCTGCAGAAGATGGCAGCCGACACCGGCGGGCGCGCTTTCTTCCCGCCCTCGGTCGAGGAGATCTCGACCGGCTTCGCCAGCATCGAAGAAGAGTTGCGCAGCCAGTACGCGCTCACCTACACCCCAGCCGACTTCAAGGCCGATGGCGCGTTCAGGACGATCTATCTCTTCGCCAATGACAGGCGCTACTCGGTTCGCGCCCGTAAAGGCTATTTCTCGCCGAAACAGTAAGCCAACAGAAGCGGGGCACTGGACAAAGCATGGACGGAGATTCCGGAAAGCCGGCTGCCGACCCCGCGCCGGCCAACAGCGCAACTCCCGCCCCTGCCGTTCGGGGCCTCGCAGCCTTTGCTTCGCGTGACTTCCGCCTCTACCAGATGGCCAGAATGGCCGTCATCCTCGGCGCCGAAGCCCAGACCGTAGCCGTCGCCTGGCAGGTCTACTCCATCACTCATCGAGCGCTCGACCTGGGCTACACCGGCCTCGCGCTCTTCCTGCCGGGCCTGCTCTTCCTTCTCCCAGCCGGACACATAGCCGATCGCTACGACCGCCGCCAGATCATCCTGGTCTGCTACGCGCTACAAGTTGTTTGCACCAGCGCGCTGCTGGCCATCGCCATCCTCGGCCTCAAAAATGTGTACCTCGTGTACGGAGTACTCTTCGTCATCGGCATGGGCCGCTCCTTCTCCGGCCCAGCGAGTTCCGCGCTCATCCCGCACCTCGTCCCCGAAGGCCACTTCGTCAACGCCGTTACCTGGGGCGCGGCCATCTTCCAACTCGCCAACATCGCCGGCCCCGCGCTTGGTGGCCTGCTCTTCACCCTGCCGCTCAAAGGCGTTCTCGCCGGCGCCGGGATCGTCTACTGCGTCATGCTTGTCTGCCTGGTCATCTTCCTGGTGCTGATCTCGTCGCTCTCCGTCCGCCTGGGCCGCATGGAGCATCGGGAAATCTCGCTGAAGGTCGTCATGGCTGGATTCCACTATGTCCGACGCTCCCCGATCCTGCTCGGCTCCTTCTCGCTCGATCTCTTCGTCGTCCTGCTGGGCGGAGCAACCGCCCTCATGCCCATCTTCGCCCAGGAAATCCTGCATACCGGCCCGAAAGGCCTCGGCATGCTACGCGCCGCCCCGGCCCTCGGAGCCCTGACCATTTCGCTGCTCCTCGCCCGCTTCCCGCTGCGCAGGAAAGCCGGTATAAGGCTCTTCGTCTGCGTAGGCCTTTTCGGCATCGGAACCATCGTCTTCGGCATTTCCAAAAATATCTGGCTGAGCCTTGCTGCGCTAGCCTTCGCCGGCGCGGCAGACATGATCAGCGTCGTCATCCGCAGCTCCGTCCTGCAACTCGCCACACCGCCGGAAATGCGTGGCCGGGTCAGCGCAGTGAATTCCATGTTCCTCGGCGCATCGAACGAACTCGGCGAATTCGAAAGCGGAGTCACCGCCCAGTGGCTCGGAGCGGTTCGGGCAACCGTGGCCGGCGGCATTGGAGCCCTGGTCGTCACCGGCCTGTGGTCAGTCCTGTTTCCGTCACTTCGCAACGCCGACGAACTGACTGCCGAAGCTCTCCGGAAAGATATCTACCAACCCCCAACCAAGGAACTGCAAACTGCCTCCTCAAAGTAGCTGCGCAGGCGACTGGTCGGAAAACAACTGCATCAGGTTGGTCAGGCTCAGCAGTTTCTTGATCCGCGGCGTAAGGTTCACCAGTTCAAGCTTGCACAGGCCGCGGTGGATGGCCGAAACCTTCAGGCCCACCAAGGCTCCCAGCCCGGAACTGTCCATGTAATCCAGATCGGAAAAATCGAGCACAATCCGGCCACCGGCGGCGATCAGCGGCTGAACCAGGGATCGAATCTCCGCGGTATTTTCGCTGACCAGCTTCCCGTGGCAGGTAACAGTTGTCGTCTTCCACCCGGTCTCATCGGTCGATTCAGCCATTTCAGAATGGAATGACTCTAAAGACATCCGTGGCTATCCTTGATTTGATGGGAAAGCCGAATTTTAGCCTCCGGCGCAGAGCCGCCGGTGTGAATTTATGATGAACCGGTCCAAACGAAAAAATACCCATGCTCCAGACAAAAAAGTGCCGTCAGGAGCATGGGTCAGGTCGCTGACAGCCGCTATTCGGGCTTCTTCGGCGGCTCAGGCCTGCGCTGTTCCGCTGGCTTGGCTGGTTGTGCGCGTGGAGCGGGCTTCGGCTGATCCTTGGTCGGTCTCGCCTGTGGAGCTGGCCGGGATTCAGGTGCAGGGCGTGCCGGTGTTGCCGGACGCGCGGGCGCAGGCTGCGCTGGACGCGCCTGCTGTGGTGCCGTTCGGGTCTGCGGCTGCGCAGGCCTTACCGGAGCCGTCGGAGCCGGTCGGGCACCGGGTTGCGGCCGGTTTGGTTGAGGCGTGTTAGGAGAGGGCCGGTTCGGCTGGGGGCGAGTAGGTTGCCCCGGAGCTGGCCGATTGGGTGTCGTTGGATTCGGGCGTTGCTGTGGAGCACCCGGACGAGCCGGAGTTGCAGGCTGGTTGACAGCTCCGGGTCGTCGGTCAGGCTGTCCAGGCTGGTTTGGCCGGTTCGGTTGATTTGGCTGATTTGACCTGTTCGGCTGATTGGGTTGATTTGTCCGGTTTGGCTCCGCCGGTCGAGCTTGGTTCCCCTGCCCCGGTCGCGCCGGTTGCACTGCAGGATTCGGCTGGTTTGGCCGTCCCCCCTGATTCGGCTGCTGCGGACGCGCCACCGGCTGAGGCCTCATCACCGGAGCCGGACGGATGCCCTTATCCGCCGGAATAGGTTTGGGAGCAACAAACTCTGCGGGACGTCCCTTGTTCACCGAGGCGAACTGCGCACGGTTGCTCTCAGCCTGCCGTGCCAGCTGCACCTGTGCGGTCATCGGCGGCGCATGCGGCGCGCGATACGCGGCAATTTCAGCCGGCAGCGGACGCGCCTTCACTCCCTGAGGACCACCGTTGTAACTCACCCGGTTGTTATTGATGATCGTCGTGTTGGTGATGACCACCTTCCGCTCGTAAACGTTCGTGATGTTCACGTTGCGGATGTTGTTCACCGAACGGTTGTAGTTGAACTGGTTGTCGCGCCAGTACCCGCCCTGGTAGCCGCGTCCCACATAGCCAAAGCCGTAATTCACGCCTCCATAGAAGCCGACGTACCGGCCCCAGTAGCCGTGAAAGAACCCATAGCGTCCCGAGGAGTATCCCCAGTAACCGGGGGTCCAAAGCGCGCCCTGGTAGGGCGGTGCGGTCCACGCGCCAGGAACCCAGTAGTAGCCGCTCTGCGCATAGCTCCAGTAGCCCGGTGTCCAGAGATATCCCGGCGCTGGGATCGGCGGCTGATCATATTCCGGCAGCGGCGGAGGCGGCTCAGGAGCGTACATCGCCGGAGTCGGCGTGTAACTCGACTCGTTGTAGTCCTGGCTGTAGTCGTTGTCGTAGCCCTGGTCGCCCTGATCCTGCTGGGGCTGGTTGTAAGACGGCTGCGGCGCTTGCGCAGGGTAAGGAGCAGAAGAGCGTTGCGGTGCGGGCGTTGTCCTGGTAGGAGCCGGTGCAGGCGCATAATTTGTCGTAGGAGCAGGAGCAGTCGCTGCCACCGGTGCCAGATTGGCATTCGCCGGATCGTTCGGATCAGCCGGATTCGGGTCTGCCGAAGCGGGCTGCGCTGTTTGCGCGGTCTGCGCGTTCGGGTCGGTCGAGCCTTTGCAGCCGGCCACCGAAAATGTGATTCCTGCTGCGAGCGCCAGTCCCAAAATCGGAAGGAGCTGGGAAAATCTTGCAGACGTGCCGGGTGTTTCCATGGGATTGTTCTGCGACATGTGGATCGCTTTCTCCGCCTGCGTGCCGGCGGTGGGGGGATTCAGTGCATCCACTCGGTTGGATGCAGATTTCCGGTGAGCACCTCTTCCCTGTGGCAGATTGCGAGAGATTTCCCTCCAAACGTCTCGCGTCCGGCTCCAAGAACGCTGGCGAGTATCGATTCAAACGGGCTGAGATGATCTACCGCCGTGGAGCAAATCTATACTCAAGAGGATATGTCCGAATTTTTACCAGTAGACGAGCAGCTCGACCTGCTTCAGAAGGGCGCAGCGGAGATCATCCGCGTCTCCGATCTGCGCGAACGCCTCGAAGACTCCCGCACGACCGGACGCCCGCTGCGCGTCAAAGCCGGCTTCGATCCCACCGCGCCCGACCTGCACCTCGGCCACACCGTGCTCATGCGTAAACTGCGTCATTTCCAGCAGTTAGGCCACCAGGTCATCTTCCTCGTCGGCGATTTTACCTCGCTCATCGGCGACCCCACCGGCCGCAACGTCACCCGCAAGCCACTTACCCGTGAGCAGATCCTGGAAAACGCCGCAACCTACCAGGCCCAGGTCTTCAAGATCCTTGACCGCGACAAGACCGAAGTCCGCTTCAACTCCGAATGGCTCGATAAGCTCGGCTTCGAGGGCACCATCCGTCTGGCAGCCCGCTTTACCGTCTCGCAAATGCTCGAACGCGACGACTTCCACAAGCGCTACGAAGCCGAGCAGCCCATCAGCCTCCACGAATTTCTATACCCCGTGATGCAGGCGTATGATTCCGTCGCTCTCGAGTGTGACGTCGAGCTTGGCGGCACTGACCAGAAATTCAATCTGCTCTGTGGCCGCGAACTCCAGCGTCAATCCGGGCAGAAGCCCCAGATCGTCCTCATGAACCCCATTCTGGAAGGCCTCGACGGCGTCCAGAAAATGTCCAAATCGCTCGGCAATGCCATCGGAATCAATGAGCCACCGTCAGAAATGTACGGCAAGCTCATGTCCATCTCCGACGACCTCATGTGGAAGTACTGGACACTTCTAACCGACAAGAAACAGTCGGAGATAACGACTTTAAGAGAACAGGTTGCGGCTGGCGACCATCATCCGATGCACATCAAGAAATCGTTAGCCTGGACACTTGTTGCCGATTTTCATTCGCCTGAAGATGCGAATTTTGCGGCCAAGAACTGGGAACGAATGTTCCAGCAGAAGGCCGACCGCGAAGATCTTGAAGAAGTATCAGTGAGCTATGAAGAAATTGCTGGACCACCACCCTCTGTTAACTTTGGAATTCCCGTCGCATTCCCAAATTTGCCACCTTCCGGAGCTCAAGTTGCAGGTGTACAGATTCGCCTCCCCAAATTGCTGATCGCACTGGGCCTGGCAGCATCCGGCGCAGAAGCCAGCCGCAAGATCGCCGAAAAGGCCGTAAAACTCGACGGCGAACCGGCAACCAACGCCCTCATTCCGCTGGAAAAGCTCCCAGCCCGGATCACAGTCCGCTTGGGCAAACGTGCCAAGGTTGCGTTAATCACGTAATATGGCTTGCGTGAAAACGTCAAATGGCGCATAATTTCTCCTAAGGTTGCCCATGGCCACATTTGCAGTCCCGGAAGTCCTTGGCGGCGACATTCTCCTGGGGCGTTCGTTCCTCAAGAGCGGATCGCTCGCCGAACTCGTCCGCGACGGCGTGCCAGTCAAGGCTCTCCTCTTGCTCGCTGAGCGCCTCGACCTGACTCAGGCCGAAATCGCCGACAAAATCGGCATCCCCCTCCGCACTCTGACCCGCCGCATGTCCTCGGACGCACGTCTGACCTCGGCAGAGTCTGACCGCACCGTCCGCCTGGCGCAGGTGTACGCGACGGCAGTCGAAACTCTGGGCGATGGCGAACGCGCCGCAAGCTGGCTCAAGACTCCCAATCGCGCCCTGCGCGGCGGCACACCGCTCGACCAACTCGACACCGACCCAGGCGTTCGTGAAGTCGAAGACATCCTCGGCCGGATCGCCTACGGCGTCTATAGCTGATGCCCGAATCATCGCGGAGAACATTCTGGAGGCTATGCCGCGAAGTCCATGCCTCGGCCGCCCTCAGCGGCGAAGGCTCACGCCTCTTCGGCGGCCGCTGGAATTCGCGTGGAGTGCCCATGATCTACGCCTCCACATCGCTCGCGCTCGCGGCAATTGAGCTGTTCGTCCATATCGAACCGCACCAGATGCCGCGTGACCTTGTATCCATGGAAGCCTCACTACCGGAAGACAAACCGCTTCAGCGTTGGGAGGATGACCTGCTCCCGCCCAACTGGTGGAGCGACGAGTTCGGTCCCATGCGCGCGCAGGGCGATGCCTGGATTCGCAGCCGCGCATCCCTCGCAGTGCTGGTCCCGTCCGTTCCCATCCGCCAGGAATGGAATCTCCTCATCAACCCGCGCCACCCGCGCATCGGCGAAATCACCGTCCACGCCGTCCAGCCCTTCCAGTTTGATGAGCGGATGTTCATGGCGCGTCCACCAACTTAGGTTCCTACACGAGCTGTCGCGTCAGTTTCGGCAGAGTCACCGTAATCGTCGGCTCCTGGCCCCGGCCCAGGCGCGTTAGCGTCAACACCGTGATGTCATCATCCTGCCCGAATGCAACCGCAGCATCGCTCGCTCGCTCCGCATCCGGCTCGTCGGCAAACAGGGCATCGAGTCGCTCAAAACTGAAGATTTCCCCCGTGGTGCTGCGCGCCTCCAGCAGGCCGTCGGTATACAACGAGAAGCGATCTCCTTCGCGCAGATGTACCCTGACCTCTTCGTAGTCGGTGGTCGGAAGCAACCCCAACGGCAGCGCTCCGGGCAGGTCGATTTCCCTTTGATTGTGATAGGGCGCGGGATGCCCTGCGCTCGCCAGAACACATCGTCCATCCGGGCTGACCCGCAGCGCAACGCATGTGGCGAATCCCTCCTGCATGCGTCCAAACAGCCGCCGGTTGAGCCCCGCCAGCACCTCTCCCGGGCTGCTTGTCGTTTCCACCAGAGTTCGCAAAGCACCCACGATCAGCGCCACCGTCATCGCCGCTTTCAGGCCTTTTCCGCTGACGTCGCCAACCACGATAAGCGTCGAGCCAGCGTATTCTTTGTCAAGCTCCAGAATCTGAAAGAAGTCCCCACCCACCTCCTGCGCTGGCCGGTACGAACTGGTTACCGCGTATCCGGGCAGCTCCGGTAGAGTCTCTGGGATCAGGACCTGCTGCAGTTCGCGGGCATTTTGGAACTCCTGCTCCATCGCCGCCTGCCGCCGCCGATACCCAGCCGCAAACCTCACCACCGCATACACAATCGAAACGAACAGCAGCGTACGCAGCACAGCCTGTCCCGAAAAATTACTCCCGAAAAGCCAGAATAAGGTCGAGTCCATCTTCGGCGACAGAGTCCAGTGCGTGTAGCGAATGCCCTGATAAGCAAAGTTCGACACCGCGTACCAGGTCGCGCTCGCAAAGGCAAACAACGCCACCAGCCAGCGCGCTGGGTCCAACCGCTTCCGCTTTACCAGCGCCCGTATCACCAGCAGGATCGGCAACAGTTCCATCAGGAGAATCAGTGCCGTCAGACCGGCGTCAATCCACGTAAACGCTCTCGGCGAGAGCACGTCGACCGTGAAGCTCGTCGCGCCATCCAGCCCACCCGCTATCAGTGAACTCCAGGCAGCAACGCGCAGCAAGCGCAGCAGGCGCCGCGAATCTTCCAGTTGAAGTAGATACACCAGCAGATACCACTGGCATATCTCCCGCCACTGGATCGAAGTCTGGATGAAAAAAGTAAGCCACGCTCCCGAAGCCGGCAGGAGCAACCCGTTCAGCGTAATCTCGATCAACGGCATGAAGGTAAACGCTGCCAGCCAGAACAGCAGCTTCTGCTTGCGATCGCGCAGCCAGGCCAGAAAACTCAGCAGCGACGTCAGCCCATAGAGCGTCGTCAGCGCAAAACGAAATTGCGAACGGCGCATCCACCGGTAGTCCAGCGAATCTTTAAGCAGCGCAATCGCCCTTGGACTGCCAATCTGCGGCACTCGCTCAAATCCGCCAGCGGTGCCGTCATCGACAGAAGAGAACGGAATCTTCAGCACACGTACCGCGAGCACTCCATCCCGCACTGGCCCCAGCCCATATGTTTGCGCCGGGATAAAGAGTTTCCAATCCGTATGCGGCGGAAACGTGCCCACGCCGCCGATGCGCACGCCATTCCAGTACAGCTCATAAATATCGTCAACGGCTGAAATGAGCAGGGCAACATCCGGCGAAGCTCCCTTGGCCGGGGCAATCGAAACGTGTTTGCGGTACCACGCAAACCCCGCGTAATTGGGATGCGTCTGCGCACCCCACGGCGAGTCCGCCTGGATATCCTCCCATCCATCATGGCCGGTTACATCGTCGATCGCCGGGTTTGCCCAGACGGCATCATCGCCGAGGTGAAACTGCCACGGCCCATCCAACGGCACAGAGCCCTTGCCCAACTGGTCAGCCACCAGCGGAGCTACGCCAGCAGCCCGCTGCGCGAAGCAGACCGAGGGCGGCAAGATGATCCAAACCAAAGCGGAAATCGCAAGCAAGTGCAACAGAAACCTACGGCTGGAACGCATGACAGAAGCATACGCCGGGCATCCTATGTTGCAAACGGGAAATACCTTAGCGCAACCAGGGGACCGAATTATGCGAGCGCCGGCACCGCAGAATGGATTGCCAGTTCCGCAACCGGAAGCCGCGTCAGCGTCAGCACGGTGATGTCATCGTCCTGGCCAAAGGCGATGGCAGCTTCGGTGGCGCGGGCGGCGGTAGGGGATGAGCGGAAAAGGATGTTCAGGCGCTCAAAGCCGTAGAGTTCGCCGTCAGCGTTGCGGGCTTCCAGGAGGCCATCGGTGTAAAGGCTGAGCTGCCCATTCGTCGGGAGGGTGAGCGTCTCCTCGTCGTAGACGGTGTCGGGTAGCAGGCCGAGTGGAAAGGCTCCCGGCAAGATGAGTTCTTCGCCGTTGAGAAAGGGCGAAGTGTGGCCAGCGCTGGCAATCTGGCATTGGCCATCAGGCGAAATAAGCAGCGCGATGCAGGTGGCGAAGCCGTTCTCCATGCGGCCGTGGAGGCGGCGGTTTAAGGCGCTGAGAATGGCGGCGGGGCTGGAGGTCATTTCCGCAGCCATGCGAACGGCACCGACGAGCAGGGAGACGGTCATAGCGGCTTTGAGGCCTTTGCCGCTAACGTCGCCGAGGATGATGAGCGTGTCCACGTTTTCCAGCGCTATGACCTGGAAGAAATCACCTCCGACCTCCTGCGCGGGTTTATAGGCCGCCGTGAGGGCAAAGCCGGGGATCTCCGGTAACACCTCGGGGACCAGCACCTGCTGGAGTTCGCGGGCAGCCTGCAGCTCCCGCTCTACCGCGGCCTGGCGGCGGCGATACTCCATCGCATAGCGCAGCACGGCGTAGACAATGGCCAGGAAAAGCAGAATGCGAAGGATGCCGATCATGGGAAAATTACTGCCGAAAATGGTGAAGACGGTCCCCCCCATTTTCCTGCCGAGAGACCAATGGCTGTAGCGTACCCCTTGCTGAGCGACGTTGGAAACGGCGCTCCACGTGCCCGCAGCGAAGGCGAAGAAAGCAACCACCCAGCGCGCATGGTCGAGCCGCCGGCCGCGTAACAGTGCCAGCAGCACGAGGAGGATCGACACCGGCGCAGTGAGCACAATGAAGATTGCCGTGAGCACCGCGTCAAGCCAGACAAATTGCTGCGCCGTCAGAATCTCCAGGCCCAGATTCAATGCGCCATCGAGCGCAGCGCAAACGACGGTAATCCAGGCAAGTACCCGGAGACTGCGCAACAGCCGTGGCAAAGCGTCCAGTTGAAGCAGATAGGCGAGCAGAAACCACTGGAAGATCTCGAGTAGCTGAAGCGTTATCTGAAACAGAAACGGTCCCCAAAGGCCAAAGATCGGTAGTCGCAGGTCCACCAGGACAAGCTCTGGCAACGGAATGAAGGTGAAGGCGGCGACCCAGAACAGGAGCCTTTGGCGGCGGTCCCGAAGCCATGCCACAAAGCTCAGGAGCGAGGCAAGTGAGTAAACCGTAACGAGGCCAAAGTAGGTCTGGCGATGCTGAAGCCAGCTATAGTCATTGGCAGTCTTGAGCAGGCCGATGGCCCGGGGAGAGCCGATCTTCGGTGTGGCTTCAAATCCTCCCGCCATGCCGTCGTCGATGGAGCTGAGCGGAATTTTGTAGACGCGAACAGCGAGCACCCCGGAGCGGACAGGGCCGAGGCCGTAGGTTTGCTGGGGCTGTGCGAGTTTCACGTCGAGGCGATTGGGAGGCAAGGAACCGAGGCCACCGATGCGGGTGCCGTTCCAGTAAAGCTCGTAAGCGTCGTCGACACGGGGAATAAGCAGAGCTATGTCGCTGGGCGCGCCGGGAGCTGTCGTAAGGTCAAGGTGCTTGCGATACCAGGCGAAGCCGGTATAGCTGGTGTGACCCTGCATGCCCCAGGGTTTGTCGGCAGTGAGCTCTTCCCAGCCGTTGTGGCCGGTCCGGTCGTCGATGGCCGCAGAACTGAAAGACGGATCGTCGCCTAAGTGGAACTGCCATGGACCGTCGAGGGGAACGGAGCCTTTGCCGAGAGATTCACTGTGCAGGGCGGGGGCGTGGGGCACGGATGAGGCTGTTTGGGCAGCTGGTTGGGCCTCTACAAGAGATATTGAGAAACCAAAACAGGCCAATGCCGCCGGAGCGTACCAGCGAAAACGTATCCGAAGCATGTGGGAAGCTTATCCGTTCTCAGTCGCTTTGTAGAAGATTTCGGCGAAGTTTTCGTACTATGCCGTGCCGCTTCAGGCGGTGAGTCGGGTGAGGGTAAGAACGGTGATGTCATCGTCCTGGCCAAAGGCAACAGCCGCTTCGGTTGCCTGCTCCGCCGTCGGCTTCGTAGCAAAGAGCGTCTGTAATCGCTCAAAGCTATACAGCTCACCGCTTGGACTACGCGCTTCCAGCAGGCCATCAGTATAGAGAGCAAGATTGTCGTCAGCCCCGAGCTGGACAGTAGTTTCCTCGTAAGTAGCCTCAGCAGTCAGCCCCAGCGGAAACGCTCCCGGCAGATCGACCTCCCGCTCATTGATAAACGGCGAAGTATGCCCGGCACTGGCAAAGACGCAGCTCCCGTCTGCATCCAGCCGCAGCGCGATCGCCGTAGCAAACCCGCCGCTGAGCCTTCCATACAACCGGCGATTCAACCCACTCAGAATCTCTGCCGGACTCGTCGATGTCTCCGCGAATGTCCGTATCGCGCCCACGATCATCGACACCGCCATCGCGGCCTTCAACCCCTTGCCACTCACATCCCCCAGGACAATCAGCGTCGAGCCAGATACGAGCGGAATCACCTGGAAGAAATCCCCGCCCACCTCGCTCGCCGGCCTGTAAGCGCTCGTCAACACATAGCCAGGCACCGCCGGCAGGTCTTCCGGAATCAGCACCTGCTGCAACTCCCGCGCGCTCTTGAATTCCTGCTCGATCACAATCTGCCTCTGCCGCTCCTCCTGCATAAAGCAATAAACCGCATACACAATGGCGATCAGCAACAGGAGCTCCGTAACTCCGGCAGCGCTCATCGAATTGCCGTAGATGTTAAACAATGGCCCATCGACGATCGCCGCGAGCCACTGCATGTGCGTGTAGCGGCTGCCTTGCGTGAATAGATCATGCAAGGTGGGGATCAGATCTTCCAGAAACGCGCCAATCGCCACCAGCCAGTTCGCGACCGGCAAGCGCCTCCTTCGGAAGAGCGCGCAAAGAATCAGGGCCAGGGGAACGAAGTTGAGAATCGTGTAGATAGCGGTCAGTACCGCATCCGCCTGCTGCACGAGCGGGGAGTTACCCGCGGAGATCGCAGCTGGCGCAACGACCAGGCAGCCATCCAGCGAGAAAGACACGATCTCGATGATCGCCAGCACTCTCAGAATGCGCGAGATCGTCGGGCTCTCGTTCAGGCGCAGAAGCAGGAACAGGATGTACCAGATCGCAACATTGGCCACGCCAAAGATCGGCTGAGTTAACCCGAGCGCCAGCAGATAGTGAATCGGAACCCGCATGATGTTCAGGAAATCCACGACAACCACGGCCGTCGCGTAATACGCCATGCACAGCAGCAACCACTGACGGCGGTCGCGCACCCAGGCAAGAAACGCCAGCAATCCAATCAGCAGGCGCAGCGCGTGAAGTCCGAATCGAAGCTGGCGCCGGCGCAACCACTGGAAATCGGAAGCCTCCTTGATCGTGCCGATAGCCTCCGGGCTTCCCAGAACCGGAGGAGCGGAAAACCCTCCCAGATCTCCCGAATCAAACGACACCAGGCCCGCCTTCCAAACCCGTACTGCGAGCACTCCTTCGCTGGCATGCCCCAGTCCAAACGTCTGCGGCGGCGCACGCATGTACCAGACCGGATGCGGAGGCAGCTTGCCGAAGCGGCCCACCAGCGCACCATTCCAGTACACCTCGTACGCGTCGTCGATCGTAGGAACGAACAACGCAACATCCGGGGACGCGCCAGCCGACATCTGCACCGTGATATGACGCCGGTACCAGCCAAAGCCCGTATAACGCGCATGGCCCTGCAAGCCCCAGGGCTTGTTCGCAGTCAACTGCTCCCAGCCACCCTGTCCCGTAGCATCGTCAATTCCCGGTGCAGCCCAGCGCGCATCATCGCCTGTATGAAACTGCCAGGGGCCATCCAGCAGTACTGCCCCCTTGCCAATCCCTTCCAGCGCGAGCACCGGAGCAAGATCGCCGGCGGATGACCCCGGCGCAGGTTCTGCCGCAATCGCCGCCGATACTCCGACCAACATCATCAGGGCCCAGGAAAGACAGCGCGAGAGCATGACGCAAGCATACCCGGACACACCGCCGCCGTCGTTAGTTTTCCTCTCCAGCGGTGCCGCCCCGCAGCACATACATTCCCGCTGACCCTGGTTTTGTGGAGGGATTCTGAACGGCTGCGGTTATAGTCGTGCTTAGTCACGTAGTTCAGTCAGCACGCCCAGCACCATTCCTGCAATCGATTTCAGTGGAGGTCTCATGTCCCTGCGCTCCCGCATCTGTGCGCTCGCAATTCTTATCTGTTGCTCCACCTTCTCCTTCGCCCTGCCGCCGGAAGTCCATCATCCCCTCGACGGTCTGACCCCGCAGGAATACTGGAAGGCCTACAACGCCCTTCAGGCCGCAGGCAAGCTCGCCCCCAAGACCGCCTTCGCCAGCATCCTCCTCCGTGAACCGCCCAAGGCCGAAGTCCTCGCCTGGAAGCCCGGCCAGCCCATCGTCCGCAAGGTCGACGTCATCCTGCTCACCGAGAGCAAGACCTACGCGGCAGTAGTCGATGTCTCCGGCGAAGCACCCAACTCAGGCAAGATCGACTCCTTCACCGAGATGCCCAAGGATCAGGCACCCTTCACCACCAGCGAGTCCCGCTCCCTCGATGACGACATCAAGAAAGATCCTCGTGTGCAGGCCGCCTTCAAGGCGCGCAACATGACCGATCTCCGCAACGTCCACTGCGGCGTCACTCCGGCAGGTTTCGTAGGCCTGCCCGAACAGACCGAAGGCCGGCGCATCGGCTGGGGCGGCTGCTCCGATACCTCAAACGCTCTCTACAACTGGGACCGCCGCATTGAAGGCATCTTCTTCGTCGTCGATCTCAAGGACAAGAAGATCCTCCGCTTCACCGACTACGGCGCAGTGACCCTGCCGCCCACCACCAGCATCTATGACGCCGACGGCGGCCCCGCCGTCCCCGGCACCAAGCCCATCCAGATCACCGAGCCCGATGGCCCCAGCTACACCATCAAGGAAGGCCAGATCACCTGGCAGCACTGGAACTTCCGCTTCCGCCTCGATCCGCGCTTGGGCCCTGTCGTCAACCTCGTCAACTACGAAGACGCAGGCAAGCAGCGGTCAGTCCTGTATGAAGGCTCGCTCTCCGAAATGTATGTCCCCTATCAGGATCCGTCCGAGACGTGGAACTCGCATGTCTTCCTCGACGCCGGCGAGTACTTCCAGAACACCGGCTCCGGCGGCATCATCAAGCCTCTCGAACCGGGCATCGACTGCCCCACCTACGCAACCTTCTTCAGCGGAACATCCTTCAACGACAGCGGCGCGCCCTACATCCGCCCTAAGCTAGCCTGCCTCTTCGAGCGCGTCACCGGCGACGCCGTCTGGCGTCACTGGGACGGCAGCACCGGAGCCATCTCCGGCCGCCCGGGTAGGGAACTGGTCTTCCGCACCGTGGCCACCGTCGGCAACTATGACTACACCTTCGACTGGCGCTTCGAG
Source organism: Acidicapsa borealis (assembly GCF_059115245.1). Lineage (NCBI taxonomy): Bacteria > Pseudomonadati > Acidobacteriota > Terriglobia > Terriglobales > Acidobacteriaceae > Acidicapsa > Acidicapsa borealis. Next base: position 5,061,428 of record NZ_JCACNY010000001.1, on the reverse strand, counting down.
CAGGACGCATCCATCATCGTCGGCGTAGGCGCGACCGGCATCCTTGAAGTGAAGGCCGTTCCCGATCAGCGCGCCGACGGCCAGCTTTCGCCAGCTATGGCCGGCAAAACCCCCGAAGGCCGCCAGGTCGAGTTCGGCCAGCTCATCGCCCCCGGCATGTCCGCCGTCGATCACGACCACTTCTTCAGCTTCCGTCTCGATCTCGACGTGGACGGCCAGAACAACTCGCTCATGGTCGACAAGCTCATCCCCTACAAACTCCCCGACAGCTCGCCCGGCCGCAAATGGATCTGGGCCATGATGCCAGACATGGCGAAGACTGAAAGCGATGCCAAGCTCGACGTCTCGATCGAACACCCCGCCATGTGGCGCTTCGCCAACGAAGGCACCAAGAACGCCCTCGGCCAGCTAAGCAGCTTCGCCATCATGCCCGGAGAAACCGGCATCAGCCTCCTGCCCTCCAGCGAATGGCCGCAGAAGCGAGCCGGCTTCTCCGAACACATCCTTTGGGTCACCCCCTATGATCCCAGCCAGCGCTACGTGTCAGGAACGTACGTCTCCGGCAGCAAAGGCGAAGACACCCTCACCGAGTGGACCAAGAAGAACCGCGCCATCATGAACACCGACATCGTCGCCTGGTACACCATGGGCTTCCACCACGTCCCCCGCCCCGAAGACTGGCCGCAGATGCCCACCATGTGGCACACCTTCACCCTGCTCCCCTACCAGTTCCTCAACAAGAATCCAACGATGGATCTGCCAGTAGTTCCGTAACTCAGCGATGCTCCATAAAACAAATAAGCAACGAGTCTGGGCTGACGAAGCAATCCTTCGTCAGCCCAGTTTTTCGATATTGGAAATACAGATACAAATCTCCGCAGAACCGCAGATTCCTTAGGCAATTGCGACATGTCGCTACGAACCCTATTCAACCAGTAAGTTGGCGATGATGCGCCATTTGAGAAACTTCTGGTGATATCGACGGACTATCGGGCTTATTCTGTTCTCAATGCCTGCAGCGGCTCAATGCGCGAAGCTCGTCGAGCGGGAATGTATGCGGCAATGAGCGCGACCGAGCAAAGGAGCAAACCAACACCCGAGAAGACAACCGGGTTTGTTGGAGTTGTGCCAAAGAGCAAGGACTGGATTCCTTTGCTCAATGCGAAAGAACCGAGTGTGCCGAGCGCAACGCCAGCGATTGCGAGTCGCAAGGTGGTTGCGAGAACTCCTCGTAGCACAAGGGCAGCGCTCGCTCCCAAGGCCATGCGTATACCAATTTCTTTGGTGCGCTGATTCACCGAATGAGAAATCAGCGCGTAGATTCCCAGTGATGCAAGCAACAAGGCGAACCCTGCAAACCCCGAAAGCAGCATAACCAGAAAACGTCGAGGGGATACCACTTTGTCTACCAGTCCCTGAAGTGTCTGGAACTCGGTCAGCGGGAGATTCGGATCGATTGGCCGGAGCGCCATTCGCATGCCTGCCGTGAGGCTTTCTGGTGGGAGAGTGCTTCGCACAACCAGCCTCATTGCGGCAAAGTCCCCAGTTTGGCGCATCGGCAGGTACATTTCAGATCCGCCTGATTTTTCGGGACTCCCGTGATGCACATCGCCGACGACGCCGATGACTCGCCTTCCGCCATCCTGTGTCATCATCTGCCCGACTGGGTCCTGGCCCGGCCACAGGGTACGGGCGAGGGTCTCATTCACCATAACGACGGGTTCAGTCGACGCGCGATCGCTCTCGGTGAAATATCTCCCCGACTTCAACGTGATTCCCAGTGTCTCGAAATATCCATCCGTTACCACGCGAATGAACGCCTCGGGATGATGGTTCTTGTCGTATACCTTTCCTTTGGCTCCGACCTGCCACCCTCGATTTCCATCCAGCGGCAGGACGTCGCTGATGCCGGCTGCCGAGACTCCAGGGACCGCACGGGCGCGATGCAATACTTCGTCGATAAATGCGTTCTCTTGTTCGGGGACCAATATTCGAGAACTCGGGTCGATTCGCAATGCGGCTGCGCGTTCCGGCTGGAAACCGAGATCAACTGCCAGGATGCGCAGGAAACTTTGCATGAGCAGCGTGGCGCCGACGAGCAGCACGCAGGCGAGGGCGAACTGAGAGACCACCAGACCGTCGCGAAACCAGGTATGCCGGCTGCCACTCGACTCGCGTCCAGCCTCCTGCAGACCGTCACGGAGCTTATACGCGGGGACCTGTAGCGCGGGTGCCAGTCCAAAGAGCACTCCCGAAGCGAACGCCGTCAAGATGGCGAAGGCGAGGGTGCTGCTGTCGACCCGAACGCTTTGAAGAAGTGGAAGGTTGAAAGCACTGAGATGGGCCACCGCGCGGGTGCCGGCAACAGCGAGCAGCAGGCCCAACGCGGCGCCGCAAAACGAAAGGGTGACGCTTTCGGTAAGCACCTGCCGCAGAAGCCGAAGACGGCCAGCTCCCAACGCCGCTCGAATCGCCATTTCCTTTTGCCGTGACCCCATGCGGGCCAATTGCAGATGCGAAAGGTTGGCGCAAACAATCAGCATGACTACGCCTACGGCACACAGAAGCACGATGAGAGCAGGGCGCACCTGCCCGCTTACGTGCTTTGCCAGAGGGGCCAATTGGGGGGTGATGGGATTCCGCTCTGAATGTTGGCTATTGAGTTGCTTCGCCAGCGTCGTAAATTCCGCCTGTGCGCTCGCGACGGTGACGGCAGGCTTGAGCCTCCCCACGATTCTCATTGAGTTCCCGGCCGGTTTCGTTGGATCGTTAATCGGCCAGGGAATAAAGACGTCGATCGGGGTGCCCGGGGCAAATATGCTCGCGAAATCGAAAGAGGCAGGCAAGATGCCGACGATCGTTACCGGTTGGTTGTTCAGGGTCAGCTTCTGTCCCACGATGCTCGGGTCCGAGGCAAACCGTCTGCGCCAAAAGCTCGAACTCAACAGCATGGCGGGAGGAGCGGAAAACTTGCCCTCGCTTTCCTCCCTCGTGAAGGATCTTCCGATGGCGGGTTGCACTCCCAACAGGGTGAAAAAGTTCTGCGTAACCGGAACACCGGTAAGACGTTCGGGCTCACCAATCCCTGTCAGTTTCATGTCGCCCGCGCTGTAGGCTCCGAACCAGCCCGCGAGATCGGAGAAGGATTGATTGTGATCGCGGAGATCGGCGTATTGTTCCGGTTGGGTGGACGTAAAGTCATCGCCGTTGGTGATCCAAACCAATTGCCCAGGATCGCGAAAGGGGAGCGGGCGTAACAGCATCGCATTGACCACGCTGAATACAGTCGAAGCGCCTCCGATGCCGAGACCTACGATGAGAATCGCAAAGATGGTGGAACCGGGGTTGCGGCACATTCCGCGAATTCCGTACTTTAGATCGCTGATGAAGGATTCAAGCCAACTCCATGACCAGGTGGCGCGGGTTTGCTCGCGAATGAGCGTTGGATTGCCAAAAGCGCGAAGAGCCGCATACCGAGCCTGTTCTGAAGTCAATCCGCGTTCCCGCTGCTCCTCTTCTTCCAAGGCAAGATCGGATTGCAGTTCGCGATCCAGGTCGCTATTTCTTTTTGAGTTTTGCCACCAACGCATCCTAGCTCTCCTCCGCAGTGGGCCACATAACACGAGCTACAGCTTCGGCCATCTGCTTCCATTGCGATTCTTCGACAACAAGCTGCTTCCGCCCCTTTTCTGTGAGCCGGTAGTACTTGAATTCCCTGTTTTTGTCGGAGGCCATCTCCCACTTGGAGACCACCCATCCCCTCTCCTCAAGGCGGTGGAGAGCAGGATAGAGAGAGCCGTGTTGCATCTGCAGAAAATCGTTTGTGGTCCTCTGAATGTGCTTCCCGATCTGGTGACCGTGAGCGGGTCCGTGAAGAAGCGTCCTCAGGATGAGCATGTCGAGAGTGCCCTGAAGGAGGCCTGAGCGTGGTTGTTGGTTTTTCTCTGCCATGGAAGATCGTCTACCCTCAACTTGACGACGATAGTAGACAATCGACCATCGCTTGTCAAGGATTCTGCAATGGATCGATTCACGAATCGTGACTTCAGGCCAACGTACTTATTGACCATGCCCCGTTTCGCTCTTGGATCGTTCGTCCCGTGAAACGCGCATATCGTTCTTCCGCTCCACATGTTGAAGCCAGCCAATTCTCATCTGCCCCCAGCAAGATGCATCTCGCCGCAGTTGATACGATAATGAGTTGGAGCCAACCATGCCAAAAGTCTTAGACGGCGTAGCCATCGCCGCCGAAATCAAGCTCGAAGTCGCAGAGGAAGTCAAGAAGCTCGCCCTGGGAGGCATCCGTCCGGGCCTCGCCGCCGTGCTTGTCGGCCATGTTCCGGCGTCCGAAATCTACGTCCGCAGTAAGGTCAAGACCTGCGCCGAGCTCGGCCTTTTCAGCGAGATGATCACCCCGCCCGAGTCCGTCACCACCGAAGAGATGCTCGCCCTCGTCGCCAGCCTCAACGCTCGCGAAGACATCGACGGCATCCTGCTGCAGCTCCCGCTGCCTGCCCACGTAGACGCCAAACTTCTCCTCGACTCCGTCAGCCCGGATAAGGACGTAGACGGCTTTCATCCCGTCAACGCAGGCCGTCTGCAGGCAGGCCGCCCTGCGCTGGCTCCCTGCACTCCCGCAGGCGTGATCGAGATCCTCAAGCGCAGCGGCATCCCCATCAGCGGCCAGAACGCTGTCGTCGTCGGCCGCAGCGACATTGTAGGCAAGCCAGCAGCCATGCTGCTGCTCCACGAGAACGCGACGATCACCATCTGCCACTCCAAGACCCGGGACCTCGGCGCAGTCACGCGCGAGGCGGACATTCTCGTCGCCGCCATCGGCCGCCCCGGCTTCATCACGCCGGAAATGGTCAAACCCGGCGCAACCGTCATCGACGTCGGCATCAACCGCATCACCGATCCCGTCGAGTTCGAGAAGTTCTTCGCCGGAGACGGCAAACGCGCCGACACCTTCTCGAAGCGCGGCTCCACGATCGTCGGCGACGTCCATCCGAAAGCTTTTGAAGTCGCCGGAGCTTACACACCTGTCCCCGGCGGCGTCGGCCCATTGACCATCGCCATGCTCATGTCGAACACCGTCCGCGCAGCCCGCATGCGCCGAGGCCTCTAGCTCATGGTCCGAGTCGGACTTACCGGCGGCCTCGGCAGCGGCAAGAGCACCGTCGCCAACATCTTCCGCGAACTCGGCGCCGAGGTCATCGAAGCCGACGAGCTTGGCCGCGCCATGATGGAGCCCGGCCAGCCCGTCTTCGATGAAATCGTCTACGAATTCGGCCCTGCCGTCCTCACCGCCGACGGCCGCCTGGACCGCGCAAAGCTGGCGGATCTCGCCTTCCGCGGAGGCCGCCTCGACGACCTGAACGCCATCGTTCACCCCGCCGTGATCGCCGCGCAGGGCGACTGGATGCGCAGCATCTTCGCCCGCAACCACGAAGCCATAGCCGTCGTAGAATCCGCGCTCATTTTCGAAGTCGAACGCGATGCCCGCCAGCGCGGCGAGTCCGAAGGTCTGCTCTCCTACTGGCGCCGCCGCTTTGACCGCGTCATCGTCGTCACCGCTCCCGAAGAAGTCCGCGTCGCCCGCTACGTCGCCCGCCAGTCTCCCGGCGGCTGGGACGAGAAGGTCGCCGCCGACGCCCGCTCCCGCATCGCCCGCCAGATGACCGACGAGCTCAAATCCGCCCGCGCCGACTACGTCATCGAAAACACCAGCGACCTGGCCAACCTCCGCACCCAAACCGAGGCCATCTGGCATCAGCTTGTCGACTTCAGCAACAATTCCGAGAGCTACGAGTTATTACAATAGAAGAGATTCTTATCGTGTGCAGGCCTCCAGTTTGGTGCGCCTGCCGCTGTATTTCTGAAAGGCTTGTAAGCATATGAAACTGCGTCGCGTGTTGCTGGTCGTCCTTCTGGTAGGCGGATTCTGGTTCGTCACCAGCCATTTGCCTGAGAGCCTGAGCCACCTCAATCTCACCAGGACTTCCTGGTCCGGCTCCGGCGTGAAGTCGCCCCTGGAACTGACCGAGGCCCACGCCGCCCCCAACTATGACTCCGAAGAAGTCAACAACATCGCCGTCTACAAGAAGGTCCTGCCCTCGGTCGTCAACATCACTTCGAAGTCGATGACTTTCAACTTCTTCTACGGCCAGGTACCGCAGGAGGGCCAGGGCTCGGGCTTCATCCTCGACAAGGCCGGCCACGTCCTGACCAATTTCCACGTCATCGCCGATGCCAACCGCATCGAAGTCATGACCAGCGACAAGCACCACTACAAGGCCACCATCGTCGGCGCGGACAAGGTCCACGATCTCGCTCTCCTGCAGATCAACGCACCCAACCTGCAGCCCGTAACCCTTGCCGATTCAACCGATCTCGTCGTGGGTCAGAAAGTCTACGCGATTGGGAATCCCTTCGGCCTCAGCGGTACCATGACCCGCGGCATCATCAGCTCCATCCGCTCCATTCGCGGCCCGGAAGGCGCACCCATTGACGACGCCATCCAGACCGACGCCGCCATCAACCCCGGCAACTCCGGCGGTCCGCTGCTCAACTCCCGCGGCGAAGTCATCGGCATCAACACCCTCATCGCCACCGGCGGTGCTGAGCAAAGCTCCGGCATCGGTTTCGCCATCCCGGTCAACACAGCGAAGACCGTTCTCGGCGACCTGACCAAGTACGGCCGCGTCCGCCGCCCGTCGCTCGGCATCGTCTCGCTGGCCATCAATGCCGATCTGGCGGACCAGATGGGTCTCGCCGCTGAATCCGGCGTCCTTGTCCAGAAGGTTGTTCCCGGCGGAGCAGCCGAACGCGCGGGAATCCACGGCGGCAACCAGCAGGCCTACCTCGGCAATATGCCCATCGTCCTAGGCGGCGACCTCATCGTGGAACTCGACGGCACCGAGATCAACGACACCACTGATATCACCGCAGTCATGGCCCGCCACCAGCCGGGCGACGTGATCAACGCCACCATCTACCGGGGCCGCAAGAAGCTGACCGTCAAGCTGGCCCTGAGCGAAGGCCGCGAAGTCAACACGTAGCGTTTTGCCTGCGATATATCTTGAGGGGGTGAGGGGGTATTTCTTTTTCCTCTGACGGATGCGCTTCTGTTCAAACAAAATAGAACCAATGGCCGGGACTTCTGTTTGGAAGTCCCCGGCCCTGTTTTCCTGACTCTCTAGAACTTCACGCCCAGAGTCTCCAGGAACTTCTTCACATCCGGCCAGACAGCCTTCAGATCGGTAGCCGTCTGAATGTCCAGTGCGATATTCAGCGGATTGGCCGCAGCGCCCGCCAGTTCCGCCAGCGGCTTTTCAGCCGCCGTCACCAGTGTTGCCAGCGCTGCCACCACCCCCGGCGCAGCCGCAACGATGCCGTGAGCCTTCCCCAGCCACTTCAAAGCGTCTTCCGCGGCAAGCTCGATTCCTTTTTCAATATTCACCAGAATATTTGCCATGGCACTTCCACCCTTCCTTCCGCCTGGGCCGCCTGTCCGCAGCGTCTCAGGCCTGCTTTTCACGTGAATTTGGCCAGGAAATCTCCGCCCGCCACTTACGGCTCTCCATCAACGTACGTACAGAGGGGAGGACCGGGAGAACCACGGGCAGCAGGCGGAGCGTTCCCCGGCCAGTTCCAAGGCTAGGCCAATCGCGATTAAATCAACGCAATTCGGAGGGTGGAAATAACTTCATTAGAATAAGCAGCTTGCGGGGGATTCGTGTAAGCCGCTACTTGACAGATCCGGCTGCAGCCGCGCGAACATACCGCCGGCCAACGATTTCATACTCGCCGGACAGCACCCGGACAATCGCTTCCGTATATGCCATGTGCTCCTCGACAAGGATCCGGAAAGTCAGCGAGTGCGCATCATCCTCGTCCAGAACCGGAATGCAGCGTTGCAGAATGATCGCGCCGCTATCCAGCCCCTCGTCCACGAAATGCACAGTACACCCGGCAACCTTGCAACCGTAGTCAAACGCCTGGTGCTGGGCATCGAGTCCCGGAAACGCGGGCAGCAGCGAAGGATGAATGTTCAGGATCCGGTTGGGAAACGCCGCCACAAACTCCGGCGAAAGCAATCGCATGTACCCCGCCAGGCATACCAGATCCACATCGTAATCCCGCAGGCAAGCCGCTACATCGGCATCGTGTTCCGCCCGCTTGCGGCCTTTGGAAACCAGTAGAGCAGTCGGCAGGCCCTGTTCCCGGGCCACAGCAATGCCCTGAGCATCCTCAGTATTGGCGATTACGATCGCGATCTCTGCGTTCGGCAAACGTCCTTCACGGATCGAGCGAGCGATAGCCTGAAAGTTAGAACCCCGTCCCGATAAAAGAATGCCCAATCGTGCCTTACCTGGGCTTGTCATACGTAATGTACCTTGCGACCATCCTTATCATTCTTATCGGACTTGATAATACGCCCGATGACATGGAACTTTTCTTCGGCGCGGCTGAGAACCGCCTGTGCCTTGCGGAATTTCTCCGCTGGCACCACGACGATGAGACCGACGCCCATGTTAAAGGTACGCATCATCTCGTCCTGCGGTACCTGCCCCAGCTCCTGCAAATGAGAAAAAATCGGCAGCACCGGCCATGAGCCAAGTTCTACCTGCGCTGCCGTCCCTCTTGGTAGGATGCGCGGCAGGTTCTCGGTGATTCCTCCTCCGGTAATATGCGCCATTCCGGCCGCCAGCCCGGCATTCGACAGCTTCTGCATGATCGAGAGATAGCTGCGGTGCACCTTCATCAGCGCTGTCCCGGCCTTGTCCCCGATCGCGCCGACGTATTGCGTTGACTTGTATTTCGCAACTTCAAAAAACAGCTTCCGCGCCAGGGAATATCCGTTGGTATGCAGCCCGGTCGAGGGCAGCCCGATCAGCACATCCCCCGGAGCAATTGTCTCCCCGGTGATCAGCTTGCTCTTGTCCACCGCGCCCACGATAAATCCGGCCAGATCGTACTCGCCGTCCTGATAGAAGCCTGGCATCTGCGCCGTTTCGCCGCCAATGAGCGCGCAGCCATTCGCCTTGCAGCCGTCGGCAAGGCCGGTCACGATCTGCTCGATCACGGAATTGTCCAGCTTGCCCGTTGCGAGGTAGTCGAGGAAAAACAGCGGGGTCGCGCCCTGCACCGCAATGTCGTTGACGCAGTGGTTCACCAGGTCGCAGCCCACGGTATTGTGGATGCCGAGATCGAAGGCCAGCTTCAGCTTGGTGCCCACGCCGTCCGCCGAACTCACCAGGATCGGCTCCGCCCACTTCTTCATGTCCAGCTGAAACAGCGCCCCGAAGCCGCCAATTCCGCCCAGAACGCTGCGGTTGAAGGTGCGCTTGGCCAGGTACTTGATCCGGTCCTTCGCCCGGTCGCCCGAGGAGATATCCACGCCGGCATCGGCATAGGTGACAGGCTTGCGAGCCGTTGATGCAGTTGTTGCGGTGCTGGTAGACGTGGCGGTGGAACCTGCGGCGGAGCTGGACGAAGTTTTGGGCAAGGTGTGCCTTCAGGGAGGGAATTTGCGGTTTGCGGAAGCAAGCCGGAAACCCTGATTTTAACAGGCTGCAACCCACCTGGTGGTATCGATTCGCCATAAGATGCGACCGCATATACTGGCCAAGGAGACAGAGGACAAAATGGCCGACCAAATTCACACGCAGTCGCATGCATTGCAGCTCAGGGCCGAAGGCCTCTTTCCCGGCGGCGTCAACTCGCCTGTTCGCGGCTTCCGCTCCGTCGGCGGAGATCCTCCGTTCGTCGCCCGCGCCGAGGGAGCCTACCTCTATGACGCCGATGGCAACCGCTACATCGACTTCTTCGGTTCCTGGGGTCCGATGATCCTCGGCCACGCTTTCCCGCCGGTTGTCGAAGCGATTCAGAAGGCCGCGCAGAACTCCTCAAGCTTCGGCGCTTCCACCGCGGCTGAAGGCGACCTGGCTGAGCTGGTCATGGCCTGTTATCCGGCGATCGAACGGATGAGGTTTGTCAGCTCCGGCACCGAGGCGACCATGTCTGCCATTCGCGTCGCCCGTGGAGCGACAGGCCGCAAGTACATCATCAAGTTCGAAGGCTGCTACCACGGCCATTCCGACGGCCTGCTGGTCAAAGCCGGCTCCGGCATCGCGACGCTGGGGATTCCTGGGTCGGCTGGAGTTCCGGAAGAGATCGCTTCTTTGACCATGGCGCTGCCCTACAACGACCTGGCAGCGGTAGAAGCCGCATTCGCGCTCCACCCGGACGACATCGCCTGCATCATTCTTGAGCCGGTCGTCGGCAACGCCGGATGTATCGCCCCGGCGGAAGGCTACTTGGCCGGTCTGCGGGCGCTCACCTCGCAATACGGCGCGCTGCTCATCGTGGACGAGGTGATGACCGGCTTCCGGCTCGCCCTTGGCGGTGCGCTGGAACTGTATGGCGTCGATGCCGACCTGGTTACTCTCGGCAAGATCATCGGCGGCGGCTTGCCCTGCGGAGCCTTTGGCGGCAAGCGCGAATTCATGGAAAAGCTCGCCCCGCTCGGCCCTGTCTATCAGGCAGGAACGCTGAGCGGCAATCCGCTGGCCATGGCCGCGGGGTTGGCCACGGTAGGCTATCTCCGCGAACATCGCGAAACCGTCTATCTCCAGCTCGAATGGATCTCTAAAACCGTAGCCGACCGCGTAGCCGCCGAAGCAGAAGCTGCAGGCATCCCAGTCACGCTGAACCGGGTAGGCTCCATGTGGACCTGGTTCTTCACCGACAAGCCGGTCAAGAACTACGCCGACGCGACCTACAGCGACACGGAGGCCTTCGGCAAATTCCATCGGGCGATGCTAGCGCAGGGCGTCTGGCTGCCGCCATCGCAGTTCGAGGCAGCGTTCCTGGGTACCGCCCACGGCAACGCCGAGATCGAAGCCACAGTGGCAGCCGCGAAGGTGGCCTTTGCTAGCATCTGAGGCTCAGATTCAGAACGTGCAGAAGGCAATCTGCGCTGAATATGACGCAGCGTTTTGTGCTGCACATAGCGAACACAAATGCGGGGTGGCATTGCATACGAGCGGCCTTGAGCCAGTGAATGGGCTACGTCATCCGCCAACAACCGATACGACTGGATGGTACATCTGGTGTGGAGAAGAGTATTCGACAAACTCTGATTTCTTCGCATCGCAATGTACGAGCCACCTCTATGAACAGCTTCCGGCAATCGCAAAGTATCTCGCCCTGCCTCCCGGTTACCGGTTTCTGATTGCGGAGGATCACGTAGACATTTGGTTTGATGAGCAGCTGCTTGTCGTCTGATTTATTTGTTCGAGAACTTGCGTATTATTTATCTCGAAAAGCGCATAATAGAGGTTAGGCAGTCTTCGCTACCAGCGAGACTGCCTTTGCTTTTGAAATTGCCCTTGTTTTTCTTACTGTCATTCCTGAAGGGAATCTGCTGTTAAACCGCAACAAAGTGCAACAAAAGCGCACAAAATAACGACGCAACCATAGCGGTATCAAGGGGTTACGAACAAAACACGTACCCACCCACCCCTAGGCTGAGAAATTGCCCATTTTGTAATTTCGCTCAACTCAAACCGCAGCATCCCAGGCATCCAGGCGCACGAAGTCGTGGGTTTGGCGGAATCTCTGAATCAGCATCTCAGTAGCCGCAATTGTCCGCGAACGGTCCAGATCAAGGCCACGATGGCTGCCATCATGCAGCACAGAATTGGTGGCATTCCCACTCCGCTGGTTGCGCCCGATGATGCCGGTTACGCGGTCAGCGATCTGATCGGCGGTTAGCTTCGTCCAGTCATTTCCAATCGAGTTCCAGGTCACCGGAATCAACCCCAGCTCCCGCGCAATCCGGAAGGTAGCCGGCCTTCGCCGGCCAAACGGGGGCCGGAAGTAGCGGATTGGCGAGCCGGTCAGGTCTTCGAGCAGCGCGGAAGTCCGCGTGATCTCGTCGCGGGTTTTTCGCGAGCTAGTCAGAGCCAGGTTCGGATGCGTCCAGGTGTGATTGCCGATCAGGTGCCCGGCAGCATGCGTCCGCCGCACAAGATTCGGGAACTCGGCGGCGTACATGCCGATCAGGAAGAAGGTGGCTTTCACCTCAAACCGGTCCAGCAGGTCCAGAAGCATCGGCGTCCAGCGCGGATTGGGCCCGTCGTCGAAGGTCAGCGCAATCTGCGGTTTACCGGCGGCTGGATTCGGAACTCCGGCCAGTGCGGCACCAAAGATGCGCGACCCCGGAGCCAGAGCTGCATAGATCGTTCCGCCGGTCAGAGCCAGCGCGGCAGCGATGGAGGCAATCGCGATTTCTGTCGTTGTGGGCATCGTCTCTCCGTTATTGTCGCGCATTGCGGTGACCTGCTTTTGCGCCCGACGAGCCAGCAGGCGTACACTCTGAGAGGTTCGGACCGCATCCTGAGCGCACGGAGCGGCACTGGAGAAAAATGAGCCTTACGACGCCTCCCAACGAGAGCCGCGACCAGAATCGCAACGCGGCTGCCCCGACTTCCTCCCTGACAACCAAAGTCACCATGCCAGCCCTCGCAGCCATGAAGCGCGAAGGCAAGCCCATCACCGCGCTCACCGCTTACGATTACGCGACTTCGCGGCTGGTGGACGAAGCTGGCATCGACATGATTCTGGTGGGGGATTCGCTGGCGATGGTCGTGCTTGGGCAGGACAATACGCTTTCCGTTACCGTCGACGAGATGCTGCATCACACACGTGCTGTCCGCCGCGCTGTTCGGCGTGCGCTGGTGGTCGCGGATATGCCCTTCGGCAGCTATCACGGCAGGATCTCGGAAGGCGTCGCCAACGCTGTGCGCTTTATTAAGGAAGCGGGAGCGGAAGCTGTGAAGGTCGAAGGCGCGCGGACTGAACTTGTGCGTGCTCTGACCGATGCGGAGATTCCTGTTGTCGGCCATCTCGGTCTCACGCCGCAGTCTGTCCATCGCATGGGCGGATACCGCGTTCAAGCCAAGACCGCCGAGACGGTGCTGCAACTCCGCGCTGACGCCGAAGCTCTGGCCGAAGCGGGCGCAGGCGCGATTGTGCTCGAAGGTGTTCCCCGCGAAGTGGCAGCAGCCGTTACCGCCAGCCTCGATATTCCGACCATTGGGATTGGCGCTGGTCCGGAGTGCGACGGCCAGATTCTCGTCTTCCACGACATTCTGAATATGACCTTCGCGCCGCATGCTAAATTTGTCCGCCAGTACGCGGATGTGTCGGCCGTGATTCGCGGCGCCGTTGAGCAGTATAGGGAAGACGTGGAGCACCGCAGCTTTCCCAGCGATGCCGAGAGCTACCATCTGCCAGCAGCTGTACGAGATGCTGTCGAAGCGGAACTGGCTTCAGAGAGCACGCCGCAACTGAAGATCGTCGCCGGGATCCACAAGGTCTAGTTATGAAGGTCTAGCATGCAGGTCATTCGAACCGTAGCCGAGCTGCGTCAGTGGTCCCGCGCAGCTCGCAAATCAGGCAAGACTGTCGGTCTTGTTCCGACGATGGGTGCGCTGCATGAGGGGCATATTTCTCTCGTGCGTGCGGCTGAGGCGCAGTGCGGAGCCGTTGCTGCCAGTATTTTCGTCAATCCGACGCAGTTCGGGCCGAACGAGGATTTCTCCAAGTATCCGCGAACCTGGGATGCGGATATAGCGATGCTCGAAGCGGAAGGCGTCGATGTGGTCTTCGCGCCGACGCCGGAAGAGATGTATCCGGCGGGTGCGGTGACCTTTGTCGAAGTGGCCGGGCTGAGTGACCGGCTCGATGGTGCTTCCAGGCCTGGGCACTTTCGCGGGGTCGCGACGGTTGTGATGAAGCTCTTTACTGCGGCTGAGCCCGACCGCGCTTACTTCGGGCAGAAAGACGCTGCGCAGGTGGCGGTGCTGCGGCGGATGGTTGCGGATCTTTATCTGCCGGTTGAGATCCTTGTTTGTCCGATTGTCCGCGAGCCGGATGGACTGGCGATGAGTTCGCGGAATCGCTATCTGAGTTCTGAGGAGCGCAGGCAGTCGCTGGTGTTGAGCCGTGCGCTCAAGTCTGTTGAAGCAGCGGTGACGAAGGGCGAGCGTTCGGCAGCAGTTCTCATCGAGGCTGCTCAGGCAGTGTTCGCGGCTGAGGCGGCGGTGCGGGTTGACTATACCGTCGCTGTCGATTGGGAAACGCTGCTGCCTGTCGAGAAAGTAGAGCAGGGAACGCTCTTCGCAGTCGCCGCATACGTTGGGACAACGCGGCTGATCGACAATCTGATCGTCAGCTAAATTAAAAATCCCAGGCTGCAATCTGCGGCCTGGGATTCTGTCCTACGACAATGCGCGGTTTAGTGCGCGTGCTCTTTTTCCGGAGCTGGCGTGAAGGGTTCTGGGCCGAGGTGACCGCGGTGGCAGGTTCCGCAGGTGACCGGAGCGCCGGAGCTGTCGATCTTTGATACGTAGTTGCCGTTGATGTCTTCGGTCATCTTGTACATGACGCGAGCTGTCTGCTTCTCTTCCTTGGCGTCGCTGGCGAAGTCGAGGCGCGGCTTGCCGTTCGGGCCGATTTCCTTAGAGGCGGCGTGGCAGGTCTTGCAGCCAGTGCCCAGTTCGCCTTCCCACTGCTCCATGATCTCGTGGACTTGCTGACCTGTGAGGTTCCGCGGCAGAACTTTGAGATTGACCGGCGCGGGCATTTCGTGGGGCGGCGGAGGAGCCTGCGGCGTCTGGGCCGGAGCAGGCTGACCGTTGGAGGCGGCGAATACGAGAGTTCGTCCGGCTATGAGTGAGATGGATGCGGCCGTAAGCGTGACAACGGCGGCCAGCGAAATGCGGGAAAGTCTCATGCGCAGAATCCTTTGGGTGCGGGAACAGTCACCAGTGTAGACGGCGACATCTGAGGTCAGTTTACACAGCCGTTTTCCCAACAGGTCTGGCAATTGCAAATTTTGATTTGGGGGATCGAGAGACGCACGGGTTGCCTGGAAGAGAGAAGCGTAGGGGCAGGTCGGCGGCGTGGCGGATGCCGATGCGTGGGGTAATTTCCGGTTCCTGGAAGGGGAAGCCGTCGTCGCGAATCTGCAGGGGCGATTGCGGGTCGATCAGGTCGAGGCCGTTATGTGCCGGACGGGTGATGGCGAGCGCCTGGCAGAGAATTCCCGGGCCTCCGGTCAGCCAGGCGGGCGGAGGATTGGCGGGCAGCTTGCGGTTCAGGGCCATGATGTCCAGTCCGAGGACTGGTTCCAGGGCGCGGATCAGGATGGCGCCTGCTCTGCCTTCTGGTTCGCAGGTCACGTTCATGCAGAAGTACATGCCGTAGATGAAGTAGACGTAGCTGAACCCGGGCGGTCCGAACATGACCTTATTGCGTGGAGTGATGCCGCGAAAGCTGTGCGAGGCGGGGTCCGGAGTGGCGGTGATATGCGGGCCAAGGTAGGCTTCGACTTCGACGATGCGTCCTGCAAGCCAGCCGTAGTGAGTCCGGTGCGCGAGCAGTTTGCCGAGGAGCAGGGGAGCGACGGATTCCGGCGGCTCGGCGAAGAACCGCCTTGGAATCTGCTTCCAGCTTCTCGGCAACGATTGCGCTACCACGGTTAGCCTTTGTGGGCTTCGATGGCGGCGAGGACTTCTTCGGCGTGGCCTTCTGGTTTGACCTTGGGGAAGATCTGGAGCAGCTTCTGGTCGGGGCCGATGACGAAGGTGGTGCGTTCGATACCGATCACTTTCTTCCCATACATATTCTTTTCCTTGAGCACCCCAAACTGATTGCACACGATTTCGTCTACATCTGCGAGGAGCGGGTAGGGGAGATTGTATTTTTCCTTGAACTTGCGCTGGGATTTGACGGTGTCGCGTGAGATACCGAGGACGATGGCTCCGGCGGTCTGGAGCTTTTCGAAGGTATCGCGGAAGCCACAGGCCTCAATGGTGCAGCCAGGCGTGTCGGCTTTGGGGTAAAAGAAGAGTACGACGGGCTTTCCGGCGAAGTCGGTCAGGTTGACTGTCTTATCCTGATCGTCCTGGAGGGTAAAGTTGGCTACGGTTTCGTTCAGTTCCATGGAGGGTTCCTCATTGGATGGCGTTGGGGTAAGAGTTGCGGGATTGTCTGGATTGCCGGTCAAGGCTGCTGGGTTAGCCGGCGTAGACGCTTGCGCTGTATCGCGCAACACTCTGGATTATTCCCGATGTGGGTTGGGTGTGTCATTGCCGGGGTCAAAGACGGTTTTCATGGGACTTGGTTTGGCTGCGTTTGTCATGGCCTTCGGCGCGGGTGCGGCGATGGCTCAATATCCGGGTAAAGCTGCGAAGACGGGGAAGCCGGAGCCGGTGTTGCGCTCTGTGGCGGTCGTCGAATGGACGGGCGAGCCGGGAAAGCCGTCAGCGAGCCGGTTGGTGCCGGTGGCGGTGTTTGACGGTGAGCAGCTGAACGACGGCACGATCTACCTGAATCGGCCTGAACCGCTGGCCTTAGCTGGCGGTACTGAATATGAGCTACAGAAAGATGGGAAAGCATCAGGGGTGTTCGATGTCTTTGGGGCGAGCGAGATCAATGGCGCTTGGCAGGGCTTTGGCGCGTGGAAGCCACTGACGGCGACTGAGGCGGCCAAGGCGGCTGGAGCGTATAACACTAGTTCTCTCTATGCGCCGGTCGATGTGCCTGATGATGACCATCCGGTGCTGAAGCGGAAACATCCGAAGGGGACGGATACGGACGAGCCGAAGCCGGCTGATTCTTCTACGAATGCCTCGACGAAAAGGCCCGATTCAGGTTCGACTTCGGATGATCCGGATCGCCCGAAGCTGAAGCGGAAGAGCGATGACTCTTCTGACACGACTGCGAAAAGTGGGGCAGGTGTAGGGTCGGGGACGGCTTCGCCGGACTCGGATCCTGACCGGCCGAAGCTGAAGCGGAAGGCGGACGATAGCTCGGTTACGACTGCGAAAAGTGAAACAGGTTCTACGACCACCGCAAACAATGATCCTGACCGGCCGACGATCCGGCGCAAGAGACATACGGATGAGGAAGGTGGATCTTCGAATGTTGCGCCCGACCCGGACCGTCCGCGGCTGAAGCATGGCAAGCCGGCAGATTCGGTGGAAGAGACGACGCATCTGGTGGGCTATCCGCCGACGCTGCAACAGGCTGTGGCGGTCTCCGATGCGCGCAAGTGGGACGAGCATCCGTGGAAGTACAGCTGGGCGAATCCTGAGGATGAGGCGAAGATGAAATCGGCGCTGGAGGCTCTGGCGCGGACGGCGCTGGGGTTGGATCCGCCTCCGGCGCCTGCCAAGCCGGTTCGCAAGACGGCGGCTGGGAAGACTGTTGCCGCGAAGAAGTCGATGCTGGCTGCGCTTCCCCCGGAGCCGGTGGCACTGGAGGATGAGCAGTTTCGGGTGTTTGAGCTGACGTACGGATCTTCGGCGACGATGGTGCTCACCGCTAGCAGCCCTAAGCCGGCTGAACCTACGACCCTGGATGCCTCAGGCGACAAAGATCCGATGGGCGGGCCTCCGGTGATCAAGCGCGGAAAGCCTACGGCGAGTTCCAATGCCGCGCCAGTGGCTCCCAAGACGCATCAGGCAAGTCCGGCCAAGCCTGCGCCGCAGAAATATGTGACTTTGATTGCACAGCCCGATCTGTATGGCGGGGTGATGGTGCTGTTGAAGAGTGTGACTGACTCGGCGCATCTGGATGTGACGCCACGCATGAAGCTGATCGATGCGGTGGATGCTGAGGGGGACAACCGCGGCGAGCTGCTGTTTGAGTTGCGTGGACCGGCACAGCGGCAGTTTGGCCTGTACCGGGTGGTACGCGGGTCCGCGGAACAGCTTTTCGCTACCGTAGCAATTCCTTAAGTCAAAAAAGCCCAGGCCGATGCATAGCGGCCTGGGCTTCGAATTTAAATCCTCAGATAACTACTTTGGTATCTGGCTGGCGTCCCAGCCGCCGCCGAGGGAGCGGATCAGCTCGACGCTGGCGGCGAACTGGCGGCTTTTCAGGTCTGCTTCGGTGCGCTCGTTTGCCAGGAGAGTTGTCTCGGCTGTCAGGACTTCAAGATAGCTGGTCACGCCGCCTTTGTAGCGCTGGTTGGAGATATCCAGAGAGTGCTGGGCGGAAGCGACTGCGTCGCGCTGGGCTGCCTTTTCCTGCTCGAGAATGCGGAGGTTGGAAAGTTTGTCTTCGACTTCGTTAAAGGCGAGGAAGACTACGCCCCTGTAGTTGGAGGCGCTGGCTTCGAAGAGGTCGCGCTGCTGGTTGGTGACGGCTTTGCGGCGGCCGCCGTCTATGAGCAGTTCGGTGGCCTGTGCGCCGAGTGACCAGAGGGCGCTGGGTCCGGAGATCCAAGTGCCGGCGTGGGTGCTTTCAAAGCCGCCACCGCCGCCCAGCGAGATGGTGGGGTAAAACGCGCTGATGGCGATGCCGATCTGTGCGTTGGCCTGGGCGGCGCGCCGTTCTGCTGCGGCGATATCGGGCCGGCGCTGCAGGAGTTGGGATGGTACGCCGAGGGGGATAGTGGGCAGATTGCCTTCGAGTGGGCTGCGGGGAATGGAAAAGGTGGGCAGTTTATAGTCAGCAATGGAGCCTACGGCGTGTTCGTACTGGGCTCGCGCTACTCCGACATCGATGAGCTGGGCGCGGGTGGTATCGAGCAGCGTTTTAGCCTGGGCAACGTCGGCTTCTGTGCCGATGCCGCCGGCAAGACGGCGTTTGGTGAGTTCGTACGATTCGGTGAGGTCCTTGATATTTGACTCGAGAAGCTGGGACTGCGTATCGAGGCCGCGCAGCTCGAAGTAATCTTCGGCCATTTCGGATTCGAGGCTGAGGGAGGTATTGGCCATGTCGGCAGCGTCAGCCTGTGCGGCTGCGACGTTACCCTCGACGGTGCGGCGGATCTTGCCCCAGAAGTCGGGCTCCCACGAGGCCTGGCCTTCCAGCGTCAGATCGTTGTAGTTGTCGATGGAGCTGCCGGTGGTGAGCGGCCGATGCTTGGACAGCCGGTCATGGCTGAAGCCTGGGCCTGCGGAGAGTGTCGGGTAGTATTCGGCGCGGGCCTGCTTCACCTGTTCGCGGGCGGCGAGGTAGGTTTCGTAGGCCTGGTGAACGCTCTGGTTATAGGTGGCGATGCGCTCTTCGAGGGCGTTGAGCTGGGGATCGTTGTAAATCTCCCACCACTTGCCCTTGAGCATGCCGTCGGACGGAGATGCCGTGGTCCAGCTGCCGCCATTGGGGCTTTCGGGTGGGGGGACGGTGACGTTGCTGGCACCGGTTTCCTTATAGATTGCTGGGGTGTTGTAGACGGGGCGCTTGTAGTCCGGGCCGACGGGTTTGCAGCCGGGGAGGAAGCCGAGTCCGATCAGAGCGATGGGAGCCCAAGTCTTGGCTCGTCCTATCCGCTTTTGTTGTGTCTTGGAGAGGGAGGACATGCCTACTTGCCCCCCTGCGCTGCTTTTTCTTCCTGGGCGGAAAGGACGTGGACCTTTTCGCCGTCGATGAGCGAATCGGGCGGGTCCTGGATGATCTGGTCGTCTTTATTGATGCCGGTGATGACCTGGACTGTGCGGCCGTCGTCCTGGCCCATGGTGACGGGAACGAGGTGCGCTACGCCGTCCCTGACGACGCCGACGCGAAGGCCTTCGTTGCGGAAGATGAGGGCTGAGACGGGAAGAATGAAGGCGTTGCCGACGGGGTTGACCTTGAAGTGGACCTGAGCGAGGGTGCCGGCGAGGAGCTTGCCGTCGTGGTTGTCTACGTCGATTTCTACGAGCAGTGTTCTGCTGGCGGGGTCGATGGCGTCGGCGGTGCGCACCAGCTTGCCGTGGAAGGTCTGGTTGGGGTGCTCGGCGAAGGTGAGGTCGATGATTTCACCCTTCTTCACTGAAGCGGAGTAGACGCCGGGCAGGTTGGTGTAGACGCGCAGAGTATTTACGGCCTGGATGCGGAAGAGCTCCGTGCCGGTACCGGAATTGACGAGCTGGCCGGTGTCGATGTTGCGGGCGGTGACTACGCCGTCGAAGGGGGCGTAGACCTTCTCGAAGGAGGTCAGCTCCTTGTAGTGCTGGACATTGGCTTCGGCGGATTTGACCTGCGCTGCCGTGGATGAGGCCTGGTTGACGTAAGTATCGGTGTCCTGCTGGGAGACGGCGTTGGTCTTGACGAGGTCCCTGTAGCGGTCCGCCTGGATCTTGGCGTTGTTGGCGTTGGCCTTGGCGGTGTTTACGTCTGCTTCCGCCTGGGCCAGCTGCTGGTCGATTTCCGGGCTTGCGATTTCGGCCAGCAGTGCGCCTTTGCTCACTTTGGCGCCGATATCGAAGTACCAGCGGGAAAGGTAGCCGGAGGTGCGGGCGAAGATGGGTGAGTCCGTGTATGCGGTCACGTTACCGGGCAGGGCGAGTTCTTGAATCGGTTGGCCCGGCTTGGGCGCCATGGTGATGACCGAGGGGGCGGCCATTTCTTCGGTGTGGTCTTTGAGCTTGGCACTGGCGTGCATTCGCGGCAGGATGCCGACGACGGCGAGGACGGCGAGCACGAGGATGAGCACAACGGCAGCGGTGATAGCGTGACCGGTCTTGATGGGTTTCTGGTCAGGCGCGGTTTCGTTGTCGTGATGCGAAGGGGCCTGGGGTTGTGCGGGCGTATTTGGTTCAGTGCTCATAGCTGCTCCGGAAATTGCTCGTCAACGACGGTGCTTGACGTCTTGGCACGCTTGCTGCGGGCCTTCTTTTCGATGCGCCCGTGCAGGGCGGCGAAGAATGTCGGTACGAAGAAGAGTGTGGCGACTGTTGCCAGCAACAGGCCGCCGATGACGGCGCGGCCGAGCGGGGCGTTCTGCTCGCCGCCGTCGCCGAGGCCGAGGGCCATGGGTACCATGCCGATGATCATGGCCAATGCGGTCATTAAAACGGGGCGGAAGCGGACGAAGCCGGAGTTCAGCGCGGCCTTGCGGGCGTCGCCGACCAGGATTTCGAGCTGTTCACGGGCGAAGCTGACGACCAGGATCGAGTTTGCTGTGGCCACGCCCATGCACATGATGGTGCCGGTGAGGGCAGGGACACTGAGGCGGGTTCCGGTGAGGAAGAGGAACCAGACGATGCCGGTGATCGCTGCGGGTAGTGCGGAGATGATCAGGAACGGGTCCAGCCAGGATTGGAAGTTGACCACGATGAGGAAGTAAACCAGCAGGATCGAGAAGGCGAGTCCGGCTAGAAGTCCTTTATACGATTTCTCCATCGTGTCACTCTGGCCGCGGAGGACGATCTGAGTTCCGGCCGGCACATCCTTTGCGTGCGCTTTAATTTTTGTGTTGATGGCGCGAGTCACCGAGCCGAGGTCGGCTCCATCGACGTTTGCGTAGATATCGAGCACTGGCTGAATGTCGTAGTGGCTGACGGTGCCGAGTTCGTTGCCGGGAACGAGGGTCGAGAGGTTGCTGAGGACCTGCATCGATTGTGGACTTCCGGGAGCGGAGGTAAAGGCTGTGGGACTTGGGGCGGTGGGCATGCCTGCGGTGCCGCTTGAAGTGGTGACGGGCAGGCTCTGCAGCTTGGCGACGGAATCAATGTTGTACTGCGGCGCCTGGATGGCGATGTTGTAGGAGACGCCATTCTTGGGGTCGAGGTAGAAGTTGGGTGTGGTCTGGAAGCTGCCGCTGAGCGCTACGAGGATGCTGGTGGCGACGTCTTTCTGGGTCAGGCCGACCTCCTCGGAGCGGGTGCGGTCTACGTTCACGGTGAACTTGGGCGCATTGAAGGGCTGCTGGATGCGGGTGTCCACGGCTCCGGGGACGAACTTCACATCGTTGAGCAGCTTCTCTGCATAGACGCGATTTTCCTGCAGTTTCGGTCCGATGATCTGGATGTCGATTGGCGAGGACAGGCCAAAGTTCAGAATCTGCGTGACGATATCGACGGGCAGGACGTAGAAGGTAACGCCGGGGAATTGCCGGGCGAGACTGTCGCGCAGGTTCAGGACGTAGTTCTCGGTGGGGTGATGTTTTTCGGTGAGCTGCACGGAGATATCGGCATCGGCGGTACCGATGGGGGCCGAGGTGGAGTAGGAGAGGTTGTAGCCGGAGTAGGGAAGTCCGATGTTGTCGATGATGCTGACCATTTCGTCCTTCGGGATTTCCCGGCGGATGGCCGAATCGATGTGGTCGCAGAGCGAGGCGGTTTCCTCAATGCGCATGCCGGTGTGAGCGCGGACGTGGATCTTGAAGGCGCCGGAGTCGACCGTCGGGAAGAAGTCTTGGCCGAGCCACGGGACGAGGCCGCCCACTGACACAATGCAGATCAGCAGGAAGATGACGATGAAGGCAGTGGCGTGATCCACGGCGAAGGTGAGTAGCCGGACGTAGCCGTTGCGGATTTTTTCGAAGTAGTGCTCAAAGCCGCGCTGGAAGGCGACGAAGGGATTGCGGCTGGTTTTTCGCTTCTCGGCGTCTTCGTCGGTGTGCTCCTTGAGCAGGTACTTGGCCATGGTGGGCACGACGGTACGCGAGAGCAGGTAGCTGGCGAGCATGGCGAAGACGACGGCTTCGGCGAGCGGTACGAAGAGATAGCGCGAGACGCCGCTGAGGAAGAACATCGGGACGAAGACGATGCAGATGGCGAGGGTCGAGACGAGCGCGGGAATGGCGATCTGGGCTGCGCCGTCGAGGATGGCCTGCTCGATTTCTTTGCCGGATTCGAGATTGCGGTTGATATTTTCGATTTCGACGGTGGCGTCATCGACCAGGATGCCGACGGCCAGCGCGAGGCCGCCGAGGGTCATGATGTTGATGGTTTCGCCGAGCGCGTAGAGCATGATCAGCGAACTGAGGATCGACAGAGGAATGGAGACGGCGATGATGACCGTGGAGCGCCAGCTTCCGAGGAAAATCAGGATCATTGCGCCGGTGAGGCAGGCAGCGATGATGGCTTCGCGGACGACGCCGTTGATGGCGCCGCGAACGAAGATGGACTGATCGTTGAGCGGGGTGACGCGCAGGTTGGGATTGAGCTGGGCGAGGATCGGTGGCAGCTTTTCGTTAATGCCCTTGATGATCGCCAGGGTGGATGCCGAACCGCTCTTCAGGATGGACATCAGCGTAGCGCGCTGGCCATCGACGCGGACGATGTTGGTCTGGGGCGGGAAGCCGTCGCGAACGTGGGCGACATCCCGGACGTAGATTACGGCGCCGTTCACAGCACGGATGGGCAGGTCGTTGAGCTCGGCTACGATGGGCGGCGCGGAGTTGGTCTCGATCGCGTATTCCGTCTTGCCGACCTTCATGGTTCCGGATGGGGCGATCAGGTTCTGAGCGGAGATGGCGTTGACCACGTCGGCAGGCGAGAGGCCCTTGGCCTGCAAAGCGTTGATATTGAGATCGACCTGAATCTGGCGCTGTTTGCCGCCGTAGGGATAGGGAATGGCTGCGCCCTGGACGGTGGCGAGGCGGGTGCGGATGATGTTCTGGCCGAAATCATTGAGCTGCTGTTCGGAGAGGCCCTGGCCGGAGAGACCGAGTTGCAAAACGGGTACGCTCGACGCGTTGTACTGGATGATGAAGGGCGGTGTGGTGCCGGGAGGCAGCGAGCGGAGCTGCACCTGGTTGATGGAGTTGACCTGGGCGACGGCGGAACCGATATCGACATGCGGCTGAAAGAAGACCTTGATGACGGCGATGCCGTTGAGCGACTGGGACTCGATGTGTTCGATGTCGTTGACCGTGGTGGTCATGCCGCGTTCGCTGTTAGAGGTGATGCGGTTGGACATCTCTTCCGCGGAGAGGCCAGTAAACTGCCAGACAACCGAGACGACAGGGATATTGATATTGGGGAAGATATCTGTCGGCATCGACAGGATACTGAAGGCCCCAATGATAAGCAGAAGAATGGCAAAGACGGCAAAGGTATATGGCCGCCGTAACGCCAGCCGGACAATCCACATAGTTTTTTTGGTCGCTCCCGGAGACTCGAAGAAAAACGGTCGCAGTTATGAATTCAGTCTAAATTCTGCAGACTGGGAAACGTGCTTTCAGCCAAGTCATTTCAACAGGCGCACACGGTATAGGACGAACGAGCCACCTATGAAGATGCAGGAAAGCCCGAAGCTGTATGAGTTCGGCATCTTTAGCCCCGGCCTATGTGCAGCCTGGAAGGGGTTAGAAGGTAGCGAAAACTGCAAGGATTGCAATACAAGCAGCAATGGCGAGGCTGACGCCATCCCGGATGGCGAAGATGACAGGGTCCTCGTCGAGCTCGCCACGGGAGGCAAGCAGCCAGACCCGGTAGAGCCAGAAGAGCATGAGCGGAACGATCAGCCATAGACGTCCCGAATGGTGATACAGGGCGTCCACGTCTGGACGAGCGATGTAAAGCATGAAAACCAGTACTGCGGCGGTGGCACTGGTGGTGCCGAAGCTGCGAATCTGCTCCAAGTCGCTGACCAGGTATCCGCGGCCATGGGAGTTGACGATGCCGCGTTCGCGGAGGTTGGCGAGTTCACTGAAGCGCTTGACCATGGCCAGCGAGAGGAAAAGGAAGACGGCGAAACTGGAGAGCCATGGGGAGATCAGGGTGCCGGTCGCGGCGCCGCCGGCCTGCATGCGCAGGGTGTAAAGCCCGGCCAGGAGCAGGACATCGACCAGGGGAACGCGCTTGAAGACCCAGGAATAAGCCGAGGTCGTGACCACGTAGAGCAATAGCCACAGTGAAAAATTCAGCGGGAGGGAGGGGAGAAAGGCACAGCAGCCGGCGACCAGGAGCGCGGCAACGGCCAAGCCGGTAAAGACCGGGAGGTCTCCTGCGGCGAAGGGGCGGAAGCGCTTTTTCAGGTGCCGGCGGTCACTCTCGATGTCCAGCAAATCGTTGAGGAGATAGTTGGCCGAGGCGATGAAGCTGAAGCAGAAGAAGGCCGCGATTGCCGGAATCAGCGTGTGCCAGGAGAGCTTATGCGAGAGCAGCAGGGGCAGGAAGAGAAGCACGTTCTTAGCCCACTGGTGCATGCGGATTGCTTTCAGAATCGTGCTTCCGATTGGCTTGTGGTCGCGGAAAGTCTGCGTAACCGGCAGGCTCCTGGCCTTCAGTGCCACGGTCAACGCGCGGGACGGGTTGGCGGTATACGCGTGTCCGGCGTGGGAGAGCGCGGGAAGGTCGGCCATGCCGTTACCGATGTAGTCGAAATACGGAAAACGCTGCTGAAGCCCGGCCAGCTTGTGGTGGTGGGTCAGGTTAGTTGCGCCGTCGGAGGCCAGAACGCCGGAAAACAGGCCGAGGTGGTCTGCGACGCGCTCGGCCAGGGAGATGTCCGCTCCGGTGGCCAGATAGATTGGGCGTCCCAGCTGATGCTGCTGTTCGAGGAAGTGGAGGACAGCCTTGTTGTAGGGCAGTTGTGAGGCATCGAGCGGAGCCAGGGCCGCGACTTTGGCCTTGACGAACGCTTTTCCGCCGGAGGCGAGCCATTTGGGAACGTGCAGAAGCTGGCTGGGCCGATTGCGGAGCAGGACGCAGAGTGAATCGTGGAAGGTGTCGGATTTGACCAGCGTTCCATCGAGGTCGACGCAGAGCGGCGTGCCGTCGGCGTCCGCAGCTGGATCGGCCCGGTATAGACTGGAGCCGATTTTTCCGCTTTCGCCTGACTGGATCACGTTTGTTTCATATCCTTCTGCGGGATCTCTGCCGCGCTACAAAAAATTGCATCGTAACTATATAAGTTTCGTTCAGTATATCGTTGTACGGAAAATGGGTTCCACAGGGGCCAGCCGGTAATTCCTGCCGAAACAATTCTTGGGGCTTGACCGTCCGAAGGTAGGAGCGTCAGTCTAAGGCTTGCCGTTGTTTTCACCACCGGGCCGCGTACATCAGAACACCTGGCAGAACGGCGCAACGGAACGCGCACCGGACCGCATCGAACTTTTGACTGCAAAACAGCATTCACTACAAAAAGGGAACGTATGCCTTTGTCTTCTCCAACCGATGTACCCAGCACCGAATCGTCTCAATCTCAGCCAGTACCCGCAAAGCGTAAGTTGGGGTGGATCCGGCCCATTCTTTACCTGCTGGTGATTGGCCTTGTCGTTTTTGCCGTATATCGGGTGTACGAGAATAAGCAGGCTGCGAAGGCGCAGGCGGAAAAGCAAGCCAACGCCCTCCTGAATCGCCCGGTGCCGGTGCAAGCTGTACCAGTGGAACAGCGGCCGATGCCTGTTTATCTGACAGCGCTGGGTACGGTGACCCCGTACTACAGCGTGACGGTGAAGGCGCGCGTGAACGGGCAGCTAGACAAGGTGAACTTTACCGAAGGCCAGCAGGTCAAAGCCGGTCAGACGATCATGGTGATCGACCCCAAGCCTTTTAAGGCCGCCCTGGATCAGGCCAAGGGAACGCTGGCGCATGACCAGGCGCTGCTGAAGAATGCGCAGGCTGAGTTTAACCGCTACACGGCGCTGTATGCCGCCGGTGTCGTTTCGAAAGAGTCGCTCGACTCTCAGCAGTCCTCCTTCGGGCAGTACGAAGGCCAGATCAAGAGTGACGAGGCGGCAATCGAGACGGCGCAGCTTTCGCTGGACTGGTGCACGATCCAGTCGCCGATCTCGGGCAAGATTGGCCTGCGGCTGGTCGATCCGGGCAACATCATCACGGCGAATACGACGAACCTGGTAATCGTCAATCAGCTGCAGCCGATCGCAGTTTACTTCACCCTGCCTGAAAATCTGTTGCCGCAGGTGCTTTCCAAGTTGCGCGCAGACCAGCGGCTAGTGGCCGAGGCTTTTGATCGCGGCGACACAACGCGGCTCGCGATCGGGCAGTTGCTGACCTCGGACAATCAGATCGACACGACGACTGGAACGGCGAAATTGAAGGCTGTTTTTACCAATGCCGATGAGAGCCTGTTTCCCAACCAGTTTGTGAACATTCACCTCATTATTCAGCAGCGGCCCAAGGCGCTTGTGCTGCCGTCTGCGGCGATCCAGACCGGTTCAAATGGCACATTCGTCTGGGAAGTACAGCAGGACAGCACGGTCAAGATGATTCCGGTTAAGGTGGCATTGGCTGAGGGCCAGTTGACGATCCTGGACAGCGGCCCGCCTGCGGGCGCGGAGATCGTTATCGATGGCGCGGACCGACTGCATGACGGCGCCAAGGTGATTCCCAGCTCCCCGAAACAGAAGGTGAGCGCTGATAGCCAGGCCTCAACACAACTGCCTCCGGACACGGCCGGGCAGAAGACTCCGTCCGCGCCGGCTCCGATGACGGCGGGTCAGATGGAGACAGAGCATCCGGACAAGCGGCGCTCCACCAGTGAGCCGCCGGCGAATCATTCGGGCAGCGCGAATCATGCAGGCCATCCGAACCAGCCTAAGCGGAGCCAGCCTTGAATCCGTCACGGCCATTTATTCTGCGCCCGGTAGCGACCTCGCTGCTGATGGTGGCGATTTTGCTGGCCGGCTTCGTCAGCTATCTGCAGCTGCCTGTTTCTGCGCTGCCGGAAGTTGACTACCCGATCATCCAGGTGCTCACTTTCTATCCCGGTGCGGGACCCGATGTGATGTCGTCTTCGGTTACGGCTCCGCTGGAGCGGCAGTTTGGACAGATGCCGGGACTCAAGCAGATGACCTCGGTCAGCTCTGGCGGCGGGTCGGTCATCACGCTTGAGTTCAACCTTGACGAGAACATCGATGTTGCCGAACAGGAAGTTCAGGCTGCGATCAACGCGGCCAACAGCTTCCTGCCGACTGACTTGCCGAACCCGCCGGTCTACAGCAAGGTCAATCCAGCCGACGCGCCGATCATGACGCTTGCCCTGACCTCGGATGTGTTGCCGCTTGATAAGGTCGAGGATGCGGCGGATACCAATCTTGCGCAGAAGATCTCGCAGGTCACCGGAGTGGGGCTCGTGTCCATCGCCGGCGGGCAGAAGCCTTCGGTGCGCATTCAGGCGAATCCCGCACAGCTTGCCTCCTACAACCTCAGTTTGGAAGACCTGCGCACTGCGTTAGGTGCCGCTAACGTCGATCAGGCCAAGGGTACGCTGAATGGATCGCGGCAGTCCTATACCGTAGGCGCCAACGATCAGCTTTTGTCGAGTGCGGAATATAAGCCAATCATCATTGCCTATCGCAATGGTGCGGCGGTGCGCACGACCGATGTGGCCACGGTAGTCGACGCTGCTGAAAACTCGCAGCAAGCGGCATGGATGGCGACTCCGGCTCTGGGGAGTCATCCGGCGGTGATTCTCAACATTCAACGGCAGCCGGGTGCAAACATTATTGGCGTTGTTGACCGGATCACGGCTCTGCTGCCGCAGTTGAAGACCAGTCTGCCTGCGTCCATCCAGGTGCAGGTTCTTACTGATCGCACTTCTGTCATTCGTGCTTCGGTGGAGGATGTTCAGTTCTCACTGATTCTGACCATTGGGCTGGTCGTCATGGTGATCTTCCTCTTTCTGAGGAATCTGGTCGCGACGATCATTCCTGCTGTTGCGGTGCCCCTGTCACTGGTAGGTACTTTTGGTGTGATGTACCTGCTGGGCTACAGCCTGAACAATCTCACGCTGATGGCGCTTACTATCTCGACCGGCTTCGTTGTCGATGATGCCATCGTGATGATCGAGAACATCTCGCGCTACATCGAGGAAGGCGAGGACCCGCTCCATGCCGCGCTGAAGGGCGCCGGACAGATCGGCTTTACGATCGTCTCGCTGACGGTCTCGCTGATCGCGGTGCTGATCCCGCTGCTCTTCATGGGCGACGTGGTTGGGCGGCTCTTCCGCGAGTTCGCAGTCACGCTGGCGATTACGATTCTCGTCTCCGCAGTGGTCTCGCTGACGCTGACGCCGATGATGTGTGCGCGCTTGCTGAAGCACAAGCCTGAGGCCCAGCAAGGGCGGTTCTATCGCGCCTCGGAAAAGGTCTTCGAATCTGTCATAGCCTTCTATGGCCGCACACTTGAAGTCATTCTGCGACACCAGTTCACAACACTTCTCGTAACGATCGGCACTCTGGTCGCTACGATTGTGCTGTTCCTTATCGTGCCCAAGGGCTTCTTTCCTGTACAGGATACGGGCGTGATCCTGGGCATCTCGGAAGCTCCGCAGACGGTGTCGTTCGAGAGCATGGCGAAACGTCAGCAGAAGCTTGTGGATATCGTGCTGCAGGACCCGGCGGTCGAGAGTGTTTCCTCGTTCATCGGAGTGGATGGTACGAACACCACGCTGAACAGCGGCCGCATTCAGATCAATCTGAAGCCGCTCGCAGATCGTGGAATCTCGGCGACAGACGTCATTGCGCGCCTGCAGCCGAAGTTCGAAAATCTGCAGGAAATTCAACTTTTTCTTCAGCCATCGCAGGATCTGACCGTGGAAGATCGTGTGAGCCGCACGCAGTTCCAGTACGCGCTTGGCGATCCCGATCAGGTCGAGTTGGCGAAGTACACACGCAAGATGGTGCAGGAGTTGAGCAAGCAGCCTGAGTTGCGGGATGTGGCCAGCGATCTGCAGGACCAGGGACTTGGTACACAGCTGGTGATCAATCGCGATACGGCGGCGCGCCTTGGCATCGCGGTTGCGGATATCGATAACACGCTGTACGACGCTTTCGGGCAGCGGCAGGTGTCCACGATTTTCACGCAGTTGAATCAGTATCACGTGGTGATGGAGGTCGGGCCGAACTTCCAGACTGACCCTTCGGTGCTCGCGAGCCTCTATGTGAAATCTTCCAACGGAACGCAGGTGCCGTTGAGCAACCTGGCGCACTGGGAGCAGACGCGCGCACAGCTTGCGATCGGTCATCAAGGACAATTCCCAGCGACCGTTATCAGCTTCAATGTGGCGCCGGGCAAGTCGCTGGGCGATGCTGTTGCCGCGACCAAGCGAGTCGAGCAGGCTATCCAACTGCCCGCCAGCATCAATGGAACGTTTGAAGGCACTGCTGCGGCATTCCAGGCGTCGCTGGCCAACGAACCAATCCTGATTCTTGCAGCATTGATCACTGTCTATATCGTTCTCGGTGTTCTGTACGAAAGCTATGTGCATCCGATCACCATCATCTCTACTTTGCCCTCCGCAGGTGTAGGTGCGATTCTTGCGCTGCTGGTGACGCGCACCGACTTCAGTGTGATTGCGCTGATTGGCGTGATCCTGCTGATCGGCATCGTGAAGAAGAACGCGATTATGATGATCGACTTTGCGCTCGAGGCAGAGCGGGAAGGGCATAAGTCTCCGCACGACGCGATTTTTCAGGCTTGCCTGCTGCGTTTCCGGCCGATCATGATGACCACCATGGCGGCTCTGCTGGGTGGGTTGCCGCTGGCCCTGGGTTCGGGCGTGGGGTCTGAGCTGCGCAAGCCGCTGGGTATCACCATCGTGGGCGGATTGCTGGTCTCGCAGTTGCTCACTTTGTATACGACGCCTGTGATCTATCTCTACTTTGACCGGCTGGCGAACCGCATGGGCAAGAAGAGCAGGACTGTTGAGATGGATGAACACGCGCACGCCATTGCCGGCGATTAACGAACCAGCGAGCAAGCAGAACACGTAAGGACGTATGCATCTTTCCGCTCCATTTATCCGCAGACCGGTAGCTACTACGCTGCTCAGCCTGGCATTGCTGATGGCTGGCTCGGTTGCTTATTCGTTGCTGCCCGTGGCTTCGTTGCCCGAAGTAGATCTTCCGACCGTCTCTGTCAGTGCCGGGTTGCCAGGAGGCAGCCCGGAGACGATGGCCTCAAATGTGGCGGCGCCGTTGGAGCGTCAGTTCGGGAGGATCGCTGGCATTACGCAGATGACTTCGTCGAGCTCGCTGGGTTCGGCATCGGTGACATTGCAGTTCGATATGAACCGCGACATCAACGCGGCGGCACGCGACGTGCAGGCGGCGATCAATGCGGCGCGCAGCCAGTTGCCATCGTACCTTCCGCAGAACCCCAGTTATCGAAAAACAAACCCTGCGGATGCGCCGATCCTCATTCTTACGCTGACTTCGGATGTGGTACCGAAGCCGCAGATTTACGATATAGCCGATTCGATTCTCGCGCAGAAGATTGCGCAGATTCAGGGAGTCGGTCAGGTATTTGTCGGCGGCAGCTCGAGTCCTGCGGTGCGTGTTGAGTTGAATCCGATGCAGTTGAGTTCGTATGGTGTCGGTCTTGAAGCGGTGCGCACAGCGCTCGCGAATGCTAATGCCAATCGGCCTAAGGGCTCGTTTCATGACGACCGGAACCGCTGGCTGATCGACGATAACGATCAGATATTCAAGTCGCAGGACTATGCGCCGCTGATCGCAGGCTACAACGCAACGACCGGTGCGCCCGTACGTGTATCCGATCTGGGCACGGTCACCGACTCAGTAGCCGATCTTCACAGCGCTGGTCTGGCTGGGATCAACGCTGGTCCTGGGTCGGTGATGCGTCCGGCTATTCTCATCATCGTGTTCAAAGTGCCTGGCGCGAACGTGATCGAATCCGTGGATAACGTTCTGGGTGAGTTACCGCGCCTGCAGGCCGAAATTCCTCCGACCATTCGCATCAACGTAGCAGTCGATCGTACAACTACGATCCGCGCGAGTGTCAGAGATGTGGAACGGTCTTTGATTATCAGCGTAGTGCTGGTGGTGCTGGTAGTTTTTCTCTTCCTTCGCGAGGTCTGGGCTACAGTAATTCCGTCTATTGCAGTGCCGCTTTCTCTGGTGGGCACGTTCGGCGTGATGTACATGCTTGGGTACACGCTGGATAATCTTTCGCTGATGGCGTTGACCATCTCGACCGGCTTCGTCGTTGACGATGCGATCGTGGTGATCGAGAACATCACGCGCTACCTTGAACAGGGAATGAAGCCGTTTGAAGCGGCTATGAGAGGTTCGCGCGAGATCGGCTTTACTGTGCTTTCGATGAGCATTTCGCTGATCGCTGTGTTTATTCCTATTCTCCTGATGGGTGGTGTTATCGGTAGCCTCTTTCGAGAGTTTGCAGTCACACTTAGCGTAGCAATCGCCATGTCCCTGCTCGTCTCATTGACCACAACTCCCATGATGTGTGCACAGTTCCTGAAGCCGCATGATCCAGCAAGGCACGGTCGTCTGTACAAGGTCAGTGAACGAGCTTTCCAGTGGCTTTTAGATGAATACTTGCTCGGGTTGAGCTGGGTCCTGAGGCACCAATGGCTGATGCTCGGTGTGACAGTCGGGACCTTTGGTCTGAGCGTCTATCTGTACACAATCGTGCCTACTGGACTCTTTCCCCAGCAGGATACTGGGCGCCTGGGTGGATCAACGCGAGCGGCTCAGGACATCTCCTTTGATGCGATGAAGGTCAAGCAGCAAACCCTGGCGCAAATGGTGCTGGACGACCCGGCCATACAAACAGTAACCGCCTTTGTCGGCGGCGGTGGGCCGGGTGGCGGCAGCAACAATGTCGGTCGCATGTTTATTGCTCTTAAGCCTTTGGGCGATCGCGGCAAGAACGAGAAGGGCAGAGAGGTCTCAGCCGATGACGTTGTCAACCGTTTGCGTAAGAGACTGACGAGTGTTCCTGGCGCAACGCTATTTCTACAGGTGCAACAGGAGTTTCAGACTGGCGGACGGGGCAGCGATGCGCAGTATCAGTACACGCTGTCGGACGAGAATCTGGATGAGTTGAATACCTGGGCGCCAAGGTTGCTGGCAAAGATGCGTACACTGCAGCAACTGAGAGATGTTTCGTCTGACCAGCAGGACCAGGGCCTGCAGGCGAAGCTGGTCATTGATCGAGATGCAGCGTCACGGCTAGGCATTACTATGACGCAGATCGATCAGGTGCTCTATGACGCGTTTGGCCAGCGCGAGGTCTCGACGATGTATACGGCGTTAAACCAGTACTTCGTGGTGATGGAGGTAGCGCCGGAGTTTCAAAACAGCCCGGATTCACTGAATGGAATCTATATCAAGACTACGTCGGGTGCCACGGTTCCGTTGGCTACGATCGCTCACTTTGATTCATCGCGCACATCTCTTCAGGTCAATCATCAAGGTCAGTATCCGGCGGTTACGCTTACTTTTAATCTAGCTCCCAACGTAGCCCTCGGCGATGCTGTGACATCACTGGAAAACGCTCAGCGTGAGATGGGTATGCCTTCTACGGTCCATGCAACGTTTCAGGGAACGGCTCAGGTTTACAAGGCTTCGCTGGCCAATGAGCCATACCTGATCCTGGCCGCTCTAGCGGCAGTTTATATCGTACTGGGCATTCTCTATGAGAGCCTGATTCACCCCATCACCATTCTGACTACGCTGCCATCTGCAGGCGTCGGTGCGATCCTGGCGTTGCTGCTCACCGGGACGGATCTCAGCATCATCGCGTTGATCGGCATTCTGCTGCTGATCGGGATTGTGAAGAAGAACGCGATCATGATGATTGATTTCGCCTTGCAGGCCGAGCGTGATGATGGACTGCCTCCGATGGAGGCTATCTACAAGGCTTGCCAGTTGCGTTTCCGACCGATCATGATGACCACACTGTCGGCTTTGTTCGGTGCCCTTCCGCTCGCGTTTGGCACGGGCGTGGGAGCAGAGCTTCGCAGGCCACTGGGTATCACGATCGTGGGTGGTCTGATCGTTTCGCAGATGCTTACTTTGTTTACCACGCCGGTGGTATATCTATTCTTCGATCGCCTGCAATGGCGGCTTATGAAGCCGCACCGCGTGGGTTCAGAACTCGAAGAGGCGCCGTCGCACGGGGACTAAGCCAGCCAAGTGGCAGCATGAGTTCCTGCTGGCTGGGTGCCGGACGTGATATCTTCCCCTGATATGAAAGTCGCTACTCCGGAAGAACGATTTGCCAAGGGTCAGGCGCGGCGCAAGCAGATGCCGCGCAAGCAGAATGCCGAGTTTTCGGCAAAGGGCCGGCTAACTCCTCCACTGCAGTTGCTTCAGCGCTCGGTGAAGGGGCGTGTCCCTGCGCTTATCAAAATTAAATACGAACGCATGATTGCTTCGCCTTTCGGCTTTTTTCGCGGGGCGGTTCCAGTGATGGCAGCCGATCTTGCGGCTATGCCCAATACTGGCATCCTGGTTCAGCTTTGTGGTGATGCGCATGTGAACAATCTTGGCGCATATGCGGCGGAAGATGGACGCCTGATCTTCGATATCAATGATTTTGACGAAACGTTTCAGGGTCCTTTTGAGTGGGATCTGAAGCGCATGGCGGCATCTCTCGTGGTGGCAGGGCGCGCTGCGGGGAATAAAGACAGCGTCAATACGCGCGCTGTGTTGCGTTGCATCATCAGTTATGCCGAGCGGATGCGTGCGTATGCGCCGATGCCGGTGCTTGAAATGATTCGGGACCAGATCAGCCGGATCGAAGAGATTGCGCCGGTGCATCTGGCTTTGCGCAAGGCTCTGCGCACAACACCACTGCATACGTTGGAGCAACTTACAGAGCCAGTCCCTGCTGCAGGTTCGGCGGTTGACTCGTCGAAGAAGGCTACCAAACCTGCGAAGGAAGTCGACCTGAATACGCCGCGGCAGTACCGCGAAAATAAGCCTATCCTCACTCGCGTGACTGGGGCGAAGGCGAAGACAGTGATCGATTCGCTGAAGGCCTACGCGCAGACATTGCAGTCGCAGCGCCAGCATTTTCTGGCGCAGTACAGGCCTGTCGATGTGGCCTTCAAAGTTGTCGGTACTGGATCGGTGGGATTGCGCGATTATTGCGTTTACATGGAAGGCAATGGGCCGGGCGACCCTCTGTTCCTGCAGATTAAGGAAGAGGCTGCGTCGGCGTATGCGCCTTATCTGAGCGATCCTCATGTGCCGAAACATCAGGGCCAGCGGGTGGTAGAGGGACAGAGACTGATCCAGACTGGCACGGATATTCTGCTTGGCTATACGACGATTGAAGGGCGCGACTATCTGGTGCGCAGGTTGAGCGATCACAAGGCTTCTATCGAGCTGACCGACCTGAATGGCGAAGGTCTTATTGAGTATGCACAGCTCTGCGGCGAACTTTTGGCGCGCGGTCATGCGCGGTCCGGCGACGCACAGGAGATTGCCGGATACCTTGGCGCGGGCGAGGGGTTTGCCGACGCACTCGCCCATTTCGGCCACGCGTATGCAGATCAGACGGAGAAGGATTGGGCGGCGTTGAAGCGCGCGAAACGATAGCAGGGCTTCCACGCGCTTGCCCAGGCTGGATGCAGCGTGATACACAAAGGCGGCATGAGTTATATTCTTTCGCTCGATCAGGGGACGACTAGTTCCCGCGCAATTCTCTTCGACCACGCTGGCGCAATCGTCTCCGTGGCACAGCAGGAATTCAAGCAGATTTATCCCAAGCCCGGTTGGGTGGAGCATGATCCCACCGAGATCTTGACCTCGCAGATGAGCTGCGCGGTGCAAGCGCTGGTGCGCGCTGGACTGGAAGCGCATGATGTGGCCGCGCTGGGCATCACGAACCAGCGCGAGACGGTCGTCGTGTGGGATCGCGAGACTGGGCAGCCGGTCTATAACGCGATTGTCTGGCAGGACCGGCGTGGTGCAGGCCATTGCGAACGACTGGTGGCCGATGGCGCGGAGCCGATGGTTCGCGAGAAGACCGGTCTCGTGCTGGATCCATATTTTTCCGCGACAAAAGTAGCGTGGATCCTCGACAACGTGCCTGGTGCGCGTGCCCGTGCCGAGGCAGGCAAGCTCGCCATGGGAACGGTGGATAGCTGGCTGATCTGGCACTTGACGAGCGGGCAGGGCAGCGGATCCGCCGCGCCGGTGCATGTCACGGACCAGACGAATGCCTCGCGTACTTTGCTTTACAACATCGTCGAAGGCCGCTGGGATGACGAGCTGTTGAAGCTTTTTGGTATTCCTGCGAGCATGCTCCCGGAGGTCAAATGGTCGAGCGAGCGCATCGCAGAGGTAAACACTTCGCATGGGCTTGGTGGGATTGCCATTGCAGGCATCGCAGGCGACCAGCAGGCGGCGCTCCTTGGCCAGCTCTGTTTCAATCCCGGTGAGGCGAAGAATACCTATGGCACCGGTTGCTTCCTGTTGCAGAACATCGGCACTGGTTTTCTGCAGTCCAAGAACCGGTTGATTACCACGCTGGCTGCGAGCGCGAACCGGAAGCTCGAATATGCGCTTGAGGGCAGCATTTTTATCGGTGGCGCGGTTGTGCAGTGGCTGCGGGACAATCTGAAGATGATTCATTCGTCGTCGGATGTGGAATCGCTCGCGGCGACGGTACCCGATACGGATGGCGTGGTTTTCGTGCCTGCGTTTGTGGGTTTGGGTGCGCCGCACTGGGATCCGCACGCCAGCGGACTGATCATTGGTCTCCGCCGCAGCACACAGCCTGGGCACATTGCACGTGCAGCTCTGGAGAGCGTTGCTTTTCAGGTGGCCGACGCACTGGAAGCGATGCAGCAGGATTCGGCTGCTGGCACCGGTACCAAGTTGCCCGCGTTACGCGTTGATGGCGGCGCGGCGGTGAATGACCTGATGATGCAGTTCCAGGCCGATGTGCTGGGTGTGCCTGTGATCCGCCCCAAGGTGACGGAGACGACGGCCCTGGGCGCTGCGTATCTGGCGGGGCTTGCGACGGGCTTCTGGGATAGCGCAGACGAGTTGCGGGCAAACCGGCATCAAGATACCCAGTTTGATCCAAAGCTTCCCGCTGACGAAGTGGCTGCTCGAAGAAACCGCTGGAAGGATGCGGTGGAGCGTTCGCGGCGCTGGAATGTCTGACCGCTGCCGGCTAGGGGCGCGACGCGTAGTCCAGCAGGTGCAGGTAGCTGCGGTAGACCTTTCCTGTGGCCCTGCTGATGCCGATCTCGCAGGTGCGGCTTGAGGAATAGTAGCCGTCGTGCCGCTGCAGCTCAAGCTCTACCGCTTCTCCGGTGGTGGCTGACGCGGTTAGCTCAGGGTGCAGAAAACCCCGGTCCCCGGCGAAGGCGCAGCAACCTGCCTCCTGCGGAACGACTACCTCGTCGCTGCACGCGTCGGCGAGTGCAACCAGCTTTGCCCCGATCCCCATCTTGGTTGCGGAGCAGACTGGATGCAATGCAACGGATGGCAGGGTTCGCTGAATATCGAGACGCGGCAGGATCGTGCTGTGGGCAAACTCGATTGCATCGAGAATGTGCAGCTTGTCTAATCTCTGCTGGTTCTCCGGTGTGAGTTGCGCACGGCAGGTTTTCAAGCCGTAGGTGCAGGGGCTGGTATCGACAACGACAGGTAGACGCGCGGAATCGGACCATCGATAGAGGCTCGCGATGGTGTGGTTCACACTGGCTTCGTTGGCTGCTTCAAAGCCTTTCGAAGAGAACGGCACGCCGCAGCAATGGCCGGGCAGATCGCGCGGAACATAGAGCTTGATGCGCGCACGTTCCGCGATATTGAGCAGTGCCTGCATGTTCGTTGTTTCTTCCGGCTCACCGGGTAAAGCGCCCATCATGCGCGAGATGCAGGCGGCAAAGTAGACGGCGTCCGCGCCTTCGCTCTTGCTTTGGGGCAGCGCTCCCTTGCGAGGCTTTGGCATCGGATAGCCCCATTGCCAGAATGGCTCGTCGAAGAGCTTGCGGCTCGTTCGATCAGCTAACTTGGTAATACCAGTCATGAACTCTGGACCGAGTGCACCTTCTATTCGATGGCCAAGCCCGAGAGCCATGCGCGCACCCCATTCCGGCAGGATGAAGTGATGGGCCATGCGTGTCGCGATCCAGTTGGCAAAGGCGGTGTGGCGGATGGCGCGGAAGCGCTTCGTCAGCTTGCCGGTGTCGATACTGACCGGGCAATCGGTGGCGCAAAGGCCATCGGCAGCGCAGGTGTCGAGTGCCATGTATGGGAAGTCGCGCTCGAGCGCCTCGCGGCTTGCTGGTAAGGCGTTGTTGTCACGCATCCGCTGCATCTCACGGCGCACCACGATGCGCTGGCGCGGAGTGAGCGTAATGTCGCGGCTTGGGCAGCTGTGCTCGCAGAAGCCGCACTCGATGCATTTGTCCACCTCCGGCTCAACGACTGGAAACTCCTTCAAGTCGCTCACGTGCGCCAGTGGGTCGGAGTTGACGATGACGCCGGGGTTGAGCAGATTGAGCGGGTCGGCGATCGCCTTCAACTCCTGCATGATGCGATAGGCATCCGCTCCCCACTCCGTTTCGACGAAGGGAGCCATGTTGCGGCCTGTGCCGTGCTCGGCCTTCAATGCGCCATCGTATTTGGCGACGACGAGAGTCACAACGTCGTCCATGAAGTATCGATAGCGCTCGATCTCGCGGGTGGTGTTGAAGCCCTGGGTGAGGACGAAGTGCAGATTTCCATCCTTGGCGTGACCAAAGATGATGGCGTTGTCATAGCCATGTCGTGCGAACAGCGCCTGCAGGTCCAGCGCGGCATCAGCCAGCCTTTCGACAGGCAGCGCAATGTCTTCGATGATAGCTGTCGTCCCGCTGGCCCGTACCGCTCCGACGGAAGGAAACATACCTTTGCGAATCTTCCAGAGTTTCGCGTGCTGCATGGGGTCTGTCGTGAACACTGCGGGATGAAGCAGCGGCAGCCTGGCAACGACAAGCTGCGCCGCGTTTTCCAGTATGCGTAACTGCGCATCGTCATTGGTCTGGAATTCGACCAGCAGCGCTGCTGCCTGATTTGGCAGTTCTTTCAGATAGGTGGGCACACCCGGTTGATCCTCAACCGATCGCAGCGACGCGCAATCCATGAGCTCAAGAGCAGCGGCGCCTGCCGCAGTAAGAGCGCCGATTGCCGAACACGCAGCATGCAGGTCAGGAAAGATAAGCAGCCCGGTCGACTTCTTCGCATAGTCGGGGACTGTGTGCAGCACCGCTTCCGCGATGAAGGCCAGGGTTCCTTCCGAGCCAATGAGAAGATGGCTGAAGATATCGACTGGCCGGTCAAAGTCCAGGAGGGCATTGAGCGAGTAGCCGGTAGTGTTCTTGGTCTTGTACTTGCTCCGGATGCGCGCTTCCAGTTCGGGCTGACTCTTGATTTGCCTTTTCAGTTGCAGCAGCCTTGCGCAGAGCTCCGGCTCGAGCATACGGAAGATGTTGTCGGCGTTCGGATCGGCGGTGTCGATCTGCGTTCCCGACGGCAGGATGAAGGTCAACGAACTGAGGGTGTGATAGGCATTCTGCGCAACCCCGCAGCACATGCCGCTGGCGTTGTTCGCGAGAATGCCGCCTAAACGGCAACTCGCAATCGAGGCGGGGTCGGGCCCGATCTTTCTTCCATACAGTTGCAGCGCCTGGTTGGCTTGCTGACCGATCAGGCCTGGCTGTACACGGATTGCCTTGCCATTCTGCTCTACGCGAACAGAGCGCCAATGGCGTCCGATGTCCACCAAAATGCCGTCTGTGATGGCCTGGCCGGAAAGGCTGGTACCCCCGGCGCGAAACGTCAGCGGGATGTGCCGCTGATGGCTGAAACGGAACAGGTGCTTGATCTCTTCTACGGTCTTCGGCTGAATTACTGCGCGCGGAATAAGCCGATAAAAGCTGGCATCCGAAGCAAACGCGACGAGTTCGATCGGCCGGATGAGGATGCGCTCTGGATCGATGAGGTGCTCAAGCGAGCGCAGAATCTCGTTCGACTGCACCTGGCTGCCAATCGTGGGCGCTTCTGCTGTTGCCGCGGCTCCGGGCTTCAGTGAGGCTGTCATCGTTTGGTCGATCCTCATGATTCCGCTTTCATCCTATTATGGAACTGCTGATTCGATATTTCAGTTGTGTTTGTGACGCGGTGAAGTTCATTGCTTTTCGGATGTAAGCTTGTTGTCACACAATCAATCCCATTAGAGGAATTAAGTACCCATTGCCATTCCACTTGTATGCACAGCCGTCGTACACTGAGAACGTTCCAAATCAGCGGCTGCGAGCGGTATGGCTGCATATCCGAGGTCGGCGGTGCGCGTTTCTCTTTTTATCACCTGCTACAACGATGCTCTTTTTCCTGAGACGGGGAAGGCAGTCGTCAACGTGCTCGAGCGGCTGGGACACGAGATCGAGTTCCGGCCGGAGCAGACCTGCTGCGGCCAGATGCACTGGAACACAGGTTACCTGCGCGAGGCCGTGCCGATCATCCGACATTTTGTGAAGGTGTATCAGGATGCGGAGGCAGTGGTGATTCCTTCGTCTTCCTGCGTCTCGATGATACGTGATCACTACATCAAGGCCGCGGAAATGGATGGGGATGCAAAGCTCGTCGCTGACGTGGAATCGCTGTTGCCGCGCATTTTCGAGTTCTCTGAGTTCCTGGTGCGCAAGCTCGGAGTTGAGGATGTAGGAGCGACCTATCCGCACAAGGTGACGTACCACGCAAGCTGTCACTCGATGCGGAGCCTGCATCTCGGCGACATCCCGATCCGCCTGCTGAAGCAGGTGCGCGGCCTCGATCTGCAGCCGATCCAGAACATCCAGGAATGCTGTGGTTTTGGCGGTACATTCGCTATCAAGAATGCAGATGTTTCTTCCGCGATGCTGGCCGACAAGGTCCGCAATGTACTGAATACCGGGGCTGAGGTTTGCACTGCGGTGGACAATAGCTGCCTGATGCATCTCTACGGATCGCTGCATCGTCAGCGGACATTCGTAAGGACGGCTCACTTAGCAGAGATTCTTGCTTCAGGCCAGATCGCGGGGAATGCATGAGCCAGACGCAATGGCATACACGCGATTTTCCTACTGCAGCGAAGGAGCTGCTGCAGGACTCACAGACGCGCAAGAACGTGCAGCATGCGACCAACGTCATTCAGGGCAAGCGCAATAAGGTCACTGCTGAGCTTCCGGATTGGGAAGACCTGCGGGAGGCCGGCGCTCAGGTACGCGCTCACACACTGCGGCATCTCGATCACTATCTCACGCAGTTCGAGGAGAACTGCACGCGCGCCGGCGGCCATGTGCACTGGGCCAGCGATGCAGCCGAGGCCAACCGAATCATCCTAGGCCTGATACAACAACACCAGGCGAAGGAAGTCATCAAGATCAAGACGATGACTTCGGAAGAAATCGGGCTCAATGCCACGCTTGAGGCTAACGGTATTCGCCCGATTGAGACAGACCTCGCCGAGCTCATCATTCAGCTTGGCAAGGACCGGCCATCGCATTTTGTCGCGCCGGCGCTGCACGTGAACAAGGCTCAGGTGCGGGCGATGTTTCAGCGTGAGATGAACCTGCCAAATCTGGGCGATCAGCCGGAGGACCTGGCTACAGCGGCGCGGGACTATCTTCGCGAGAAGTATCTTCGCATCAAGGTCGCAATTTCCGGCGGTAACTTTCTTATCGCGGATACGGGCGGTATGTGCATCGTGGAGTCCGAAGGCAACGGGCGCATGTGCCTGACTCTGCCCGATGTGCTGATCTCAATCGTGGGTATCGAGAAGGTCATTCCCAGCTTCCAGGATCTTGAGATCTTTCTGCAGACGCTGCCTCGGTCCGCTACGGGCGAGCGCATGAACCCGTACAACTCGACCTGGTGTGGTGTTCATCCCGGAGATGGTCCCCAGGAATTTCACGTTGTTCTGTTGGACAATGGCCGCAGCCCGATTCTTGCCGATAAGGAGGCGCGGCAGACGCTGCAGTGCATTCGCTGCGCAGCCTGTCTCAATGCGTGCCCTGTTTACCATCAGACCGGTGGGCACGCCTATGAGTCCGTATACGCGGGGCCGATTGGGGCGATTCTCACGCCGCAGCTGCAATCAATGGAACAGGGGCGTTCGCTGCCGTATGCATCGTCGCTGTGTGGCGCCTGCTATGAGGTCTGCCCGGTGAAGATTAACATTCCCGAGGTGCTGATTCATCTGCGTG
Source organism: Acidicapsa borealis (assembly GCF_059115245.1). Classification (NCBI taxonomy): domain Bacteria; kingdom Pseudomonadati; phylum Acidobacteriota; class Terriglobia; order Terriglobales; family Acidobacteriaceae; genus Acidicapsa; species Acidicapsa borealis. The sequence continues at coordinate 5,019,713 of NZ_JCACNY010000001.1, read as the reverse complement.
GCAAGATCGTTCGCGAAGAGCAGGCGACGCTTGCCGGGAAACTCAGCCTCTGGAACATCGGCATGCAGGCTGCGGCATTTCTCTTCAAAGACTCAAGCAGGCTGTCGATGGCCGAGCACATGGGGCAGGTCGGGCAGAAGCTGCTTGTTTCGAAAAACGGCTTCATCGAGTGGATGCCCCTGATGCTGAGCGGCTGGACGCAGACGCGCGATCTGAAGGCTATGCCGGCGCAATCGTTCCGCGACTGGTGGGCGCAGGAGAAAGCTCCTCATGCCGGTAACGGCAAGCCAGTTGAAAGGAAGCCGAGTGTCTGAGCCAACCAGCAGTCGCGCGCGCATCCTTGCCAGTATTCGCATGTCGCTTGGCTCAGCTAGTGCTCCTAAAGCCATCGCGGCCGAATATGCATCGATTCCGCGCACTTACACGCGAAGCAGCGATGCGAGCCGGCCAGAGTTGTTTGAATTATTGACGGATCGCCTGATCGAATACGACGCAGGCATATACACCGCGTCCCCGCACACGATTGCTGAAACCATAGGTCGGATTCTTATGAAGCGGGGTAAGTCGGGCCTTGCGATTCCCGCCGCATTGCCGCAAGCCTGGCTGCCCGAAGGATTTGTCTTTGAGGTTGCGCAGGGGTACGACGCGTATCAACTCGACCGCAGCCAGGGTATCCTCTGCGGCTGTACTGTGGCTATTGCCGAGACCGGCTCGATTGTTCTCCAGAATGCAGATGCGCAGGGCGCGCGCATCCTTTCTCTCGTGCCGGACTATCACCTTTGCGTCGTATTCGGTAGCCAGATTGTGGCTACCGTACCCGAGGCATTCGCGCGGCTGGCTGCAACATCGACCGTACCAACGACGTTCATCTCGGGACCATCGGCAACGGCGGATATCGAAATGACGCGTATTAAGGGCGTGCATGGTCCAAGGTTTCTGGACGTATTGCTTGTAGAGGACTAGTCGAGAAAGACTAACTCGGGCTTACGCACGAGGAATTGGATGATCAGCCAGGCGGTGAGGTAAGCAGTTCCCGCGAAAAAGAAGATCGCCGTGTAGCTGTGTGAGTGCTGGAGTACCTCGCCCACGATTAGTGCCGCCAACATGCCGCCAGCAGCTCCGCCAAAACCACCTATACCGGTCACGCTGCCGACTGCTGCGCGCGGAAAAATGTCCGAGGCCAGCGTAAAGATGTTCGCGGACCAGCCCTGATGCGCAGCGGCAGCGAGGCTGATCACTGCGACAATCGTCCACAGGTTGTGGATCTGGCCGACAAGCATGAAGGGCGTGACGCAGAGTGCACACATCAACATCGCCGTGCGTCGAGCAGCTTTCACGCCCAGACCCATTCGGATGAAGAGTGCTGGCAGCCAGCCGCCGAAGATGCTGCCAAAAGTGGACGCGACGTAAATGACGATGATCGGTAAGGCAAGCGTGGTCAGCTTGAGATGGAAGTCGGAAGCGAGATACTTGGGGAGCCAGAAGAGCAGAAACCACCAGACCGGGTCAGTCAAAAACTTGCCAAGTAGTACAGCCCATGTCTGACGATAACCAAGCAGGCGAAGCCACGGCACTTTTACGACGCTCGTCGCGGGATCGCTGCGGATGTACGCGAGTTCGCGCGGGCTGAGCTTAGCGTCATGTTCGGGGTTCTGATACGTAGTCCACCAGAGGATGAGCCAGATGAAACTGAATGCCCCGGTAAAGAGAAACGCCGCCTGCCAGCCCAGATGGTCCGCGACCCAAGGCACACAAAGCGGTACGAGAATCGCTCCTATGCTGGTGCCGCTATTGAAAATACCTGTAGCGAGTGCGCGCTCTTTTTTCGGGAACCATTCCGCGACCGTCTTGATTGCCGCGGGAAAATTTCCTGACTCACCAAGTCCAAGGAAGAACCGCGAGACACCGAAGGATAGCGCGGAGCGTGCGATGGCATGGCTCATTGATGCCAGGCTCCATAGCCCGATCGTCAGTGCGTATCCAAGGCGAACTCCGATGCGATCGATGATGCCGCCGACGACCAGCAGACCCAATGCATACGCAGCCTGAAATGCGACCACGATGTAGCCGTACTGGACTTCATTCCAGCCAATCTTGATCTGTAGAAGGGGTGCCAGAAAACTCAGCACCTGCCGGTCCATGTAGTTGATCGTGTTGGCGAAGAAGAGTAGTGCGCAGATGCGCCAGCGAATATTGCCGATCTTGAAGGACTCGAGAGCCAACTCTACTGGCTCTTCGGGTTCACGCGGCAGTGGATTGATACCGGATGGCATACTTATCCTTCGGCTGGATCATGCTTCCCGTTGCTCGGCGATGTCACTTGCCAGGCGCAGGAAAACCAAAGTAGCGATTGGCATTGTTGAAGCAGATATCGCGTATCATGCCGCCAACCAACATATCATCGTTGGGCAGGAGTCCGCGCTCCATCTCACTGCCGAGCAGGTTGCACAAGACTCTACGGAAATATTCATGTCGCGGATAGGACATGAAAGATCGTGAGTCCGTAACCATGCCCACGAACTGGGTAAGCAGACTGACATTCGAGAGTGCATCCAGTTGCAACTCAATGCCATTCTTCTGATCCAGGAACCACCAGCTTGCGCCGAACTGCACTTTGCCTGCGATGCCTTCGGCAGAGAAGCTGCCAGTGATCGTCGCAAAGGGATAGTTCTCCACCGGATTGGAGTTATAGAGGATTGTCCGAGGAAGCGCATTCGCTGCGTCGAGCTTGTCGAGGAATGCTGCCAGGGCCTGAAGCTGCGCTGTGCCGCCCATGGTGTCAAAACCAGTGTCAGGGCCGTGGATGGCCTTTGCACGTGAGTTGACGTTGCGAAGGGCGCCGAGATGGAGTTGCATCGTCCACCCGGACTGCGCGTAGAGCTGCCCCAGGAAGAACATGACGTAGCTTGCAAACTTGCGATGTTCTGTTGGGCTTGCAGCGAGTCCATTGCGCGCGCTGTCGTAGATTGCCGCAGCTTCCGAGTCCGAGCATGGGTCTGCGTAACAGATGTCCAACCCATGGTCTGAAAGCCGGCAGCCGACAGCGTGAAAATCATGTTGTCGCTGCTCAATTGCCGCGAGAAATGAGGCGAACGAACTGATATCGATGGCCGAGGCCAACGCAAGCCTGTCGACCCATGCATTGAAGGCTTCCGGAAGGTCCACACGTAAGGCTGCATCGGGGCGAAAGGTTGGTAGCACGCGGGTCTCCAGGGAAGACGCGGCGATCGCTTTGTGATGATCGAGCGTGTCGGTCGGATCATCGGTTGTGCCGATCGTATGCACCTTGAACTTGCGCAGAATGCCGTGGACATCGAGGCCGTCGTCAAAGACTGCATTGGCCTGCTGCCAGATATCTGGTGCGGAGTGGGCATCCAGTAAATCCGTGATGCCGAAGTATCGCTCTAGTTCAAGATGTGTCCAGTGATAGAGGGGGTTTCGCAGCGTCGACGGAACGGTGCGAGCCCAGGCCTGGAACTTCTCATATGGGGTTGCATTACCGGTGCAGAAGCGCTCCGGCTCACCGACGGCGCGCATGGCCCGCCACTTGTAGTGATCGCCTTCCAGCCAGATTTCAAACAAATTATCGAAACGCCGGTTCTGTGCGATATCCCGAGGCGAGAGATGACAGTGGTAGTCAAAGACAGGTTGCGGTGCTGCGTATTCCTGATAGAGGCGGATTGCTGCATCGTTCTCCAGCAGGAAGTTTTCATTGATGAACGACACTTGGTTCTCCTCTGGTTAAGTAAGCGCCTCAACTTTAAGTAAGGGCCTCGACTGCGGTCATGATGCCGCGCAGCTCTGCCAGCCCGCGTAGTCGTCCCACCGCAGGATAGCCGGGCACCGCAGGTCTTCCGATGTCGGTAAGAATCTGGTTGCCGTGATCGGCGCGAAAGGGAATTGGGGTGTGATCCTCCGAAGCAACTCTGCGTCGCTCTTCGTGGACAAGAATCTTCATCAACGCCACCAGATCAACGTCTCCGGCCAGGTGCGCAGCTTCATAGAAAGCATCCTGGCCGGTCTGCTGCTTGGTCGAACGCAAATGTACGAAGTAGATGCGGTCAGCTACGGTCTGCATGATGGCAGGAGGATCATTGTCCAGCCGCGCACCGAGTGAGCCGGAGCAGAACGTAATGCCGTTCGATGGCTCCGATGTCTGGTTGAGCAGGAACTGCAGATCGTCCCCAGTGCTCGCAATGCGCGGCAAGCCCAGCAAGGGGCGAGGAGGATCATCGGGATGAATACAGAGCCTCACGCCAGCCTCTGTGGCGGCAGGGCAGACAGCGCGCAGAAACGCTCCGAGATTGGCACGCAGACCCTCGCGGCCTATGTCCGCATAGCCGGCAATTGCGTTCCGCACATACTCCACGGTGTAGACGTCCGAAGTCCCGGGCAGGCCAGCGAGAACAGTCCGCGCAAAGCGGGCGCGTTCCTCTTCATCCATCGCCTGCAGACGTGTATGCGCTGCGCGCTGCTGCTCCTCCGTCCAGTCGGCTTCAGCCCCGGGTCGCTTGAGGATGTAAAGATCGAAGGCTGCGAGTGCAGCCGACTCAAAACGCATCGAGATCGACCCGTCCGGCAGGGGATAAGCAAGGTCTGTACGCAACCAGTCCAGCACGGGCATGAAGTTGTAGCAGACTGTGTATATGCCGCATGCTGCTAGATTGCGCAGCGTCTCGATGTAGTTGTCGATGTGCTGCTGCCAGAGCTTGCCGCGCTGCTTGATCTGCTCGCTGACATTGACGCTTTCAACGACCGACCATGTTAGTCCGGCAGCGGCAACAATAGCCTGCCGCTCTTGAATGGCTTGAACACTCCAGACTTCACCGGGCGGTATGTCATGTAGCGCGGTAACAATGCCGGTCGCACCTGCCTGACGTGCGTCCGCCAACGTCACTGCATCGCGCGGGCCGAACCAGCGCCAGGTTTGTTCCATCTTTCGATCTCCGTAAGGAATCTGTCGTGTAAATACGGCTCAGGCCGATTCGAGAATGAGATTGGCGTACTGGGTTGTATCGCCAGTCCGAATAAGGCCGATCGCCGATGGCACACGCTTCTTGAAGTCGATGTGCGGTTCGAATGTGATGGGAATTCCCAGCAACATATCTTCGAGCCTGCCTGTCACTTCCGGAGTATTGGCCGCAACAAACTCCTGCGCTGCGAAGACTCTGCCGATCGTGTAGTTCTGTTTGATGGCTGCCAGGACATCGATCACACGTGGCACGTCATCAATCAGCGAGATGTCGACAGTCTCGATCATTGGCCAGAAAGGGAATCCGCGGTCAGCGATGACCAGCGTGTTGGTATGACGTACGCGGCAGAGCAGGGAATTGATAACTGGATTGAGGATTCCTGTCTTCAGCATCGAGGCTCCAAACTTGGGATACGCAATAGTGCGTCAAAGTGAAACTCCGCGTTTCCACGGAATGAAATCGTCCTGGCGAAGAATCTCTGCCTTGGTTTGTTTTTCTCCGCTGGCGACCTGCACGATCAGCTCGAGGATGGCGTCGCCCATGGATTCGATCGTGCTCTCGCCGTCGATGATCGGGCCGGTGTCAATATCAATAATGTCAGACATGCGCTGGGCGAGTTTGGTGTTTGTGGCCACCTTGATCACAGGTGTGATCGGGTTTCCGGTTGGTGTACCGAGTCCCGTTGTGAACAGCACAATATTCGCTCCAGCACCGGCCTGGGCAGTAACGCACTCGACGTCGTTGCCTGGAGTGCATTGAAGGGTGAGGCCCGTGGCCTTTACATACTCGGGATAATCGAGCACATCATTCACGGGCGAAGTGCCGCCCTTTCTCCCTGCTCCCGCGGACTTCATCGCATCCGTCAACAGCCCATCGCGGATGTTGCCCGGGGACGGATTCATCTCGAATCCGCTGTGGACGGCCTTAGCACGTGCTTCGTAACTTCGCATCAACTGGATGAATTTGTCGCCGACGGCGGGGGCAGCAGCGCGGTCGATCAGGTTTTGCTCCACGCCGCAGAGTTCGGGAAATTCAGACAGAATGGACTTGCCGCCGAGAGCCGCAAGCAGATCGGAGACCTGCCCGACCGCGGGATTCGCAGAGATGCCAGAGAAGCCGTCCGAGCCGCCGCACTTGAGGCCTACGGTCAGCTTTGAAAGCGGCGCTGGCTTGCGCTCGATCTGATTCGCCTTTACCAGCCCTTCGAAGGTCTGGCGAATGGCGTCGGCGATCATGGCGGATTCGAGGCCATACTTCTGCTGCTCAAAGACCAGCACCGGCTTTGTCAGCGATGGGTTGCGCTTCCGAATTTCTTCGAAGAGGTCGCCGGTCTGCGCATGCTGGCAGCCGAGACTGAGGATCGTAGCCCCGGCCACGTTGGGATGATTGATGTATCCAGCGAGGAGACCGCACAGCGTGCGAGCATCTTCGCGCGTGCCGCCGCAACCACCCTGGTGCACTAGAAACTTGATGCCGTCGACGTTCGGAAAGACACGGTTGGCTACAGGTTCTTTGCTCACGTTGCCTGCGATGGCACCGGTTTCCTGATAGGCAGCCAGCAACTCGCGGACCTGCCCGCGATAGAGCTTTGGCCTGCCATATCCCAGTTCTTCTTCAAAGGCCTCTCGTAGAGCGTCGACATTGCGGTTCTCGCAGAAGACCATCGGGATAACCAGCCAGTGGTTGCGTGTGCCCACCTGGCCATCTTCGCGGTGGAATCCGTCGAAAGTCCTCGTTTGCCAGCGCGCCACATCGGGCGCCGTCCACTGGTACTCCGAGCGCTTGCCGGTGAAGCCCGCCGCGTCGTGCACCACGTTTGAGGTCGACAGCAGCCCTCCGCGCGCAATAGGTAGATGAGCGCGCCCGACAACGACCCCGTACATCCTGATCTCGCCTCCAACAGGAAAATCCTGCATGGCGAACTTGTGCTTGGCCGGTATATTAGCCACGAGCGAGTATCGTTCGCCGCCAAACGGGATTTCTTCTCCTGCGGGCAAGTCGGAAAGCGCTACGAGAACGTTGTCATTTGGATCGAGTTGAATGGCCTTCGGGGATGTCACGCTGTTTTCCTTGGAGTGTTGTCTGCAGAATATTACTTTCCGCATAATTCTACATTCCAGCCTGCAATTTCGGTTATCGGTTACTGAACCATTCCTGAAATCAACAATTTAAGTGGCCAGAATTGTCTCCTTCTCGCCGGCATTTCCAAGAGCAACCTTCCTTACGTTTCCCTTACAAAAGCATTAGCCCAGCCTGATTCAGCAGCCTGAATACTTAGATTGTGGCGCACGCTGCGGATGTTTTTTGCGAGGTTGTGTAATGCAGGACGTTTGGATGGTTGTGTTTACGGCAGCGTTTTTCGTACTGGCCTTTGGATATGTCCAGGCCTGTCAGAAGTTGAGGTAACGGAATGAGCTTTATTACAGTCCTGGTGCTGGTTTTGTCTGCTCTGTTGTTGGGCTATTTAACGGCTACGCTGCTGTTTCCGGAGAAGTTCTGAAATGACTGGCAACGGTTGGTTACAGTTCTTGTTGTTTTCCGGGTTGTTGCTGATCTCAGTGCGACCTTTGGGAATCTATATTGCTCATGTGCTTGAAGGCGAGCGCACCTGGTTCGACTTCCTCCTTCGGCCGATCGAGCGCCTGATTTACAAATTGAGCGGTGTGAAGGCGGACCAGGAAATGACCTGGCGTGAGTATGCCTTCGCTCTCCTTGGCTTCTCCGCAGTGAGCCTGCTCGGGACCTACCTGATCGAGCGGGCCCAGGGCGTACTGGTGCTGGCTTGGATGAATCCGCAGAAGCTCCCTGGGATTGAGCAGGCACTTGCCTGGAGCACGGCCGCCTCCTTCACGACCAATACCAACTGGCAGTCGTACGTCCCTGAGACGACGATGAGCTATCTCACGCAGATGGCCGGTCTGGCGTATCACAACTTCGCCAGCGCTGCAGTAGGCATAGCAGTGGCGGTGGCTCTCGTGCGCGGTATCAAGCGGACTTCCTCGCCCACCATCGGCAACTTTTGGGTAGACGCTACCCGCAGCATACTTTACATCTTGCTTCCTGCCAGCATCCTCTTTGCCCTGGTCTTGGTCTGGCAGGGCGTTCCGCAGAATCTGCACCCCTATACCCAGGTCACGACCCTCGAAGCGCAGACACAGACGATCGCGCAAGGACCAGTTGCTTCACAGGAAGCCATCAAGATGCTGGGCACCAACGGTGGAGGCTTCTTCAATGGCAACAGTGCTCATCCTTTTGAGAATCCCACGCCCTTCACAAACCTGCTGCAAATGCTTGCCATCTTCCTCATTCCAGCAGCGCTCACAGTGACGCTGGGACGGTTGACCGGGTCGCCGGGACACGGTTGGGCCGTGCTGGCGTCGATGTTCGTCCTCTTTGCTGTGGGATTCACCGCAGTCTATTGGGCCGAGGCGCATCCTCATCCGATGATTCACGGCGCACTGCAGACAGCTACCGCGACCGCACCCGGGGGCAATATGGAGGGCAAGGAAGTCCGCTTTGGGATATCGCAGACCTCACTCTTCGCCACCATCACTACGGATGCAAGTTGCGGAGCCGTCAACGGCATGCATGACTCCCTTACTGCTCTCGGTGGCATGGTTGTCCTTACCAACATCATGCTCGGCGAGGTTGTCTTTGGCGGCGTTGGCTCCGGACTATACGGCATCCTCATCTTCGTCATCCTCGCGGTATTTATCGCGGGCCTGATGGTCGGCCGTACGCCGGAATATCTCGGCAAGAAAATCGAATCGTATGACGTCAAGATGGCAATGCTCTACGTGCTCATCTTCCCGCTCATCATCCTTATCCTCACCGCGATCTTCGTGATGTCCCCGGCTATTGGCCTGAGCAGTCTGAACAACGCTGGCCCCCACGGTCTGACCGAAATCCTTTACGCTTTCACCTCGGCCACGGGCAACAACGGTTCTGCCTTCGCAGGTTTGAATGCCAACACGTGGTGGTATAACGTTGTACTCGGTGCTGCCATGCTAGGCGGGCGATTGTTGATGATCGTGCCGGTGCTAGCGCTTGCCGGCAACCTCGCGCAGAAGAAGAGCGTTCCTCCTTCGCCGGGGACGTTCCCTGTGAACACCGGCCTCTTCACTGTCCTGTTGACCGGCATCATCGTTATCCTCGGCGCACTCACCTTCTTCCCGGTGCTTAGCTTAGGGCCTGTTCTTGAACACTTACAGCTTCATGCTGGACACCTTTTTTAAACGCAGGCGAATATGGCAAACAAGAAAAGTCTTTGGAGTACCGATATTCTGCGCCAGGCATCCGTCGATGCTTTGCGCAAGCTCGACCCACGGTTGATGGTCAAGAACCCGGTGATGTTCGTCGTTGAAGTAGGCAGCGTGCTCACGACTTGCTTGCTGATTGGCGACTTGGTGAATCACCGCACCGGTCTCGGATTCAACCTGCAGATCACCCTGTGGCTCTGGTTCACTGTACTCTTCGCCAACTTCGCTGAGGCCATGGCCGAGGGGCGTGGCAAGGCCCAGGCCGACACGCTGCGCAAGGCCAAGGGCGAAACCATCGCGCGCCGCTACAACGCATCCGGCGAACTGGAAGACATTACGAGCAGTCTCCTGCGCGTGAACGATGTGATCTATGTTGAAGCCGGTCAGTTCATCGCTGGTGATGGTGAAGTGATCGAAGGCGTAGCCTCGGTCGATGAGTCCGCGATCACTGGTGAATCGGCGCCTGTCATTCGCGAAGCGGGCGGCGATCGTTCGGCCGTCACTGGCGGTACGCGCGTACTGTCGGACTTCATCAAAGTGAAAATCTCGGCCAATCCTGGTGAGACATTTCTCGATCGCATGATTGCTCTCGTTGAAGGAGCCACACGGCAGAAGACTCCCAACGAAATTGCACTGAGCATCCTGCTCTCTGGTCTTACGATCATCTTCCTCCTCGCCGTTGTAACCCTGCAGCCCTTTGCGATCTACTCGCAGGCCCCGCAGACCGTTTTCGTTCTGGTATCGCTGCTCGTTTGCCTCATTCCAACCACGATCGGCGGGCTTCTTTCAGCGATCGGCATTGCAGGCATGGACCGGCTTGTTCAATACAACGTGCTTGCCATGAGCGGTCGCGCTGTTGAAGCCGCAGGGGACGTCAGTACACTGCTGTTGGATAAGACGGGCACGATCACCCTAGGCAATCGTCAGGCCACGGAATTTTATCCCGCACCCGATGTGAGCCATGAGCGCATGGCGGATGCGGCCCAGCTTTCCTCGCTCTCCGATGAAACGCCCGAAGGCCGCTCCATTGTGGTGCTCGCCAAGGAGAAGTACAATCTGCGTGGTCGCGATCTCTCGTCGATCCATGCGGAGTTTGTACCCTTCACTGCACAGACCCGCATGTCTGGCGTCGACCTGCCCGGATCGCGCATCCGCAAAGGTTCAGTCGATGCTATCGCCCGCTTTCTTGAAGAGCAAGACTCAAGCCTGCCTCGCAAGGTTCGCGATCAGGTCGAGGAAATCGCCCGCGCCGGTGGTACTCCGCTGGTTGTCGCGGAGAACGCCACGGCACTCGGCGTGATCTATCTCAAGGACATCGTCAAAGGCGGATTGAAAGAGCGCCTCGCGCGTTTGCGCGCCATGGGCATCCGCACCATCATGATCACGGGGGATAACCCGCTAACCGCCGCTGTCATTGCGCGCGAAGCTGGAGTGGACGACTTCCTCGCCGAAGCCAAGCCCAAAGACAAGATGGACCTGATCAAGCGTGAGCAAGCTAAGGGCAAGCTCGTAGCCATGACAGGCGACGGCACCAACGATGCACCCGCGCTCGCACAGGCCGATGTAGGCGTGGCCATGAACTCCGGGACGCAGGCGGCCAAGGAAGCCGGCAACATGGTTGACCTCGACTCCAATCCGACGAAGCTCATTGAGATCGTTGAAATCGGCAAGCAGCTCCTCATGACCCGCGGCGCGCTCACGACGTTCTCCATTGCCAACGACGTAGCCAAGTACTTTGCCATTATTCCCGCGATGTTTGCAGGCGTATTCCCCGTGCTGAACGCACTCAACATCATGCATCTGGCCACGCCGCAATCAGCCATCCTGTCCGCGGTTATCTTTAACGCGGTCATCATCATCGCACTCATTCCACTCGCCCTCAGAGGGGTGAAGTATGAGCCGAAAGCGGCGGCAGTGCTGCTCCGCCAAAACCTGCTTATCTATGGCCTCGGCGGCATCATCGTGCCCTTCATCGGTATCAAGGCGATCGACCTTGTACTCGTAGCATTGCACCTGGCTTAAGGAGAAATAGCTTGCATTCCGTCTGGACTACCGCAATTCGATTCACTTTGATCACTACCGTGTTGCTTGGCCTGGCATATCCTCTCGCAATGACTGGCATCGCCGGGGTTATCTTCCCGCATCAAGCATCGGGCAGCCTCATTCTCAAGGATGGCAGGGTTATCGGCTCGGCATTGCTAGGCCAAAGCTTCACCAGCGACCGCTACTTTCATCCACGCCCCTCCGCTGCAGGCAACGGATATGACGCAACCAGTTCGGGTGGTTCGAACTATGCTCAGTCCAATCTGAAGCTGGTCCAGCGCATTCAGGGCGACATCGACAAGTTGGCAGCGCATAATCCCGGTAAGCCTGTTCCGATCGATCTTGTAACTACTTCCGGTTCAGGACTCGATCCGGATATCACGCCAGACGCTGCGTATTACCAGGTCAGCCGCGTCGCGACCGCGCGCCATCTCAGTGAAGATGAGATCAACAAGCTCGTTGCGACTCACGTAACTCCGCGAACTCTGGGCCTGCTGGGCGAACCACGAGTCAACGTGCTGCAACTGAATCTCGATCTCGATCAGTTAGCAAAGTAAGCAAGACTATTTCTTTGGAGCGGGCAGCGGGCTTTTTCTAGCGATGCAAGCGACGCAGAGCTCGCCCGTGATGCCCTTGCCCTCTTCGACGGTGAAGATGCGATCCACGCTCTTAGGGCTGAGCGTCTCTCGCTTGCCGCTGGGCCAGTGAATCTCGACTCCCGTGATACGGGTGTTGTCGCCCAAACCAAAGTGAACACGAAAGTCGTTGGATGAGGCATAGCTGCCTCCGCTGATCACATCACCCCGCTGTCGTCGTGTGCCTGTGGTGACGTACACGCTTGCACCGACTGCATCGCGAGGGCTTTTAGCGCCGCCGATCAAACGAAGCTCAATCCAATGATGCGAATCGGAATTCACATTTCTCAGCAGTGTTGGAGTGGCATCCATATTGTTGATTACAACATCGATCTTGCCATCATTGAATACATCGCCGAACGCCGCGCCGCGCCCAGCGATCACAACCGCAAGACCCGTGTTGCGCACTGGCGGAATCAGCTCGAATGACTTTCCATCGACATTGTGAAAGAGCAGTGGCCGCTCCGCGAATGTCGTTCCCCAATCGGTTTTGTCAACTGCCGGGTATACATGCCCATTGATAAACATCAGGTCGAGTGAGCCGTCGTTATCGTAATCCAGGAACCCGTCTGCCCATCCAAGGAAAGGTATGGTCGGCGCTGCGATCCCTGCCTGATAACTCACGTCTGTAAAGTTGGCATCTCCGTCGTTGTGATAGAGCACGTCGTAGTCATCGGAAAAATCCGTATTCGCAACGCTCAGCCGGCCACTGTTCTGGTAGTCACCAATCGCAATACCCATCGATGCAGTCTCACGGCCCTCCTGGTTCAGCGCGTAGCCTGAGATATAGCTGGCATCTTCAAACATACCGTTGCCTTTGTTCAGGTAAAAATAGTTGGGCGTCGAATCATTCGCGACAAGCAGGTCAACTTTGCCATCATCATTCAGATCCACGAATGCTGAAGCAAGACCGTAAAACGCATTCGTATCTTGTACCCCTGCGTGGACGCTGACATCGGTAAAAGTTCCGTTTCCGTTGTTGTGAAAGAGATGGTCGCCCTCGCCCTTGAGCCCGCGCGGGCCGCACATGACCTGCACGCCGCGGAACTGGCAATTCGTCAGTTCCTTGGTCTCAGGAGAACCTGGCAGGGGCGGTTGATTCCCATCGAAGTGCACATATCCAGGCACAAAAAGATCAAGCCTGCCGTCGCCGTCATAGTCGCCGAACGTTGCCCCGGTGGACCACGTTCCGAGCGCTACTCCCGCCTTTTCGGCAACATCCGTGAATGTCCCATCATGATTGTTGTGATACAGGCGATTCTTGCCGAAATTGGTTACATACATATCCGGCCAACCGTCGTTATCGTAATCTCCAACGACTACGCCCACGCCCCAGCGATCATTCGCAACGCCAGCTTTCCCGGTTACATCGGTGAAAGTGCCGTCGTGATTGTTGTGAAAGAGTGCCGCATGGGTCGGCATCTCTTTGCCAGAGAGGGCCGCGTATGTGAGGCTGTTCACCAGGTAGATATCCAGCCATCCATCGTTGTCATAGTCGAGCAGAGCTACGCCGGACCCAATGGTTTCGGGGATCAACTGCTTCTCGATCGTGCCTTCGGTGTGGTGCCAAGTTATAAGGCCGGCCTGCTTTGCAACGTCCTGAAAAACAATCGGCCCGTTGTCGACAAATCCACCCGCGGTGATGGGCCTGTGCTCCGCGTCCAGCACCGGCTTGGAAGCTCCCTTGGTGCTCACGCCCATTCCCTGCTGCGCGCCAACTGGAACCTGCGGCTGGCTATGTAGCCATGTGGTAGCAGCCGTGATGCATATGAGTAGTGCGGTGTAGAGCCATCTGGCGCACGGAAGAACAAAAGGAAGCCCCAGCCTCGATTGCTGGGGCTTGCGCGGGTTGAATCTGCGATTCATCAAAGCCTAATCAGTCTAGCAAGATCGAACAGTTTCAGTGAACCTGATACTGCGCAGCCAGCGCAGTGAAATCCGCAACCTGCTGGGTCTGCCATGCCTCATCGAAACCAAGCTCCTTCGCCATGATCGCAGCAACAGTGGGGGCCAGAGAGATCGCTGCACCGGCATTGAGGAACAATGCCCGCGTCCTGCGTGCGAGGATATCTTCGACCGTCCGCGCCATCTCATTGCGTACTGCCCAGATCACCTCAGCTGCACAGTACGTTAAATCCGAATGGAGCGGTTTCAGCAGCGACCGATCATCGACAGCAATCGCCTTCACTCCTTCGGCATCCGAGCCGTAGACCCACAGATCCCCCAGCGCATCCGGATCTTCATGATAGCCATGCAGATGCAAAGAACGGGTTACGCACGGCGTATCCTCAAGCCTGCCCAGCGTGATCGCGTGATTTACACAGTCCTCCGCCATGTTGCGATACGTCGTCCACTTACCGCCAACAATGGTGATCAAACCTGCGGAATCTATATGGATTGTGTGATCGCGTGACAGCGTTGAGGTCTTGCCCGAGTCATCGCCCTGTGCCTTCACCAATGGGCGAATCCCGACATACACGCTCAGGATGTCAGCGCGCGTAGGCGGCCGGCTGAGAAACTGCGCCGCTGTATCGAGGATGAATTGAATCTCTTCCTCAAACGGCAGCGGTTCATAGCTTGCTTCCTGGATCGGCGTATCGGTTGTTCCGACGACGGTGTGCTGATGCCATGGAATGGCAAACAGAACACGCCCATCGCTGGTATGGGGCACCATGATGGCCGCATCTGCACGCAGGAAGGATCGCTCGAATACCAGGTGAATGCCTTGGCTTGGGGCAATCATCTGCTTTGAATCGGCGTCCGTCATGCGGCGCACCTTATCGGCGAACATACCAGTGGCATTGATCACCACTCGTGAAGAAACATGGATCACTTGCTCCGTCTCTTCATCGCGGAAGACCACTCCGTTAGCGAAGCCATCCTCATCTTTGGTGATCTCGATGACAGGCGCATAGTTTAAAAGCACAGCGCCGTGATCGGATGCAGTCGCAGCCATGTGGATCAGTAATCGCGTGTCATCAAACTGACCGTCGTAGTAGATCACGCCTCCGCGCAGCCCGTCCGTTTGCAGATTAGGCAGCTTTTCTATGGTCTCCTGCGAAGAAAGAATCCGCGACCGTCCAAAGCCATACTTGCCCGCGAGCAGATCGTAGATTTTCATGCCGATGCCGTAAAAAGGTGCTTCCCACCACGAATAATTGGGCACGATGAAGGCGAGATCATGAACCAGATGCGGCGCATTCTGCCGCAGTAAGCCACGCTCTTTGAGGGCCTCCATGACGAGAGAAATATTGCCTTGCTCCAGATAGCGCACACCGCCATGAATCAGCTTCGTGCTGCGGCTTGAAGTTCCCTTGCCAAAGTCCTGAGCCTCAAGCAACAGCACCTGGAAGCCACGCGACGCAGCGTCGATGGCAATTCCCATCCCCGTTGCGCCGCCGCCGATTACGACCATGTCCCACGGCTCGCCCTGCGCCGCGACACGATCCAAAACACGCTTCATCATCAACTGTCGATTCATCGACTCACTTCCATGCTGTCAATCAATGTATGAGTACCATTCGCTATGCCAATTCCGCCGTGGAAGAAGAAACAGCAATCCGAATCTCCTGGGTACCGAGCACCGGGTGGGTCGCCTTCAAAATCACGGTTCCAGCCTGTTCGGTTGCGCGAATCCAGATCGCTCCCGTGCCACCAACTAGCGCGAATGGATTATCGCCGATGATCTTACCCGGGCCGCTGATTTCGAATCGAATCGCATCACCGGCAAAAGGGCAGATCGCGCCGTACTCATCCGTCACCGCGAGTACAACGCGAGTCGTATCCGCTCCGTCGCCTACCAGTGCGAGGTCGTCTGGCAGGAGGGCGAATTTCTGATCGATGCCCTTGCTCGACATCTTCTTCGTGATCGCGAGCTTACCCTGAATGTATCCTTCGATTTTCAGGTCTCCCCACGGCTCAATCGACTCGCCGATCTCCGCGACGAAAGGCGCATAGTGGAGATTGGGAAACTGCTTGCGATCGGGTTCAACCTCGGCAATCATCTTGTCCTTCACATAAAACTTCAGATGATCGCAGTTCGAGCAGACAACTGCCTTTGAGAATCCAACCGACTGATCGCCGCGCGCCCAGTGAAAGGATGGTTCGAGCACAACTTCCTCGGATGGGTCGCACTGCGATTTATAGAATCCAGCCGCTGGTTTGGGTTCGCGGAACATATCCGTCACGCCGTGATAGCAGATGCGGTCGCCTGAGCCAAAATCGCTGTGAGTGTTGTAGTCAAAAGCGCACCACGCAATGCCGCCCGCATACTGCGGATTGGATGCCAACTGGTCATGAACCCTTGCGTGCCGGATCGTGTGCTCTGTGAGTCGCTCCACGTTGTCAATGGTCTTGGTTGGATACGTATGCCCAACAAACTCGGTGTTCAAATAGAGAGGATGATTTGGAGCCTTCAACGGCCATCCGAAGTCATTCATCGTGAACACATCTTCCAGGAACTCCGACTCCTGGAAGTATCGAATGCCGCCTGTCTGGCGTGAGGTATCGAGACTCTTGGCCATCGCGTTCGTCCGCACGTAGAAGTCGTGGTTGTCCCTGGACTCGTTGATGCGCACGCCCCAAAGGACAATCGAGGGATGATTCCAATCGCGCCGGATCATGCGGCTGACGTTGTCGACTGCAATGTCCTGCCATGGCAGAGGACCAATGTGCTGCCATCCTGGAATTTCTTCAAGCACCAGCAGCCCCAACTCATCGCACGCATCGAGAAAGTGCCGCGACTGCGGATAATGCGAGGTGCGCACGATGTTGCACTTCAGCTTCTGCCGCAGAATGATCGCGTCACGTCGCTGCACGCGGGCGGGCATGGCCTGACCAACAAAAGGGAAAGTCTGATGGCGATCGAGTCCGCGCAGCTTGATGACTTTGCCGTTCAGCTTGAACCCTTCCGGTGTGAACACGGCCTCGCGGAATCCGATCGTTCGCTGGTCCTCGTCTTGCACGTGCGTACCGCGTAGCAGCTTCACCCGCACGGAGTAGAGATGTGGATGCTCCAGATCCCAGAGATCCACTTTGCCGAAACCGGCCAGTGTCACTGTGGTCAAGTCCACTCCCTGTTGTCCCGCAGCATTTTCGACAGCCTTGGTTGCCTTGGCCACCTGCTTGTCGCCTTTGTGCAGACTCACTTCAAGCGTGAGAGGCTCATGCGCTGCGGCCAGGTTCTCGATGAAGCACTGGACATCGACGGACGGGCTGTCTGTCAGGGTATCCTTGGGCCGCGCGAAAATGTTTTCAATAAACGTCTGCGGCACCACGCGCAGCGCCACTTCGCGATAGATTCCGCCAAAGGTCAGATAGTCGATCTGGTAGCCAAACGGAGGGATATCGGCACGCTCCGTCGAGTCCAACTCGACGACCAGAACGTTCTCGCCTTTCCAATCCAAGTGATCCGTTAGTTCGAAAAAGAACGGTGTAAATCCGCCCTTGTATTCTCCCAGGCGAGTTCCATTGATCCATACTGTGGATGCGGTCATTGCGCCTTCAAAGTCAACGAAAACGCGTTTTCCATGTGCTGCGGCGGGCACTTTGAACTTCCGCCGGTAGACCGAGATAAACTCATACAACTTGTCATCGAAGCTGTGCCAGGGCAAGGTCACATTGGTGTGAGGGACGGTGATCTTCTCAAAGGATGCGTCGTTGAAGTCCTTGCTTCGAGCCGCCTCGGAAGCTGTCTTGCTGTATCGCCAGTTCCGGTTGATCGGCAAGATCAGTCTGCCATCGGTGCCGGTTGCACCTTCAGCGGAATATGCGGGTGACGCGACGGTTGCGCCGGCAATCAGTGTTCCAGTTGTCTTGAGAAAATCGCGCCTGTCCATGTGCTTGTTCTAGCTCCTGATGACTTTTGTTTACAACGTGAGGGGCAGCCGATGATCTGTGGCTTACCGGAAGAGCGAGAAGCTCCCTTGGTACACAGTAAAGCAGGGAACCGGGGCGATGCGTGGATGTGCACAAGGCGCTGTCAGTCAGGTACAAGCCGCACTTGGTATTAAGCATAGATCTACCTGGATCGGAACCTTACTTGAGCCTGCACGTGCCAAGTGACAGGGTGCTGATAGTGGTCCACGACATTTACGGTACACTCCCCGTTCGCCCAAGTCCACTTCTCAATGAATCCGGTTACATTACTGCCAGGCGCACGTTTATCGTTCGCTGACCTATTCGATAAAGCGCGTCAGTAAACGGTTAAACATCATTTTCAACTGTTATCCGTAGATTGCGGTCCTGGAGACATAAAGCAAGTTTCCGTAATGCGCGCCCCGTCTGCAAAAGAACCTTGGCTTTCGCCCATCTTCAACAAAAGCAGCGACTTAGGCGTTTTGATCTTTTTTGTGTTGACAGAATTTGTGTTTCCAGCGTAATGTTCGGCGCTGAATGAATACGGTTACATTCTTTGGCTGTGGTTTGAAGGATTTCGGTCGCTTCGGCCGATCAGCTTGTGGCACGTGGCAATAGGTAGAGTTGTAGCCCTAGCGAACCACTCACACGAAGTGGGCAGGGGATCGGCAGCCGTTTGAGAAAACATTTCCGGGCGGCGCAAAGAAATGCTTTTTTACTGAAAGACATTGCAAGGAGGCTCGAGAGATGAAGAGTTCGTACGGGATGCGCAGGCCATCCCAAAAGCTGCCCCAGGGTTCGATACCGAGGTTCAGGGTGTTGGCTCTGATGTTCGTTATGATGCTGGCGTCCGTTGCCGGCTTTAGTCAGGCCGACCAGGGTGCTATCACTGGCCTCGTTCAAGATGCGACGGGTGCGGTTGTACCCAATGCGAAAGTCACACTCACCAACACGGAAAACGGTCTCTCTCTGGAAGCTGAGACTGATCAGAGCGGAAACTATATTTTTTCGCCAGTGAAGATCGGCAAGTATACGGTCTCCGTTACTGCCGCGGGCTTCTCAAAGACCACTCAAGAGAACATCCAGCTTCACGTGCAGGAGCGCGCCGCAGTTGACATCCAACTCAAGACGGGCGCTGCGAGCGAAACCGTTACGGTAACCGCGGCTCCTCCGCTGCTGCAGACGGAAGAGGGTTCGACGGGTCAGGTTATTGACGCGCAAGCGATCAACAACACTCCACTCAACGGCCGTAACTGGGTTTTCATCGCGCAGCTCACTGCCGGCGTCGAGCCTGCCAACGGTTCACGCGGCCAGGGCAAAGGCGACTTCAGTGCCAATGGCCAGCGCTCTGAGCAGAACAACTTCATCATGGACGGCGTAGACAACAATGTGAATGTCGTCGACTTCTTCAATGGAGCCAGCTTCGTTGTACGGCCTCCGCCGGACGCTCTTGCGGAATTCAAAGTTCAGACTGGCGCTTACAGCTCTGAGTTCGGCCATTCTGCTGGCGCGGTCATCAACGCCAGCATCAAGTCTGGAACCAATGCGATCCACGGCAGCGCATGGGAATACATCCGTAACGACGCTTTTGACATTCGTCAGTTCTTTGACGGAACCAGCCCTGTCCCAAAGTACCGTCAGAATCAGTTCGGTGCTACCCTCGGACTACCCATTATAAAGAACAAGCTGTTCTTCTTCGGTGACATGGAAGCCAACCGGATCATCTTCGGCGAAACGCACTCGGCAACCACGGTGCCAACGGCACAGATGCGCACCGGCGACTTCAGCGAATTGCTGACCCCAGGAAACAACAGCAGCGGCAAAGCCATCACGCTCTTCCTGCCCAACCCGAACAACAACGGTGCGACTCAGATCCAAGGGAACCGCCTCGACCTGCAAGAGGGGGTTACACTCGATCCAGTGGCGCTCAAGATTCTTAGCCTTTTTCCAGCTCCCAACACTGGGGCAGCCCACCAAACTTACAACAACTACATTTCGCAGACCAACACGGTTGATAACACGATCCAGTGGGATACCCGCGTCGATTGGAATATAAGCACCAAAGACCTGGCTTTCGCCCGCTACAGCTACAACCATGAGCCTGCCCTTCACCCGGCCCCTCTTGGTCCCATCCTTGATGGCGGTGGCTTTGGCGATACTGGCCAGATCCTCTCCCTCGGCGAGAATTTCGCAGGGAGCGAGACCCACATCTTCACCCCTACGCTCACCAACGAGTTCCGTTTCGGCTACAACTATGGCCATTTCGGTGGACTGCAGGAGAACGGAAACACGGACATCGCCTCTACGCTCGGCCTTGGCGGCATTCCGTTTGCTCCGAACAACGGCGGTCTCCCATCCATGAACGTCTCCGGTCTCGGTGGCTTTGGCTCGCCCACCTTTTATGTCACCAATGAGTATGAGAACGTCTATCAGATCCTCGATAACGTTTCAAAGACTCAAGGCAACCACAGCATCAAGGCGGGCGTGGATTTCCAGCGCGTTCGCTTCTCAACGGAGCAGCCTACCCAGCCGCGCGGCACCTACAACTTCACTGGTGTTTACACGTCGCAGTCTGGCGTTGCGAACACCGGCTACGGCGTAGCCGACTTCCTCACCAATAACATGAATAGCGCTGCCATATCCAATCTCTTCACTTCGGATGACGTGCGTTGGAATCGCGCCTTCTATGTCCAGGACGACTGGAAAGCCAATCAGAGACTTACCCTCAACTTTGGCTTCCGTTATGACTACTCCCAGCCCTATCTAGAGCGTCACGACAACCAGGCAGCCTTTGTTCCAACCAGCGGCCCCACGGCTGGTCAGAGCACCGGCGAATATCGCATTCCAATCAGCAAGCAAGGCATTACGCTTCCCACGGCCTTCACGCGCCTGCTTGATGCCGATAACATCAAGCTGGTCTACACCAAGAATCGCTTCCTCGTGGAGCCGCAGAAGACCAACATCGCGCCGCGATTAGGCTTTGCCTTAAAGGCGAGCGACAAGATGGCAGTTCATGGCGGATTCGGTCTGTTCTTTGGTGGCCTGGAGAGCACCGGATACTACCCGAACCTTGGCGAAAACTTCCCGTTTGAATTTGATTCGGGGTTCGCGGCAGGAAGTTGCAACCTGGGCGCGGCAGCCGGCGGCAGCGAAGGCGCAACCTGCATCAACAATGGGTTTACACTCGAGACTGGTTTCACAAACGCAATCGCAGCTGGCTTGCTCAATTCGATTCAGCAGCCGGGTATTCGCGGCAGTGAAGCCAAGGTCCGCACTCCTTACAGCGAGCAGTACAACCTCACGCTCGAGTACGGGATCACCTCGAACATGCTCGCGGCAATCTCCTATGTTGGTTCGGTATCCCGCCACCTGCAAGTCTTCCCCAATCCCAACAGTCCTGTGGCTCTGGCTCCCAGCAGCTTCAGTGGTTATGTGGATACCCAAGGAGACAAGATCAATCCGCTGCAACCCTATCCGCACTTCGGAGGCTTTGCTTTCACGGCCTACGATGGTACGGGAAGCTACAACTCTCTCCAAGCCAAACTGGAGAGGCGCTACAGCAACGGTCTGAGCTACCTGGCCAGCTATACCTGGTCACATTCTCTCGATGATGCGCCTACACCGCTTGGCAGCACCGGAGATGGGGGCTACCGTGGTACGAACATCGTTTCCCTCAAACAGGACTATGGCAACTCGCCTTTCGACGTTCGCCAGCGTTTCACCTTGAATGGAAACTATGAGCTTCCCTTTGGCAAGGGTAGAAAGTTCGTGAACGATAACAGGCTTCTGGATCTCATTGTTGGAGGGTGGTCGAACAGCCTGGTCTTCCGTGCACAAACTGGACAGCCCATCACTATCGGGACCTACAACATCACAAGCCCCTCGGGAGCAGGAGCCCACGCATACCGGACCGGCGATCCTTTTAAGGCCGGTGGTTCTCCTCCGCCCTCTAACCCGACGACAACCTGCCCGACGAAAGTTCGCACGATCCAGAATTGGTACAATCCGTGCGCTTTCGCTAATCCTATAGCCGATAACATCGGATACTCCTCGGCTATCTATCCCAACTCGCCGAGTGGCCAGGCAATTCCCAACACGGTTAGCGGTGCAGCAGCGCTTGCTTACCTGGGCAGCCCACGCGGACAGATTTACGGTCCCGGATACGAGCGTATCGATGCTTCGCTCTTCAAGTCCTTCCGCACCTTCCGCGAACAGAACCTCCAATTCCGGACGGACATCTTCAACCTGCTCAACACTCCTGGCTATGGCGATCCTGGCAACACCGGCATTGGTCCGAATGGGGGCCAAATCACCAGCCTTCGCAGCTTCCAAAGCAACACGCCGGACTCACGATTCTTCCAGTTCTCTCTGAAGTATCTTTTCTAAGAGACACCACCCGTAGCGCAACTACCAACAGGGCGCAGGCTGTTCGATGCTTGAACAGTCGGCGCCTTTGGCGTATACCATCGAATGTGTATGTCCCTCCATTCTCAGTTCGCCCCACACAGGGCATATTTGGCTGCGATTGCAGTTCTTCTCTTGTCCTCCCAACTGTGGGCACAGAACCTTCCGCACGCGAAGGCGGCAGCCATGTCGAGCGTCGATACCGTGTCTCTGCATCAGGCGCTAGATGCTTACGATCAGGGCAAGCTGGATCAAGCGGAGCCGATCCTGCATTCGCTCGCAGACCGCTATCCGCAAAGCTATGAAGCAAATGAAGCTGTTGGAAGTTTGTATGCCGAACGAGGCGATATGGGGCGAGCTTTGCCGTATCTCACGCAGGCGTGCAAAGTCGCACAAGGCGAGGGAATTGCACACGCGAATTTGGGCTCAGCCTATCTCAAGTTGGGCAGACAACAGGAAGCGGTGAAGGAACTCAGCATCGCCGCAAAGATCGAACCAAACAATCGGGCAACGCAATCCAATCTCGGCCAGGCATTGCAGGCAACGGGCAGGTCAGCAGAAGCCGCACAGGCATTCGGAGCTGCTGTTTCCCTCGACCCCGGCAACCCAGACCTTCGCTACAACTGGGCCGTGGCACTCTATGATTCGGGTTCAATCGATGAAGCCGCAAAAGCACTTTCGCTGATCCCAAACCAGCAGAATCTCCCTGAAGTGCAGGCACTCCTTGGCAACATTGCAGAAAAGCAGCATCGCTTTCAGGATGCAGTCGAACATCTGCAGGCCGCGGCGAAGCTCGATCCCAGCGAGCCCAATCTCTACTTTCTGGGCTTCGAATTTCTCCAACACTGGACCTTTGATCCAGCGATCAAGATTTTTGAATTCGGTATACAGAAATACCCTCAAAGCCAAAGGATGTTGCTTGGCCTTGGCATCGCGCGTTACTCCATGAATGATTTGGCGGTAGCTGCTCCGATTTTCGCGCAATTGCTCGACACAGATCCCGATAGCGCCTCATACGCCGATTTGTTAGGCCGCAGTTGCAGTCTCATGCCCGATATGAGCAAGGGATGCGAAAAGCTGGAAAGATTTGCTGAGGCACATCCTGAGAATGCAACCGTGGCCACCTATGCCGCAGCCAGTATTCTCCATCGGTCCAACCAGGTTGATGATCTGGCAGTTGCGGATAAGCTGCTCGACCAGGCAATCGCTCTCGATCCAAAGCTCGCCGAAGCTCATTTCCAGAAAGGGCTACTGCTCCAGATGCGCGCACAATGGCCGAAAAGTATCGCTGAGTTACAGACCGCGATATCTCTCAAGCCAGCATCCTCGAAAGCCCACTACCGCCTGGCTCTCGCCTATTCGCATACCGCGCAGCGCGACAAGGCGCAGCAAGAGATAACATTGCAGAAACAATATAGCGAACAGGAAAAAGACGGTCTCAATGCGAGACTCAGGGAAGTCAAAACATTCCTCATCGCCAACCCTTAATAGTCGAGAAAGATCGGATAGGACCTACAGTGCAACTGGGCAATCTGAAACAGGCGAATGCGCGTGATGTCTCTGCTGCTGTAGCATCCAGCCGGCGCGAATTTCTTCGCTCGGCAGCAGGCCTCACTGCCGGCTCACTATTTGCCTGTGCATCCTCTGGGCCTCAAGCTTATGCTCAGTCTACTCAGAAGAAAGTCGTAGTCGTTACGTTCGGCGGAGGAGCACGCGATGAAGAGACCTTCGCCCCCGAGGGACAGGAGAATATCCCCAACCTTGTGCAGAGCCTCTTTCCTGAGTCCACGTTATACGCGCAGGTCATTAACAAGGGCATTCTCGGCCACTACGTTGCGACAGCAAGCCTTGCTACGGGCGTTTACGAGTCTTTCAACAACTTCGCAGCGGTCTCACCGCAGAACCCCACCATCTTCGAATATTTCCGCAAAGATCTGAGACGACGCGCCAACGACGCCTGGGTCGTGGCTCCGAGCAATGGCTTTAATCGCATCGGCGAAAGTAATCATCGCTCGTACGGCGCAGGCCTGGGAGCTGGGGTTGTCCTTCCCAAACATCTTCTCGCCTCATCGATGTCGTCAAGCACCAATAGCTTTGACCATCTCCTGCGTGACAGTTACGAAGCCCCGTTTTACACGCCAGCCCTGGCAGGGAATGAATTCGAAATGGAGAAGCTCAGGGAACTGCTCAAACTGTCTGTTGATGATTTCTCGTCGCACGCCAAGAGCCTCGCCAGCCCGGACGAGTTAAGCGTCTATATTGCTCGACGGCTCATGCATGAACTCGCGCCAAGTCTGCTCTGGATCACCCTGCATGACATCGATATCGCTCACTCTGGCACTTATTCGATGTACATCGAAGGCATCCAGCGCTCGGACCGTCTCTGTGCAGAAATCTGGAAAGCAATCCAAACCGAACCGGAGTATGCGAACAAGACCACCATGTTCATCCTCCCTGATTTTGGTCGAGACTCCGACACCGATCCCGGGGGCAATGGCTTTCAGCATCACCGCACCGGCGATCCTCTCTCTCGGACTACGTGGATGATGACGCTTGGCCCCGGCATTCGCCAAGGCGTCGTCATTGATCGCCCAGTCGAATCGATCGATCTTGTTCCAACGATCGGCGCGATGCTCGGCTTCTCTCCACGCTTCGCCCAGGGCAAGCCACTGACGGAGCTGCTATGACAGCCATCCTTCCACTTCAATTGAAAGCCGAAACCTTCGCGGCGTACCCAAAGGAAGGCCGCGCCCTCGTCTTGCAGTACCTCGATCTCCTGAAGCAATTGCCGCTGGTATTGCTGCCCCTGCTACTACGCGAAGCCATCACTTACGACTGGCGATTTCCCATTGAGCGCCAGGAACTTGAAGAGCAACTGTCCTATCTCAGTTCCCTTTCGAAGGATCGTCTCGATGCAGTGCTCGAATGGTTCAAGGGCTTCGTCCTTAACCCTGAACTTATACAGAGTGATTGGGTCAATACGCCCAGCGTCTTCATCGAACAATTGACCGCGCACCTCTGGGCATCCCACCAGATGGACACCTTCCACGGCGCTGCTGATCAATACGCCAAATCGTGGCAGGCCAGCAGGCCGCAAACTTCGCCGGCAATTCCACGGCTGAGTGTCGTCGTCATCGGGAAGGGAGTTGGCACCACTGACTACCCGCTATTCCGCAAGTTGCGGTCCCATGGCGTTTACTTCTCACACGTCACTCCACAAAATGGCCTCACTGCCATTCTTGACGTCGTAAACACAAGAGCACATGCGCACCCCATGCCCTATGGCCATTGGTACATCGACGGAGACATTGCAGCGGAGACAAGTTCAAGTGTCACCAGTATCTCTTACGGAGCGCTCGCTCCAGCACGCAAGACGCTGCTTGACCGAATGCAGCGGGTCATTCAATCCGGCTTCGCAGGCCCAGAGTCGTTGCGAACCGAACTTGCGCAACTCAAGCCAAACGATCTTGGCCTGCCCACAGATGGAAATGCTGGCGTTCTCGGATACTTTCAGATGAACTTACTCACAGAAGGCTCGGGCACACAGATCTTCTCCACCACGTTCGCGCAATGGGCTGCGCGTGAAACACTGCGCCGTGCCCAGCCCTCTACACTCCTCGTTCGTTTTGCACCGCGGCAGCGGCAGCTGCCAATGAACGAATTACTCTCAAACACGCCCCAAGTTGCCAAGCTCGATCCGCAGGGCTCACTCATTGATGCTGACATGGCCGCTTATTACACATGGCTCAACCAGCAGCGGCTTTCAGGCAGCGCGGATGCGCGTTTCCTGGTCTGGTTCGAAGACCACGATCAAGCACTGGCCATAGGGCCATCCCTGCCACGCGGGACCGTCTCATCGCAGCCCACCACGATCGATAAACTTCTCAGTTGGATTGCCTGAGGACAAGCACTCGAAACGACACTTTATCAAGCGAGTTATCTTAGCGGTCCATGGGCAATTCTCTCATCATGCATGCATTCCCACCTAACCCGGTAGATCTGCTCGTGGTCTGTGGTTACTTCGCCGTATCGCTGACCATCGGCTACTTCACCCGGAGAAAGTCTGGGGATTCGCAACAGTTCTTGAACGCAACGCGCACCTTGCCCTTTTGGGTTGCAGCGCTTTCCTTTTTTGCAGTGAACTCTGGCGGTCTTGAACTCGTTGGCCTGTCCGCCATGAGCGCAGAACACGGCCTGCAAACACTGCATTTCTATCTTGTCGGCGCTATTCCTGCCATGATCTTTCTGGCGCTGTTCATGGTTCCTATCTATGTGCGCAGCCGTGCCCACAGCGTGCCCGAGTTTCTTCTGCTCCGCTTCAACGCGCACACCAGACTTCTGAATTCGATCTCAGTCCTTGTCGTCTCAGCGCTGCTCGCAGGCATCAGCCTTTACGCCATGGCGCAGACCCTGCATAGTTTTCTCGGCTGGGAGTTCCTCCCGTGCGCACTCACCATGGCAGCAGTCGCCATCCTCTTTCTCCTACTCGGAGGTCTTCGAGCGACCATCTACAATGAGCTTCTGCAGCTTGGTTTGATCGTTGCCGGACTTACACCCCTTGCGATCTATGTATGGCGCGATTTCCACGGTTTATCAGGTCTCCTGGCAGACCTGCCGACGGCGAATGCACATCTCTGGGGTGCCATGCCCATCGCTTCCACCAGTGCACCGCTCGATCGAGTCGGCGTGCTACTCGGCCTTGGCGGCATCCTGAGCTTCGGATACTGGTGTACCGACTTCCGCCTGATGCAGCGGACGCTTACAGTCAAGAAGGATCACGACGCAAGGCTTGTCCCACTTATTGCGGCCGCAGGCAAGCTTCTTTTTCCATTGCTGGTTATCGTCCCCGGCCTTGCCGCATGGCATCTGCTCGATACTCCTGACTTCGCCGGTATGCGCAATCACAACTACGATCAGGTTCTGCCTCTCTTACTCCATCGTTACTACGGCCATGGACTCCTGGGGCTGGGCATCGTTGCGATTCTGGCCAGCCTCATGTCCGGCCTTGCCGGCAATGTAGCAGCCTTTGGTTCACTCTGGACTCAGGAGGTCTACCGACCCTATCTCGTAAAGAACAGGCCGGAACTGCACTACATCGCCGTGGGTCGCGTGTCGATGTTTGCCGGTCTGCTGCTCAGCATTGCCACCGCGTTCATCGCTTTGCTCTTTAGCAATCTCATGGATTACATCCAGTTCCTCTTCTCGCTTTTCAATGCACCGCTGCTGGCTATCTTTCTGCTTGGAATGTTCACACGATGGGTTACGCCATGGGCGGGATTCTGGGGATTGTCGGCTGGCATAGCAGCTGGCGCAACGCACAACCTGCTCGCCAGAGCAGATTGGATCCACTACGGCAGCCAAACTACGTCCAATTTTTACGGAGCTATCTACGCTTGGTCCGTGGCAACTGTCGTCACGGTTCTGGTCAGTTTCTTCACAACGCGAAGGCCGGAATACGAATTGAACGGCCTGGTATTTGAGCTCAACGCAGGCAGACAAAGCCTCATTCGAGACCGTGTCGTCTGGATAGCCGCTTGCGTACTCGCAGCTTTCTGTGTGTACCTGAACGTCCTCTTTTGGTAGCTCTACTTCTCTGGATGCATTACCGGACCGGTAGATTTTCGTATCACAAGGTTGGCCTGAATCATGTACTGCTTGCCCTTGACCGGAGTCTGCCGGTTTGAGTTCTCCAGGGAAGCAAACACCAGCCTGGCCAGCTCGGTCCGCGATGTCCTTAGCGTGGTCAACGGCGGGTATACGATGTCGCTGAGCTCAATGTCGTCCAGTCCGATGATCGACATCTCTTTCGGTACCGCGCATCCTCTATCCCGCAGCGCGCGCAGGGCTCCAATCGCCGTCATGTCGTTTGCTGTCAGAATCGCTGTCGGGCGGTTCTTGCGTATCAGCAAATCCGACATCGCCGCTTCACCGCCAGGAATGCGATAGTCGCCATGCCGGATGAACTCCTCGCGAATCGTCAGCCCATGAGCACGCATCGCCGCCAGAAACCCGTCCAGCCTCATCTTCGACGTGGCCAAACCAAGATATCCGCCGATGAATCCAACCTTGCGATGCCCGAGGATCTTCAGGTGCTGGATTGCCTGGCCCATCGCTGCCTCGTAGTTCGTCGTAATGTCGCTAAGGCCAAGGCCAATCTTCCTGCGATCCATGGTCACCAGCGGAATCCGGTTCTTGACCAGCGCTTCGAACGGCTCCGTTTCAATCTCCGACGCCATGAGCACTACCCCGTTCACGCGTCGCGTCAACATTCTGCGCACCGACTTTGCCATGCCGCCCTGGTGGAAATCAATTGTCGCTACGAGCAACTCGCGTTCATGCTCCACCACCAGCGACTCAAGGCACTTCATAAACTCAGGAAAGAATGGATTCGTGATATCCGGAATCAACAGACCATAGGTGCTGCTGCTACCTGATCGAAAGGCAGTAGCATTCGTATCCGGCACAAACTGAAGCTCATCAATCACCTTCTGCACACGCGCAGCTGTTTCACTTGTCACAAGGTTTGAGTTGTTGATCACCCGCGAGACTGTAGCGCTCGACACCCCCGCAATCTTCGCGATCCTTCTTATGTTCATTCGCTCATCCCTGACTTAGGTCTCATGGGCCTCCGGCAGAAGCCGGACGCAACGGGAAACTACTCCGAATGCAAAGGGTTCGAAGATAGTCATCGAACTCGTCAGCTTCGGACCATCCTGGTCGAGCGAGGATAGACAGAAAGCCTTACCAGATTGTGGGAAACAGTCACTTGCGAGAGGCGCAAGCGAATTCTACTCAAAAATTAACACTAATCGATCGCCTACAGGAAATCGGTTGCGCTTGAAATCAAGCAAAACGATTCACCGGAACACGAGGATGTAGCTCGCTGCAAAAGTAGCGGCCAAACCAGCGAGAGCCATGCGCTCTACAGAGCAGCCTCGAAATTCAAGCTCCAAAGAGCGCAGAGTCTGACTACAGGCCCGCTGCTACAGTTTCGTTCGCTTCGAGAATGCCGCGTAACTCGTCATTTGACTTACCGGCTATCCACGAGCGTAGATTCTGCGCATCGTCTCGCGTTGTCAGGTAGCCACCCAGCAACCGCTCCAACGCATTTGGAACTTCCTCTGAAGTGCAACGATAGTTCACCAGGCGCGCCACACCTGCATGTGCTCCCAGCGCACCGCCTAATGCAAACGACCAGGCATCTGACAGCTTGCCATCCTGCTTGATCTTCTTGCCTTCAAGTCCGATATCCGCGATCCAATGCTGCCCGCAACTGTTCGGGCAACCGGTCACATGCAGATGAAGCTGCTGGTCAAAGCCCGGCAGGCGATTCTCCATCTCCTCCACCAGCCAGCGCGCAAAGCCCTTCGTCTCCGTGATCGCCAGCTTGCAGAACTCAGTACCCGTACAGGCGACCGCACCACGCCAGAAATTCGTCGCCTCCACCGTAAGCCCGAGGTTAGAAAGCTCCTTGAGCACTATCTCTAGATTCGCCTGCGGCACACCGGGCAACACGAAATTCTGCATCACCGTCGTACGCAGTTCAGCCCCTGCATACTTCTCCGCTAAATCGGCCAGGGCCACCAATTGCTCGCCGCTCATGCGCCCATTCAACACGGTAGCACCAACGGAATACAGCCCCGCCTGCTTCTGCCGGTGCACACCCACGTGGTCGCGGAATACATCGTTTGGCAGGGCATCTTCGACGCCCGGATCAAGCTGAAACGGCAACTTCGCCTGCAGAGTAGCCAGGAAGCTTTCAGCAGTCCATCCTTCGCGGAGGAAAAGGTGCTTCAAGCGCGCGCGGTCACGGCTCTCGCGAAGTCCCTGCTGCTCGCGGAAAATCGACACGATTCCCCGGACCACTTCCACCGCCTGCGCCTCGCTCACAAACGCATCGAGCTTCACGCCCAGATGCGGATCTGCTGAAAGGCCTCCGCCTACGCGCACAGAGTAGCCAATTTCATCACCACGCTTCACCGCCGTCAGAGCAATATCGTTGATCTCGGGATACGAGCACCACACCGGGCAGCCCGTTACCGTGATCTTGAACTTTCGCGGCAGATTATAGAACTCCGAGTTGCCACTCACCTCACGCGCTACAGCTCGCGCCAGCGGCGAGGCATCGATCAGTTCATGCCCATCGAGTCCGGCCATAGGGCATCCCGTGACATTGCGCACCACGTCACCGCAGGCCCCGCGCGGCGACAATCCCACCGCGTCAAGCGCCAGCACTGCATCGGGAAGGGAATCGACGGTAAGCCAGTGCAGCTGAATCGCCTGCCGCGTTGTGATGTCCGCGAGGTTCCGCGCATGGTCCCGAGCCAGCGTGCCTATCACCCGCAACTGCTCCGCAGTTGCAATGCCGTTCGGAATCCCGATGCGCATCATGAAGTACTCGGTCGCCTTGCCCATGCCGCCCGTGCCGCCGGTTACACCAGCACCGTCTCCCTGCGTGTAGATGCCCCACCACTTGAAATAGAATTCAGCCCACTCCGGCAACACGCTCGTCCGGCCCTCGCGAGCGAAGGTGCGAATTTCATCAAATGCTTGCCACGGATTCTTCTCCCGCTTCAACCGCTCGGCGCGCTGCGCTTTCGTTTCCTTCACAACGGGCTTGATTTCAGGATTCGTACCGGGGGAATTTGGCGGTGTGCTCATCAGAATACTCCTGTGAAGATGTTACAGGGCCGAAGTGGACAGGCGATAACACTCCTCACGCTGACCTGAATGCGCCAAGTACCTATCGCTATGTTCGGGAACGCGTTACCCCATTTGTCTATTCCGTTGCCGTTGGTTCGCCCGGAATGACAGAATCGTGAAGTCCGCATCACTCCGCGCAAATACCTATCTCTGGAGAAACCAATCTTGAATCGCCATCGCAAGGTCTGCAGCACCGTTCTGGCAACGCTCGTTCTACTGTCCTCAGCATGTCTGCACGCCGCCGAGCCTCTGCCCATCATGCCACTGCCGGCCAGCGTTACCGCAGGCCAGGGCGAATTTGTGATCGACGGCAATCTGAACATCGCCATCGACGGCTTCTCTGAACCGCGTCTCATCCACGCGCGGCAGCGCTTCTTCGACACTCTCTTTCATGAAACCGGCATCCCATTCAACCTTGGAACCCCAGCGCCTGCCGCCATGCACATCCAGGCTGCAGGCCCCAGCGCCGCCATTCAGAAGCTCGGCGAAGACGAGTCCTATCACCTCGAAATCACATCAGCCGGCATCAAGCTCACCGCCCCAAATCCGCTCGGCATCCTGCATGGCCTTCAGACTATCCTGCAACTGGTCCGCATCACCCCGCGCGGCTTCACGTTGCCCGCCGTCACCATCGACGACAAGCCCCGCTTTCCCTGGCGCGGCTTAATGATCGACTCTGGCCGCCACTTCATGCCTATCCCAACCATTGAACGCAACCTGGACGCTATGGAAGCGGTCAAGCTCAACGTCTTTCACTGGCATCTATCGGAAGATCAGGGCTTCCGGATCGAAAGCAAAGTCTTCCCGCTGCTCACGCAGAAAGGCTCCGACGGCCTTTTCTATACCCAGGACCAGGCCCGTCACATCATCGAATACGCCCACGAGCGCGGTATTCGCGTCATCCCGGAATTCGACATGCCGGCGCACACCGCCAGTTGGTTCGTCGGCTACCCGCAACTTGCCAGCGGCAAAGGCCCCTACGAACTCGTCCGCGAGTGGGGCGTCTTCGACCCCGCGATGGACCCCACCAAAGAGAGCACGTATCAGTTCCTCAATCTCTTCCTAGGCGAAATGACCGGCTTGTTTCCCGACGCCTACTTCCACATCGGCGGCGATGAATGCAACGGCAAGGAGTGGGACGCGAACCCGCGCATTCAGGAATACATGAAAGCTCACAACATCAAGGACAACGCCGCACTCCAGGCAATGTTCACCGCCCGCGTGCAGAAGCTCGTCACCGCGCACCACAAGATCACCGAAGGCTGGGATGAAGTTCTACAGCCAGGCACTCCGACGGATGTAGTCATCCAGTCCTGGCGTGGCCGCGAATCGCTTCTCGACGCAGCCAAGCGCGGCTATCGCGGCCTGCTCTCGAATGGCTACTACATCGACCTCAACCAGTCCGCGGCGGAGCATTATCTCGTCGATCCCATGGAAGGCATCGCCGATAAACTCACTCCAGAGCAACAGTCCAGCATCCTTGGCGGCGAAGCGACTATCTGGGCTGAATTCGTCTCTGGTGACACCATCGACAGTCGCATCTGGCCGCGCACAGCAGCCATCGCCGAGCGCTTCTGGTCGCCGCAGAATGTGCGCGATGTCGATTCCATGTACGCCCGTATGGCCATCATCGACGACAAGCTCAAGGCATACGGCATCCACCATGCGGCCACCACCGAAGCCCTGCTCGAACGCATGAGCGGCGACACCAATCCGGAAGCTTTGCGCGTCCTTGCCTCCGTCGTTCAGCCACCCAAAGGCTACGCACGCGAAGGGCTCAAGCACAACACTGCATTCAGCCCGCTCAACACTCTCGCCGACGCCGTCCCACCGGAGAGCGAAATTGCCCGCCAGTTCGCTCAGATTGCTGATTCCATCGCGAATGGCAAAGCTACTCCGGAAGAATGGCAAAAGGCCCATGACTGGCTGGTCCTCTGGCGCGACAACGACGCCAAACTGCAGCCCACGCTTTCGAAATCCGAAATAACCGCGGAGCTCGAGCCAGTCTCGAAAAATCTCCACGATGTGGCTGAGATCGGTCTTCAGGCGCTCGAAACCTATCATTCCGAGACATCTCTCAGCGTTGACACGCAGCATCAGAGCCTGGACCGGCTCACTGTCGCAGAAAAACCACAGGCCGTCCTGGTGCTGATGGTCGTCGCGCCGATTGAGCAGCTCGTAAAGTCCGCCAAAGTCCGCTAGCGATTTGCCGTTTTGATCACCATCTGCGTGAGGTTCTTATCTCCCTCACGCAGATGCCAGCTCCGGTCCGCCGCAACGTTTTCAAAGCGCTGCACAGTCTTCGAAGTAGGCCAGCTCACCTCGATCCGGTCCACCACCGTCGCCGCGCCAATCCCAATATGCTGCCGCAGCGGGTTCCCGCCAAAGCTTGATCCATACCCAACCGTCCTGTAAATGTGCCGGGACCGACCATGCTCGGTTACCGTTAAATCCACCCGCACTCCAAACGCTGCACGATTGGTCATCACACCCTCCAGCTCCAGGGTCACCCAGTGGTTCCCATGCCCGGGATTGTGATACAGCGAGCTCTGATACGTATCCCCCGGAAGCGCCCCACCCATCTCCTCAAACACATCCTCATAGCCCGTGTTTTCGAGATCCCCAAAGGCGACCGCATGCCCCTTCTGCAGATGCCCAAACCCGCCTGACGTCGTCACATCGAGAAAGCGCCGGCCTCCATCATTGCGAAACATCCGATTGGGCAAGAGCGCCTGGTAGGTCGAGTCTCCCGTCCCCAGATACACATCCAGAAACCCGTCATTATCCAAATCGCCAAAGTTAGCGCCCATCGTTAGAATGGCGCGATCCAAGTGCATCGACTGCGTCACGTCCGTGAACGTCCCGTCGTGGTTGTTATGGTATAGACGTGGTAGCGCAGCATGATTGGGCTTGCCCATCTCAAACGCCCCAACGTCTTTCGCCGACTCCGTCGAGTAACCTGCTGCAAAAATATCCGGCCACCCATCGTTGTCGTAGTCGAAGAACCAAGTCGCAAAGCCGCGCGTCTGGTGATCGACGCCCGCACCAGCCGTGACATCCGTAAACTTCCAGAAAGTTCCCGATGCAGGCCCGTCGTTGCGAAACAACCGCCCAGGTCCGTTCAGCACCGAAACATACAAGTCCGGCCGGCCGTCATTGTTGAAGTCGCCCCAAGCCACACCCTTCACAAATCCCAGTTCCGCCAGCCCCATCGGAGCTGCCATCTCGGTGAAGGTCCCATCATGATTGTTGTGAAAGAGCTGGCTAGGGTTCCGCTCCTCGGGAGTTGCCTCATGCCCGACAAATAAGTCCAGCCAGCCGTCGTTGTCAAAGTCCGCCCAGGCAGCCGTCTGCGTCGAATGAGCCGACATCAATCCCGCAGCTTCGGTGACATCGTCAAAAGTCCCGTCACCATTGTTCTTCAAGAGCGACATGGGATAGCGACCATACTTGCCCCACCAACCACCGCGCAGCACCAACACGTCCGGATGCCCGTCATTGTTGTAGTCGGTCAGCACAACATTAAGCCCGCCGGTCTCGCCCGTGAGCCCGGCCCGCGCGGTCACGTCTTCAAACGCCCCATTCCCCAGATTGCGAAACAAATGCATCTGGTCCCGAGGCCCGGAGGAAGTCACCAGCACGTCCAGCAGACCATCTCCATCCAAATCCTCCAGAATCGCCCCACCGGCATGCGCCGTCACGTCGAGTCCGGCCACACTCGCAATATCTGGAAACTCCCCGAGATCCTGCTCAGAATCAAACAGGCTGCTGGGAATCAGCCATGCTTTCGGTACTCCCTCCGGATACTTCCCCAACTGCATGTAAGCCACATTCAGCAGCCATCGAGATTGGTCGTCCTCCGGGTTCACCTTCAACAGTTCCGTGTACTCTCGTACCGCACCCTCCGCACCGCGCGTCAGGTGATGTATGCCCGATCCGCGAATCGGAAACACACAGGCCTTCTGCCCATGCATGTGGGCGCAATTCTCCTGCTCTCCGAGTCGCAGATATGAGAGGGCCAGCCACTCCCCCAACTGATGCTGAGTCTCTGGCGGTGGAACAAATCCTTGCTCCCGTGAAATGCGCCGCAACTCTTCCAGCGCCTGAATTGCATCCTCGCTGTTGCCGGCCCGGAGCATTTCCCGAGCCATCTCCAGCCGTACCTGGAACGCATCCGGCATACTCAGCTTTCGCTGCAGCAGCAACTTGTAGTAGGGAACCCGCTCAGCAGGCTTGTTCGGATCAGCCTTCCAGTCGTTCTCGCGAAAAATCTTCTCCAGCAATGCGGCCATCTTCTTCGTCCCGGCGGACTGGTATGCAGCATGGCTGGCCGTGTCGTCGGTATTCACGGGTGCGTTTGGATGTTGGGCCACCGCTGGCGGGCAAGCCCTTGTCCAGATCAAGACAGCGAACAGGCTCGGACCAATCCAGTGTAGGCGCGGTCGCATTGCACTCAACCGGCCTGCCGGGATATGTCTCTCTTGACCACCGTCAGCAATCAGACGATTCACAGGGCCATCTTACCGGAATTCAAGCTGATTCTGGCTGTCCTCACTTTGCGTACCCCGGCGTCATGGCGCAAACCTCACAAGCGTTACCGGCTACCGCCTGAGAGATTCCAGTTAGGCTTTCATCCGCGCCAATTTAGTGATACGCCCCGTCGCGTTCCAATCCGAGACATATACGTCGCCCGCCTTGTCAATGTGCGTACCGTGAGCCGCGCTGAAGTAGACCGGAGCAATTTCTCCAGGCTTCAGACCATAATTCGCCCACTGCTTCTTGTCCGGATTATCGCCCAGGAACGCGACCGGAACATTGCCCTTATCGAGCACGGTCACGCGTCCTTCAAGCTCCGAGATCACGGCATAATCGCCCCAGAAACTAATCTGACAGGGCCGCCGCAGCCCCGTCGTCAAAGTCTTCACATACTTTCCATCAAAATCAAAATGGCAAAGCCGCCGGTGCTCGCGATCGGCAACCATCAGTAGCGGCTCGCCATACCGCGTGTCCACCGCCAGCCCATGGCTGCAGTCGAACATGTTCTCAGCATCGCCCTTGCCGCCAAATGCCTTCTTGTAATTCCCCTTGCTGTCGAAGACAAAGATCCGCGAGTCCCCATAGCCGTTCGCAATGAAGATCGACCCATCCGGGCCCTTCACCGCCGACGTAATCCGCCACTCGTCCGGCTTCTTGAAACCAGCCTCGCCCGGCGCCGTGATCTTCTGTAAGACAGTCCCATCCATCTTCATCTTGACGAAAAGCCAGTTCTCCTCCGGCGTGCCCTTCTGCACTGTCGTATACAGAACTTCCTGACCATCCTCTTCCGTGTAATACATGGAATGCACTTCGGGATACTTTTCAGCAATCGTCCGCACGAGCTTGCCGTCGGCGTCGTACACCAGCACGCCCGTCGTACTCTGCGTGCTTACATACACGAGGCCAGCCTTGTCTGTGGCAATGGCCCCATGCGTCCCGCCAAACGTCTTACCTTCCGGCAAATGCCCCCACCCATGCACCAGATCAAATGTCCACTCGCCATTGCCCGTCCGCAGACGAGCATCCTCAGCCATCGGTAAAACAGCAGATTCAGCGTGAGCGTGAGCAGGCAGCAGCGAACCAGCAGCGGCCAAACCTGCAGTCGCCAGAAACCCGCGACGGCCAAGAGAAGAGGGAAGGAAAGTCGTCTTACGAACAGTCATGGAGTCTTTTTCACCTCAGCCTCTCCAACAGGAGAAGCAGGAACAGGTTGCGCAGGCGTGTCATACAAATACACATGCCGCAGATTGGACATCGCGCCAAGCTGCGCTGCAGCCTGTGCCGTCACCTTGGTTTCGCTTAAATTCAGGTATCGTAACTCTTTCAGATCATGTAGCTTCATCAGCCCGCTGCCCGTAATCGCGTCGCTCTCCAGATGCAACTTGCGTAGATGCCGGAATTTGACCAGCGTGTCGAACGCCGCGTCTGTCACCGCCGTTCGCCCCAGCTCCGCTTCCACAATGAACGGTGCAAACTTGTCCAGCGAAGCCAGCTGCGTATCCCCAAACTTCATTCCGGCATTCACCGTCTGCAGAACCAGCCCGTCCTTGGGATCCTTCGAAACGGGTACGAGCTTCACGGTGAGTGCCGCAGCCGCCTGGTTAATCTCGGCCAACCGCGGAGTGAAATCATCCACCGGCGGCAGCGGAGCTTCCTCCACCTCGTCCTGCACCGCAACACCCGTCAGCGTAGCCACTGTCGGTGAAGCACCCTGCTGAATCCACGCCCGAATCAGCGCAATCTCCTCAGCCTTGAGCGGCGGCTTGCCCTCGGCAGGCATAAACTTTGCGTGATCCACTGGCAGCGTCACCCGCTGCAAGAGTAGGCTCTTATCCGGCTGTCCAGCCACCACCGCCGGGCCCTCCTCGCCGCCCTTCATCAACTCCTCATAAGTGTCGAGCCGCAGCTTGCCGTTCACTTTCGAAGTCCCATGGCAACTCACGCAATTCGAGTCAAGGATTGGATTAATGTGCCTGGCATAAAACGATCCGCCCGCCGGAACAGCCTTGGCTGTCCCAATCAGCGGCCAACTCCGCATCGGCTTCGGGAGATATTCGAATAGGTAATTCTCGCCATGCGTAAGCGACCCGCCCTGGTGCGCAGTCCACGAAAGCACAGCCAGCACCAGTAACAGCATCCCCGCATACACCATGCCGGAGCCTCGAACTATCCAGCAGGCCGCGACGACGATGGTCAGCGCGATTCCGCCCCACAAATGCAGCGTTACCCTGGGGCCACTCTCCCCGCCACCATACGCCAACAAATATCCCAGCGCGACAGCACCAAGGCAGGCAAGAATCGAAAGACCTAGCACAAATCCGGCCGCCTCACGCAACCCCGGCCGCTTCCGCCCAAAAATTTCGAGCAGGGGAACCAGTACCAGAAGTCCGATCGGTACATGCACCGCCAGCGGATGAAACCGCCCTAGAAACTGCTGCCAGTCGGCATGCGTTTTGCCATCCAGCCGGAAGACGAATGGCACGAGCAACAGGCAGACACTCAACGCCGCGAGCCACACCAGTTGTTTACGCCGTCCCTTCGAGAAGAAACCGCCCTCTATCCCCGCCAAGCCATTCCCCTCGAGTTCATGCGTCTGTTCTTCAACCCGGCAATTCTAACTAAGCCAGCAGCCCCGGCACCACGCTAGCGGGCGTAGTTCCTGTCAGTTTCTGGTCGAGCCCCTGGAACTTGAACGTCAGCTTGTTGTGGTCGATCCCCAGGCAGTGCAGAAGAGTTGCGTTGAAGTTCCGCACCGGCACTGGATCGCGCACCACGTTGTAGCTGTAATCATCCGTCTCACCGTAGGTGATGCCAGCCTTCACGCCGCCGCCGGCGATCCAGGTCGTGTAGCACCGCGGATGATGATCTCGTCCGTAGTTATCCTTGGACAATCCGCCCTGGCTGTACACCGTGCGCCCGAACTCGCCCGCCCACACCACCAGCGTGTCATCCAGCAGCCCGCGGCGCTTCAGGTCCGTAACCAGCGCATACGTTCCACGGTCCGTCTCTTGGCATAGCCCAGGCAGCAGCCCTGCCGTATCTGCATGCAGATCCCACCCGCGCTTGTACACTTGCGTAAACCGCACCCCGCGCTCCGCCATCCGCCGCGCCATCAGGCAGTTATAGGCATAGGTTCCAGGCTCCTTCGCATCCGGCCCATACAGATCCCAGGTCGACTGCGGCTCCTTGCTCATATCTGTAAGCTCCGGAACAGAAGTCTGCATCCGGTAAGCCATCTCGTACTGCGAAATCCGCGAATTCGTTTCCGGATCGCCCAGCTCGTCATAGGTCTGGTGATTGATCGCCTGCACCGCATCCAGCATCTTTCGCCGAACCTCGCGGTTCACTCCTGCCGGATCGCTCAGATACAGCACCGGGTCTCCCGAAGATCGCATCGCGACCCCAGAGTATTCAGAAGAAAGATAACCGCTACCCCAGAGCCGCGAAGAGAGCGGCTGATTGTTCTCCTTCGGATTCATCTTGCTCAGCAGCACCACAAACGTAGGCAGGTTGTCATTCATGCTGCCCAAACCATATGAGAGCCACGAGCCCATGCAAGGCTTACCCGCATTCATGTTGCCCGTATTCAGCAGCATGATGGCTGGCTCATGATTGATCGCGTCCGTGCTTGTCGACTTGATAATCGCCAGGTCATCGACCATCTTCGCCGTGTACGGCAGCAGATCGCTGACCCATGCGCCCGATTTCCCATACTGCTTGAACTCCCAGCGCGAAGGCGCAATTGGAAAGCGTGCCTGACCGGCCGTCATACCCGTCAACTGCTGCGCACCGCGCACCGACTCCGGCACATCCTGGTTAAACTGCGCGGCCAACTTTGGCTTGTAGTCCAGCATGTCCATCTGCGGCGGCCCACCGGACATAAAGAGATAAATCGCCCGCTTCGCCTTCGGCGCAAAATTCGGCAGCCGCAACTGTTCCGGCGTCAGCTTGACAGGAGTAGCAACCGAGCCCTGCGCCACAGAATGCAGCGCCTTGTCGCCCATCAGGCTGGCCATCGCCGCCCAGCCCAGCACCTTCCCCGCGCGCCCAAGAAAGTGCCGCCGTGTCTGCAACGCAGCCCACTCCGTCTTCAACCCCTCCGCAATCGGCAGGTCGAGTATCGTAGGTCCGTGATCCGGGTCCGTGCAAAGTGGATGCTGTTTCATGCCATCTCCTGCTTCTGAAGTATTGCCACTACTTATTCAAAGTCTCGTCCAGATTCATCATTTCGCTCACCACCATCGTCCAAGCCGCCAATTGAGCGCCCGGCAGCGAAGCATCCGCCCGCTTCTCGCCGACCGTCAGCAAATCATGCGCCGCCTTGGGATCAGCCGCATAATGTTTCGCCATATCGTCGTACGACTTCCGCAGCACCGAAGCCATCTGCGGGGAAGGCTCCTTCGCCAACATTAGCTCGCTCAAGTAAGAGATCCGCTGCTCCGGCTCCTTGCCGCCCTCGCGCATCGTCCGTTCCGCCAGTTCTCGGGCCGCTTCAACCCATTGCTCGTCGTTCAGGGTCACCAGCGCCTGCAGCGGAGTATTCGTCCTCTGCCGTCGCGTACACACAACGTCCCGCATCGGAGCGTCAAACGCATCCATGTCAGGATGGATCGCCATTCGCTTCCAGTATGTGTACAGGCTACGCCGGTAGAGAGCGTCCCCATGTTCCTGCTTGTAGTGTGTCGTATCGCTGATCGGATATCCCACCGACTCCCACACATTTCCCGGTTGGTACGGCATTACACTCGGCCCGCCAATCTTCGGCACCAGCAGCCCGCTTGATTGCAACGCGACGTCCCGCAGCATTTCCGCATCCATCCGGAACCGCGGCCCATGCGCCAGTAGCAGATTCTTCGGGTCCTTCTGGAGCTGCTCCGGATACGTCTTCGCGCTCTGCCGGTACGCCGCTGACATCACCATCAGCTTGTACATATGCTTCATGTCCCAGCCGCTCTCACGAAACTCCACCGCAAGCCAGTCCAGCAGTTGCGGATTCGTAGGCCGCTGCCCCATGATGCCGAAATCTTCCGTCGTCTCCACAATCCCGGTGCCGAACAGCTCGTTCCACATCCGGTTCACCGTCACCCGAGCCGTCAGCGGATTCTGCGGACTCACCGTCCACTCCGCCAGCGCTAGCCGGTTATGCGGGATACCTGCCGGTAGCTGCGGCAGGTAGTGCGGCACATCCGCCTCCACCCGCTCCTTACGCGCTGAATAGATGCCGCGATTCAACACATCCGCATACGCAATCGAAGGCTTCTCCACGGACACGAGTGTCATGTCCCCACCCTCCGATAGCTTGTCCAACTGCGCATCGAGCTTGGTGATCTGCGCCTGCAAATCCTTCGCCTGCGCATCCACCTGCCCGAAGTAGAACTGGCTCACCACATGCAGCTGATCCTTGTCCCACGCGGCAAAGGGCTTGGCCGTAACTTCAGCCACGTAATCCTCAAACAAGAGCCGCTTCACCTCATCCGAAGTGACTGCACGCCCGTACAGCCGCAAGTCCTGGTACCGGGTATCGCGCGCCGGTTCTTCCTCCGGAGCCCGCATTCCAAGCATCATTGGCGCACTGGCCTTAATCGTGGTCTTGGCCAACGTATCGCTAACCACCTTCGTCGGCACCGGTACGCCATCCAGATACACATGAATGCCAGCCGCGCGGCCCGATCCGTCATAGGCAAAGAAGATATGCTGCCAGTTCCCGTTGTCCGCAACCGGCTTGGTGGTGACTACCTTCAGCCCCTTCTTTACTCCACCATCCAGCAGCTCAACGCCAAGCACGCCCTTCTCGATCACGATGTCCCAACCGCGGTTCGCTTGCGTAGCTGTAGCCTTCGAAACGTCGTCCTCAGCCTTCTTCTCTTTCTTATCCTTGTCGATCGGCTTGCCGTTGCCATTTTTGGCCGCCGCAGGCTTAGGTTGCTTTTCCGGGTCTGCTTTCACCGAATCCATCTTCGAAACCAGCGTTCCCGTCAGATCCTTCCCGGCGAACCCCGGCTGCGCCCGCAGCATGAACCATCCACCCACCGAGAACGGGTGGTTCCAGTCAAAATCGCCGATCTGGCCCAGGTTCACATGCGTCGCCGTGCTCGGCCGGAAATCCCGCCACAGCCACGTCGATTCACCCCACTGCGGCGGCGTTCCCGTCAGCGCAAAACTCTTCGGACTCGCATTCGGCGCGGAGTTCTTCAACTCCATGCCACCCGCCTCATCAATCCGCAACCGCAGCATTAGCTTCTCCGCCGAAACCGCCTGCGCCGGATTTTGCTTGCCCGCAAGCCAGGCCTGGATCAGCTTCCGCTCTTCCAGCTTTTCCGCGTCCAGCTTCGACTGCAGGTCGGACCGCTTCGCCAGCACTGCGTTATAAGCCGCACGGTTCGCGTCCTTGGGAACGCGAAGGACGGGCTTCCAGTCTGGCCGGTCCATGTTGAACGGCTGCTCGTTGATGTTGTTGAAGAACGCGCTCAGCTGGTAGAAGTCCTTCTGCGTCGTCGGATCATACTTATGGTCGTGGCAAACCGCGCAACCCACCGTCAGCCCGAGGAACGCTCCACCGTAAGCCTCGGTTCGCTCCCGCGCAATGTTCACGCGCAGCTCTTCGGTGATCGTTCCACCCTCGTTAGAGCTCACGCCCGACCGCACATACCCTGTCGCAATGATCGAATCCACATCCTTCGCAGGCAGTAGGTCGCCGGCAATCTGCTCCTTCGCAAACTGATCGAATCGCTTATTGGTGTTGAACGAACGAATCAAATAATCGCGATACAGCCAGATGTGCCGGTTGTTGTCGTAATGCAAGCCGTAAGTATCCGCATACCGTACGTAGTCCATCCAATACCGCGCCCGCTGCTCGCCATAGGCCGGCTTAGCCAGCAGCCGGTCGACCAGATGCTCATAAGCCTGCGGAGAGTTATCCGCCAGGTAGACCTTCACTTCATCCGGAGTAGGCAAAAGCCCAGTCAAATCCAGCGTGACTCGCCGAATCAGGGTTCGCTTGTCAGCCTCTGGTGAGGGATGCAATCCATCCTTGGTCATCCGCGCCAGCACGAATTTATCGATCTGATTGTTACCCCAGTTTGTATTCGGCGTAACCGGCGCAGCTGCCTTCACAGGCTCTTCAAACGCCCAGTGCGGCCGGTAATGCGCACCCTCCGCCACCCAGCGCTTCAGAATGGCGATATCTTCCGGCTTCATCGGCTTGGCCGCGCCTTCCGGGTCCTGCGGCATCAACTGGTGCGGATCTTTCGCCTCAATGCGCTTGATCATCTCACTCTGGTCGGGATGTCCAGCCACGATCGCATCCGGCTTTCCCGGCCGCTTCCGCAGCGCAGTTTCTTCCA
Organism: Acidicapsa borealis; assembly: GCF_059115245.1. Taxonomy (NCBI): domain Bacteria; kingdom Pseudomonadati; phylum Acidobacteriota; class Terriglobia; order Terriglobales; family Acidobacteriaceae; genus Acidicapsa; species Acidicapsa borealis. The sequence goes on along the minus strand of NZ_JCACNY010000001.1, from coordinate 4,976,961 downwards.
GATCCAGCCGTAGCCCAGCCTTGCGCGCCGCCGGATCGGGTCCATGGCAGCTGAAGCAGTTGCTAGCGAGAATGGGCTGCACATCCTGGTTGAAATCCAGCTTTTGCCCGCTCGCTGAAGCGGTCGATACGCCCCCGCTCTTGCTCTTGCAGCCAGCCGTCACCAGCACCAACCCGCTGGCGGCCAGAATTCCGGCTGCTATCAGCCCCGCTCCGACCGTCGGAGCCTTCCGCGCTCGCTGCACCCGAGTTGCCATTCCACGCTCACTATTCATCTGCAAGCCGCACCCAAATATTTTGGATCGATTGGTGTGGTATCGATTCCACCACTGAGAACGCAGCGCTCGCAGGAAATCGAAACGAGATAACGTTATGCCCCGCAGAAGACAACTGTCAAACGAAAGTTAGCGATAACGGAAAATCCAAAAAATCGCCTTTTCGTCTAAGGTGCCGTCGCCGCAACCCCTTATACCCATCTCCCACAAAAGAAAGAGGCGAGCACCGGAGCGCCCGCCTTTCCGGTCTTTCGTGAGAACTATGAGCCCGGGTGGACTTGGATGATCCGCATCATCTCCCGGTACTGCTCTTCGCTCTTGTCTTTCACCGCATCGAACCGCTTTGACTGCTCCTCGCGCCGTGGGTCCGCCGTCCGCGCGTAGAGCTGAAGTAGCGCGAAGTTCGCCAGATAGTTATCCGGATCGATCTTCACCGCGCGATCTAAAAACCTCTGCGCCTCGGGAAACTGCTTGCGAGCAATACTCACCTGCCCCAACTCGGCCAGCACATCCGCCCGGTCCGGCGCGAGACTGTTGGCCAGCGTAAGTTCCTTCCCTGCATCCTCGAGCCGGCCTTCCTGCCGCGCGATTCGGCCCAGATAACTGTGCGCCTCAGCAGCAGTCTTGGGATCTCCTGCAGCTTGCGTCAGCCACTTGCTTGCAGCCTCAAAGTTTTTCGCCCGAAAGTAAGTTGTCCCCAGCGTAAGCACTGGAATCGGGTCCGCAGGCCGCAGCGTATGAGCCTTCTCAAGATAAGGGATAGCCCCCGTCGGATCCTGAGCAAAGGAGGAAACGGTTCCCATCCCCAGGTTGTAGTCGAAATCCTCCGGTGCCAGTTTGACAGCCTCTTCCATCGCCTTTCGCGCCTCTCCGAGCAGGCTCAACTTCAAACAGATCACGCCAAACTCATAGGGAAGACTCGCGTCCCTAGGACTCAGGTCTCGGGCATGAGCCAGATACCCAAGCGCCCCTTGATAGTCTCCAGCCGCCTTGGCTATGCGAGTCAGATCTACCAGCACCACGACAGATGTGGGACTACCCGCAAAAACAGTCTCCAGCGTCGCGCGCGCGGCATCCAGCTTGCCTTCACCCTCTTGCGCCAAGCCCAGGATTCTTAGCCCATCCGTAGAAAGCTGCCCGTTACCCTTGACCGCACTGAAGATCAAATCAATCAGATCCGCCCGGCGCCCAACGCGCAGAGCCGGCAGTACATCCATCGCATCCTGCTCTGTAAGATCCGAGTTCGCGACCAGTGCCGCCGCAGCTTGATCCGCGGCCTCCTTGCGCCCCAGCGCAGCCTCGTCTCCGCAAGCAATCACTTCAGCCCCGATCAGCCTGCGTCCCTCGTCAGGCAGCTTTGCCAGATGATCCAGCGACCGCTGATACTTCCCATCCCACATCAGAAGCGTGGCTAACTGAAAGTTACCCTCGCCATTGTTCGGCTCCAGTCGCAGCAGCTTCTCATACACAGACAATCCCGCCGCACGATCCTTTGCATCACCGGCAGCCCTATCCATGTAAATCCGGCCAAGATTCAGATAAGCTCCCGTAAGCTTCGGAGAGTGTTCAATCGCCGCCGAAAACGCGCGCGCCGCCTCCTCACGATGCCCCTGCTGAATCTCCACGACGCCTAAGAGGTTCTCAATTCCCCCGTCGTGCGGAAACTCAGCTCTTGCTTTGACCAGCAAAATCTGTGCGCCCGAGATATCCTGCTCCTCGATATGTTTTTGGATGTCGAGCACAGTCTGGCGATAGCGTTTGCTGGAAGCTTGTTGCCCGCGCACCAACAGCGGCGCAGCGATCAAAAGAACCGCCAATGACGCATTGAGCAAAGCGCAATGAGACAAAAGCGATCGCATCCTGAACTCGTCATGCACTATCGCTTTACCTTCCGGTCCACTAAACTGTTTTTCATGATGTTCCCTAGGCGCGGAGGTCTCTTCGGCGCAAAACTAGCTCTCGTACAACTGAGCGTCCTGCCAATCCTCGCCAATGGCCAGGCCTCTCCCAGTCAAACAGCCCAGCCTCAGTCGACCGTTGAGGAACAGTCCTCTGCGCAATCCCCGGCGTTCTCTCTGGGCCTACCTGCAGATACCGCGTCGCAGTTAAGCCAGGCCGTCGCTGGGCACAATTATATTGCAGCGGAAAAGCTCCTGCTTAAGGAGCTCGAACCCGATCAGACCTCGCCCAGAGCCGCGCATTTGCTGGCGTATTTAGGCAGCATCTACTTCCTCAATCACGACTATCTCAATGCCGCCGTCGCATGGAAAAAGTCTGACGCTCTGCACCCGCTCGACTCATCGCTGCAGTTCTCTCTTGCCATGGCTTACGTTCAGATCGGTCATCCCGCCTGGGCTAACCCGTTACTCGAAAAGCTCTCCCAGCAGAACTCGTCCAACCCGCTCTACCCTTACTGGCTGGGCCGCCTGGACTATGACGCTCAACACTACGCAAGCGCCATGCAGCATCTTGAGAAAGCCATCGAGCTTGACCCCAAAATGGCCCGCGCCTACGACAACCTCGGCCTCTGCTACTTCGCTCAGAACGACAACAACCGCGCTATCGCAAACTATCAGAAGGCGATCGCCGTCAACGCCGAACTGTCAACTCCATCCGCATGGCCCTACCTCAATCTCGCCATAGCGCAGCAATCTCTCAGTCAAACGGATCAAGCCGAAGCCAACGTCCGCGAAGCCCTGCGTGTCGATCCCAAACTGGCACCTGCGCACTATCGGCTCGCCAGCATCCTCGAAGACAAACATCAGCTTGAGGCCGCCATCACGGAGCTGATTCAGGCCGTCCAACTGGACGGGAATTATGCAGAGCCGCACCTGGCCCTGGCCCACATTTATAAGAAACTCAATCGCACGGAACAAGCCAATCAGGAAGTACAGATATACCAGCGTCTACACAGCCAATCCCAACCGAAGCCACAACACTAAAGGCGATTAAGTGCCTTACGGCCAAGAGAAAAGCCACCCCGGGACATCGTCCCGGGGTGGCTTGTTGCTTAGTTGAATCCGAAAGCAGCAGCGAGTCGTTTAGAACTCGAAGCGGCCAACGAACTGAATGGTACGAGGCGTACTTACCGAGTGATTCCACGTTCCAAACGATGGCGATGCAACGTCGGTCACAAATGCATAACCTGTGCCGCCATTGTTGCCCCCTTGGCTCACAAAGTAATGGTTGTTGAACGCATTGAAGAAGTTCGCAGCAAACTTGAAGTTGAACTTCTCGCCGATGCGCGTGTTCTTCGTGAACGAGATATCCAAATTCCGATAGCTCGGACCCTCGATTTTCGAGACAGCCTTACCATAGCCCGTATAACCGAGAGTGTTGAAGGCATCCGGAGACTCCAGCCCGGCCGAGTTAAACATCAAGCCCTTGGCAGGGTTGAAGTGGTTGCGGTCTTGTGCGAGCACTTTCCCGCCCGGAACCACTCCCGGGACACAGTGCTCACGGAAGTAGTTGCCCGACCCGTTGTTCAGCAGGGAATCTGTGGCGCAGTTGGATGACCAGAACGAGAACGGAATGCCGTCCTCATACCGGAAGATGGGGCTTGTCTGCCATCCGCCAACCAGCGTATTCAGAAGGCCTGAATTGCTGAGGAAGCGCTTGTTCTTGCCGAAGGGCAGGTCGTAGACCACCGCGAGAGACGTAGTCACAGGAACGTTGTCCGGAGCGATTGCATACGAGCGGCGAGCTGGATCATAAGGCGAAAAGGCTCCGCTGTTGCCTCCCGAACCCGCGCCAGTATTGTTGGTTGACTGTGTGTTATTCGAAGCATCGGTGAACATCTTTTGCCACGTAAGCGAGCCGAGAATGTACAAGCCGCCTTGCAAGCGCTTCTCGATCTTGCCCTGGAACGATTGGTAGATCGACGTTCCGTGTTGTTCGTTTAGACCCGACAGTGGTCCGCAATATTGTGGGAAGGGCAGAAGCGCCTGAGCGATTGATGGAGAGCACGCCTGCATCTGATCAGCCCATCCCGTGTACGGTACGGAAACTCCGTGTGCGGCAAAATTCAGCGGACCGGTAGGATCCGTATATTTGGTTGCCAGGTCCGTACCGATCGCCTGAATTGCCGGATCGAACGGGTTTAGGACATTGATGGGGCTCAACGCCGAAGGCAGGTGCGTGCCCTTCGTGCCGACATAGGATACGCTCAGCAGCGTGTTGCTTGGGAGCTGCCGCTCGATCGTAAGGTTCCACTGTGATGAGTAAGGACGATGATTGCCGTCCCTGGGACGATAGAGCGAGGGGATCTGGCCGTTGTCAGCACCGGCGGAGATGTTGGAGGTTGATCCAACCTGAGCAGGTGAGATCCCGGTCTGAAGATAGATTGCCGGAGTCTGGAAGCCGTTGGTTGCCGTTTCAGACAAAGTCAGGTTCTTGTTGAATCCGTCCTGTGCCAGTCCGCCGCCCCATCCCGGATAGAACGCCTGTCCGAAATAGAGACCGTAGCCAGCGCGGACAACAGTCTTCTGGTCGATGGTGTAGGCAAAACCTGCACGAGGTGCCCATGCATTCTTGAATGCTTCTTCAGGATAGCGGCCGCCATAGCTGGCTGCGCCAAACTTGGTTCCCGCGAAAGCAAGTCGTCCCTTTAACTCCGTTCCGCTCGCCGTGACTGCATCCGGGTTCGGACCGTATGGATCGATGAAGGACAGATTGTTGTGTTTGTCGACAAACGGGCTGATGTAATCCCAGCGCAGGCTGTAAGACAGGGTCAGTTTTGGATTCAGGCGCCAGGAATCGCCAGCATGGAAAGCCCAGCCAATCTGACGGGGATACTTGGCCTTGATGTTGAGGTATCCAACATTGGCGCTTGAAACCGCGCCCAGATAGAAGCTTGCCTGAGCATCGCCCGGTGCACCAAGGGAAGGATTCCCCGTTGTGTCCTGTGCAAAGTTGAATGTTCCACCCTGATTACCCGAGCTGTGGATGCTGGTTCCAGCGAGCTTCCACTCCAGACCAGCCGTCAACGTGTGCTTGCCCTGGATGCGGGTGAATACGTCGTTGACAGCCCAGGTACCGCGTGTCGTCAGGTTCTGCGTGGAGTCCGGTCCAGCATTGTTACCCAGCTGCGAATAGCCGCCGCCGAAGGTCATCTCTGGAAGGAAAGTAGGATCGGCGACGCCCGGAACCACTGGAAGCTTCGCCGCGCCGTTCAGCGCAAAGTAGCCTTCATTTCGGTTTAGGTAGCCGACCGTTGCGTGATTGGTCATGCTGCTCGAAATTGTGTGTTCCCAGTTCAGGCGCTGAATCGGCGCGTTTTCCGGGCTGGCAGGGGATGCGGTCGAAATTGCAACCGGCAGATCGCTCTGCGAGTTTACGCCCGTGTATTGCCACCAGTACGTGTAGTAAAGGTGATCCCTCTGTCCGATGTTGGCATCCACGCGCCAGAAGTAGACATTCTCGCTGTTGGTGAGCGAACCCTGTCCGGACTTTGGGATGAAGTAGTTGTTCAGCAAGTTGCCATTAGTCGGCGTTGGTTCTGCTGCCAGAAACGCCGCAGCGATCGGATCCTCGAAGGAAGGATCGATCTTGTTGCCAGGAATTTTGGTGCCAGCCAACTCACCATACTTGGCCGGGTCGTTCGGATAGTACAGCTGCGTCGTCACTGCGCTGAAGTCACCACCACGCTCCGCAATGGGAGCGATGGACAAAGTCGCCGAATTCGCTGATCCGTGATCCTGGAAACCTTCCCAGTTGAAGTAGAAGTAGCCTTTGAAGAACGCTTGAGGGCCGTGATATTTCGGTATCCAGATCGGGCCGCCTACGTTGGCACCAAAGTCGTTTTCCTTATCCGCCGGTTTCGATGCACCACCGTACTGGGTTGCATTAAAGAAATCGTTGCGGATGTACTCGTAAGCAGCACCGTGGAACTTCTCGCTACCGCTCTTGGTCTGCACGATCAGCTGACCTGAAGTCGAGTTGCCAAACTGAGCGTCGTAGTTCGAAGACAGAATCTTGACTTCGCTCGTAATATCCGGCGACATGCCAAAGTCGGTCTGCAAGCTGACCATGCCGCTCTGATTCATGTAACCTTCGGAAGCCGTAGCGCCGTCGACCAGCGCTTCATCACCGGTGATGATGCCGCCATTGGTACGAGCGTTGTAAGCGTTGCCGCCGCCGCCAGTCGTCACACCCGGCATCAGGATCGCAACAGTCACCGAAGAACGAGGCGCCCCGGAAACCACAAGAGGGAAAGACTGCAGCGTCTCAGGACTCACGCCGCCTTCGATCGTCGGATTCTCGTAGTTGATCAGAGAAGCATCGCCGTTCACCGTGACTGTCTGATCAGACTGGCCCAGCGTCAGCTTCACATCCACGCGGGCCGACTGGCTCACCGCGAGTTCGATGCCCTTGCGCACTGAGCCCTGAAAGCCCTGTGCCGTTACAGACAAGTCGTATTTGCCCGGCGTTAAATTGCGAAAGCTGTACTCACCCGCTCCGTCAGCTTCGAAGTTCACCTGGAACCCCGTAGCTTCGCCCGTCAAAGTCAGCTTGGCCCCCGGCACCACTGCGCCGGAAGGATCGGAGACCGTGCCGCTCAGTGACGCGTTTGTATCCTGACTGAAGCCCTGGCCGCTAAAGACCAGCGACAACACCATTGCGACTCCGACCCAAAGCAGTCGCAGCTTGTTTCTCTTCATAAAACCGTTCGTCATAAGGTCTCCTTGAAAACGTTTCAATTTTGAGCAGTTCGCCTGTCGGCATGCATGAAGCCTAGGGAACTGCAAAGTGTTCGGATGCATCTTCTTTGCTTTTAACTGTGTGTCGGACTTCTCGCGGATGCGCTCGAAACTGGACTCAGGAAGTCGTTTCTTGTGAGTCTCGCAGCGATCAGACGTTCCTCAAAATTCCGCAAACATACTGCAAATCGCTTCGGCTTTCGAGCGTTTTCTCAAATTAAAAGGATTTCAATTGCGATGTAATCCGTTACACCGAGCCGTCAGAAACGATATGCGCTCGTTTCAACTGCTGTCAACCTAAATATGGAGATGTGGGTCAACCCTCGACCGCATTCTTACCAAGATCTTTCCAAACGAGGTAACCGCTAACTCAAGCAGTGACGCCAGATTCCTTCGCGTCCTAGTTCACTGACTCAAAGTCGTAAGCCATCGAAATTCCGTGACCAATCCCCGGATAAACGATTTAGCATTCACCATACCCAGAAATCACCCTCGCCTGCGCCGGAGAACGCCATGCCTCGCAAATCCGCATCTTCGGAAAGTGGTCCTCTCAAGATGCGCGACATCGCGCGGATCGCAGGCGTATCAACCGCCACTATCTCCCGTGTCATCAACAATTCCAACCGTGTCGACCGCCAGACCGCTGATCGGATCCGCTCCATCATCCAGGACCTCAACTATATCCCCAACTCCACTGGGACCGCCCTCAAATCCGGCCGCAGCGGAATCTACGGCCTCATCGTGCCAAACATCTCCAATTCGTTTTTCGCCGACTTTGTCAGCCAATTTGAGCGCGAGCTCGTCACCCGCGATCAGGAGATGATGCTCGCCATCACCGCCCACTCCCACGAGGAAATGCAACGCTCCATCCGGCGCATGCTTATGCGCGGAGTGGAAGCCATCGCCGTCCTCGAATCCGAAATCGAGACTACCGCCTACGAGAGCATGCTCCACAACCGCGTGCCTCTCGTTACCCTCAACCGTCTCGCCGTCGAGCCCGGCGTGAGCGACGTAGCCGTCGAAGCTTTCACTGGAATGAAATTCGCCATCCAGCATCTTGTCGAGCTCGGCCACAGCCGCATCGGCTTTCTCGGCGGCCGCGCTCACCAGACAATCTCAGCCGCGCGCGAAGCCGCCTTCCGTAAAGCCATGCGCGCCAACCGCCTCGAAATCATCAGGCCAGCCATACAGGCAGCGGACTTCTCCATCGAAGGCGGACGCCGCGCCATGAGCCGGCTCCTCAGTCGTCCCGACCGCGTTACGGCCGTTCTCTGCTCCAACGACCTCTCCGCCATCGGGGCGATGCTTGCCATCCGCAGCGCAGGCCTCATCATTGGGCAGGATGTCTCAGTCATAGGCCTCGACGACATCGATCTCTGCACCATCGTTGATCCTCCTCTGACTACCCTCCATCTATCGAGAAAGAATATGGTCAACCTGTTTCTGGAAGCGATGGATAACCTGCTGAGCGCTCCTCATGAAACAGGGCAGCAACTCAACATCCATGTCGACCTCGTCATCCGTGGCTCAACAGGCCCCTGTCGCCCCTGTATATGATGGGGGAATGCGTCGACCCAGCCCGTTCAGCCCCAGCCGAAGAGCGTTTGTCTCCGCCCTCGCTTCCGGGATTCCCTTGCTGGCATGGCGCAAAGCCCTCGCAGCCGCGGCCCTTCCGCCGCTCTTCGAACCCATCCCGTCAACCCGCTCCGGCATCACCTGGACCCACTCCAACGGCCGCTCCCCCGACTACTATCTTCCCGAAACCACCGGCGCCGGCTGCGCCTTCCTCGATTACGACAACGACGGCTGGATGGACATCTTCCTCGTCAACAGCGGCCCCTGTGACTTCTTCAACCCGCCAAAGCCGCTGAACAACGCCCTCTACCGCAACAACCGCGACGGCACCTTCACCAACGTTACGACGAAAGCAGGCATCACCTCCGCCGGATATGGTATGGGCGCAGCCGTCGGAGACTACAACAACGATGGCTACCCCGACCTGTTTGTCTCCAGCTACAACGACTCGAAACTCTTCCACAACAACGGCGACGGCACCTTCACGGACGTGACTAAGAAGTCTGGCATCAAGATCGACGGTTGGGCCTCAAGCGCCGTCTGGTTCGACTACGACAACGATGGCCGCCTCGACCTCTTCGTCTGCCGCTTCGTCCAGTTCGATAAAGCGGCCAACAAGTTCTGCGGTAACGAAGGCACCGGTGAACGCCACTACTGCATCCCCCGTGTCTACCCGCCAGCCGCCAGTTGGCTGTTCCACAACAACGGCGACGGAACATTTACCGACGTCTCAGCCGCCACAGGCATCGCAGCCGTACAGGGCAAAGCCTGGGGCGTAGTCGCCACCGATATCGACAACGACGGCTGGATGGACCTCTTCGTCGCGAATGACACCGTACAGAACTTCCTCTTCAAGAACACAGCGGGTAAATTCAAAGACATCGGTCTGGAATCCGGCGTAGCTTACAGCGCCGACGGCCGAGCCCGCTCCGGCATGGGCGTTGACGCCGCTGACCTCGACCAGGACGGCTATCAGGACCTCACCGTCACCAACGTCGACCAGGAGATGTACTCCGTCTACCACAACAACCACGACCAGACCTTTGACGACCTAGCCGTCCCCATGGGCATGGCCAGTGCCACCCGCACCATGAGCGGCTGGGGCCTTCGCTTTTTCGACTACGACAACGACGGCAACCTAGACCTGTTCATCGCCAACGGCCACCCCGACGACCAGATCGAAGTCCACGCCACCAGCGTTACCTACCGCGAGCCACTGTTGCTCTTCCACAACAACGGCAAGACGCTCGAAAACATCAGCGCCGAGGCAGGCCCCATCTTCCAGCAGCCACTAGCCGCCCGAGGCCTCGCCATCGGTGACTTTAACAACGACGGCGCAATAGACGTACTCATCTCCACCAACAACGGCGCCCCGGTCCTACTCCGGAACGAAGCCGCCAAAGGCCACCACTGGCTGGGCATCAAACTCGTAGGCAAGAAATGCAATCGTGATGCCATCGGCGCCAAAATCACCTGGAAATGCGGCTCGACCACCCGCACGCGCCAGAAAAACGGCGCAGGCAGCTATCTGAGCAGCCATGACCCCAGAGAAGTATTAGGCATAGGCAAAGCCACCAAAATAGATCAGCTGGAAATCCATTGGCCAGCCCCCAGTAACAAGGTAGACACCTTCGCGAATCTCCCAATCGACAAATACATCACCATCATCGAAGGGCAGGGAATCGTAGCCTGATTGGGCATTACACCATCTCTTAAAAATCGGCCGATACAGCCCAATTAAAATAGATGAGAATCCTTCAGCGCGTCTGCTGAACCCCTGAGGTCTGCAATCCATGTCCGTAATTCTTGAAACCCTTCCAGTCGGCCAAAAAGTCGGCATCGCGTTCTCCGGCGGGCTGGACACCAGCGCCGCGCTTCATTGGATGAAGCAGAAGGGCGCTCTGCCCTACGCCTACACCGCCAATCTCGGCCAGCCCGACGAATCCGACTACGACGAAATTCCCCGCAAGGCCATGGAATACGGCGCTGAAAAAGCCCGCCTCATCGACTGCCGCGAACCTCTCGTCCGCGAAGGCATCGCAGCCCTCCAGTCTGGCGCCTTCCACATCACCACCGCCGGCGTGACCTACTTCAACACCACGCCACTCGGCCGCGCCGTCACCGGCACCATGCTCGTCACCGCCATGAAGGAAGACGACGTCAACATCTGGGGTGACGGGTCTACCTTCAAGGGCAACGACATCGAGCGCTTTTACCGCTACGGCCTCCTCGTCAACCCAGATCTCAAGGTGTACAAACCGTGGCTCGACGATGCTTTCATTGACGAACTCGGCGGTCGCGCCGAAATGTCAGCCTTCATGCAGAGGTCCGGCTTCGCCTACAAGATGTCTGCCGAAAAAGCCTACTCCACTGACTCCAACATCCTCGGCGCCACCCACGAAGCCAAGGACCTCGAACTGCTCACCAGCAGCATGAAGATTGTTGTCCCCATCATGGGCGGCACAGCTTTCTGGCGCGACGATGTCGAAATCAAGCGCGAAGAAGTCACCGTTCGCTTCGAACAGGGCTTCCCTGTAGCCCTTAACGGCAAGGAATTCTCAGATCCCGTCGAAATGCTGCTCGAAGCCAACCGCATCGGCGGCCGCCACGGCCTCGGGATGAGCGACCAGATCGAAAACCGTATCATCGAAGCCAAGAGTCGCGGCATCTACGAAGCCCCCGGCCTCGCACTGCTTTTCATCGCTTACGAGCGTCTCATCACCGGCATCCACAATGAAGACACCATCGAGCAGTACCGCGAAAGCGGCCGCAAACTCGGTCGTCTCCTGTACCAGGGCCGCTGGTTTGATTCGCAGGCCATCATGCTCCGTGAAGCCGCCCAGCGCTGGGTAGCCAAGCCCATCACCGGCGACGTCACCGTCGAACTCCGTCGCGGCAACGACTACTCCATCCTCAATACCGATTCGCCAAACCTGACCTTCAAACCCGAACGCCTCACCATGGAAAAGGGCGAATCCACCTTCTCCCCACGCGACCGCATCGGCCAGCTCACCATGCGCAACCTCGATATCACCGACACGCGGGCAAAGCTCATCACCTACGCGCAAAGCGGCCTGCTCACTCTGAGCAAAAAGGCAGAAATGCCAAAACTGACCAGCAGCGACGAAAAAGAATAATCTCTCAACTGAAGCCCTCAAGCACATCTGCCAGCTACCCAGAGCCGCCATTTGCAATTTCCGCAAATGGCGGCTTTGTACTGCGAAAATCGCAGCAGTCCTCTAAGATTGGTCGAAAGAAAAATCTCCGATCTGGTCTGCCGGATCTATCGACTGTGACGAGGGCCGAATGACTGAACTCAGTGAAAGCTCTTACCGTACGGAACTCAGAGAAGAGTATTTCAAGGTAATCGACATTCTCCAGAGCTACGACCCCTACTTCCTCACGATCAAGAACTGGGGTGTCACCGTGTCCGGGGCAGCGATCGCCCTCGGCGCGACGCAGAAGTCATCGCTGATCTTTCTTCTCGTCAGTATCCTCGGCATTGGTTTTTGGACTGCAGAGGTTCGTTTCAAGCTCCTGCGGCTTGGCCACGCTCTCCGCGCAGCTGAGCTCGAACAGCTCTTATCAAATTTTCATTCGGATGACGGCCAGCATAGATCTCCCCGCATTTTGGGTTCCTTTGGCAAAGAATCAGCCTTCAACATCCAACAACGTCGCTGGCGTTCCGTAGCATTCTGGCCACAGGTCATGTTTCCGCACATATTCTTCGTAGCGTGCGGAATTGCGGGCTTCCTATACATGAGCTTGTTATCGAAGCTGTTTCGATAGCCCCAACGAGTGCCAGTTGCGTACCTCGAATGTTGTCGGGACTATGAGCGGGGCGTAGTTGGCGTCCCCGAAGTCGAACCCCCGAGGTAGAAGGGTTAAGCCTCTCAGGCTGCTGTTTCCTGATCATGAATCCGATCAATAGGGGTGTCTCAAGAAATGAAAGAATGAATAGCAGTAGTTCTCCATGTTCTTGAAGAACCACCTTTCGAGATGCGCACGGTGTCCGTAAGCTACGCTGGTTTGTAGAGCTTTGCCAAGAGGCAAACTGAGGAATGGCTTGCCATCAGAATTGTCCTTCGTGCAAATTGTCTTCCGTGCAGATGACGAGCATGGAATCGAATCCACCCCGTCCCATCATGCAAACGAGGCCCTCTGAGAGATGACAGCGTCAGGACCCAGCATTTCGGTAATTGTACCTACCTACCGGCGCACCGCCGACTTGGCCCGCTGCCTGGCTGCTCTCGACCGGCAGTGGCTGGTTCCGGAAGAAGTGCTGATCACCTATCGCGATGAGGATGCCGAGACTTGCGCCTACCTTGCCCGCACAGATAGGCCATGCCCCAATGCCCGGCTGATTCTCTGCACAGAGCCCGGGGTCGTCTATGCGTTGAATTGCGCCTTCGACCAGGTCAGGACCGATCTTTTCGCAATTACCGATGACGACTCGGTGCCGCATCCAGACTGGCTGCAACGGATCGTGGCGCACTTCGTGGCCGACCCCTCGGCAGCTGGGGTAGGCGGTAAAGACCACGTATTCGTCCCAAATGAAAACAGATGGATCGAGGGTGCAGAGCCTGTCGTGGGAATAGTCTCTTGGTACGGCAATGCTGTTGGCTTTCATCATTGCGGTGTAGGTCCAGCACGCTATGTGCACACGCTCAAAGGCGTGAATATGGCGTTTCGCCGCAGTGCGTTTGGTAATCTCCGACTCGACACGCGGCTACGAGGCAAGGGGGCGCAAGTAGGCTGGGAGATGCAGCTCTGTTTCGCGCTGCTGGTGAAGGGCCACAACCTTATCTATGACCCGGCAGTGTTGGTGGATCATATGATTGGCTCGCGCCCTATCGAGGAGCATCGCGTAAAGTTCAATCCTTCGTCCCACTATGATGAAGCGTTCAACCGCACCTTGATCTTGCTGGAATACCTGTCCCGACAGCCGTTCGGGCGGTTTCGCCAATTCGCCTTTATGAGCTATACGGGACTGTGCGGGTCGCGCAAATTTCCCGGCCTGCTACTGCTCGCACATGGATTACTCACGCGTTACCCCGACATCTGGATTCGTTTCAAAACCACCTTTGCCGCATACAAGGCTGCACTCTCGGCCTGAAGGCATAGAGATCCTGGTGCAACTGCAACCTTGCATTGTCCGATTTGGGATACATTGCGATGCTCCGCGTTAAGATGGTATGGCGGACTAAATCCTCCAGAAGGAATTGCCGGTGGAACCTTCCAAAAACGAGATTGGCTCTTCACAAACCTCGGTTGCTATCTGCATTGGTACCTACAATCAGGCACAGTATTTGCGTGGATCGATTGAATCGGCACTGGCGCAAACTCATCCAATCCAGGAAATTTGGATTTCGGATGATGCGAGCACAGATGATACAGACGCTGTCATGCGAGATCTGTGTGCTCAACATCCGAAGCTTCGATATTATCGGCAACCGGTGAATCTCGGTTTGCCAGGCAATATAAGCTGGCTTCTTTCTCAACCGAAAACGGACTTGATCGTACGCCTGGATTCCGATGATCTTCTCGAACCGGACTATGTGGCCGTTTTATCAAAGCTCATGGAGCAATATCCTGAAGCCGGCTATGCGCACTGCAATGTGAACCAGATCGATCGTGAAGGACGGGTGCAACGGATTCGCCGCATCGCACGAACCAGCGCCTTCGAATCCGCAGATCAGGCATTGAGAGCCAATGCAAAAGGCTATCGGACAGCAGCAAATTGTATCCTTTACCGGGCCCAAGCCATAAGAGAAGCTGACTACTACAACTCAACCCTCTCATGGCGATACTGCGAAGACTGGAACATGATTGTGCGGCTTGCAATCAGCGGTTGGGGCAATGTGTACTCCCCGCAAGTCATGTCAAATTATCGCGTATGGGATGATGGCAAAGGTGTGCGCGCTTCGCGAAAGATGGCAGAGGTACGGGAAACAGGCGAAATCTACAATAAGCTGTTAATTCCCCAATTCGAGAAACGGGGCTGGAGCATTGCGGAACTGAAGAAGAACATGAGAACCAAGGCAGTGAGATTTGCAGACGCAATCGATTCACCCCGTTTCAGTCACGAGGAGCGCAAAGAATACAAACGGCTTCTCAGGATTCTTGGTGATTCTCCTCAGCTCTCCGCTGCAATATGGATTGCCGAACATGGTTTGAACCCTGCAGTCAGGTCTTGGGCCACGATGCGAATTGGGTCCAAAGATCTGGTGAAGCGCCTTCTGCGTCCATCCAGTAGTGGTTAAAGTCAATTTGACTTTCAGCCTTGGCTCAAGGCGAGCCAGGGATGACATGAGAGAGGTCTAGCATGAGGTCGCCGACCCGCCGGACAGGAGACCTTCCTACTCTCGACGGTTGCGAGCGATCGCGATCTTGGTTGTCATCTGCCACCACGACAGCATTCACTCGCTCTGGTTCCTCTCCACAAAGTGGCTCAACACATATGGCTAAGTCGGCGTCAACGTCTTCTTCGCGATCAGCGGCAGCCTGATTTGCTCCAGATTGCTCGACGAAGAGCAGCGCGACGGCTCCATCAGCCTGCGCAAGTTCTACATCCGCCGCGGCTTTCGCATCCTCCCTCCAGCCATCTTTTTCCTGCTAACGATCGCTCTCCTGACCAAACTCGGCTTTGTCGACGTCTCGGTTCCTGAGTGGTTCAAGTCTTTACTCTTTTTTCGTAATTACCCTACGCTCCTCGGCGGACCTGTGGGCTACTACACGTCCCATTTCTGGTCCCTTGCTCTCGAAGAGCAGTTTTACCTTATTCTGCCAGGGCTCCTCATCTTGAGCTCGAAGCGGTATCGCGCGGTGATCCTCGCCATTCTTAGTGTCCTTATCTGCGTTTATCGCGTGATCGCTTTACATTCCCGGCCCTGGGACCTTATCGCTTGGCACGCTGAAACCCGTATGGACGCTCTATTTGTTCCTGCCCTCTTCGCCGTGCTGGTCTCAAACCCGCGCATCCGGGGGATTTTCAAGAGCGCCCTACGCTTCTGGCCCGCGCTCGTCGTGCTTCTCCTCGTCATCCTGAACTTCGGCGAAGGCTCCGCGTGGCAGGTCACGCTGCTCATATACCTAATGCCATGCATCGTCCTCGGCTCCGTCCTCAACCCCGATAATGTCTTTGGCTGGGCACTCGAGTGGAAACCGCTCCGATTCGTCGGGCGAGTCTCTTACAGTCTCTATCTCTGGCAGCAACTCTTCTTCTCCCAACACTTTCTCCCCGGTGCCCACCCCTTTGGCATCCTGCAGAGCTGGCCACTACGTCTCGTAGTCAGCTTCGCCTGCGCTCTTGCGAGCTATTATCTGCTGGAACTGCCTCTCGTCCGTCTGGGCCACCGCTGGGCTCCCTCTGCCACACCTGGCCGCCCGGAACTTAAGGACATTCCGATTGCCACACCGACAGCGATCCAGCATGCCCGCAACCTTTGAAAATGTGGGCTCGCAGGACTCTCGATACACCTTACTGCGGAGATTAAGGACATGTGTGGGGAGTTGAGAAGCACAGAACTTGAATACTTGGAGTTGGAAGAGGACATTCTTCTGATGAACGGGTCATCACTCTCCTCGCACGGCTCTGGGTACAGTCCTCATTAAATCCACGACAGAGATTTCCCGTTCAGGAACTCGTCTCCCAGCTTCGAGTTGAAGCTTCTGCAGTACCCGTTCTCTCACGGAACCGCACGTCCGAGTTAAGGTGTGCGATTGTCTGCAAATCGCTACGAAAGGTCGGCACCCCCGGGAAGTTCCTACAGACTTTTCTGATTAGAATGGAACTGGAGACCCAGAATGAACTCTGAAGCGGTTAGTTATCCGGTACGCGGGATGGAACCTAAGGAAGCGGCCGCAGAGCAAGTGTACTTGCTGGACTTCCTGATCATCCTAGCCCGACGGCGATATTTTCTTCTATGGTTTACCGTTATCGGCGCCGTGCTTACGTCGATCGCCGTTGTGTTGCTGCCCAGCCAATACACAGCGACAACTCTCCTTATACCCCCTGGGCAGAATTCTTCAATGAGCTCTTCCTTGTTGGGCCAGCTTGGAGGTTCTGGAGCTCTTGCGTCCGTTGCTGGGGCGAGCCTGGGAATCAAGAATCCGAGTGAGATGTATGTGTCTCTCTTCCATAGTCGGACTTTGGAGGATTCCGTCATTCAGCATTTTGGACTCATGGACAGGTATCACGCTAAGAAACCCTCTCAGGCGCGCACGGCTTTCGAAGCTCATTCTACGGTCGTTCTTGGCGCGAAGGACGGCTTGATGCGAATTACGGTGACAGACCGCGATCCAAAGTACGCGTCGGACATTGCCAATGGTTATGTGGACGAATACAAGAAGTTATCTGCCAATCTCGCGATCACGGAAGCTTCACAGCGGCGCAATTTTTTCCAGCAACAGCTACTGGAGGCCAAGGGGAATCTGACCAATGCCGAGGAGGCAATGAAGAGTACCGAGAAATCCACCGGTGTTCTTCAGATCGACAGCCAATCGCGATCGCTGATCGAATCGGCAGCCAATCTTCGTGCGCAGGTGGTCGCTAAAGAGGTTCAGATCCAGGGCTTGAGTTCGTATGCAACTGGAGATAATCCCGACATGGTAGTGGCCCAGCAACAATTGGCAGCGTTAAAAGCGCAGCTTGCCAAACTTGCTGGCTCTCAAGAGAGTTCGGATTCTGAATTGCTGGTTCCCAAAGGTCGTGTGCCGGACGCCGCGATGGAATATCTGAGGCGGTTACGCGACGTCCGGTATTACGAGACAATTTCGGAGTTGATCTCCAAGCAGTTGGAAATGGCGAAATTGGACGAAGCCCGGCAGGGCGCTGTCATTCAAGTAGTTGACCTAGCCGTACCGCCCGATACAAGATCTTTTCCGAAACGTACTCTTACCGTCTTGCTGGCTACGGTGCTCAGCTTGTTTGTTGCGAGCGTGTGGTGCATCTTTTTCGGCAAATCTGCGCCCAGATATCGAGATGCGGCCGTTCGACAGCGTATGGATGCTCTGCGAGCCAGCTTTCGCAACTAATACACCATAGGCAGAGATCATGCGTTATCTCTACTGGTGGCCTAGCTTCTACTTATGTGCTCGGATATCCACGCATGAATTTCGTTAATAAGCACCCTATTTACCTAAAGGCGCCCCTCTCCTCTCTCAATCGTGTGTACGGTATTGAGCGTCGGACAACGGAAGTCAGTTCACTGCAGCCGACCGTTTAATTTCCAATGCATTGAAAATAAACGCCATAGTAAGGCTGACCGAAAATCGTGATGCTGGTTGAAGTCGGATTGGAAGATAAAGCACGTGCGATTCCGAGTGAGGAACTCGTCTGATAGGCAACTGTACAAGACGGCGTTTGAGTGAAGGCAGCGCGGCCTGAAAAGTTGACGGTCGCGGTGCCGGAAGGAAGAAGAATGACCTTGTCCGAAGTAACGTGCGGATTCAGCACCTGAACTCCATTGGCGCGATACGTAGCCGGCCACGCGTTGAGGTTGTCTGGAGGAGTATGGCTAACAACGCTCAGGGGGGCGGTGCCGTCCGGAACCAAGCTCTTGAAGACGCCATTGCTGACAGCCGCGTTGCAGGCGTAGTTTTCGCTTCCGGGCTTGGCCGCGCCGCTATAGCAGAAGTCCAGTTCGTCTGGAGCACCTTCTCGTATTTGCGCGCCATAGTAGGTGCTTCCCCCTCCTGCCCAAAGACTGAATCCGATGGTTGGTTGGTACCCAGTACCTCCGATTTGAACGGAGGGAGACTGATAGTCCGGACCATACGTTTGCGTGTACTGGATGGGCCCGGCAGAGACAATGTTGTTAGAGGCATCTTCACCGCCTAGCACGGTGATTCGAGGATTGCTGCCAGGGCTTACTATGTATTGCTGTTGGGCTGCGCGTAGAGGCGAATTTCCGATCAAGGTAACCTGCGGTGCCCCATTGATCAGCACATTGGTTGGCACATTCGTGGTGCCATCCAGATTCAAAGAACGCATCTGCGAGATGACTGCGATCGCCCCTCCGTCGATCTCGATGAATGCCGGAGGGTATGGGTCGTTGGCATCGTTGTAAAAATCAGGTCCATCCATTTCGACGTCGGTTGCAACCGTGTAGGCTTCGATCCGAACAAACGGCTGACCGGCGGAAGAGCTATGTTGTGGGTTTTCAAAGTGAGGTGAAACCAGGCGAACAGAGCCGCTTCCATTGGCGATATGCAACTGAGCATCGTCAAAGTTGCAGGAAACAAATGTCAAGCTAGATAGATTGGTGAACGCTGACGGGCTGGAATCCACATCGAGGGAAACGGAATCAACAAAGTTTGCGCCTTCAAAAGTAACATGATCGAACTCTATGTTTTCGCCGCCATAACCTGCGCTAGCTGGCCAAACGACGCTTTGATAGTTGTAGCCAAAGAAGGAATGCTCGAATTTGAAATTCCAGACTCCGCGGGCAAACTGCAACCCGACTCCGAAATTGTCGATGTTCATGCCTGAGGCGAAGAAGCCGGCTGAGTTTTGTGAGCCGCCAATCGACAGCCCAACCTGCCCCGCGTTTGGCCCAGAACCCAACAGCGTAAAGTCACGCATGCCGAAGCCATCAACGGGTGAATTCGAGGGCACAAAACTCACCTGGTTATCACGGAACGAAATTGCAGCGCCGGAACCTTTGAAACTCAGGCAGGTCGACGGCCCCTGTCCCTGCAGGATGATGGATTTGGTGATCAGAATAGGCGTTGCGTAGGAATAGCATTGGCCCGACGGCGCGGTAGGTATTTGGATAAGTCCACCGCTGGCAGGCAGGCTTTGTTCCATCGTATTGATCTGAGTTCCGACATCGCCTCCTGTCGGGGAGATGCTCAGCTGGCGAATGCCTTGCTCGAAGGACTGCGCAGCCACAGGCACTGCGACTGAGGTTGTCAACAAACAGCTGCAAGTAAGGAGACATCGGATCATCGAGTTGCTGAACATTCTTTTTCCCTTAAAGATCATCTACAAGGCTCAGGTAGGTTTTGATGACTAGCCATGGAGAAGAGTTGTAGGCAATTCACTCATTGTGCAAGCTAAATCTAAGGATGCTAACGGGTTGAATTGAAATATCATGCGAGCGACAAAAGCCAGACGAGACATTTCAAGGAAAGGCGGATTCAAACCACTGGAATCCGACCATGGGGATTGATCCGAGTCGGCGGTTGCCGACTATAGAATATCTTTAGTGAGAATCGTGGCGCATTTTGGATATACCGACAATGCCAGCCAAATCTGACTCAATGGACGAATGGTTATAGCCCTCAGCGAGATCGCGGTTTGCTCAAGTCGATCCCTCCCGGCAGCCGGCCTGGGATCATCCTTTGATCTTGCTGCGCTCGTTGTTGATGATCGTAAATCGCAACGCTTTCCGTTGAGCTTCCTGCAACCGACAACCGAGGAGTGACATGACGCCGCTTGGATACATTTTCTTGCCCATCGGCCTCCTTAGTTTGTTTGTATCGAAAAAATGGCTGTACCGCCTTTTTGTCTTCTTCACGCTTTTTTCCGCTACATCCGCTGCCAATTTTGGTGACGACGAGAATGGTTCGGGGCTGCAAGTCTGGATGCTTTTCGGATTTCTTTGGCTTCTGCGTCTACTCTTGGATCACTTACCTACACTCTCATTCGCAATCGATCGCCGACTTCTCAGGCCGTGCTTGTGGTTAATCGGGTTTCTTGGCATTGCTTCGTTTTCGTTGATTATGCCGGTCTTGATCAACGGCAGGCTGGCCATCAGCTCTCCTATTCTCGGGGACTTCACAGAAACCCCGCTTTATCTTTCCTCGCATAATTTAACCCAACTGCTTTATTTGATATTTGGCGGCATAATTGCCATTTGCGTTGCTCATTCGAATTTGCGGGATGAAGATCGGCAGCAGACTGAGAAAGTGATCTTGTTGTCAGCCATATTCATTTCAGTCTGGGGACTTTTTCAGTTCTTTTGCAATGCGACTGGATTTCCTTACCCGGACTATATCTTCAACAATTCAGGATCGGCTGCTGCGAAGGGGTTTATGCAGACTCTCGATATCGGAGTGGGGAGAATTTCCTCTGTAAGTGTGGAGCCATCTGAATTTGCCAAGAGCCTGATTACCCTGCTGCCCCTAACGTTTCCCGCGTTGCTCAAGAAAGGTTCGGTCCTGTCACGGCCTATTGATAGATACGTTGCGCTGCTGTTCATTCTCTTGTTAGTTCTCAGTACCTCCTCGACCGCTTACTTCGGCTTACTGGCCCTGGCTATGGTGGCCGTACTTTTGCTATTGCGGACTGGGGATTTGTCTCTGAAGCGAGCGTTCAAGTACTCTCTCATTGCCGTGGCGGCCACATCGGCAATTATTGCTGCTGCTCTTACGTCTATTCCAGTGGTGAGCAGCATCGCCAGCACGGCTGTGCTCGATAAATCGAGTTCTGGCTCAGGCCTGGAGCGAGTGATGACGATTGAGTTGGCTTTTGGGTATTTTCAAAAGTATCCACTTCTCGGAGTCGGATGGGGCAGCGCGGGGTCTCACGACCTCATCGTCAAGTTGCTGTCAAACGTCGGCATCCTTGGAACAATCGTTTTTTTTGGTGCTATGGGATGTGTTGTGCGCGCAAACTGGCGTGCGCTCGAAAAATTGATTCTTCCTGTCAATATTTCCAGATGGGTTTGGCTGCTGGCGCTCATCGTCTTTCTAATTGTCAGTGCTGCGACTGAGTTTCCGCTGGTCTTTGGGAATTTCTGGCTGATTTTGGGAATGGCAATCGCAACGAGTTCGAAGCTGGTCGGCTCCCGCATACAGTCTGCGGCGCCGCAGTCAACACCCACTGAACCATAGCCGAGACCGGCTTATTCTCAGCCGCCTCGGAAGCCGAACTCCGACCGCTCTTTTTGTAACTCACTTCTCGTCCAGTGATAGAGGAGGCAAAGTTAGCGGTAGGTTCGCTGATACTCCTGATACAGATCTATATGGGCTAGTGCTATTTTCCCCCATTCGAATCTGTCGGCATATGCCAGCGATTCCAGAGAGAGTCTTGTCCTCTCCAGGTTGTCGGCCATCAGATGTATTGAATAGTTCACGGCTTGCTCGGGGTCTGACGCAATAACCACAGATTGCGCAAGCTCCTGTGGGGTCTGCTCGCTGCGTGTTGTGATGCAGGGCAGGCCACAAGCGATGACGGCCTTTAGTGATCCGCGCCGTTCGGATGCTCCATCCGGGAACGGCAAATAGGCGAAGCCAGCGGTGGAGAGGAGTTGCGATACCTCTGGCGCGCTGAGATTAAGAAGCCACCGAACTCCGTAAGACGAAGATCTGTCTCGCAGTGTCTGCGCGTATGCTTCCTGACCTGAAGCAGTTTTCCCTATGATCAGCAATTCCCAATGCAGATTTCTTGTTCGGACCAACCGGGCGAATTCCAGAAAGTCCTCAAGCCCTTTTCTAGGCGTGATCAGTCCAAAATAGACCACGCTGTCGTTGCGCTGAACGCTACGGAACGCCGGCGGCTCAATGTTGCTGCCAATCGGAATGATACGGATTCGACTCCTGATCCATGGCATCTTCAGCGCCGTGGCGTTCGCCTCGAACTCCGACGTCATGACGAGAATGGGGGATCTCAGCGTGAAGGGAAAAAGAGACAATTTTCTCAGGGGATGCGCGAGGCTGAATTCATGGAGAGTGACGATAGCCGGCTTGAGTAGAAGCGCCA
The DNA here is from genome assembly GCF_059115245.1 of Acidicapsa borealis. NCBI lineage: Bacteria > Pseudomonadati > Acidobacteriota > Terriglobia > Terriglobales > Acidobacteriaceae > Acidicapsa > Acidicapsa borealis. The sequence continues at coordinate 4,954,706 of NZ_JCACNY010000001.1, read as the reverse complement.
ACTGAGGGCCAAGGCTCTTTCCGTAGCCGACGGTGGGATATTGCATATGCACGATCGAGTTGCGGGCATTCAGAAGGTTGCGAATCGCCTTGGCGGTACCAGCCATATTCCACTCGCGGTGATTCAGAACTTCAACAGGCTGACCAGCGGCTTCCAAAGCGGAAGCCAGCTTATGGGTATAGTCGCCTACACCACAGGCATCGGGCGGCAATGATCCCGTCACAAGAATCACCCGATGGTTCATGGAGTCTCCATAAAATTAAACGCAAAACATTTCGAGAACTAGACTGTAGGCAATTTGTTAAAGACATCCTTCTGGTTGCGCGGTACAGAGATATATGCCAGGTACTTTAACAGGACCGTATACCGGTCTGTGCCGAGTAGTCGTAATCCCAACCGCAGCATGGCATTCACAAAACGTACCTTGATGTCGTTCCGGTCAATGGTGTGCCGGTTGTACTTTGCCACAGACTCCTGGCCGCTCTGCAAATGGTTGCTTTTTGCCCATTTGTAAAACGGTCCGTTGGCATCAAACGGGCTTGTGCTGCCAAACCTGTCAACATTGCCAGAATAGATTGCTCGCTGCAGCTTATTGACAAGCACACCATTGCTGAAGCGGCCAAACGCGTACACGAAGCGGGCCACATCGTGAATCCCGTGGTGCGCTAGCCGGGCGCGGTAGTGGGCAAAGATCTCCTGCAGATCGGGGCGGGAATCCAGGTTGAATTGATCGTAGCCTTTAGAAATCGTGGTTCCGCCATCCACCCGTACTCCGCTGAAGTGGTAGAAGACCAGGGGCGCGCTGCCATTCACTCTCCAGGAATCGCCGGTTTTCTCCAGATAGCGCTCATGCAGATTCCAGTAGGCGACATTGCATCCTGGATGTCTCAGGATTGCGACCGAGTCAAAGAAGGAGGGGACCAGATTGATCCATTTCTGATCTACAAAAAGGCCACTCATGCGCTCCGCGTAGCCGAGCGTCAGGCAGCGATTTTCCCACCAGGTCAGAAACCGAACTGCTTCTGGCGTTCTGGATACCGCGATAAACCCGAGGTTGAAGATCCCCGAGAACAGCAGCATGGCTTCTACCTCGGGAGCTCCATCATTGGGTGACATGGCATGCGGCGTGAGGACGATGGAGTGATTATCCAGTTCATTGAAAACCGGGTCGACTGGCGAACAGATCAGGATATCGGGATCGAAGTAGATCAGCTCGTCAATTCCGTTTGCCAGCAAGGATTTCAGAAACGTCGGTTTCACGTTAGTGTTGAGCTCAAGGATGTCATACTTGAAGGCGACCGATTCAAAGTCAGGAATTCCCAGGATCTCGACCAGAACAAGTTGAAAAGGCTCCTCAGAAACATCCATACCTGCGGGTAATCGATCCACCAGTAGCACGTAAAACGTATGGCCGGGATGGAACTTCAGGTACGACTCGCAGAGAGTGCGCGCATAGGGCAGGTAGTTAAGAGAAACAATCGTGCACGCGGCTCGAATCATGAAATACTGCTCCACTTCCCGGTGTTGAAATTGAAAATCTTGCGCACTGTGGCAGGTGCGCCCACAGCCAGGGCAAAAGGTGGGATGCTTCCGATGACCACGGAGTTGGCGCCGATTACAGCTCCTTCGCCGATGGATGAGCCGGGTGTGACCACCACTCCGTCCCCAAGCCATACGTTCTGGCCAATTACCACGCTTGAATCTACATCCAGAGGCCGCTGGGTCGGCGGGATCAGAGGCGAGGTGTGCTCTCCCGCGTACCTGCCATGATTGTGGTCGATAATCACGACCTTGCTTCCAATCAACACATGGTCACCAAGCTGCACAGAATGTGTGGCTGCGATATGGACATAGTGGCTGATGCGCACATGCTTTCCTATGACGATCCGTGGGGTGAATACCTGATCGTTATAGCGCGAAATCGCTTCCAGCCAGAGACCCCGCTCCGCGGAAAAGTCTTCTCCCATCTGGATGCTGGATAGTCCACGCAGATATGAGCCCGGGCCAACATGGATCTTTTTAACACCGAGTTTCCAGGCGAGAAGCCGGTTTCGAGGAAGCGCGATAGCCTGCCCGGAGAGATGAGTTACGAGCAGATAAAGCCCATTCTCATGCAAAAATCGCAGCAATCGACTCAAATCTCACCGTCTCAGTTTAATTTTACAAGATTTGGCCCGCTAAGATCACGCCTTAATAGTGACTCTATCTACCTTAGTCTTGAGTTGAATAGGGTCAATTCACCGATCCGAGCGGAGAAGCTTTCGGACGTAGCTCTAGCCGTGACGTAGCATGACGAATCCAGCAGCTCGGTCGATCCTGTTTATGGCCCGAACGAGCAGTAGCCAGCACGATGCAGGCGGGGTTGGCAGTTGGAGGATGGGGTAAACGAACGCCCAATATCGAACGTTGTCTCGAAACGCGCTTGCAAGCACTTCACCTGGCTTAGCCTCTTGCGCAAACACAGAGGAGGCACTCTTGTATTGCAGTGCCATGCCGGGCCAGAATCTTTGCAGGGTTCCGTTCATCACAACGCGCTGCAGTCTTTTCGATTGCAGCCAATTTCCTGTTACTGTCTTTAGCGTCGGGCCAAACACCTCGAGCAGTTTGTAGCCGCCAGTGTTGTTCAAGCGTGCACCCACTAACCGGTCTTCGATATGCAGTCCACGGCGAAAACCATTGAGTGCCTTGTAAGTCCAGCCTAGCTGGACGAGATTTGAGCCCACCAAGGATGCGAAGGCGTTTGTCCCCTGCTCCTCTACTGCGCGTTTGTTGATGATGTTGCCGCTGATAAAGGTAAAGTACACATGCACTCGTCCGACAAAAAGCATTGCGTCGGTGGTATCGAATGCCTTGCTTTCCCTGCTTTGAAGCTGGGGTACATATGAGTCAGTTAGCCCAAAAGAATTCAGGTAAACGAGATCGTATTCCCCAGTTTCGAGGTGCGACAAGACCTTCGCTACTCCGCCTTGAATGATGATGTCGTCATCGCCAAAGATCCAGACATACTTGCCGCGCGCCTGCTCGAAACACTGCAGGAAGTTTGCATCTGCCCCTACGTTTACCTCGTTGCGGATGGAGCGGATGGACAGTCCGCGCGATTGAAACTCCGCCACTACCTGAGGCGTTTCATCGGGGGAGGCGTTGTCGGAAATGATCAGTTCGACCCGCGGCTCCCCGACCAGTTGATCGAACAGCACTGACAGAAGTTCGCGCAGATAGCGCGCGCGGTTGTAGGTCGGAATGGCGATGGTAAGCAAGGGCTTAAATTCCGAGGCAGATTGGACCGGTTCAGTCGTCAATTTCCAGCTCCTTCGCGCGACAGTTGCTGCGAGGAAGTCCCGTGCCACTCCCGTCTCTTGCGAACAAAAATGTATGTTCCCGAGGCCAGGCCAAAGACTCCGCCGATCAGGAAATAGCCTATTGTTACGGCATTCACACCTGCAAAGCGTCCCAGCAGGTAGGTGGCGCTGCCGAGCAGGATGGCTACTACTACGGCCTGAACGAAAAAGGGCTCCTGCTTGTGCGCCCGCAGATAGAGCGCTTCGCTAAAGACCACATGATTCATCACTGCTGTGAGTAAGAGCAGGGTAAACGCCCACGGAGGGAGAACCCTGGACGCATATTGGGGAAAACTGCGGCCGGCCATGAGCAGCACGGTAAGGAAAGCTGTCGCTCCAAGCACAAGCAGAATCGTCGATTGCCAGAGTGTGCGGAAGAACAGGGTATCCAACTCCAGGAATTCGCGCCGCGCGACCATGTTGCCAAACGGGGATGCCTTGGTGTTCATCCACGCCAGCGCGATGGCACCGATTGAGGAAGCGATACTGAGCGACATGCCCATGCGGCCGGCGGCGACCGGTCCTTGGTAAGCGAACAACACTGGATTGAATAATTGAAAGATGAAGTAGCCGCATAGCCAGCTGATGGCAATTCTCCACTGGAAGGGCCAGATCTCGCTGCGCCAGCCGACAAAATGTTCGCCGACTTTGAGCGTTAACAGACTCTTCAAAAGCTTCTTTCGGGAGGAGGAAAAAAGAAAGATAAGTCCGACGAGCGCCTGTGCGGAGACCATCATGGCTGGGGCGAAGAGTCCGTGGTGTGTCGCCAGCGCCGTCCATGCCAGCACGCTACCTAGCATGGCCTGGGCAAATCGCATGCGTGCTACCTGCACTATCGATCCGCATCCTTCCAGAAAGGAGAAAACCGGATCGAGCTGAAAGGTAAATGTCGCTGCAAGCACCAACAGAAACCACGGAGCTTTCCAGAAAACTTCGGGACCCGCGTGCTGATGCGTTGTGAAGAAATAGTAGCCAGCCGGTAGCAAGACTCCCGCCATCAGGATGGCTGCGACCGAGTACCAGCGCACTGACTTCTGGAGGATGGAAGCTAACCGGGCATGCGATCTGGGATTACCCTGCACATCTCCGTTGGGTAGGAAGCTCAGCTCGGCTCGCTCATGCGCCGCCAGCTGTAATACGACAAAGGAAAACCCCAGTTCGAAAACGATTTGAAGAGCTACCAGACTCGAGAACGTATAGTAGTAGCCCTGCTCATTGGGCGTGAGAAAGTGCGCGATCAGAAACACTGTCAACACACCTGCGCCAGCGGACCAGAAGCGCGCCAGAATCGTAAAGGCAATTGCGGTGTCGAGGCCGATCCAGTGCTTCAGAAGTGTACCAAGAGATCGATGAGGGGGCGCCGGGGTAGTACTTTCAATGATCTTCAAAATCTTCCACCCCTCAGATGCTGCGAACAGAAGCCCAAAAGACCAGCAGGCTAACTCTCCAGAACTCGACCATCCTCGCCATTGAGCGCTTCGAATGCGCGATGAGGAGTATCGCTACTTTTGACATTATAGAGTCCGTGTGTTGATGGAGTAGCCATGCCAGGCGGCCGTTCGCCGTATTGCTTCCCGCAGTGAAATTTCGCAGCGCAGACCTAGTTGCGCGGCTGCTTTGTCGACGTTTGGCACGTATTGTCGTATGGGCGTACCGCCGGTGGCTTGTCTGGAAATTTGTATCCCGGCCGCGGAGCCGACAGTATCCGACACCACCTTCGCCAGCTCAGCAATTGAAACTGCCTGATCCGAACCAACGTTGAAGGCATCTAACGGCCTAGCACGAAACAACATTGTCCAAAGCCAGACTGCAAGATCGGCCGCATACATATACGAGCGCCTGGGTGTGCCGTCTCCGTTGACGCGAACTGCCTCGCCACGCATCGCATCCCGCAAAAAGTTGCCTATAGCAAAGTGCGTATCGAGAGGCAAATGCGGCCCTACAAAAGCGAAGCAGCGAGCGATCTTACATTCCATCGCGTGATGGGCCGCGTAGACAGCGCATAAAAGCTCCGAGGCGCGTTTACCTTCGGAGTAGACGGCCCCAGAATCGAGAGGGTTCGGCGCACCTGCATAGTCTTCTGGAATATGGCTCATCGTCGCGGGCTGTTCGCCGTAGACAGCTCCTGAGCTCGTGAGGAGAAACTTACGCGTCCCGTGAGTTGCGGCGAAATCCAAGGTTCGTCTCGTCCCGTCGATGGCGGTCGTAAACATTTGTAGAGGCTCTTCCGCAATCAGCCGGGCGCTTGCCTCCGTCGCGGCGTGAATCACAAACGGGTAGTCACCCTCAGGAAACTGGAAATCGCGGACATCACCTTGCAGCAAAGAAAGTGCGGCATCGCTTGCGAGATGTGGACACTTCTCCCGAAAGGCTTCTGGAGACCGGCTTAGGAGAGTGAGCTTTGCGTTCAAGCCAAAACGTGCATTCGCTGCAAGGAAACTCTCGACCAGCCAGCATCCAAAGAAACCTGTTCCCCCTGTCAGGAATAGTCGGCTCCCGCGGATCTCGTCCCAAACCGGTTCTGTACAGGATAGGATGAAGTCGATATCATCGGCTGGCAGCTTCGGCATCAACGCTCCGTCACTCTAATCCTGCCGTTTGATATGCTGCCTCAAGCGTAGCCCCAATATCAGGCGTCATCTCATGCAAAGCTCTGGAGCGCATGCTTCCATCTTCCAGGAGATAGGAAGGTACACCGGGCATGATCTTCTGGTTATGTTGCGCCATCACTTCGCACAACACCGGTCCCTTCACTGCGAGCACTTGCTCCAGAATCGTCTTCAGTTCGGAACGGTTATGACACCGGACATAGGTGAGACCATATGCATTGCATACGCTTTCGGTCTCCGGCAGCGTCACTCCGCTCTCCGGTGTGCTGCCCATGAAGAAACCCTTGAAAAATGTCTCCTGCGTCCGCCGGATCGATCCGTAACCGCCGTTGTTGATCACGAAAAGCTTCACATTGAACCCATAGTGAACAAGGGTCTGGAGTTCCTGGATGTTTGTCTGGAGTGAACCGTCGCCCGTCACGGCGATCACATTCCGCTCTGGATCATCGGCAGCCGGCCCGAAGCTCGCAGGAAGCGCATAGCCCATCTCCGCCAACGAACCGGGGTTAATATATCGCTGATTCCCCTTGGTTCGAAAGGCCTGCCCAAGAATCGGATGGGGCTGGCCTGCATCGGTAAGGATCGTTTCTTCCCCTTCCAGTAGGTCGCTTAAGACATCCACGAACTCGTAGAGATTCACGGGATCTGTGGCTTCTCCGAGCTCATGCGGCTCCTTCAAAATGGCAAATCGTTCCTTCCACGACTGGCAGGCTGCGATCCACTTCTGCCTGGCCGCACCTTGATAGCTCTCCGTGGCCTCGAGAAACTTTGGCAGATAGTCCTTAATATCCCAGCTGTACTTGGTCTGCACGCCGACGCGCTCCCGCTCCATCAGTGCAGGATCTATCTCGATCTGAATCTTGTCCGCCTTGGAAGCGAACAACTCTCCCTCGTAACCCACTGTCTGGATATGCAGGCTGCATCCAAGGATAAGAATCAGATCCGCCGATTGCACCGCAAAATTGGCACCCCGAGCACCCCGGGGACCTGGGTGCCCCACAAACAAGGGATCCGCGTACTCCATCAAATCTTTGGCCATCAGGGAAGTCACGACCGGCACCTGAAGGCGCTTGACCAACTCCCGAAATTCGTTTACCTGGCCGGCTACCCGAATCCCATGGCCAGCCAGGAGGAGAGGCCGCTCCGCCTTGGCAAGCCGGAGGAAGATATCCTGGATATCCTGCGGACTGCAACAGGGAATTTCTTCATCTTCCGGCGTGTATCCCTCAGCGGTATCTTCAGGAAACTGAGCGGCCTGCACATCCAGCGGAACATCGAGCAAAACCGGACCTGGCCGGCCAGACTTGGCTAGGTAAATAGCTTTCTCAACATGGTATCGAGCCCTCTCTGGGCTCTCCACAAAAGCAGCGTACTTGGTAACCGACCCCACTATCGGAAGAATGTCGACTTCCAGGAAGCCCGCCTGGCGCAGTCCCGCGATGCCTCGCCCACGAATGGTTTCCAACCGCTTGCACTGGCCGGTTAAGAACAGGACAGGTACAGAGTCCTGGTATGCCCCGACAATCCCCGTCAGCAGATTGGTTGCTCCGGGGCCACTTGTCGCCATCGCAACCCCCAGTTTCCCGGTCTGCCTTGCATAGGCATCAGCCGCCATCGCCGAAGCTTGCTCATGGTGGTTGCAGTAATATCGCAAACCGGGCTCGCGGCCAAAGGCATCATTCAAATGCATAGCCATGCCGCCTGTCAGCACAAAAAAACAGTCCGCACCGGCCTCGACGACCTTTTGTGCTATGTAATCCGCAACGCGCATTCCATTCCTCTGCCGGTTTTCAATCCGGACTCTCTAATGCTCATTTTTGAGGCCCGTGCACAGGCATCATCGGTGCAACCTGAACGTAAGTCAGCAGGCGCTCACTGCGACGAAACTTCACACAGCTGCGACACTTCAAACAGGCTCTCGACCACGTAGTCCAGCATCGGCTTTGTGAGCCCTGGGAATACACCAATCCAAAAGACCTGACTGGTGATGAAATCTGAGTTCGGTAATTCGCCAACGACTCGCTTTTCAATGTTCAAATACGCCGGTTGCCGTAGCAAGTTGCCTCCGAACAGCAGCCGAGTTCCAATCTTGCGTGTATTCAGGAAGCGAATCACGTCGTCGCGATGCAATCCGGAATCGGGCCTCACCGCAATTGGAAATCCGAACCAGCTCGGCTCCGACAAAGGCGTCGGTTCTGGAAGGATGAGTAAGTGTGACAAAGGCTGGAGTGCCTGAGTAAGGTAGGCAAAGTTATCCTTCCGCGCCTGGATAAAACCTTCAAGCTTTTCCAACTGCGACACTCCCGCAGCGGCCTGCATATCACTTACCTTCAAGTTATAGCCGATGTGCGAGTAGGTGTATTTGTGATCGTAGCCATAGGGCAACGTTCCCAGTTGCCAGTCAAAGCGCTTTCCGCAGGTGTTGTCTTTTCCGGGCGCACACCAGCAATCCCGGCCCCAGTCGCGAAAGGACTCAATCAACTTGGTGAGCTGCGGCTTGTTGGTGACCACGCAGCCTCCCTCCCCCATCGTAATGTGGTGTGCCGGATAAAAGCTAAAAGTGGCGATATCGCCGAAAGTCCCAACTCGGCGGCCGTCGAACTTGGAACCCAGCGCGTCGCAGCAATCCTCGATCAGCCATAGATTGTTCGCACGCGCAAACGCTGTGACAGCCGCAAGGTTGAACGGGTTACCGAGCGTATGCGCGAACATCACCGCCTTGGTGCGAGGACTCAGTGCCTGTTCCAGGGCCCTTACATCCGCGTTGTAGGTGGGCAAAACAACATCGATGAACACGGGCACGAGTTGGTTCTGGAGGATTGGATTCACAGTCGTAGGGAATCCTGCCGCCACAGTAATTACCTCGTCGCCAGGACGAAGCTGCCGCTCGCCGAGCGTAGGAGAGGTCAGCGCGGAAACAGCGACCAGGTTCGCGGACGACCCGGAATTGACCAGGCGCGCGTCTCTCACGCCCAGAAACTTGGCGAATTTGAATTCAAAAAGATCCGAAAACCGGCCTGCCGTCAGCCAGAATTCAAGCCCTGAATCGATGACAGAGAACATGTCCCTGTCATCGAAGACGCGCCCCGATACGGGGACCGGCGACTCCCCCGGCACGAATGGCTTGTTCGCATGCGCCTCTGCGTAATACTCAGCAGTCAGCCGCCGAATCTCTTCACGGATCTCATCCTTACGGCCTTCACTCACGCATCCACTCCAATGTACTTCGCGACACTTGTCTTCTCGGTTTGAAACTTCGCTGCATACTGCTTGATCTGCGAAATTGTAAAGTCACGCATCTGCTGGCCTTGTTGTTTTGCCCGGTACCAGGCCAGTGTCATGGCCAGTGCATCCTTCAGCGGAAGAGCTGGCCGCCAACCGAGCCGTGCCTCAGCCTTGGACCAATCCAGCTTCAAGTAGTTAGCTTCGTGTGGTTGTTCTGCGTCATCCAGCTCCCATCGGGCAGCTCCGCCCCATGCTGTGGCCAACTCCCGCACGATCCACTCTACCGTTTGAACATCGGACTGCTCTGGGCCAAAATTCCAGGCCTCGCCATGCACAGGTCCAAGCTCATAGAGCGATTCGGCAACCGCCAGATACCCGCGCAAGGGCTCCAAAGCATGTTGCCAGGGACGTATCGCTCGCGGATTCCGAATTACAACCGGCCGCTCCTCTAGGAATGCGCGGATCGTATCCGGAACCAGTCGCGCCTCCGCCCAATCCCCGCCCCCTATCACATTTCCCGCCCGCACTGACGCCATGCCGACGCCATGCCGGCTGAACTCATGGCGGTTGAAAAACGAATTCCTGTAAGCGGAAACGACCAGTTCTGCGCAGGCTTTGCTATTGCTGTACGGATCGTATCCACCGAGTTGGTCTGTCTCACGGTAGGGCCACTCCCACTCGCGGTTTTCGTAACACTTATCGGTGGTAACCACCACAATGGCTCGCACACTGGGCGTCCATCGCGCTGCTTCCAGCACATTCGCAGTACCCATCACATTGGTCGAGTATGTGCCCAGCGGTTCGTCGTAAGAGCGCCGCACCAGCGACTGCGCCGCGAGATGAAAGACGACCTCTGGCTTGTGCTCCAGAAACGTTCGCTTGAGCAACTCCACATCGCGAATGTCGCCGATCACTGAACGCATCCCTGACATGACATTGGCATCCTGAAAGAGGCTCACAGCCGTGGGTGGCTCCAGTGCGATACCACATACGTCTGCTCCTAGTTGCTGCAGCCACAGCGACAGCCAGCTCCCCTTGAAGCCGGTATGCCCCGTCAACAGGACACGCCTATCACTCCAGTTCATTCCCAGACCTTCCAGGGCGCTTTCCCTTTCGACCACAATCCTTCGAGTACGGAACGGTCGTGCACGGTGTCCATCGCGTGCCAGAAGCCTGGATGTTTGTAAGCGCCGACATTTCCTGCACCCGCCAGAGATTCCATCGGCTCCCGCTCCCAGATCGTCGCATCATCCTTGAGATATGCGCCCACCTTGGGAGAGAGAACCAAGAACCCGCCATTGACCCAGTTCCCATCGCCCTTCGGCTTTTCAGCAAAAGATAAAACGCTTCCGGTCTCATCGATGTTGAGCGCACCGAACTTGCCCGTTGGCTGAACGGCTGTGAGGGTGACCAGCTTTCCATGCTGCCGATGAAACTCGATCAGCTGGGTAATATTGACATCAGAGACGCCATCTCCGTAGGTAAAGCAAAACATTTCTTCGTCTTGTACGTACGGGAGCACGCGCCGCAACCGTCCGCCCGTCATGGTCTCCGCGCCGGTATCCACCAGGGTGACCCGCCACGGCTCACACCCGTTTCTGTGGCATTCGGTGGTCCCATTCACCATGTCGATGGTCACGTCCGCAGAAAACAAGAAATAGTTCGCGAAGAACTCCTTGATCATGTACCCCTTGTAACCGAGGCATATCACAAAGTCATTGATTCCAAAGGAGGAATAGATCTTCATGATGTGCCAGAGGATCGGCATCCCGCCAACTTCAACCATAGGCTTGGGCCGGAGCGTCGTCTCTTCGCTCAGCCGGCTTCCAAGGCCTCCAGCGAGAATTACAGCTTTCATTTGATGTCTCTATCCGTTAGCGCAAAAACCTGTTATCACTACCTTACCCTCGAACAACCGAATGAAGCAAAAACCGTTCAATTCAATACAAGTCAGGAACCACTGAATCTTTCAAGCGCAAACGAGCTGCCCGCAGCCCCATTGCGCAGTTAATTCCAGCCGGAATTGCCTAACCAATTCTTGCAGACGAGTTCCTCGTTTCCTCAAATTCCTATCTACCCTGAACTTGCTATGCTGACTCAGAGGAAAAGAATGGCTCATGGAAATTGCTGAATCGGCCGAAAACCCGCTTTCGAACCTCCGCGTCGCCATCATTCACTACTGGTTCGTCGGGCGTGCAGGCGGAGAACGCGTAGTGGAGGCTATTGCCGAAATCTTTCCTCAAGCGGACCTTTTTTCACTGGTCGCGGACCGCAAGACTCTGGCTCCGATCCTTCAGGCGAGGAAACTCTGTACCTCATTTCTCCAGCACGTACCCGGTGCCACGCGATTTCACCGCCACTTTTTACTCCTGCAGCCGATTGCTCTTGAGCAATTCGACCTGAGCGACTACGACCTGGTCATCAGCTCGGAATCGGGGCCGGCCAAAGGTGTCATCACTTCCTCCAGAACCTGCCACATTTGCTACTGCCATTCACCCATGCGCTACATCTGGGAGATGTACCCGCAGTACAAGCGCAAGATGAATCCTCTCGTGAAAACCGTCTTCGCGCTCGTTGCCCACTATATGAGGCTCTGGGATCTCGCCTCCGCATCCCGAGTCGATTATTTTGTGGCAAACTCAAACTTCATCGCTGGTCGAATCCGTAAGTATTACCGCCGTGAGAGCACTGTAATTTACCCGCCTGTCGACGTTCATCTCGGCACCCTCAATGCGCCTGCAGAGGATTTCTACCTTGCCATAGGCCGACTCGTAGACTACAAACGCTTCGATCTCGCCGTAGAAGCCTGCACCCGGATGAATCGCAAATTAAAAGTCATCGGACACGGACCCGAATTTAAATCTCTACAGAAAATGGCCGGACCCACCATCGAGTTCCTGGGCCAAGTCAGCGACCCTGAACTCAAAAAACATCTGGCCACTTGCAGAGCACTCATCTTCCCGGGCGAAGAGGACTTCGGTATGGTCCCCGTCGAAGCACAGAGCTTTGGTCGGCCCGTTATTGCCTTCGGGGCCGGCGGAGTGCTGGAAACCGTGCGAGGGATGCAAGGCGGCATCCCAAGCCCCGCAGTCCTCACTGGCGTTTTCTTTAACCGGCAAACAACCTCTGACCTGGTTACTGCAATCGCAGATTTCGAGGCTCGGGAGTCTGAGTTCAGCCCAGAAGCGTCGCAGGAGAGTGCATTAAGATTCAGTCAAGACCACTTCAAAGCTGCCTTCGCTAAATTTGCTTCATCTGTTTGGACTGATTTCGAAGACAAGAGGCGATTGTGTAGTTGAGGATGCAAACCAAGGCCCTAAACTATCAAAATGTTCTTTAACGGTAGAAGCAAATTGGCTCAACTCCAGAAACTCTGCGGATGTGATGATTAAGTGTAAGTTTGATTAAATTTGACCAGCTTTTTCTTCTAGTAAGCTATACGCCTCTGCCGCACACTGTAATTACTTCCTGATAAACATCACTACCCCTTCTAATATGTCCAAAATGAAACATATCAGCAAATGGAGCTCCAAAAATGGTCAACTGCGGGTAGACGTTTCTTAGAAACCAACATCAAATCTTAATAATTGACGAGTAACCGGAATGGACACAACACCTTCCGGGCACCCTACTCATGTTGAAGTTGCAGTATCCTGTGTTACTTTTTAGCAAAGGTCTAGTCATTTAGATAGACGACCGGAACAGTATGTTCATTTGCTTTTGAACTACAACTGGATTTTATAACGAGCCATTACCACAATTTGGCACTCATACGAGGAATCATGGGAATGATAAATCCCCAATTTAATATCGAATACTCGGCAGAGGGTTACGATGCAGAATCAGCTTTCGATGACTATCCCGTCACGCAACTATCGCTCGTCCCGCTGTCCTCGGGTGTTCGGTCCTGGCGTTACCAATATGTAAAGCGCGCAATTGATCTGGTGTGTGCCACCGCCATGATGATCATCTGCCTAGTGCCATGTGTCCTGATCGCACTCGCCATCCGTTTCACCACAAAAGGACCGATTTTCTACAGAGAAACACGCATCGGCCGCAACGGACGCCCTTTCCGCATTTGGAAGTTCCGCTCGATGTCCGTCAAGCACCCACATAACACCCACAACCTCGGACCGGAAGGCCTTCGCCATCAGGAAACTCTAGCGCGGTGGCGCACTGTCAAGGACGCTCCAGATCCGCGCATCACCAAAATTGGTTTTTTCCTGCGCCGATGGAGTCTCGACGAGATCCCTCAACTTCTCAACGTCCTTCGAGGAGAGATGTCGCTTGTCGGCCCGCGCCCCGTCGTGAAGGCGGAGATTCCTCTCTACAAACATCTGGACGGCTTCTATCTGGCCGCGATTCCAGGTCTCTCCGGTCTCTGGCAGGTATCGGGCCGCAGCGATATCAGCTTCAGCATGCGAGCGCAACTCGATGCTTCCTACGTCCAAAATTGGAGCCTTACCAAAGACCTGAGTATTCTCGCCAAGACCATCCCTGCTGTGCTACGCCGTGTCGGCGCACGCTGAATCAATTATTGTTGTACAGTACCGGATTGGGCGATTCCTGGCGGCCATCCTGAGGGCCCTCATCGATTGGACTTGGTCCATGAGGGCAACTTCTGTCCTGTCTGCATAGGCGAATCCTGCCAGGTGACCCAGATCTCCGGGAGGATGAATCTACACTATGAACCGTCGCGCAACTCTGATACTTCTCGCGTTTCTCATGACGGCCAGCGCCAGCATGCTCTCCCAGCAATATCCGTCGAGTTTCCCCGACAGCGGTTCCAGTTCCGTCCCGCAATACCCCTCCAGCGATTGTCAGACTTCGTCCGGTGCTACCAGTCAGGCGTGCCTGCAGAATCTCGAACAAAACAACCGCGATAACCAGTACTATCGCCAGCAAGACAACTCCTCATTCCCTGTCGATCGTCGCTCATCAGTAGCGGGATCTTCAGAAAGTACTGAACTGAATGATCCCAGAACGGCCTCCGGTTCCAAGCAGAGGACCCAGCCGCTCCCACCCGAATTGCCCACCGAATTTCAGAAGTTTGTCGCCGCCAGCGCAGGTCAGTTCCTCCCAATCTACGGAGCAAACCTCTTTCGCGACGTACCGACAACTTTCTCTCCGAATGATGTGGCCCCGGTAACCGCAGACTACGTAGTCGGTCCAGATGACGAGCTGCGCGTCCGCATCTGGGGTCAGGTCACTTACAGCGGCAACCTCCGCGTCGATCGCTCAGGCGACATATACCTCCAAGGAGTGGGCGCGGTCCATGTTGCTGGGCTGCAGTTTTCAAGCCTCGACCAGCATCTGCGCTCAGCTGTAAGCAGGGTCTATCGCAACTTCGATCTTTCCGTCGACATGGGGCGAATTCGCGCAATCCAAATCTATGTAACAGGCCAGGCACGGCGCCCGGGCGCGTATACGGTAAGCTCGCTAAGCTCCATGGTGGACGCGTTTTTTGCCAGCGGCGGGCCTTCTCTTCAGGGTTCGCTCCGCCACATTCTCTTAAAACGCGATGGAAAGCTGATTACTGACTTCGATCTGTATGGACTCCTGGTCCGTGGTGATAAATCCAAAGATGTGCGCCTGTTGCCTGAGGACGTACTATACATACCTCCAGTGGGCTCGCAGGTCGCCATCACTGGCAGCGTTCACAACCCAGCGATTTATGAGCTGCGAGAAAACGAAACTGTCGGTGATTTGATCGAACTAGCGGGTAAGACAACCGCAGTCGCATCCGGCGCTCGCATTTCCATCGAGCGCCTGGAGGATCATCAATTTCGCCAGGCCATGGAGATCGGCCTGGATCCGGCTGGCCTGTCGACACGCCTGGCCGATTCCGACATCTTGCGCGTCTACTCCATACTGCCCGCTTATCAGAAGACGGTCACCTTGCGCGGCAATGTGGCCAATCCAGGTCGCTTTCAATGGCGCGAGGGGATGCATATCAGCGACCTCATCCCGGACAGAGACTCTCTCATGAGCCGCGACTACTGGTGGAAGCGGAGCCATCTGGGGTTGCCGGGCCCCGAGTTTGAGCCGCTCGTCTCAACCATCGGCAGGGATCCACGTTCGAGCCAGTACGGACGGGAGGGGCTCACCACGAGCGTGTCCCAGGACACCCTAACTTCCGCCCTCACTGAAAATCGGGCCCGCAATGCAGCGCGCAACGGTTCTCAACCGACCCTCGACAATCCTGCGTACCAGCAGGATGTCCCAGCCTATTCACGCAGCGATACCTCGGGTTCCAATCAAGAGGCAGGTTCAGTCAGCGGAACGGCCCTCGGTTCCCAGGTCGATCAGATGACCCGCTCCGGTGAATCTTCCACGACGAACCGTACAGAAGTCCGCATCGCAGCACCCGAAATCGACTGGAGCTATGCGGTTATTGAGCGCCTCGATGCACAGACCTTGAAGACCTCCCTGCTGGCATTCGACCTCGGCAAGTTGGTCATCAGTCGGGATGCCAGTCAGAATCTCCCTCTGCAGCCCGGTGACACCATCACTATCTTTTCGCAAGCGGATATTCGCGTTCCCCTCGAGCAGCAAACCAAGTACATCCGGCTCGAAGGAGAGTTTGTCCACGCCGGTGTCTATAGCGTCGCTCCGGGAGAAACGCTGCGTGAACTCGTACGCCGTGCTGGTGGCCTCGCCGGAGACGCGTACCTCTACGGTTCGGAGTTTGATCGCGAATCCACCCGGATCCTTCAGCAGCAGCGCATCGATGAATACGTCAACCGCGTCGATCTCAATGCACAACGAGGTACTCTTGCCCTGACATCCTCGGCCACATCTTCCGCCGGCTCGCTGGCCAGCGCCACCGGCGCTCGAGCGGCGGAACAGGATCTCATCGCGCGCCTCAAACAGATACGGGCTACCGGACGAATTGTATTGCAGATTCCCGCTGAGAGCTCGAGCATCGAAGACCTGCCAGACCTCAAACTTGAAAATGGTGACCGCTTTACAGTGCCGCCAAGGCCCGCCACCATCAACGTGGTTGGCGCAGTCAACGATCAAAATTCCTTCCGCTACCTTCCCAGAGCGACAGCTGGTCAATATCTCCTGCTGGCAGGCGGTACCGATCGTGACGCCGATCAAGGTCATACTTTTGTCATTCGCGCCGACGGCTCAGTCGTCGGCCGTCCCAGCGTAAAAGGCCTCTGGGGTAATACCTTTAAGCAACTCCGCCTCCATCCGGGTGACACCATCGTCGTACCCGACAAGACTCTCCGGCCAACAGCCCTGAGAGGTTTGCTCGATTGGACTCAAATCTTCTCCCAACTCGCAATCGGAGCGGCCGCAGTCAACGTACTCCGCTAGCCAGTGCCCAGTTTCCGTCGGGCTTGGTGAAGCGGCCAGTTTCGCCAATCTGGCCACCGGAGTCGCCGTAGAAGCTGGTCCAATTTGAGACGATAGCAACCTGCTCGCCGGCTGTTGCAGCGGGACGGCCAAGCCGTCTTTGACCATGGCGAGGACTTTGGCGTTATGTAGGGTCGCTTGGTGTAGCCGAGGATGTCAGTTCTGGGGGATCCGCGGAAGGCTGGGCTGGCGGTTTTGGTGCTGCCGGCATTCCTGCATGGACGCCTTCAACTGAATCGTGTGGAAGCCTGTTCTCCATTCGACCCCTGTTATGCACAGTAGAGTCAGCGGGAAGTCCGAACGGCCTGTGAGAATGGAGTATGTCGTGTGTTTTGTTGGCGTCCCCGACGGGATTCGAACCCGTGTTATCGCCGTGAAAGGGCGGTGTCCTAGGCCGGGCTAGACGACGGGGACGCGATCGAGGCTTCTCCGGAGGGCTCCGGAAACACTCAACACTCTTTTGAGGCTAACAACTTGCGGCCCGCATGTCAAAAGCTCCCGCACAGTTGTGCAATTGCCTGTCGCTCTCATCAAGCAAATCGGTCCGCGATTTCAATGCCCGCGAACTCCGAGAAAGCTGCTCAGCTATCCTTTTCTCATGGCCAAACCGGTCCCGACCCGTCGCAGCTTCCGCTATCTCGACGCCCTCACTATTGGGTTCGTCGTGGTCCTGCTTGTCTCCAATCTCGTCGGTCCAAAAATCTGTCAGATCGGTCCCCTACCCTTCATCGGTCCGCTGCTCGTCAGCGGCGCCCAACTCCTTTTCCCCATTACCTACATCGTAGGTGACGTCTTTACGGAGGTTTACGGCTACGCCGCGTCCCGTCGCGCCATCTGGATGGGCTTCTTCGGCATGGGCCTGCTCGCAGTCATGGGCCAGATCGCGGTCGCACTCCCTCCTGCCGCCGGATGGCACAACCAGCAGGCATTCGCCACAGTCTTCGGTCTGGTCCCCCGCTTCGCCATCGCTAGCCTGGTTGCCTACTGGGCTGGGGAATTTACGAACAGCTACACACTCGCCCGCCTCAAACTCCTCACCGGCGGCCGCCATCTCTGGACTCGGACCATCGGCTCCACCATTACCGGCCAACTCGTTGATACGGTCGTCGTCATCCTCATCGCCTTCTGGGGCGTCGAATCCGGTTCGCAAATCCTGCGTATGATCGCTTCCTCCTACGCCTTCAAAGTCATTTACGAAACTCTCGCCACGCCTCTCACCTACCTCGTCGTCCGCTGGCTCAAGCGCATTGAAGCAGTAGACGCCTTCGACCAGGGAACCAATTTCAACCCATTTGCGTTATAGGAAGTTCAAATAAGCAAGCCAGCTTCTGAACGCCCGTAAATCCTATACCTGCCGCAACTTCTGAATTTCAGGGTAGAGTTCGCCCCGGTCTCCAGCAACAGAAGCAGCAGCCAGAACACGCACGGCAGCCGTAACATGGCTGTTGCAGTCATCTCAGCCTTTCGCCTGGTCCCGGCCTTGGCGCTCCAAATCCGTTTTGAGGTCCATCGTTGAAACGTCTCATTCCCCTCAGTCTCCTCTGCCCAATACTCCTGCTCTCGCTCTCAGGCTGCAAAAAGCGCGACGCTGCTGCTGCACCTCAGGGCGCAGCCATGCAGGGCATGCCCGTCCAGACCCAGACAGTAGCCCTCGCACCCGTGCAGACCACCTCCGACTACGTCGCCACCATCAAGTCGCGGCGTTCCGTCTCCGTCATGCCCCAGGTCAGCGGCAACCTCACCCAGCTCCTGGTTCGCTCCGGCGACCACGTCAAAGCCGGTCAGCTCATGATGGTCGTCAATCCCATCCAGCAGCAGGCCCTCGTTGACGCCCAGCGCTCCACCGAAAACCAGAAGAAAGCCCTCTTCGACTACAACACTATCCAGATTGAGCGCCAGCGCAAGCTCTTCGACGCCGGCATCACCAGCCGTGACACCCTCGATCAGGCCGAGCAGTCCTACAAGAACACCCAGGCCGACTACCAGGCCGCCGTCGCCACCCGCAAATCCCTCGAAGAGCAGCTCGCCTACTACCAGATCAAAGCTCCCTTCGATGGCATCGTCGGCGACGTCCCTGTCCACCTCGGAGATTATGTAACCCCGACCACGGCACTCACGACCGTCGATGAGAACAAAGACCTCGAAGCCTACATCTACGTCCCCACCGAGCGCAGCAGCGAAGTCCACAACGGCCTACCAGTCCAGATCCTGGGCGACGACGGCAAGGTGATCGAGACCACCAGCGTAGACTTCCTCTCACCCCAGATCGACGCAATGACTCAGGGCATCCTCCTGAAGGCCCCCGTCCATAGCACCGCCGTCGCCCTCCGCTCCGCGCAGCTGGTCAAAGTTCGCGTCGTCTGGAATACATCACCGAAGCCAATCGTTCCCGTCCTCGCCGTCTCCCGCCAAGGCGGCCAGACCTTCGTCTTCGTAGCCGAACAGCAGAAAGACGGCCATTTTGCTGCCCGCCAACTTTCAGTTACCCTCGGCGAGACGGTGGGCAACAACTACGCCGTCACTTCGGGCCTCAAGGAAGGCGACAAAGTCATCGTCTCAGGAACGCAGTTCTTAGTGGACAACATGCCGGTATTACCCCACGGCTGAGCGCGAGTCTGAATTTTTTCACACTCACACTTCACACTCACACGAGTAACAAGTGCTGCCCCTGACCACCGCAGCTCACCGAAAAGGAACCACCTTTGTTCGTAGACTTCTTCATCCGCCGTCCGGTCTTCGCCACCGTCTCCGCCCTGCTCATTATCCTTGCCGGAGCGGTCTGCATCCCGTCGCTGCCCATCGCCCTCTATCCGCAGCTCGCGCCGCCGCAGGTCAACGTCACCTCCAGCTACATCGGCGCCGATGCAGAGACAGTAGAAAAAGCAGTCACTATCCCCCTCGAAGAAGCCATCAACGGCGTCGAAGGCATGCACTACATCAGCTCCGCCAGCACAAACAACGGCGCCAGTTCCATCACCGTCACCTTCAATACCGGCTACGACATCTCCATCGCCGCCGTAGACGTGCAGAACCGCGTTTCCAGCGTCACCGGCCGCCTACCCTCCGCCGTCAACGCCACCGGTATCACCATCACCAAAGCCAATTCCAACTTCGTCTTCGGCTCCGGCTTCTTCACCCGCGACAACCGCTACACCAACGAGTTCATCTCCAACTATCTCGACGTCTACGTGAAAGACGCCCTCAAGCGCGTCAAAGGCGTCGGCGATGTCATGATCTTCGGTGAGCGCAAGTACGCCATGCGCATCTGGCTCGACCCGGCTAGACTGGCCCAGCGCAACCTCACCGCCACTGACGTCATCAGCGCCCTCAGCGAGCAGAACGTCGAAGTCCCAGCAGGTCAGCTTGGGCAGCCGCCATCCGACAACAAGCAAAGCTTCCAGGTAGCAGTACGCGTCGTAGGTCGCCTCAGCACCCCAGAGCAGTTCAACGACATCATCATCAAGAGCACTCCCGGAGGTCTGGTCCAACTGCGCGACGTAGGCCACGCTCAAATCGGCGCCGAAGACTACAGCTCCAACCTCAAGTTCAGCGGCCGCACCGCAGTCGGCATCGGCGTGCAACAGCTTTCCAACGCCAACGCACTTCAGGTCGATCGCGACGCCAAGGCCGTTCTCAAAGAACTGTCGAAGAGCTTTCCGCCCGGCCTCGAATATGCCATCGCCTTCGACTCCACAACCGTGGTCGGTGACTCCATCCACGAGGTTCTCGTCACCCTCGCGGAAGCCATCGTCATCGTCATCGTTGTCATCTTCCTCTTTCTCCTGGACTGGCGCGCAACCATCATTCCCGCCGTCACCATCCCCGTTTCACTCATCGGTACTTTCGCCTTCGTCAAGCTCTTCGGCTTCTCCATCAACTCGCTCACGCTCTTCGGAATTACCCTCGCCACCGGCCTCGTCGTCGATGACGCCATCGTCGTCATCGAAAACGTCCAGCGCCACATCTCGATGGATCACTCCGACCCGCACGAAGCCACGTCCGTCGCTATGTCCGAAGTCACCAGCGCCGTCATCGCAACATCGCTCGTGCTCATTGCAGTCTTCGTTCCCGTCTCGTTCTTCCCCGGCACCACTGGCATCCTCTATCGCCAGTTCTCGCTAACCATCGCCTTCGCCATCGCGATCTCCGCCTTCAACGCGCTCACGCTGTCTCCAGCACTCGCCGCCATGTTTCTTCGCGGAGAGGAAGCTAAGTACCACCAACTCGACTTCCTTCACATCCGCCCGCTCTCCAGAGGTTATGCCGCAGTTGCCCACGGCATCGATGACTCCATCACCTGGGTCTCCAGTAAATACGCGGGCATCATCCACTTCGCCTTGCGCATTCGCTATGTCCTGTTGATCGTCTTCTTCGCAGGCCTCGCAGCAACTGGATGGATGTATCTGCGCGTCCCCACTGGCTTCATCCCCCAGGAAGATCAGGGCATGCTCATGGTCATCGTGCAAGCCCCGCCGGGCGCATCCCTGTCCGACACGAGCGCCATTGCCGATCGTGCCCAGGCCGTCCTCGCACAGGACTCGGACGTTGCCGGAGCCTTCGCCATCTCAGGCTTCAGCATGAGCGGCGCATCCCCCAATGCAGGCATGATCTTCGCCGCCCTCAAACCAGCAGACCAGCGGCTCGGCAAAGGCCAGACCTCTGCGGAAATCGTAGCCCGCCTCGGCCCTAAAATGTTCATGATCCCTGGCGGCACAGTCGCCATGTTTGAGCCGCCAGCAGTGCAGGGAATCGGCTCCTACGGCGGCTTCCAGTTCATCCTGCAGGACACTGGCAAGAACACCCTCGCCGATCTCGATCGCGTAGCTCACACCATGGTCGGCGCCGCCCGTGACCCCAACTCCGGCATCACCAATCTCTTCACCAGCTTCTCCGCCAGTGACCCGCAACTCATCGTCAGCATCGATCGCCAGAAGGCGAAATCCATGGGCGTGTCGCTCACGCAAATCGCCACCACACTCGGCGTTTTCATGGGCTCGCAATACGTCAACGACTTCGACTACAACAACCGCACCTATCGCGTCTATGCGCAAGCGGACCAGCCTTTCCGCATGACCGCCCGTGACCTGCACAGCTTCTACGTCCGCTCCGATACAACCAGCCAGATGGTCCCGCTCGACAGCCTCATCGACGCCAAAGACACATCAGGGCCGCAGGTCATCTCGCACTACAACCTCTTCCGCGACGTCGAACTCGACGGCAGCGCAGCCAAAGGCAAAAGCTCCAGCGAAGGCATCACCGCCATGGAGAACCTCGCCAATAAAATCATGATGCCTGGCATGATGTTCAGCTGGACCGGCCTCACTCTTGAAGAGATCGAATCCAGCGGCAAAGCGATCATCATCTTCGCGCTCGGATTGTTAGTCGTCTATCTAACACTCTCCGCACAGTACGAAAGCTTCGCGCTCCCTTTCATCATCCTGCTAGCCGTACCCATGGCGGTCTTAGGTGCATTAACCGCCGTCTATTGGCGCGGCCTCTCCGACGATGTCTACTGTCAGATCGGCCTCGTCATGCTCATCGGCCTCTCTGCCAAGAACGCCATCCTCATCGTCGAGTTCGCCGAGCAACTGCGCGAAAAGGGCCGCTCCATCGCGGAAGCAGCCATTGAGGCAGCAGAACTCCGCCTCCGTCCCATCTTGATGACCTCGCTGGCTTTCATCCTCGGCATCATGCCGCTGGTTTTCGCTACCGGAGCAGGCTCACTCGGTCGTCACTCCGTAGGCACAACCATTGTTGGCGGCATGGTCCTGTCTACCGTGCTCAACCTAGTTTTCATCCCCGTCCTCTACGTCATCCTCAGCACTCTGCTCAACAGCATCAAACCTCGCAAACACCCGCCCACCAATCCCATCTCAACCATTGAAGCCGGCGCGTGACTCGTATGTACGGAGGGAGCAGGGGCCTTCAGGCCCCTCGAAAGTCCAGGTTGACAAGTGGCTTCAGCCTTGGGCCTTTCCCGGCTCCAACACGAGCATTTACATCCAATCATTTGACAAACCGAGCCAGCTTTCTTAATCTCAAGTCCAGATGCAGAGCCACCGCCATCACGGCCATCACCACCATCATGAGACCCTCATGTCGGCGGACTGCTTCGGCCTCAACACCTAAGGCCACCTCACCAAGCAGATTTCGAATCAGCCCGCCGGCGCTCCAGCCAGCGGGCTTTTTCCTTGCCGCCAGCATCCGCCGCCACAACCAAGAGAGAGTCCAATGACCACCGAACTACCCAAGATCGATTTCGAAAAGATGGACGGCCTCATCCCCGGCATCGTCCAGGACGCCAACACCGGCGAAGTCCTCATGCTCGGCTTCCTCAACGAAACCAGCTACGCCAAAACCCTCGAGTCCGGCTTCGTCACCTTCTGGTCCCGCACCCGCCAGAAGCTCTGGATGAAAGGCGAAACCAGCGGCAACCGCCTCCGCATCGTCTCCGCCGCCACTGACTGCGATAACGACACCATCGTTTTCAAAGTCACCGTAGACGGCGACGGCCTCGTCTGCCACGAAGGCACCATCTCCTGCTTCACCAAACAGATCCCCGTCGAAACCCCGGCATTGGAAGAGGTCTCAAGTGGCAAATAAGATTCGTCTCGGCATCCCCAAAGGCTCGCTACAGGACGCCACCATCGCCCTCTTCCGCCGCGCTGGCTGGAACATCTACGCCGACGGCCGCAGCTACTTTCCCTCGATCGACGATAAAGAGATTGAGTGCATGCTCATCCGCGCCCAGGAAATGGCCCGCTACGTCGACCACGGCGTCCTCGACGCTGGCCTCACCGGCATCGACTGGGTCGTAGAAAGCGGCCTCCAGGTCGAGAGCATTACCTCGCTCACCTATGCCAAGCAGAGCCGCCGCAAAGTCCGCTGGGTCCTCGCTGTTCCCGAAGGCTCCGGCTTCGAAAAAGCCGAAGACCTCGAAGGCAAGACCATCGCCACGGAACTCGTCGGAGTCACCAAGAAGTACTTCGCCGACAAAGGCGTCGACGTCAAAGTCGAGTTCAGCTGGGGCGCCACCGAAGTCAAGCCGCCCATGCTCGCCGACGCCATCGTAGAAGTCACCGAAACCGGTAGCAGCCTCAAAGCCAACCGCCTCACCATCATCGACACTGTGATGGAAAGCGAAACTCATCTCATCGCCAGCAAGTCCGCCGCCGCCGACCCCTGGAAGCGTGCCAAGATCGAGCAACTCGCCCTCATGCTCCGCGCCGCCATCGATGCGCAATCCCAGGTTGGCCTCATGCTCAACATCCAGCGCCAGCACCTGCAAAAAGTCATCGAAGTCCTGCCAGCACTCAACTCCCCAACTATCTCCGAACTCAGCAACCCAGCCTACGTCGCCGTCAACACCATCCTCGAAGAGAGCACGGTGCGCGAAGTAATCCCCCGCTTGAAAGCGGCAGGCGCCACCGGCATCGTCGAATACCCACTCAACAAAGTAGTCCTCTAGCCCGGCAATCTCCCGGGTCTGATCCAAAGACCCGGAGATTCCAAACTCAGCCACTTCGCCTAACCCGCTGACTTGCTAACTCGCCAAGAGGGAATCCATGCGACTCTACAAGACCCAAGGCCGCACAGCCAAGAAGACCTACTATCTCCTCCAGCAATTGGAGCAGCGCAGCGGCTCCTCCCTCGACTCCGTCCTCCCCGCCGTCCGGAAAATTCTGGCCAAAGTCCGCAAAGGGGGCGACAAAGCCCTCCTGACCTACGCCCAGAAATTCGACAAGCTGGCAAAGTCCCAACCCATCCGCATCACCGAAGAAGAAACCGCAGCAGCCTGGCAGCAGCTCGACCCCACGCTCCAGCAAGCCCTGCAAGCCGCTGCCAAGAACATCCGCACCTTCGCCCAGCAGCAGATGCCGCGCTCCTGGCAAGCCTCAAGAATCAAAGGCCTCACCACCGGTCAACTGGTCCGCCCCATTGAATCAGCAGGCTGCTACGTCCCCGGCGGCCGTCACCCGCTCCCCAGCACTATGCTCATGACCGTGATCCCAGCCCAGGTAGCAGGCGTAACGCGCATCGTAGTCACCTCACCTAATCCCGCTCCAGAGACGCTGGCAACAGCCCACCTGCTAGGCGTAACCGAGTTCTACCGCATCGGCGGAGCCCACGCCGTAGCCGCCCTCGCCTTCGGTACGGAATCCATCCCTAAAGTCCGCAAAATCGTAGGCCCCGGCAACCTCTACGTCACCGCCGCCAAGCGCGAAATAGCCTTCGAATGCGGTATCGACATGCTGGCCGGCCCAACGGAGATCATCGTCACCAGCGACCTCGGCAACCCCGCATCCATAGCCGCGGACTTGGTAGCGCAAGCCGAACACGACCCAGCTGCCTTAGCCATCTTCGTCACCACCAAGGAAGAGCTGGCCAACGCCGTCCTGCTCGAAACAAAGCTGCAATCCGCCAAGAACCCCACCGCCAAGCAGGCCCTCAGCAAGAACGGCTACATCTTCGTCACAGCCAGCCAGGAGGAAGCCCAACAAATCACCAACCGCCTCGCCCCCGAGCACCTGACAGTAGACTCAGAAGCCGACCTCGCCTGGGTCCAGAACGCCGGCTCAGTCTTCATTGGCCAGCACACCCCACAACCCATGGGCGACTACATCAGCGGCCCCAACCACACCCTTCCCACCGGAGGAACAGCCACCCTCCGCGGCGGCCTAAGCGTCAACGACTTCCTCAAGCTCATCACTATCCAGCAATACAACGAAAAAGCGTTAGCCGAGCTAGGCCCCGCAGCCATCCGCATAGCAGAAGCCGAAGGCCTGACAGCCCACGCCCAGGCCATCCGAGCCCGTCTCAACTGATAACCGGTTGCCCCACCTTCATCGCGTTCTGTGCGGTTAAGGTGGGAGTAAAAATGCCCGAGCGTCAACTACTCCAGCTAACTTGCTGACTCGCTAACCAGCTAACTCGCCAAACAGGAACCAAGATGACAGAACCCCAGCCCCGAGCCCGAGTTCGCCAGATGCCCGAGTACCACCCACCCCTCGGCAACCGCGACACCCTCCGCCTCGACTTCAACGAGAACACCGTATCTTGCTCCCCGGCAGTCCTCGCCGCAATCCAAAGCCTCACCGCAGAAGACCTCACTTGCTACCCAGAACGCGGCCCGGTCGAAGCCCAGGCAGCCGGATATCTAGGCCTCCGTCCAGAGCAAGTAATCCTGACCAACGGCGTAGACGAAGCCATCCACATCCTTTGCCAGGCCTTCCTCGACGCCGGCGACGAGCTACTCCTCCCCGTCCCCACGTACACGATGTACGAAATCTACGCCAGCGCCACCGACGCAGAAGTAGTCCGCGTTCCCGCATACCTCAACGGCGATTTCAAATTCCCCCACGAAGCCCTGCTAGCCGCTATCACCCCCAGAACCAAGCTCATCGCTATAGCCAATCCCAACAGCCCCACCGGCAGCACCACCACCCGCGAACAAATCCTCGAAGTCGCCGCCGCCGCTCCGCAAGCCGTAGTCCTCGCCGACGAAGCCTATTTCCACTTCCACGGCGAAACCGTAATCGACCTTGTAGGCACAGTCCCAAACTTGATCGTCGCGAGAACATTCTCCAAAGCCTACGGCCTCGCCAGCCTGCGCCTCGGCCTCTTAGCCGGCCCCGAACCACTCCTGCAATGGGCCCGCCGCGTCCTATCCCCGTATAGCGTGAACATGGCCGCACTGGTAGCCCTGTCCGCCGCCCTGAAAGACCAGACCTATCTCGACAACTACGTAGCCCAGATCCTCGAAGCCCGCGAGAGCTTTCTCAAACAGCTCACCGAACTGGGCCTGCCGTACTGGCCAACAAAAGCCAACTTCGTCTTAGTCAAGATCGGCGCGCAGCACAAAGAATTCTCAGCCTTCATGAAGTCGCAAGGCGTCCTGGTCCGCGACCGCTCCGCCGATCCCGGCTGCGACGGCTTAGTCCGAATCACCATCGGCACTCCAGCTCAAATGCAACAGGCCGTCACCGCCATCCAGAATTTCAAAACCGCCGGAGTACTAGCATGACCCCCGAAACTCGCACCGCCGAAATCATCCGCCACACTACCGAAACCAAGATCGATATGCACCTCACCATCGAAGGCCAGGGCCAGTACAAAGTCTCCACCGGCATCCGGTTTTTCGATCACATGCTGGAGCTCTTCACCCGCCACGGCGGCTTCAATCTCGACCTCACATGTAAGGGCGACCTCGACGTAGACCAGCACCACACCGTCGAAGACGTAGGCATCGCCCTCGGCGAAGCCTTCGCTCGCGCCGTCGGAGACAAACGCGGCATCAACCGCGCCGGCTACTTCCTCATGCCCATGGACGAAACCCTCGCCATCGCCGCCATCGACCTCAGCGGCCGCACCGCCTACGCCGTAGACACCAAAGTCCGCACCCGCCTAGTAGGCGACCTGCAAACCGAGCTGGTGACAGACTTCTTCGAAGGCTTTGCCCGCGGCGCCCAGGCCAACGTCCACGTAAAAACCATGTACGGCCGCAGCAACCACCACAAGATCGAAGCCATCTTCAAAGCCTTCGCCAGGGCCCTTCGTGTAGCCGTCTCCCGAGACACGCAACTAGCCGAACAACTCCCCAGCACAAAGGGACTTTTATAGCCTTCAGCTTCTAGCCTCTAGCGTTCAGCTAGAAGCTAGCGGCTAGAAGCTAGGAGCTGTATGAACGTAACCGTAATCGACTACAAAGCCGGTAACCTGACCTCCGTCGTCAAAGCCCTCCGTCACCTCGGCGCGGAAGTCGAAGTCACCGACCGCCCCGACACGCTCGCGGCAGCCGAACGCATCCTCCTCCCCGGCGTGGGCCACTTCGCCGCTACCGCCCGCCTCGACGACACCGGCCTCACCCGCGCCATCAACACCGCCATCGCCAACGGCACGCCATTCCTCGGCATCTGCGTCGGCATGCAGTGGCTCCTCCAGGGCAGCACGGAAGCCCCTAACCAGCCCGGCCTCGGATACTTTCAAGGCAAATGCGACCGCTTCCCCGAAGGCTCAGAAAAAGTCCCCCATGTAGGCTGGAACCAGATCATGCCCCGCAACACCCCGCACAGCCGCCTCCTCGCCGGCGTAGACGACAATGAATTCGTCTACTTCACCCACAGCTACCGAGTCCCCACGAGCGTCCACATCCGAGCCGAAGACGACAGCCTCGAAAATCCCACCGCCGCCGTCACCCGTTACATCCAGCCCTTCGCCGCCGCCCTAGAACATGACAATGTCTTTGGAGTCCAATTCCACCCGGAAAAATCCGGCGAAACCGGTCTGAAAATCCTGAAAAACTTCCTGGATCTCAAATAACAGTCAACCCATCAAGAGCAATCAGCAATGCTACGCCTTAAACGAATCCAGCTAACTTGCTGACTCGCTAACCCGCTGTCTTTTCTTAACCAGCCTCTAGCTAGCAGCTAGAAGCTAGGAGCTAGAAGCTAACATGCTCACCCGCCGCATCATAGCCTGCCTCGACTGCCGCGACGGCCGCGTCGTCAAAGGCGTCCAGTTCGTCGACATCATCGACGCCGGAGACCCTGCCGAACTCGCCCACCGCCATGCCCAGGAGGGAGCCGACGAAATCGTCCTCCTCGACATCACCGCCACCCACGAAGGTCGCGCCACGCTCCTCGACACCGTCCGCCGCACTGCAAGTTCCCTTTTCGTTCCCTTCACCGTAGGCGGCGGCATCCGTACCGCAGCAGACGCAGAAGCCGTCTTCGAAGCCGGAGCGGACAAAGTCAGCATCAACTCCGCAGCCCTCGCCAACCCAGCCCTCATCACAGAAATCGGCCAGGTCTTCGGTAGCCAGGCCGTCATCGTCGCCATCGACGCCCGCCGCGACCCCAGCACCCACGACCCCATCTCCAACGCTGGCGTCTACACCCACGGCGGGCGCAAAGACACAGGCCGCTCCGTCGTCGAATGGGCCAGAGAAGCCGAATCCCGAGGCGCAGGTGAAATCCTCCTCACCTCGATGGACTCCGACGGCACCCGCAGCGGCTTCGACTGCGAACTCACCGCCGCCGTCAGCCGCGCCGTGCGCATCCCAGTCATCGCCAGCGGCGGCGCAGGCACCGTCGCCCACTTCGCCGACGTCTTCGGCCGCGGCCAGGCAGACGCCGCCCTCGCCGCCAGCATCTTCCACTTCGGCATCTCAACGTCCCGTTATCTCAAAGAATCCCTCGCCGAAATGGGCATCCCAGTGAGGCTCCCATGCTGATCCCATCGATTGACCTGCTAGGCGGCAAGATTGTCCAACTGGTCCAGGGCGAAAAGTTAAAGCTGGCCTTCGACGACTTCGAATACTGGATCGAGAAATTCTCGAAATACCCGCTCGTCCAGCTCATCGACCTCGACGCGGCCATGGGCCAGGGCGAAAATACCGCCCTCGTCGAGCAAATCTCCAAACGTCTCCCTGTCCAGGTCGGCGGCGGCATCCGCACCACCGCCCGCGCCCAGTCGGTTCTCGCCGCCGGAGCAAAGCGAGTCATCATTGGCAGCAGCCTCTTCAAAGAAGAGCAGGGAATTGGCAGCGTCAACACGGCATTCGCCGCCGAACTGGCGGAAGTCATAGGTCCAGCCCGGATCGTAGCCGGCATCGACTCCCGCAACGGAAAAATTGCCATCAAAGGCTGGAAGTCCCAGGTAGACCTCACCCCCGACGGCGCCATAGCCGCCCTCGAACCCTACGCAGAAGCCTTCCTCTACACCCACATCGACGGCGAAGGCCTGTTGGGTGGCTTCCCTATAGAAATAGCGAAGCGCCTGCGTCCTCTCACGCAACGCCAGCTAATCGTTGCAGGCGGCATTCGCGCCCAAGAAGAAATCGACACCCTGGCCACCCTCAACATCGACTGCGTAGCCGGCATGGCCGTCTATACCAATCTACTCGCCGTCTAACTGCAGAAGGTTTCTCATCCTGAGCGCAGCGAAGGATCTGCTTTTGTCATGTAGTTGCTCTTGCTTTTTTGTCTCTCATTCTCGAAGGGAATCCGTCGTTCCTATTCCCTAATCCCTATTCCCTGCTCCATCGTCTATCCTGAAATCCCCAAGTCTTAAAGAAAGAGGTCCCATAACTATGACCACCAAAATCAGCGGCGTCCGCCTCGCCCGCCGCCTCGACGAAGTCGGCTTCTCCGACATCGTTCAAATCCGCAATAAAGTCATGGCCCTCCGTGCCGCCGGAGAAAAGGTCCACATGCTGCACGGCGGTGAGCCCTACTTCGAAACCCCGGAGCCCATCAAGTACGCCGCCATCCAGGCCCTCGTCGAAAACCAGACCCACTACGCAGCCTCCAGCGGCATCGCCCCTCTGCGCGAAGCTCTCGCAAAAAAGCTCACCGAAAAGAACAAAATCCCCACCACTCCCGACCAGGTCATCGCCACGGTAGGCGGCAGT
The DNA here is from genome assembly GCF_059115245.1 of Acidicapsa borealis. Lineage (NCBI taxonomy): Bacteria > Pseudomonadati > Acidobacteriota > Terriglobia > Terriglobales > Acidobacteriaceae > Acidicapsa > Acidicapsa borealis. The sequence goes on along the minus strand of NZ_JCACNY010000001.1, from coordinate 4,924,758 downwards.
CAGGCCCTCTACGGGGCCTTCCAATCCGTTCTCGATCCAGGCGACGACGCCCTCGTCTTCGCCCCCTACTGGACGCCAATCGCCGATCTCATCCGCGGCGCCCAGGCCCGGCCGCTGCTCGTCCCAACATCAACTGCACGCCGCAACGGCATTGCCAATACGCTGGCTCAGTTTGCCACCGAGCAGACCCGTTGCATCTACTACAACACCCCGCAAAACCCTTCCGGCGTCGTCTTCACCCGTGCTGAAGCCGAAGAAGTAGCCCAGTTCGCCATCGACCGCGACCTTATTGTTGTCGCCGATGAAGCCTACGAAGACCTCGTCTACGAGGGCGAACACTTCTCCATCGCCTCGCTCCCCGGCATGGCCGAGCGCACCATCACTACCTACACCTTCTCGAAGTCCTACGGCATGACCGGCTGGCGCGGCGGCTATGCCCAGGCCCCCGAACCCTTCATGACAGCTCTCAAGAAGATCGTCCTCTACTCCACCAACGGCGTAACCACATTCGTTCAGCACGCCATGGTCCAAGCCCTCAAAACCCCTGAGTCAGAGATCGCCTGGCGCCGCGAAGAATACCGCAAGCGCCGCGATATCCTCGTAGCCGGCCTCAACGAAGTAGGACTCGACTGCGACCCACCGGCAGGCGCCTTCTACGCCTTCCCCAACACGGAAAAAATTCATAAAAACAGCCGCACCGCCGCCGAAATCCTGTTGGAAAAGGCGCACATCGCCACCATCCCCGGCTCCGTCTTCGGCGCCCAGGGCGAAGGCCACCTACGCTTCGGCTACGCACTCTCCATCCCAGAAATCGGAGCCTGCGTAAATGCCCTGAAATCTTTCCTGAAATAGGCGCAGCAATCAGCGGTGAGTGGCCATCAACCACCCACCGCTTCGTTCATGGTTCGCAAGCTTTGGCTTTTTCGGCGCGAGAAGTAGCTTTCAGCCTCTGAATATGAGCAAGAGAACGGCTTTAGCCCGGGCCTTCCTGATCACTGGTCACTAGCCACTAATCACTAGCCTTTACCGCCACAGAGACACAACCATCCCACCAGCCACAATCAACGCCCCACCCACCATCACCGGCACCGTAGGCGCAGTCCGAAAAATTAGAAAGTTCGTAATTTGAAACACCACAAACAGCACCGCCACATACAACCCAGTCACCTCGGCGAACTCCACCGGCGCCAGGTTCAACGTAGTTCCATAGAGCCCGAGCAAAGTGACTCCCAGCGCTAGAAAGCCAACGCGCGGCCCCATCCCAGCGTTCTTCAAAGCCAGGCGAATCACCGCATCGCCCACTGACTCGAAGATTGTAGCCACCAGCACAAAAAGAAATACGCGCATACAGCAAGCATACCGAATCGCTAGTCGCTGACCGCCTTCTCCGTCTCGACTCGTGAACTCCGCAGTTGCCGCGCCAACTGCTTTAGATGTACTTGCACTGCATAAGCCCGCAAAATCACCTCCTGCGGATACTCAAAGTTCCCCGGACGGATCTCCGCCATCTTCGCCTCCAGCCGTGCAATATCTTCGTCCAGATAGAACCCCTCCGGTGCCACCCCAAACTCCCAACGGTGGATACACCCCGCCACATGCTGGAACCCGCCGACAATATGCTCCGCCAGCCGCCCCAGTTCTGGCTCCAAATGGGATGCATATCCCGCTTCTTCAACATGCGCCCCACCCTGCACCGCCAGATCCAGCGCCCGCAGTAAATCCGCCATCCCCCGTCCAAACTGATGCAGCAGCGATAGCGCCTCCACCGAAGCAGCCCCACCCGCAGGCTCATTTCTCGCTGCATCCAGCAACTGCCCATTCGCCTCCAGCGCCGCCGTCACATCCTTCCACCGCTCCGGCAAATTCGAGGCAGCCTTCCCGCGAAACCCCGCCAGCACCGCCTCAAACAGCGCGCCCAGCCGCAGATACTCCTGGGCCAACCCATCCCTCAGCCTCAATCGCGCGCGGCTCGGCAGCACTACCGCCGAAATCACCAATGCCACCACAATTCCCAGCAGCACCTCTAGCACCCGGTGCGCCGGCAGCGTCCAGTTCGAACCCGTCCGGTGCACCAGCATGATGATCGTCACCGTCACCCCGGCCAATCGCGCACTGTTCTTCAAACCCAGCAGGCTGCACGTCACCATCGCCGCAACCACCGCCGTCAGATAGACCCACAACGCCCACGAATCCGGCCCGATCGGCGTAAACACCGCCCCAAATCCCGCCCCGATCAGCGTCCCCAGCAGCCGGTCCCGCGAAGCCGTCACCGTCGACCCCACATTCGACTGCAACACAATAATCGCGCTGATTGACCCCCAATACCCGTCTTGCAGCCCAAACAGCTTCGCAATCCAGTAGCAGATCCCGGCCGCCATCGCTGTCTTCAGCGCCAGCACCACCATTGCCCGCTTTTCATACGTAAAAAAGCCAACCTCCTTCGCCCCCGCCAGCGGACGCTCCACCGCCAGCACCTCCTGCGACCAGGTCTTGCGCCTCGAAAAAGCCATATCCGCTGCCCCCGCCAACCTTTCTCAATTAGACCAGAATGGATCAAAGTCCACTCTTCCTGAACTTCCCGCCACTTTTCGCCCGCTTGGTGAGTCCAATGTGTACTTTGTGATCTTTAGGAGTGCCATCTTAGCTATGCGAATTACCCCAGTCCTCTCCCTATCTCTTCTGCTCTGTAGCGGAACATTGGCCCTCGCGTCTTCACCCCCGATCGCGACATCGATCGAGTCCGAGCTGCCCTCCGCCCCGTCGCATCCATGGACCGAGACCAACTTTGACCGGAATTCCGAGTTGAGCTTCGCAGCGACCTACAGTTCGTCAGACGCCACCCTGCCCGACGACCCGGCCTTCCAGGCTGCTCAGTCTTCGACCCCCGCCAGCCAGACTGACCCGCAAGCCGGTCCCCAGCAGACCAAGCGCATCCTCTTCATCATTCCCAACTTCCGCTCCGTCTCCGCTGACGCCAAGCTGCCTCCGCTTAGCCCCAAGCAGAAGTTCAAACTCGTCCTTGACGACACCTTCGACTACTCCAGCTTTATTGAAGTCGGCATCCTCTCCGGTGTCTCAGACTGGCACAAATCTGAACCCCAGTTCGGCCACGGAGCCATCGCCTATGGCCGCTACTACTGGCACAGCCTTGCCGACACCATAGACGGCAACTTCATGACCGAGTTCCTTGTTCCTGTCGCGACACACGAAGATCCCCGCTACTACACTCTTGGTCACGGCGGTTTCCTCAAGCGCACTGTCTACTCCGTCTCCCGCCTCGCCATCACCCGCAGCGACTCCGGCCGCCCCACCCCCAACTTCGCTGAAGTCGTCGGAAACGGCGCCGCCTCCGGCATCTCCAACTTCTACTACCCCGGTGTCGACCGCACTTGGACCAAGACCGGTCAGCGCTGGGTCCTCCAGTTAGGCGTTGACGGCCTCTCCGACTTGGTCAAAGAGTTCTGGCCCGACATTAACCAGAAACTCTTCCACGGCAAGGAGTAGTTCTCGTCTTACAACCTCCTATGCGCAGCCTGTAGCATAAAAACATGACTGAACACAGGCTGCGCGTAGGCTACCCCTCAGCTCTCGACCCCGAACTTCTGAAGCTCTTTCCGTCAGAAATCGAGCTGATTCCCATCCCGTCCAACCCCGAGGGTACCTTCGACATTGACCTTTGGATTCCTCCACCTGCTCCGGTCCTCGGTCAGCGCGTCTGGCCTCACCTCCGCGGTGTCAAGACGGCTCTCTCGCTCATGGCGGGTACAGAATGGCTCACAGACCTGGTCGGCCCTTCCGTCACCGTGACGAACGCACAGGGCGCACACAGCATCTCTACCGCTGAATGGACTGTGTCGGCAATTCTCGCGATGCTCAAATATTTCCCGCTCTACCGCGACCTCCAGCGAGCCGCCGACTGGCCCGGCCGCCGTCAGGCCAGCCAAGACTACGCCGCCATCCACCGCGACGAACGCCCCCAGTTCCCACCCATTCTCCAGGAAGAACTGCACGCGAAGAAGGTCCTCATCATCGGCTACGGCGATATCGGAAAGACCATCGAAAAGTGTCTCGTCAACTTCGGCGTAGAGATCACAAGAGTAGCCCGCACCCCCAGAACTGAACCTGAAGTCCACCCTGTTGCCGAACTCGACGATCTCCTCCCAAACGCTGAAATAGCCATCCTGATCCTCCCGCTGACTCCCGAATCCCAAGGCCTCATCGGCGCAAAGCAACTCGCTCTCCTCCCGCAAGGTGCGTTGCTCGTCAACGCCGCCAGGGGCCCCATCGTCCAAACCGATGCACTGGTAGAAGCCCTCAACAACGGCCACATCCGCGCTGCCCTCGATGTAACCGATCCAGAACCCCTACCCGCCGACCACCCGCTCTGGAAGTGCCCCAACCTCTTCATCACCCCCCACGTAGCCGGCAGCACCCCGCAGTTCAGCCCTAGAGCCTTCAAAATCGCCACAGAACAAATTCACCGCCTCCTAAAAGGCGAACCGCTCATCAACGTAGTCCAAACCGGAGCGTGAGCAACTGCAACCCTAGGCGGAAAGCAAAGGCCCGGAGCATTCGCTCCGGGCCTTTGCCTTTCTCGTTGTCATTCCCGAAGGGAATCTGCTGTTCTCTGTACTCTTTCCTCGTCCCTACTTCGCCGCCTCAGTCCCCTTAATAAACGCCGCCACATCCTCATGGAACTGCTTCAAAATCCCATCATTCACATAAATCATGTGCCCGGCAGCGTAGTACTTGTAGCTGATGTTCTTTTGCAGATCCGCCGGAATCGGCAGATGATGCATCTCAAACTTCCCCTCAAAATAAGGCGTAGCCAGGTCATAATACCCACCCGACAACAGCACCTTCATCTTCGGATTGGCCTTCATGGCCCGCGCCAGATCAGGCATCACATTCGGCCCGCTCTCCGTCTCCCGGAAAGGCCACTTGAACCCCGGTTCCCCGTACGTATTCACCTTATATGTCCAGTTCTCGCCATACTTCAGATCGGTCCGTAGATACTGGTTGATGGCCGTCGTATAGGCCGAGCTGATCGCAATGCTCTGAGGATCGTACATCGCACCTTCGCTCAGCCGGTCCATATCCGGACCCTCGTACCGCGTATCCAGCCGTCCAGTCGTGATCCCCGCCTCGTCCTGCAGCTCCTTCGAAAACGCTCCGCCCTCAATACGCAGATCGCTCTTCAAAATGTAGGCCACCGGCAGTCCCGTATAGTCATGCAGCTTGCTGGCAATTGCCTGCCGCCGGTCTTCCGGCAATTCCGAGCCTTGCAGCAGCGCCGTCATATACTCGCCCAGCGCAAACTTCTCCACCTCAGCCAGAAAAGGCTCCAGCGTCGCCGTCGGATTCGGCACCTTCTTGTGATACCAGGCGCTCGCTGCCATCGTCGGCAACGCCAGCGCAAACGCCTGATCCACCCCGGGATTCACCTTCGGATCATCCGCACTGTTGTCGAAGCTCAAGATCGCCGAAAGCAGCACAATCCCGTTCAAATCCACCCCGCGCAGGTCCGCGCTGAGTACCGCGCTGCGCGGCGTCCCATAGCTCTCCCCAAACAGATACTTCGGCGAATTCCACCGGTCATACTTCGTCAAGAACCTCCGGATAAACCGCTCAAACGCATGCGCATCCGCATCCAGCCCCCAGAACGCTGCTTCCTTCCCCTTGCCAAAAATGCGGCTGAACCCCGTCCCCGGCGCATCGATAAAGACGAGATCACTCACGTCGAGCAGGCTGTAGTCGTTGTTCACAATCTTGTACGGAGCCGCCGCCTCATGCACGGTGTCTGTCGTCACCACGCGCTTCGGGCCGAACGATCCCATGTGCAGCCACATGGTCGAAGAACCAGGCCCGCCGTTATACAGAAACGTCACAGGCCGGGTCTCCGAAGCAGCACCCTTCTTGAAATAAGCGGTGTAGAAAATCCGCGCCGTAGGAGCAGCATCTTCCAGCTTGTCGGGAGCTTTTTCGCCCGAGTCAGCCAGCAGCTTTCCATCCAGCCCGATCAACGCATCCTGCGAATTCGTAGCGCCGACGGTGAGCGTTCCGGCAACGGCCTTGTAAGCAATCGCCTGCCCGCCCACCGTCACCGAGCCCTCGGTCACGGAGTCCGCCTGCACAGCAGGAACAGCAGCCTCACTTGGCTTCTTGTCCTTGGCCTCCTGTGCCAAACCGGAAAGGGAAACACCAGCGTACATCGCTGCTAACAAACAGGAAGATAAAATCACACCGCTCTTTTGCATGGAAAGATGGCTCCTAAGCCCGTACTTGAAGTTGAACCTCAACTATAGCGGAAACCTCCCGTACTGCCCCTAAAACCGGTAACTCGCCGACATCCGCACCGTAGCCGGCGCTCCGAGATGGATGAACGTATCTCCATAGCTGGCCCCGGTATCCTTCCAGTACCGCTTGTTCAGCACATTATCCGCATAGATACGAAAGCTGACATGACCCTCATCTCCCCCCGGCGAATACCGCGCCCCGAGATTGAAGAGGTTATAACCTGCCACGCTTACAGCGTCATCGCGGGTAGCTTCCTTGCGTCCCGAATAGCTCCACCCCGGCATCAGATGAACATCGGAAAGTCGTACCCAGCGCGTCCGCGGAACGGCAATATCCGCAAAGGCCGCAACCTTCAAATGCGGCACGTTGATCACCTGCTTGCCATCAAAAGCAGTAGTCCCCGTATCGTCCGACATAGCCTGGATACCTGCTGCAGTCGCGGAAATCCGCAACCAGTTAGCCGCCCGTCCCTGCGCTCCAAGTTCAATCCCGTTATGCGTCTCACGACCCTCCGCGATAAAAACAATGCTCTGTCCGGTAGGATCGGCCGGATCCACTTTGGGATAGAAGAATGGCTGCCGCATGCGGAATAGTGCCGTCGTTAACAAGATCCGGCGGCCAGGCTCATACTTGGCTCCAACCTCAGCCTGCCGTGTATAAAACGGCGCCAGGTATTGGCTGGGATTCTCATTTGCCCAGAACGGCGCCTGCGGTCCCAGCGAAAGCAGCACACTGTAGCTCGCATACAAAGTCAGATCGCCAACTGGCGCAATTGTCGCCGAATACTGCGGCAGCCAAACTCCTTTCGTCCCTGAGACGTTGATATCGCGCACCGAGGCATACCGCCCGCCAGCAGTAAGCCGAATCCGCCCCGGAAGCTCCACCCTGTCCTGCACAATCCCCGAAGCTTGGTGATTGAAATCGGCCTGTACAGAAGGCCCAGGAGCCTCATACGTTTGCTCAGCAAACACTACATTTGGCTCGTAGATATTCTCGACACCGATAGGGGCATAGATGATGCTAGGCGACAGATCCACAGCTCGATAAAACATAGAACCACCCGCAACGATGTTATGCGTCACCGGCCCGGTCTTGAGCCGTCCGTAAGCAATCGCTTCGCCCAGCGTATCAATGCGCAACTCGCCGGGACTGCGATAGTCGTAAGCTTCATAACTCCCGTCCGGGCAGAAGAAATAGTAAGGAGCATCCGGGCACAACTGCGTCACGCCATCCGCAGCGTAGGCTGCACCGTATGGGTAGATCACATTGTCATCTATGAGCGAGTGGCTGTAACTCGCGGCCAGGTAAGCATGCCAGTTTGGTGTGATCGTTGTATCCACGCGTGAACTTGCGTTAAACGCATCGAAAATGTTCGGCTTTGACCACGGCTGGTCCGCGAGCATGTGCGATGGGTAAATTCTGTTCAAGTCCGGCACCGTAGTCCCGCCCAGCAGCTGGTATCCGGCAACCGACCGCTCCCGCTTGTGCTGATATTCGAAATCGGTCTTCACCGTTACTGTATCGGACGGTTTCCAATCCGCCGCCCCGGCGCCCACGCCGCGCCAGCCATTCGCACTCTCGACGTAAGTCTTGATCTGTTCTCCGGCAAAGTTTCCGCGCAATCCAAACTGCTTGTGCGGTCCAAACAGATGTCCCACATCAACTGCCGCAAACACCGTCCCGCGATGATCCGTAGCTATGTCAATTGCCGTCACCGCAGCAGGCCGCTTGGTGACGTAATCGATCACACCACCCGCCGCAGTAATCCCAGCCTCAATCCCGCTCATGCCCTTTACAAACTCGACCTGCTGCTTGTTCTCGAGCGGCACATCCTGCTCTCCGGCAATCACTAGCCCGTTGATCTGCAGGCCAGTAGCTAGATCGACATTGAATCCACGAATCTGAAAGTCGCCGTAGTAGCCCACCGGCGCATAGTCTTCGCCAATCGAAGCATCGTTCTTCACCAGGTCCGAAAGCACCCGCGAAAACTGGTCCGTCATCAGGTCGCGCGTCAACACCGTCGCGGACACCGGCGCCGAAGCCAGCGGCAATCCATCGAGACTCCCGGCATCCACGGTTGTAGGAAGATAGTCATCCTGGGTATGCCCCTCGACCACCACCGTCGTAGTCACCGGCTGCACGGATTGAGCCTGTTTCTCGGATTGCGGCGCAGGAGCTTGCGCAACGACAGCGGCCACACAGAAGAGAGCTGAAAAGGGAAGAGCGAAGCGAAAGAAGCGGGCGAGCGATGACATAATTTCCTCTTGGTCCTGAGCATTTGGCTCGGACGAAAACAGAAACAAGAGGTGCTCGCCGGAGGCAGCCGTTGAGCGGCAGCATCCGAGAAAACTTCCCACGCCGGTATTATCCGGTTCGGGTCCGAAGGGACTCTCTCAGCCCCGCAGCTTGCATGCGGAGCACCCCTGTTTCATTTCCTTGAATATATACCCAATAACCGGGTCAGCGTCTCGCAGAGTGCAAGACTATTTCGGAAGTCTTAGCGCCATACCGATCGCAGCTCGTCCAGATAAGCAGCAGGACCAGGAACTTCCAGCCCTTCGATCTTCGCGTCGTCATCCCAGTGCCGCAGCGTAACTGCATCCTTCGCAAACGGCTGCGCCAGAAACGCCTCGGCCTCACTTTCCGTCATCGGACCGCCCTGCAACCCAAGGCTCAGCTTGGAAGATGGCGAAAGCGCATGGAGATATGCCGGGTCAGCGAAACAAAGATACCGCTTTGCCGCCACGTGCATCCGGATGGGCTCAGTCACTGCTGGTGGCAGATGCGGGCCCAGTAGCTCCTGCGCCAGTTCTTCATGCTTCGTATCCTTGCCCTGCTCGGCGATATCCTCGCCTTCCGAGTGCAGGAGGTGTCCAACATCGTGCAGCAGCGCCGCAACCACCAGTTCAGCGGGCTGTCCACTCGCACAGGCAAAGTGGGCCGCCTGCAGGCAATGTTCCAGCACAGTGACGGGCTCGCCAAAGTAAGTCTCGCCGCCGTTGCTTGCCAGTAACTCAATCAGCTCTTCTGGAGTATCAATTCGCGCAGTGGCAATCATGGAGAAATCCTACACCCGAGCCTTCGCATTGCGGAGACGGACCTGAGCTTCGCGCCTCTGCGCAATCGCCAGTACAAGCGCCACCACCGCCGTCAGCAGGCAGATCGCCGCTAGCACCAGGAAAGCGTTCCGCCATCCATATTGCACGGTGACCCGAGCCATCGTATCGCCAGACAGCACACCTGCCAAATAGCCCACACCATCAATGATGCCCGCAGCAGTAGCAGAACCCTTTTCGCCGCCAAAGTCCATCGACATGGCACCGGCAAGGTATGAGTAAGGTCCCAGCAGCAGAAAGCCCACCAGGGCCACCAGTCCGACCGGAATCCACGGATTGACCGAAGAAGTAGCATGCCCCGGCACCTGTGCGAGCAGGAAAAGACAAGCCGTTCCTGAAGCCAGCCCTCCAAATAGCACGAGGCTGCGCCCGTTCAACCCCAGACGATCACTGAGAAACCCAGCCAGCAGAACAGAAATGCCACCAAACAGTGGAAAAAGAGCGCTGCGACTCGCCCCCTGAGCATTACTCAAACCCACGTAGTCGACGAAGTACGTCGGAGTCCAAAGATTGAACGTCTCACGCAAGAGTGTCGTACCAAGCGACAGCAGACAAACCATCCAGAAGAAGCGGCTGGCCAAAAGTGGCTTGAGAATCGACCCCAATCCGCTCTTTTCTTCGGCCGATTTTGCCTTGGGCTTCTCATCCGCGTAGACATTCAGCGGATTGGTTAGCGGAGCCGGAAGTCCGCGCTCCTGTGGCGTTTCCCGCAGCAACACGAGGTTTGCAAGAAACAGCACAAACAGCAATCCCGCACCGGTAAAGAAGATCCCACGCCATCCCATGCCCGCATCGAGCAGCACGGACATAATCTCTCGTGAAGCCGCATCGCCAAAGAGATAGCTCAGGCTTAGAACAGCCATCACCGTGCCGTAAATCGAGTAAGAAAACCACCGCGAAGAAACCTTGACCAGCCCAACCCACCCCGACGACTGGAATGCCCGATTGCCGATCCAGGCGAGCGTGAAAATGGGAAATCCGCCGCCCATGGCGAACAGCAGGGTGAAGAGAATCGCACCGCCCATACCGGCAAGAAAGTTGTTTCTCCCGCCAAACAAGTCCGCAAATGAGCCTGAGACAAACTTGCCGATAGCGTATGCCAGCACGCCGGCCGAAGCAATCGAACCGAGATGTACCTTGGCTACTGCCGCTGGGATCCCGTGCTGCGCAAGATCAGCAGTCAGCAGCGGCATCACAACCGAATAATCGGACCGGCAGAAGTAGTAGCCAGCGTAGCCAAGCATGAGCAGTGACACGGTCAGCGCATGCCAGCGCGTGAAGGCGGGCTGTGTCTGTGGCTCTTGGGCCGGGCTATCGTCCTGATTGGATGTCATTTGCGCCTGTATTTCGGAAGATTTGAAGCGACTGTGCGAGGCTTTCCACTAGCGTAACAGTATGCCCAGACCTCATCGGCTTACCCATGCCACTGGGAGGGAAATCCCGGCCTCCGTAGGCCCCAAAAGGGCGGCTCTCCTGGAGAATTAACAGAGAATTCTTGACTTACGGTCCGAAGTGTCGGATAAAGGGAGAAATTTCCCTTCGTGGAAATGTTCCGGTTTGCGTCCTCAGTGGACTGGTTTCGCGGATTCGGCCTCCTGGCTTTCTGCAAAGGGTACTCAGGCTCCCGTAGCGTACTTTCTGGTTTTTCTTCTTGCTGTGGTCGGTTTCCCTCTCTCCGTGCTGGGTTCCTGCCCAGCGGTGTCTCTTCTTCTCGAAGAGGCCAAACATGCGGGCTTTCCCGCGGAGGTTATACGTGGTTTCTCGTTGTAGATTTGCAGCTTCCGTACTCCTTTTCCTTCTTACGCTAACTCCTGTCTTTGCGTTAACCCCCGCCGTGCATCATCCGCTCGACTCCATGACCCCCGACGAGTATATGAAGACGTACAACGTCCTGCAGGCCGCCGGCAAACTGAGCGATAAAACCATTTTCACCAGCATTCTTTTGCGCGAGCCTCCCAAGGCCGAAGTGATGGCCTGGAAGCCGGGCATGCCCATCGTGCGCAAGGTCGACATCGTTCTGCTCACCGAAGGCAAATCCTTTGAAGCGACAGTAGACGTCTCTGCCGGCAAGATCGATTCCTATAAGGAGTTGACCAAGGACCAGGCTCCCGTCACGGAAGCCGAAATGCACGGCTATGACGACATCCTGAAGAAAGACCCGCGTGTTCTCGAAGCGTTGAAGAAGCGCAACATCACCGACCTCCGTCTCGTGACCTGCTACGTCACGCCGGCTGGTCACGTCGATCTGCCCGAGCAGACAGTTGGTCGCCGGATTGGCTGGGGCGGCTGCACCTACGCTGCAAACGCAAAGTTCGGCTGGGACCGTGAAATCCCCGGCATCTTCTTCGTCGTCGATATGAACGAGAAGAAGATCACGCGCCTCTCCGACTACGGAGTAGTTCCCATGCCGCCCACCACCAGCATCTATGACGCCGATGGCGGTCCCGCTCTCCCCGGCACCAAGCCCTTCCTGATCGCGCAGCCAGACGGCCCCAGCTTCACCATCAAGGACGGCGAAGTGAACTGGCAGAACTGGAAGTTCCGCTTCCGCCTCGATCCGCGCGTCGGCCCAGTGGTCAATCTCGTCACCTACAACGACGGAACCAGGGACCGCTCCGTTCTTTACGAGGGCGAACTGTCGGAAATGTACGTCCCCTACCAGGACCCGGAAGAAACCTGGAACTCGCATGTCTTCCTCGATGCCGGGGAATACTTCATCAACACCGGCTCGGGCGGCATCATCAAGCCTCTGTTGGCCGGGGTCGATTGCCCCGCATATGCGACCTTCTTCAGCGGCACCTTCTTCCACGAGAACGGCACGCCGTACATCCGGCCGCAGCTGGCCTGCTTGTTTGAGCGCGTGACCGGCGACCCGGTTTGGCGCCACTGGGATGAGGACACCTACGCCATCTCTGGCCGTCCCACACGAGAGCTCGTCCTTCGCACCGTAGCCACAGTAGGCAATTACGATTACCTTTTTGACTGGCGCTTTGAGCAGGATGCTTCGATCACGGTTGGCGTGGGCGCAACCGGCATTCTCGAAGTAAAGGCCGTCAAAGACCTTCGCGCCGACGGCGAAGTCTCCCCTGCCATGAAGGTGAAGGATGCCAAGGGCGACACCTACGAGTTCGGCCAACTGGTCGCTCCCGGTATCTCGGCTGTCGATCACGATCACTACTTCAGCTACCGGCTCGATCTCGACGTGGACGGCACCAACAACAGCCTGATGGTCGACAAGATGGTGCCCTACAAGCTGCCTGATTCTTCCCCAGGCCGCAAATGGATATGGGCGATGAAGCCGGAGATGCCGAAGACCGAGGGCGAAGCCAAGCTCGATGTCTCGATCGAGCACCCGGCCATGTGGATGTTCACCAACGAAGGTGTAAAGAACTCGCTTGGCCAGACCACGAGCTTCGAGATCATGCCAGGCGAGACCGGAATCAGCCTGCTGCCCTCAAGCGAATGGCCGCAGAAGCGTGCCGGCTGGTCCGAGCACAATCTATGGGTCACGCCCTATGATCCCAACCAGCGTTACGTCTCTGGCACCTATCTCATGGGTAGCACCGGCGAAGATACCCTGCCCAATTGGGTGAAGCAAAACCGCAGCATCATGAACACGGATATTGTTGCCTGGTACACAGTGGGATTCCACCACGTACCGCGTCCGGAAGACTGGCCGCAGATGCCCATTATGTGGCATACCTTCTCACTGCGTCCGTTCCAGTTCCTGCCCAAGAACCCGGCCATGGATCTGCCGATGGTTCCGTAGTTGGTTCCGTAGTTGAATCCGCAGTAACCCGCTACACAAGACGCAACAATCATTCATTCAGACCAAATCAGAAAGTTTGACTCCGGCGCTCACCGAGGGCCGGAGTCTCATACACAGGAAGCTCAAGAGACGAATTACAGCCCGCAGAGCTGGCGGTGCTGCTTTAAGTTCTCAGGGGTCCGGGACTTCTTTACCCCGGACTTCCAACGAATCGATTCCATCTTTGTGAGGTCCATGCATGTCCTACCTTCCTTCCTTCATGTACGCCCTTTTTTCGCCTCGAATTCGAATGAACCTCGGCGCTGTCTGTAGCCTGTTCTGTCTGGTTCTCCTCGCACCACAGGTCAACGCGCAGTCGACCTTCGGCGCCATCGTGGGCACAGTCCAGGATGCCAGTGGTGCGGTCATTCCCGGCGCCACGATTACCGTCGTCAACACCGGCACCAGTGCGAAACGCGAACTCACTAGCGATGGCAGCGGTAGCTTTACCTTCAGCAATATCGATGTGGGCAACTACAGCCTGACCATTACCGCTGCGGGCTTTGAGAAATACAGCCTGCCGGAGATCGCCATCACCGCGCGCGAGTCGCGTCGCATCGACGCAAAGATGCAGTTAGGCGCAGAAAACCAGACCGTGACCGTCGAAGGACAGGCCCAGAACGTCATCACCACGGAAGTCTCGAACCTCGCAGAAACCAAGCTCGGTGAAGAACTCGTAAGCCTGCCGGTCGCCATCTACTCTCGTTCCACCGGTTCCACCAGCCCTATTTCTACGCTGACGACGGAAGCCGGAGTGCAGACCGACGACAACGGCAATCTCACGATCATGGGTACGACTCCAGCTCTCATGAGCGTGACGCTGGATGGCATCAGCAGCGTCAACGTAGAGAGCTCCGGCCCCAACAACGAAATGTTTCCGTCCTTCAACTCGATTGAAGAAATTCGGGTCAGCGAGTCCAATAACAACGCCGAATTCTCCGGCGTCGCAGACATCACAACCGTTTCAAAAGCAGGTACAGGCAAGTATCACGGCGGCGTCTTCGAGAATCACCAAAACACGATCTTCAACGCGGGCGATCCCTTTACCGGTTCCAAGCCAAAGATCATCATGAACGACTTTGGCGGTACACTCGGCGGCCCAATCTCAATTCCACATCTCTACAACGGTCGGGACAAGACCTTCTTTTTCGCCAGCTTCGAAGGCCTCCGCCTCCCTCGCGAAACTCCTATCGTCGCAACCGTCCCTACCGACGCCATGCGCGGCGACGGCACCGGCTTCGCGGATGTGAGCGGCTACCTCGCCAATGAAGGCGTCGGCGCGATCTATCAGCCAGACGGCATCACCCCTGTTGACCCTTCGCACGTGCCGGTCAGTGCGATCTCCGCCAACATGCTTACCTACCTCTTTCCCAAGCAGAACTATGGGGATGCGAATACCTACGATTTCAATTACCGCACCAACTTCCCCGCGCCGATCTCGGCAAACCAGGGCGACGTTCGTCTCGACGAGACCATCACCGCCAAGCAGTCCGTCTTCGCAAGGTTCTCCTATAAGAATCGCCAGGTGGTCGTGACCCCTGAAACCGACTGCGGTGTCAGCTTCTGCCAGACAGGCGGCGGACTGCTTCAGGGCGCCTATAACGTCCCTGAGATCGACGAAGGCCTCACCTTCGCTCATAACTACGTCATCACCCCACACCTTCTCAACGAGTTCCGCGGCGGCTACAACGCGCTCCATACTTCGACCAACCAGAACTTCAGCACCACAGCGTTGCTGACGCAATTGGGTATTCTGGGCGTAACGCTCCAACCGGATACTGCCTGGGCCGAAGCCCCGCAGGTCGCTATCAACGGATTCATCGGCACGGGCGGAGGCAACCCAACAAAACAGCGCAGTCAGATCATTCAACTCCTGGACAATGTGAGCTGGACCAAGGGGCACCACTCGCTCAAGTTTGGTGGCGACTTCAAGCGCCTTGCCGACTATGACACCAACGTCTTCGGCAACTACACCAGCGGCATCTTTGCCTTCGACGGATCCTCCCAGGTGGGTACGAATATCGGCGACCCCTACACTTCTTTCCTGCTCGGCTATCCCGATTACACCGAGACCGCTACCGTCACCAAACCGGAAATGGATGGCCTCGGCTACTCCTACGCAGTCTTCGCCCAGGACGACTGGAAGATAACCCCCAACCTCACTCTTAACCTTGGTCTGCGCTACGAACTCCATCCGCCCCTCAAGGAAGTCAACTACAACACCGCTTTCTTCCTTCCGGACTACACCGGCACGGTCAATGGACAATCCGTGACAGGCGCGGTCGTCGTTCCCAACAGCCAGTCGATCGGCTACGTCGACCCGAACCTCGCTGCAGCCATCAGCCCGACCCCTTTCCTGACCGCAAGCCAGGCCAAGCTACCCGAAACCCTGCGCTATACCGACAAGAATGACTGGGGCCCGCGTATCGGCTTCGCCTGGCGGCCGTACGGCAACGACAAGACCGTCGTCCGCGGCGGCTGGGGCCGCTTCATTGAAACTCCACTCGGTTTCTCGCTCGTCTCCGGCTGGGCAGTCCATGCCAGCTATGTCGGCGTCTACAGCCAGGGTTTCAACGACGACGGCGTAACCCCGCAGCTTTCCTTTGCCAATCCCTATCCGGCCGCAGCACCTGGAAGCACGACCGGTACGGCAGGCTTCTACTACGCCTTCCCGATTCACTACAAAGACCCCTCGGTTCAGCAGTGGAACCTGACGGTCGAGCAGGATCTTGGGCACGGCATCGGAATGCGCCTCTCCTACACCGGCAGCCACGGAAAGAATCTCGAGACCATGGTTGACCTGAACCAGGTACCCGCCAATACGGAGGGTTACTACAACACTTCGAGCGCCGCCCCTGTCGATCCCACGACGCACTCGTGCATCACAGACGACGGATCGCTCGTCGCCGATCACCGCCCCTACCCATGCTGGAGTGTCATTCAGAGCGTTGAAAATCTCGCTGAGAGCAATTACAACAGCGGAACAGTCGATATTTCCAAGCACAGTGGCAAAGGGCTCACCTTTGACGCCAGCTACATGTTCACCCGCGACCTTTCCGATGCCGCAGGCGCCACGCCAAGCTCATTCGTCGCAGCCGGCGGAAACTTCCTCACCGACCGCTTCCATCCCGGCCTCGACTATGGCAACGTGGCTTACGACCGCCGTCATCGCTTTCTCGCCACCTACCTGTACGACCTGCCCTTCGGCCGCGGCCAGCGATGGTTGAACCACAACGGTGTACTGAATGCAGTGATCGGCGACTGGCACCTGGGTGGCGTGACCATCTTCCAGACCGGACCGTTCCTGACGCCCTACCAGGCCAGCACCGATCCGGCCGGCACCAACATCCTCACCACCATCGGCCAGACCCGCGCAGACATAGTGCCCGGACAGAGCCTGTACGCGTCTCATGGCGACGTCAATCAATGGCTCAATCCGAATGCTTTTGCTATCCCGGATGACAATCGCGGCTACTTCGGCACCGCTCGTGTGGGCAGCGTCATCGGCCCCGGCACCATCAACTTTTCAACCTCTCTGCGCAAGGGCTTTACTATCCACGAGCACACCAAGTTTGAGTTCGCAGCAGAAGCTGCCAACATCTTCAACCACCGCAACTACGAACCACCCAACATGCAACTCGACTCAGGCGCATTCGGCCAGATTCCCGAGCTGCAAACCGCAGAAGGCGCGGGTCCACGCAGCATGGAACTAGGTGCACGCATTTCCTTTTAATCCCTCCACAACAAGAAAAGGCCCCGGAAGCAATCGCTCCGGGACCTTTTCGCGCATCTGGAAATTTACGGAGTGCCAGTGCCTTCTGTCAGCGTGATGAAGCGGTCAACGCCAGCCGGAGGAGGGAAGTGCTCGATCTTCCCACTGGGCCAGTGAATCTCGATGCCCTCGACCACAGTTGCATCGCCTAGGCCAAAATGAGGCCGCTGATCGCTGGAAGAGATGTAGCTGCCGCCGCTCAACACATCCACCCGCTGCCGCATCTTGTTGGCCGTCACATATGCCGCCGCGCCCACCGCATCCTTCGGACTCTTGCCGGTGCCAATGAGCTTCAACCCCAGCCAGTGGTTGTGGTCCGCGCTCACATTGCGCAGGATGACCGGGTGTTGGTCTTCAACGTTGATCACCGCATCCAGCTTCCCATCGTTGAACAGGTCGCCGACTGCCAGCCCGCGCGCCGGAATGACGAGGGCCAGCCCGGTACCTTCGACCGCCGGGACCTCCTCGAACTTCTTGCCAAGAATGTTATGAAACATCTGCGGCCGCTGCGCCCAGGTCGTTCCCCAAGGGTGCTGATCCACCTGCGGATAGACGTGGCCGTTCACGGTCAGTAGATCCTTCCAGCCGTCGTTGTCGTAGTCGAGAAAAGCGTCACCCCACCCGAGGAAGGGCACCGAGATTTCAGCAATGCCCAGCTTATAGCTGATGTCGGTAAAGTTCGCGTCGCCCTCGTTGCGGTAGAGCGGCTTGTAGTCATCCGAGAACGTCGTATTGTAGATGTCGATCTGGCCGTTGTTCTCGTAGTCGCCCACCGCGATGCCCATCGATGCTGTCTCGCGGCCAGCCTCATTGAGCGCGTACCCGGAGGCATAACTGACGTCCTCAAATGTTCCGTCGCCCTTGTTCAGGTAGAGGTAATTGGGCGTGGAATCGTCAGCCACCAGCAGGTCCGGCTTGCCATCATTATTGATGTCCACAAAAACAGTGCTCAGGCCGAAGTATCCCGGCGCGTCCGCCACACCAGCTTTCTCACTCACGTCGGTAAAGGTTCCGTCGCCGTTGTTGTGAAACAGATGGTCGGGCTCGCCCTTCAACCCATGCGGACCGCAGTTGACCGGCTCGCCGCGGAACGAGCAGAAGGCGAACGCCACTCCATCGGTTCCACTGACAGGCGGATGCTCGCGGTCAAAATGCACGTAGCCCGAGACAAAGAGGTCCAGTTTGCCATCGCCGTCGTAGTCACCCCAGGTCGCTCCGGCAGACCAGTTGCCGAGCTGAATCCCTGCTTTTTCACCTACGTCCGTGAATGTCCCGTTGTGGTTATTGTGGTACAGCCTGTTCTTGCCGTAGTTGGCCACAAAAAGATCCGGCCAGCCATCGTTGTCATAGTCTCCGACAGCCACACCAAAGCCCCAGCGGTCATTGGTCACGCCGGCCTTCGCGGTCACATCGGTAAATGTCCCATCGTGATTGTTGTGAAACAGCGCGGCGTGCGGCGCAGGCTCCTTGCCATCAAGCGCCTTGAAGGTCGAGCCGTTGACGAAATAGATATCGAGCCAGCCATCGTTGTCGTAGTCGATCAGTCCCACACCGGAACCATCGGTCTCCAGGATAAACTGCTTGTTCTTGTCGCCCATGACGTGCGTCCAGTGAGTGATGCCGGCCTTCTCGGAGATGTCCTGGAAAATCACGGGGCCAGTCGTAACAAAACCGCCCGCGGTGATAGGTCGCTTCTTGGCATCAAGCTGGATCGGGTGAGGAGAATCGGAAGATGCGCCGCTCGAAGAAGCAGGTTGTGCGCCCTCGTCTGGCTTGGCGGGAGTCTGCGAATGAGCAGAGAAAGCTGAAAGGATAGATCCGAGGATTAGGCCGTAAGGCGCGAGCGAACGAAGAACCGAAGACATGGGTGCCAGTATACGGTGCTCCCGGTAGAGAGGGAAATCCGCCGGAAGGTGTATTCCCACCAAGGAATCTGTCACTGCTCCTCGCCAAACTCGTAGGGCACGGCAAAGCGCCCGATCTGAATCATCTGTTTGTCGCCTGGCGGCCAGATGCGCAGCGACTCCACCCGGCTGTTCGCGGCGATCTTGTGTGCCTGTGCGGTACCGACCAGTTTGCCGGTCAGGGCTTCATGCAAATGGACGCTGAGCGATTCGCCGTCGCGCTGCCAGCCAAAGACATATTCGCCGCGGGCCAGGGAGACCGAGCCGATCCGCAGCGGAGCCTGGACTATCAGGTAGTGCGAATACTTGCCGTCTGCCGAATATCCAGCGGTAATCAGCACCACACCGGCAATAAAATGTCCCTTTCCGTCGGTGATGCCGCTCGCGGTGCGCATTTCCGTCTCAATATGCTCCTTCTCAACCGGAGCGCGCGCCGGCAGCAAAGCTGCCAGTTCGGCATCCGTCGCCTGCCGCCATACGCTCTTCTGGGCGACGGCAAAAGGCGCAAGCAGGAATACAAACAGCAGTGGGAAGGCAAGTTGCCGGAACCGCCGTTTCGTCAGAGTCCTCACAGGCGAATGTCTCCCTTGGTATCGAGCTGTACCAGCCCGCGCTGGATCGCGGCGGTGGCTGCCTGCGTACGGTCTGCTACCCCGAGCTTACTCAGCAGGTTGTTGATGTGAGTCTTCACGGTTGCTTCGGAAATGTCCAGCTCCGTCCCAATCTCCTTGTTGCTCTTGCCACGCACAATCTGCTCCAGCACATCCTGTTCGCGGTGGGTCAGTTGTTCCGTCCCCATGCGCTCCGCCAGCTTCTGCGCGATCACCGGCGGGATGATTGACTTGCCGGCATGAACAGTGCGGATGGTCGAAACCAGCACATCCACCGTCATCCCCTTCAGCAGGTAGGCCCGTGCGCCAGCCTGAAGGGCACGGTAAATATCCTCGTCGCCGTCATAGGTCGTGAGTACGATGAACCGCGCATGCGCGTGGCTGCTGCGCACACGCTGAATAACCTCCGCGCCACCCATCTTGGGCAATCGGAGGTCAATCAGGGTTATGTCCGGGTGGTGCTGCTCGTAAGCCTGCAAGGCTTCTTCACCGTCCGCCGCCTGGCCTACAACTTCAACACCTTCTACAACGCCAAGCAGCGCCACCAGCCCCTGCCGGACTACATGATGATCTTCCACGACCAGAATTCGAATTGGGTTCGTTGCCATGCGTGCTCCTGTTTCTAGGTTGCCTCTTGTTGTTGTTTGCGCGCTTCCGGAGCGGGAACCGTAAGCCTTACCGTCGTTCCCGAACCTACGCTGCTTTCAATCTCGATGTTGCCGTGCAGGATCGCCGTGCGCTCCTGCATACCGGTCAAACCGTAATGACCTTCGGCTCGTTTTTCCTTCAGTTCAAAGCCTTTGCCGTTGTCAGCAACGGTCAGCGCCAGTTCGCGGTCGTTGTATACGAGCTGAACAGAAACCTCCGTCGCCGCCGCGTGCTTCTTTACATTCTGAATGGCCTCCTGCGCAATGCGCAGCACCTCCTGCTCCGCTTCCGGTGTCAGAGCACGAAAAGCTCCGTACACCTTGAAGGTGGCAGCCAGAGAGTTGTCCTTGTCCGTTTCCTCAACAAGTCTCTGCAGACGTATTGGCAGTGTCTGCTCCTCGGAATCCTGCGAACGCAGCGCCCAGATGGACTGGCGTGCATCGTTCAGACCATCGCGCACCAGCCCCTGCGTAGCGGTGAGATGTTTTGCCGCAGCATCCACGCGGTTGAGCTGCAAGAGCTGGCCCAGGACCTCCAGCTGGAGCGAGATACCCACATACCCCTGCGCCAGCGTGTCGTGAATCTCACGCGCAATGCGGTTGCGCTCCGCCATCACGGCGCGGAACTCCCGCTCCACTCGCAGCACCCGGCGGCGGAAGATGACCACCACCAGCGCCACTCCCAACAAGACGAGCAGGATGCGAAACCAGAGCGTCTGGTAGAAGTGCGGGAGCAATTGAAAGGCGAGCGAAGCTTCGGAGCCTCCCGCAGCCTCATCCGAAAACGGCGCATCACCAATCGCCGCGCGCACGCGGAACCGGTAAGGCCCGGGCGGAATATTCGTGTAATACGCCGTGCGTCGCGTACCGGCGTCAGTCCATGCGTGGTCAAAGCCCTCAAGCATGTACTGGTAGCGCAGCTTCTGCGGCGCTGCAAAGCTCAAGCCCGCGTAATCGAACTGAAAACGGAGATGTCCTGCCGCAATCCTGCTTCCCGGCTGCTCAGCCTCCGCATCGTCGACGGCAAAACGCTCAATAGCCACCGGCGGCGGCCCAGGCAACGGCGCAAAATGACGCGGATCGACAGCGACCACTCCACGCGGAGTGGTGAACCACAGCTGGCCATCACGATCGCGCAGCGCCGTGGGATGACTGTTGCTGCTGGTTTCACGGCTGCGCAGACCATCCGCGGTGGTGAAGCTGACCAGATACGAACCATCCAGGGAGCACCTCTTGCCCTCAGCGCAATCGCGAAGCATCTGCTCGTCCGCACGCGCCAGACCTCTGTCTGAGGCAAGCCAAAGATGCCCCAGCCGGTCGTCAAGCAGGGCGTGAATGGCCGTCGGCATGCGCTGGGAGCCCCCGGCCGTCTTTCCCGGAATGGCAGTGAAGTGAGACCCATCCCAGAGATCCAACCCATCACTCTGCGTGCCGATCCAGAGTGTTCCGCTCGTCGTAACATCTAGCGCGGTGATCACATTGCTGGAGAGTCCATCGGCACGGGTAAAGTTGTGCAGCTTACCCTGATGCAGCCGCGTCAACCCGTTGAGAGTTGCGATCCAAAGATCCCCGTTGCTAGCCAGTGCCAGGGCGCCGACCAGGTCGCTGCCAAGTCCGTCAGCCTCCGTGTAGGTCCGCATCTTGCCACGATCCAGATGCGTTAACCCGCGGCGGGTGCCGATCCACACGGAGTCATCCGGCGCCACCAGCAGAGAGCGAATGAAGTCATCCGGCAGCCCGTCCGCCGAGGTAAAGCTGGTCACTCGACCGCCTCCAATGCGATTCAGGCCATCCGGGGTGCCAGCCCACAACGAACCATCCGGCGCGTCGTCCAAAGCCAGGATCACATCGCTCAGGAGTCCGTTGACAGTCGTAAGCAAAGTTGTTTTTCCATCCGAAATGCGGTTCAGCCCGCTGTCCCGTGTGCCGATCCACAGGTCCCCCTTCACATCCTGCACCACCGCCGTGGTCGCGTCCGAGCTGAGACCATCGCTGCTGCCCACGATACGAAAGCGCGCATCGCGCAGGATATGCAGCCCGCCGGTCTCCGTACCCACCCAGAGATCGCCCTCGCGGTCCTCAAGGAAGCTGACGACCGAGTTGACAGCGAGCGGGTCAGTCGGCGGCATCTGCTGAACAGCGAAGCCTCCCTGCGCCGGAGCGATCCGCGCCAGGCCATGATTGGTCCCTACCCATAAGCAGCCTTCGCGGTCGGCAAAGACAGACTCGATGCGCGATCCGGGCAACTGCTTGGTCACGTCAAAATGGGTCGCACCACGTCCTCCTGTGCCCACCACGGGCGGCAGCAAGAATACAGCGCTCTTGCTGGTGACCGCCACCGTGCCGTCGGCCATCCGCGCCAGGAAATTGACCCCGTTCGCAGACAGAGTTCCCTGCGTCGCGATGCTCGTCAGCGAACCTCCTTGGTCGACGATCAGCCCGCTACCTTGAGCGATGAGCACGTCGCCATTTTCGGCCCGAACTACCAGCGCCGGAACTGTCGGCAATTTATTCGCGCCGCTCAGAGTGTTCCAGTTTGTCTGCCACTGGCCGTCGCGAAACAATGCAGCGCCCGACGTGGTGCCTACCCAGAGAGAGCCAGCAGAGTTTGCCGCAATCGATGTGATCGCTCCGCGAGGCGATCCTGCCTTGGCCGGCAAAGCTTCGAATCGTACCTCGTGCGCTTCGTTGGTATGAGCCAGCGTCAGGCCGGATTCTGTCCAGGCCCAAATACCTCCTTGACCGGCATCGACCAGCCCACGAATAGAACTGCTGGGCAATCCGTCCTGTGCGGTGAAGATAGAAATGCGCCCATCCTTCCATCGCGCCAGCCCGTCGCTGGTGCCCACCCACAGCGATCCGTCGGTCGTATCGGCCATGCACCGCACTTCTGCGTCGGGAAAAGGCGCCGTTGTACGGTCGAAGATGCGAAATCCTACGCCATCAAATCGAGCCAGGCCCAGTTCCGTCCCCACCCAGAGAAATCCGCTGCGCGATTGCAACAGCGCCGATACGGAATTCTGTGGCAGCCCGTTCTCCATCGTCCACGCTTGCCGTCCCAGCCGTCCCAGCGGAGTGGCAGGCTCCAGCGCTCGCGCCACAGTGGCGAGCGTAAGCATAGCGGCGATGGCCACACCAACCCGGAACAGTTGTGGCTGTTTGGAGGAGAACAAGATCATCTCCAGCAATCCAACACGGACTGCACGAGATATGCAACACCATGAGCCTTGAAAACGCGTACTTTTTGGCCGATTCGAGTGCTTTTTTTCGAATGTCCCCAATCCCTCCATCGAAGGGTGGAGAAGCGCTTCGTCCCTCTGGCTCAAGACAGCATTGCGGCTCGTGTCTACTCTGATTTGGTCTCTTGACATTCGGGCAGTGACGCAACTCGCCGTCACTGCCCTCTCTTTTTGCAGCAGGCTTCCTTCTCCTGTCCGCAACCAGTGTGCCGTGTAACGCGCAGGCTTACGCAGTTTAGACTGAGGGTGGAGGAACACCCTTAAACTATGACCGAAATCGCAAATGCAGCATTTACCGCCCCCAACGGACCACTGATTGCCACCGGAGACTTGAAGATTGAAACAGGCACCGGAGAGACTCTGAGTCAGCCTCGCGCCTCTCTGTGTCGCTGCGGCGCCTCTGCGAAGAAGCCCTTCTGCGATGGCAGCCACCGCAATTCCGGTTTTGCGGACGCGGGTGAAGCAGTTCCTGCAGCCGACATCGCCGAACTGAGTGAAACGGGTCCCGTGACCTTCACGCCACTCCCCGCTGGCCCGCTCCTCGCCAATGGCCCCTTGACCGTGCAAAATGCCGCCAAGGAAACCATCGCCACAACCACCAGCACAGCTTTCTGCCGCTGTGGCGCATCCGCCAACAAGCCATACTGCGACGGTGCACATAAGGCAATTGGCTTCGAAGCCTAGGATCAAACAGGCCATGCCGTTAGCAGACATCCCCGGAGTCCGGCTGCACTATGAACTGGAAGGTGATCCCAGCCTCCCGGTCCTTGTGCTGTCGAACTCCTTGGGAGTCAATCTTGCCATGTGGGAACCGCAGTTGCAGGCCGTCGCAGCGAAAGTTCGCTTGCTGCGCTATGACACCCGCGGGCACGGCAGCACCTCGATTCCGGCGGGTCCATATACCGTTGCGGAACTGGGCCATGACGTACTCAGTCTTCTCGACGCGCTCAATATCGCTAAGTTCAGCTTCTGCGGCCTGTCGATGGGCGGAGCCGTCGGTCAATTGCTCGGTGTCCATGCACCGGACCGGATCGATAAGCTGATCCTGTCCAACACGGCAGCGAAAATCGGGAATCAGGAAGCATGGGACGCGCGCATCTCTCTGGTGCAGCGCGAGGGACTCGCACCCGTCATCTCCGGCACATTGGAGCGATGGTTCACCGCCGATTTTCGTGAATCTCATCCCGAAGCGGTCGCGCGAGTGCGCGCGATGCTGGAAGCAACTCAGGTAGAGGGCTACGCGGCCTGTTGCGCAGCGGTCCGCGCCTTTGACTTACGCGACAGCATAGCCAGAATCGTTGCGCCTACACTGGTGATTTCCGGAGCGGCAGACCCCGTGACTACGACCGAAGACGGGCAATGGCTGGCCGTCAACATCCCCAATGCAAAATATGTAGAACTGCCCGCCGCGCATCTGTCGAATGTGCAGGCAGCCGAAGCCTTCAATGCAGCGATTCTCTCGTTCCTCACGGATTGAACGAGTGGCTCGCGGTCTCTCCACTGCGCGGACTTTCCGGCGGCCCCAGATAACTGGGTTTGAGCGGTCCCTTGCTTACAACCAGCTTCTCAAGCACCAGCCCGGGATCGACCATTCCAATCTTGAGCGTGTGATAGCCCGGCGTGGCGACACGTAACTCTGTATCCACGCGGCGTACCCCATCGCTGACCACCTTGCTCCAGTCGCTGTCGGAGTTATGCTCCAACGCATCAACGATCCTTGCAGGCTGGTCGTCAAAAGAGATGGCAAAGCGCAACCCGCGCCCTGGCACAAAGTTCAGCGTGGGACCAACGATTGTCTGCACGTTCAAGTCTCCAGCGTCGTAGAGATACATCCGGTACTCAAGCGTAGGCCGCGCTGCCTGCAGTGCCA
Organism: Acidicapsa borealis; assembly: GCF_059115245.1. Classification (NCBI taxonomy): domain Bacteria; kingdom Pseudomonadati; phylum Acidobacteriota; class Terriglobia; order Terriglobales; family Acidobacteriaceae; genus Acidicapsa; species Acidicapsa borealis. The sequence continues at coordinate 4,899,494 of NZ_JCACNY010000001.1, read as the reverse complement.
CGATGCTCGGCGCCGTCACAGGAAAGATGCTCATTCCAGACAGCGTCGCTCCATACTCGGGGATACGCTCCCACCGCACTTCGCCTACGCCCGTCGAATGCGAAACATGCTCTGCTTCCATAGAAACATAACCGTCGTTCTCGATGAAGCTCGATTCTTCAGTTCTCACGGCCATCTGGGTATGGGACGTTGTTATGGCAATCGTGATCGACGGTCCGCCTCGTTGCGCAACGGTGATTGAACCTTCGTGATCCGCGGCATGTGTCGTATCGACATTGACTTCAACACGACGATCCGTATCTGTATCCCCTCCCGTGCTGCTGAGCTTGATCCACGCATCACTTGCCGTAACATCGAAATGGAACGATTTGTCGCCGCGCCTGAAGATATCGACGAAACGGCTCTGCGGTATCGGTCCGTCGAAGTGCGATACCTGCTGTCCATCCGTTTGAGCCGGTCCTTCTACGGCAACCCCCAGGATGCTGCCATCCAGTGGTTGAACCTCCGTGACCGCAGGCATAGCGTTCAATGGTGGCTGCTGCCAATAGGTGTAGCCGATGTGTGTCTGGTCCATCATGTGGTTCCACTTGCCGTTTGCCAGAGTGTGGTTGTACTGTGCCGCAAGGTCAGCATCCGCCTGAAATAACCTGTGCGTTTCGGCCGCATATGCGTTGGCGCTGGCCCGGCCCTGCTTTGCATAGAGATGGTTGCGCCCCGCAGCAATGTACATCTCATTCACAATGGCCGATGCCTTGACCGGATAAAGGATGAGCTCAAAGTAAGCATCCTGCTGCTGTTTGGGCAATCGCGTAGCCACATCTTCCGCACGTGCAGCCAAAGTCTGCCATGCTGCTTCCACGCGTTCAGCCTCGCGATAGTTGGTCAGGCTGAATGTCTCAGCATCCAGCAACTCCGGCTTCCGGCGCCCGTTGTACTGCGAGTACCGCGTCATCAGTTCAGCGATCGCATCCGCGTACTCTGGCCCAAACTCGCGCTCCGCCCACATTCGAGTAAATTCCTCGGTCTGGTCCTTACCCCAGCGTTCCGGATTGCGCGCAAGAGTCAGAAAGTACTCGATCGGAAACTCCATCGGCTTCAGATCGCCAACGTTCACGATCCAGATACGATCTGCACCGTAAGCCAAAGCCTGGTTCATCTGCTCCCACACTTTGGCAATGGGATTGGTGTTGATCCATTTATAGTTGCGCGGATCGCCCACATAGTCGAAGTGATAGTAAATACCCGCGCCACCACTGCGCTTGCGCTCTTCCGGTGTAGGCAGTCTGCGAATGTTGCCCCAGTTGTCATCGCACCAAAGTAGCGTCACATCATCCGGAACCCGCATGCCTTTTTCGTAATACTGTTGCACCTCTTTATAGAGAGCCCAAACCTTGGGATCGGCAGCAAGTGTCGGCGTATTGTGTTCGGCCAGAATCTGCCGCTGCCTGGCAACGATGCTTTCAAGCAGCGCGATATTCGCGCCTTCCGTCATCGGCATGTCGCCATCGCCACGCATGCCCAGTGTGATGGTGCTCTCATAATTCTTGTTGCGCTCAATACCTTCGCTCCAGAACTTATCGAGCACCGTGGCATTGGTGGAATAGTCCCAGATGCCGTTGCCATGCCGCTTCCACTCTTGCTGCGCGCGTAGCATCGGTTCGTGGTGCGAAGTGCCCATCACAATGCCGTACTCATCCGCGAGCCGGGCGTTCTCCGGATCATCTTCATTGAAAGCACTGTTCCACATCGCCGGCCATAAATAGTTAGCCCGCAGACGCAGCAGAAGCTCGAAGACCCTCTCGTAGAAGTGATGGTTATATCCTCCGTAAGTCGCGTTCACCCAGCCAGTCAACGAAGGAGCCTCATCATTGAGGAAAATACCGCGATACTTCACAGCAGGTTCACCCTGCACGTAGCGTCCGGGGGCAACATAGAGTTCATCGTGACGATGCACAGGCACATCTGCCCACCAGTACCAGGGCGAGACGCCCATCTGCTCCGACAGATCGTAAATGCCAAAAATCGTCCCACGTTTATCACTCCCCGCAATGACCAGCGCGCGTGGAACGCCAGGCAGCGGATGATCGACCACCTGTACCAGTGTCGATTCCCATCTGCCAGCAATACCGCTCACATCAAGTCTGTGGTGCGCGATCAGCGTATCGATGAGTTTGCTCTTGCCGATGGTCCCGAGAAGGATCACTTCCCCATGCACCGCATTGCTTCCGCTGACCAGCTCTGCCGTCAAGCCGCTTACCCTCGTCATATCGGCCTGTAAGTCTCTCGCAGCGCGCAGCACTCCAGGATACTCGTTAGAGTCAACGACAATCGTTGCCGCCCGGCCATGCGCGACCAGCGTCATACCGCCAGCCTCAGGCGTGCTCCTGACGAAGCGTGGTTGCCCCAGCGCCGCAGCGATTCGAGCAGAGAACAGCGAGGCAAGACAAAGAATGCAGAAGAAGGCAACGCGCCTGTTCGACAAGACATGCATCGAGACAGCTCCATGGAACGAGACGTATCACCGGCGCGGACCTGCCAGGCGTCAATCTGATCAGATTGAATCGACGCCCCTTTATACCCAGTCCACATGCAGGTGGCAAGTCCGGCAGGCGGATGTCACGATTTTCGATCCCATGCCACTTATGCATGCCGTGTCAAAAGATCAGGCCTTAGAGGTTCAGGGCGAACAAACCTCAAGGCATGCACGGAAGAGGTAGAGCGAAATGAGAAGCTCGATCCGGGTTGTTATCCATACTTTCTTGAGCGGTATCGGCGCTCTTGTGCTCGTGACTCTGCTGACCGCAGGCATCTGCGTCGCGTTCAGACGTCGTTTCGCGCCCGAATAGCTATCGGTGAGCAAGCTGTGCAGCCTGCTGCTCCACCGCACGCATCACACGCAGCAGATTGCCGCCATAGATCTTCCGTACGTCCTCCGCGGTATATCCCTTTTCCAGCAACGCTCGCGTAAGTGCGGGGAACTTGTCATAGCCATCGAGATCCGGGGGCGTGCAGCTGACCCCATCGAAATCCGTACCGATGCCGACAGAATCAATCCCCCCGACCTTCACCGCATGATCAATCTGCGCCACCACATCCTGCAAGGTCGCAGGCGGCACCTTGGCCACAAATTCCCTGCGTAACTGGTCAATAGCAGCAGACCGCGCCGCAGCATCTGTCAATTGCATCGCCGCGCGGTAGCGCTCGCGAAGCTGCGCCTCAAGCGGCTTTGCCGCATCATAGTAGCGCTGGCTGAGGAAGTCGCAACCGAAGTTGATCTGCATCACGCCGCCCTTGGCCGCCAGCGCCTTGATCATCTCGTCTGTCATGTTGCGCGTGTAGTTCGAAACAGCCCGGCAACCCGAGTGCGAGGCAATAATCGGTGCCGTCGAAACCTCGAGCGCATCGTAGAACGTCTTGTCTGCGGTATGCGAGATATCCACCATCATCCCCAGCCGATTCATCTCTCGCACCACATCCTTGCCAAAGGGAGTAAGCCCGTTGTGATGCTTCACTTCGGGGTTATCGATATCGCCCTGCGAGTCTGCCCAGTTATTCGTATTGAAATGGGTGAGTGTCATGTAGCGCACACCCAGCGCATAGTAATCACGAAGCAGGCGCAGTGAATCCTCGATAGCGTGCCCGCCCTCGATACCCATGACAGCCGCGATCTTGTGCTCTTTGTGAGCGCGTTCAATGTCGGCAGCTGTAGTGGCAAATAGAAACTCATCCGGATGCTTCTCGATAATGTCGTAGCGCACCGTATCGATCATCTGCAACGTCCGGTTTGCCGCGTGGTTGTCCTTCACATAGGAAGCATCGACGTAAACAGCAAAGAACTCCGCCCCAAGATTCCCCTTCTTCATGCGCGCCAGGTCAGTGTTGCCGCCCTCGTTTGGCTTGGCAATGTCGTAGCCCTCGACCGTCTTGCTGGTGACATCATTGTGGGTGTCGATCAGGATGGCCGACTCGTCCACAGCCTTAACCTCAGCGTCTGTCACTTTCTTTTGTGCCATGGCAGGAAACGTCGAAAAAGCAACGAGAACGGCGACAACCAGAGACGAGCTAGGAAGGGATCGCATGAGAAGTCCTCAAAATAACAGTCGGATGAAAGAACGGGCTGGAGGGCGAACAGGTTGTAACGACTGTAGTGCCAGTCGCAAATCTGCGACGAGAGCGATTTGTAGAGGTGAACGGGCAACAGGGTAGCGCCAGCTGGAAAGCCGAATCAACCTGCAAGGGCGGAATCAGAGGTACATCTAAAATTTAAGGAAATCTGGTGGACCTGATCGGGATCGAACCGATGACCTCTTCCATGCCATGGAAGCGCGCTCCCAGCTGCGCCACAGGCCCACAAGTGCGGTGGGACAACTCCCTTATTTTCGCCGCTCTGGCTAGATTCGTCAAACTGAGCCGAACCATCCATCCGGCCCGACAGTCCGGAGCCCGGATTTTGCACCTATTTTCCGGTTTTTCGGGAACACTTCAGGGGGGTGCTGGTGTCTAACGGAATAGAGCAGCAATCTGAGACGACGGGGCAGAACTGGCGGTCAGAACACCGGATGCAAGAACCGCCCCGGTTGCGATACAGTGGAGGGCACGGACTTGCAGGCGGACATCACTTTGGGAAATCTCGCCAGTGCACTCACGATCCACACGGAAGAAGCCGCTCTGGTCGCCGAACTACAGGCAGGCTCAGAAGAGGCATTTTCGTGGCTCATCACGCGTTACCACCAGCCGATCTACAGCCTTCTTGCCCGCACTGTGCGCGACCCGGCAGACGCCGCCGATCTGACTCAGGACGTCTTCGTCAAAATTTTCCGCGGCATTGGCTCTTTCCACTCCGAATCCTCTCTGCGCACCTGGATCTACCGCATCGCTCTCCATGAGGGCCTGAACCAGCGCCGCTGGTGGCGCCGGCACAAGCAGCAGGAAGTCACCATCGAGATGGAGACGGTCGACTGCGAAAGCGGAGAACCGACCCGCCTGAAGGAAATGCTGGTCGATCCCGGCGAGAGCCCCTACGAAATGGCCTCCCATGCTGAGGCACGTGAACGCATGGAAGCCGCCATCCGCCAGGTTCCGGAACCATTTCGCACCACGCTGATCCTGCGCGACATTGAAGGCTTCGTTTACGAAGAGGTTGCCGAAATGCTCGGTACAAACCTCGGCACCGTAAAGTCAAGGCTGGTCCGTGGGCGAGCTTGTCTACGCCAGCTGCTGCTGAAGGACAACGCCGAACGTAACGCCAACGCCATGTTTCTGCTGTCAGGGGAGGAATCGCGATGATTCGACTTTCCCTGATCACCGGCTGCTCCAGCGCCCGTGCAAAGATCTCCGAATACCTCGACAGCCGCCTGACCGGCCGCGAAATGCAGCGCATTGGCCGGCACCTCGAGGGCTGCGCAAAATGCACCCAGGAGTTCGAGTCAGAGCGCAGGATGATGCGTGCTCTTGCTTCTCTCGGTACCGCTGCCGGTCAGCCCAAGGCGCCTGAAGACCTGATGCTGCGTATTCGCGTTGCCATTTCGCAGGAACAGGCGGAGCGCCACCGTGATCGCTGGGCCGAGATGCAGATGGCATGGCAGAATACCGTTGGTCCGTTCCTCCTGCAACTTTCGGCAGGACTCGCCAGCGCAGTTCTGTTGCTCGGTTCAGTTGGTCTGCTGGTCGGCATGGTCGCGCATCCAGAGCGCGCTTCGGCGCAGGATGAACCGATTGGCATGGCCACCGGACCGCGCTTCCTCTATCAATCCGGAGCCACTCCGGATGTCGATCAGATCGGCACCGTCAACGGTCCGGTAGTCGTCGAAGCCTACGTCAACAGCTCCGGCCGCGTGTACGATTACCGCATTGTCAACGGTCCCACCGATGCTCAGACACGCGCGCAGGTCGAAAATCTGCTCCTGTTCAGTGTCTTCGAGCCGGCACGTTCCTTCGGTCAGCCCGTCCGCGGCCTGAAGGTGCTCTCCTTCTCCGGCGTCTCCGTTAAGGGATAGCTTGTCAGAGACCCCTTGACGAGGCGTTCAAGCCGCCGTGCTCCTCTGGAAAACCGGCGTCCACGTCACTCAATCTTTGCCAGGCAGCGGCTCACTCGCAGAGGACAGGCACCTCAAGGCTTTTGTGCCGGAATCACCATGCTCCAAACCCACTCCTCGCGCGCCCGGTCGAGCAGCTTGCCGCTGTCTTCGGGGAGAATGTAGCGCTCACGCACCAAACCATCCAGCGCCTTCTTGAATTGCATCTGGTAGTCGTCAAGATCCCTGTACCGGCTCTCGATCGGCTGGCGCGGGTTATGCCCAGCCGCCGCTTCGCCCGAACTACGTGGCAACGGCACAAACGATCCTAAGAACGACACTCTTTGATCCGGTGCGCCAATCAAAGGATCCCGCAGATTCCAGCCGGTGTAGGTAGCCAGCGGCGCCGTTATCTCCGGCAGGCGAATCCCGCCAAGATCGTTCCCATCCGCATCCACCTGCGGCACCAGCGTTGGATACGCCTTATCCACCGTGGGCGGTTGCTGGCTCAGAATGCCTCCGCGCCAGTTCGGTCCAAAGTCGAGATCCCAACCTTGCGCCACGCTCTTCGGTACCTGAACACCCGGGAGGGCAGGGAAGCGCAGCTTCGCGATCGGTACCAGCGTTCCATCGGCTATCTTCGGATACCGGCTCTCCGGCGGAGCCGTCCCTGCCTGGACCCAAGCATTCATATTCGCAATCATCGCCCGCCAGAACCACTTGATTGGCAGCGGGCTCGGCAACTGCTGCCCCATCCGGTCCCCCGTCCCGATTTCCGGCGGAAAAGACACGGAGTAATGCTGCAATCCCGAGAAGAAGTAGATCCGCACATTCGGACTGAGCGCCACATCCGCCCTGCCGTCCGCCGTCGTATGGATCAGCGAAGCAGCCCGGCCCCAGTACTCATACGACGTGTGCGAAAGAAACATCTTCGGCACCACATGCTCGGTTGTCGCGGCATCCAGCAGACCCAGCTTGCCGTTCCCAGGATTCGCAGGATCGCTTTCCGGCAGATCGGTGAATGGAAAGATATCCGTAGGCCAGTCAATCGAAGACATCGGCTGCGCATCCCGCGAAGGCTGCGCAAACCGGTAGTTGAAGCTGCCTCTACCCGCCCCGCCCACATGCGCCAGCACGCCATCCAGCGCGATCCTGCCCGACTCGTCAGCATTGAACCCCTGATAAACAAAATCCCGCAGAAATCGCCCGCACTGCGAAATCCCCGCAGCGTACGCGAACTTCACCGGAGCCAGAGCAGCCGGCTCACTCGAGTCCGCATGCTTCTCCCAAGCCACAAAATCCCGCACCGCAGCAAAGCCCAACCCGGCCACCACCGGGTCCTGCACCACGTAAACCAGTTCGTAAATCCGCCCCTTCGTAAACCCGGAGTTCAGATGGACAAAGCGGTCGCTCGCCACCAGCTTCCCATCCACGGAATGCGCAAAGCTCCACTCGGACCGCGGAATCACCTGTCGCTTCCCATGAGGAGTATCCCGCACCGTCAGCACATTCCGCGCATCGTCCGCCGCAGCCACGGGATACTCCGTCCCGCCAATCCGGTCCCCCATCAAGTGCCCCAGCGGCAGCTCGCTCATTGGCGCGGAAGGCGTGTAATCGCTGCGCAGCAGCCCGGTGATATGCTTCCCGCCAGCCTCATACGCCACCGGCGCGTAAAGCCGCATATTCCCAGGCCCCTCCGGCACATCCCACTGCCAGCCCAGCGAAGCAAACGTAAATCCCTGCCGCAGCAGCCAACCATCGCCCAGCTCCGCCGCCGAAGCAGGATCACCCTTCCCGCCATCCACCAGACCCAGCAGTCCCTTGCCGCCTCGGTTGGGAATCTCCAGCAGCAGCGCGCCATTCGATTTCGCCACGGGCCGGATCAGAAACAGGTCCGCCGAAAACTCCACCTCGCCCGATGCATTCCTCGCAGCCTTCTCTAGGTCCACTACGGGCAAGTTATGCTTCGTCCCCGGCTTTACCGCGAAGTAGACCTTGGCCGCAATCTTCTCACTCGCCGGCGTCTCGCCAGAAGCCGCAATCTGCGTCCGCGAAAGAATTTCAACACGCGTGACACGGCCAAAAGCAACCGCAGCAAACGAACTCAGCGCAACCAACACCAGCAAACGAAAAGGCAGTTTCATCGTGAACGCAGTATACGGAAGCTGCCAAGGCGCGAGCACGGTTTACAGTAGGAAAACAATGCTCACCCGCCGCCGTTTCTTCGCCACCTCAGCTATCGCCGCCGCCGTCCCCGCCATATCTGCCCTGCGCTCGAACGCCCAATCCGCCCCCGCAGCGTTGCCGCCCCCACTCGCCGCGCTCAAGAACCGTCGCAGCGAAGCCCAGCCCATCACCGCCGCCGAGCGGCAACAGCGCTTCGACCGCGCCCAGCAGCTCATGCAGGAGCAGAAAATCGCCGCCATCGTCCTCATCGGCGGCACCTCGCTTGTCTACTACACCGGCATCCGCTGGTGGAACAGCGAACGCCTCTTCGTCTGCGTCATCCCCAGCAAAGGCGCGCCATTTTACGTCTCTCCCAGCTTTGAAGAAGAACGCGCCCGCGAGCAGATGCAGCACGCCCCCGGCGGCAAAGATTCCAAAGTCTACACCTGGCAGGAAGACGAAAGCCCCTACCCGCTCGTCGCCAAAGGCCTCAAAGACCTCGGCATCACCGGCGGCAAACTCGGCATGGAAGAGCGCGTCACCTTCGTCTTCTCCGACGAAATCCGCAAAGCCTGCCCCGGCTTTGAAACCGTCAGCGCCACCCCCATCACCGCCGGCTGCCGCGCCGTAAAATCTGCCGCCGAGCTCAAGCTCATGCAACTGGCCAACGACATCACGCTCTCCGTCTATGAGGCCGCCTGGAAGTCCGTAATCGCCGCTGGCCCCGGCATCACCAATCGCCAGGTCAGCGAATGGATAGGCGCAGGCTACGAGCGCTCCGGCTTCCCCGGCGACGCAAGCTGCCAGGTGGACGCCTACTCCGCCCTGCCCCACGGCTCCATTCAGCCGCAGACGATCAAAGAAGGTAGCCTGATCCTCATCGACGACGGCTGCACCGTCGAAGGCTACGAGTCCGACATCAGCCGCAGCTTCACGCTCGGCAAACCAACCGACAAAATGAAGCAGGTCTTCGAAATAGTCCACCGCGCCCAGGCCGCTGCCCTCGCCGCTGCTAAACCCGGCGTGGCCTGCGGCTCAGTCGACGCCGCCGCCCGCAAGGTCATCGACGCGGCGGGCTTCGGCCCCGACTACGCCCACTTTACCCACCGCGTCGGCCACGGCATCGGCATGGACGGCCACGAATGGCCCTACCTCGTCCGCGGCAATCAGACCATCCTCCAGCCCGGCATGACCTTCTCCGACGAGCCCGGCGTCTACCTTCGCGGCGAGTTCGGCATCCGCCTCGAAGACGACATGTACATCACCACGGACGGAGCCAAACTCTTCACCCCGCAGAGCCACTCCCTGGAAGACCCCTTCGCCAAGAGCTAGTGCTGCGATCAGGCTTACCTTTCCTGAGCCGGCCCTGTCTTACAGCTGCGGACCCCGATGGAAATTGCCAAGGACCGACAAGACCGATCCATTCAGTGCGCCCGCGCTCCACAACCGCCCGAGCAATGCACTAAACTTCAGGATGATGTGCATGCGTATCCGTTCCCGTTTCGCTCCCTTGCTCGTTTTGCCCCTGGGCCTGGCGTTGGCTGCCACACCTACGATTTCGAACGCGCAGTCCGATAAACAGTCTTCTTCCTCAAGCACAGGCAAACAGGCCCCCCAGAGCTCCTCGTCCAACAGCGCGCCTGCCTTCGCTCAGGAAAAGGCTCCCTCGCTCGTCGATCCCGCCGGCCCTGCCATTTCGCTCGTCAATTCTGAAACTCTGTTTACCATGACCGCCGCGCTCAACGCCTGCGGCTACGACGAAGGCCTCGACCAGAGCGACCCTATCCGCCAGCGTGTCCGCGACGAGATGAACAAGGCCTTCGCCGCCAGCGAAGAAGCTCGGGCCGCCCGCGATCACATTTGCCAGTACATCGCCCAGCACAAAATGACCGGCACAGTAAAGGACGTCTCGCAGTACATCTCGCTTGCCCTGTACCTTACTCCGCCGCCAGCGCTTGAGACCTCCGTCGAACTCCCGGAAATGCCGCCCGACTCCACCCAGGTCGTCGAAGTCCTCCCCTTTCTCCGCGATTTCGCTGCCACCACCGATCTGCACGGTATCTGGGTCATCAACCGCCGCGCCTATGACGACATCGTCAATCACCTGCATGACAGCCTGACCGACATGATCGTCAAAACCAACTTCTACCTGAAAATGCCGGCCTCCACCTACGACGGTCGCCGCTTCCTGGTCGTAGTTGAGCCGCAACTCTCCCCGCGCACCATCAACGCCAGAATCTACGGCGCGGATTATGTCGTCATCGTCTCCCCGGTCAACGGCGAAATCCGCATGAACGACGTCCGCCACACCTACCTGCACTACCTGATCGAGCCGCTCCTCTACCAGCGAGCCACCGCCATGGACCGCTTCCTGCCCATCCTCAAGGAAGTCCGCGAGGCGCCGCTCGAAATTCGCTACCGCACCGAAATCGTCGATCTCACCATCGAGTGCCTCATCAAGGCCGTCGAAGCCCGCACCATGGACACCGGCATCCCCAATTACGTTGCACCCAAGGACGAAAGGCGCTCCGACTTTGCCACCATTCAGAGCGAACGCAACGCCGTCCAGGCCAGGCAGGAGCAGGTCCGCGTAGCCCGCGTCCGCCACGAAATGTCCCAGGGCTACGTCCTCACAGCGTACTTCTATGAGCAGATGACCCACTTCGAGAAGGACCCCGCCAGCCTCAAGGACACCATCGGCGAGCTCGTCTATGGCATGGACATCGATCACGAAATCCACCGCGCCCGCGCCGTCACCTTTGACGCACAGGCCGATCAGGACGTCCTCCGCCGCTCCGCCCCACGCAAGCTCACCGGCCTCGACCTGGCCGAATCCCTCCTCTCCGCCGGAGATTATGTCACCGCCGGAGCGCTCGCTCGCCAGAGCCTGGTCATGGAATCCAAATCCTCCCCGGAGGATCGAGCCGCCGAAGTAGGCCGCGCCAACTTCATCCTCGCCCGCACCGAAATCCTCACCGGCCACCCTCAGGAGGCAATGGATGGCTTCCAGAAGGCTGTAGCCACCGCCAAGGAAACCCGCATTCTGGCCTGGTCACACATCTATCTTGGCCGCATGTACGACATGCTCTGCAAGCGCGAAGATGCGCTCGATGAGTACAAGTCAGCTCTCGCCGTCCGCGACGGCCAGCTTGATACCCGCATCGCTGCCGAGCGGGGCGTGAAGACCGCGTACTCGGTCAAAGGCCACGTCTGCGAAGCCGATTCCGACGATCCGGATGGAGCCCCCGGCGACGGTTCGGATGCCACTCCGCCGCGACCCGGGCAGGCGAAACCCACAAAACCCGTCCCAAAACCGGACTTCAGCACCAGCCCACTCCCGGCTACCGTACCGCCTCCAGCACCAACGTCGGCACCGCAGTAACGCCACCCAAACCACTTCGGCTCTCTTACTGCGTCCGTTTTGCGTCTACCATAAGAAGTAGCATGCGCGAGAACCCCATCACGCCGTACGACGACCTTGCTGGCCTGGAAGCCTCGCTCGGTCACGTGTTCGCGCGTCCGGAGCTGCTGATTCAGGCGCTCACGCATCGTTCTCTCGGCTACGAAATGGCGATGGAGACCCACGGCAAGGCCGAGGAACCTGGCCACGCAGCCGACCGAATCGATCGTACCGACAATGAACGCCTCGAATTCCTCGGCGATGCCGTCCTCGGACTGGTCGTAGCCGAAGCCCTCTTTCAGAGCAATCCGGACTGTCAGGAAGGCGAACTGACCCGCATGCGGGCTCAACTCGTCAGTCGCCGCCACATGGCCGACGTCGCCGTAGCGATCGGTCTGGGCGAACATCTGCGCCTCGGCAAAGGCGAAGAACGCTCCGGTGGCCGCAAAAAAGCTGCGATCCTCGCCAACGCCATGGAGGCGGTAATCGCGGCACTCTATCTGGACGCCGGTTCCGCATCGGAAGAGAAATCAACAGCCGATTTTTCCAGCCTTCAGGGAGCCCTGGACCCCGTCCGCCACTTCGCCCGCCGCCACATTCTCGGCACCGCCGCCGACGATCTTGCCCGCGAACTCCGCTCCGGCGCCGCCCTCGGTGATCACAAATCCGCTCTTCAGGAACATCTTCAGGCGACGCACGCAGGAGTTCCGGTGTATCGTGTCGAAAGCGAGAGCGGACCCGATCACCGTAAACGTTTTGAAGTAGTTCTGCGTCTGAAGACCTCAGACGGTGATCTGACCGAAGTGCTCGCAAGTGGAATCGGCAGCACCAAGAAGAAGGCGGAGCAGGAAGCGGCTCGCAGGGCCTTGGCGCTTTTTGCCAGGACTGCCGCCGAGACCGAGGAGCCAGCAAGAGTATGAGCACCACCCCCGAGCTCGCGGTCTCTACTCCAGAATTGCCGCCCGAAGTGTACCCGGCGCCGTCCCCGGAGATCCCCCCGGTGGAGCAGTGTACCCAGCTCCAGACGCCCACAGCCCCAGTTCAAGAACATCATCACGTCATTCACGGCGTTCCGGAAGCCACCTCCTCCCTCATGCGCACGATCATCGTGGCGCTCTTCGTACTCACCTTCATCGCCCAGCCCATGGTCATCCCCTCCCCCAGCATGGAGCGAACCCTCCTCGTCGGCGACTTCCTGCTCATGAACCGCTCCGTCCTGGCCCCCGCCGGCAACTGGCAGCGGATCATGCCCTACAGCCACGTCGATCGGGGCGAAATCGTCACCTTCCACTCCCCGCTCAACCCCAGGGAGTACCTCATCAAGCGAGTCATCGGCCTCCCCGGTGACCACCTCCGCATCGACCACGGCCAGGTCTTCATCAATGGCCAGACGCTCGCCGAGCCCTACGCCACCTTCGAGCCCATTGCCGACAATCCTTACCTCGATCATTTCCCCACCCAGATCTACTCTGACCCCAAGGTCCGCCCCAACTGGTGGAAACTCCTGCAACAATCCACACAAAACGGGGAACTTGTCATCCCCGCCAACTCGTACTTCATGATGGGCGACAACCGCAACAACAGCCTCGATTCCCGCTACTGGGGTTTCGTGGATCGCAGTCAGATTGTTGCCCAGCCGCTGGTGATCTACTTCTCCCTCAACCGGCCCACGCCCTACGAAGTGCAGCAGGCGTCGGATGATAGACTGGGGCACGATAGTGAAGTGACGGCCAGGCTGAAAGGTCTGGCCCGCTGGAAGCGTATCTTCCACGTAGTTCACTAGCAATCGATCAAGACCGCACGGCGCATGCCGGGAACAGGGCACCTGAATCAATGGCCAAGGCAGCGAACCTGGTAGTGGACAATCCGCCTGCAAGCAACGTGGAGGAAACCCCCGCCGACGTAAAGGCAGCCGGAGAACGTCCCGAGGAAACACCCCTCGAAGCCCTCGCCAGCATCTGCTCCGTTCTCGTCATCGGCCTGTTCATCCTCACCTTCCTCGCCCAGAACTTCGTCATCCCCTCCGGCTCCATGGAGAAGACCCTCCTAGTCGGCGATCATCTCTTCGTCGACCGCATCACCATCGCCCCCGGAACCAAGTGGATGCCGCTGGTCCACTACCGCGAGCCCAAAGACGGCGATATCGTAGTCTTCCTGGGCCCCGGCCAGCCGGACACCTTTCTCGTTAAGCGCCTCATCGCCAGCCCCGGGGACCGTGTCCACCTCCGCAACGGCGTTGTAATTCTTAACGGAGTTGCCCAGAACGAGCCCTACGCAGCTCCCTGGCCCGAAGATAGCTTTCAACCCTACATCGACAATTTCCCGGCGGTCTCACCAGCCGAAGCCGGCGGCGTCACCAGCGAGTGGGCTCTCGATCTGCCCAACCACATCCAGGGCAATGACCTCGTTGTGCCCGACGGCATGTACCTGATGCTCGGCGACCACCGCCACGACAGCAACGACGGCCGCTTCTGGGGTTTCGTTCCACGCGCCAACATCGTTGGCCGTCCGCTCTTCAATTATTGGTCGTTCAAGACCCCCGACACCCAGTACGAGCGGACCGACATGTCCGACCGCATCAAGTGGATGGGACACGTGGCGCTGCACTTCTTCTCCGATACCCGCTGGAAGCGCACCCTCAACCCGGTAAAGTAAGGGTATGGCGGACGAACTAGGCACAACTGACGCGCAGGCCGTAAGAGACGCAGAGACCAGCATTCCTGATGCCAGCGTCACCCCGCCATCCCGTTGGAAGCGCCGCTTTACCCTCATCGTTGCTGCCCTCACGCTCATTGCCGCGGGAGTCGTACTTCCGCCGCTGATCAATATCGGCCGCTACCAGCGCCAGATCACGGCGCTCGTCAGCCGCTCGGTCGGCCGCCCGGTTCACCTCTCCAGCGTCGACCTCCGCCTGCTTCCCAGCCCAGGCTTCGTTCTCCACGACCTCTCTATCAGCGAAGACCCTGCCTTCGGAGCCGAGCCAATCCTGTCCGCCCGCACAGTAGTAGCATCGGTGCGAATCTTCTCCCTCTGGCGAGGCAAGATGGAAATCAGCCGCATCAGCGTTGATGAGGCCAGTCTCAATTTGGTTCGCGCCGCCGATGGCCGCTGGAATCTCGAATCCCTCATGATGGGCGCCGATCCCACGCGAGCCCCCTCCGCGCCGGGCACTTCAACGCTGGCCCCTTCCAGCTCCCGTAATTTCCCCTACCTCGAAGCCACCGACTCCCGCGTCAACCTCAAGAATGGTCAGGAAAAGAGCCCCTATTCGCTCGTCAACACGGATCTCTCGCTCTGGCAGGACGACCCCGGCCAGTGGCGCGTCCGTCTTCTTGGCCAGCCCGTCCGCACAGACATAGAAATGAGCCAGGCCGACGCCGGCGAAGTCCGAGTCGAAGCCAGCCTGGGCTCAGCTCCACAGCTCCGAGACATGCCCCTCAAACTGCAGATGGACTGGCGCGAAGCCCAGCTCGGCCAGCTCTCCCGCCTCTCGTCCGGCTCGGATGCAGGCTGGCGCGGCGACGTCACCGCCGACATCGATGTTCACGGCACGCTCGACGCCGCCCAGACCAAGGCCCGCCTCCGCGCCACTGGCGTCCATCGCGAAGAGTTCGCCCCGGACACCCCGCTCGACCTCGACGCCAACTGCAGCTTCCGCTATCAGCACACGCAATCCGCGTTCCACGATGTCAGCTGCGACACCGCCATTGGCGACGGACGCCTCCATCTGAAAGCCGAAATCCCCGGCCAGACTGCCGGAACCACAACGCAGCCGCCGCAAGCCACTCTGGATGTCCGGCGGGTCCCCTTACAAGCGGTTCTAGACCTTCTGCGCACCGTTCGAGGCGGCTTCGCCCCCGGCATTTCCGCGAAAGGAACAGTGCAGGGAACATTGACCTACCTGGAGCCCGTCGCCAACCCCGCCGGCGTTCCATCTCCGAAGCCCCAGCGCACCAGCGCCGCCTCAAGATCCAAGGCATTCCCAACATCTCAGGTCCCCCCAACAGCCCTGACCGGCTCACTTACGCTTGACGGCGGAGTCTTGAAGGGCGGCGCACTGAAAGAGCCTCTCACCCTACCCGCTTCCATCCTCTGGACCCCTACCGCCCTCCAAAATCCGCCTGCAACCGGCCTCGCCGCCGTCCGCCTGGGAACTCAGTTCACCCTCGCCCTGCCGCCACAGCCTGCAGCGTCAACCGCATCCGCGACGCCATCTCAATCTCTATCCATCCGCTTCGGAGCCACCATGCAGGGCTACGAAACCACAGCCAGCGGATCCGTCGGCCCAGCCCGCCTGCGCGATCTCGCCTACGCCTTCGGATTCCCCCACCTCGATGCCGCCGATACTCTCGCTGGCCCCGCAGCTGACCTCGACCTGCAAGCTCGTGGACCATGGCTCTCATCCACCCTCCCTGCCGGCGTCGAGCCGGCTTCGCCGGGAACAGGCGACAGCCTCACGGCAAACCTCAAGCTTCACCATGCCCAGTGGAAAGCCCCGTATCTCGCCTTTCCCGTCGAACTCACACAGGGCACGGCAACCCTAACCGCCGATGCCGTCAATCTGACTTCGGATTTCACCTACGGAGACCCCAAGTCACCCTCGAACCATACCCTCAAAGGTGCCATCAATCTTGCCGCACAGTTGAACTGCACCGGAACAGACTGCCAGCCGCGCGTTACCCTGCATTTCGGCGCCCTGGACGTTGCCACGGTCCAGGCGGCTCTGATCGGTACGCCTGCGCAGAAGTCGCTCCTCGCGCCGCTCCTGAATCGCATCCGCAGCGAAGATCGCCCCAAGTGGCCGCCTCTCACCTTGAATGTCGACGCCGATAGCCTCGTGCTCGGTCCCACTACGCTGCACAAGCCAACCCTGCAAATGCAGCTCAAGCAGACAGAAGCCGCCATCGACTCCTGGTCCGCCGGCTTACTGGAAGGCACAGCCACCGGCTCCGGTCACCTGGACTGGGCCTCAGGATCGCCAAAATACACCTTCACCGGCTCATTCACCGGGATCAGTCCGTCTGAGCTCGGCTCTATTCTTGGTGCCGAATGGTCTGGCAGCCCCGTCACCGGCTCCGGCGACATCGCCCTCTCAGGCTTCACCACCCAGGATCTTGCGACCTCCGCAGCCGGTCACCTCAAGTTCAACTGGCCCAAAGGCACCATTGCCACTGTTGCACCATCCGGCAGCATGGTCCCGGTTCGTTTCGACCAGTGGAGCGGCACCTTCGATTTCCACGCAGGCAAAGGCGACTTAGGCGATAACACTCTCATCAGTGGCAAGCACCCTTCCACTGCCAAAGGCTCGATCACCTTCGGCGGTCAGGCAAAGCTCACCCTCGGTAACACAACGATTGTGACCAGGCAGCCCGCAAAGGCTGGCCCGGAGAACGGCGAAGACACCTCCGCCCAACCCGACAAACCTGAAGCAAAACCCACCGAAACACCAGAGGGCAAGCCGGAACCCAAACCAGAAACCCACCCCGAGACCAAGCCGGAAGCCTAGGCCAGAACCGCGACGATCAGCACGCCCGCCGGTCAATCTTTGTGGAGTCGGCCTGATAGCCCGCCGTACAATAAGACATGACGCTTACTTCTCCGTCTTCCTCTTCTGCTACTCTTCACACTCCAGTTACCGTGCATTGCAAGGGCGTCCTCTTCGATATGGACGGCATCCTCGTCTCCTCGCTCGGTTCCGTCGAGCGTAGCTGGCGCACGTGGGCCATCTCCCGCGGCGTCGATCCTGACCTAGCCATCCGCACCGCCCATGGCTGCCGCGCCATCGAAACCATCCGTAAGCTCGCCCCGCACCTCGACGATCAGGCGGAACTCAAAGTGATTGAAGACATCGAAGTCTCAGACAACGAGGGCCTCGCCGTCCTGCCCGGCATCCCGGAACTGCTCGCAGCCCTGCCCATCGACCGCTGGACAGTCGTCACCTCAGCCACTGAGCGCCTCGCGCGCATCCGTATGGCTGCCGGCGGTCTCACCGTTCCCGAGCGCTTGATCACCGCTGACATGGTCGAGAACGGCAAACCCCACCCTGAACCCTACCTTCGCGGCGCAGAAATCCTCGGCTTCCCCGCCACCGATTGCGTAGTCTTCGAAGACTCCGGCTCCGGCAGCAAAGCAGGCCGCGCCGCCGGCTGCACCGTAATCGCCACCCTCTTCTCCCACACCCCGGAACAGCTCGAAGCCGCCAACTACCTTGTTCAGGACTTGACCGGTATCCGCGTGGAAGTTCTACCCGGCGACGAGGGCATCAACCTCCACTTCACCCCGCTGGCGTTTTAAGACGCTCAGCGGCTTCGCAGAATCGCATCCACCCGCTGAAGATCCTCCTCGACATCCACTCCGATCGAGTCGCCCTCAGCCTGCCCCACATAAATCGAAATCCCATTCTCCAGCATCCGTAGCTGCTCCAGCCGCTCAATCTGCTCCAGCGTCGAAGGCTTCAGCGCCGCAAACTGCTCCAGCGCCCCTTTCAGGTACGCATAAAGCCCCAGATGCTTGCGGTACCCGGCGAACCCAACCCGGTCCCTATCGAACGGAATCGTCGACCGCGAAAAATAAAGCGCCCGCCCATCCTGCGCCGCCACCAGCTTCACCGCATTCGGATTCGCCACATCCTCATCCGGGCAAGGAACCGAGATTGTCGTTACCTGCACCTCAGGCCGCGCAAACAGCTCCAGCATCGGCCGGAAGTGCCCCGGCGTCAGCAGCGGCTCATCGCCCTGGATGTTCACATAGATCTCAGCCTCCACCTGCCGCGAAACCTCATACACCCGGTCGCTCCCGCTTTGGCACTCCGGCGAAGTCATCGCCACGGGAATCCCCCGCGCAGCACAAACCTCCGCCACCTCGTCGGAATCGGTCGCCACGACAACCTCATCCATCTGCCCGCTGCCCACCGCCGCCCGCCACACCCACTCCACCATCGGCCGCCCGGCAATCTCCCGCAACACCTTGCGCGGCAGCCGCGTCGAGCCGAGCCGCGCCGGAATCACACCCAGAACCTTCAAAGCACTCATAGACCACAAGTCTAACCGCCACCATCTGCCGCAATCCACCTGAAGAAAAATTATGAACGCGTTCAAAATTATCTGGACAACGCGAAAAATCGGCGTATTCTCGTAATTGAACAGGTTCAAAAAAATAGAAAGAGAGGAAAAGGCCATGTATGAAACCATCTGCAACTTCAGCTATCTCCTCGTCGGCCTCGCAGTCATAGCCCTGGCGACCTACCGGCTCTTCAAGGGCAGCCGGGAATTCTTCGCCGATTCTCACAGTGACGGAAAGCCAGCGGCATACATGGCTCGTTTCGTTGTGATCGGGTTCTGCCTCACCATGACCGGCTATCTGGCCATCACCGGCTCTTTTGGACCGTCTGGGGTCGATCCGAGCCAGCTCGTCAGAATCGAAACCACCCGGGCCGGCTTCCTGATGCTCGTCCTCGGCATAGACCTCCTGATCACGCTCTTCGTCCTCGCCACCCTCCACGGCAGGGCACGAACGGAAGCAGCTCCGCCACAGCCCACCGCCGCCTAGCAACAGTCAACTCAACCGACATTCACCGGTAGAAAACGGAGGAACAACATGTACGTCCTAGCCTGCTACGCCAGCTATTTAGCCATCAGCATCGCACTCACCATCTGGGTCGCGCGCACCCTGCACAAAAACGGCCGCGTCTTCCTCGTCGAAGCCTTTCACGGCAACGCCGAGCTGGCCGACTCCGTAAACCACCTCCTCGTCGTTGGCTTCTACCTCATCAACATCGGCTACATCGCCCTCGCCCTCAAGACCGCAGACGCCCTCACCAACTCCCGCCAGGTCATTGAACTCGAGAGCGGCAAGCTCGGCGTCGTCCTCCTGATCCTCGGCCTGATGCATTTCTTCAACTTTTTTGTCCTGGGAAGGCTCCGCTATAAGGCGCGAAGGAGCATTCATCAGCGAGAATCAATCCTGGCATGAAAGTTTTGGCATGAGTGAGCTGACGAAAACGGCGCCTAAACCCGCCATCAAGAAATCCGAAGAAACCCGCGCCCGCATCCTCGAGGCCGCCCTCGCAGTCTTCCGCGAGCGCGGCTTCGACGCCGCCACCATGCGCGAAATCGCCACCAAGGCAGAAGTCGCCGTAGGCGCCGCCTACTACTACTTCGACTCGAAAGAGGCCATCGTCATGGCCTTCTACCAGCGCGCCCAGCAGGAAATGGAGCCAGAAGTGCAAGCCAAACTCGATCAAAGCACGACCCTCGAGACCCGCCTGCGCAACGTCATCCAGTTCAAGCTCAACTACTTCCACCCCAACCGCAGCCTGCTCGGCTCACTCTCAGCGCACACCGACCCGCAACACCCGCTCTCGCCCTTCAGCGCCGAGACAGCGCCCATTCGCGAGAAGGATCTAGCCCACTTCGTCCGCGCTGTCGACGACTCCCAGGTCAAGCTCCCGCGCCGCATCAAGCCTTACCTGCCGCGCTTGCTCTGGATGTACCAGATGGGCCTCATCCTCTTCTGGGTCTACGACCGCTCCCCGGAACAGAAGCGCACCGCCATTCTCTTCGAAAAGTCCCTGCAAATGCTCATCCTGACCCTGCGCTTCGCCAACCTGCCGATCCTGCTGCCGATCCACAAACTGGCCGCAGACCTGCTCGAAGGCGTCTGGGGACCAGAAGTCATCGCAGCCCTCAAAGATCAGGACAAGTAACCATGCGCATCGTCCTTCCAGGAGGCAGCGGCCAGGTAGGCACCCTGCTGGCTCGTCACTTCCACGCCCAGGGCCACCAGGTCACCGTCCTGAGCAGAACGGCCAAAGCCCCAACCCCGCAAGCCACCTGGCAAACCATCGCGTGGGATGCCCTAACAGAAGGTCCGTGGACGGCCAGCCTTGAAGGCGCCGACCTCTGCATCAACCTCACCGGTCGCAGCGTGAACTGCCGCTACCACGCCACCAACCGCAAAATCATCTACGACTCCCGCATCCTGTCGACGCAGCTCCTCAACCGCGTCATCGCGAAACTTGCCGATCCACCAAAGCTCTGGATGAATGCCAGCACCGCCACCATCTATCGCCATTCCTACGACCGCGCGAACGACGAAGCCACAGGTGAACTCGGCGGAAATGAACCCGGAGCCCCTGACACCTGGAATTTCTCCATCAAAGTAGCCAAGGACTGGGAGCAAGCCTTCTTCGAAACGCAGACCCCGCGCACCCGCAAGATCGCCCTGCGCAGCGCCGTCACCTTCAGCGCCGACCGCGGCGGCATCTTCGAAGTTCTCTCGAATCTGGTCCGCATCGGTCTCGGCGGGTCCAACGGCAACGGCCGTCAGATGGTCTCCTGGGTCCACGGCACAGACTTCCTCCGCGCCATTGACTTCCTCATCGCCAACGAAAGTTTCTCGGGAGTGGTAAACATTGCAGCGCCCAATCCGCTGCCGAACCGCAATTTTATGCGTTCCCTGCGCAGCGCCTGGGGAATCCCAATCGGTCTCCCAGCCACGGCCTGGATGATCGAGATTGGCTGCTTTCTTTTACAAACCGAATCGGAGCTCGTCCTCAAGAGCCGCAACGTAATCCCCGGCAGTCTCCTCGACTCTGGCTTCCAGTTCCAATTTCCCGAATGGCCAGCCGCAGCCACCGATCTCGTCCGGCAATGGCGTCATTCGCAGCCGCGAAAACAATCCTAAGCAGTCACCGGTCCGCCAACCAGGTTCTCTACCTGCAACAGATTAGCCACGCGCGGCCACCAAAGCTCCACGCGCGTCTCCCGACCCGGCGTCGAAGCAATCAGCACCCGCCCATGGTGCTTGTCCACGATATGCTTCACCGTCCACAGCCCCATCCCATTGCCTTGCGATCCCTTGGTCGTCATGCCAAATTCAAAAATGTGAGGCAAAGTCGCCGCGTCGATCCCCACCCCCTCGTCGCTGACCAGAACACCCACTCCATCTAAGCTGCCCGTCAGGCTCACCTTCACGTGACCACCCTGTTGAACAATCGCCTCGCATGCGTTGCGAATTACGTTCAACAGCACCTGCCGCGTCTCCCCGGCGAAAGCCTGGACCGTGCAATCCCCACGCGTCTCGATCTCGAAAGCTATCGCCTTTTGACGAATCAACTGGGCCAGTAGAAAACGCACCGATTCCACTTCTGCAGCTAGATCGATGAGTTCAGGAAACTTCGCGTGGCGAAAGAAAGACAACGTCGCATCCGAGATCGCCAGGACACGCTTGGCTTCCTCTTCCGCCATCGCCGCCATCTGCGCTACACCCTCCGGCACACCCGGCGTATTCCCAATCAAAAACTGCAGATTCTGGATGGCCTGCAGCGGGTTACGAATCTCATGGCTCACCGTGGCTGATAACCGGCTCCAGTCCTCCAGCTTCTGCGCATTCAGTAAGCTCGCCTCCAGCCGTGCCCGCTCCTGCTCAGCGCTGGCCAGCCGGTCCGCATAGTCATTGATACTGAAAGAGATCGTTCCCACCCGCCGGATCAACATGAAAGCGACATAGGCCGAAAGTAGCGCGGTCAGAATATTGGTTCCGGCGGCGATCCAGAACGCGCTCACCCACGTCGTCACCACATCCATCCAATGCGTCAGCCCACAGGCCACGATGAACAAGGCAAAGCCCACCACGAAGTAGGCCCAGTCGCGAGCAATCACCCGCCGCGTCCTTCGCGCGAGGTAAATCAGCGTCCCACAGATCGTCGAATAGCTCAGAAAGATGATCATGTTGCTGACCACCATCGTCCAGATCAACTGCGGCGACGAGGCCCAGCAAACAGCATGCGGTACAAGAGAGTCAGAAGTGAATAGGTCCAACGGACGCCCCCACATTTGTATAGATGCCTGCCGCTCCTTCTTGGACTGCGGAGCGTAAAAGTTGAATTCACGGGACAACGCAGGAACGTTCCAGAACCACCGCTGTGCCCCCCGCACGCGGTATCCTGTCTCAGGCACGGTAAACGACTTCCGTTGTCCATCCCCATCGACACTATATCCTCTTTTATGTCAGCAAATCCTCTCACTCTGGAACACAATTCGGCCCATCCCCGGTCACCGGGTCCGCTGCGCAATTCTCTCGTCCTCTGGACTCCCTGCGTAGCGATGTTGCTGCTCTCCTTCATCAGTCTGGTAGACCGCAGCATCCTCGGGATCCTCAGCCCGGTCATGCTCCAGGAACTGCATCTCAGCGCCAGCCAATACGGCACCGCGCTCTTCGTTTTCAGCATCTGCTACATGTTCGCCAACCCCGTCTGGGGCCTGCTCATGGACCGCCTCGGCCTCTTCACCGCCATCGCCATCGCGGTTGCTCTATGGTCCGCCGCTTCCGGAGCACACGCCTTGGTCGGAGGCTTCCTCGGCCTCTGCCTCGCACGCGGCATCCTCGGCTTCGGCGAAGGAGCCACCTTCCCCGCAGGCCTCAAGACCGTCACCGAAACCCTCCCGCCCGAACGCCGCTCCTTCGGCCTCGGACTCGCCTATAGCGGAGGCTCCCTCGGCGCGCTCCTCACCCCCATCGCCATCGTCCCGCTTGCCGCCCGCTGGGGATGGCGTTCGTCGTTCCTTCTCTCCGCAGTCATAGGCTTCCTCTGGATCGCCGGCTGGCTGCTCCTCCGCGCCACCGGCATCTATCGCCCCGCTGGAGCAACCTCCCGCCCAAAGCCATCCGCCACAGCCACAAAGTGGAATCGCGACCTTCTGGCCACCGCCGCCGTCTACGGCTTGGGAGCGGCCCCACTGGCCTTCGGCCTCAACTGGGCCTCGCAATACCTCACCCGCATCCTCCACCAGCCTCAGTCTTCCCTCGGTCACTGGCTCTGGATCCCGCCCGCGGGCTGGGAGGCCGGCTACCTCTTTTGGGGATGGATCGCCGACCGCCGCCGTCGCACAGCCCTCGCCGCAGGCCTTCCGCCGACCTCACCGATCGATCTATTCGCGACGTTCGCCTTCGGCAGCGCCGTCCTCGCAGCCATCCCGTATTTCTCGGCAAATCCCAGCGCAGTAGCCATCACAATGGCCATCTTCTTCTTCGTCATGTTCCTCTCCGGCGGTTTTGTCGTCATCGCTCTCGCCCACGGCGCCACCACCCAGCCCGCCGCCAACACCGGCTTCCTCGCTGGATTCAGCATCTCCGGCTGGTCGCTCTCAACCGGCATCCTCATGTGGATCGTAGGGCTCATGTTTGACCACGCCGCCTACACCGAAACCTTCTGGCTCGTCGCAGCTCTCCCCACCGCCGGACTCATCCTCTGGTGGCTCCTCAGCGCCCCAGCCAATTCAAGACCGGCGAACCTGCAAACAATCCCGGTCAACGACCCCATCCACGAAGCGCAGGTTTGACCTGCCAACCAACCCCCCGTATCATCAAGAGAGGCACCCCAGCCCGGCGCATCCCTGTGCCCGTGCCTAAGCAAGATCGAATCTTGCGATATTGGCGGAGTAGCTCAGATGGTTAGAGCGATGGATTCATAACCCATAGGTCGGCGGTTCGATCCCGCCCTCCGCCACCAAGTCAAGCCCAAAACGCAAGCTATAGCGGGAGGATCGTGTCTACGCGAATACCGCCCGCTTTCGCGAAAGCCGAAAGGCAGAAACAGGAGTTTGTTCTCCCACCAGCAGTGAGTTCTGCCAAGGCTGCACGAGGTCCATCAGGCGAGTTGGGGAATGTAGGTCTTGCTGGTGGCGACGTAGCCGTCGCGTGCCACGCCTTTGCCTCGTTCAAGATAAGGAGCTTCATCGAGCGGTTGGACCGTCGCGAGGCCGTCGACGTAGCGGTTATACATGCAAAAGGCTGCCGCAATCAGCACGGTGTCGTGGATCTCAACGTCGGTAGCACCGAGGGCACGAGCCGCTGCGACGTCCTCCGAAGTGACATTCTTGCCCCCTCGTTGTACTTTGGCCGCGATGACGATCAGGGACTTGAGCTTCTCTGAGATCTCCGCATGCTGGAAGTCAGCCTTCACGCGCTTCACCAGCTCGTAATCATCATTGAGATGGGCGGCGGCAATGGCTCCGTGGATCGTCTGGCAGAAGTGGCACTCGTTCAGGTAGGAGACGTAGGTGGCGATCAGCTCGCGGTCTCCCGCGGGCAGGCTATTGTTGGAGTCGTGCAAAAGGACTTCGACCAGCTCGTTGAGCGGCTTGGCGGTTTCGGGGCGGAAAGCCATGGCTGCGCGGATGCCGGGCAGACCTTCTGGAAGTGCGATATGCGGCATAATCTTCTCCTTCAAAGGTTTGGTGTTGCTATGTTCTTGTAGCCGGGCTCGTGTAGCCATGTTTGGCAAGGTTGACAGCCCGTTCGCGATAGAAGTTAGGGTCGTCGGGGGTCCATGCGGCAAGGCCGTCGACGTAGCGATTCATCATGCAGAAATTCGCTGCGATCAAGACAGTGTCGTGAATTTCAAGATCGGTTGCACCCTCGGCCCGAGCCTCAGCGACGTCTTCGGCAGTGACCAGCTTGCCACCCTGTTGGACGTGCCCTGCAATTTTCAGTAGCGCCTTGAGTTTTGGCGAGATGGGTGCGGATGCAGGGTTGCACTTGATCTGATCCACCAGCGCTTCCTTGGCCAGGGCTTCCTTCGTGTCGCCATTCCCCAGATAAAGGGCAGCCACTGCGCCGTGGATCGTCTGGCAGTAGCGGCAGTCATTTTCTGCGGAGACATAAGTGCCGATCAGCTCTCGCTCGGCGAGCGTGAGCGTGCTCGGGCCACGCATCAGCACCTCAGCCATTTCGCTCATGGGTCCGGCAATTTCAGGGCGAAAAAGCATCGGCCCGCGGGGCCCTGCTACGCCTTCTTGGATGGGAATGTGCGGCATCGTAACTCCGGTGTTGAGATTCTCCTCGGGGTCTGCAATCTGTGCCATCGAAGATGGCACAGAATCATCGAACGGCCCAGCCTAAACCAGGCATCGGACAGCCCGGCTAAGCCGTAACCTCTTCCTGTTCGCGCACGGCTGAAACCGAATCTGGTGCCGCCGCCGGCGGGGCAGAAGTGTACCCGGCGTGAGCCATGCGTTCACCCATCGGTATATAGGCTTCCAGTTCCTTGGGAGCGAAGGTGGCAAGGCCATCCACGTAGCGGTTATACATGCAGAAGGCCGCCGCGATGAGAACCGTGTCGTGAATCTCGATGTCGGTGGCGCCTTCCTGGCGGGCTCTGCTGATGTCATCGCTGGTGACTTTCTTCCCGCCTTGCTGCACATGCCCGGCGATGTTCAAGAGCGCCTTCAGCTTTGGCGTGATCGGAGCGGATTCGAAGTCAGCTTTGATCTGTGCGATCAGTGCGAAGTTGCCGTCGAGCTCTGACTTGCCGCCTAGATGATGCGCAGCCGCCGCTCCGTGGCTTGTCTGACAGAAGTGGCAATCGTTCTGGCTGGACGTGTAAGTCGCAATGAGCTCGCGATCTGCGCTCGAAAGCGAGTTAGGCCCGCGAAGAAGGATTTCCGCGAGTTCGCGCATGGGTTTAGCTGTTTCCGGGCGGAAGGCAAAGGGGCCGGTGATGCCGGGGAGTCCATCTGGAAGTGTGATGTGTGCCATGTAAGTCTCCTTGATAACACTGAAAGATTGCGGTTTGCCACTTACCGGACGAGTTCGGCGGCTGCTGGCTCGACGAAGCTAGGCGGCGTTGATGGTTCTGGTGCGCCGCCATGGATACTGTAGCGCGGCAACAGGAACATGAGCAGGCTTGGGATGAAGGCAGGGAGAGCCAGAAGCTGGATTGTGATCGGACGGTAGGAGCCCAAAGTATCGAAGACGCGGCCGACAAGAATAGGACCAGTGGCCCCGCCGATAGCGTAAGCCGTCCACGTGAGCGCGTAAAGGGTAGAGAAACGCTTGAGTCCGAAGTAGCGGCTAAGCAGGTAAGGCGTGATGTCGCCTTCGCTGCCCATGCTGAAGCCGATCAGCGCTGCAGCGATCAGGCCCGTGGTGAGATTGCTGGCAAACGAGAGAAGAACGATACCGGTCACAGTCATCAGCAGCATGATCTGGGAGACGCGCGGACCGAAGTAGCGGTCGAGAAAGAAGCCGGTCAGAATACGGCCAACGAGGCCACTAGCTCCGATAATGGCAACCGCGAGCGCCGCTCCCTGGGCTGTAACTCCGCGATCGGTAAGCAGAGCAGAGAGATGCGCGATGGCTCCGTTGACGCTGATGGCGTAAAGGCAGACAGTGGAGGCGATGATCCAGAAGCTGAAGCTCTTGAGGGCTTTTGCAACCGGAACTCCACCATGAATCGCCGCAGTGGTGTTCCCGACGGCAAGCGGCTTTTCGCGCACCAGCCACGCCGTCAGCGGAAAGCCGACAGCGAAAGCGAGGACGCCAAGCAGAAGGTAGGCGGTACGCCACCCGAAGTGCGTAATGGCAGCTTGGGCGATGATCGGGAGCAGCATGGCTCCGCAGGCGCTGCCGGCAAGCATCACCGAGAGCGCAAGGCCGCGGCGCGCGTTGAACCAGGTAGAGATGGCACGGGTGTAGCCGAGGTAAGCCGTGCCGTTGCCGACAAGCCCGATCACAAAGAACGATAGGTAGAAATGCAGGAGATGCGGAGTCAGGAAAACAAGAGAAGCCAGGGCCGCCCCGAAGATTGCAATGCAGGGCAGGATGATGCGGCGGGGGCCGAAGCGATCCAGCAGGAAGCCCAGGCCAGGAGACGCCGCCGCTAAAGTAAGAGCAGAGATGCTGAAGCCGGCAGAGATGGCTTCGCGATGCCAGCCGAACTCCGCTGCGAGAGGCTTAAGGAAGAGGCCAAAGGTGTAGGGCACGATCGCGGCGAAGCTGACCATGACTCCGAAGAATCCGGCGAGTACAACTTGCCAGCCCGGATACGCGAGGCTGGATTCTTCACGCTGCGAGAGGGCGTCTTGTGCGAGAGATGCATGCATGAGCAGATTGGCCCCGGTGCAGCGAAGAGTAGCTCGACCCACCACGCGGAACTCCCGTTAGGTTCCATGCGGAATCCAATGTGGCCGGCCGGTAGTTGCAAAGCTACAGAGTCAAAAAAACTTCGTCATCAGCCCACGGAGGGAGTTTGCACTACGCCAAAAGGTGGACGATCGCCAGGGGCCATCGCTTCCTGGATTTTGTCAGGTGCGACCGGGACGGTCCGTCTCATAGCCGTGGCAGAATAGTCCGCCATTGCGGCCAATTCACTCCTGCCCCCTCGCAACCGTCATTTCCGCATAAAACACATTCGGGCAGTTACAATTCGCAATAGCATCCCAGTCTCTCAGCAAGCCGCGCAGTTATCTAGAAGCCATGCAAGGATTCCTATGAGTACCCGTCGTCCGTCTGGTCACCTCAGCCGCCAAGCGCTCTTTGCGGCCTGTCTCGTTTTGCCATCCGCCATCGCCGCGCCTGCCCGCTCTTACGCTCAAGGCACACCGGTCTGGCCAGCTGATCTCCCGGCGCTCACCACCCCTCCGGCGCAAATCCTCGCCCAGGCCGCCACGATTCCAGCGGAGAAATTTGCCGCCGTGACCGTCCTCCTCGAAGAGGAGAAGAAAGCCCTCGACGCCTCAGGAAAGGTCATCAGCACCCACCACCTCATCTATCGCATTGAGACCCAGGCCGCCATCGATTCCTGGTCCGAGGCCTCCGTCGAGTGGGAATCCTTTTACCAGGCTGAGCCCACCATCCTGGCGCGCGTCATCCGTCCCGACGGTTCCGTCGCCGAACTCGACCAGAAGACCATCACCGACGGCCCCGCCAACGAACAGGACCAGGGCACCTATTCTGACGACCGCCTGCACAAGGCGCCCCTCCCGGCCGTAAGCGTCGGAGCCATTATCGAAGAAGTCACCACACTCACCGACAAGGAGCCCTACTTCTCCGGCGGCGGAGTCTATCGCTACTGGCTCCAGCGCGATGTCCCTGTGGTCCACTCCCGGCTGATCGTCGAACTGCCCGCCAACCTCCCATTCCAGTACCGCTTGCGTGAACTCCCCGGCATGTCCGTTACCAAGGAAGAAACCAGCGGCGTGCGCCGAGTAACGTTCGACCAGGCCTACCTGCCGCCGTCGATAGGCTCAGACATCAAGCTCGCCACACCCCAGCCGCGCGCACCCATGGTGGAGTTCTCCACCGGAAAATCCTGGGCCGCCGTCGCCGATACCTATCGCCAGCTGGCCGAACCTCAGATCCTGCCCGACCAGGCGAAACATCTCATCGAAGGCGCCACCAAGTCCCTCGGCAAGCTGTCGCCCGCAACCGACCGCCTCGCCTACATCCAGGCCCTCGTCTCCCACCTTCACGCCGAAATTCGCTACACCGGCGTCGAGTTCGGGGAATCCAAGCTCAAGCCTCAAACTCCCGCGGAAGTCCTCAAACGCCACTACGGAGACTGCAAAGACAAGGCCGCCACCCTCGTGGCAATGCTGCGCGCTTCCGGCATCCCCGCCAGCCTGGCCCTCCTCGACACCGGCCCAGGTCAGGACGTCACGCCCGACCTCCCGGGCATGAATCACTTCGACCACGCCATCGCCTACGTTCCCCCGGCTACCGCAGGAAATTCAGACGCCAGTCCCCTCTGGATCGATGCCACCGCAGAATTCACCCACGTCGGCGACCTTCCCTACGCCGACCAGGGCCGCCTCGCGCTCATCATCGCCGACGGCACCCAGGACCTCACTCTTACCCCCGCAGCCCGCCCCGAGGACAGCACCCTCGTTGAAACGCGCGAGTTCCTGCTGGCCGAATACGGTCCAGCTCACGTCATCGAAACTTCAGCGACCACCGGCCATTTCGACGACGAATACCGTTCCGAATACGGCGAAGCGCCCACCAAGGCCCAGACAACATCCCTCGAAACCTACGCGCGCAACGCCTACGCCAACAAAGGTCCGCTCAAGATCGAGCACGGCGATGCCAAGGACATGAACGGCAAATTCTTCCTGCGCCTCGATATGCCCAAAGCTTCGCGCGGTGCCACCGGCCTCCGGGACGCAGCCGTTTACCTCTATCCCTCCGGCACTTACACAACGCTGCCGCAGTGGTTCTCAGACGACCCTGACGCACAGAAGCCCACCGAAGAAGAACTCGCCGAACGCACCCGAGCCCAGGCACAACGCAGCTCTGAATACCAGATCGCTCCGTTCATCTCCGAACGCCGCTACCGCATCGTTCCGCCGCCCGGCTTCACACTGCGCTCCGTCCCGGCCGACAAAACCACCCAGATGGGACCGGCCACTCTCACCCAGACCTACACGGTAGACGCATCCGGCGTCCTCACCGCCTCCATGCGCTTCAACACAGTAAAAACTGTCTACACCGCCGACGAAGCCCTCGCCCTGCGCAAGGCTGTCATCGATTCCAGCAAAGAAGACGGCATCGCCATCCTCTTCGACGAAGCCGGCGCCAAGCTGATCGCGCAGGGCAAGGTGCGTGAAGCTCTTGCCGCCAGCCGCGCCGTCGTCGACGCCCATCCCAAAGACGCGCTGCCCCACGTCCGCCTCGCCGATGCGCTGCTCGATGTAGGCCTCGGTGACAAGGCCCGTCAGGAAGCCACCATCGCGACGCAACTCGACCCGAAATCTGCCGTAGCCTCCAGCACCCTCGGATGGATCGACCAGTTCAACGAAATCGGCGTCCACTACGCAAAGGGCTTCGACCTGCATCACTCCATCGAGGCCTACCAAAAAGCCAAAGAACTCGATCCAGACGACACATCCGTCCGCGCCAACCTAGCCGGCATCGAAGAGTACGACACCCGCGGCCTCCGCTACAGCGCAGAAGCCAATCTTCCGGAAGCGATCAAAGAGATCCGTTCGCTCATGGAGCGCAACAAGGCCGAAGGCGAAGCTTACCGCGACAACCTCCTCTACGACATGCTGTACGCCCACCAGTACCGCGAGTTGATCGCAGAGCTCGCCACGCTCCAATCCTCCGCCATTCGCAACGGCCTCGCCATCGCCGCCACGGTCGCCCTCAATCCGGCTGCAACCGGGGTCCAGGACGGGATCCAGCGCGCCGACCGGGTCTCCGGAAGCCGCTCCGACCGCAGCACCGCCCTCCGCAACGCCGGCAGCATCCTCGTCAACCTCAGGCTATATAAGCAGGCCGCCGAAATCCTCCGCGCCAGCCTTGACGGACAGGAAAACGCCGCCGGCGTCGCACGCCAGATCGAGCTTTTCCAGAACGTCACCGCCATCGAGCCATCCATGATTCCCACTGACAAGCCGGACGGCGTCGTGCGTCAGCTGGTAGCCAACACCATGTCGGCCCAACTCACCCGCGATGAGCTGATCAATGTCCTCACCCGCCATTCCTTCGCGACCGAGGATGCCTGGCAGAAGAATCTCGAAAAGAGCCTGGAATCCTCCGAAAGCCTTCAGGCCATCGCCGAACGCAGCGGCCTCACCCCTTCGGTCCTCATGGACATCACCCTCGGCTCCATGAAAATCTCTACCCAGGGCGACGACGCCACCGGCTACCGCCTCACAGTGCAATCCATCGGCTCCAGTGGCGAACAGTTCTTCCTCGTCAAGGAAGACGGCAAATTCAAGATCGTCGCCTCCAAGAACGACACCACGGAAGTCGGCGCCGCCGCACTCTACTATCTCCGCAATAACCAGGAACCGCTGGCCCGCTCCCTCCTCGACTGGAAACGGGACATACTCCACAAGGGCGGCGGAGACGATCCGCTCAGCGGCCCCCTCCTCCCGCGTTTTTGGACAAGCGGCGAAAGCCAGGGCCCGGCCGCCATCGAACTCGCCGCCGCTTCGCTCCTCGTCGACCAGGCCTCCATCTCCGAACTTCTCCCGGCCATCGCGAAAAGCCGCGATACCTGGACCGCCGAACAAGCCGCCCCCGGCAAGCCGACGAAGACAGATCTGAATCTCCTCCTCGCCAAAGGCTATCTGCGCATCGGAGACGCCGCCAACACCATCAATGCCGCCAGGAGCCTGGTTCAGGATGCACCCGACTCCACCACTGCCATGGCCCTGCTCGGCGCCGCCTATTCCTTGAACCACAACTGGTCCGATTGGAACGCCCTGATCGACAGCCGCCTAGCCAAACACCCCACCGACCACGATCTGCTCGCGCAGAAAGCCACCGCCCAGCAGGCTCAGGCAGACTTCGCCGCCGCCCGCAAGACCCTGCATCAGATCCTCGATACAGGTCAGGCCACCAGCGGCGACTACAACAGCTACGCCTGGAACTCGCTCTTCGAAGGCAAAGTCGACGCCGACGCCCTCCAGGCCGCTCAGCAGAGCACTGCGATCAGCAAGAATGCGAACTTCGCCGACCTCCACACCCTGGCCTGCATCTACGCCGCGCAGGGCAAAACCACCGAAGCCCGCCAGGTTCTTTTTCAGGCCCTGGCTGCCGTCAATACCAGCCACCCCAACTCCTTGGCGTGGTATGTCTTCGGAGCCATCTATGAGCAGTACGGCATCAACGACGCAGCCATCGCCGCCTTCCGGAAAGTAGAAAAACCGGAAGGATACATCTCACCGACCGACACCTGGGTGCTCGCCCAGACTCACCTGAAAGCCCTGAACGCCCAATAGAGCCCAACAACATCCCGCCGAATCCGGCTAGCAAATCGCGCCAGCAAAAGCCGCCGTCAAACGGTTTGCGGTATCATTCGTCTATCGATAGGGACGGCCTTCCCCTCAGGGAAGCCCGGTTCGGAGTGTCAATGAACCGTTTCTTTCAGCGTTCTGTCTTCGCAGTCTCACTGGCACTGCTGCTGGCCCTGGTCGCCGGAGAATTCGGCCTGCGCGCCGTCCGCGCGGACACCAAAGACGATGGTGCCTACAACCAGATCAACGTCTACCAGCAGGTTCTGCGCAAGATTCAGACCGAGTACGTCACCGAGCCGAACATCAATGACGTCACCACTGGCGCGCTTCACGGCCTCCTCGAGACCCTCGATCCGGACTCCAGCTACCTGACCCCGGCCGAATACAAGATCTACAAAGAGCACCCCGCCAACGAAAACGCCCAGATCGGCCTGACCGTCTCCAAGCGCTACGGTTACGCCGTCGTGGTCAACGTCCTCCCCGGCTCGCCCGCGGAAAAAGAGCACTTCGCCGACGGCGACGCCATTGAGTCCATCGGCAACCAGTCCACCCGCGAACTCTCCCTCGCCATGGTCCGCCTCATGCTCGAAGGCAAACCCGGCTCGCAGGTGACGCTGTCCGTCATCCGCCCCCGCAAGGCCGATCCCGAGAAAGTCACGCTGACCCGCACCCTGTCGCCCGCCCCGACACTCGCCGAGCAGCAGTACGAAAACTCCAGCATCCTCTACCTCAAGCCGGTCATCCTCTCCGCGCAGCGCATCGACGAAATCAGCGCGCGCCTCAAGGCCATGCCGAAAAACGGCAATAAGAAAATCCTTCTCGACCTCCGCGACGTCGCCGGAACCGACGAAGATCTCGGCATCCGCCTCGCTAACCTCTTCCTGAAGCAGGGCACCATCGCCACCCTCAGCGGCCAGAAGTTCCCCACCCAGACGTTCACCGCCGACCCGGCAAAGTTTGTCTCCGACGCCCCGCTCGCCGTCCTCGTAAACCGTGGCACAGCCGGTTCGGCTGAACTAGCCGCCGCCGCTCTCGCGGACAACAAGCGCGCCGACCTCATCGGCGAACGCACCTTCGGTCAGGGTGCCGTCCAGAAGACCATCGAGCTCCCCGACGGCGCAGCCCTCGTCCTGAGCGTTGCCTTCTACGCCAGCCCCAACGGCAAGAAGATCCTCGAAGAAGCCGTCACTCCCGCCACAGTAATCACCCCCACCCCCGGCCAGGACGCAGACGAGGAAGACGACTCAGCCCCAGCCAAGACCGACGCCCCCTTGAATAAAGCTCTGGAAATGCTGAAAGCCAAGACCGCCTGACCAGCCTTGGCTTTCACTTTTATTGTTTGTCATTCCCGGAGGGAATCTGCTTCTGGGCCGTTGCCCTCGCCTTTCTTTCTGTCATTCCCTCGGGGAATCTGCTGTTGCCTTTCTCTGATCCCTGACCCCGGATCCCCACCCCCAGCAACCCGCCCACATGCTACCCTCAGCCTGAGGCACATAGATTTTGGCTTTCACTCCCCCCCAAATTCAGAGCCCGCCCCAGCCCAGGGTGCCAGCCGAGCCTCAATCGTCGCGAGGCTTTCGCCCGCCGCGCCTTCATTCCCCCGGCTCCCCCGAACGCCGCCGCCGCAAGCTCGCCGGCCGCTTCACCTTCGCCGTCCTCTTTTCGCTCGCCGCCATCACCGGCTCCCTCGCCGGCCTCACCCTCGTCTACTCCGTAGACCTTCCGCAAATCCACGACCTCGAGCGCTACCGCCCCTCCACCACCACCGAACTCCTCGACGTCAAAGGCCGCGCCTTCGGCTCCTTTGCGTTGGAGCGCCGCATCATCGTCAACTACGAAGACTTCTCCCCCGTCCTCCGCCAGGCCGTCATCTCCATCGAAGACAAGAACTTCGAGTCCCACTGGGGCATCAACGTCTTCCGCGTCGCCGGCGCTCTCTGGCACGACGTAGCCTCCCACGGCCGCGCCCAGGGAGCATCCACGCTCACCATGCAGCTCGCCCGCAACCTCTTCCTATCGTCGGAGCGCACCACCGCCCGCAAGGTCCAGGAAGCCTACCTCTCCATCCAGATCGAGCGCTCCTTCACCAAGGAACAGATCTTCACCCTCTACGGCAACCAGATCTACCTCGGTCACGGCATGTACGGTTTCGAAGCCGCCTCGGAGTTCTACTTCTCCAAGCACGCCAACGAGCTCAACCTCACCGAAGCCGCTCTGCTCGCCGGCCTGCCCAAAGGCCCCGTAGCCTACTCGCCCCTGCTTTATCCGGAAAAAGCCCTCAAGCGCCGCAACCTCGTCCTCAGCGAAATGGAGCAGGACAAGGCCATCACCCACCAGCAGGCCGAAGCCGCCCGCGCCACCCCCCTAGGCCTCCACATCGCCCAGCCCGAAATGTCCGTAGCCCCCTGGTTCGTCGAAGAAGTCCGCCGCGAGCTCGAAAAGCAGTTCGGCGCAGAAGACGTCCATGAGGCCGGCCTCCGCGTAGAAACCACCCTCGACCTCGACCTCCAGCAAGTCGCCAACCGTGCCGTTCTCGACGGCATAGCCGCCTACGAACACCGCCGCGGCTGGCTCGGCAGCTCCCAGAATGTCCTCACCCAGGGCGTTGCCATTGAAGACTACCGCCACCCCGACTGGGCCATGCGCGCCAAGCCCGGCGACTACACCCACGCCGTCGTCACCTCCGTCTTGCCCCTCCAGATCCGCGGCCGCATCGGCAACGACTCCATCGTCATCACCCCCGAAGACTGGAAATGGACCGGCAAAGCCCACGGCGACGACCTTGTAAAACCCGGCGACGTCATCTACGTCCACCTCAGCGAGGCCGACGGCAAATTCCTCATGGAAGGCACCGCCCGCAAAGCCGCCCTCGAACAGGACTCCGGCGCTCAGGGCTCTCTCATGGCCATAGACAACACCAGCGGTGACGTCCTCGCCATGGTCGGCGGCCGTGACTACGCACTCTCCCAGTTCAACCGCGCCACCCAGTCCCAGCGGCAGACCGGTTCCAGCTTCAAGCCCTACGTCTACACCGCCGCCATCGAGGCCGGCGCCAAGCCCGAAGACATCATCGTCGACGGCCCAGTCAGCTTCGGCAGCTACACCCCGCACAACTACGAAGGCGACTACAAAGGCGCCATGACCGTCCTCAACGCCTTT
This sequence comes from Acidicapsa borealis, assembly GCF_059115245.1. Lineage (NCBI taxonomy): Bacteria > Pseudomonadati > Acidobacteriota > Terriglobia > Terriglobales > Acidobacteriaceae > Acidicapsa > Acidicapsa borealis. The sequence continues at coordinate 4,864,230 of NZ_JCACNY010000001.1, read as the reverse complement.
GCCGAATCCCGCAACATCCCCGCCCTCAAGCTCGCCGCCCGCGTCGGCATCCACAAGGTCATCGACACCGCCCACCGCTTCGGTGTCACCAGCAACATCCCCGCCTACCTCCCCGTAGCCCTCGGCGCAGTCGAAATCACCCTGGAAGAGCAGGTCGCCTCCTACGCCGTCTTCCCCAACGACGGCGTCCGCGTCGCTCCCCGTCTGGTCCGGAAAGTCTCCAACGCCGACGGCATCACCCTGCTCGAACAAGCCCCCACCGTCCAGGAAGTCACCAGCCAGGAAACCGCCCGCACCATGATGCGCCTCTTGAAACAGGTCATCTGCTGCGGCACCGGGGCAGCCGCCAGCCAGCTCAAACACCCCTTCGGCGGCAAAACCGGCACCACCAGCGATTACACCGATGCCTGGTTCATGGGCTTTTCCCCATCGGTCACCTGTGGCGTCTGGGTAGGCTTTGACAGCCGCCAGTCTCTCGGCGAGAAAGAAACCGGCGCCAAAGCCGCCCTCCCCATCTGGATGGCCTTCATGAAATCCGCCATAGAAGGCAAAGACGACGAAAGATTCCTGGGCGACCCAGCCCCCAACCCCACCCTCCAAGCCAAATCCGAACCCAAACCCAGCCCCGGTGCAAGTCCAGCCACCGCTCCCGCAGCCGCCAAACCTCCAGCTCTGGCTGTAGCGAAACCATCCGCGCCAACAGCAACGAAGCCCCTTGTGCCCGGCACGCCGAAACCCGCTGTCCCATCGACGGTAAAGCCCACCCCAACCCCTGGCTCAGCAAGACCGTTGGCCAGTCCCTCACCGTCACCAAAGCCTAATCCCGCACCAAAGACAGTTCCCACCACCCCAGCCCCAAAGCCAGTCACGACGCCTCAAACCAGCCCAGCCACCAGGCAAGCAATCCCACCAAAGCCAGACCCCACCAAACCAGCCAAGCCCCAACCCAAACCAGCCCTGCCGCAGTAACAGGCGCTTTTCAATTCACATCTCTCTAACCCGGCTCTCCCCTCAAATCAAAAAAATCATGTCATCCTGAGCGAAGCGTAGCGGAGTCGAAGGACCTGCGGTTGCCCTTGCTTTTATCGTTGCGGTTGCCCTTGCCCTTGCCCTTGCTGTTGCTCTTGCTTTTGTCGTTGCTGTTGCCTTTGCTCTTGTCGTTGTCGTTGTCGTTGTCGTTGTCGTTGCCGTTGCCATTGCCCTTGCTGTTGCTTTTGCTTTTGTCGTTGCAGTTGCCCTTGCCTTTCTTGTTGTCATTCCCGAAGGGAATCTGCTGTTGTGTTTAGAGAAGAGGACCAAAGGTCCGCCCAATACCAGCCTGGGGCAACGCCCCAGGTACGCAACCAAGAAAAGATCCAAGGGCTGAAAGCCCGACCCATCTTCGGCCAACGAGCGAAAACAATGCCCTGGAAATGCAATCAATGCGGCGAACTACACGAAGAAATCCCCGACAACTTCGCCTTCGACATCCCCTACTACTGGAATACCAACTGGACCGGTGCCGAGAAAGAAGGCTACTTCCTTAACGACGACTATTGCGTCATCAACAACCAGGACAATTTCATCCGAGCGATCCTCGAAATCCCCGTAGAGGGTAGGGAAGAACCCTTCGTCTATGGCGTCTGGTCCACCCTGAGCGCCAAGAACATGGCCCGCGAAAGCGAAATGGCCAATAATCCAGATCGCATCAAGGAACCGCCTTACTTCGGCTGGTTCGCCAACCGCATCTGGCAGTACCCAGACACACTCAACCTCAAATGCAACATCATCTCCCAGGCCCCAGGGCTTCGTCCGCTCGTGGAGTTAGAGCCGACTGATCACCCGCTGTCCATCGATCAGCGCAACGGTATCACCCACGACCGTTTCCTCGAACTCTCCGCCCAATGCCTCCACGGCTGGAAGCACCCCGAGTCTGGCACGTAACCGAATTGCATTGAATTAACTCGCAAAAGCGTACAATGAAAGCAACAAATCAATCAGTGCTTCCATGCCCGTACGGTGGACGAACAATGAGCGCCCTTAAGTACGCAAAAGCGCACATTACGCGCATTGTTACGATCATGTATGTCATGAACATGAAAAGGGTTAAGGCCGGAAATAGGTGAAAATACCACCCCTCCCCCTTGAGCCCAAATTTCGCATTTTGGGGCCAACAAATCAGCGGGAGAGCAGCCGGAAATACCGCTTTGCCTTCGCAACATCCTTGAAAATCTGCGCCTTCAGCGCCTCAGGCGAAGGCCACTTAACCTCCGGCCTCACCCGCATCAGAAACTCCAGCTCCAGCGGCGTCTCCTCAGTCATATCCACAGGCTCAAAGTCGAGAATATGCGACTCCACCGCAAACGAATCCGCCCCAAAAGTAGGCCGGTTCCCAACATTCGTAATCGACTGAAAACACCGATTCCCAATCGTCAGCCGAGTCACATACACCCCAAACGCCGGCAGCAGCCCCGAGTACTCCGCCAGATTCACCGTAGGCACCAGCAGCCGCGTACCGATCCCACGCCCCCGGGCCTGCGTAGATCGCACCGCAAACGTATGCCCCAGCATCCACCGCGCCCGCCGAAGATCGCCCTCAGCGATTAACTGCCGGATCGCGGTGCTCGAAACCGTAAGCCCATGCGTCTCAACCGCCGGATGCACCGTGAGCGTAAACCCAAACTCGCGCCCAAACTCAGCCAGCTCCGTTACCCCAGCCTCTGCCCGATGCCCAAAGCGAAAATTCGCCCCCTCATGCATCGACCGAACCCTAAGCCGCTCCACCAGAATCTCGCGTACACAGTCCCGGGCACTCAGGCAGGCCAGCGAATCATCGAACGGCAGCACCAGCACAGCATCGACGCCGGTAGCAGCCAGCAGCCGCAGCCGCTCCGGAATCGGAGTGATCAGCTTGGGAGCCTGCTCCGGCCGCAGAAACCGCTCCGGATGCGGATCGAAAGTAATCGCAATCGACCGGAAGCCTTTTTCCCGAGCCTCCGAAGTCACCGCGCCGATCACCTGACGATGCCCCAGATGAACCCCGTCAAAGTTCCCGATCACCGCCACCGAAGGCCCAAAATCAGCCGGAACCTGGTCCAAAGAAAAGTAAGTATTCATGCCAGCTTCACCGGAATCGTCTGCCCGTCATACGCCAGCGCAATCCCCTCGGGCAAACGAGCATTGGTCTCAGCATGACCAAGATCGTGAGAGATATGCGTAAATAAAGTCTGCTTCGCGCCAATGCGATTCGCCCAGCGCACAGCCTGGTCCACCGTCGCGTGGCTGGGATGCGGCACATGCCGCAGCGCCGAAACGATCAGCAGATCCAACCCTTCCAGCAGCCGGAAGCTGCTCTCAGGAATCGTGCTCACATCCGTCATATAAGCCACATTCCCAAAGCGATAGCCAGTAATCGGCAGCGTCCCATGCAGCACTGGGATCGGCGTGACATGCACCTCAGCCACCTGCGCACCGGCGCTGGCATCGTGCAAAGCAACGCGCGCCTTATTGATGTACTTCGACTCCGGCGAAAAGGTGTAGTGAAATATGCTCTCCAACACCGCTCGCGTCTCCGGCATCACGTACAGCGGAATCGGCCCCGACTGCTTGTAGGTAGCAAAGCTAAGCGGCCGCAGATCGTCCAGCCCAAGAATATGGTCCGCATGCGAATGCGTGTAGAACACCGCATCCACGCGCTTGATCCCAGCCCGCAAAGCCTGCGAGCGGAAATCCGGACCGGTATCCACCAGCACCACTCGCTCGCAGGGCCGGGCATTCGGATCAGGCGGCGCAGGGAAGGGAAGCTCCCCCTTCCGCACCTTCGGCGCCACAACTGGCAGTTCAACTCCGGGAGGGCAAGGCCATCGCAGCATAATCGAAGGCCGCATCCGTTTGTCATGCGGATCGTCCGAAGTGCAGACGGAGCACTCGCAGCCCAGGGAAGGAACGCCCATCGACGTTCCTGTTCCCAGGAACGTCAACGTTCCCTCGATAGAACCTGGTTGCGAATCGCCCATTGTTACCGTTTCGCCCCAAAACCCGAGCCCGGCGGCGGGGGCACCGGCGGCTGATTGGCAATCATCCGCGTCAGCTCCAGGAAGGTCGCTCGAACCTCGTACAAAGCCGAGCGCAGCACCCGCTCCTCCTGCTCCGAGATCGCGCCCTTAGTCTTGGTCTGCAACACGCCCAGCAGGTCAATCGTCTGCCGCGCGCCCAGAATGTCGATCCGCGGCCGCTGGCCCTCCGGAGTTCCCGCGCCCATCTGCATCATCGCCGACAGATAAAGCTGCTGCACAAGATGGTCGAATCCAATCTTCTCCGGCTTGGGAATCGCAGGGTTTTGCGCCAGCACCAGGTCATCCAGCCGTTCGGCAGCCTTCTCGTAGGTCGCCAACTGAAAGCGCGCTTCCTCGACCGTGGGAACAGGCGGCAGACCTGCCTCGTCCTCATCGCCAAATTCGCCAGCCTGCGCCTCAGTGAAGCGGCCTAACTCTTCATCGAGCTTTTCATCCGGATCGTCAACCTCTGGTTTGTCAGCGACCGCAACCGGGGGCTCAACCAGCGTTAATCGCGGCGCGGCCGATGGAACGGGAACAGGCCTGGCCACAGGCTCTTCTGCTAACGGGGTCACAGGAGCAGGCGGGACTTGTTCTGCTGCAGGTTCAAAATCATCGTTTTCCCGCAACTTGCGGCGGTCAACAACAGTAAATTTGGGAGTATCGCTCATAGTCTCGTTTCCAGAACGTCGTTCGAGCGGCAAAAGGCCGCATAGTGAAAAAATCGTTAAAGGACAGGCGGCGCAAGCAAAATTCTCGCCTCGCCTTTCGCGGAATCGGTCGCCCAGGTCAACTTCTTGTTGCCAACCTCAGCCTCGGCCCGCACCATCCCTATAGCAAAGATGCGCCGCAAACCGCCAAGTTGCACGGCAGCCACAGAAGTCAACGTCCCGGCAGCCTTCGCATCCGCGGCGCTGCCCTCCAGACGCAGTTCCGTCCCAACCAGGGGCAACTCCGTACCCTCCGAAGTAAGCTCCACCGCCCGCAGATGCCGGTGCACCTGCCCACGCGAACGAATCCGTTCGACAATCTCCTGCCCGAGATAGCAGCCCTTCGTAAAATTCAGCGCCCGCGTCTGCGCCGTTTCCTGCGCCAGGTCGCGGCTCTGAATATCCACGCCATAGGCAGGAATCCCCTCGGCAATTCGCAGCACTTCCAGAGCCGCCGCGCCGGCAGGTTTCGCGCCCGTAGCCAGCAAAGCCTGCCAAAGAGCCGGAATCTGCTCCACCGCAGTCCAGAGTTGATAGTGAGGGAGAGATGTCCCGTAACCGCGAAACAGCCGGACGGCAATCCCGTCCACATTACCCGCGCGGCTCGTAAGTGCCTCAGCCAGAGGAGTTAAACCAATCGAAGCCAGAATTTCCTCAGCTTGCGGGCCAGTCAATCCAAGGGCAGCCTCCGTAGGCAAGGGAACCAGCTCCACGTCATCCATGATGATGAACTTGTCGAAGTGGCCGAGCAAAGCCTCCGTTTGATCGGCGGCAATCTCGAGCTCAAGCTCGTCGCCGAAAGCCGAATTCGCCCGCCACGTATACAGATCACCCTGAATGCGCCCTTGAGCGTTGAGCACCAGGCTGTAAGCCCCTCGCCCATCCGGCAGACCCTCGACAGCGTTGGTAACCATCCCGCTCAGCCAGCGCTCGCGATCTTCACCACGCACCGCAATCCGCCGCAGCCAGCCGAGGTCATGCACCGCCGCGCTGCGAAATACTGCAGTCGATTCCGCTTCTGGCGCGTCCAAATGTTGCGGGGACAACGCGCCCAGATAAGGAACCAGCACCGTACTCGCGGATAGGAACTCCCCGAGGGGTGTTGCCGGAATTGCCGTAGCTACTTCCGCTTCCGTCATCGACTGCTCCATGCCCGTTCCATCCGCGCCATCCCGATTTCCAGCAGGAAATCAAGCGGCGCCCAAGGCTTGATTATAGCCTTGGGGTATATTCCGAGTTAAGGCGCTGCCCCAGCAGGCCAAAGGCCAGTCAAATCCTCCGTGGAGAGTGCATGAATCAGATTCAGACGAAGCGCAAGCCAGCAGTGACCCGCAGCACCACCCCCGCGCTTCTCGCCCTCACCCTGCTCACGTTCCCTGCCTGGGCCCAGCAGACCCCGCCCCAGCCTCAACCCCAGCCCCAAACTGACAAGCCCAAAGCCGAGACGCACATCACTCCGGAGCAGGGCAGAGAGCTCTTTCGCAGCGTAGACGAACTGATCAAGTTCGCCTCGGAGGACTCCGGTCTGCCAGTCAAGAGCTCCGTGAAGCGCACCCTTACCTCGCGCGACGCCGTCGAAAAATACCTCGTCGAGAAGTTCAACGACGATGAAGACTCCAAGCGCATGCAGCGCGGCGAAATTGTCCTCAAGAAATTCGGCCTGCTCGACCGCGACTTCAATCTCAAGCCGTTCATGCTCTCACTCCTCAAAGAACAGATCGCCGGTTACTACGACTCCAAGACCAAGACCGTCTATATGCTCGACTACCTCGACCCCGATTCGCAGAAGCCGGTCCTCGTGCACGAACTCACCCACGCCCTCCAGGATCAGCACACCGACCTCGAAAAGTGGAACGATCAAACGCCCTCCGACCTGCCCCATAACGTCGGTCAGGACAACGACCACCTCGCCAAAGACGAGCTCGACACCGCTCGCACCGCCGCGCTCGAAGGTCAGGCCATGGCCGTCTTCATCGACTACTCCCTGAAGCCCAGCGGCCGCAGCATCATCAAGAACCCCGAACTGATCCAGCAGATGCAGGATCAGATGGCCGGCACCGACGACTCACCGGTCCTCGCCCGCGCCCCTTTATTACTCAGCGAATCCCTGCTTTTCCCCTATAAGGATGGCCTCAGCTTCGAGCAGGATGTATGGATGGACAAGGGGCAAAAGGCCGCCTTTGCCGGCGTCCTCGACCGCCCACCGGCCTCAAGCTGGGAAGTCATGAATCCCCGCGTGTACGAGCTCTCGAAGCCGTCGCCCGTATTGGTGCTTCCCGATATCCACCCGATCCTCGACAAGCGCTATAAGGCCTACGACATCGGCCAGGTCGGCCAGCTCGACCTGCGCATACTCGCTCAGATCTTCGGTGGGGAAGGCGCAGCCCGTGACCTCACCCCTGCGTGGGACGGCGGCATCTACTGGGCCGGCCAGTCCACCAGCGCTAAGACCCCCGCCGAGCTGGCCTCGACCGGCTCCATCGGACTCTTCTACCTCTCCGCATGGAAGAGCAACGCCTCAGCCCGCGCCTTTTCCCGTCTTTACGCCGACGAGCTTGGCCGCAAATACTCCGGCGTCAAGCTGGACGTCGCCAACAAGCTACCCGCGTCCTCCCAGGGAGAGGAAATTCTCTACTCCACCAATGAAGGCCCGGTCGCTATCACCGTGCGCGGCAAGTATGTGTTTGTCTCCGAGAGCTTCGATCTGGATACAGCCCGCAAGCTCGCCTCTCTGGTCATCGACAGTCAGGGAACCGGCGAAGTCCGCATGGCCTCAGCAACCCCGGCAAGTCCGCTTCCGGCACGCAGCCTCTCGTCAGACTGGGTCAGCTTCTTCCACTCCTGCGGCATGATGAAAGCAGCCTTATTGCGTTAGCCGGCTACTTCAGCAGCCGACGAGTTGGAGGCTTCCGCCGTCCCCGAGGAAGCCTTGCTGGCCATGAGCACCAGCATCTCCTGCGCAGGAATCGCCTCGCCAAAATGCCAGCCCTGGGCCAGAATCTCCTGGTCCAGACCGGCAAAGTAAGCTGTCTGGTCCGCGCGCTCCACGCCCTCCACTACCACCTTGACCTTCAGCTTCGCAGCCATCGCCAGAATCTGCGGCACGATCACCGCCGTCAGCGAACCGGTTCCAACCGCGTCCGTAAATGCGCGGTCGATCTTGATTGCGTCCACCGCCAGCTCGTTCAGATAAGCAAGACTCGAATAGCCCGTCCCGAAGTCGTCAATGTAAAACTGGTGCCCACGCGCTCGCAGCTTGCGAATCGCCGCCACCGCCAGCGGATGGTCCGCCGTCGAGCGCTCCGTCAACTCCATGTTGATGCTCGAAGCAGCGATGCCGCGCTTGCTCAACAGCTTCTCCAGCATGGGCAGAAATTGTGTATCGGCAAGATCGGTCGCCGAAATGTTCACGTTCACCTTGAAGTCCGGGTGCGTCCGCAGATATTCACCCAGCTCATCGACCACCACGCGCAACACCACTCGCGTCAGCTTGCCGATGAAGCCCAGTTCCTCAGCCGCCGCCACAAACACATCCGGTGGAACATACTGTCCGTCTTCATCCGTCCAGCGTGCCAGCGCTTCAGCGCCAATGATCCTGCCGGTTCTCACCTCGACAATCGGCTGATAGACCACGGTAATCAAATTCCGTCGCAGTGCCCGCCGCAACTGCGCCGCCAGGCTGCGCTTGCTTGGCTGAAGCTGCAAAGTAATGGCCAGACCGATCCCCGCCAGACTGCCAATCAGGAAAAACCCGCCAATCAGCGAGTTGTTCATCTGCCAGGCATCGTTCAACGCGATTCCCGCCACCATGCACGGAGCGTACAGCGCCGAGCAGCGCGCCACGTAGAAAGTGTGATTGCGTACCACGTTCTTTTCCGCCAGCACTTCTTCGTTGGTCAGCTTCAATGGATCACCGGCGGTTGCAACCACCTGCTGTGTCGCCCGGTTGGTCAACGTCGTCGTGTACGTCATCGGCGCTTCCTGCAGGTGGCCAAACGTATCCCGCGACGCCACAAAGTCCGCCTCACCCGACTGTGTAATATCGCCAGACATCCCCGGCGCGCTGACCAGTGCGCGGTTCAGCCAGATGCTTCGTCCGCTCCTCGTTACCAGGTCAGGCTTATCCTTCTTTACCGGCACTTCAAAACGGCCGCGCATGGAAGTGCAATAGATCATGCCATCGCGTACCCGGCCAATGTCCTTCACCAGGTGGCCGTGAAAGACCAGCATGCGCAACCGCGCAATGTCGTCATCCGAGCAGAACGGATACGGTGAAGCATTCACTGCATCCAGCGTGGAATTGATCTCGGCGTTGTACGTCTCCGCATACTGGATCAGCCGCTGCGCATAGTGTGCCAGCCTGCGTTCCGTCGCCTCGTACGCTACGCCCAGCCCAATCGTCAGGCCTACAACCGAGCAAAGCAGAATGATGCCAGCCGACCGCAGCAGGGAAGAGGTCGTCGATGCCCGGATCAGGGAACTCATTCGCTTTTCTCCGCGCACAGATACATCAGGCTTCTCGCCGGAATAGGCTGGCCAAAGAACCACCCCTGTCCCAGCATATGCGGGTCGTCAAGTGCAAAATACAGTGCTTGCTCCTCCCGTTCAATTCCCTGCACAACGACCGTAAGGCTGAACGCCTTGGCAACGGCAAGAATCTGTGGCACGATCGAGGCCGTTACAGAGTCCGTGCCCAGCGTTGCAATAAACGACCGGTTTATCTTAATCCCATCCACATTCAACTCGGTAAGATATGCGAGATTCGAGTAGCCGGTGCCGAAATCATCGATAAATACCGAGTGCCCTCGCAGGCGCAGCCGCCGTATCGCCGCCACCGCAACTTCCCGGTCCGAAGTCGCTCGCTCCGTCAGCTCAAACGTCACATTCGCCGGCGTGATCGGTGAGTTCTGCATCCGTTCATCGAGCAGTAGCAACAGCCGCGGGTCGGTCAGATCCGAGGGCGCCAGATTGATCGTCAGGCGGAAATTGGGATGGCTGGCAAAGACCTCACCCAACTCATCGAGCGAGCGCGTAATCACAAATCGCGTGATCTCGCTCACAAATCCCTCCGCCTCAGCCAAGGCGATAATCGTCTCCGGACGGATGCTGTCGCCCTCTTCGTCCGTCCATCGTGCCAGTGCCTCCGCGCCGACAATGCGCTGGCTGCCCAGCTCCACGATCGGCTGGTAGGCCACCGAAAGCTTGCCCATCAGAATGGCGCGTTTCAACTGATTCGTATGGCTGCGCTTCTTGCGCCCGGCCATCAATAGCGCCACCGAACACGAGATTCCCGCCAGCGCTCCGGTGCCCATGTAGCCGGTCATCAAGCCGCGATAGTTTCCCCACACTTCCGGCAAAGTCACATAGGCGACCGCGCAGATTGCATATTTTGTTGAGCAGCGGGACCGGTAGAGAGTACCGTCCAGCCGCACCACCCCATCGGCGCCCAAAGCTGCCGAAGGCACCCACTCAACGCCCATTACGCCCGAGAGGCGGGCGACCCCTCGCTCAGCAACGGAGCCTTTCTCCGGCTTACGCACCAGGCCCTTGTCATCCAGCCGGGTCGCGTCCGCGACGCCGACAGCGTAGTGGATCGGTTTCTGAGAAAAGTCAGCGAAGACATCCTGGCTCACAACCACCTGAGAATTCCCCAGGCCAACGACCTCTGTGCGGTCGCCCGCCGGCACCTGGATCGGATAGGACTGGTAGATGCGGATATGATCGGGCAGCGTGATATCGGGTGAGTTTTGCGGCAGCGGTCCCGGATGCTGTCCGGCGATTGCCGAACAGAGAAACCGGTCTTTCTCCACCCGCTCCACATCCTTAATGAAACGCGAAGCGAAGGTGAGCCTCCGCAGAAAATCAATATCTTTCTCCGAACAGATCTCAGGAGAATTGGCATTGGCACTGCGCAAGGTCGCGGACACTTCCGCGGCCAGTTCTTCGTCGTGGTCGAGCACGCGCTGCGCATATCGATCAAGCCTGCTATGCACAGCGTGCAGAATCGACTCCCGGCCCACAAAATATCCCGCCAAAATGCCAAGCACAACGGCTGCGGCGGAGAGCCACACTCGACCGAACCGATAACGATTGTGGACCTTCACCCAATTCCTTTCCGTCGCAGATACTTCCCAGCGTGTGAGCCGCAAGGCTCGCCCGCGTTCATTTCCAGTCCTTCTGGGGCCCAAAATGCCTGACGCCAGAGAATCAGCAATCCATTCTGAATCGGCTGAGAGCCACTGGGAGCATTTGCCCGAGTCTATCGCATTTGCAACAAATTATTGCGTAAATTGCTCGTACCAAGCATGGTGCTCCCGAAACACGAGCGCAAGCCCCATCATCACGTCTCTGAATCCGGTCGCGTGCGTCGCCCCTAATGGCAAGGCCCCGGCCAGTATACTGAGGTGTTTGCACGGATTTTTCGTCGGCGCAGAAGCGTACCAGCGCCGTCCAGGGGGCAAGAGCTTGCACAAGGCAGAAATCGGCATCATTGGAGGCAGCGGGCTATACAGCATGCCCGGCCTCACCGGCATCCACGAAGCTAAGATCGATACGCCCTACGGCGACCCCTCCGACAGCTTCATTCTCGGCACGCTCGAAGGCCGCCAGGTCGCCTTCCTCGCCCGCCACGGGCGCGGCCACAAAATTCTTCCCTCAGAACTCAACTTCCGCGCCAACATCTACGCCATGAAAGCCCTCGGCGTAGAACGCATCCTCTCGGTGTCAGCCGTTGGCTCCCTCAAAGAGGAGCACAAGCCCACCGACTTCGTCGTTGCCGACCAGTTCATCGACCGCACCTACCTGCGCACCAGCACCTTCTTCGGACACGGTATCGTCGGCCACGTTGCCTTCGGCGACCCCGTCTGCCCCGTCGTCGCGGACGCTGCAGTCTCTGCTTGTGACACGGTAGGAGTCGTCGGCAAGAAGGGCGGCACCTACGTCTGTATCGAAGGCCCGCAGTTCTCCACCAAGGCTGAATCCAACCTCTACCGCAGCTGGGGCGCAGACGTCGTCGGCATGACCAACCTGCAGGAAGCCAAGCTCGCCCGCGAAGCCGAAATCTGCTACGCCACCGTCGCCATGGTCACCGACTACGACTGCTGGCACCCGCACCACGATTCAGTCACGATCGACCAGATCGTAGCCGTCCTCCACCAGAACGCAGAAAACGCCGCCAAGGTCGTCCGCGCCACCGTAGCCGCTCTGCCCACCGGCAGCCGCACCTGCGCCTGCGCCAACGCCGCCCAATTCGCCATCCTCACCCAGCCCGCGGCCATCCCCGCCGAAGCCAAAGAACGGCTCAAGCTGCTGTTCGGAAAGTACCTGGGGTAGAAGCAACAGACTGCTTACGCTACAATCTTCGTGAGTGCAGCTTCAAGCTCGGAGCCGAAAATGAAAAAAGACATTCTTCGTAAAGCTAACTATCGCTACAACTTTGATAGGGATGTTTACTTCAATCAGGCTGAGAAGAAGGCTTTCAGCTTGGAGTTTGTGGATGATCATCCGGAAGATGAAATCACTCGCAAGATCGAAGAAAATACGGATGGTCTGAACTGGAAATTCTACTTCAATTCAGAGCCTTCGGATGGCGTAAAACGAGTCTTGGAAAGTGTGCTTGGGTAATGCCCGGGAAAGATGACCGTGCAATTCTGGCGAGCCTTAGAGAAGAATATTTCGATCTGCTTCCAGACATACGTAGAGTAACATCTCATCTGGAAGCAGAAATCCGCTATCACACCTTGCCAATATTTCACTCACTGGCCCACTACGAGCAGCTGATCGTGAAGTCCCGTGTGAAAGATTGCGAGAGCGCATTGAAGTCACTCCGCCTCGATCAGGAAGGCGGCACTTTCGATCCAGACCGTCCAGAGGCGTATTCCATCCTTCACCTGAAGGACTTGGCCGGGGTCCGTGTTCTGGTCTTTCCGGGAACAAAGCTTAGTGAAACTGATTCTTTGCTGCGCGGCCACTTTCAGGATTGGACACCGAAGCCTGTCATCGATAGCGATGGCAAACAGCTTGCATCCAAGTACTTTGGATATTGCACAGACGAGATGAGTAGCCTAGTTGGTAAGGTAAGAGCCGAATATCAGGTAGTGCCAATGCTGCTCGGGCTTTTCTGGGAAGTCGAACACTCGGCAATTTACAAACCATCACCATCACTCCTTGGAATCGCACGATCAAAGGAAATGGAAGCATTGCGTAAAGGCGTGGAAGACGCTTTGTCTGAGTTCGAAAGTGGCTTTGAAAGCTTGGTAATCGAAGGCGCTTTTAGTAATCAACGCGAAATCAAAACGTAGCAGCTCCGGTCGCACAACATTCATTGCCCAAAAGGAAGCCATGTCCATCACAGTAGTCGGAAGCGTCGCATTCGATTCCGTAGAAACCCCCTCCGGCAGCTATGAGCGCAGCCTCGCCGGGGCCGCCACCTATTTCTCCCTCGCCGCCAGCTACTTCACCGATGTGCGCGTCATCGCCGTCGTAGGTGACGACTTCACCGCCGAGCACGAAGCTATCTTCAAGGCCCGCAACATCGACACCCAGGGCATCGAGCGCGCCGACGGCAAGAGCTTCTTCTGGCGCGGCCAGTACACGGACAATCTCAACGAAGCCAAGACCCTCCAGACCGACCTGAATGTCTTCGCCACCTTCGAGCCGAAGATCCCCGCAGCCTACCTCGACACCGAATTCCTCTTCCTCGCCAACATCGACCCCGTCCTCCAGCGCCGCGTCCGCGACGGCCTGCCCGCGGCGAAGCTGGTCGGAGGCGACACCATGAATTACTGGATCAACGACCATCGCGAAAACCTGCTCAAGATGCTCGAAGTCGTCGACATCCTGCTCATCAACGACACCGAAACCAAGCTCCTCGCCGGCAATCGCAACCCCATCAAAGCCGCCCGCGAAGTCCTCAATCTCGGTCCCAAATCGCTCGTCGTCAAGCACGGCGAATACGGCGCGACAGCCTTCTTCGGCCCGAACTCCTTCAAGTCGCAAGGCCTCGACGCGCACCACCCCTTCCGCGCCCCAGCCCTGCCGCTCGACGAAGTCAAAGACCCCACCGGCGCAGGCGACAGCTTCGCCGGAGGCTTCTTCGGCTACATCGCCTCGCAACCCGCACTCACTCCCGAAGTCTTCAAGAAGGCCATGTTCTACGGCGGAGTCATGGGCTCCTTCACCGTAGAGCGCTTCGCCACCGAACGCCTCCAGCACCTCACCCGCGAAGAGATCGAAGAGCGATTCCAGCTCTTCCGCCAGCTCACCCACCTCGATTCATAGGTAGGCCGGGGATTTATCCCCGGCATCCGGATAAGACGTGAAGCGGGGGCTTCAGCCCCTGAGGTATGCTTTCCCTTACTTGCGGTTCACACACTCGCTGAACGTCCAATCATCATGAACCCAACCCGCTCCGGCCGTCCCAGCCAACTCGAACTTCTGCTGATCACGGCCGCCTCGCTCGCCGCTTCCATCGCGGCCATCTGCTGGAGCTGGGCTCACAGCGCATTCCTTCTCTACGGCGACGCCGAAGCCCACATCCACATCGCCCGCCGCCTCTTCGATTCGCATCGCCCCGGCATCACCCAGCTCGGCTCCGTCTGGCTCCCGCTGCCCCACCTGCTCATGGTCCCGTTCCTCGCCATCGACCCCTGGTGGCGCAACGGCTTCGCCCCGGTCATACCCTCCGCCGCCTGCTACCTTCTCGCTTGCATCGGGCTCTACCGCCTCATGCGCCGCTGGCTCTCGCCCGCCGCATCCAGCCTCGCGCTGATCCTCTTCGCCGCGAACCCCAATCTGCTCTACCTCCAAACCACCGCCATGACCGAGCCGCTCTTCCTCTGCGAGCTCATCTGGACCGTCCTCCTGCTCACCGAGTGGTATCAGAGCCTCAACCCCCTCGACCCTTACACGAAATCCCAAAATCGCTTCCTCTGGACCGTAATCGCCGTCCTCATCGCCGCCGTCTACACCCGCTACGACGGCTGGATACTCGCCTTCCTCGCCTGGGTCGGCATGGCCATCTGCCTCTATCGCCGCGGCCGCCTCTTCCAGAAGCAATTCATCGCCGCATCCATCGTCCTCCTGCTCGCCCCGGCAGGCTGGATGATCTATAACGCCGCCATCTTCGGCGACTGGCTGGACTTCATGCGCGGCCCCTACTCCGCCAAAGCCATCGAAGCCCGCACCGCCAGTTCCGCCAGCGACCCGCACCCCGGCTGGCACAATCCCTGGGTCGCGCTGCGCTACTTTGTCAAAGCCGCCGAGCTCGATGCTGTAGAAGCCGAATGGGGCTGGCTTCTCATGCTCCTCGCCACCCTCGGCACTTTGGCAGCGCTCAGAACCCGCCGCGCGAACCCGACCGACTCCCGTCCCAACCCCGGCATCGAAAGCCGCAAAATCATCACCTGGACCATGCTTCTCTGGCTGCCGCTCCCGTTCTACGCCTACTCGGTCAGCTACGGCTCGGTGCCCATCTTCATCCCCGTCTGGCCGCCATTCTCCTGGTACAACACCCGCTACGGCATGGAGCTGCTCCCCGCGCTGGCCTTCTTCCTCGCCTTCGCCCTCGAAGCCTTGCTCCGCCGCTTCCACAAGCCGCGAATTCGCCTGATCGCCATCGCCGTCCTCTTCCTGCTCATCATTCCCAACCAGTTCATCATGATGCGCCAGGGCCCGCTCATCTTCGTCGAAGGCCAGAAGAACACCGAATCGCGTGGCTACTACAACCAGGTCCTCGCCGACGCCCTCCGCCAGCTCCACACCGCAGACCCGACCGGCGTAGTCCTCATGGATAGCTCAACCTTCCCTAGCATCGTCCCCCACTCCGGCCTCACCTACCGCCAGACCCTCAACGAGAGCGACAAGGAGTTCTACCACGCCGCCCTCGCCGATCCAGCGGGCAAAGCCAGCATCGTCCTCGCCTTCACCGGCGACGAGATCGACAAGGCCATCAAGGCCCATCCCGAACACCTCCGCCTCTACCAGCGCTACCACTCCCCCTTCAAAGGCTGGGATCAGCCCGACGCCACCATCTACGTCCGGGATGACTTTCCCGCTACCCCTCCTGCACCCGCCGCCACGCAACCCTCAACAACGCGATGACGCCAGTGATAGCATCGGGCAAAGGTTCAGCGCAGTTCAAAGTCCGCTGACAGCACAGCCATGACCGCAAAACCATGACCACCCTAGCCCATATCGACGCAGCGCTCATGTTCCTGCCGCTCAACCTCAGCGGCTTTGAGCAGAACATCATCTCCAACGAAGCCATCCAGCGCCTCCTGGTCGCCTGCGTTCTCGGCTCCCTCGTCGGCATCGAGCGCGAATGGAAAGCCCAGTCCGCCGGCATCCGCACCAACCTGCTCATCTGTCTCGGCTGCGCCTTCTTCACCCTCATGTCGCCTATCCTCGCCGGCGACAACGGCAACAACAAGGGCCAGGTTGCAGCCAACATCGTCCAGGGCATCGGCTTCCTCGGCGCCGGCCTCATCCTCCACAACAAGAGCCGCGTCAGCGGACTCGCCAGCGCCGCCAGTATCTTCGTCGTCGCCTCCATCGGCATGGCCTGCGGCGCCGGCCTCTTCCTCCCCGCCATCATCGCCACCGCCATCGTCGTCCTCGCCATGCTCGCCCTTGGCTTCATCGAGTGGAAGGTCAGCCTCAAAGCCTACCCGCTCATCTACGAAGCCCGCGGCGAAGACGAAACCGGCATGCTCACCTGCATCCTCCGCATCATGGACCGCGTCGATGAGCGCCTCGCCAACATCGAGCGCAGCCCCATCGGCACCCTACAACGCATCAGCTTCTCCGTCACCGCCACCAAGCGCCGCCACGAACGCATGCAGTCCCACCTGCGCACCGAATCCACCATCGAAACCCTGAAAACCTACCGCGATCCGGAGCAAGACTAATTTCATGATCCCCTTCACCAAAGCCCACGCCTGCGGCAACGACTTCCTCATCATCCGTACCGAGGATGCCGACGGCTACGACAAAGCCGAACTCGCCCGCCGCCTTTGCGAACGCAACACCGGCATCGGCGCCGACGGCATCGAGTTCTTCGAGTCCACCGGCGAGTTCTCCGGCCGCATCCAGCTCTACAACGCCGACGGCTCCATTGCCGAAATCAGCGGCAACGGCACCCGCTGCGTCGCCGCCTGGATGGCCGACGAGCTCAACTCCCAGCCCGGCGACGAGCTCGCCATCGAAACCGACGCCGGCCTCCGCATCTGCACCATCGACAGCTTCCGCGACTCCGACGAAGCCGGCCCCACCGCCCTCATCACCACCGACATGGATATCCCCGAGTTTGAAGTCATGACGGTGGAACTCGCCGACGGCACCTCCATCGAAGGCGTCTACGTCAACATGGGCAACCCCCACTTCGTCATCCTCATGGACAGCTTCGAACGCCGCGACCTCTACCGCTCCAGCAGCAACGATCTCAGCGAAGCCGCCCTCGCCAATCTCGACTTCTCTCTCGGCGATCGCTCCTGGGAAGAAATCGGCGAAGAGATCTGCTTCCACGCTGACTTCCCCGAGCAGACCAACGTCGAATTCGTCCGCATCCTGAGCAGCGGCGCAGAAGCTCTCAATCAGGTAGCCTTCCGCATCTTCGAGCGCGGCGTCGGACCCACAACTTCCTCGGGCACCGGCTCATCCGCAACAGCAACAGCCATGATCGGTGTCTATGAAGCAGCCTCGCCTCTCGAAGTCATCGCCCCCGGCGGCGCACAGACCGTCGAATGGGCAGGCCCCGGCGAAAAGCTCTACCTGACCGGCCCCGCAACCCTGATCGCCACCGGCGAGGCCTGGTAATGACTCATCACAAACTCGTGTCATGCCACCGCCGCTCGTCCGAAGACCAGTGCAGGCCTGAATCTCGGCTTCGCCATTCCCTAGCGTCAACTCAAGAAATCAGGACCAAAGGTCCGTCACCATACCAGCCTGGGGCAACGCCCCAGGGAAGCATTCGCCCAAGAACCCCAAGGGCTGAAGGCCCGCTCCATCCCCAACGCACCGGGACGGCATCCCGATGACCGACCTACTCCGCCCCAAGGCCGCAGCCGTCGGCGTCAAAGCCGCCGTCATCTCGCCCGCCTCCACCCCCGACCCCGCCAAGATCGACCGCGGCCTCACCGGCCTGCGCAACCTCGGCTTCCTCCCCGTCGAAGCCCCGCACATGCTCACCCGCGGCCCGCTCTACTTCGCCGGAACCACTGAGCAGCGCCTCCTCGACCTCCATGCCGCCTTCGCCGACGACACCATCCGCGTCATCTTCTCCACCCGCGGCGGCTACGGCGCTAACTACCTCCTCGACGAGCTCGACATGGACGTACTCGGCGACCACCCCAAGCCGCTCTTCGGCTACAGCGACCTCACCGCCCTCCAGATCACCCTGCTCGACACCCTCAACTTGCCCAGCTTCCACGGCCCCATGGTCTCGCCCGACTTCGGCCGCGAAGACGGCGTCCACCTGCCCAGCCTGCTCGCCGCCCTTTCCGGCGAACCCTACAAAGTAGGCAAGGCCGAAGGCCTCCGCCTGCTTAAAGCCGGCACAGACGTTCAGCCCGTCCGCGGCACCCTCTACGGAGGCTGCCTCAGCATCCTCATCGCCATGCTCGGCACCGCCTTTGAACCACAAACCGAAGGCAAACTCCTCTTCCTCGAAGACGTCGGCGCCAAACCCTACCAGATTGACCGCATGCTCTGGCAGCTCAAGCAAGCCGAAAAGCTCGATGGCGTCAAAGGCATCATCTTCGGCGAAATGCTCGACTGCATCTCCCCCGGCGCCCCAGCAAATCTAGTAGAAGAAGTCATCCTCAACGCCCTCGACGACTTCGACGGCCCAATCGCCATAGGCCTGCGCAGCGGCCACGTCTCCCGCGCCAACGTAACCCTCACCTTCGGCGTAGAAGCAGAACTAACCGCCACCCTCGACCCCGAACTAAAACTACTCGAACCAGCAGTAGCCAGATAAAGCGAAAACCAAATCACTGATTCGTCTTTGCCTTTGCTGTTGCTTGTGCTTTTGCATTTGCCGTTCTTGTTTGTCATTCCCCAAGGGAATCTGCTGTTAGCCTTTGCCGTTGCACTTGCCTTTGCTTTTCTTTCTGTCATTCCCCGGGGGAATCTGCTGTTTGCTTTTGTCGTTGTATTTGCTATTGCCGTTGCACTTGTCCTTGCTTTTCTTTCTGTCATTCCCGAAGGGAATCTGCTGTTGCACTTGACTTGACGCAGGGCCAAAGGCCCGCTCCATACCAGCCTGGGGCAACGCCCCAGGTAAAAGACGAAATCAAACCCAAGGGCTGAAAGCCCGCCCCATCGGCTGAGATACTGTCCCTATGACCGCAAGTCCCACGAGCGACCCATTCAATCCGCTAGACCAGCTAGCAAAACCGAAGCACATCCACCTCATCGGAATCTGCGGCACCGCCATGGCCTCCCTCGCCGGGCTGTTGCGCGAAAAAGGCTGCATCGTCTCCGGCTCGGACGCCGCCGCCTACCCGCCCATGAGCGACCAGCTCCGCGAAATGGGCATCCAGGTCTCCCAGCCCTACGCCGAAGCCAACCTCGACCCGCTGCCAGACCTGGTCGTAGTCGGGAACGCTCTCTCCCGCGGCAACCCCGAAGTCGAACGCGTCCTCGACGAACGCATCCCGTTCACCTCGATGGCAGCCGTCCTCCACGAAGAGTTCCTGAAGGGAAGGGAATCGCTTGTAGTAGCTGGAACCCACGGCAAGACCACCACCACCAGCATGTTGTCTTGGATCTACCAGACCGCCGCCAACAACGCAGGCACCCCGGAGCCGTCTTTCCTCATCGGCGGCGTAGCCGAAAACTTCGGCACCAGCTACCAGCTCCGCCCAACGAAGACCTTCATTCTCGAAGGCGACGAGTACGACACCGCCTTCTTCGACAAAGGCCCCAAGTTCCTCCACTACTTCCCCGACGGCCTCATCCTCACCAGCGTCGAGTTCGACCACGCCGACATCTACGAAGACCTGCCCCACGTCAAAACCGCCTTCAAACGCCTCGTCAACCTCGTCCCGCGTCGCGGCGTGATCGTGGCATATGACGGAAGCCCCAACGTGACCGAATGCGTCGCCAACGCCTTCTGCAGGGTAGAGCGCTACGGCTTCGCCGACGGCTCCACCTGGCAGCTTAAGAACCTCCGCCATGAAGGCGGCAAAAGCAAGTGGCAGGTCCACCATAACGGCGAACCCTGGGCCGAATTCGAAATGACCCTGGCCGGCGAGCACAACGCCCTCAACGCCACCGCCGCCGCCGCGCTCGCAGCCAACCACGGTATCCCCGTCGAAGCCATCCAGCAGGCGCTGGCCAGCTTCCGCAGCGTAAAACGCCGCCTCGAAGTCCGCTCTGTCATCGACGGCGTCACCATCATCGACGACTTCGCCCACCACCCCACCGCCATCCGCGAAACCCTGCGCGCCCTCCGTCAGGTCTACGCAAACGCAAGGCTTTGGGCCGTCCTCGAGCCCCGCTCCAACACCCTCCGCCGCAATGTCTTCCAGAAGGAACTGGTCGAAAGCCTCGCCCTCGCCGACCACGTCATCCTCGACTCCGTCTACCAGCAGCAGCGCATCCCCGAAGCCGAGCGCCTCCACCCCGAACAGGTTGTCGCCGCTATCAAAGCCGCCGGAACCCCCGCCGAACTCTGCGCCGATGTAGCCGCCATCGTCGAATCGCTCGCTAGCCAAGTCCAGCCGGGCGACGTCATCGCCATCCTCTCCAACGGCGGCTTCGACGGCATCTACGAAAAGCTGCCCAAACGCCTGCAAGAGCGAAGCGTTAAAGTGGTGCAAGCATGATCCGGACCGTCTTCGTCATCGCAGTGATCGCCCTGATGTCGATCCCCACCGCGGTCGTGTGCATGCCCTGGTTCCTGATCACCGGCCAGCTCATGCCGCTCTATACGGCCTCTTTTTTCATCGTCCGCGTAGCATTCGCGCTCGCCGGAATCCGCCTGCACGTCGAAGGACTGGAAAACATCCCGACAGGACAGGCCTGCATCTTCATGGCCAACCACGTCTCGAACCTCGACCCGCCGGTGCTAACCTCAGTCATCCCCGGTCGAACGTCAGTCTTCTACAAGAGCTCGCTGCGCAAGATCCCGATCCTCGGCTACGCCATGCGTCTCGCAGAATTCGTTCCCGTGACCCGCGAGGGCAACGTCGAAGCAGCCCAGGAGAGCGCCCGCCTGGCTAAAGGCGTCCTCGCCCGCGGCATCCACATCACCACCTTCGTCGAAGGCACCCGCTCCCGCGACGGCAAGCTCCTGCCCTTCAAGAAAGGGCCGTTCTACCTTGCCCAGGACAGCGCCGCGCCCTGCATCCCCGTGTCGATCTCGGGTACCGAAACGATGATGCACAAAGGATCGATGCAGGTTTTGCCCGG
The DNA here is from genome assembly GCF_059115245.1 of Acidicapsa borealis. NCBI lineage: Bacteria > Pseudomonadati > Acidobacteriota > Terriglobia > Terriglobales > Acidobacteriaceae > Acidicapsa > Acidicapsa borealis. The sequence goes on along the minus strand of NZ_JCACNY010000001.1, from coordinate 4,843,073 downwards.
CACCGCCCGGGTAGTCTTCCATCCGGCGCTCTACGCCGCCAGCTTCGCCGATCGTGAAGCTCTCATGCAGGCAGTTCGAGCCTCGATCGCCGCCGGTCTGCCCGAGTCCATGCAATCGTAAGATAAGGCGGGAAATCCGCACGCGGATTGCGCATCGTCGCACGCCGATTGCGCATTGGAAGGACGCGGATTGCGCAGCGTGCCACAAGCATTGCGCATTGTGCGGCGCTTATTGCGAAGTCTCCAACGCTACTGCAAGCAGTTTTCAGCTATTTCAGGAAAGCGTTGTAGCCATCCGCCTGCAGCTTCTGGCGCATCACATTCGCCTCAGCCCGGGTACCAAAAGGCCCCACCTGCACATGCGTCAGAGTATCCGCAGCCTCGCGACGCGTGATCGCGGAGTAGCCATGCTTCTGCAAGGCGCTCACCAGCACTGCGGCATCCGCAGGATTCGAAACCGCCGCAATCTGCACCATGATCCCCGCCGGAACAGGAGCAGGAACAGGAGCCGGCTGCGGCGTTGTCACGGCTGCGACGGGCTGCAGAGCGGGCTTCACCGTAGGCGTAGCGGGGTGCTCGGGGGCGGGAACGGTGGTCTGAACTGCTGGCTTCACAACAGCAGGAGTCGGCTCGGGTGGGGTGTCATCTGCAGCGCTGTCAACAACTTGCGGTGCGGGTGGCTGAGATTCAACTTCCGGCTGGGCCGGCTTATAAGGCGACCCAGCAGAGGGCTTGGGCTGCGAACTCACCGGCAAAGAAGAGGCCGGCTGCACCGTGCTGGCGCTTTCCGTGGAATCAGAAGTAGCGCGGCGGCCAAGCGTATACCCAAGTCCAAAGCAGAGCCCGCAGACCAGAACCAGACCGAAGAAGATTGCCAGCAGCGTCGTAGAGCTGAGGCTCAGCTCACGGCCCGTAGGCTGGTCGTAGTCATACTCCGGCAATTGGTCAGCCTCGACCAACTCTTCCTCGTCTTTGAATGCGGTTCTCATGCCTGCTTCTCTGCTCTCCTCAAATATAAATCGTTCCGATTCCTATACTTCCACGATCTTCGGCTTGGCCAGCTCACTCGGCGAGCCCAGCTTCGGAATGGCGTCCCGCACCAGCGAAAGCAGATCGATCGGCAGCGGGAAGACGATGGTCGTGTTCTTTTCAACGCCGATTTCGGTCAGCGTCTGCAGGTAGCGGAGCTGCATGGTCAGCGGCTCGGTCGCCAGCAGGTGAGCGGCTTCGACCAGCTTCTGCGCCGCGTTGAATTCGCCCTCGGCGTGGATGATCTTGGAGCGCGCTTCGCGGGCCGCCTCAGCCTGCTTCGCCATGGCGCGCAGCATCTGCTCTGGCAGATCGACCTGCTTCACTTCGACAGACAGCACCTTCACGCCAAAAGGCTCAGTGCGTCGGTCCATGATGTCCTGAATGCGCAGATTCAGCTTGTCGCGATGGCTAAGTAGCTCATCCAGTTCAACTTCGCCCAGGACAGACCGCAACGTGGTCTGGGCGAACTGAGAAGTCTGGTAAGCGTAATTCTCCACCTCAACCACGGCCAGGATGGGCGCGATGACCTTGAGCGTCACCACGGCGTTGACCTTGATGGTGACATTGTCGCGGGTGATCACGTCCTGCGGAGGCACCTCCATCACCTGCTGCCGGAGCGTCACGCGGCGCATCGTATCGAGAGGCCGGAAGACCAGCACGACGCCGGGACCCTTCGGCTCCGAAAGCACGCGGCCAAGCCGGAAGATGACTCCGCGCTCATACTGGTCAAGAATCTTGATGGAGTTCAGCAGATACAAAACAACGATGCCCGCAATAATCAGCACGAAAGTGGAACCGAAAATGACCATGTGATGGAACCCCGCTCAGGTCGGATTGTACTCCGTACGCAGGCTCAGCGTGCGGGGGAAGGTGGAGCTTCGGTCACGGGCTGAACCTCAAGAATATCCCCATGGAAGCCGGTGACACGGACTCGTGTCTGCGCGGCGACCGGCGCCGGAGCCGTGGCCTGCCAGATTTCGCCCCGGACTTCGATGTAGCCGGGCCGGCTCGGCGAGTCTCGATCCACGAATTCACTCAAAACCGAGGCATCCGTGGCCGGCCGAAGCGGCTCCATCGCAATAGCCGGCAGGCCGACCAGCGCGGCCGGGCCTATCAGGAACTTGGTACGCCGAGCGCGCAGGGCGAGACGCAGCAGCACCACCGTAAGAATGCCTAGACCGGCTGCAAGCCCGCAGGCGACGGCGGGGTGGATTGCCAGCTCGGGGATAGGCGCATCAATCAGGGTGAGCATGCCAAAGGTGAGGCAGACGATCCCGGCAAGCGCCAGGATGCCGTGGCTGGCGAACTTGAGCTCAAGCACAATCAGCGTGACCGCCGAGAGGAGAAGGAGCAGGGCGGTATTGCGGATGGGCAGCAGGTCCAGCGCGAAGACGGCGAGCAGGACCATCACCGTCCCCAGCGCTCCGGGAACGATGGTGCCAGGCACATTGAATTCCAGGTAGATAAGCAGGATGCCACCGCCGAGCAGCAGCAGCGCGAAGTTGGGATTTGCGAGAAAGCCCAGAATCCCTTCGCGCAGGGTAGGTGCCAGATCCACGATCTGCGCATTCGCCAGATGCAGCGTGACGGAACCGGACTGGCTGACCACGCGGTTGACGACTCTGCCATCGAGCGCAGAGAGCAGTTGTGTGTCGTTCGCTGCGGTCAGGTCGATGAGATGCTGGCTGAGAGCTTCATCGGCGGAAAAGGACTTGGAGCTGCGGACACCGGTTTCGGCAAGATCGGCATTGCGTCCGCGTGGCACGGCGTAGGAGCGCAGGAAGGCGGCCGCATCGTTCTCCATTTTCATCTTCATGGTCTCGTCCGGCGTTCCGGACGACAGGACGGGATGGGCGGCTCCGGCATTGGTTCCGGGGGCCATGGCTGCAACGTCGGCGGCTTCGAGCAGAAAGAATCCAGCCGACCCCGCGCGGGCTCCGGCGGGAGCGATGTAGACGATCACCGGAACACGAGAAGCCAGAATGGCGCCGACCATGTGCCGCGTGGAGTCAAGCAGACCGCCGGGAGTATCGAGTTCGACGAGGAGGGCTTCGGCGTGGTCTCGGTTGGCGATTTCCAGCGCTCGATCCAGCCGGCCAGCCGTGATGGGCTGGATGGTGTCGCGGATTTCGAGGCGATACACAAGCGGCTGCGGTGGAGCGGCCTGCGCGAAAGGAGCAGCAAGCATGCCCAGGAAAAGCAGCAATGGAGTGCATTTCAGGAATGCGCACATGGATCCCTCCCGCCTCAGTTGCGACTTTATGCTAAACCCTATGCGTTTCCTGTGCTCGGCAGCTCAAGAACCCCGAAAGGCTTACGGCTTCTTCGGCGCATCTGGTTTGGCATCTGGCTTCGTGTCAGCACCGTCCAGGCGAGCATTGATCGCCCTATGCAGGTCCTTGGCAGCACGGTTTGGCGGGTCGAGCTTGAGTGCTTCGTTGACTTCGTCACGGGCCTGCTCGAGATGGCTGGCAGCAAAATCGAGCCGGGCCATGACCAGGTAGGCCTCGGTATTCGGCTGGCGGTCAATGGCTGCGCGCGCTTCCTTGCGGGCGGTATCCGCGTCTCCCGCACGCTCACGGACCTCGGCGAGCCCGGCGTGCGCCGGCGCGGAATGATCGTCAGCGGCGATAGCGGACTGGAAGCCTCGCTCTGCTTCCAGCAATAAGCCACGGTCGAGCTTTTCGTGTGCGGAGGCTGCAAGCTTCGCAGCGCGTTGTGAGGCAGGCAGCGTAGCGAGATGGGCAGACTCGACCTGGTCCAGCATGATCGAGGCCTGGCGGAAGGCGGCACCGTCGTAGCTGCGCTTGATCCGCTCCAGCGGCTCTGAGGACGAAGCAGAATCGTTCGTCACGGAGGCAGGTACAGTGGCGGCCTTCCATGCCGTGTCCAGCGCCTTGGCTTCGCTGTCATTCGGCCGCAGTCGCAGTGTCTGTGCCAACTCGGTCTGGGCTTCGGCCTTATCGCCGTGGCGGTGCAGGCTCACGGCGAGGTTGAAGTGGTAGTCGGGGTCGGTAGGGTCAGCGGCCACGGCCTGGCGGAAGAGCGCGACACTGTCATGGTTGCGGCGGCTGATGGCTACGGCTTCATTGTTCACCACGGACGGCAGGGGCAGCACGCGTGCAATGGCAGCGAACGCTTCCTCGGCGCGTGGGTAGTTGCCCGAGAACATCAGGGAGAGTCCGCGGTAGAAGGAGGCCTCGAGTGTGACAGGGTCAGTACTGGCCTGCGCACCCGCTGACTTGGTGACCCTGGCGAAGGAGACAGCCGCATCTTCATACTGCTGGCTAGCAAACTGCAGCCGCGCGGTGGCGAGCCAGGCCGCGGTGAAGTCGGGGCTGAGGTCGGTGGCCTTCTTCAGGTGTCGGGCGCGCTCAGCGGGGTCACGCTCCGAGAGGCCGCGAATGTACTGCTCAAAGGCGTCGAGGCGCAGCTTCGAGTCAGCGGCGCGAAATGTCTCTTCCCCGACGTTGAAGTCGGGGTCGATGCGGCGGGTGAGCTGCCATGCCAGCGAGTTGATCAGGGGAATGAGTTGGGCGATTTCGCCGGACTGGGTGACTTCCGGCGAAAGCGTCAGCTTGCCCACGTCGACGATGTGGGCCTTGAGCGTAAGCGTGGTCCCAGTGACGCTGTAGCTGCCGAAGAGGATTGAGTTCGCGTCCAGGGTCTGGGCCAGACGGAGCGCGGTGGCGCGGCTCGGTTGGAAGCCTTCCGGCAATCCGAGGTGGTCAAGGGCGTAAAGGCGGTCTTCACGGCTGAGCGGGGCAAGGCCGGCGGAGGCGAAGCGGCTATTCAGGATCTCCGGTATGGCTTCGCGGACCCAGTCCAGGCTGGCCTGCGGGTTCACCGGAGCGTTCGCTGCCGGGGCCGTTGGCGTCTGCGTGGAAACCGGGGAAAGATTGTCGAATGGCAGGACGAGAAGAATGTGCCCGTTTCCTTCATCCGGACCCGCCTGCGCGGCGCGGCCGGCGGCGGAATTCAGAGCGGCAAGCGTGGCCAGGAACAGGATCCAGAGGGAATGGCGGCGGAATGGATAGGTGGCGGTCACGTCTACCTGATTATAGGTGGACGGTGTCGTGCCGAATTGGTGGTGCATTACCGCGCTGGAGCTGCCGGATTTTGCAGGCTTGCCTCAACACTGCGATGAAAGCGGAGCACAGCCGCCCACTCGTTGCCGTTCGATTGCTGCCAGACCAGGTCGCCGCCGAGCCGCCGGGCAATGGTGGTCGCCGACAGATCATGGTGCAGGCCGAAGTAGCGCTCTTCCACCGCCGGGGTATTGATGTGGAACGGCAGGGAGCCGGGCTCTTCCTTGGTAGAGAAGAGGATCGCAGAGGAGTAGGCACTTGGATCGTCCGCAGCCTTGGCGATCTGCGCGGCGGTGAAGTCTTCCAGGCGGTAGACCTCGTAGGCGCCCTTGACGTAGCCCAGTTCAGGGCGCGAGATCTCATCTGAAACCGGCCAGGCAGTCAGCACGGTCGAACCGGAGTAGCGCGTGGTGAGTTCGTGGATCGCCGCCTGGTGCAGGCGAATGACGCGGGCGTAGCTGAGATTGTCTTCCGGTGCGAATCCGTAGGGCGGATTGATGAACAGGGCAATGGCGAACGCACCAGCCGAGAAGGCAGCCAGTAGATGCCAGTAGCGGACGCGGCGGCGGAAGGTCGAGACCGCGATCAGCAGCACCAGCGGATACATGGGCAGAAGGTAACGCGTCAGCAGCGCTCCACCGAGAACTGAGAAGGCGGCGGCGTTGGCCAGCAGAAGCATGTAGATCCGGGCCTGGACGGCGAAGCTGATGCGATTGCGCGTGGCGCCCGATTCACCAGAGTCAGCAGGCAAAGGATCGAGGATCAACGCCGCGATGGTGCAGAGCACCGGCACGAACATGTTCATGTGCGCGAAGAGGTGCAGCAGCCGATGGCCGAAAGCGGCCAGGATGCGCAGCGGTTCCAGGGTCGAGGTAGCGTTGTAACGGACGAACTCCGGGTTGCCGAAGAGGAAGCCTGTCTTGGCGTAGTGATAGGCGTACCAGGATGCCAGCGGCACGAGGCAAACGCTGTAGACGGCTGCCAGCAGATAGCTGCGGCGGCGGATCGCCTTCGTCTTGCGGAAGGCCGCCCCCAGCTCGAAGGCGGCGAGAGCAAGCGGCGTGACAATCGCGGTCTCTTTTGCCAGTACAGCGACAGAGAACCAGAGGGCCGCGAACCAGATCTTGCGATTCCCTGGCTGGCGAGTCTCATCGGGCAGGGCGAAGGTGAGCGCCCAGAGCGTAGCTGTCGCGGCGAAGATGTCGGCATGGGCCAGCGTGCTCTGCGCGAACCAGATTGGATAGATGCCGGTCAGCAGTGTCGTCCAGAAGGCGACCTGCGAGTTGCCGTTGAGGCGCATAGCCAGCCGCCAGACAGCGAGCAGCCCGGCCGCGGCGACGATGAGAATTGCCTCGCGGGTGACCTCGGGATGGTAGCCGCCCAGCTTCCACCACAGGGCGAGATACACCGACGGCAGCGGCGGATGAGCGTTGGTCAGCGTGGTGATCGGGATCAGGGACCCGGTGCGGAAGAAGTCCCACGCGGCGGGGATGTAGTAGCCTGCCTCGTCCCAGTAGTAGGGCAGCGTCAGCAGGCTCCAGTGGGTGAGGTAGAGCAGGGTGAAGATGACCGGAAAGAGCATCCATAGCGGCAGCGGCTGGTCCGGCCTGAAGAGGCGGGAAAGCCGGCTGGATGCAGGGCGCTCTGTGCGAGATTCGGGCATGGTCTCCGGAGGAGGTAAGCTGTCAGCGGAAAGGGCTTAGTTGACCGGGCCCTGGGGGAAGTTGGGAATCTGCGGTTCCAGGTTCAGCTCGCCGAAGGCCTGCTCGTACTGGGCGAGGTTCTGGCCAAGAACGTTCCAGAGAGCTTTTGCCTGCTGCGGGCTGAGGAAGATGCCCTGGTGGTTCTGGATGCTGAGCTGGTCGGGAGCCTCGGAGCTGGCCTGGCCGAAGATGAGATGGAAGTCCCAGACGCTGACGCGTACCTGGACGCTGTTGGCGTAGGTGTCGCGGTATTCGCTGGTCTGGACGACGTTGACGTTCGGCTGCTTCAGGTTCGGGCTATTCTGGCTCATAGTCTCACCAGATTACTCCGCGAGGGTTTGGGTTTGCGACTTTTGGCCAGGGGTAAGAGCTTCCGCGTGAATCGATGGCAGTTGAATGTGGAATGTCGTCTGGTACGGCGCCAGGTGGTCTCCGCTTTCCACGGTGATCTCGCCGTCGTATTTTTCGATGAGTTCCTTCGTGACCCACAGTCCGATCCCTGTCCCTATGTCGTCTTTCGTGCTGAAGAACGGATCGAAGATTTGCCCTAGAACTTCCGGGGCAATGCCGATTCCGGTATCACTCACCGCAATCCGCACCAAGCCGGACTCGGCCTGCGATTGCACTGCGATTTCCTTCCGAGGGGAGTGACTGGCAGTCACGGCGTCGAATGCATTGGAGATCAAGTTGGCGAAGACCTGCCGCAGCTGGTCGCCGGGAAGCGCAACGATCGCTTCCGCACAATGCACCCGCTGCAGGACAATGCCGCGGTTGGTACACCGTGCTTCGAACAGGTCCAGGACGCTGTCAATGACTGACGCCAGATGGATCGGGCCGACCGGGGGCTTGCGTACGAAATTCAAGGTGAGACGGGATATCCCGGCGAGGCGCGCGATCTCCTTTTCGGCCATTTCGAGGTGAAGCCGCGCTGGCGAATTGCTGTCGAGTCCGACCTCCACGAGATAGAGAAGGTTGGTAATCGCTTCCAGAGGATTGTTGATTTCGTGGGCAATGGTCGAGGCGAGACGTCCGGCGGCAGCCAGCTTTTCCGCGCGAATGAGGGCGGACTCAGCGCGCTTGCGCTCGGTGATGTCGATGGTGACGCCCCGCCAGATCGTAGGATCGGAGGGAAGCGGAGAGCCATTGGTCTCCAGCCAGTGGGTTTCGCCATCGGGCCAGCGGACGCGAAACTGTACGTGGAAGTCGGCACCCGTCCGGGCAGTCAGTTCGGCCGCTTGTGCAACCCTGAGACGATCTTCTTCCGGGAGCAACTGCGTCGGCGACCCCATGGCGGTGATTTCTTCAAATGATCTTCCAAAGATTTCCGGGCCGCCCGGGAACCAGCGTGTTTTTCTATCCGTGGTTGTGAAAATCCACGCTGCTGCCTTGGCTGCCCGCTGCGCCTGCATGAGCGCTTCCTGCTGGTCCTGAAGAAACGCCATGGCGACTCTTAGCTTTTCCTCCGTCGATTTTCTCTGTTTGCTCAACAGGGCAATCAGGACGCCGACGGAAACGAAGACAGAAGTACGGATGAGATGTGCCGGAGACAGGGACCATGCGCCATACGGAACCGTCAAGAGATAGTTGAAGAGCAGTGCACTCTCAAAGACTGCGACCAGCGACGGCCCCAATCCCCAGAAGGAAGCGACCAGTCCGACTGCAGCCAGGAGCAACGCTCCGGGTAGATCACTGCGTAAGTCTGTACGGGCCGTCGTCCAAACCGCTACCAGGGGAAACACGATTGCGGCTGAGTAACCCACGGCCGGGCGCAGGACAGTTCTCGTTTCCCACTGAGGCGAGCGCCACCATGGCATAACTGCGTCTCCGTCCTGCAAAATTCGATTCCCGCCACTCGGCGTAAGAGTCTGAAACAACCGGTCGAGTCGAGTTTCTCAGGCGTTTTCGGAAAGTGATAAGCCCGCCAACTTGGCTAAGAGATCTTTCGGGTGTACAGGTTTGAGCAGAAGCTCAAAGTCATGGCCCTCTTTGGCAGCCTCGGTCAGTAGTTCGGCTGTCTTCGCCTGCCCTGAGAACAACAGGACCTTGCAGCCGCGGCACTTTTTGCGCATGGCGATTGCCAGCTTGATACCCGTCATACCCGGCATCACGACGTCACTGAGGAGAAGCGCTGGCGTACTCGCAGTTGCGGCATCGAGGGCTTCCTGCGGATCGGAGAACGCTCTGGCCTGGAAATTGGCATTCTGCAGAATCACAGCTAACGTTTGAGCAATCACAGGTTCATCGTCGACTACGAATATCGATGTTTTCATTGTTCTCCGCCATATCCCTTGCTAAGGTTCACAGATCACGTAGTTTAGAGCGAATCTGGGGCCCAGTGCGACTGAAATTGAATCCGGTTACAACCCAAGGATCATGGGGAATATCAGTATGACATTACAGGTAAGTTCTACGTTCAATATAAGGAAGAAACTTGGTGCGGAAGAGGGGACTTGAACCCCTATGGATCGCTCCGCCAGATCCTAAGTCTGGTGCGTCTGCCAATTTCGCCACTTCCGCGCTTGCCCAGTTTACAACGAATGCGGCTAAAAGCGATGGCTGTTCCTCGCAGGTGATCGACACGCCAGGGAAAGCCGCTTACCAATTCATTATGAAATGTTCGCGCCTTTCATATGGGTTCTTGTATGGAATGGAACCTGTGTGGAGGGCTCAATGTCCAGCCCGTCGTCCGTGATCGCTCCGGCGCTCTTGATCATCATCGTCGTGCCCTGTGCGGCATTTCTGATTTGGTTTGTTTATCAACTCCTCCTCGATGCCAAACGCAATAGGCTGAGTCGCAGGTCCAGACGCAGAACGTCCTATCGTTGATCAGTGACACGTTTCCAGGAAGGCATTCCTGGTGAGAATGCGGCTAAGAGCAATGGGCGTTCCGCGAACGGAACGCCCATTGATGTTGCGGTTTGAAACAGCAGTCTACGGCAAGTAGTAGCGGAAGCTGGTCCAGACCATGTTCTCGATGCCCTTGGGAGCAACGTTGCCGCTGGTCAGAGGCAGGTTTTGCCAGATGAAGCGCTCAGAATAGCTGTACTGAATGCTCTGACGGAGGCGGCCCTTCGGTCCTTTGTAGAAGTCGTACCAGTAACCGATGGTGCCTTCCTGCACGTCGCGGGTCTGGCCGGTGCAGGCCGAGTTCGCGGAGGGCAGAGTGGTTGAGGTGGGCAGACCTTCTGTGCCGCAGCCCGTGAAGGCTTCGCCAAGGCCGTAGCCTTCGACTTTGCCAGCCAAGGTGGTGTGGAGGTCCTTGTAGACGTAGTCGCCGCCGTAGTTGGCATAGATCAGCAACCGTGGGGTGGCTTGCAGTTCGAGAGTGCCGAGAGCCGAGAAAGCGTGCAGCGGGGAGAATTCGCCGTCGGGCTTGACCGTCACGTCGGCGATGGTAGTGTTGCCGTAACGGCCTACACCAGCGCCCCAGAGGCCCTTGACGCCGACGTCAAGCTTCTTGGCTACATTCACGCGAGCGCTGCCGCCGATGCCGCCGCCCCAGACGGTGTCGTTGTTGACGGAGTTGATGGTAGTCACGGAGGGGGTACCGCTCGTGGTGGAGTTGTAGATGCGGTCACGGAAAGCGCGCCCGATGCCGAAGACTTCAAAGTGACCGAACTTAGGATCGAGAGCGGCCTTGACGATGAAATCAGGGTTGGGGTTAATGGCGTAGGTGGTGACCTGTGCGGGAATGATTGGGGTGCAGGTCGTCGTCAGAGCACCAGTAGTTGCGTTGGTGGTCGTGGTGCAGGTGGTGCTGTACGTGGAGCTGTCGCTGGCGGCGCCGTTATACAAACCGCCATTCGCACCAGGCTGGCCCCAGAGGTAGCTGACGCCGGGGTTGAGAGTAATCGAACCGCCAGGTCCAAGCACCTGCGGATTTTCAGCCGCAACGCCGATGGCAAATTTGTCACCGAAGCTCTTGGTAACGCGGAAGCCGTACTGACGAGTCCAAACGAAGCCGGCGTTGTAGTTGGGGTCGATGGTCTGCGGCGTCAAGATGTCGCCAGAGAGATTCGACAGGCCCTTCTTGTCTTCCGTCGCGAGCGACCAGAGCTGACCGCCGGTGAAGGCCCAGCCGTTATTGAGAGCGGCCTGTGCCCAGACAACGCGCTGACGCAGGACGTAGCTGTTGGACTGGTTGTTGTTCGAGGTAACGCCGGTGCCGAGGAAGTCAGCTTCGACGTAGCCGCGCAGGGTGCCCCAGTCGGTCTTGCCGACAGCCATGAGGCTGACGCGCGACTGACGAGCTGAGGAATACCACTCGCTGAGGTGCGAAGCGTTTGTGCCGTCGAACGGAATAGCGCTAAACGGAGTCGCAATGTCGCCACCGGTGGCACGGCTGCGGTAGACGGTTTCAGCCGCCATGTAGCCGCCAGGCGTGATGGTGATTCCCTTGTAATGCAGAGCGTCCGGGTTATCGATCGCCTTCTTGATCTGGGTCTGATCGTCCTGAATGGTGTTGACGAGCTGCGCCTGGTTGGACTTCAGATCGGTAACAGTCGCGTTCAGCGTAGTAACCGCGGTCGCGTTCTCTGTGACTGCCTGCTGCTGCTGGGAAGCTGCCGCCTCAGCGCGGGAAGCGGAAGCCTGCGCTGCTGCTGCCGCGTCCTGAGCCTGCTTCAGCTGGGTATCGCGGTCGGAAAGCTGCTGCTTGAGGCTGTTGATCTGGCTCTCCATCTCCTGCTTGAGTTCCTGCAACTCTGCGGCAGTAGCGGAAGGAGCGGCTTTGGGTTTGGCGGCTGCCTTGGTGTGCTTTTTGGCTGCCGGAGGAACGATCGACTGCGCCATCCCGACGTTGCTGGAAGCGAATCCCGCTGCAAGAACAATCGCAGCGAACGCTTGAAGTTTGGTGTTCATTGAGCCTCTCTGAAGTGCGGTTAGAGGAGCTGTCGGGGTCCGCTTTCTTGTGAAGTTAAGAGTGAAGAAAGATGAATGGATTTCTGCCCCGGAACATGCTCCGCTCTCAGAGTCCCAAAGCCGTGTGAATATTTAACGAATTAGGGCTTTTCTTATGTTTCAGTTCGATGAATTTCTAAGTTAGGGTGCGCCTATGTTACAGGGCTGCAACATAGGCGCGACTTATGTGAACAATGCGTGAATTTCTAGGTTGCATCAGGAGGAATCGGAGGTTACTTGACCTTGCTCGCTGCAGTTGCACTGAGCAGGTTGGCAAGCAGGCGGTACGAGCCTGGAACCAGTTCCGGAAGCTGACGGTGCAGGGCATAGGCGATATACACATACGTTCCCTTGCCGGGGTGGGCGACGATCAACCCGCCACGCTGCGGGTCTTGTCCTACGTCTCCGGTTTGAGTGAGTGCCGTGTAGGCCGGATCCCAGCTATCGAGGAAGGAGTGGCCGCGCTCTTCCACCCATCCGTCGAAGTCATGGCTGGTGATCCTGTTGGGGTAAGTAAGCAGGCTGTCGTCCGGCGCGAGCAGCTTGACCGGGGTATTCTCTTCGACCACCCGCTCCGGGGTCCCGCCCATGGAAACCGGAAATGGCGCCGGGAACGTGTTGCTCTGGTATTGAACGATCAGCGTGCCACCGTTTTTGACATATTCGTTGAGGCACTTCTGGGCAGCATGCAGATCGGGCCGGTTGGAGTAAGCGCGGATGCCGACCACAATCGTGTCCCAGGCTGATAAGTCGCAGGAGCCCAGATCCGAGGCCGATAGCAGTCGGGGTGCAGTGCCGGTAAGCTGCTCGATGGCTTCCGGAACGGTGTCTCCCGTGCCCATGATGTAAGCGATACGGAGATTTGGAGCGACCTTGGCGTCCACGGAGCGGGTCTTGAGCTCGGCCTTGCGGTAAAGGTTGTAGGGCCGCAGACCGGGGTAGCCGATGGTTCGCCATCCGGTTGCGTAAGTCTTGCCGCCAGAGTCGGCCTCGGCCTGAATGCTGAATGCCTTGCCAGCCGACTTGCCGGCTTCAGCCTTGACAAGGAAGGTGATAGCCTCGCTGTCCCCGGCCAGGTCGCGATGGAACGGGGCCTCGACGGGAGAGGAGGTCCAGCCGGAGGGCAGCTTGAGGCGAACCTTACCTTCGGCGGGGCCTTCACTGTGTACGGTGACGCGTACCGGCAGCGGGCTGCCGTCGAGCGGCAGGATGCGGGCTTCAGGTTCCAGGCGCAGGCCGATGGGAGGCGTGATGATCAATGGCTGGAAGATGCCGCCGGGGCCCATGCAGCGCTGCATGGTCTGCACCACTTCGCTGAGCCGGACCGGCGTACCTTCGTAGTCGAACTCGGCAACGGCAGCGAGCGGGTAGGGAGCGAAAGGCCGGTCGCGCAGAGTAGCGTCCTGAATGTCGTAATAAGGCTGCTCGATGGAAGGCCTGGTGAAATACGGTTGCGTGGGCGCGGCGTCCATGGGTACGGTGGCTTTAAGGATGCTGTCCGGACCGGGGTTTGCTGAAGGCTCGGTCTGCCAGTTGCCCATGGCAGGTTGGAGCCAGACACGAGTGAGTTTGGCTTTCCCGTAGCCTTCGGTGGCGTGAATCTTCACCTGGATGGCTTGGCCGGGAACGACGCTCGGTTGCGTTTCTTCCACGCCTCCGCCGCCGAACGGTCCCCCACGGCCTCTTCCCGGACCGTAGACGGTGAAAGCCTGAAGATCGAGCCCGAGCGACAGAGCGAGCGCTTTCTGAAACTGGGCCAGCTTTTTGTCTAACTCGAAAGTGAGTGCGTATGTATCGGCTTTGCTGAGATCCAGCGAAGTGATCTGATCGCGCATTGCCAATGACGATTGATAGCCGGACTTCAACAGCGGGGCAATGGCTTCTGGATGGTCGGGTTGATAAGCGGACTGAGCCTTCGCAATAATGGATTCGATCTCGCGCAGGTCTTCGCTGATCCGCTTTGGGAACTTGCCGGAAAGGAGCGATTCCAGTCCGCTCACACCCGTGGGGACGCCGGCGAAGAAGCCTTCGCCGCCCTCGGCAACCGGCTTAACCCGGCTTCCGTAAAGGTGGTATTCGCCGTCGCTTTCCCCTGAGAGAGTGGGATTGGCGCCGCCATACTGAGACTTTTGCTCGCCCCAGCCTTCGCGCGAGATCTGAATATAGCTTCGGCCCAGCACCGGATCGAGCCTGCCCTCAGGAATGGTCACTTCGCTGGTCGGCGTCTTGGTCGACCACTCTTTAGTGACGTAGTTGTAGAAGCGCGCTGGAGCCCATTTGCCGGTCGCGTAGTCGAACATGCCTTTTTCGGTGATCGGGGCGAAAGGGGTGCGGGCATAGACGGCCAGCGGTGTCCACGGTTCGAGACCGGCTGCGATCTGCTCCGGGCAGACCTTGGGGTCGCCGGCCTGCAGATAGGCCTGCTGAGAGATTTCACCGGAGACCTGGTGATGGCCGTGGCCGTCCGTAATCCCGCCGACAAAGCTCGAAACCAGCACCAGCGGACGCTCCTGCCGGACAGCCAGCACGGTATCGCAGAGGACACGCTCTTTGCCCCAGCGGGCGAAAGCTTCTTCCTGCGTCTTAGAAAACCCGAAGTCAGCCTCTGTGCCGAAGTACTGCTTCACGCCGTAGTATTCGCCTGCCTTCAATAGCTCGTTTGTGCGCATGAGCCCCAGAGCGTCATAGACATCGGCATTCATGGCGTTCTGCCCGCCTTCGCCGCGCGTCAGCGTCATAAGCGAGGTGCGCACGCCGTGGCCACGACTTTCGTACGTAAGCATGCCGCCGTCCTCATCGTCCGGGTGCGCGACGATCATCATCAGGCTGGCCCAGGTGCTCAGGCGCCTGAGGCTCTGCTCCAGCGCAACCGAGCCGCGATCCTCGGGCAGCGGCAGTGCGATCGCCGTTGGTTCCACCGTTGGCACAGGTTTCTGGGCGGATTGTTGGCCGAGTGCGTACGTCGGGAGAAGGCTGGCAAGAGCCAGCCAGGCGGCTGCCTGCTGCAATGTTTGGGCTGGTCGCGAAGCGTTACGCATATATAGGCCAAGTGTACAATCTGCGGTGATTCGGACGTGTCGTAAGGGGAATGGCGGGGCGGATGCGATGATTCTGTGTAGCCAATGAACTTGCCCGCACAACCGTCCGCAGCCACAGACGAGAATCATCTGCTACGGCGCATCGGCCTGCCCTCGGCCATCGCGCTGAACATGATGGACATGATCGGCGTGGGCCCATTTCTCACCTTGCCGCTGGTCATCGCTGCAGCAGGTAGCCGGTTCGCTGTCTGGGCCTGGGTTCTGGGCGCGATCATTGCGCTGTGCGACGGTCTGGTGTGCGCCGAACTGGGTGCGGCCTTTCCAGAATCGGGCGGGTCGTACGCTTTTCTGCGCCAGATCTATTCTCCGCAAGGTGCAGGCCGCTGGATCTCGTTCCTCTACGTCTGGCAACTCAGCTTCTCGGCGCCGCTTTCGATCGCCTCCGGATGCATCGGCCTGGCCACCTTCCTCGCCTACATCTGGAAGCCGCTTCAGGCCGCACCGATTCCCGAGCTTCCGTTCCTTCACGGCACCAATCTCGTCGCCGCCGCCGCCTGTCTGCTGGTAACAGCGCTGCTCTATCGCAACCTGAGTTCCATCACCCGCCTCGCCTGGTTGCTCTTCGGCGGCGTGCTGATCACGCTCGGGGCAGTCATCGCGTCGGGAGTGGTGACCGGCAACCACATTGCCGGCACGGGCCACTGGCATCTCGAGAACCTCATCGGCTGGCCGACGCTTGCGATGGTCCCGGCGCTACTGCCCGCGCTCGCCCAGGCCACGCTCTACACCTCCTATGATTTCTGGGGTTACTACAACATCTGCTTTCTGGGCGCCGAGGTCCGCAAGCCGGAAAAGACCATTCCGCGCGCGATTCTCATCTCCATCTTGGTTGTCGCGGCCTTCTACATCGCCATGAACCTGGCTGTCCTTCCGGCGATCGGGCCGGTCCTGTCGCAGGCGTCGGCTGCGGTCCCTCCGGCGCGGCTGGCACTCGTGGCGGATATCGCTCAGTCCGCTTTCGGCCACTTTGCCGGGCAGGCGCTGGCCACGCTCATCCTCTGGAGCGCCTTCTCATCTGTCTTTTCCTTGCTGCTCGGCTATAGTCGCGTACCGTATGCGGCGGCTAAAGACGGCAACTACTTCTCCGCGCTGGCTGCCGTCCACCCAAAGCACGGAATCCCGCACCGGTCGCTTGTCGCGCTGGGGCTGGTCGCTACGTTCTTTTGCTTCTTTTCGCTGAGCCAGGTCATTGCGCTGCTGGTCGTCATCCGGATTCTGCTGCAATTCCTGCTGCAGCAGGTCGGCGTGATGTGGCTGCGCTACCGCGAGCCGGAGTTGAAGCGTCCCTTCCGCATACCGCTGTATCCGCTGCCGCCGCTTCTGGCCATCGCCGGATTCATCTTCATCCTGGCCTACCGACCCAACCCGCTGGTGGAGCTGGGTGCGGCCGGAGGCATCGCCGCCGTGGGAACGCTGATCTACATGATTCGCGCGCGCAGCCGGCAGGAGTGGCCCTTCGCCCGAAAGAGGGTATTCTGATTGGAAGGCAATTTGCCCACCAAGTAAGACGTTGGCAGAAGGAACCTATCGTGTCTGACATTGCAGTACCAGTTTTGGATATCCCCGCACAGTTGCCCAACGTGCGCATCGCCGTGCTGGGCACGGGTAAGATGGGCGGCATTCTGCTGCAGGCCTTCCTCAAGCAGAACCTCTTTGCCCCCGACCAGATTCACGCCACCGTCGCCCATGCTGAGCGCGCGCTGGCGCTTTCGACGCAGTGGGGCGTGGACGTTTCGACCGACAACCTCGCCGCCGCGCAGCAGGCCGACCTGATTCTGGTCGGCGTGAAGCCCTTCCAGGTGCCGGACCTGATCAAGCAGATCAAGCCCGCGCTCACGCCGGAGAAGACCATCGTCTCCTTCGCGGCATCGGTCAAGACGGCAGCCATTGAAGAAGCAGCCGGGATCGAGATCCCGGTCATCCGCGCCATGCCCAATACACCGTCCGCGCTGGGCGCAGGCGTGGCCGGGCTTTGCCGCGGCAAATATGTCACCGACAAGCAGATGGAGCTGGCGCAGCGGATCTTCGAGACCGTTGGCCGCACTGTCACGGTCGACGAGAAGCACATGGACGCAGTGACCGGCCTCTCCGCCTCCGGTCCGGCCTTCATCTACATCATTCTGGAGTCGCTGGCCGAGGCTGGAGTAAAAGTCGGCCTCCCGCGCGATACGGCAACCCTTTTGGCGGCGCAGACCACCTTCGGCGCGGCCAAGATGGTCCTCGACACGGGCTATCACCCGGCGCTGCTGAAAGACGCCGTTACCACGCCCGCAGGCTGCACCATTGACGGCATTCTCGAACTCGAAGAAGGCGGCCTGCGCGTGACGCTGATCAAAGCCGTGATGCGAGCCACCCAGCGAGCCAAGGAACTGGCGGCGGGATGAAGTCGACAAGCGGGATGAAGCCGACAAGTACACCCGGAGGGTTGCGATGAACGTACGCGAAGGCCTGCGCCGCATGCAGCATGCCGGCAAGCGGATTACGATCGTCTCCGTCATCGCGCTGGTGCTGATGGTGGTGCTGTTCGAGCTGTGGGTCTACCTGCGCGACGTGCATCACGTCGACACGGTCATGCCGTTCCTCGTTCATTTTGTGTTCTGGGTTGTTCCGGTGGCAGCGCTCGGCATCGTCGTTGGCGTGGTGCTGTGGGTAGCAGGCTGGATCATCGACGGCTTCACGAAAAACAATCCAAGCTGAACGGCCCTTTTCAACTTGCCCACGGAACGATCCAACCCGCTCGAACCCGCCGCGCTTGAACCCGCCACGCTTGAATCGGCCACGCGGCAAACCAGCCCGCAAACCTCCATGATGCGGCCATCGTGGGTGCCGGACTATATCCCTGAGCTGCAGGGCCTGCGTGGTCTCGCCGTGCTCGCCGTCGTTATCTACCACTGTCATGCGCGTCTGGCTGGCACGTGGATCCACGGCCCGGTCCTGTGGGGCTGGATCGGCGTCAATCTCTTCTTTACGCTATCCGGATTTCTCATCACTTCGATCCTGATCGAGGCACGGGACAAGCCGAACTTCTTCCGTAATTTCTATGCGCGCCGGGCCCTGCGCATCTGGCCCGTCTACTTCCTGCTGTTGATCGTCTGCTATGCCATACCGGACTGGTTTTTGGGCGACACCTGGGCGCACCAGGCACAGTGGAAGACCATCCTCGCCTACATCTTCTTCGTCCAGAACCTGCGTCACGTTCCGCTGCCTGGGACGCTCGGCCCGACCTGGTCGCTCGCGATCGAAGAGCAGTATTACTTCGTCTGGGCTCCAATCGTCCGCTTCGCCCGCGGACGCTTCCGCTGGGTGCTCCCCGCAGCTGCCCTCATCATGCTCGCGACTTCGCCCGTCTTCCGGCTGATCCACATCCATTGGATGAATGACCCGCCGCACACCCTCATTCACCTCGATGGCATCGCCATGGGAAGCCTGCTCGCGATGGCCGTCTACGGCGTGCGATTCGCCCGCCGCACCTGGGTCTGGATCGGCCTCGTTTCAGCTGTCTTAGGCTTCATCTCGGTCGGGACAATCTTCGCCGGAACGGCCTTCCTTGATACAGGGCTCGCCATCGGCTTTGCAGGAGTCGTTTTAACGGCGGTTGCAGGCTCCGGCGCGGGCAATCCGGTAGCCTGGCTGCTGCGGCGCGGTCCGCTGCCCTTCTACGGCAAGATCAGCTACGGTCTTTACATGACGCATATTCTCGTCTTCGTCTACTTCGGCTCATTTGATGCGCGGCTGGACGACAAGTACCACATCGGGATTGCCGGAAATCTGCTGATCGTTGGACTTCGCCTGCTGGCATCCACCGTGGTCGCAACCATCCTCTGGTATGGCTTCGAATCGCAGATACTCAAGCTCAAGCGATATTTCAAGAGCACTTAAGTCACGTAGGATGAGTGATCTCAATCGATGAGACAAAGTATTTTTTCGCATCCGCGCAACACGGTTTTCCTTGGGATGAAACCGTCCATCGACTACCATCGAGGAATATGCAGCTTTCCGTTATCCTGCTCTCCTACAACTCCGAGGACACATTGGGCGCAACCCTGAAGCGCGCCCGCGAAGTTTCAGACGAAGTCTTTGTGGTCGATTCCTTCAGTTCGGACGGCACCGTGGCGTTGGCTGAGTCCTACGGCGCAAAGGTCGTGTCGCATGCCTTTGAGAACTACGGCGCGCAGCGCAACTGGGGCATCGATAACCTGCCCATCACGCGTAAATGGCAGCTCCATCTCGACGCCGACGAGGTGATGGACGACGAACTCGTGGCGGCGATCAAAGCGCTGCCCGACGAGCCGGAACACGCTGGCTATTTCGTCCCGCGCTATGTGAAGTTTCTCGGTCGCGTCATGCGCCACGGCGGCATGAGCCCCACCTGGCATCTGCGACTCTTCCGCTCCGGCGTAGGCCGTTGCGAAGACCGCAAGTACGACCAGCATTTCCTGCTCGCCGGCCCCGGGGCGGTCGGAGCGACAACCGGCCAGCTCCCAGGCGTCATGATTGACGACATCGCCATGAGCATCTCCGAATGGACCGCGCGGCACAACCGCTGGGCCGATGGAGAAGTCGCCGAGATGGACGCCAAGAACGAAGCCGGTCGCATCGTCGCCGACGCCAAGGGTAACCCCGCTCAGCGCAAGCGGGCCCTCCGCGAAAAGTACAACAACATGCCGCTGTTTGTGCGCCCATTCGCACTCTTCGGCTACCGCTACTTCTTCAAACTCGGCTTCCTCGATGGCACGGAAGGATTCATCTTCTGGGTTCTGCAAACCTTCTGGTTCCGTTTTTTAATCGACGCCAAGATTTGGGAAAAACGCCACGTCCGTTAGCTATTTTTTGCTTCACCCGGGACGGTATTTCGCTAGGATTTCAGCAGTCAGTACCTGCTGAGGGTACTTGGAACTGCAAAAGGCCCCGGAATGACTATCCGGGGCCTTTTGTTGTCTGCAGTTTGGCTCATACCTAAGCCGCCCTGGATGCCCCGGAGGTTGCATTGTTTCGCCGGGCCGAGCCACTTAGGATGAACTAGAAAACCTTTTATAGAACTTCGCTCTTGCAGCGAATGAGGAGCTTCAATGCGCGTTCTGGTTACAGGAGGCAGTGGGTATGTCGGGTCGCACACGGTGCGGGAGCTGGCGGCTGCCGGTCACGAGGTCATCATCTACGACAACCTCAGCACCGGTAATCGCAAACTTTCGGATGGCTTCGAGCTGATCGAAGGCGACATTGCCGATGTGGAGAAGCTGGCGCCCGTCCTCGATCGCGCCGACGCCGTCATGCACTTTGCCGCCTGCGCCTATGTTGGCGAGTCAGTCGCCAATCCGCGCAAGTATTTCAAGAACAATGTCGAGGATGCGCTCAAGCTGATGGACGCTGTGTTGGCCTCGAAGGTGCGCAAATTCATCTTCTCCTCGACCAACTCCATCTACGGCATCCCAAAAGAGCTGCCCATCACCGAAGACTCCCCCAAAGACCCCATCAACCCCTATGGCGCCACCAAGCTCTTCTTCGAGCACGTGCTGGCAGGCTATTCGGCCTCACACGGACTTCGTTACGCAGCCCTGCGGTACTTCAATGCTGCCGGCGCACATGAGAGCGGTCTGATCGGTGAAGTCCACGACCCGGAAACGCACCTGATTCCGCTGGTCTTCAAGGCGGTACTCGGCAAGATCCCACCGCTGAAAGTCTTCGGCCACGATCTGCCGACGCCCGACGGCACCTGCATCCGCGACTACATTCACGTCTCCGACCTTGGCGCGGCACACGTACTGGCGCTCGACTATCTCGCCAACGGCGGCGAGTCCGTCAGCATCAACCTCGGCACGGAAAAGGGCACGTCGGTCAAGGAGATCATCGACAGCTTCAAGCGCCTCACCGGCCTTGATGTCCCACACGAACTCGCACCGCCACGGGCCGGTGACCCACCGGCACTCTGCGCCAATGCCGCACGTGCCAAGCAGGTATTGGGCTGGACGGCAAAGCGCGATCTGGATGAAATTCTGACGTCGGCCTGGAAGTGGCAGCAGAAGCTCGAGGCCAATAAATATCAGCTCTAGACCGGTTGAAGGTTAAGCGCTGGTTAAGAAGCCGAGCGGTTAAGGCATTGTGAGCAGGATCACACAGTAATTTTACAGAAGACTGCTAGCATCGCGGAGCATGAGTATTGAGTCCAAGACTATGTTCAAACTCATGATCCGAGGTGTTGCATGTCCCAGGAACCTATCGAGACCGTAGAGATCGAAGAAGCAGGTGCGCTCAGCGCGCAGCCCATCCCAACGACCAGCACGCAGCTCACCCCCGAGCTGCTGGAAAAGATGGATCGCTACTGGCGGGCCGCCAACTACCTCTCCGTGGGCCAGATCTATCTCAAGGACAATCCGCTGCTGCGGAAGCCGCTCACACTCGAGGACATCAAGCCGCGCCTTCTCGGCCACTGGGGCACCACGCCCGGCTTGAACTTTGTCTACGTCCATATGAACCGGGTGATCAGCGAGCGCAACCTCAATGCGATGTACGTCATCGGACCAGGACACGGCGGCCCGGGCATTGTGGCCAACACCTACCTGGAAGGCTCCTACACCGAGCTCTTCCCCGCAGTCGAGCAGAATGCCGACGGCATCAAGCGCCTCTTCCGCCAGTTCAGCTGGCCGCTCGGCATTCCCAGTCACGTCGCGCCGGAAACTCCAGGCTCGATCCACGAGGGTGGCGAACTCGGCTATTCGCTGATACACGCCTATGGCGCAGCCTTCGACAATCCTGATCTCCTCGTGGCCTGTATCGTCGGCGATGGCGAGGCCGAAACCGGCCCGGCGGCGACCAGCTGGCATTCCAACAAATTTCTCAATCCGGCAACCGACGGCGCAGTGCTGCCGATCCTGCACTTGAACGGCTACAAGATCGCGAACCCGACGATTCTTGCGCGCATCCCCCACGGCGAGCTCGAAGAGCTGATGCGTGGCTACGGCTATGAGCCTTTCACGCTCGAAGGTCACGACCCTGAGACCATGCATCGCGAGATGGCCACCGTCCTCGACACCATGCTCGACCGCATCAAGATGATCCAGACGGCGGCCCGCCAGGACGGCAATACAGATCGCCCGCGCTGGCCGATGCTCATCCTCAAAACCCCCAAGGGCTGGACTGGCCCCAAGGTCGTCGACGGCAAGCCCGTCGAAGGCACTTGGCGCGCCCACCAGGTTCCCTTCACCGAGATTTTCGAAAAGCCAGATCACCTGAGGCTCCTCGACGAATGGATGCGCGGTTACAAGCCGGAAGAGCTCTTCGACGAGAAGGGTGCTTTCCGCCAGGAGCTAGCCGATCTCGCCCCCAAGGGCGCGCGCCGCATGGGCATGAATCCGCACTCCAATGGCGGACTGCTGCTGAAACCGCTTGTCGTCCCCAACTTCCGTCAGTTCGCAGTCAAAATCGCCTCAGACGCCGATCGCGGCCAGCACGATGCCGAGTCAACCAAGATTCTCGGACAGCTGTTGCACGCGGTGATGCAGTGCAACTCGAATGACAAAAACTTCCGCGTCTTTGGTCCCGACGAGACGGCATCGAACCGGCTCCAGGACGTGATCAAGGGCGTAGGCAAGACCTGGATGTCGGAGCGACTGCCCGACTCGGAGCAGATCGATAACGATCTCTCGCAGACCGGTCGCGTGATGGAAGTCCTCAGCGAACACCTCTGCCAGGGCTGGCTCGAAGGCTACCTGCTCACCGGCCGCCACGGCTTCTTCTCCTGTTATGAGGCCTTCATCCATATTGTTGATTCCATGGTCAACCAGCACGCCAAGTGGCTCAAGGTCACGCGCAGCATCCCATGGCGCAAACCGATCGCATCGCTCAACTACCTGCTCACGTCGCACGTGTGGCGACAGGATCACAACGGCTTCTCACACCAGGACCCGGGCTTCATCGATCACCTGCTCAACAAGAAGGCAGACATCGTCCGCATCTATCTTCCGCCGGACGCGAACACGCTTCTCTCGGTCGCAGACCACTGCCTGCGCAGCCGCAACTACATCAACCTTATCGTTGCCGGTAAGCAGCCGGAGCCGCAGTGGCTCAACATCGACGAGGCCGTGCAGCATTGCACCGCCGGCCTTGGCATCTGGGATTGGGCTTCTGATCCGGGCGAACCGGATATCGTGATGGCCTGCGCGGGTGACGTCCCTACGCTTGAAACCATGGCTGCCGTGATGCTGCTGCGCACCGAGGTGCCAGACATCAAAATTCGCGTTGTAAACGTCGTCGACCTGATGACGCTTCAGCCGACATCCGAGCATCCGCATGGACTTCCCGATGAGGAGTTTGATGCGGCCTTTACCAGGGACAAGCCGGTCATCTTCGCCTTCCACGGCTACCCGTGGTGCGTTCACCGCCTGACGTATCGCCGTAAGAATCACGACAACATCCACGTTCGTGGCTACAAAGAAGAGGGCACGACCACCACGCCCTTCGATATGTGCGTCTCCAACAACATCGACCGGTATCAGCTCACAATGGACGCTATCGTTCGCATTCCCAGGCTGGCGGCGATCCACGATGCGGCGCGTCAGCGATATTCGGAGCAGATCCAGCGCCATCGCTTGTACGTCGCCGAACATGGCGAGGATCTACCTGAAATTCGCACATGGAAGTGGAGCCGGTGAATTGGTGGAGGGTCATAGCGTGAGCTTTCCGGTTCTGGCGTTGAACAGCGGATCCTCGTCGATCAAGTTCTCTATCTTCGAAGCTTCGGGTGCACAGCCCGAAAAGCTCTTCGAGGGCGCAATAGAAGGGATTGGAAGCAAGAGCCGCTTCTGGCTCAAGAGTGGCGATGGAACGAAGCTGAAAGATGAGTCGCCGCAGTTGTCTGATCTTGCCGCAGCCTTCGGGCTCATTGCCAAGGCTCTCGAAGACCCGCAATTTCCTCGCCCGGCGGCGATTGGCCATCGCATGGTCTCCGGCGGCCCGCGCATCACCGAAAACCAGCGCCTCACGCCAGAGCTCGTCGACGAGATGGAGCGCTGTGTGGACTTCGCACCGCTGCATATCCCGGCGGCGGTTTACATCATGCGTGAGGCCATGCGGCTGTTTGCCGATGTGCCGAACTTCGTCTGCCTCGACAACTGGTTTCACCGCGACCTGCCCGAAGTAACACGCAGGCTTCCCATTCCGGCCGAATACGCAGCCACGGGTGTGCGTCGCTACGGTGCGCATGGTCTCTCCTATGAATCCATCGTTGCAGCGCTTGAGCCCAACGTGCCCGCGCGGCTCATCGTTGCGCATCTCGGCAACGGCGCGTCGATCACCGCCATTCGCAATGGCAAGAGCATTGATACATCGATGGGTCTGACGCCGGAAGGCGGCCTCATCTCCGGCACGCGCACCGGTGATATTGATCCCGGCGCGATCGTTTTCCTCCTTCGCAAGATTGCCGAAGACGAAAAGGATTTGGACAAGGCTGCGGAAGCGCTGGAGAAGCTGATCTCCAGGCAATCGGGCCTTCTGGCGCTAAGCGGATTAACCAATGACATGCGCACATTGCGCGAGGCGATCGGCAAAGGCAATAACGATGCGGCCCTGGCCGTGGCGGAGTTTGTCTATGTGCTGCGCAAATTCATCGGCGCGTACATCGCAGTCCTCGGCGGACTCGACATGCTCGTCTTCACCGGCGGCATCGGCGAACATGATGCCGCGACTCGCGCCGAAGCCTGTGCAGACTTCGAAGCCATGGGCATGCTCCTCGATAGCGAGCACAACGCAAAAGGCGACGGGACAATCTCCGCCGCAGCATCCAAGGTCGAAGTGCGAGTCATACCTGCAGCAGAAGACCTGACAATCGTGCAGCACGTTCGCCAAATGATGGGTGTCTAGCCGGGCGTGTTCTACACTAATGAGTTGAAGAATGGTTCCCAGCCTATGACAGTCGAGGTAGTTCGCATTTCTGATCGCACCCCATCCGCGGCCCTCCGCCGCTTTGCCTGGGGAGTTCTGGCATTTTTCATCCTCACCATTCTCTGGGGCGCGGTTGTGCGTGCCACCGGCTCCGGCGCAGGCTGCGGAGAGCACTGGCCGCTTTGCAACGGCACTGTACTGCAGCCATCGCCTACGCTGCACACGATCATAGAACTCACGCATCGCGTCTCAGCCGGCGCAGTGGACTCGATCCTGGTCCTCGCCCTGATCGTCTGGACCTGGCGAAGCACGGTCAAGGGACATCTGGCGCGCTGGGCCGCGGGAGCCACGCTCCTGCTGACAGTCACCGAAGGCGCCCTGGGCGCGGTCCTGGTGAAATTCGGACTAACAGCGGGTAGTCAGTCGCCCATGCGCGCACCAGTCGAGGCCCTGCACCTGACCAACACGCTGCTGCTGCTGGCGGCGCTGGCCATGACCGCGCATTTCCTTGGCCGCACCATAGGCGCCCGCTGGAGCGACGTGCACATCAGTGCACCTGTGGGCACTACGATTGGCATGATAGCTGTGCTCATCGTTGGCGTGACCGGCTCCCTCGCCGCTCTCGGCGACACCCTCTTCCCCGCCACATCGCTGGGCAACGCGCTGCAGCAGGATTTCTCGGAAAAGAGCAGTTGGCTTCTCCGCTGGCGCTGGACCCATCCGACGGTAGCCATCATTGCCAGCATCTTTCTTATCTGGCTGCTGATTCGTGCCGTCCGCCGCAGCGGACCGTGGGATAACCGCAGGCTTTCGGCGCTGGTTGTGGCACTTCTCGTAGCGCAGTATGTGCTCGGAGCTCTCGATGTCTGGCTTTTGGCGCCGGTGTGGATGCAGGTCGTGCACCTGCTCGGTGCGGACCTGCTGTGGTCCGCGCTCGTAGTGCTCACGGCGCGCCTTACGCTCCTGCCGAATGCCAACCACAGGGCGACGATCTAGACCAAACGCGGCTTCAGTCTCACGATAGGATCAGCAGTCCAGTCGCGGGATAGCTGGCCCCATTCGCGCTTGAGGGAAGCGCCGGCAGCGTAGGTGTCGGAGTGAGCAACTCGATCTTGCCATCTTGAAGCAAAACAGTATCTTCGACTTTCCCACCACGAATGCTCGGGTTCCACGCGAAGACCTGGTTGTTCACAACCTTGTCCGTGCCCGTAGGAGTAGCGACCCATTCGCGCTCAATATATCCAGTAGCGCCACCCTGGTGATGCAACTGTTCATCGCCCGGGAATCCGTTCGCTGCATAGGCCTCTCTGGCAACCTGAAAGAGTTCCGCAGATGTCGTTCCGACCCTCGTAGCATCCAGCAAAGCCGCATTCACCTGCGCTGAAGCGGCAAAGCGCTCCTGCAACTCAGTCGGTGCCGCACCAAAATGCACAAAGCGTGTAATCGATACAGTCAGTCCCCACTTGCGCGAGCACAGGTTGATCATCGCGTACTTGTTGATCTTCTTACCCCGCGCCACAGCATGCTTGTACTTCACGATGCGTTCATCGGCAGCCATCAGATACACCGTGGGCAGAATGCCGCGCTTGAGCAGCGCCGCGGAAACCTGCGCTTCCATATCGAACTCAGTCATGCCGGGCTGCAGCAGCGGCAGCACTTCGCTGACAGCATCCGCAGTCTGAGCACCGAGCCAGCGAAAACGTGTAATCTCCGGCTCCTGCAACGCCGTGCGCAGCGGGTACAGATTGGCATGAGCAAAGCCCGGTATCGGAATGTCGGAAGCAACCTGGCCCCGCGCCATTTCGAGGGCAGTCTGATCCGTCTCGTTGGCGTACCACGGGAAGATAACCGGCGTAAAGTCCAGCTCACCAAACTCCTCGTCATGCAGCCGCGGAGCTTCATTCGCGGTGGTCAGATAATGCCGCCCGCCTTCCTTCGTGATCAGCAGCGCCGCAACGCCAGTCTCGGCAGTCGTGCGCACGCGCACCTCAACCGCGCCGCCGGTGATCCATGAGAGATTCTCATTGCGCTTGAGCAGAATGCCATCGAGCCCTTCGCTGTTGAGCCATTCAACAACCTGCTTGTGCTTGAACTCAAGCTCCGCGTTCCATGCTGCTTCCTCGACGATCGTTGTGTCATTGACGATAAGGCTCTTGCGAATACGAGTGCTCATTGAGACATTTACCTTTCCTGCTGCTACTCAGTGCAACCATTATCTACGAACGAAGCGCGAAGGCCGCCCGAACTAAGGAGGCAAAAAATGGGCGCTGACCGGATAAGTCAGCGCCCAGGAGACAGCTTCAAGACTTAGGCTTCGAGATCGCCGTGATAGTAGCTTTCCCAGCCGAGATAGCGCGTCGCCGCTTCATGCAGCGCCTTCGACGTATCGCTGAAGTTCGCAGCCACATGATGCTCGAATCCTTCGCGGCAGATATACTTCAGCAGCTTCTGCAGATTCGGAATCTCCGCCACACCCGCGCCGCCAAAGGTGGTCAGCGGATCATCGGTGAACTTGCCCGCGCCCACATAGCCGCGCACAATGCCGTAGCGGTCGTCGGTCGAGAAGCGCGCATAGCTCATCACGCCGCTCTTCACGCGTCCCACGCATGTGCCAAAGGTATTTTCCTTGCCCACAGTGCCGGCAATGATCTCCTGGAAGTCCATCTTCACTTCGTTGAAGAAGTGCTTCGGCAGGTTGGAGCAGTGGAAGCAGACGCACTTGTCAGGATTGCTGCCGTAGTTGTTGTTCCAGTCCAGCAGCGCAGAAGGCGTGCCAGAAGCCAGCGCCAGCATGTGCATGCTCAGCGTGCCCGGTACATCGACTTCGCAGGCCGAGGGGATCAGGTCGTTCGACATCATGCTCATGATGGTGCAAGGCACAACGCCGAAGTATTCTTCCAGCGAAGTCCAGCACTGCACAGCGCTGATCGTGACCGAAACTTCCTTCATCCAGCCATCGATCACAGCGCCCAGCTTGGACATCTTGAGCAGCGCGGCTTCCGGGATGCCGGAGGTCGTCACATACTTCTTGATCGCCGCCAGCTTGGCCTGCGCTGAATCATCCATGTCGCCCATCTTGTTGATGCGGCCAAGAATCTCGGATAGATCGATGGGGATGATGGAGATGCCGCTGCCTTCGTAAATGCGCTCGGAGTAGCGAACCGTATTGAAAGCCTGCGGACGCGCGCCAATCGCGCCGATGCGCAGATTCTTCAGTCCCTTCACCACGCGGCAGACCGCGCCAAACCACGCAAGATCCGAAGTGAACTCAGGCGAAGTCAGCGACTCGGTGTGCAGCGTCGTGAGCGAGTAGGGAATGCCATACTGCATCAGGTTGTTACAGGCGCTCATCTTACCGCAGAAGCTGTCGCGGCGCGTTGCAATCGTCATTGCATCGCTCTTGTCCGGAGTAGCCTGGACTAGCACTGGAACCTTCAGGCCGGAGAGACGAATCGCATCGACAATACCGCGCTCGTCACCGAAGTTCGGCAGCGTAACAATGATGCCATCGATCACGTCGGCGTGCTTCTTGAAGAGCTCAGCACAGGCCTGCGCCTCGGCGAAAGTTTCCACTGCGCCAAACTTCGACTCCTGTGCGGAAAGCACAACTGCCTTGGCCCCTGCTGCTTCAATGACCTTGATGATCTCGTCGTGCCCGCTCTTCGCGAGAGAGTCGGGGAAGAATCCGCGATTGCCTACCACTACGCCGTAGGTCATTATCCGTTCCGCTGCCATGAGTATTGCTCCTTAAGTATGTGTGGATCGCTGCAGGCGTGCCAGCCGATCGGTGAATGAATAAGCCGGTAAATACCGCCGCCAGGCAGTCAGCTAAGCCTTGCCGGGCCGGAAGCGCAGTGAGTAAAAGATGCCCAGGATCAGCATCAGAGCGCCCCACCAGACCGGCGCATGCAGTTCCTTCAATACCACGTTGGCGAGGTTGCCCGTCACGAGCTCCCAAATGCCGTACGCCAGAATCAGCACGCCATAAACGGTAAGCAGCACGCCAATGAAGAACCAGATTGAGATTTCTGTCGAACCTGTATTCGATTCCATGTTGCTACTCCTTACCAGAAGATGATGTTCAGTCCGAGGAACACAACCACCGCGATAGCAGCCCAGTAGTACTCGTTTTTGTAGAAGGGAACGGGCTCTTCCACCGGCAGCTTGGTCGCACCGTAGACCAGGCCATTCAACTCAGCAGCCGGTCGCGCTGTCGTCAACATGCTGATGACAAATGTAACGATAACCGTGGCGCAGAAGGACCACAGCGCCCGGTACATGTTCTCCGCCATATCGCGTGCGTAAGGCGAGACAGCGACATAGCGCAAAGCCGAAGGCTCGAAATGTACCCATGCCCAAAGACCAATCGAAGTAAGCGTGCCCACCAGCAGCCCCCAGAAGCCGCCCTGCCGAGTCGCCCGCTTCCAGAACATGCCCATCAGAATCGAGCCCAGCAGCGGTGCGATAAAGAAGCTGAACAGCGCTTGGACGTAGTCCATGATGCCCTTGGCGTTCATGACGAGATAGGCAGCGCCGATCGAAACAACGACGCCGAGAATCGTCGCCCAGCGGCCCACCGCAACATAGTGCGAATCCTTAGCCTTCTTGTTGATCAGCGGCTGGTAAATGTCGTAGGTCCATACCGCA
Source organism: Acidicapsa borealis (assembly GCF_059115245.1). Classification (NCBI taxonomy): domain Bacteria; kingdom Pseudomonadati; phylum Acidobacteriota; class Terriglobia; order Terriglobales; family Acidobacteriaceae; genus Acidicapsa; species Acidicapsa borealis. Next base: position 4,813,730 of record NZ_JCACNY010000001.1, on the reverse strand, counting down.
GCAAAGGCGCTGACGTTGCCCGCCATGCCGCTCATAAAGCCTGCGATCAGCGCAGTGATGCCAAGGCCCAGCAGACCAGGGCTGCAATAACGCACCAGCATAAGCGGCAGCACTTCGTTGTAGCTGTGCAGATGCTGCGCAGCGTGAGTGCTCACATAGTCTTCGCCGAAGAGCTGCATGTGCGTGCCGTCAGCGTTCTGCAGGACGACAAGGCCAAGCAGACCCGGCAGGATGACGATGAAGGGAACCGCCATCTTGAAGAAGGAACCGATCACCGGAGCCATGCGCGCCGAGCGCAGCGAGTTCGCAGCAAGCACACGCTGCACGACCAGGAAGTCCGTCGTCCAGTAACCGAAGCTGATGGCAAAGCCCAGGCCGAGAATAATGCCCGTCCAGTGCACGCCCATCGGGTTGTCCTGGAAGTGGCCAAGGTTGCTCCACATATGCAGATAGTTTCCTGCGGGGATGGCTCCGGCTGCGATGTTGGCGGCGATCTTTTCCTTCAAGCCGCTCCAGCCGCCGGCTTCCACGAGGCCCAGGATCGGTACCAGCAGCGCGCCGCCCCAGATGAGGACAAACTGCAGCACTTCGTTAAAGATCGCCGAACGCAGGCCGCCCAGCGCAACATAAGCCGCAACCGCGAGCGACGAAACAACGATCGAGAAGGTGATATCCCAGCCCAGAACCACCTTCATCACCAGCGCCATCGAGAACATGTTCACGCCGCTCATCAGGATAGTCATGAAAGCGAACGAGAAGGCGGCAACGATGCTCGAACCCTGCCCAAACCGCAGCTTCAGGTATCCGGGCACCGAGTGGGTCTTCGACACGTAATAGAACGGCATCATCACGATGCCCAGGAACAGCATCGCCGGCACCGCGCCGATCCAGTACCAGTGCGCGGCCAGAATGCCGTACTGGTACGTCGATCCCGCCCAGCCCATCAGCTCCAGCGACCCCAGATTGGCGGAAACGAAGCTCAGGCCCGCGATCCACGCCGTCATGTCGCGGCCGGCCATAAAGAACTCTTCGCTGGTATTAGCCTTCTTCTTCAGGTAGAAGCCGATCCACATCACCATCGCGAAGTAAATCACGATCACCGCGATGTCGAGCGGGCTGAGATGGGCCAGCGAAGGCACACCGACTGCCAGGGCGGCTGAGCGAGCCAGCGCGCCGGCGTTAATGGAGGTTACTGCAAATCCAAGCATTCGATCACCTGAGTGAGAGTCTTCCGTTCGGGGTAATCCGGGTTGAAGCGAGATGCGACCCTTAGTAAATGGCTTTATCTCAACATCTGTCAAGCAAAATACAGCGTCTTCCGTAGACGATTGCGTGCCCGTAAGATTTTCAGGTAACGCGGTCCGCCTGTAGCGTGTCACGCGACGAAATCCCAATCGCCGGATAGAACAGAGAGGTGCCGGAAATCTGAGAAATCGTTTACCGACCAAGATTAGCACGACTTCCCCAGCACTTTCGCCCCCGAAATAAATCTTTCCAATTTCCTCCTTGTCTTACCCGCTCCCGGACGCTACCTTGAAGTATGGAACTCCCCCACACGATTCCTGCCTATTTTCCACTCTCGTTCCATCGCGCTCTTCGTGTGCCCTCCGCACACGTTTTCTTCGTACTTCGATCCCACGTACTTTGATCTATAGGAGCTCTACCGATGTCGAAATCCAATCTCGATCCTGCAGCTTGTAGTGGCCTATCCCGGCGTAATTTCATGCGGTTTGCCGCGGCCACGTCCGCGTTTGCTTCTGTATCCGGTCTGACGGAAGCGCATTTTGCGATGGCCCAGCGGCCAAAGTTTCTCGACCCCAACAAAGGCATCCACATCGACGCCAACGAGAATCCCCTCGGACCCTCCGAGCCGGCCCGCAAGGCGATGGCAGCCATCACCCCCATGGGCGGCCGCTACGACTTCCCCCTGCAGATCGATCTGATCGAGACCTTCGCCAAGCAGAACAACCTGGATCCGGAAACGATCATGGCCTATGCCGGATCGGGAGAGCCGCTCCAGTATGTCGTCCTGGCCTTCACTTCGCCGGACAAGCCCCTCGTCACCGCCGACGTCACCTTTGAAGCCGCCTGGTGGGCCGCGCAGGGCGGAGGCGCACAGGTCATCAAGGTTCCGCTCGCCGACCCGACCGGCGCAGCCATGCACGACCCCAAGGCGTTGCTCGCGGCCTCCGCCAACCCCGGCGTGATCTACGTCTGTAACCCGAACAACCCGACCGGCACCATCACCCCGCGCAAGGACATCGAAGCCATCGTAGCCGGCGCGCCCAAGGACACGGTCATTCTGATCGATGAGGCGTACATCCATCTGTCGGATGCTCCGTCCTGCCTCGACATGGTCAAGGACGGCAAGAATGTCATCATCCTTCGCACTTTCTCGAAGCTCTACGGCATGGCCGGTCTGCGTCTCGGCTTCGCCATCGGCAAGCCGGAACTGATGAAGAAGCTCAACTACTTCGGCCAGAACTCGCTGCCCATCACCACCATCGCCGCAGCCAAGGCCAGCCTGATCGACACCACACTGGTGCCGAGCCGCAAGAAGATCATCGGCGACATTCGCGAACAGAACCTGGCATGGATGAAGAGCAACGGTTACGCGGTCACGCCTTCCCAGAGCAACTGCTACATGGTGGACGTGAAGCGCCCAGGCAAGGAAGTCATCGCAGCCATGGCAGCCAAGGAAATCTACATTGGCCGTGCCTGGGAAGCGATGCCGACCTGGGTCCGCATCACCGTCGGCACCAAGTCGGAGATGGAAGCCTTCCAGACCGCCTTCAAGCAGGTCATGAGCACGCCATCATCGGCGACCGCAGGCCTCAAGCCGGCTCCGCTCCACGAACGCATGCGCGAAACGCCCTTCACCTACATGTCGTAACCGCTTCACAGAGCAAAAGTAAAGCCCCGGCGATCGGCCGCCGGGGCTTTTTTCTGCGCGTGAGCATCGGACAGAAGTGAAAGGGCGCCCGGATCGCTCCGGACGCCTTTCTTTTTTGGTTGAGTCAGACTAGAAGATGATCTTCAGAGCAAGCTGCGTATTAAATGGTTCACCAGCGCCGATGCCAGGTGCGCCGTTCCAGTCGCCGATCGTGTCGTAGAGCTGGAAGTCGCCATTGGTTGCGGTGTTGGGGTTCAGTCCGGAGAGCGGCGCGAAGTTGGTGCGGTTGAAGAGGTTGAACATCTCCACGCGGAACTGCGCCGTGACCTTTTCTCCGATCTTTGTGTTCTTGAAGACCGAGAGATCCACGTCGCTGTAGCCGGGGTTGACGTAGGCGTTGCGGCTCGAGGTACCGGCGAAGGATCCCACCGGGCCATCCTCGAAGGCGGCCGCATTGAGCCAGTTGCCATTCACCTTTTCTTGTTTGGCGCCGGCGTAGGGGCTACCGATCTGAACGGCGCGCTGCGTGCCTTCGCCGGTGCCGCTGTTGTCAGACGAGCTCAGGACGGAGAAGGGAATACCGCCATGGAAGGTAAGCAGGCTGTTGACTTGCCAGCCGCTGGTAATCGCCTTCCATCTACGCCCGTCGGGGACGTTGTAGGTGACCAGGCCGGTGAAGATGTTGCGCTGATCGAAGTCGCTCGGACCGTAGTCGCCCTTGAAGTTGGTGCTGTCCTGAGGCAACGCGCCGCGGTATGCGGTCACGTCGTCAAAGGCGTGCGACCAAGTGTAAGCGCCCTGGAGTTCCAGGCGATGCCAGTTGGAAATACGCAGTGTTGCCTGCAGCGCGTTGTAGTTGGAGTCGCCGATGCTTTCGATCTGGTTGATGACGCTGTAGTTGGGAAACGAGCTGAAGTAGGGACGGGCTGCCTGCTGTGCCGCAGTCGTTGCGTACACGCCGGGAGCAGATTGGTTGATATCCAGGATCGAGAGCAGGTGACGGCCCTGAGTCCCGACATAGCCGACCTGCGCCACAGCCTTTTCACTGATGCTGTACTCGACCTGCAGGTTGTAGTTCATGTTGTGTGAGGGCTGGAAGTTCTTGTTGATGGAGAAGACGCCGCAGGGTTGCGACACGGTGCAGGTGACTGCGCCACCGCCGCCTGCCGTAAACGGATTCACGCCGGAGGTGATCGTACCTCCATTGGACAACGCGATCGTGTGAACAGGATTCTTGCCGGAAGGGTTGCCTTCCACGCCGTTCGGCGCGCCGTTGCCCGGCCGGTTGTCCAAGAAGGGATTCAGGTTTGGCGTGTCAAAGTAGAGGCCAGTTCCGCCTCGGAACACCAGTTTGGGTGACAACTGGTAAGAGAAGCCGATACGGGGGCTGATGTTGGTGTACTTCTGGTTGTACAGGGAGCTGATCTGGTTGCCTTGGAAGGCGATGCCGTCGCCGCCAATCGAAGGACGGAAGACCGAAAGATTCTGGTACTGGTTGTGGAACGGGCCCTCATAATCCCAGCGGATGCCGTAGTTCAGATTCAACTTCGGCGAGAGCTGGAACGAGTCCTGCGCGTAGATATCAAATGTTTTTACAAACACCTGACGGTCGGGGTCGCCGTAGGCGATCGAAGCGGAGTGGAAGTCACCCAGCAGGAAGTCACCAAGGGCTTCTGCATAGGTCGGGTTAGCGACGTTGTCCGGGACATTCCAGCTATTCTGGCTGCCGTCAAAGGTGAACGAGCCAACCGCGTGGCGATGATAGAACTCATCCAGTTGTGCCTGGCGATACTCACCGCCAAACTTGAACTGATGCTTGCCTACGACCCACGAGAGACCATCGGTTAAGTGGCCGGTGATGTCATTACGGCCCTCGGGAGGAGTCTCGCCCGTAGCTGCAAACTTTCCGATGCTGATGTTAGGAGCGTTCGTGTATGGCGCACCGGTGATCAGGCCCGTGCCGGCAATATCAAAGCCGGTTTGCGCGTCGTTAAATACCTGGTTGAAGTAGTTCACACCAGCCAGAACCTGGTTGGTCAGCGTCGGCGTGAAGATGTGGTTCCAGACAACCGCGTAGTTAAACACATGCAGCGGCGCGATTTCGTAGTAGGCAGGAATCACCGATCCCACTGGTGCCACCTGGTTACCCTGACCACCGAAGCCATGCGCCGTGATGGTGTCCTTTGCAGAGAGTACCCAGTCAATCTTGACTAGGCCGTTATAGCTATACCCAAACTCCGGTACCGGGCTAATGAAGTTGTTCGTCGTTGCCGGCGCGCTGTTGATGCTGGAAGGGTACAGCGTCTGCAGCAGGCTCACCGCAACCGGGTTCGGAGTGATCTTGGTTCCGTCTCCATACGTAAGGTTGTTCTCGACATAGTTGACCCACGCGGTCGACGGCACGGTGCCTTCAGAAGGCACACCGATCACGAAGCGCTGCTTCTCAAACGTTGCAAAGCCAAACAGCTTGTCGCGAATGATCTTGTCACCCACCGAGAAGCCAAGGTTATAGTTCCGCACTTCCTGCTTTTTGATCGGCGAACCGTTTGCTTCCTCGTTCGCCTTCACAAACGGCGAGATAGCGCCCAGTGCCTCATTGCGGTTGTAGTAATAGGCCGACCCGTGCAACGTGTTGGTACCCGACTTCAGCGAAAGGTTCACGCTGCCGCCTGGGTTGCGGCCTGCCTCAGGTGATGCCTGCGTTTGCACTGAGAACTGCTCTACCGCGTCCAGCGGCAGAACGATACCCGCGATGCCGGAAACACCGCCCTGGTTCACGGCCGGAATGTTATGCCAGAGATCGTTGTTGTCGATACCGTCGATCTGCCAGTTGATCTGGTTGGCGCGCGTACCGTTCAGCGAACCGTAACCGCCAGCGCCGGAGTTGGCGAAGCCCGGTGACAGCGTAACGAACTGCGTGAAGTCGCGTCCGTTCATCGGAGCGTCATTCACGCTCTTTTCACCGATCACGCTGGTCTGCGTGGTCGTTGTCGTATCCAGTGAAAGAGCGGCCGCCGATACCTCGACAGTCTCGGCGCCTGAGGCAACTGAAAGCTTGGCAGGCAGAGTGTAGATCGAGCCAGCTTTCACTTCGACTCCGTCCCACTTCTGGGTCTTGAAGCCCGTTGCTTCTACTTTCACCGTGTAAACGCCCAGTGGCAAATCCTGGAAAGTAAACTCGCCGGCTGACGAACTGATTGATTTGTGGGCAGCATTGGTCGACAGCTCCAGTGCTTCCACCGAGGCGCCCGCCACGGCCGCTCCAGACGGATCTGTGACGGTGCCGTTGATGCCACCACGAAAGGTTTGAGCGAGCGCTCCCTGGGGCAGTGCCCATAGGAGTGTCAGCAGCAGAGCTGCGGACATGAGGAGATTACGAAGACTACGAAACTTCATGCGTACATCCTCCAAAAGGCTTTCAAGGTAAGGATTTCCTGTTCGCTTCCCGGAAAAGAGTAGGAATCGGATGCGAAACTGCCTGTGCGCAAGCGCGCACGCGACGGGGTTTAATAATTGTCTGGGTATCTACAACAACAAGAATGGAACAGCAGTCTGGGGGATTCCATTCACAAACATAGTGATACTTCGATGAAAATTGCAAGATAAAAAGCCTTGCCTATCGACCTACTGCGGCTCCGTATGATAGGGCGGTATAAGTTTCTTTTATTCCGATTACTGAAACGAAAGCCGTTAAGCAAAGGTAGAAGCAAATAGTTCTGTTGCACTATTCTCATCCGCTGTCTGCTCCCATACGCGAACCATCAGCTCGCCCGCCGCATGCTCAAAGAAGCATGTGACCGAGTCGGGTGTGCGCGGCAGAACGCAAAAGTCAGCCGCCTCCACAGCCGCAAATGGGACGGTCATGGAGCACGGACGCGGCAACGCGGACTTGATCGTACCGGCAATCATATTGGCGATTTCGCGAGTCGCGTCCAGCGTATCGTCATGCAGCACACACTCGACCGGCTGCATGAGCATGGCGGAAGTAGCCAGCAGTGCAAGCCCTCGCGAGAGCCGCACTTCAATCCGGCCACTCCACACGCCCGAGAGGTTGCAGCTCCCAACAACGTGCTCCGTGCCGATACACCGAACCTCCAGAGCATCCTCGCCACCCAGGCGAATTGCCTCCATGGGCATCGCCAGCATCTGCTCCCAGAACTGAGCGTTCGCCTTGCAGATACTCTCCTCGGTAATCAATACGGTCATAGAGTCCCTTGTCCGCAGTCCAGCGTCCAGGCCGGCTCAGGCCAGCTCACGTTGCGCACAGCCGTCAGCGCGCAGCTCAGACATGAGCGCATACTCATCCGGCTACTGGATCTATCGGGCAATTCTGGGAGTTCTTTAATGCAGAGGGCTCAAGCTTCGTCCAGCGGGTGCGCAGCATAGTGCAGCAGCACAGCCACGGCGCAGGAAGTGAGACGCGTAGCCGCTGAGTCCGCGCGGCTGGTAAGAATCACCGGCACCCGCGTGCCCAGCACAATGCCCGCAAGTTGCGCACCACCCAGATACTCCAGCTGCTTGGCCAGCATGTTGCCAGATTCAAGATCCGGCACCACCAGAATGTCGGCCTGCCCCGTGACCGGAGAAACCAGGCCCTTGATCTGCGCAGCCTTGGCGCTGACCGCAGTGTCAAAAGCGAGCGGCCCATCGAGAATGCCGCCGGTAATCTGGCCGCGTTCGGCCATCTTGCACAGTGCGGCAGCATCAAGGGTAGATTTGATCTTCGGGTTCACAGTCTCAACGGCAGAGAGCAGCGCCACCTTGGGCTCGATGATTCCCAGCGCATGCGCAAGATCGATCGCATTCTGCACGATATGAACCTTGTCCTCGAGCTCCGGCTCAATGTTGATCGCGGCATCGGTGATGAGCAGCGTGCGCGCATACGCAGGCGTGTCCATCACGAATACATGCGAAATACGCCGCGTCGTGCGCAGACCCGTCTCCCGCGCCATGGCCATCCGCATCAGTTCATCCGTGTGCAGGCTGCCCTTCATCATCGCCTGTGCGCGACCGTCACGACACATCGCAACACTCAGTTGCGCAGCCTGCTCTTCGGTTGCCGCTTCGAGAATCGGATAGGCAGCAATGTTGATTCCGACCCTGCCGGCAAGAGACTCGATTTCAGCGCGCGGGCCAACCAGCGTCGGCACAATCAAACCAGCCTCGGCAGCCTCGGTCGCGCCGCGCAGAGCCACATCCGAGAGCGGCCAGCAGACCGAAGTGGTAATCGCAGGCAGATCCTTGCAGCGATCCAGGAAGCGGTGAAAGACGTGAAAGTCCGCAGGATGCCCAACCAGAGGGTCAAGCGCGACGGATTCTCCCAGCCCAGCCAGGTCGTTAACGGTCTTGCTTGCTGATTTACTGCTTAAATCGCTCATGGGCAGGCTCTCCTTGCAGGCACCATCTGCCCTTGCAGGTATTGTCTCCTGTTTAAGCGATTGCCGTCGGGATCATCTCGCGCTTGCCCAGCTTAGGGCTTGGTGAGCTTGCTGATGACGTTGCCAATCTCTCCCAGGCCAACACGAAACGACGGAGTCACGTAGTCCTTCGCCACGTAGTCATCGGGGATGGCAATGCGGTTGCCATCGCGCACCGTAGCGTAATGCGGAGACATGATCTCAACCCCCGCCTCGTTGAACTTATCCTGAATATTCTTGTGCAGTTCGGAATAAGTAACCGCCATGCGGCCAGGCTGATCCGTGTATGCATTCAACTCGTAGTGCACATAGAAGTCATCGAGCGCCGTCTGCAGGATGAAAGGTCGCGGCTCCGCGAGGACGTTCTCCGTTGCCCCCGCAGCATCGATCAGCAGCTGGTGAATCTGCCGCCAGGGCGCGTCGTAGCCAATGGTGACCTCGGTATGAAGGATCAGGCCATGCTGCTTCGCGGACGCGCTGAAGTTGATAATGTGGCTGCCCAGCACCATCGAGTTGGCAATCGTAATCTCCACATTCTTGATGGTGCGGATGCGCGTCACCAGCAGCGAGACTTCAATGACGTCACCGACAGTATCCGCAATCTGTACGCGGTCGCCCAGTTTGAAGGCGCGCATATACGTGAGGATGATGCCCGCAACAATGTTGGCAATCGCTGACGTAGAGCCCAGCGAAAAGAGCACGCCAATAAAGATCGAAACACCCTGAAACGCCGGCGACTTCGCACCCGGCAGGTAAGGGAAGACAACGATGACCGCCAGCACCAGGATCAGAAATCGAACGATCTTGAATGTAGGCTCTGCCCACTCGTGATGGAATCCGCCGAGTGTGATGGTCCCTTTGCCGATCTCATCGAAGATGACTCGCGTGAGCTTGACGGCGTAGTACGCGACCACCGCAATCACCAGGATGAAGAAGATATTCGGCAGGTAGTCGAGCAGAGTCTGGCCGACCATTTGCAGCGGCGAAAGCACATAACCCAGCAGCAGCCGCGCATAACCGCGTGTCCACGGAAAGAAGCCAAGCACCAGCGAGAGATACGCATAGATCAGCACTAGCGTAAGCACCAGGCGCAGTAGCCGGGCCAGTCCAATGGCAAAGTTAGCGATACGGTCAGCAGGCAGCAGTTCGAATTGCTGAATACGCAGCGAAGGAATGGCACTCGCGCGGCCGTCGTCGAGCTTGGCGTAGAGCTTGCGAAACAGAAAGCGGAGCGCGATCAAAACAAGCGTGAGGCCAAGCGTCGCGGCCAGCGCATAAATGCCGCCAAGCACAAGGCTCTTCACCGAGTACTCCTGTCGCAGCGTGAGCAGTGCGTTAGCAATGCGTTGCTTGTAGTCCGCGGCCAGCTCTTGACGGGTATGTCCGGCTGCCTTTGCATCCTGCTCGGTGACACTCATCAGCACCAGATCACCGGAGACAATATCGGTCGAACCATCGCCGTCGGCAACGGCCAAAGTCTCCGGCTTCGCGGTTACATCTTCTGACAGGTCCTGCAGACGCCGCGAGATAGCCGCAGCGCGCGCCTGTGCGGTAAAGGACAACACTCCCTGCACAGAGAAAAGCGTCTGCCCCTGGATCGTGACAGGCGCCTGCGGAGCCTGCTGGGCACCAGCTCCAGTCACAACGGCGAGAGCAAAGGCGAACGAAAGTACGCACATCCCGAACCCACGACGAAACTGCCGACCAATCGATCTCACACGATTCTCCGTTGCAGCTATCTTCGCTGAGAAGCTGACATTCTGTGCAGAAATTGCTGGCTGAGTGCATCCGAAGAGTAGCAGAGCGCAGCCAAGCGAGATGCAAAGCTTCTGTTCTTTGCTCCCATGCATCAACCCTGTTATGCTGGCCTCCGCACTGATAGCGTCGTTTAGAAAAGCGATTTACGAAGCAATTCAAGAGAGGTGGTTCTGTGATGTGGTTCCTCGGCATGGATGTGGGTACAAGCGGCACGCGAGCGGTTCTGGTGGATGAAAGCGGCAAAGTCGTGAGTTCCGCATCGGAAGAACACGCGCCATTCCGCACGCCCCACCCCGGCTGGGCAGAGCAAGACCCCGAAGACTGGTGGCGAGCCGCACAGATCGCGATCAAGGCAGCCATTGCCACCGCCCCCTCGCCCCATCAGCCCATCGGAGGCGTCGGCCTCACCGGGCAGATGCACGGAGCCGTCATGCTGGACAAGGACGGCATCGTCCTGCGCCCATCGCTCATCTGGTGCGACACGCGCACCCAGCCGCAATGCGATTGGCTGCACGCCACCATCGGCTATGAACGCCTCATCGAGCTCACCTGCAATCCCGCCCTGCCCAACTTCACCCTGACCAAGCTCCTATGGGTCAAAGAGCACGAGCCGGAGATCTTCGCCCGCATCGCCCACATCCTCTGCCCCAAGGACTACGTCCGCTTCCGCCTCACCGGCACCTACGCCATCGACGTGCAGGAGGCCAGCGGCACGCTGCTCCTCGACGTCACCCACCGCCGCTGGTCGTCGGAAGTGGCGGCAGCAGCCGGCATCCCCGAGAGCTGGCTTCCGCCCGTCTTCGAGTCCCAGGAAGTCTGCGCCAACATCTCCGCTGAAGCCGCCTTGCTCACCGGCCTCACCGCCGGGACGCCAGTCGTCGCCGGAGCAGGCGATCAAGGTGCAGGCGCGGTGGGCATGGGCATCCTCCAGCCAGGTTCAGTTTCAGCCACCATCGGAACCTCCGGCGTAGTCTTCGCCGCCACCGCCGAGCCCATCAAAGATCCCAAGGGCCGCCTGCACACCTTCTGCCATGCCGTTCCCGGCCGGTGGCACGTCATGGGCGTAACGCAATCGGCGGGCCTCAGCTTCCGCTGGCTCAAAGAGACGTTTTTCGCCGGCGCCAACTATGACGAGCTGACCGCCATCGCCGCCAAGATCGCCGCAGGCAGCAACGGACTCGAATGGGCCCCTTACCTGCTCGGCGAACGCACCCCGCACCTCGATCCAGAAGTCCGCGCAGCCTTCACCGGCATCTCGACCAACCACACCGCAGCCCACTTCGTCCGCGCCGTGCTGGAGGGCGTAGCCTACTCTCTCGAAGACACCTTCACGCTCTTCGCAGCGCTGGGTATTCCGGTCAGCGGCATTCGCCTCGGCGGCGGCGGCGCGCGCGGCCCACTCTGGCGTCAGATTCAGGCCAGCGTCTACGGCCACGCCGTCGAAGTGCTGACAGCGGAAGAGGGCGGAGCCTTCGGCGCAGCGCTCATGGCTGGCGTTGGCGCCGGAGCCTGGCCCGATCTGGACGCAGCCTGCGCCGCCGGAATCGCCGTAGCCGAGCGCATCGAGCCCGATCCAGCATGGGAATCCGCCTACAAAACGGGCTACCAGAAGTGGCGCAAGCTCTATCCCGCGCTTGCAACCCTGCGCTAGTCATTTCCACATTGTCGGTTACCCGTTGCCAGCGTCGAATCAACCGTCGTCAGGCGCCGCTGTCTTCCAGGGGTTCAACAAGAAGACCCCAGTGCCCTCAAAGTCGCTTACGTTCCGCGTCACCACAGTGAGCTTGTGAACCAGAGCAGTCGAAGCAAGAAATGCATCGCGCATGGGACGCGGATCAGGAACGTGAAGCCGGGCGCTGGATCGCACAACAGCGATGTCCACGGGCAGAATACGTCCCTCAAAGGCTGGCAGCACCACCGTCGTGAACCACGCCTGCAGCGCTGCCCCCTGCTTCGGATCGCGACGCTGCAACCGCAGCACACCGATCTCCAACTCTTCCATGGTCACAGCCGAGACATAGAGATCGTCTGCAGCCACCCGTCCAGCCCAATCTGAGACATGAGCGTCTGCCAGCCCAGCGCGGATCTTGCGCATCTCGGAAACCACATTCGTATCGAGCAGATACATCACGTCGCCATCACTTGCAGGGTCAGGACAGATCCGCAGACCTGGCTACTTCGCGGGAGCGGGGAATCAATGCGTCGAAGTCTTCGCCGGTATCCATTCCTTCCGGCATGGCCAGGAGGTCGATGACGCTCTTACCTTTGCCCGTAAGCCGTCGATATTCCTTGATGGAGAGCAGGACCTGAGCCGGCTCACCTCGGTCGGTGATGAAGACCGGACCATTCTCGGCAGCACGTTTCGCGATGCTGACATTCTGATTGAATTCGCGACTGGAAACCGTAGTGACCGGCATGGCTTCCTCCTGCCGCTTGAGAAATGTAGCGACGTTGCTACATTGTAGCATTGGACAAAAAAAGCCGCGCCAGTCGCATGCATGGCTGGCGCAGCTCTTTGTTGGGAAGGTTTAGTCCGAAGCCAGGCTCAACGCATGCCGCACATCCGCGCCCCGGATCCAGAAAATCACGTCCGTCGCGATATTGGTCGCATGGTCGGCAATCCGCTCCAGATTACGCGAGATCAGGATGCCGTTCAGCGCCTGCGGCGTGTGCCCGGGATCGCGCTGGATCAGCTCCAGCAGGTCCACCTGGGCCAGGCGGTTCATGCGGTCAATCTCGTCGTCCATCAGCCGGACAGAGTCAGCCACATGCGCGTTACCCTCCAGCAGCGACTGCAGCGCCGTGCGGATCATCCGGCTGGCGTACTCGCCCATGGCCGCAAAGTCCACCGGCAGATCAACTTCAGGCAGGCTCAGCACGTCGCGCGTACGGATGGCAATGCTCATCGACTGGTCGCCGATCCGCTCCAGATCGCCGTTGATTTTGATCACCGCGAGGATAAAGCGCAGATCGATCGCCATCGGCTGTTCCTTCGCCAGCAGCTCATACGCCATTTCGTCCAGCGCCCGATGCGCGGAGTTGATGGCGGTTTCGTTCTCGCTCACGTACTGGCAAAGTCCCGCGTCCCGTTGGAGATACGCATCCACCGAAGCCTCAACGGCCTGTTGGGCCAGCGCCGCCATCGCCAGGATTTTGTCCTTCAGCTCGGCGAGCTGTAATTGAAAGTGAATTCGCGGCACGGCGGTATCTCCCTCGGAAGCGCAATCTGGCAGCTTGAAATTCCGCCATACATGATTGTGCCTGATTCATTGTTATCGTTACGCAAATATCCGGGCCGTCATCTCGTCAGGTGCATCAAAACGGTCATCTCTCCGCATTTTCACCATTTTGTAAGACCAATTCGCCCCCGTGCGACCGTATTAAGCTGGATGCATGCCCTCGCCTTCCGACAGCGTCACTATGCTCAGCATTCATCCGGAAAATCAAAAAATCAGTGAGTTGTACAAGCTCATGACCGGCATCATCGTGCCTCGCCCCGTAGCGCTGGTCTCAACCATCGATCGCGAAGGCGTACCGAACGTGGCGCCGTTCAGTTTTTTCAATGGCGTGGGCGCGAATCCGCCGACAGTGCTTTTCTGCCCGACCCTGCGCAGCCGAGGAGATAACCGCAACGACACCCTGCGCAACGTAGAACAGACCGG